>NZ_CADIKO010000003.1:0-1216077 GCF_902859965.1 Achromobacter aegrifaciens
CGAGTTGGTCCCACTCCTTCCCATCCCGAACAGGACAGTGAAACGACTTTGCGCCGATGATAGTGGACGGACGTCTGTGAAAGTAGGTCATCGTCAAGCTTTTATTCCGCAGAACCCCACAGGTAACCCCTGTGGGGTTTTGTCTTTGTGAGAGCCCATTGCGGGCGCCTGTCGAGATCTGCTCCAGGCACGCGCATCGGTCTCGCTACAGGATTGGAGCGTTTGCCCACGATAGGGCAGGCACTCAAGCAGTTACGCCTGACAACCATAGCAAGGTGGTCCCACTCCTTCCCATCCCGAACAGGACAGTGAAACGCCTTTGCGCCGATGATAGTGGACGGACGTCCGTGAAAGTAGGTCATTGTCAGGCTTTGATTCCAGGAACCCCGCAGCTCGCGCTGCGGGGTTTTTCTTTTGCGGTGTTGTTGCGATGAGCTAGCAAGCGGTCGGCGCGGCTGCGGGCGGCTGGGGCTTTTGGGCGAGTGGTTGCGGACCGTCAATCAGGCTGCAAGCCGCGCCAGCATTGAATGTGCACAAATAACAACGGCCGTGGGCGGGGTAGCTTTGTGCGGTAAGATTGACCGAGTCAATTCGTTGGAGCGTTATCGTGAGTGATCCCCAGACCCCCGTGCCCGGAACGACGTTAGACCTGCGCACGCTGACCCACGTTGCCTATGGCTTGTACGCCCTGGGCTTCCTGACGAGCGGTTTCCTGGGCATCGCCACGCTGGCGGCCGTAGTGCTGATGTACCTGAAGCGCTCGGACGCCGCAGGTACCGTCTATGCCGCTCATTTCGACTGGCTGCTGCGTACCTTCTGGTGGGCCCTGCTGTGGCTGGCCATCAGCGGCATCGCGACGCTCATCTTCATCGGCTGGATCGGCCTGGCGGCGACCGTGATCTGGGTGCTGTATCGCCTGATCAAGGGCTGGCTGTCGTTGCTGGAAGGGTCCGCGCCGACTACCTACGCCTGAAGGCTCGCGTTCAAACAGAAGGCCGGCATATGCCGGCCTTTTGCTTTGTTGAGTTTGATCTTGGCGCCGTACTTGGACAGCGGGCGCGGGCATCAGCGAACAAGCGCTGAGTGCAATTCAGCGTTTCGAAGGCCTCTGCTGGTGCAGGATTATTCACGCTCGACACGTGGGCCCGCAGCATGTGCAGCCATCGCGCATGGGCCAATCCATGTTGCTTCCGAATGCTGGCCGTGGGACCGTGAGGAAGCCATGCCAACTGCCTGAAGAGGCGCGCCAGGCTTGGCTTTCGGGGAATGCTGGTGTGGGGAATCGGGCCGTGCCGGCGAGGTTGCGGCGAGGCTGTCGCGGTGAGAGAAAGCTGCGCTGGGGAGGCGAGCTCGCCCAGGAATGAACCGGGGCGTCGCGACGATATGAAGGCAGGGACGTACGGGGTACGCCCTTTGCCTGCTTACTTCAGATGTGCGTTGACCAGCTTGGTCAGTTCGAACATCGTGACCTGATCTTTGCCGAAGATCGGGCGCAGCTTGGCATCGGCGTTGATGTTGCGCTTGTTGCTGGCATCTTGCAGGTTGTGCTTCTTGATGTATTCCCAGATCTTTTTGGTGACCTCGGTACGCGGCACGGCTTCCGAGCCGATGACGGCGGCCAGTTCGGCGCTGGGGGTCAGGGGCTTCATGAATGCAGCGTTCGGCTTGCGCGCGGTCGCGGGTTTGGAGGTTGTGGCCATAATGCGGCGCTCCTTCTCTGGCTGTTGGAAAAATTGTCCTGCGGCCGGAGCATAACGTGTCTCTCTCGTAAAGACAAAGGCATTTATCCTCTGTAGCAACTAAAATGCACAGACTGTCCCCTCTATATCGTCATTCTGTAACCTCCTATGTACGCACGATCTCCTTTGGAATCAATTCGCCTCTTTCATGACGAATTGACGGCGCTGCGGCGCGATTTGCACGCGCACCCCGAGTTGGGCTTCGAGGAAGTCCGGACCTCCGGAATCGTGGCGGGCGCGCTGGAGGCGCTGGGGATCGAGGTGCACCGCGGCATCGGCAAGACTGGCGTGGTGGGCGTCATCCGCGGCAAACGCTGCGATAGCGGGCGCATGATAGGCCTGCGTGCCGACATGGACGCCTTGCCCATGACCGAAGACAACGACTTCGGGCACAAGTCGACCAAGCCTGGCCTGATGCACGGTTGCGGCCACGACGGTCACACCGCGGTACTGATCGGCGCGGCCAAGTACCTGTCGCAGACGCGCAATTTCGATGGCACCGCGGTTCTGATCTTCCAGCCCGCGGAAGAGGGGCGCGGCGGCGCGCGCGCCATGCTGGAAGATGGCCTGTTCGATACCTTTCCGTGCGACGCGATCTACGCGCTGCATAACTGGCCGGGCCTGAAGCCGGGCACGATAGGCATCAACCCCGGGCCGATGATGGCCGCGGCCGATCGCTTCGAGATCCTGATCACAGGACGTGGCGGCCACGGCGCGCATCCTTACCAGACCATCGATCCGGTCACCATCGCAGGGCAGATCATTACGGCGTTGCAGACCATCGTGTCGCGCAACGTCAATCCGCTGGATTCGGCGGTGGTGTCCATCGGATCGCTGCAGGCCGGGCATCCCGGCGCCATGAGCGTGATTCCGCGCGAAGCGAGAATGGTCGGC
Source organism: Achromobacter aegrifaciens (assembly GCF_902859965.1). Classification (NCBI taxonomy): domain Bacteria; kingdom Pseudomonadati; phylum Pseudomonadota; class Betaproteobacteria; order Burkholderiales; family Alcaligenaceae; genus Achromobacter; species Achromobacter aegrifaciens. Next base: position 2,634 of record NZ_CADIKO010000003.1, read on the forward strand.
ACGGTGCGCACGTTCCGCAAGTCCGTCCAGGAAATGGTGGAGACCCGCATGCGCGAGTTGGTGTCCGCGATTGCGGGCGCTTTCGGCGGCACTGCCGAGGTCACTTACGAACGGATCTACCCTGCGACCTTGAACACGCCGCAGCACGCCAATCTGGTGGCCGACATCGCCACCGAGATGATAGGCAAGGAGAACGTCGTGCGCGATCTGACGCCGTCGATGGGCTCCGAGGATTTCTCTTTCATGTTGCAGAGCAAGCCTGGCGCATACTTCCGCCTGGGCCAGGGCGGAGCCGATTCCGGCTGCGTGCTGCACAACTCGCATTTTGATTTCAACGATGCCGTCATCCCCTTGGGCAGCGCGATGTTCAGCGCGCTGGCCGAACGGGGCATGCCGCTGGCAGATTAAGAAGCCTTTCCATGTCTACTCAAAACACGACTCAGCTCACCATCACCCGGCCGGACGACTGGCACCTGCATCTGCGCGACGGCGCTGCCCTCGAGGCGGTGGTGGCGGATACCGCGCGCCAGTTCGCGCGCGCAATCATCATGCCCAACCTGAAGCCGCCGGTCACGACCACCGAACAGGCGTTGGCCTATCGCGGCCGCATTCTGGAGGCCTTGAAGAAGGCGGGCGGCAATCCCGATGCCTTCACGCCTTTGATGACGCTGTATCTGACCGACAACACCACGTCGGAAGAGATTTTCCGCGCCTACGAGTCGGGCCAAGTCTACGCCGTGAAACTTTATCCGGCAGGCGCCACGACCAACTCCGATGCCGGCGTGACCGATCTGCTGGGCAAATGCACGAAGGCGCTGGAAGCGCTGGAAAAATGCGGCATGCCGTTGTTGGTGCACGGCGAAGTGACGGATCCGTCGATCGACCTGTTCGACCGCGAAGCAATCTTTGTCGAGCGCGTGATGAAGCCGCTGCGCCGCGCCTTCCCCGCCTTGAAGGTGGTGTTCGAACACATCACGACGAAAGAGGGCGCGGAATACGTGCGCGACGCGGAAGGTCCCATCGCAGCCACGATCACGCCGCAGCACCTGCTGTACAACCGCAATGCGATTTTCCAAGGCGGCGTGCGGCCGCACTTCTACTGTCTGCCGGTGCTTAAGCGCGAAACGCACCGCCTTGCGCTGGTCGAGGCGGCGACCAGTGGCAGCCCGCGCTTTTTCCTGGGCACCGACAGCGCGCCGCACGCGCGCGGGTTGAAGGAGCATGCTTGCGGTTGCGCCGGCTGCTACACGGCATTGCACGCGATGGAGCTGTACGCCACCGCCTTCGACGCGGTCGGCAAGCTGGACAAGCTGGAAGGCTTCGCCAGTTTCCATGGCCCGGACTTCTACGGCCTGCCGCGCAACACCGGCACGCTGACGCTGGTGCGCGAGGCCTACCAGGTGCCCGAGGAAGTCGCGTTCGGCAACACGACGCTGGTTCCGCTGGCTGCGGGTGAAGCGCTGACCTGGCGCGCGCGGGGCTAGGCAATTGCGCCGTCCGGCAGGTCTGGAACAAAAGAAATGCCCCCGGATTTCGGGGGCATTTTTCATGCGCCTCTATATGTATATAGAGACAAGCTGATTACAGCGTGCCTTCGCGGCGCGCTTCCAGCAGTTCCCAGCGGGCGAAGCGCTCTTCGAGTTCGCTTTCCAGCTTGGCCAGTTCGCCGTTGATGCGTTCGACTTCGGCGGGCGCGTCGCGGTAGAGGCTGCCATCGGCGAGCTTGCCGGCAAGTTCCGCTTGTTGCGCCTCCAGGGCGGCGATGGCGTCCGGCAGGCCTTCCAGTTCGCGCAGTTCCCAGGAGTTCATCTTGGCCGACTTGGCCGGTTTGGGCTTGGCGGCCTTCGCGCGCGCGGCGGCATCGTCGACAGGCCGGGCGGCGGGGGTTGCGTCTTCGGCCGGGGCCGCGGGCGCGGGCCGCTGCGCGACCCATTCGTCGTAGCCGCCCACGTAATCGCGCCAGCGGCCATTGCCTTCGTAGGCGATGGTCTGCGTAACGACGTTGTTCAGGAAGGCGCGGTCATGGCTGACCAGCAGCACCGTGCCCTGGTACTCCTGCAGCAATTCTTCCAGCAGTTCCAGCGTTTCGATGTCGAGGTCGTTGGTGGGTTCGTCCAGCACCAGCACGTTGGCAGGGCGGGCGAACAGGCGCGCCAGCAGCAGGCGGGCGCGTTCGCCGCCGGACAGGCTGCGCACGGGCGAGCCGGCGCGGGCGGGCGAGAACAGGAAGTCCCCGAGGTAGCTCATGACGTGCTTGCGGGCGCCGCCGATTTCCACCCATTCGCTGCCCGGGCTGATGATGTCGACGAGCGTGGCGTTTTCGTCCAACTGCGCGCGCATCTGGTCGAAGTACGCGACCGCAACGTTGGTACCCAGCCGCGTCGTGCCGCTGTCGGGTTGCATCTCGCCCAGGATCAGCTTGAGCAGGGTGGTCTTGCCGGCGCCGTTGGGGCCGATGATGCCGATGCGGTCGCCGCGCAGGATGGTGGTGGAATAGTCGTCCACCACGATCTTGTCGCCGAAGGCCTTGTTCACGTGGTCGAGTTCGGCGACCAGCTTGCCGGAGCGCTGGCCCTCGGCCAGCGCGAGCGAGACGTCGCCGACGCGTTCGCGGCGTTCGGCGCGTTCGACCCGCAGCCGTTCCAGGCGGCGCACGCGGCCTTCGTTGCGGGTGCGGCGGGCCTCGACGCCCTTACGGATCCAGACTTCTTCCTGCGCCAGCAGCTTGTCGAAGCGCGCTTGTTCCAGGCGCTCGGATTCGAGCCACTGGGCCTTGCGCTCCTGCCACTGCGAAAAGTTGCCGGGAAAACTCAGCAGGCGCCCGCGGTCGAGTTCGACGATGCGGGTAGCCACTGCGTCCAGGAAGCGGCGGTCGTGGGTGATGATGACGGCGGCGCCTTTCCAGGTGCGCAGCATGTCTTCCAGCCAGGCGATGCCTTCGAAGTCCAGGTGGTTGGTGGGTTCGTCCAGCAGCAGCAGGTCCGGCTCATCGACCAGGGCGCGCGCCAGCGCGACGCGCTTGCGGGTGCCGCCGGACAGGCCGGCGATCTGTACGTCCGCGGGCAGGCCGAGTTTTTCGAGCACCGAGCGCACGCGCGAGGGGCGCTGCCAGTCTTCATGATCGCCCTCGACATTGCAGACCACATCGAAGACGGTGGCGTTTTCGTCCAGTTCGGGTTCCTGTTCGACCGTGGCCACGCGCAGACCCGAACTGCGGGCGATGTCGCCGTCGTCGGGCTGGGTCCTGCCGTCCAGCAGTCTCAGCAGCGAGGACTTGCCGGCGCCATTGCGGCCGATGAGGCCGATGCGCTCGCCGGCCTGGATGGCGAAATCGGCGTGGTCCAGCAGCGGGTGGTGGCCATAGGCCAGCTGGATGTCGGTAAGGGTGATGAGAGTAGCAAGGGCCATGTGATGGGTATTGTCTGCGGCGTCTGAGCGAATCAAGGCGTATTGTCGCAGGAACCCCGTAACGCCGTTTGCACGGCTAGTGTCGCGGCTTCTTCGGGGACGGAGCTGGCGGGTGTAATAGAATACGCACCGCAAGGCGGGTCGGACGATCGCGGTGGATGCGAATCCATCGAGGAAGGTCCGGACTCCACAGGGCAGGGTAACGGCTAACGGCCGTCCGGCCGCGTCTTCGGGCGCGGTTGAGGAATAGGGCCACAGAGACGAGTCTGCGGGGCGGGCGTGCATCGCGCGCACAGATACGGCCATCTCCGTATCGCGCCGTCCGGCAACGGGCGGCGGCATCGCAGGGTGAAACGCGGCAACCTCTATCCGGAGCAACATCAAATAGGCATGCGTGCGGTCTTCGGACCGCGTAGGGCGGCCCGTCCAAGCATGCGGGTAGATGGCTAGAGCGGCTCAGCAATGATCCGTCCAGAGGAATGATCGTCCGCCAGGGAAACCTGGTGTACAGAATCCGGCCTATAGACCCGTCTTGCAACTCATTCGCAACGCGAGCCTGGTCCTGGCTGGAACCTGGCGTCGCGCTGGCCGGGCCGGACCATTTTTGGGGCCGCTCAAATCGGCGGGCCCGGCTGGAAGCCTTGCCAACCGGAGCAAACGACCGACCGTAAAACAATGCAAAGGCATTGTTAGCCGCCACTTCTGAAGAAGGACTTTTAGATAGTGCCGCAACCTCCTGATTTATTGGGAGGTTTTTCTTTTTGCGGATTTACATATTGATCTAAGTCCTTGTTGTGATTGAAAAAATTGCAACCACGCGCTTGACCGCCCCGATCCCATACCGTAGAGTGGGAAATAGTAGGAGATTGTGCAATTAAGTGGGGTAAAAGTGGTGTTTCAGGGAAGCAGCGCGCTCACGCTGGATGCCAAGGGACGGATCTCGATTCCGACCCGGCACCGTGACGCGCTCATGTCGCAGGCCGATGGCCGGCTGACCCTGACACGCCACCCTGACGGCTGCTTGCTGGTCTACCCGCGGCCCGAGTGGGAAAAGAAGCGCGAGCAGATTGCCGCCTTTCCCATGACGGCGCGCGCGTTGCAGCGGCTGTTGCTGGGCAACGCTCAGGACGTGGAACTGGATGGCTCCGGCCGGGTCCTGATCGCTCCTGAACTGCGCAACGCTTCCGGTATGACGCGCGATGTGATGCTGCTCGGTCTGGGCGCGCACTTCGAGCTGTGGGACGCCGCTACTCTGGCCAGCCGCGAGGCTGAGGACCTGGCCAAGGGTATGCCGGATGTGTTGAATCAGTTTTCGTTCTGAAAAAGTTATGGAATTCGAACATCGGCCCGTTCTGCTGGAGCCGACGGTGGACGCGCTATTGCTGCCTGACTTCGGCGGCAAGGGCGCGGCACGGTCGCATCAGCAGGCCGGGCCGGCTGCGGCTACGCGGGCGGAAGGCGGCGTCTTCGTCGACGGCACCTTCGGGCGTGGCGGGCACAGCCGCGAACTGCTTGGCCGTCTGGGCCCGAGCGCCAGGCTGGTGGTGTTCGACAAGGATCCGGAGGCGATCGCCGTAGCCAGGCAACTGGCGGCAGCGGACCCGAGGGTCACCGTGGTGCATGGCGGCTTTGCCACCATGGCCGAAGAATTGGAGCAGCTCGGCATCGGCAAGGTCGATGGCGTGATGCTGGATCTGGGCGTTTCCTCGCCTCAGATCGATGACGCTGAGCGTGGTTTCTCGTTCATGCGAGACGGCCCGCTCGATATGCGGATGGACACCACTCGTGGTCCCACGGTGGCGGATTGGCTGGCGCAAGCCAGTGTGGATGAGATGCGGGAGGTCATAGCGGATTATGGCGAAGAACGGTTTGCTTTTCAGGTTGCAAAGGCGATTGCTGCTCGCCGCGCAACAAGGCCGCTGCGCACCACGCTCGAGCTTGCCGAGTGCGTCGCCAGCGCCGTCCGCACGCGCGAAAAGGGGCAACATCCGGCCACACGCACCTTTCAAGCTCTACGGATTTACATCAATCGGGAACTCGAAGAGCTCGCGCGCACCCTCGCGGCAGCTCTAGACCTGCTCGCCCCGGGAGGGAGGTTGGCGGTGATCAGCTTTCATTCGCTTGAAGACCGCATGGTCAAGCAGTGCATCGCGGCGGCGGCTCGTCCGGCCGCCGCGCATGCGCGCCTGCCCCTGCGCGAAAGCGAAATGCCCCAGCCAGTCCTGCGCTCCCTGGGCCGCGTGCTGGCCGAAGACGACGAAGTCTCGGCCAACGCCCGCGCCCGTTCCGCCGTCTTGCGCGTAGCCGAACGTACCGAGACGCCGCTGCCCGCCGAGGGCGGTTTCGCGTTCGTGAAGATCGGTTCGCTGCCGGGCAGCGACCTGGCACCCCCGCCGCGTCGCGGCAAGGGAGGGCGCCGCTAATGGGTCGCGTCAACCTGATCGTTGCGGCTTTGCTGATGCTGTCGGCCATTTCCCTGGTCACCAGCCGGTATCAGTCGCGCCAGCTCTTCATCGAGCTGGGACGTGATCAGGCGCAGGCTCGCGACCTGGAAACCAACTGGCGGCGCCTGCAGCTGGACCGCGCCGAACTGGCCCGCAACGCGCGGGTCGACGCCATCGCGCGCGATGGCCTGAAGATGATCTCCATCGTTCCGGATCGCACGCTGTACTTGAACCAGCCGCCCGCTTCCGCCACCGGAGGCGCGCAATGAAACGCGTCCCCTTCTTCGATAACCCCGTGCTGCGCGGGCAATTGCCCACCTGGCGCGCGCGCCTGGTGCTGATCCTGCTGTTCGGCGGGTTCACCGTGCTGGCCGGCCGCGCCCTGTTCCTGCAGGGGCTGTCCACCGAGTTCCTGCAGCAGCAGGGCGAGCGGCGCTATGAGCGCACGCTGACGCTGGCCGCGACGCGCGGCAAGATCATGGATCGCAACGGCGCGGTGCTGGCCTCCAGCGTGCCGGCGCGCGCCATCTGGGCGATTCCGGAAGACGCCAAGCAGGCTACCCCGGCGCAGATGGACACGCTGGCGAAGCTGCTGGAAACGCCGCCGGCTGACCTGCGTCACCGCCTGGTCGACGAAGACAAGAACTTCGTCTACCTGAAGCGCCAGGTCTCCATGGACGTGGCCGACAAGATCAAACAATTGGGCATGCCCGGCGTGCACCAGCAGCCTGAGACCCGCCGCTACTACCCGGACGGCGACGTGATGGCTCACGTGGTGGGTTTCAATAGCGTCGAGGATCAGGGGCAGGAGGGCGTCGAGCTGACGTTCAACCAGCAGTTGTCCGGCCGTCCCGGCAGCCGCCGCGTCATCAAGGACCGGCTCGGCCGCGTGATCGAAGATGTGCAGGCCGTGACCCTGCCGGTGGATGGCCGCGACCTGCGCCTGTCGATCGACACGCGTCTGCAGTATCTGGTGTTCAAGGCGTTGAAGGACGCCATGGACAAGCACCAGGCCAAGGGCGCGACCGCCGTGGTCGTGGACGTGCATACGGGCGAGATCCTGGCCCTGGCCAATGTGCCGACCTTCGATCCGAACAAGCGCGAGACCTTCCACGGTTCCAAGCTTCGCAACCAGGCCATCACCGACACCTTCGAGCCGGGCTCGATCATGAAGCCGTTCACCGCCGCGTTGGCGCTGGACCTGGGGCGCATCAGCACCAAGACCCTGTTCGAAACCGGCAACGGCCGATTCCAGTATCAGGGCAGCACGATCAGCGATGTGAGCCGCAACGGCACGCTGGACGTGGCCGGCGTGCTGCGCAAGTCCAGCAACATCGGCATGACGATGATCTCCGAGAAGCTGGAATCCCGCGAAATGTGGGACCGCTTTACCGAACTTGGCCTGGGCCAGGCGCCCCAGGTGGGATTTCCCGGCGCGGCGCCCGGACGCCTGCGTCCCTGGGACCGTTGGCGCCTGATCGAAAAGGCCACCATGGCCTACGGCTACGGCCTGTCGGTGTCGCTGTTGCAGGTGGCGCGCGCCTATACCGTTTTCGCCCGCAACGGCGACATGGTGTCGCTGACCCTGGTCAAGCGCGACAGCGATCCCACCAGCGTCAAGATCTACACGCCCAAGACGACTGAAATGGTGCGCGGCATGCTGGAAGCGGCCGCCGGCCCCGAAGGCACCAAGGCTGCCCAGGTGCAGGGCTACCGCGTCGCCGGCAAGAGCGGCACGGCGCGCAAGATCGTCGACGGCAAATACAGCATGCAGCGCTATCGGAGCTCCTACGTGGGCTTCGCTCCGGTGTCCGATCCGAAGATCGTCGTGGCCGTGTCCATCGACGAGCCGACGATCGGCGGCTATTACGGCGGCGCCATCGCCGCGCCCGTGTTCTCCCAGATCGTGGGGGGGAGCTTGCGGCTGATGGGGGTGCGCCCGGACGCGCCCTTCGAATCCACAATTGTTGCTGGTCTCAAGGAGCCAGGCAGATGAGCGCCAAAGGCTTCCTCTCCAACCCTGTCGCCACGGTTGCCGAAACCGTGGCGTGGTTGCATTCGCGCGTGTCGTTGACCGCGCACCTCAAACTGGACTCCCGCGATATCGAGCCGGGCGATGTGTTCGTCGCCTGCCCGGGCCTGTCCAGCGACGGACGTCTCTATATAGAGAAGGCGTTGGCGCTGGGCGCCAGCGCGGTGTTGTTCGAAGCCCCCGCCAACGATGCCGTCGCGGCCGTGGAGGATCAGGCCGCGATGCTGCCGGTGACTGGCCTGCGCGCCCTGCTGGGCGAGTTGGCCGACACCTGGTACGGCCGGCCCTCGGCCGAGCTGGCGGTGGTGGCGGTAACTGGCACCAACGGCAAGACGTCGTCGGTGCAATGGATTGCGCACGCGCTGAGCCGCAATGACAAGCCCTGCGGCACCATCGGCACCCTGGGCGCCGTGCTGCCCGACGGCCAGACGCTGGGCGGCGACCTGACGACGCCGGACGTCTTGACCGTGCACCGTACGCTGGCCGCCATGCGCGACGCCGGCGCCAAGGCCGTGGCCATGGAAGCGTCTTCCATCGGCATCGAGCAGGGCCGGATGGATGGCGTGCGCGTTGCGCTGGCCGCCTTCACCAACCTGACGCGCGATCACCTCGATTACCACGGCACGATGGAACGGTACGAAGCCGCCAAGGCGCGCCTGTTCCGCTGGCCGGGCCTGACCGCCGCCGTGATCAATGCCGACGACGAAGCCGGCCGCCGCCTGATTGCCGATCTGCCGGCAGGCATGGCAATGGGCTACAGCCTGAGCGAAGCGCAGGACATTCCCGCCGCCATGCGCGCGCGCGATCTCCAGGCCACCGCGCAGGGTCAGATCTTCACGCTGGTGTCGCCGCATGGCGAAGCCCAGATCGTGACGCGCCTGCTGGGCGCGCACAATGTATCGAACCTGCTGCTGGTAGCGGGCGTGCTGTATCAGTTGGGCCTGCCGTTTGCGCAGATCGCGCGCGAACTGGCCGCGACGGACCCCGTCGACGGCCGTCTGCAAACCGTCGAGCCGGTGGCGCACAGCACCCAGGCCAGCACGGGCCGCGGCCCGCTGGTGGTGGTGGACTATGCCCATACCCCGGATGCGTTGTCGCGGGCGCTGACCGCCTTGCGCGCCGTTGCGACCGCGCGATCGGGCCGCTTGATCTGCGTGTTCGGCTGCGGCGGCGAGCGGGATCCGGGCAAGCGTCCCGTGATGGGCCGCATTGCGGCGGACCTGGCCGACCATGTGGTCGTCTCCAGCGACAACCCGCGCACCGAGTCGCCTGAAGCCATCGTCGAACAGATCCTGACGGGCATCCCGGACAGCGTGAAGCCCGACGTGCAAGTGGACCGCGCGCGCGCCATCATGCAGACCATCTGGGCCGCGACGCCCGACGATGTGGTGCTGCTGGCCGGCAAGGGCCATGAAACCTACCAGGACATCGGGGGCGAGAAGCTGCCTTTCGATGACCGGGAATGGGCGCGGCTGGCGCTGCTGCTGCCGCAGGTCAAGGGCGTGTCGACCGACACCCGCCGTATCGGCGAAGGCGAATTGTTCGTGGCGCTGGTGGGCGAGAACTTCGACGCCCATAACTATCTGGATCAAGCCGAAGCGCGCGGTGCGTGCGCGGCCGTGGTGGCGCACGCCGTGCCCGACGCCAGGCTGCCGCAGCTGGTGCTGGGCGACACCCGCGTCGCGTTGATGCGCATCGGCGCTGCGTGGCGCGCGCGGTTCACGCTGCCCGTGGTGGCGGTGACCGGCAGCAACGGCAAGACCACGACCAAGGAAATGATCTCGGCGATGCTGGCCGACTGGCAGGGTGAAGCGGGCCGCCTGGCGACCGCGGGCAACCTGAACAACGACATCGGCGTGCCGCTGACTCTGCTGCGCCTGCGGCCGGAGCACCGCGCGGCCGTATTCGAACTGGGCATGAACCACCCCGGCGAGATCGCGCAACTGGCCGCGATCGCGGCGCCCTCGGTGGCGCTGGTCACCAACGCTCAGCGCGAACACCAGGAATTCATGCATAGCGTGGAAGCGGTGGCGCACGAGAACGGCGCCGCCATCGCGGCGCTGCCCGAGGATGGCGTTGCCGTATATCCCGGCGACGAACCGTATTCGGCGATCTGGGATGCCCTGGCCGAGCCGCGCCGCGTGTTGCGTTTCGGCCTGCAGCCCGGCCTGGACGTGTACGCCGAGCAGATCCTGGCTGACGTGAACGCCACCCGCTGCCGTGTGGTGACGCCGGTGGGCGTCGCCGACCTGGCGCTGCCGGTGCCGGGCCTGCACAACCTGCGCAATGCGCTGGCCGCCATTGCCAGCGCGATCGCGGCGGGGGCGCCGCTGGATGGCGCGGTGCGCGCCCTGGCAGGTTTCAGCCCGGTCGCGGGTCGCATGCAGCACAAGAGTATGAGTGACGGAACGTTGCTCATTGATGACACTTACAATGCCAACCCCGACTCGGTTCGCGTAGCCGTGGACGTGCTGGCCCGCATGGCCGGCAAGCGCGTCCTGGTGCTGGGCGACATGGGCGAGGTCGGGGACAACGGCCCCGCCATGCATGTCGAGGTGGGCAATTACGCGCGTGAGCAAGGGCTCGACGCGCTCATCACGCTAGGCGAAGCCAGCCGGGCGGCCGCGGCCGCATTCGGAGTGGGCGCACACGCCTGCGCATCGGTAGACGAAGTGGTTGCCGCAATGCGCGGCTTGCGCGCGTCCTGCGTATTGGTAAAGGGATCGCGCTTTATGCGCATGGAGCGGGTAGTGACGGCTTTTTCTACGAATGAAGGTGTGACGGCCAAGGGGCAGGGAGAGCAGAATGCTGCTTGAAATCGCCCGCATGCTGTCTGACGATGTGCGCGCACTGGGGGTGTTCGAATACATCACCCTGCGCGCTGTTCTGGCATGCGCGACCGCGCTGTTGATCGGCCTGGTGGCGGGTCCGCGCGTGATTCGCAAACTGACCGAGATGAAGATCGGCCAGGCCGTGCGCTCCTACGGTCCGGAAACCCATCTGGTCAAGACCGGCACTCCCACCATGGGCGGTGTACTCATCCTCATTTCCATCGCCATCAGCACGCTGCTGTGGGCGGACTGGACCAACCGCTTCGTGTGGGTGGTGTTGCTGGTGACCTTCGGCTTCGGCTGGATCGGCTGGATGGACGACTACCGCAAGGTGGTCTATCGCGATCCGGAAGGCATGCCCGCGCGGCAGAAGTTCTTCTGGCAGGCCACCATCGGGATGGTGGCCGCGGTGTATCTGGCGTTTGCCGTGTCGGCGCCGGCCAATACCGAACTGTGGCCCTTGTTCAAGGCCTGGGTGGGCAGCGGTTTCACGATGTCCTTGCCGACGCGCGCCGACTTGATCGTGCCTTTCTTCAAGAGCGTGAGCTATCCGCTGGGCGTGCTCGGTTTCGTGGCGCTGACCTGGGCGGTCATCGTCGGCACCAGCAATGCCGTGAACCTGACCGACGGCCTGGACGGCCTGGCCATCATGCCTACCGTCATGGTGGGCAGCGCACTGGGTATCTTCGCCTACGTGGTCGGCCGCGTGGACTATTCCAAGTACCTGCTGTTCCCCTACATCCCGGGAGCGGCGGAATTGATGGTGCTGTGCGCCGCGATTGGCGGCGCCGGGCTGGCATTTTTATGGTTCAACGCGTATCCGGCCCAGGTCTTCATGGGCGACGTCGGCGCGCTTGCCTTGGGAGGCGCGCTGGGCACCATCGCGGTCATCGTGCGCCAGGAAATCGTGCTCTTCATCATGGGCGGCGTGTTCGTGGTCGAGACCCTTTCCGTGATGATGCAAGTGACTTGGTTCAAGTACACGAAGCGACGTTATGGAACAGGTAGACGCATTTTCCGCATGGCCCCGTTGCATCATCACTTTGAAGTGGGCGGCTGGAAAGAAACCCAGGTGGTCGTGCGTTTCTGGATCATCAGCATGATGCTGGTGCTGATTGGCCTCTCTACCCTGAAGTTGCGATGAATACGATGGAAACCTCCCGCGCAGACGCGCCGCTCGTCCTGATCCTCGGATTGGGCGAGACGGGTGTCGCCGCCGCTCGCTGGTGCGCCCGCCTGGGTGCCCGCCTGCGCGTGGCCGACACGCGCGCCGAACCGGGCGGGCTGGCCGCGCTGCGCGAATCACTGGCGCAAAGCGAAGTGGAGTACCGCCTGGGCTGCGACGAGTCCTTCGACACGGCGCTGCTGGACGGCGTGAATCAGGTCGTGCTGAGCCCCGGCTTGGCGCCCTCCCAGGCACCCGCGGCCGAGCTGCTGCGCGAGGCCGAGGCCCGCGGCATCGAGGTCGTCGGCGAGATCGAATTGTTTGCGCGCGCTTTGGCCGATCTGGCCGAGACGCGCGAGTACCGGCCGCGCCTGTTGACCGTGACCGGCACCAACGGCAAGACCACAGTCACCGCGCTGACGCGCCAGCTGGTCGAGGCCAGCGGCCTGTCGGCGGTGGCTGCGGGCAATATCAGCCCCGCAGCGCTGGCCGCGCTGATGGAAGCGCTGGACGCCGAATCGCTGCCGCAGGTCTGGGTGCTGGAGCTGTCCAGCTTCCAGCTGGAAACCACGCGCTCGCTGATGGCCGACGCGGCCGTCGTGCTGAACGTCACCCAGGATCACCTGGACTGGCACGGCGGCATGGAAGCCTACGCGCAGGCCAAGGCCCGCCTGCTGAAGATGGCCCGCGTGGCCATCGTCAACCGCGACGATCCGTACACCGTGGACATGGTCGCCACGCTGAACGCGCTGAACGTGCGCAGCTTCGGCCGTGACGTGCCGGAGCTGGTCGGCGACATGGGCCTGGAGCTGGGCCAGGGCGTGGCCTGGCTGGTGGCCTGCGAACCCAACGATTTCGATGAACCCGCGCCGCCGGTGCGCCGCAAGAAGGACGCGCCCGAACCGACGCGCGCCAAGGGCCGCATGAGCCGCCTGATGCCGGTGGACGCCTTGCGTATCCGCGGCATCCACAATGCCTTGAACGCGCTGGCCGCGTTGCAGTTGGCGCGCTGCCTGGACCTGGGCTGGGGGCCGATGCTGCGCGCCTTGCGCGAGTACACGGGCGAACCGCACCGCGCGGCCTTCGTGCGCACGATCGGCGGCGTCGACTACATCAATGACAGCAAGGGCACCAACGTGGGCGCCACTGTGGCCGCGCTGGAAGGCCTGGGCCAGCAAGTCGTGCTGATCGCCGGCGGCCAGGGCAAGGGCCAGGATTTCTCGCCGCTGATTCCCGTGGTGGCGCAGCATGCGCGTGCCGTGATGCTGATCGGCCAGGACGGCCCCGAGATCGGCCGCGTGCTGGCGTCGACCGGCGTGCAGTGCGTGACGGTTGAAACCCTGCGCGACGCCGTGCGCGGCGCCGCTGAATTGGCCCAGCCGGGCGATGCCGTGCTGCTGTCGCCCGCTTGCGCCAGCCTGGACATGTTCCGCAACTATCCGCACCGCGGACAGGTGTTCGTGGAAGAGGTCGAAGACCTGGCCCGCGACCGTGGAGAGATCGCATGAGCCTGATCGCCGATCTCACCGCCAGCGTCAACGCCGTACGGCCCGGCCGTACCCGCATGCGCAATTTCGATCTGCCGCTGGTCATCGCGGCGTCGACCTTGCTGCTGCTCGGCCTGCTGATGGTGTATTCGGCGTCGATCGCGCTGGCCGACGGCCCGCGCTATGCCTCATATGGCCGCTACTACTTCGTGATCCGCCACGGCCTGTTCATCAGCGCCGGCCTGGTGGGCGCGGCGGTGGTGCTGGCGGTGCCGATCCGCGTGTGGCAACGCCTGGCGGTGCCGCTGTTCGTGGTGGCGATGGTGCTGCTGGTGGCGGTGCTGATCCCCGGCATCGGCCGCGAGGTCAACGGCGCGCACCGCTGGATCCCGCTGGGTCCGCTGAACTTCCAGCCCTCCGAACTGATGAAGCTGGCTGCGCTGCTCTACGCTGCCGATTACACCGTGCGCAAGCAAGAGCACATGCAGGCCTTTGCCCGCGGCTTCCTGCCGATGGCGTTCGCGCTGGCCGGCGTCGGCATGCTGCTGCTGCTGGAGCCTGACCTGGGCGCTTTCATGGTGATCGTGGCGATCGCGATCGGCATCCTGTTCCTGGGCGGCATCAACGGCAAGTATTTCAGCAGCCTGCTGGCCGTGCTGGTCGGCACTTTCCTGATGTTGATCTGGCTGTCGCCGTGGCGTCGGGCGCGCCTGTTCGCGTATCTGGATCCCTGGAACGAAGACAATGCCTACGGTAGCGCCTACCAGTTGTCGCATTCGCTGATCGCTCTGGGTCGTGGCGAATGGCTGGGCGTGGGCCTGGGCGCCAGCGTCGAGAAGCTCCATTACCTGCCGGAAGCGCACACAGACTTCCTGATGGCGGTGGTGGGCGAGGAATTGGGCTTTGCCGGCGTGATGCTGGTCATCACCCTGTTCGCCATCATCGTCTATCGCGGTTTCGACATAGGCCGCCAGGCCATCGCCATGGAACGCACCTTCGCGGGCCTGGTTGCGCATGGCGTGGCGATGTGGTTTGGCGTGCAGGCCTTCATCAACATGGGCGTCTGCCTGGGCCTGCTGCCCACCAAGGGCCTGACCCTGCCTCTGATGAGCTATGGCGGTTCGGGCATCGTGATGAACCTGTGCGCGCTGGCCATGCTGATCCGGGTCGACGTGGAAAACCGCGTCATGATGCGTGGAGGGCGGGTATGACGGCCTCTCGCACCATTCTGATCATGGCTGGCGGTACCGGCGGACACATCATGCCGGGCCTGGCCGTGGCTGATGTGCTGCGCGAGCGCGGCTGGCGCGTGCTGTGGCTGGGCAATCCTGAAAAGATGGAAGGCCGGCTGGTGCCGCCGCGCGGCATCGAGCTGGTTCCGCTGCGTTTCCAGGGCGTGCGCGGCAAGGGTGCTTCGGCGCTGCTGAAGCTGCCGTTCCTGTTGCTGCGCGCATTCGGGCAAGCGTGGTCGCGCCTGTCCGACGTGCGGCCCGACGTGGTGCTGGGCATGGGCGGCTACGTCGCTTTCCCGGGCGGCGTCATTGCGGCGCTGCGCGGCACGCCGCTGGTGGTGCATGAACAGAATGCCGTGGCCGGCACTGCCAACAAGTGGCTAGCCAGGATGGCCCGCCGCGTGCTGAGCGGCTTTCCCGGCGTGCTGCCCAAGGGCGAGGCCATGGGCAATCCGGTGCGCGCGGACCTGTGCGCGTTGCCGGACCCGGCCGCGCGCTACGCCGGCCGCAGCGGCCCGCTGCGCGTGCTGGTCGTGGGCGGCAGCCTGGGCGCCCAGGCGCTGAACACGACTTTGCCGCAGGCGCTGGCGCGCCTGCCGCAGGAAAACCGGCCGGTGGTGGTGCACCAGGCCGGCGAGCAACATTTGCCCGCGCTGCAGCAGGCCTACGCCCTGGCGGGCGTGGAAGCCGACTGCCGCGCATTTATCGATGACATGGCGGGCGCCATGGGCGAAGCCGATCTGCTGATCTGCCGCGCGGGTGCCATGACGGTGTCCGAAGTGGCCGCGGCGGGCGTCGCAGCCCTGTTCGTGCCGTTCCCGCATGCCATCGACGACCACCAGACCGCCAACGCGCGCTTTCTGAGCGACGCGCAGGCTGCCTGGCTGCAGCCGCAGACCGGCCTGACGCCCGAATGGCTGGCGCAGTGGCTGGGCCAACGCTCTCGACAAGAACTCCAAGCCGTGGCCGAACGGGCCCGCGCGCATGCGCGCCCCGAAGCCGCGGCCCATATCGCCGACGTCTGTGAACAAGCAGCGGGGCGCGCATCATGAAACACAGAATTCAACACATCCATTTCGTAGGCATCGGCGGCTCGGGCATGAGCGGCATTGCCGAGGTGCTGCTCAACCTGGGCTACACCATCAGCGGTTCCGACCTGAACGAGTCGGCGGTGACGCGCCGCCTGGCCGGCCTGGGCATGAAGATCGCAATCGGCCACGTGGCCAGCAACGTCACGGGCGCCGCCGCCATCGTCACGTCCACCGCGGTGGCAGGCGACAATCCCGAGGTGATCGCCGCCCGCGCCGCCCGCATCCCAGTGGTGCCGCGCGCCATCATGCTGGCCGAGCTGATGCGCCTGAAGCGCGGCATTGCCGTCGCCGGCACGCACGGCAAGACGACCACGACCAGTCTGGTGGCCAGCGTGCTCGCCGCTGGCGACCTGGATCCGACCTTCGTGATCGGCGGCCGCCTGAATTCGGCCGGCGCCAATGCGCGGCTGGGGCAGGGCGACTACATCGTGGTCGAAGCCGACGAATCGGATGCCTCGTTCCTGAACCTGCTGCCGGTGATGGCCATCGTGACCAACATCGATGCCGATCACATGGACACCTACGGGCACGACGTGGCGCGCCTGAAGAGCGCCTTCATCGAGTTCACGCAGCGCCTGCCGTTCTACGGCAGCGCGGTGCTGTGCTCGGACGACGCCAATGTGCGCGAGATCATGCCTTTTGTCTCGCGGCCCATCACGACCTACGGCCTGAACGAAGAGGCGCAGGTGCGCGCCTATGAAGTGCAGCCGGAAGGCACGCGCATGCGCTTCAACGTGCAGCGCACGCATCGCGACACCCTGCTGCCGCCGCTGCAGGTCGAACTGAATCTGCCGGGCCTGCACAACGTGCGCAACGCGCTGGCCGCGATCGCCGTGGCGACCGAGCTGGGCGTGGCCGATGCAGCCATCTGCGAGGCGCTGTCGTCCTTCCATGGCGTGGGCCGCCGCTTCACGCAGACGGGCGAATTCCCTGTGCCGGCCAGTCATGGCGGCGGCACTTTCACGGTGATCGACGATTACGGCCATCACCCGGTGGAAATGGCCGCGACGCTGGCCGCCGCGCGCGGCGCCTGGCCCGACCGCCGCATCGTGCTGGCCTTCCAGCCGCACCGCTACACGCGTACCCGCGACTGCTTCGAGGATTTCGTGCGCGTGCTGGGCACGGCCGACGCGGTGTTGCTGACCGAGGTCTACGCCGCGGGCGAACCGCCACTGGTGGCGGCGGACGGCCGAGCCTTGTCGCGCGCCCTGCGTGTGGCCGGCAAGGTCGAGCCGGTGTTCGTCGAGGATGTGACGGAACTGCCGCAGGCCATCGTGGATTTCGTGCGCGATGGCGACGTGGTGATAGTGATGGGAGCGGGTTCGATCAGCAAGGTCCCCGCTCAAGTTGGAGAACTGGCATGAACACGCAATTCGGCAAGGTCGGTGTGTTGTACGGCGGACGATCCGCCGAGCGCGAAGTGTCCTTGATGTCGGGCACGGGCGTGCACCAGGCGCTGCTCAGCGCCGGCGTCGACGCGCACCTGTTCGACACGGGCGAGCGCAGCCTCTCCGAGCTGGCCGCCCAGGGTTTTGACCGCGTGTTCATTGCCTTGCACGGCCGCTATGGCGAAGACGGCACCATCCAGGGCGCCCTGGAACTGCTGGGCATCCCCTATACCGGCAGCGGTCCGCTGGCCTCCGCGCTTGCCATGGACAAGACCATGACCAAGCGCGTGTGGCTGCAGCACGGCCTGCCCACGCCCGACTTCGAATTGCTGGACGCCGACACCGAGCTGCGTCTGGTGCCGGACCGCCTGAGCCTGCCGCTGATCATCAAACCGCCGCATGAAGGCTCGACGGTCGGCATTACCAAGGTGGTGGGCTATTCCGACATGAAGGAAGCCTATGCCGCGGCCGCGCGTTTCGACGCCGAAGTGCTGGCCGAGCAGTTCATCACCGGTCGCGAGCTGACCGTGGCGGTGCTGGGCGGCGGCAAGACCGCGCGCGCGCTGCCCGTCATCGAGATCGCC
Organism: Achromobacter aegrifaciens; assembly: GCF_902859965.1. Taxonomy (NCBI): domain Bacteria; kingdom Pseudomonadati; phylum Pseudomonadota; class Betaproteobacteria; order Burkholderiales; family Alcaligenaceae; genus Achromobacter; species Achromobacter aegrifaciens. The sequence continues at coordinate 20,296 of NZ_CADIKO010000003.1, forward strand.
GCGCCCGGCGGCAACTACGACTACGAGCACAAGTACTTCTCCGACGACACGCAGTATTTCTGCCCGGCCACGCTGCCGCCCGAAGTGGCCGCGGAAGTCGCCGAGATCGCGGTCAAGGCTTATCAGGCGCTGGGCTGCGAAGGCTGGGGCCGCGCCGATTTCATCCTCGACCGCGACAACCGGCCGTGGCTGCTTGAAATGAATACCTCGCCTGGCATGACCAGCCATTCACTCGTTCCCATGGCCGCCAAGGCGGTGGGAATCAGCTACGCCGATCTGTGCGTGGCGATCTTGTCCGAGGCTGCGTGCAAAGTGCGCAGTCCGGCCCGCAACGCTTGACCCGGATACTCTGTGTGGAACGACGCTCGCACCACCAACCTGATCGCCAACACGCTGGCCGTGCTGGCGGTTTGCGCCATGCTCGTCGCGGGTGTGGTGTGGGTGGCGCAACGCCCGTTCTTCACGCTGCAGGCCATCGAGCTGGAGTCGATGCCGGACACCGAGCTGCACTACGTGTCCACGGGGGCGGTGCGATCGGCGATCGCGGGCCGCTTCAAGGGCAATTTCTTCACGGTGGACCTGGACGAAGCGCGCGAGATCTTCGAATCGGTGCCGTGGGTCCGGCACGCCACCGTGCGGCGGATCTGGCCCAATGTGTTGCGCGTGCGGATCGAGGAACAGCAGCCCCTGGCGTTGTGGAACGAGAACCAGATGATCAACACCTGGGGCGAGGCGTTCACGGCCAACACGGGCGAGGTGGACGACGAGACCGTTCTGCCGCAGTTCTCCGGTCCGGAAGGCACCGAGTCGCTGGTCGTGCAGCGCTACGCCGAATTGGCGCGCTGGTTCGCCCCGCTGGACATGCACGTCACGCAGCTGGACCTGAGTCCGCGCTACGCCTGGCGCGTGGTGTTGTCCAACGGTATGTCGCTGGACCTGGGCCGCGATCCGGGCGCCGATGCGCCGGATCCGCATGGCCTGCCCGGCGCTCTGCCGTTCGCGGCCCGCATTCAACGTTTTGTGCAGGCGTGGCCCGCCGTGGCGGGGCGCCTGGAAGGGCGCACCGTGACGCAGGCCGATTTGCGCTATCCCAATGGTTTCGCCCTGGCGCTGGCCCCGTTGCCGCCGTCGGAAACCAAATCCAAATCCATACCGAAACCTCCCAAGAAACGCTAACGCCATGACCCGTGACATCAAGGACCTTATCGTCGCCCTCGATATCGGCACCAGCAAGGTGGTGGCTGTGGTGGCTGAAATTTTGCCTGAAGGGCGATTCGAAGTGCTGGGCCTCGGCCAGCACGAATCGCGCGGCATGCGCAAGGGCGTGGTCGTCAATATCGAGACCACTGTGAATTCCATTCAGCGCGCGCTTGAAGAAGCCGAGCTGATGGCAGATTGCAAGATTCGCGACGTCTACACCGGCATTGCCGGCAGCCATATCCGCAGCTTCAATTCCAGCGGCATGGTCGCCGTGAAGGACAAGGAAGTCACCGCCACCGACGTTGCCCGCGTCATCGAGACCGCCAAGGCGGTGAACATCCCGACCGACCAGCAGGTGCTGCACGTGCTGACGCAGGAGTTCATCGTCGACGGCCAGGAAGACATCCGCGAGCCCATCGGCATGAGCGGCCTGCGCCTGGAAGTGCGCGTGCACATCGTGACCGGCGCGGTCAGCGCCGCCCAGAACATCGTGAAGTGCGTGCGCCGCTGCGGCCTGGAAGTGCAGGACCTGATCCTGCAGCCCCTGGCCTCGAGCCTGGCCGTGCTGACCGCCGATGAAAAGGAACTCGGCGTCGTGCTGGTCGACATCGGCGGCGGCACCACCGACGTGGCCATCTTCACCGGCGGCGCGATCCGCCACACCGCCGTGCTGCCGATCGCCGGCGACCAGATCACCAACGACATCGCCGCGATGCTGCGCACGCCGACGCCCGATGCCGAGGAAATCAAGCTGCGCTACGGCGTGGCCAAGCAGGTGCTGGCCAGCCCCGACGAATCCGTGGAAGTGCCCGGCCTGGGCGACCGCGGCCCGCGCCAGGTCAAGCGCCAGGCGCTGGGCGCCGTGATCGAGCCGCGCGTCGAAGAACTGTTCACGCTGGTGCAGCAGGTCGTGCGCGACTCCGGCTACGAGGACCTGCTGGCTTCCGGCGTGGTCCTGACCGGCGGTTCGGCGCAGTTGCCCGGCATGATCGAACTGGCGGAGGACGTGTTCCTCAAGCCGGTGCGCGTGGCTGTGCCCGAATACGAAGGCAGCCTGGCCGACGTGATGCGCAATCCGCGCTTCTCGACGGTGATGGGCTTGTTGCAGGAAGCAAGAATGCAGCGCGTGCGCGGCCGCAAGGTCGCCGCCCAGACAGGCAACTTCAAGAGCCTGCTGGCGCGCATGAAGGAATGGTTCATGAACTGAGTTGTAAAGGGCAGGTTGGGGCCTGTCCTTGGTGCGGTTCGCAGCGGTATTGCGGACCGGGCCAGAAGAGGGGAGGCGCTTCAAACCCGTTGCGGGCCCGTCCGGCGACGAGTTTGAGGCGATTCACAAAACATAGGTTGGTTGGGGAATTTTTGTGATTTGCGAAATCGGACTTGTGAGGGAGTCATCATGATGAACTTTGAGATGCTTGAGAACAACACCAAAGGGACCGTTATCAAGGTCGTTGGTGTGGGCGGTGCGGGCGGCAATGCCGTGGCGCACATGATTCGCAGCGGTGTGCACGGCGTGGATTTCATCTGCGCCAACACCGATGCGCAGGCACTGGCGGCGACCAACGCCCCGGTGCAGATCCGTCTGGGCCGCACCGGCCTGGGCGCGGGCGCCAAGCCCGAGCAGGGACGCGCGTCGGCTGAGACCGCGCGCGAGGAGATCCGTGCCGCGCTGAACGGCGCGCACATGGTCTTCATCACCGCCGGCATGGGCGGTGGCACCGGCACCGGCGCAGGTCCGGTCGTGGCCGAAGTCGCCAAGGAACTGGGCATCCTGACCGTGGGCGTGGTCACCAAGCCTTTCACCTTCGAAGGCAACAAGCGCCTGAAGATGGCCGAGGACGGTATCTCGGAACTGGCCAAGCACGTGCATTCGCTCATCGTGGTGCTCAACGAGAACCTCTATGAACTGATGGACGAGGACGCGACGCAGGAAGACTGCTTCCGTTCGGCCGACGACATCCTGCACAACGCTTGCGCGGGCATCGCCGAAATCATCAACGTCGAAGGCAACGTCAACGTCGACTTCGAAGACGTCAAGACGATCATGGGCGAGCAGGGCCAGGCCATGATGGGCACGGCGTCGGCTTCGGGCGCAGACCGCGCCCGCGTGGCTGCCGAGCACGCGATTGCTTGCCCGCTGCTGGAAGGCGTGGACCTGAACGGCGCTCGCGGCGTGCTGGTCAACATCACCGCCAGCCGCTCGCTGAAGATGCGCGAAACGCGCGAAATCATGGAAACGATCCGCAGCTACGCTTCGGACGACGCGACCGTGATCTTCGGCACCGCCTATGACGAGTCCATGGGCGAAAACCTGCGCGTGACCGTGGTTGCGACCGGCCTGGGCCGTGCGCAAGCGCGTCCGCAGCTGGTGCAGAACACCGCTGAAGTGCTGCGTACCGGCACCGACAACATGCCCATGGGCGCGATGCCGGCTGGCGGTCAAGGCGATTACCGCAACCTGGACATGCCGTCTGTCATGCGCAATCCGCGCAGCCAGGCGTCGGCCCAGGTGCGTGCTCTGGAAAGCTCGGGCATGGATCATTTCGACATCCCGGCATTCCTGCGCAAGCAGGCGGATTGAACTTGAGAGCCCGTTTCGGGCTCTAAACGCACTCCCTCATCTCCGGCTTGCCTGTCCCCACAGGCAGGCCGGAGGCGGAGCGGTCCGTGTTTCCCTTGCACGGTTTCAATAAGGGACGGAGGTATCGGTCGGTCCGGACGCCAAATGGCGCCAGGGATCGGACAGAGTTACAATACGTCAGTTACGCCGGCAATCTGCTCGTCTTCTTGCCGGCTTCCTGGCTCAAAACACCCAAGTCTCATGTTCCGACAGCGCAGCATTCAAAATCTCGTCCGCACGACAGGCGTCGGCGTCCACTCTGGACGGCGGGTCGAGCTCACCTTGCGCCCGGCACAACCGAATACGGGCATCGTTTTCCACCGCGTCGACCTGCCGCAGGTCGTGGACCTGCCCGCGCAGGCCACGGGCGTGGGCGACACGCGCATGGCATCGGTGCTGCAGCAAGGCAATGTCCGCGTGTCGACGGTGGAACACCTGATGTCGGCGCTGGCCGGCTTGGGCATCGACAACCTGCATATCGACCTCACTGCCGAAGAAGTCCCCATCATGGACGGCAGTGCGGCCACGTTTGTCTACCTGCTGCGCTCGGCAGGCATCGTCGAACAGAACGCGCCCAAGCAATTCATCCGCGTCCTGAAGCCGGTGGAAGTGCGCGAAGGCGAAGGCCGCAACGAGAAGTGGGCCCGGCTGGAACCGCACGAAGGCTATGCGCTGGCGTTTTCGATTGATTTCCGCCACCCCGCCATCGACTCCACGGCCAATTTCGCCGAGATCGATTTCGCCACGCATTCGTACGTGCGTGAAATCGCCCGCGCGCGCACCTTCGGTTTCGTCAACGAAGTCGAGGCCTTGCGCTCCATGGGCCTGGCCCGCGGCGGCAGCCTGGACAACGCCATCGTCATGGACGAGTACCGCGTGCTCAACAGCGACGGTCTGCGCTACGACGACGAATTTGTAAAACACAAGATCCTGGACGCCATCGGCGACCTGTATCTGCTGGGCAAGCCCCTGGTGGCGCGCTATGTCGCGTGCAAGTCGGGCCACGGCCTGAACAACCAGCTGGCCCGCGCGCTGCTGGAGCAGCGCGATGCCTGGGAACTGATCACCTACGAATCGCAGGCGGAGGCGCCGCAGGCGTTCCGCCACGAGTGGAAGCTGGCCTGAGCGGCAAGGCCAGGCCCATCCCCAACCCCCTGACGCGGGCCCCCTGAGGGGGCGGCGCTGGCGGACCGGCAAAGCCGGCTCCGCGGCGCCCGCGCTATCATCTTGCGCGACGGGGTTCTTGCTTGATTCCTGATCGTTCGCGGTAATTCCCCGGTGCGGTTCCCGACGGATGACTGCGGTCGTCATCCCCTAGCGCTTAAGGCGCAAACCGGCGGCAAACCATAGTATCGATCCGTCCGAGAACTTGGTTTCGCTTCGTTTCCGGGGGCGCCGGATCAAGGACAACCCTGCCGGCTTCAGCTACTCTTGTGATGCTTCAAGAGCTTGGCGACCGCGTCGGCCAGAGGACCGGGCCGCAGGTTGCCGTGCAGTGTCTCGAACGCGCCCAGGGCGGTATTGCCCAGCGGTTGCGCCTCTTTGGGTGGGCGCGGCTGACGGGCGCCGGGCTTGGGCAAACCCGCTTGTACCTTGACGGCGATTTCGTTAAGGTTCCAGCCTTGGTCTGCCAGGGACCGCGCGATGCGCGGTGCCAATTGACGCATCTTGGCCGCATGCGCGGCACTCGGCACCACCAGGTGGAGGCACTGGTTTTCCAGCTTGCCCACCTGGCATACGGCGCCCAGCGGGGCGGGCAGAACCGCCGCCACCGCGTACTGAATTTGCAGGTGCTTGCGGGCGGTCGCCAGAACTCCGGCGCCCCGCATGTCATGACCCAGCCATCCCAGGGCGGTATCTTCTTTCCGCCGGCTGGAACTGGAACGTTGACGGTATGAAGTGGGTCTATTCATCCCGGCTCTAAGAATTAGGAAGCAAACCTTGAAAATCGTGATTATGCACGCCCGCGACGGGCAGGACGGGCATTTCACCCTGGGCGGCGCGCGCCTCGCGCTGTTTCTGGGGGGCGCCTTGATCACGGCCGCCATCTTTGGCGCCGCATTACAACGATACCTTACTCCGATCCTGCCGGCCGTACATGCCGTGGGCTGGCCCCTGGCGGGCCAACCCGGGCGCGATGCCGATTTCCTGCGCGGGAACATGAATCTGCTGGCCGCCAAGGTCGGTGCGTTGCAGGCCAAGCTGGTGAGCATCGACGGCTTGGGCCAGCGCGTGGCCAAGGTGGCCGGCGTGGCCTATACCGACCCCGAATTGGCCAAGCAGCTGGCCGTGGCGCAACCCGAGGCGCTGACCCAGCCCGAAGCCACCCAGGTCATGGACGATCTGTTCACCGACCACCCGCCGCCCAGCGCGGCCTCGGCCGAGGCGCTGGGCCGCCAGCTCGACGAGATCCAGGCCAGGCTGGCCCAGCAGTCCGACAATCTGAAACTGCTGGACGCGGCGCTGACCAAGCGGTCGGCGGACCAGGCGCGCATGCCGACCGCGATGCCGATCACCGATTATCCCTACCTCAGTTCGTCGTATGGCTGGCGCCGCAACCCCGTGACCGGCCGCAGCGCCATGCACGAAGGCCTGGATTTCGCCGCGCCTCCGGGTACGCCCATCCTGGCGGCCTCGGGTGGCGTGGTGCTGGAGTCCAAGTTCCAGCCGGGCTACGGCAACATGGTCGAGATCGATCATGGCGACGGCCTGATCACCCGCTACGCCCACGCTTCCTCCCTGATGGTGAAGCAGGGGCAGCTCGTCGAACGCGGCCAGCAAGTGGCCCGCGTGGGCAGCTCCGGCCGTTCCACGGGGCCGCATTTGCACTTCGAAGTCCGTCTGGCGGGGCAGCCGCTGGACCCGCGCCTGTTCCTGGGGCCGCACCAGACCGCACCGCCTTCCACGGTGGCTCACGCCGCCCAGTGAACCTGGGCGGGCCCGCGCCGGTCAAACCGGCCGGCAGCGCTACCCTGGCCATAGGTTCAGGCTATTGCGCTCCATGTGCGTTAAACTGGTTCGTTTTCCAGCGGACCCCCGCTCAACCAATAACATCAAGTCACGGGTGACGCTGCTCCGGCCTTTCGTGGGCGCGGCGTGGCTCGTGCGGCCGACATACGCATGGTTTCTCTGCTCAAAAAACTCATAGGCAGCCGCAACGACCGGCTGCTTAAGCAGTATCGCAAGCTGGTAACCCAGATCAATGGGCTCGAACCCAAGATCTCCGCGCTTTCCGACGCGGAGCTGGCGGCCAAAACCGAGGAATTCCGGTCCCGTCACGCCCAGGGTACGTCCCTGGACGATCTGCTGCCCGAAGCCTTCGCGGTTGTCCGCGAAGCCGGCAAGCGGGTGTTCGGCATGCGCCACTTCGACGTGCAGATGCTGGGCGGCATCGCCCTGCACAGCGGCAAGATCGCCGAAATGCGCACGGGCGAAGGCAAGACCCTGATGGCAACGCTGCCGGTCTACCTGAACGCGATCGCCGGCAAGGGCGTGCACGTGGTCACGGTGAACGACTACCTGGCGCGCCGCGACGCCGAATGGATGGGGCGCCTGTACCACTTCCTGGGCCTGAGCACGGGCGTGGTGGTGCCGCAGCAGCCCAACGAGGAAAAGAAGGCGGCCTACCAGGCCGACATCACCTACGGCACCAATAACGAGTTCGGCTTCGACTACCTGCGCGACAACATGGAATACCGTGTTGAAGACCGTCGCCAGCGCGGCCTGTTCTACGCCATCGTCGACGAAGTGGACTCGATCCTGATCGACGAAGCCCGTACCCCGCTGATCATCTCCGGCCAGGCCGAAGACCATACCGAACTCTACGTCCGCATGAACGCGGTGCCGCCGCTGCTCAAGCGCATGGCGCATGAGCCGAAGCCGCAGGAGCCGGAACCCGAAGGCGACTACTGGGTCGACGAAAAGAGCCAGCAGGTCTACCTGTCCGAAGCCGGGCACGAAAACGCCGAAGGCATCCTGTCGCGCCTGGGCATCCTGCCGGAAGGCGAATCGCTGTACGACCCGCGCCATATCGCGCTGATGCACCACCTGATGGTGGCGCTGCGCGCCAACACGCTGTTCTTCCGCGACCAGCAGTACGTGGTGCAGGACGGCGAAGTGGTCATCGTCGACGAATTCACCGGCCGCCTGATGGTGGGCCGCCGCTGGTCCGACGGCCTGCACCAGGCGGTCGAGGCCAAGGAAGGCGTGAAGATCCAGCACGAGAACCAGACGCTGGCGTCGATCACGTTCCAGAATTACTTCCGCATGTACGAAAAGCTGTCCGGCATGACCGGCACGGCCGACACGGAAGCCTACGAATTCCAGGAAATCTACGGGCTTGAAACGGTCATCATCCCGACCAACAAGCCCATGGTCCGCAAGGACCAGAACGACCAGGTCTTCAAGACCGACGGCGAAAAGTACAACGCCATCCTCGAAGACATCCGCGACTGCCACGAACGCGGCCAGCCGGTGCTGGTGGGTACCACCAGCATCGAGAACTCCGAGCTGCTGTCGGGCCTGCTGAAGAAAGCCAAGCTGCCGCACGAAGTGCTGAACGCCAAGCAGCACGCCCGTGAAGCCGAGATCGTCGCCGAGGCCGGCAAGCCTGGCCACATCACCATCGCCACCAACATGGCGGGCCGCGGCACCGACATCGTGCTGGGCGGCAGCGTCGACAAGCAGGTCGACCTGATCCGCGCCGACGAATCGCTGTCCGATGCCGAGAAGAGCGCCCGCATCGAAAAGGTGCGCGCCGAATGGAAGCCGCTGAACGAGCAGGTCAAGGCCGCCGGCGGCCTGCGCATCATCGGCACCGAACGCCACGAATCGCGCCGTATCGACAACCAGTTGCGCGGCCGTGCGGGCCGCCAGGGCGATCCGGGCTCGTCGCGCTTCTACCTGTCGCTGGAAGACTCGCTGATGCGCATCTTCGCGGGCGACCGCGTGCGCGCCATCATGGAACGCCTGAAGCTGCCCGAGGGCGAACCCATCGAGGCCGGCATGGTGACGCGTTCGATCGAGACTGCGCAACGCAAGGTGGAAGGCCGCAACTTCGACATCCGCAAGCAATTGCTGGAATACGACGACGTCGCCAACGACCAGCGCAAGGTGCTGTATTCGCAGCGCAATGACGTGCTGGAAGCCGCCAGCGTGGGCGCCACCGTGCAGAACCTGCGCGACGCCGCCGTGACCGAGATGTTCAACACCTACGTGCCGCCGGAATCGGTGGAAGAACAGTGGGATGTGCCGGCGCTGCAGAAGGCGCTGGAGGCTGACTGGCATGTGCAGCTGCCGCTGACGGAAATGCTGGAAAAGGAAACCAACCTGACCGACGACGACCTGCGCGAACGCGTGGTGAGCGCCGCGCGCGAGGCCTATCAGGCCAAGGTCGACCAGGTGGGCACGGAATCGTGGTCGCAGTTCGAGCGTTCGATCATGCTGCAGGCGATCGACACGCACTGGCGCGAACACCTGTCGGCGCTGGACTACCTGCGCCAGGGCATCCATCTGCGCGGTTATGCGCAGAAGAACCCCAAGCAGGAATACAAGCGCGAAGCCTTCGAGCTGTTCTCGGGCATGCTGGATCGCATCCGCGACGACGTGGTCCGGGTGCTGATGACGGTGCGCGTGCAGTCGCAGGAGCAGGTCGAACAGGCCGAAGCCGAAGCGGCGCAGCCGCACGTGCAGAACGTGCAATACCACCATTCCGACTACGACGAAGCGCTGGCCCAGTCTGAACCGGAAAGCGGTGCGCAGCCCGTGCGCAATGCCTTGCCCAAGGTCGGCCGCAACGACCCGTGCCCTTGCGGCAGCGGCAAGAAGTACAAGCAGTGCCACGGCAAGCTCGTCTGATCCAGGAGCCATGATGCTGCATTCCGTCGGCCGCACTGAATTCGACCATGCCGTGGTCATGGTGCGCGACCGGCTGGATGCGCTGGCCCCGCATTTCGAGCGCCAGGGTTTTCACCTGAGCGACAAGGCGGTGCACAACCTGGGGTCGTGCAACCGCCTGATCGTGCTGGAAGGCACGTACGTCGAATTGCTGGGCTGGCCGCCCGGCGCGCCGCCGGAGCGCAAGGAAATCGCTGATTCCCCGTTCGGGCTGGAGGCGCTGGTGTTCCGCACCCATGACGCCGAAGCCACCCGCGAGCGCCTGCTGGCGGCAGGTTTTGCCGTCAATCCCGTCCAGGAACTGAGCCGTCCCGCCATGCTGGACGGCCAGGAAGTCCAGGCCCGTTTCCACACCGTGCGTTTCGCCGAGCAGCCCTTGCCCGGCATCCGCATGTATTTCTGTCGCCATCTGACGCCCGAATGCGTGTGGTCGCCCGAACTCATGGCGCATCCCAACGGCGCGCGCAGCTTGCTGCGCATCGATGCCCGCGCGCCCGATGCGCGCGCGGTCGCCGAGCGCCTGGCGCTGGTGGCCGGCGTGCAGGCCGAAGCCGCCAGCGGTGGCTGGGATGTGCCGCTGGCCAACCTGCGCATCCATGTGAGCCAGGATGCCGCAGCGGCGGGGCCTACGCTGTCGACGCTGACTCTGGAAAACAAGGACGGCGCGCATTACACGCTGGATACCGGCCTGTAAGCGCCAGGCGGCAGATGCCGCTGACAAGGACAAAATCGCCCGCAACGTCCGCGTTGCGGGCTTTTTTTTGTCCCGAAAGGCATGGTGAACGCGGCTGGCAAGAGCCCGCTTCCGGGGAAACCCGGGGTTGTTGGGTAAAGTGTATGCACTTTAGTATGCAGTTCATTCCCGACGATCCAACCGACCAGGTGATCCGGCATGACGCAACCCTCAGTCGCAATCCGGCCTGCAGCGCGCACCAAGGAAGCGCAGGCCGAGCTGTATGGCGCGGTCAAGGCGATGGCCGTGCGCTTCGAATTCAAGCCAGGTGAGCGCATCAACGAGGTCGAGCTGGCCCGCAGGCTGAACGTCAGCCGCACGCCGCTGCGCGAGGTGCTGAACCAGCTGATGGTCGAAGGTTTCCTGACCCGCTCGGTCAACCGGGGCTTCATCGCCCGCCTGCTCGACGCCAAGCAGATCCACAGCCTTTACGAATACCGCGCAGTGTTGGAGGCGGGCATCGTGCGCGCGGCCTGCGAGCGCGCCACCGACCAGGAGCTGGCAAGCCTGCGGGAATTCGTCGAGCGTTCGCGCGACGTGCCCGAGGACAGCGACGCCACCCGCCTGCTGGAACTCGATGAGGCCTTTCACCTGACGCTGGCGCGCTATTCGCGCAACGAGGAGTTCGTGCGCGCGCTGGAAAGCGTCAACGCCCGCATCCATTTCGTGCGCTGGATCGACATGCTGCAAGGGCGCCGCAGTCATACCCAGGGCGAGCATCTGCGCATCGTCGAGGCGCTGGAGCGGCGTGACATCGACGCTTTGCCGGCACTGATGAGCGCGCATATCGGCCGCCGCCTGGACCAGATCACCGACGTCATACGTACGGGTTTTTCCACGATTTACATGCGGGACCAGGCCGAACCCGCCACGGCAGCGCCGGCCAACACCATACAAGCAGGGGAAAAGCTATGAATCACGGGATCAAGCGCGGACTGGCTGCGCTATGCATGCTGTCCGCCACGGCGGGAGCCTTCGTTGCCGCGCCGGCCGCCGCCGAAGAACGGCCGCTGGTGCTGGTTGTGCCGTATCCGCCCGGAGGCAGCACCGACATCCTGGCGCGCATCCTGCAGCCGCGCCTGTCTCAGCAATTGGGCGGCCGCGCGGTCGTGGTCGAGAACCGGCCGGGGGCGGCCAGCCAGATCGCCACGGCTTTTGTGGCGCGCGCTGAACCCGACGGCAACACGCTGCTGGTCAGCTTCGACAACCACGGCATCAACCCCGCCGTGAAACCCAAGCTGCCCTACGACACGTTCAAGGACTTCGTCGCCATTTCGCAGACGGTGCGTTTCCCGCTGGTGCTGGGCGCCAATCCCAGCGTGCCGGGGGACAACCTGAAGGAGTTCCTGGCCGCGGCCGCCAAGCAGCCGCCCAACAAGTTCAACTACGCGTCCACGGGCGTGGGTTCGCTGAACCATCTGGCGCCCGAAGAGCTCAAGCGCCTGTCGAAGGTGGAGTTGCTGCACGTGCCGTACGGCGGCGGCGGACCGGCCATCCAGGCGGTGGTGGGAGGCCAGGCCAGCATGACCTGGCTGAGCTTCGCGGCGCTGCGCGGCCAGATCCAGGCCGGCAAGATCAAGCCGCTGGCGGTGGCGGGCGACAAGCGCCTGCCGGATCTGCCCAACGTGCCGACCGTGGCGGAATCCGGCTTCCCCGGCTTTGTCGCCTATTCCTGGAGCGGCATGTTCGCGCCCAAGGGCACGCCGGAAGCGACCGTCAAAAAGCTGACGGCCGACTTCAAGGCCGTACTGGCCGACCCGGAAATCCGCAAGAAAGTGACCGACGCGGGCTTTGAGATCGTGGCCTCCGACGGCCCGGCGCTGGATGCCTACGTGAAGTCGGAATACGACCGGTGGAGCGCCTTCATCAAGAGCAGCAACATCAATCTGGACAACTGAACGGCTCGCGGCCTGGCGCTGAGGCGCCCGGCCGCGACGCGTGCAACACAAGTGGAGATGACATGGAAAACATGACCGGCGCCGAAGCCATGGTGCGCATGCTGCAGCACAACGGCGTCAAGCACATATTCGGCCTGTGCGGCGACACCAGCCTGCCGTTCTACGACGCGCTGTACCGTCTGGACCACGGCATGCAGCACATCCTGACGCGCGACGAGCGCAGCGCCGGCTACATGGCGGATGCCTATGCCCGCGTGACCGGCAAGGTCGGCGTGTGCGAAGGCCCCAGCGGCGGCGGCGCGACCTATCTGCTGCCCGGGCTGGTGGAGGCCAACGAATCGTCCATTCCGGTCCTTGGCATCACCTCGGACGTGGCGGTGGGCTCGCGCGGCAAGTACCCGCTGACCGAGCTGGACCAGGAAGCCTTGTACCGTCCACTGACCAAGTGGAACCGTACCATCGACCGCGCGGACCAGATTCCCGGCATGGTGCGCGCGGCCTTCCGCGCCATGACCACCGGCAAGCCTGGCGCGGCCCATCTGTGCTTTCCGTACGACGTGATGAAGCAGCAGGTGGACGCGTCCGATGTCTGGGCCCAGCCCGAGCACGGGCGTTTCCCGTCCATGCGCTACGCGCCGGATCCCCTGGACGTCGCGCGCGCCGCGCAGCGGCTGGTCAGCGCGCGGGCGCCGGTGATCATCTGCGGCGGCGGCGTGGTCATCGCCGGCGCCAGCGGCGCCTTGCAGGAGCTGGCTGAATCGCTCAAGGCCGCGGTCTGCGTGACCGTGAGCGGGCAGGGTAGCCTGGCCGACACCCATCCCCTGAATGCGGGCGTGGTCGGCTCCAACGGCGGCGTGATGGCGACGCGCGACGTGGTGGCCGCGGCCGACGTAGTGCTATTCGTCGGCTGCCGCGCGGGCTCCACCTCGACCGAGCACTGGCGCTTCCCCAACCGCGACGTGCCCATCCTGCACATCGACATCGATCCCATGGTGATCGGCGCCAATTACCTGACCGAGGTCGGCATGGTGGGCGACGCCAAGCTGGCGCTGGAAGCCCTGGGCGTGGAGGTGGCGGCGCGCCTGGCGCACCGTCCGTCCGACGCCGCCGACGGCGCGGTGCTGGCCGGCCGCGCCAAGGAGGCGCGCCGTGCGCAGCTGGAGCCGCTGGCCCACAGTCTGGACGCGCCCATCCGCCCCGAGCGCGTGGTGCAGTCCTTGAACCGCCTGCTGCCCGACGACGCGGTGGTCTGCGCCGACCCCGGCACGCCTTGCCCGTATTTTTCCGCCTATTACGACGTGTCGCGCCCCGGCCGGCACTTCATCACCAACCGCGCCCACGGTGCGCTGGGCTTCTCCATGTCGGCCGCCCTGGGCGCCTGGGTGGGCCGGCCGCAGTCCAAATGCGTGTCGGTGATGGGCGACGGCAGCTTCGGCTTCACGGTGGGCGAACTGGAAACCATCGTGCGGCACAAGGCGCCGCTGCTGATGGTGGTGTTCTCGAACTCCGTCTATGGCTGGATCAAGGCCAGCCAGAAGGCGGGCTACGACAAGCGCTACTACAGCGTGGACTTCAACCGCACCGACCATGCCCGCATCGCCGAGGCTTATGGCGTGAAGGCCTGGCGAGTCGAGGATCCGTCCAAGCTGGATGCCGCCATCAAGGCTGCGATGGAGCATGACGGCCCGGCGCTGATCGACGTGGTGGCGCAGCCCTTGCAGGACGCGGCCGCGCCGGTCAGCCAGTGGATGGGTTGACGCTGTCGACCAGGTGGTTGACACCGGTGCAGAGGTCGTCCCGGGCCACGCCGTAGATGTGCAGCGATACGGCGATGTCCGGGCCGGCATTGCCCAGACGGTGGATCTGGCGCAGGCCTTGCGTCGCGGTGACGATGTCGCCAGGGCGGCGGATCACCGTGCCGCAGGCCTGGGCGATGGCGGATTCCTGATCCCAGCGGTAGTGGGTTTCGGTGAGTTCGCCCTGTAGCACCTGGTAGGTGCACCAGGTCTTGTGGCCATGCACCGGGCTGAACTGTCCCGGACGCCAGATAAGGTAGGCCATCGTAAAGGCGCCATGCGGGTCGGCGTAGGCGATATGGCGGCTGTAGGACTCGGCCCGTCCACCGCGGAGTTCCGCAGGCAGGTTCTGCAGCATGTCGCCGGCGTTGGCGACGCTGGCGGCCAGGTCGCGCAGCAGGGCGCGCGCGGCGTTCAATTGGGCGGACTGCACCGATGCGCAGAGCGATTGCAGGTCGCCGCCGGCGAGTTGGATGGAAGACATGGCAGGCCTCCGGGCAGAGCTTCCATGGTAGGAGCTTGCGCTGGAATGCCTTTGCCAAATTCGGCGCGCCAGGGCCGCAGATTGGAAAAAAATTCCATTCCGCCCGGCAGCTGCGCGCTCCTATACTGGTCCGCGTTGGCGCAAAGCTGCGCCGGGCAGCGCAATGACAGGGGAGTCAGGCATGGATCTGGGGATCAGCGGCAAGACGGCACTGGTATTCGGCGGCAGCCGCGGCATGGGCCGGGCCTGCGCCCTGCAACTGGCGCGCGAGGGCGTGGCGGTGACGATCGCCGCACGTAACCCGGCCACGCTGGAGCAGGCCGCGGCCGAGATATCGCATGAGACCGGGATAGGAGTCGGCTGGGTGTCGGCCGACCTGACGCAGGCGCAAGGGCGGGATGCGGCCATGGCCGCCTGTCCCCATCCGGACATCCTGGTCAACAATGCGGACGGCCCGCTGCCGGGCGATTTCCGCAACTGGAGCCACGACGACTGGATCGCCGCGCTGGACAGCATGATGCTGGGGCCCATCGACATGATCCGGCGGGTCGTGGACGGGATGATCGAACGGCGCTTCGGGCGCATCGTGAACATCGTCTCGCGCAGCGTGAAGGCGCCGCACGCCGAGCTGGGCCTGTCCAACGGCGCGCGTTCGGGCCTGATCGGCTTCGTCAGCGGTCTGGCGCGGCAGACCGTGCGCCACAACGTCACCATCAACAACCTGCTGCCTGGCGCCTTCGCCACGGATGCGCAGGTCAGGCACATACAAGGCATGCTGGAGCAATCCGGCGGGAAGAGCTTCGAACAGCTCTGGGACGAGCGCGGACGCGCCAACCCGGCTGGCCGCTATGGCCAGCCCGAGGAGCTGGGCGCCCTGTGCGCCTATGTCTGTTCCGCGCAGGCCGGCTACATGACCGCCCAGAACATCCTGATCGACGGCGGCGGCTACCCCGGGACCTACTGAAGTCCGGCGCCCCGGGAGGGCGCAGGCTGGACGCGGGCAGGCGGAACAGGCAACATTGGGGCCGATCCAGCCAAGGAAACCCATGGACCAGACGGACATCAAGATACTGGCCTTGCTGCAGAAGGACGCCACCTGTTCGGTCGCCGAGATTGCCGAGCAGGTGCATCTGTCCGTCACCCCTTGCTGGCGCCGCATCCAGAAGCTGAAGGATGACGGCGTCATCGCCCGCAACGCCATCTTGCTGGATCCCTGCGCGCTGGGCCTGAACCTGACGGTCTTCGTCTCCATCAAGACCAGCCAGCACAACGAGAAATGGACGCAGAGCCTGATCAATGCCGTGATGGCCTTGCCCAACGTGGTGGAGTTCCACCGCATGGCGGGCGACGTCGATTACCTGCTCAAAGTCGTGGTCGAGGACATGGCGGCCTATGACCGCTTCTACCGGCGTCTGATCGCCGCCGTGGACCTGCTGGACGTCAGCGCCAGCTTCTCGATGGAAGTCATCAAAAGCACCACGGAATTGCCGCTGGACGCGGTGTAGGCGGCCGCGCGCAATTTTTTTTCCATGGCAGGGGGCGGCGGGGATGCAAATTCCATTCGGCCTGCCGGCCGGCCCCCATCACGCAATTCTTTTGCGCGGGCTACGGCGTAGGATATTCCCCACTCCCATCATGGGACAAATCGGGATATCAGAGGACCCTATGTCGTTGGCAGTACCCGCCGGCTGCGCCGGTACGGAAAATTCGCGGCGCGCGCTTTCGGTGGATGACCTGCTGGGCGGCTGGAACGGCGTCGACGACCTGTGGGTGTTCGCCTACGGCTCCCTGATATGGCATCCCGGTTTCACCTGGCGCGAACGGCGGCTGGCGACTGTGCGCGGCTACCACCGGTCCCTGTGCCTGTGGTCGCACGACCATCGCGGCTCGCCCGACAATCCTGGCCTGGTGTTTGGCCTGGACCGCGGCGGCTGCTGCCGCGGCGTCGCCTTCCAGATTGCCGCCTGCGACGTGCCTGCGGTGTTCCAGGCGCTGTGGCGCCGGGAAATGGTCACTGGCGCCTACACGCCGCGCTGGCTCACCTGCCATACCGAAGCCGCGCCGGTGCGCGGGCTGGTGTTCCTGCTGAACCGGGCCTGCCAGGAATACGCGGCCGGCCTGAGCGACGACCGTCTGCTGGCGTCGGTGCGCAATGCCGTGGGGCATTCGGGGCCGTGCCTGGACTATGTCGTGGAAACCGAGAGAGCCCTGCGCGCGCATGGCATCGACGATTGGCGCCTGGGCGATCTGGTGCGCAGGCTGGGGCAGGTCTTCTGAGGCCTGGGGTGCGTCAGAAGTGCCAGCGGCCGAACATGAACAGCACGTTGCCCGCGCCAGCTGACCCCGGGATGTAGGTCGCGTAGAGCATCGTGTCCTTATAGCTGGCGCTCACCAGCGGCAGGATGCCGGGAAACGGCACATAGCTCATGATGTCGTGGCGCGCCGTCAGGAAGACGGTGTAGCCCGCGCCCAGACGGACGTTTTCACTGACGCGTCCGATCTTCAGGAAGCCGTAGCCCGCGATGGGCTCGATCTTGCTGTGCGAATCCAGGAAGGCCATGGCGTACAGGCCTTGCCAGTCGCCATCTTCGTCGTAGATGCTGCGGCCGTAGCCGCCGCCCCAGGCCAGTTCGTTGAAGCTGTCGATCTTCTCTTTGCTGTAGGTGGCCCGGTTGTGCCAGGAATAACCGGTGAAGTACAGGTCATTGCCGCCTTCGGTCCAGATCTGGTCCAGGCGGTTGCAGGCGGACTTGGCCCATGAGGGCATGCTGTCACAGGCTTGGGCGGTGGCGGCGAAGGTGGCGAGCAGCAGGCAAAGGATTGCCGCCCGGAATCTTGCGGTCATTGTGGGCGCTGAAAAGGGGGAGATGACAATCCCATTACTGTAATGGAACAGTCGTCTTTCACCCTGTCAGCTAGCTGTCAAGCGGGCGTCGCCAGAGGGAAGCGGATTTTTCCTGCTGTTGTATGCGAACTACAGCAGGAAAATCGTGGCCAGGCCCAGAAAGATGAAGAAGCCCAGCGAATCGGTGGCGAAGGTCAGGAGCACGGAAGAACCCATCGCAGGATCCTTGCCGAAGCGGGCGCGCACCATCGGCACCAGCACGCCGACCGACGCGCCGACCAGCATGTTGCAGACCATGGCGGCCATCATCACCAGCGCGATCGACACCGAGTGCGAGATGACCCAGGCGAACAGGGCCGCCACCAGGCTGCCGCACAGACCCACCATCAGGGTGACGAAGAGTTCGCGCTTGACCAGCTGCCACAGGTTGCGGCCCGTGATGCGCCCCATGGCCAGGGCCCGGATGATCAGAGTCATGGTCTGGTTGCCAGAGTTGCCGCCGATGCCGGCCACGATGGACATCAGGAACGCCAAAATGACGATCTGGCTGACCGTGCCTTCGAACTGGGAGGCCACGAAGGATGCCGTGGCGGCGGTACAGAGGTTGAACAGCAGCCAGGGGGCGCGGTTGCGCAGGGCGGTGGACACCGGCGCGAAGATATCCTCTTCCTGCAGACCGGCGCGCGACAGCGCCTGCTCCTGCGAGTCTTCGCGCATCACGTCCACCACGTCGGCGATGGTCACGCGGCCGATCAGGCGGCCCTGGTCGTCCATGACGGGCGCGGAGACCAGGTCGTAGCGTTCGAAGGCGCCGGCGGCGTCAGCATCGGAGTCCAGGGGGTTGAGCGTCAGGAAGTCCGAGTTCATGACGGCGCGCACTTCGGTTTCGGGCTCGCTGACCAGCAGCTTGGACAGCGGCAGGATGCCCTGCAGCTTGTCCTGGCGGTCCACCACGAAGATCTGGTCGGTGTGGTCGGGCAGTTCGTGCAGCCGGCGCAGGTAGCGCAGCACCACTTCCAGCGTGACGTCCTCGCGCACCCGGACCATCTCGAAGTCCATGATCGCGCCCACGCTGTCTTCCGGATAGCCCATGGCTTCCAGCAACTGTGCGCGTTCCTCTTCGGTCAGGCCCTTCTGGACTTCGGCCACCACGTCGGGCGGCAGGTCGGGCGCCAGGTCGGCCAGCTCGTCGGCGTCCATGTTGCCGGTGGCGGCAACCAGGTCCTGGCGGTCCATCGCCTCGATCAGCGATTCCCGCACCCAGTCTTCGACTTCCAGCAGCACGTCCGCGTCGTGCTCGGGGCTGACCAGCTTCCAGATGGCTTGCCGTTCGTCCTTGGGCAGCGACTCCAGGATGAAAGCGATGTCGGCCGGATGCAATCCGTCCAGCAGGGTCTTGAGTTCGGCCTCGTGCTGGCGGTGCACCAGGTCCTCGACCAGCGAGGCCTTGGAGTCGCCTTCCTCCTGGCGATGCACCAGGTCGGCAACCAGTTGCTGGCGGCGCAGGCGTTCCTGCACTTCCGCCAGGGCGTGTTGGGCGTCTTCCGGGTCGAGGCGGCGGGGCGTCGCGGGCGGTTTCTGCGCGGCGGCGGACTGCGTCATGCGTTACGGCTCAAAGAGTGGGGAGGGGACGGCGGCGGCGGGCTTCGTCGGTGGCGACGTAGGTCAGCGTGGCCTCGGTGACCTTGACGATCTCGGCGTCCAGCCGCTGGCGCTCCGCGTAGACCTCGACGGACACCGTGACCGACGTCGTGCCGGTCTTGATGATGGCTGCGTAGAAACTGAGCAGGTCGCCCACGAACACCGGTTCTTTGAACTGGAAGGCATTGACCGCCACGGTGGCCACGCGTCCGGCGGCGCGGCGCGCGGCGGGAATGGATCCGGCGATGTCGACCTGGGACATGATCCAGCCGCCAAAGACGTCCCCGTGGATATTCGCGTCCGCCGGCATCGGCATGACGCGCAATACCGCGTCGCGATCGGCGGGCAAAGTCGTAAACGGGGTTTTGGTGCTGGAGGTCATGCGGCCGACTCCACTGCTAGGGAACCAGCCGATTATGCAGGAAAAACGAGACAGCGGCGTGCATGCGCAAAGCCCGCCGCTGCCTTGGGCGCGGCGGGCCGGGGATCAGGCTGCCAGCTTGACGATGCCGTAGCCGCCGACCAGCAGCCAGAGGTACAGGATCAGGCCCAGCGCCATCACCCGGGGACCGGCCTTGCGGATCTGGGCGAAGCGGGTTTCGATGCCCAGGGCGGTCATGGCCATGGTCAGGGCGAAGACGTCCAGGCGGCGGATGGCGGCGACGGCATCGGCGGGGATGATGTTCAGCGAATTGATGATGGCCAGCACCAGGAATCCCACCGCGAACCAGGGAATGGGCAGCTTGGCGCCTTTGCCCTGGCCGCCGGCATGCGAGGCCGCGCTGCGCAGATACATGCCCAGGATCAGCAGGACCGGCACCAGCAGGGCCACGCGGGTCATCTTCACGATGGTGGCGACTTCGGTGGTGGCGGGATCGACATTGCTGGCTGCGCCGACGACCTGGGCCACTTCATGGATGGTGCCGCCGATATAGATGCCCAGGGCCTGGGTGTCGAGGTTCAGCCAGCCCGCGTGATAGAGCACCGGGTACAGGAACATGGACAAGGTGCCGAACAGCACTACGGTCGCCACGGCCACCGCGCTCTTGTGCGGCGCGGCCCGCAGCGTGGGCTCGAAGGCCAGCACGGCGGCGGCGCCGCAGATGGCACTGCCAGCGGCGGTGAGCATGGCGGTGTCGCGGTCCAGGCCCAGCAGGCGCTGGCCCACCACGGTGCCCAGCAGCAGGGTGCCCACCACGACCGCCACCGAAACCGCCAGCCCGGGCAGGCCCACGGCGGCGATCTGCTGGATGCTGATGTTCAGGCCGTAGAAGGCCACGGCGATGCGCAGCAGGCGCCGCGCGGTGAAGTTCACGCCCGCGCCCCAGTCGGCGGGCATGGTGCCGCGCAGGAAGTTGCCGTAGAGCATGCCGCAGACGATGCCCACGACCAGCGGCGAGAAACCCAACTGGCGGATCGCGGGCAGGTCCGCCAGCTGCATCACCGCGGCGGCCATCAGGCCGACGAACAGTACGCCGTTGAGTTTGTCCCGCCACGGCGTAGCGGCGGGAGTGGCGGCGGGCGAAGCCGGGGTGGCGGGCAGGGGGACGGCGGTGCTGGAAGAGGTACTCATGGCTGGCCTTTTGGCGGAGGCATATCTAAATAACTTCACGAAATATTAATTTCCCGCCTACTATTTGAAAAATCTTTATTTCAGATATGTAATATCAGGAATTCTGATAATTTAGCGACCATGACTCCTGACCAGCTGCTTACCTTCGCCGCCGTGGCCGACGCCGGCAATATCAGCCGCGCAGCGCAGTTGCTGAACCTGTCCCAGCCTGCCGTTTCCGGCCAGCTACGGATGCTGCAGGAATGGTTCGGCGAACCCCTGTACCGCCGCAGCGGGCACGGTATCGCGCTGACCGAAGCCGGCGAGCGCCTGGCCGAGCAGGCGCGCCAGCTGCGCCAGGTGTACCGGCAGGCCCAGGCGGTGCGCGAATCCTGGCGCGGGCTGGAAACCGGCGATCTGCGCCTGGGCGCCAGCACCACCCCCGCCAGCTACCTGCTGCCCAGCCTGGTGGCGGATTTCCGCCTGGCCTTCCCGGCGGTCAGCCTGCATCTGTCGGACGGCAACACGCGCGAAATCGTCGAGCGCCTGCCGGCCCTGGACCTGGCGTTCATCGAGGGCGACGTGCCCGCAGGACTGCCCGCCGACACGGCCGTGCATGCCTGGCGGCAGGACGAAGTGGTGGCGGTGGTGCGTGCGGACCACGCGCTGGCCAGCAAGGGGGCGGTCACGCTGCGCGATCTGGCGGCTTCAGCGCTGGTCATGCGCGAGCCCGGTTCGGGCGTGCGCCGGCTGGTGGAGCGTGCGTTTGCGGATGCGGGCCTGGCGCCGTCCGTGGGGCTGGAGCTGGCCGGCGTGGAGGGCGTGAAGCAGGCAGTGCGTGCCGGGCTGGGCGTGGGCTTCGTGTCCGTCATGTCGATGCGCCATGAGGATGGCGCGCTGGCGGCCTTGCGCCTGTTGCCCAAGCCGCTGACGCGGACCCTGAGCATCCTGGTGCCGCACGCGGACGCGGCCGCCCGCGCCGCCGAACGCTTCCTGGCGATGTGCCTGGCGGTCGGGGCGGCGGACGGCGTTTGAGGGTCAGGCCTTGGCCAGGCGCTTGAGCGCCAGCTGGACCCAGTATGTGCCGCCCAGCGGCAGCAGTTCGTCGTTGAAGTCGTAGCTGCCGTTGTGCAGCATGCAGGGGCCCAGGCCGTGGCCGCTGTCGCGATGTTCGCCGGTGCCGTTGCCGATCCACACATAACAGCCCGGCAGTTCCTGCAGCATGAAGGCGAAGTCTTCCGCGCCCATGGTGGGCTGCACGTGATCGTTGACGTTGGCCTCGCCCACGATGTCGCGCAGCACGTCGGCGCAGAACGCGGCTTCCTCGGCGTGGTTGATGGTCGGCGGATAGTTGCGCTGGAACGTGAACTGCACTTCGCAGTCCATCGCTGCGCAGGTGTGGCGCGCGATCTCTTCCATACGGCGTTCGATCAGGTCCAGCACATCCAGCGTGAAGGTGCGCACCGTGCCGCGCAATTCGGCGTGGTTGGGCACGACGTTGTCGGCGCTGCCGGCGTGGATCTGCGTGATGCTGAGCACTGCCGCGTCCAGCGGATTGCGGTTGCGCGTGATGATGGTCTGCAGCGATTGCGCCAGCTGCACGGCCGCCATGACGGGATCGATGCCCAGGTTGGGCATGC
The DNA here is from genome assembly GCF_902859965.1 of Achromobacter aegrifaciens. NCBI lineage: Bacteria > Pseudomonadati > Pseudomonadota > Betaproteobacteria > Burkholderiales > Alcaligenaceae > Achromobacter > Achromobacter aegrifaciens. The sequence continues at coordinate 42,600 of NZ_CADIKO010000003.1, forward strand.
CGGCGTGGGTACCCTTGCCCTTCACGATGATGGAGAACTCGTTGCTGGAAGCCATGATGGGGCCGGCGGTCAGGCCGAACTGGCCGGCTTTCATGCCGGGCCAGTTGTGCATGCCGAATACCGCTTCCATGGGGAAGCGCTTGAACAGGCCGTCGTCGATCATGCGCTTGGCGCCGCCGCCGCCTTCTTCCGCGGGCTGGAAGATCACGTAGACCGTGCCGGCGAAATCGCGGTGCTGCGACAGATATTGCGCAGCGGCCAGCAGCATGGCCGTGTGGCCGTCGTGGCCGCAGGCGTGCATCTTGCCGGCGTTAGTGCTGGCATGCTCGAAGGTATTGGCTTCTTGCATGGGCAGCGCGTCCATGTCGGCGCGCAGGCCCACGGCGCGGTCGCCCGGCAGATTGCCGCGGATGATGCCGACCACGCCGGTGCCGCCCAGGCCGCGGTCGATTTCGATGCCCCATTCTTCAAGCTTCGCCGCCACCACGTCGGCGGTGCGGAACTCCTCGAACGCCAGTTCGGGATGCGCGTGGATGTCGCGTCGGATCTTGGAAATGTCGTGATGCCACGCGACGATGGGTTCGAGCAGTTTCATGGGGCTCTCGGGCGAAAAAAGGGAACGCAACAAGGGTATCATCAATCAAAAACCAATTTAATGGAGACAAATACCATGACGCGTCCGTGGCTTGCCCATTATCCGCAGGGGGTTCCGGCGGAGATATCGACAGACGGTTATGCCTCCCTGACTGACTTGCTGGACCGGGCCTGCAAGCAGTACGCCTCGCGCATCGCGTGCACCGCGATGGGCAGCAACATCACTTATGCGCAACTCGATGCGCACGCGCAGGCGTTCGCCAGCTGGCTGCAAAGCGTCGGCCTGTCCAAGGGCGAGCGCGTGGCACTGATGATGCCCAACGTGCCCGCCTATCTGGTCAGCATGCTGGGCACGCTGCGCGCGGGGCTGGTGGTGGTGAACGTGAATCCGCTCTACACCGCCGAAGAGCTGCAGCGCCAATTGCTGGACAGCGGCGCGTCGGCCATCGTCATCCTGGAGAATTTTGCGCATACCTTGCAGCGCGTCGCGGATCGCGGGCAGCTCAAGCATATCGTCGTGACCGGTCCGGGCGATCTGCTCGGCGGCCTGAAGGCGCCGCTGGTCAACCTGGCCGCGCGCTATGTCAAGAAGATCGTGCCCGCGTGGCAGATGGATGGCGCCCGCATGCTGCCGGATGTGCTGCGCGACGGCGCGCGCCAGCGCTTTGCGCCGCCCGCGCTGTCGATGGACGACGTGGCGGTGCTGCAATACACCGGCGGCACCACCGGCGTGCCCAAGGGCGCGATGCTGTCCCATCGCAACCTGGTGGCCAACGTGCTGCAAACGGAAGCGGTGGCGCAGCCGGTGGTGCACGACCTCGCGGACCAGCAGCTCACCATCATCAGCGCGCTGCCGCTCTACCACGTGTTCGCGATGACCGTTTGCGGGCTGTACGGCCTGCATGCGGGCATGCGCAATGTGCTCATCATCAATCCGCGCGACCAGCCTTCGCTCATCAACGCATGGCGCAAGGTGCCGATCAATGTGTTCCCCGGCGTCAATACGCTGTTTAACGCGCTGGCCCACAACGAAGACTTCGCGCGCCTGGATTTCTCCGGCTTGCGGCTGACCTTGGGCGGGGGCATGGCGGTCCAGCAGCAGGTTGCCGAACGCTGGCTGAAGATCACCGGCAGGCCGCTGATCGAAGGCTATGGCCTGTCGGAGACCTCGCCGGTGGCGACCGTGAATCCCACCAACGCCACCGCGTATTCGGGTTCCATCGGCCTGCCGCTGCCATCCACCGACGTGGCCATCCTCGATGACGAAGGCCGCGAAGTGCCGCTGGGCGAACGCGGCGAGGTGGGCATCCGCGGACCGCAGGTCATGCTGGGATACTGGCAGAAGCCCGAGGAAACCCGCCACTCCATGACCGCCGACGGCTATTTCCGCACGGGCGATATCGGCATCATGGACGAGCAGGGCTATACACGCATCGTCGACCGCAAGAAGGACATGATTGCGGTGTCGGGCTTCAAGGTCTATCCGAACGAAGTCGAGGCGGCCGTGGCCCAGCATCCCGGCGTGCTGGAGTGCGCGGCGATCGGGGTGCCGGACGAGCATTCGGGCGAAGCCGTCAAGGTGTTCGTGGTGCGGCGGGATCCGACGCTGACCGAGGCGCAGATCCAGGATTGGTGCCGGGAAAAGCTCACGGGCTACAAGCGTCCGCGCTATGTGGAGTTCCGCGATGAGCTGCCCAAGAGCAACGTGGGCAAGATATTGCGCCGGGAACTGCGTCCCGACGCAGTGGCGGGCGTACCCGCAGGCAAGGCGGCGTAGGGCCGTCAGTCCTTCTTGTCGAGGTGCGGCGCGATCATCTCGTGCAGGGCGCGTTCGATGGCCTTGTTGCCGGCCACGACGCGCCCGCCGATGGGCCAGGGATCCTGGCGGTGCATGTCGGAACATGCGCCGCCCGCTTCGCGCAGGATCAGCGTGCCGGCGGCCACGTCCCAGGGCGCCAGGCCCATTTCCCAATAGCCGTCGTAGCGGCCGCAAGCGGTCCACGCCAGGTCCAGTGCCGCCGCACCCATACGGCGCACGCCGCGCGCGCGGTTGATGGCGTCATGCAGCATGGGCATGTACTGCGCAGCGAATGAAAAGTCGCGGAACGGGAAGCCAGTGGCCAGCACCGCATCTTCGATGGTCGCCGTGCGCGAGCACTTGATGCGCCGTCCGTTGAGCCAGGCGCCCAGGCCGTGGACCGCGGTAAAGAGTTCCTCGCGGCTGGGGTCGTAGACCACGCCGACCACGGGCGTGTCCTCGGCCAGCGTGTCGGACGCCGATATGGCGGTGCCTGCGTGTGCGATCAGCGCGATCGACACGGCGTAATGCGGGATGTCGTGCAGGAAGTTGGTGGTGCCGTCCAGCGGGTCGATATACCAGGTGGCGCTGCCTTGGGGCTTGCCGCCCGTTTCTTCGGCGACGATGCCGAACTTGGGCGTGCGCGTTTGCAGCTCCTGGATAATGGCGGCCTCCGCCTCGCGGTCCGCCTGGGATACGAGATCGTTGCGCGCCTTGCGGTCGATCACGAGATCGGCGCGGTGATGCGCGTAGGATTGCAGGATGGCCGCGCCGGCATGGGCTGCCGTGACTGCCGCGTCGATCGCGGCGCACAGGTCGATGGGCGAGGTCTGCGAGCGGGGCTGATCATAGGTATCCATGAAACCAGTGTAAGCCCATGTATGCGTCAAATCCGTGGTGAAGCCCCGAAACCGCCATGCCGCGTGGCTTCCGCCCAACGCGGCCGCATCCGATAATCCGCGCTGATTTTCATTCTCTATTTCGTCTGCCGCCGCCGTTTCCATGTCCTTCTCCTATGCCCCCCTGATCCCCGCCAAGGCTGAATTCGACGCCGATGGCCGGCTCTACAGCCCGGCTTATGGCGATGTCTACCATTCGCCGTCGGGCGCGCTGGGACAGGCGGAACACGTGTTCCTGCGGGGCAATGGCCTGCCTGAGCGTTGGCGCGGACGCCGCGCATTCACCGTCTGCGAAACGGGTTTCGGACTGGGACTGAACTTCCTGGCTCTCTGGAAGGCATGGCGCGACGATCCGCAGCGCAGCGCCGCGCTGCACGTGGTGTCGCTGGAAGGGCATCCCTTTGAACGCGAGGACTTGGCGGCTCTCTTGACGCGTTATGCGCCCGAGCCCTTGGCCGGTCTGGGGCGACAACTGGCGGCAGCTTGGCCGGTCTTGTTGCCCGGACTGCATCGCCTGGAATTCGAGGGCGGCGCCGTCACGCTGACGCTGGGCTTTGGCGATGCGCAGGTCCTGGCGTCCCGTCTGCGCGTCGGCGTGGACGCGTTCTTCCTGGACGGCTTCGCGCCTGAACGCAATCCGCGGATGTGGGAATTGCCCTTGCTGCGCGACCTTGCCAAGCTTGCGGCGCCCGGCGCCACGCTGGCCACCTGGGCCTGCACCGGCGAATTGCGGCAGGCCTTGCGGACGGCGGGTTTCGAGGCGCGGCGCGCGCCCGGCTACGGCGGCAAATGGCATATGACCGTGGCCACTGCGATTGCCCCTGGAGGCGCGGCCGCGGACGTCCCGCACGCGGAGTCCCGCTACGCCGTGGTGGTGGGAGCGGGGCTGGCGGGAGCCGGCATCGCCCAGGCGCTGGCCGCGCGCGGATGGCGTGTGACCGTGATCGACGCGGGCCGGGCGCAGGGCGCGGCGGCGCACGCAGGGCATGTCGCGGCGGCCTTGACGCCGGTGGTGGCGCGAGACGACAACGCGCGGGCGCGCCTGTCGCGCGCCGGCAGCCTGCGCGCGCTGGCGCGCTGGCAGGGTTTGCCGGCAGGCGCGGCGCCCCTGGTCTGCGGCACGGTCCAGCTTGAGCGCGACGAAGGCCGGTCCGCGGCCTTGGCCGGCACCCTGGAGACCCTGGCCTTTCCCGAACACTGGGTGCGCCAGGTCAGCCGCGACGAAGCCAGCGCCTTGGCCGGCCTGCCGCTGGCGCGCGGCGGCGTGTATTTCGGACAGGGCATGCTGCTGCGGCCAGACTTGCTGATAGAGGCCCTGCTGGCGACCGAGGGCGTCACGGTGCAGCCCGGCGCGGCGGCCAGGGTCGAACGCGCCGGCGCCGGCTGGCGCGTGCGCGATGCGGAGGGCGCTGAACTGGCGCGAGCCGATACCGTCGTTCTGGCCAACGCGTTCGGCGCGCGCGCCGTGCTGGCAGACAGCGGCTTGCTGGATCCCTTGCCGCGCGTGGGCCAGATGCACGCGCTTGCGGGAGAAGTGACGCTGCTGCCTGCGCAGACGCTGCGTGGCGGTCCTCGCTGCATCGTGGGCGGCGAGGGCTATCTGCTGCCCGACGTGGGCTCTGGCTGCGTGGCGGGCAGCACCTATGTGCATGGCGCGGCCGAAGCGCGGATCGGCGCCGAGGGCCAGCGTGTCACCCTGGACAAGGCTGCGGGCCTGCTGGGCGGAGGCTTCCCCGAATTCGAATCCCTGGAGCCCGGCAGCCTGCCGGGCTGGGCCGGATGGCGGGCCGTGCTGCCCGGGCGCTTGCCCGCCGTTGGAGAACTACCCCACGCGCCGGGCCTGTGGTTGGCTATCGGCTATGCATCGCGGGGGCTGTCTTGGTCGGCGCTCATGGGAGACCTGATCGCCGCGCGTCTGGCTGGGGAGCCGTCGCCTTTGGAAACCGATCTGGCCCAACTTATTTCGCCACGATGAAAAAAAGCCGAAAGGGGCGCCGGGAGCTTGTCCCGGGTGGCGTAGAATGGCAGGAATTGCCCGGATTTGGCGCCAAATTGGCCTGAGTTGGCCGCGAACCTGGCATTTTGGCGGCTCGACGGCCGCTCCTCTTGGGGGGCGCTGGCCGAAGGCTTTAGACCCCTTTTATGGATGAGATCGCAGTCCAAATGAGGGACCGAGTTTATTTCAAAGCCCAAATCCGTCAAAATAGCGTCTTTTGATGGTTTTTGGCTTAAGCCGGGGGATGCTCTGTGCCGCCCAAGTTCGACTTTGCCCATACTACCCAGCTCGAAAACGTCGAGCTGCTGACGTCCCGCCCCAGTCGCATCGATTTCGACGCGGGCGATGGGTTGCATCTGGTAGTCGAGGCGCATGCGCCTGGCGTCTTTCGCCTGCGCTGCGGCGAGGCTAATCACCTTACCGATGACAAGCCCGGCGCGCGTGCTCGCGCCGTGGCGGAAATGCTGCTCGCGCGCCAGGAGGCCGTGGGCGAAGCCGTTATCGCTCCGCGCGACGACGGGGAGGGCTGGCGGATCACCCAGGGTGACGTTTCCCTGGAAATCCTGTCCAACCCCGTGCGCGTCGCGATCTACCGCAACGACGAACGAGTGTTCGAGTCCGAGGTATCCGCGCATACGCCCGCATTCGGGCACAACGCGCTGGACCAGGCCGACGACGCCGTCTGGACGGCGGGTTTCACGCTGCAGTCCGACGAGCGCATCTATGGCCTGGGCGAAACCCCGGGCGATCTGAACCGCCGCGAAGAATCCGTGGTGTCCGACGACCCCGAGCACCGCGCCCTGCCTTTGGCATGGAGCCCGCGCGGCTGGGGGGTCTACGTCAACACCATGCGCCGCGTCGAACATTCGGTGGGCGTGGCGCCTGCGGATTCCGCCTATGTGCTGACCGTGGACGACGTCGTGCTGGACATGTTCCTGTTCGCTGGCGAACCGGGCGAGATCCTCAATCAGTACACCGCCTTGACCGGCCGCGCGGGCCAGCCTTCGCTGTGGGCGATGGGCGCGTGGCTGCAGCAGGCCCCGGGCGAAATGCCCACGGACACCGTGGCCTTGGTCGCTCGCATGCGCGAAAACCAGATTCCGGTGGATGCCGTGACGCTGGCGCAGCCTGCGGCCTGGGGCTTCCAGTCGGACAAGACGGTTTTCGAATGGGACGCCCAGCGTTTCCCGGACGCCAAGCAGATGCTGGCGCTGTTCCACAAGCACCATGTGCATGTCGCCGCTTCCGGCTTCCCGGGCGTGCTGAAGACCAGCCCGCTGTTCGAGGAACTTGAAGACCGCGGCTGGCTGTTGGCCAAGGACGACGGTTCGGCCCAGGTGTTCGACGGCACCGCCGCCACCTCGGGACAGCCCTACGGCCTGCTGGACCTGACCTACCGCGACATCTACAACCTGTGGGTGGAGCGCCATCGCCAATTGGTCGAAGACGGCCTGGACGCGCCCGCGTGCGACGCCCAGATCGCCATCCCCGACGGCGTCACGGCCCGCAACGGCGAAACCGGTCCTGCGCTGCGCAGCATGTATCCGCTGCTGGTGCGCCGCGCGCTGTTCGATGCGGTTGCCGGCCTGAAGGTGCCGCCGGAAGGCGTGGTGCCCAGCTCCGATCTGTTCCCCGCCGCCCAGCGTCTGCCGTGGCAAGTGGGGCCGCAGGTTGAAAACACCTGGGAAGGGCTGCGTCACACCCTGCGCACCGCGTTGTCGATCGGCGCCAGCGGCTTGCCCGTCCAAGTGCATGGCATCGGCTCGGCCGCGCGCGACCGCGCCGGCATGACGCCCGAGCTGTACCTGCGCTGGCTGACCGCCGGCGTGTTCTCGTCGAACTTCGCTTTCCAGGGCGTGGAAGGCCTGATGCCATGGGACTTCGGCGAAGAAACCCTGGCGCATGCCAAGACCTGGATGCAGTGGCGTTACCGCCTGGTGCCTTACGTGCTTGGCGCCATCGAGGACTCGGCGCGCACCGGCTTGCCGGTGCAGCGTTCCATGGCGATGTCGTTCCCGAACGATCCGCACGCGCACGACTGGGACCTGCAATACCTGCTGGGTCCGGCCCTGCTGGTGGCGCCGGTGACCGAACCCGGCAAGCAGGTGCGCGTGTACCTGCCCAAGGGCGAGGCCTGGTGGGACCTGAACACCGGGCACCGCTACGAAGGCGGCACCACCTGGACCATCGATTGCGAACTGGGCCAGTTCCCGGTTTTCGGCCGCGAAGGGCACATGCTCTGTCTTGGACCGGCGGCGCAGCATACGGGCGAGTTCAACTCGGCCCGCATCCTGGACGAGGTCTGGATGTTCGGCATGCCGGTGCATAACCCGGTCGTCATGCGCAACAAGATCCGCGTGATGCAGATGCAAGGCTCCAGCTACATCAAGGGGCTGGAAGGCCTGCGCATCTCTCCGTCCGAGGGCCTGGAAGTCAAGCGCCGCGGCGCGGAAGTCCGCATCTCGCGCGCACGCTGAAAAAGCCGGCTGCGGCCGGTCCGGCACAAAATGGGCAGTCAGGAAGGCTTTCCTTCCTGACTGCCCTTTCCGCGTTATGGCGTGTGCTCCTTAGGGACGCAACCGGGCGCGGGTACGGGTTCTTATATTACTTGTAGTTATAAAAAATGAAAGAAACAGTCGTTCTCTGTAGAAGAGAAAAGATACAAAATCGCTTGCCATGATTCAGATCGAGAACCTATCCAAGACCTACGCCACGCCGCACGGACAATTCCAGGCGCTGCGCGGCATCAACCTGCATATCAAGCAGGGCGAGGTCTTCGGCATCATCGGCCCCAGCGGGGCCGGCAAAAGCACGCTGGTCCAGTGCATCAACTTGCTGGAGCGGCCCAATGAAGGATCGATCGCCATCGGCGGCCAGTCCCTGACCGGCTTGAACGAGGCGCAGTTGCGCGAGCAGCGCCGCCGCATCGGCATGGTGTTCCAGGGGTTCAACCTGCTGTCGCGCCGCACGGTGTACGGCAATGTTGCGCTGCCGCTGGAAATTGCCGGCGTGGCCAAGGCCGAGATTCCGGCCCGCGTCGAGCGCCTGCTGGCGCTGGTGGGCCTGGAGCATCTGCGCGACCGCTATCCCAGCCAGATCAGCGGCGGCCAGAAGCAGCGCGTCGGCATTGCCCGCGCCCTGGCCAACAATCCGGACGTGCTGCTCAGCGACGAAGCCACGTCCGCGCTGGATCCGGAAACCACCCACAACATCCTGGCCTTGCTGCGCGACATCAACCGCAAGACCGGCGTGACCGTGGTCATGATCACGCACCAGATGGAAGTCGTGCGCGAGGTCTGCGATCGCGTCGCCGTGCTGTCGCAGGGCGAAGTCGTCGAAATGGGCAGCACGCGCGAAGTGTTCGCGCAGCCGCGCCACGAAGTGACCCGCGCCATGGTGTCGGCCGCCACCGCGTCCGACCTGACCGACGCCACGCTGGCCGCGGTCAAGGAGCGCATCCAGGCGCTTGCCGCCGCCAAGCCGGGCCAGGCCGTGCGTCTGCTGCGCCTGTCGCTGACCGGCACCGACGCGTCGGGCTCCTTCCTGTCCGACCTGTACAAGCAGTATTCGCTGGACGTGGGCCTGATCCAGGCGCGCGTGGAAGACATCCAGGGCGTGGCCGTGGGCACGATGTTCGTGCTGGCCCAAGGCGCGCCCGCATCGGTCAAGGACGCGATTGCCGCGCTGGCCGCCCGTGACATTACCGTTGAAGAAATAGCTCATGAGTCCGCAACTGATCGACCTGCTTATTACGTCGCTGCTTGACACCCTGCTGATGGTGGGCGTGGCCAGCGCCATCGCGGTGGTGATCGGCATTCCGCTGGGCGTGATCCTGACGGTGACGGCCCGCGGCAACATGCTCGAGAACCAGTCCGTCAACCATGTGCTGGGCGCGGTGATCAACGCCACGCGTTCGGTGCCGTTCGTCATCCTGATGGTTGCGATCATCCCGTTCACGCGCCTGGTGGCGCAGACCTCCATCGGCACCACCGCCGCCATCGTGCCCTTGTCGGTCGCCGCGATTCCGTTCATGGCCCGCATCGCCGAAAACGCCATGCGCGAAGTCGACCCGGGGCTGATTACCGCGGCGCGCGCCATGGGCGCGTCGCCCATGCAGATCATCATGAAGGTGCTGCTGCCCGAATCCTTGCCCGGCCTCATCGCAGCCACGGTCGTCACTGTCGTCAGCCTGATCGGTTACTCGGCCATGGCCGGGGCCATCGGCGGAGGCGGCCTGGGCGACCTGGCCATCCGCTACGGCTACCAGCGTTTCCAGTCCGACGTGATGGCCGCAGTCGTCATCGTGCTGATCGTCCTGGTCCAGGTGATCCAGAGCCTGGGCGACCGTTACGTGCGCCGCATCTCGCATCGCTGATCCTGCCGGCGCCGCATCCATTTCTCCTCACTTCCGACATTCGGGATACTGCAACATGAGCATCAAGGTTTTGAAGTCGCTGGCCGCGTTCGCACTCGGCGCCGCCGTTTTCGCCCAGCCCGCGCTGGCCCAGGACAAGCCGCTGAAGATCGGCGTGACCGCCGGCCCGCACGCCCAGATCTTTGATGTGGTGAAGCAGGAAGCCGCCAAGCAGGGCCTGAACATCCAGGTCATCGAATTCACCGACTACGTGCAGCCCAACGTCGCGCTGTCCTCGGGCGACCTGGACGCCAACAGCTACCAGCACCAACCCTATCTGGACAACGCCAACGCCGACCGCGGCTACAAGCTGGTCAGCATCGCCAAGACGGTGATTTTCCCCATCGGCATCTACAGCAAGAAGATCAAGTCGCTGTCCGAGCTGAAGGAAGGCGCCCGCATTGCGCTGCCGAACGATCCGACCAATGGCGGCCGCGCCCTGCTGTTGCTGCAGGCCAACGGCTTGATCAAGCTGCGTCCCGATGTCGGCCTGAAGGCGACCCCGATCGACGTGGTCGAGAACCCCAAGAAACTGCGCTTCATCGAACTCGACGCTGCTCAGTTGCCGCGCTCGCTGGATGACACCGATGCGTCGGCCGTGAATACCAACTTTGCGCTGGAAGCCGGCCTGAATCCCGCCAAGGACGCCATCGCCCAGGAATCGCCCGACTCGCCGTACGCCAACGTGTTGGTCGTACGTGAAAAGGACAAGGACCGTCCCGAGTTCGCCAAGCTGATCGCCATCTATCACAGCCCGGCCGTGAAGCAGTTCATCGAGACCAAGTACAAGGGCGCGGTGGTGGCCGCCTGGTAAGCCCAGCACCGCCAGCTCCAGGAACGGCCGCCGCGAGCGGCCGTTTTTGTTGCTCGGTGGAAGTTATGGGCTGGGGCCTTGCATGGAATTTTGACAAACGGCGTCAAATCGGCCATAATTTCTGGCTTCGGTCGGGTTGTTAGCTCAGTCGGTAGAGCAGCGGACTTTTAATCCGTTGGTCGCGAGTTCGAGTCTCGCACAACCCACCACCCCAATTCTCGTACAAAGCAATGGCTGTCCAAGCATTGCTGTACTCAAGAAAAACGCCGCTATTTCTAGCGGCGTTTTTTTTGCTTCTTGATCATTGTGGTTGATGACCTGGCTATGGACTCGGCTTGTGGCCGGGTTGAAGCCGCTGCTGGACCGGCGCGCGTTGCAGCCGGTCCATTCGTGTTGCTCTCTTACGTAGAGGCCGCAAACGCGATGAGGGTCGGTTCCGCCATCGGCACATGCCGCGGGGGCTGGGACGATGCCGTCTTGAACACTTCGACCGCATGCAGCAGGTCGCGCGCCTGTTCCGCCATGGAATGCGCCGCGGCAGCTGATTCCTCGACCAATGCCGCGTTCTGCTGTGTCACGGAGTCCAGTTGCGCGATGGCGACGTTGACCTGTTCGATACCTATGGCTTGTTCGCGCGACGCGGTGGCGATCTCTCCTGTTATTGTCTTCATGCGCATCACCGAGGTCACGACGTCCTCCATGTCCCGGCCAGCCCGCGCGGCGAGATCCCGTCCGGCCTGGACCACGGAAGTGGAGGTCTCGATCAGGTCTTTGATTTCCCTTGCGGATGTGGCGCTGCGTTGAGCCAGCGCCCGGACCTCGCCGGCGACCACGGCGAAGCCGCGGCCTTGATCCCCGGCCCTGGCGGCTTCCACTGCAGCGTTCAACGCAAGTATGTTTGTCTGAAATGCAATGCTCTCGATCAGCGACACGATCTGAGCGACCTTTTCGGAGTTGGCGGAAATCTCTGTCATGGCTGCGAGCATCTCGGACACCACACTGCCAGCTTTCTCGGCTGCCTTGGCTCCTTCAATGGCTACTTCGTCTCCGCTTGCCGCGTTGTCTTGATTCAGTCGCACGGTGGACGTCAGCTGTTCGATGCTGGCGGCGGTTTCTTCCAGAGAGGCGGCCTGCTCCTCGGTACGGTGCGACAGGTCTGCATTGCCTTGGGCAATCTGACCAGCAGCCGTCGAAATCGACGAAGCCGACGATTTGATTGCATCGACGATTCTGGATAGACGTGATCGCATGGATTCCAGACCATGCATCAAGCTGTGGTCATAGCGGGAATCGAGCTGCAGTCGGCTGGTCAGATCGCCATCCGCGATGCTTACCGCCAGGACTTGTGCATCGCCGGGATCGCCACCCAGCTGGCGCAGGATGCTGCGCGCCGTGAGACAGCCAGCAAGCACCCCAAGCAGCAGCGCGATCATGACGGTCGTTCCTACAGCCCATTGCAACTGGTTCGCGAACGTTCGGGTATCCGCCGCGCGTGCGTCGTTGATCTGCGTTTCGAGCGCCGCGAGTGTGGAAAGCGTTTCCTGGAGCACGCGTTGCTTGGGCCGCAGTTCCTCTTCCAGCAGATGTTGCGCGTTCTGGCGGTCGCCGTTCAATCCTTCTTCCATGACACGCACGAACTGCGAACGCATGTCTTGTTGTGCAACGCCGGCGGCGGCGAACAGACGCCTTTCCTCGTTGGTGGTGCCAGAGCGGCTGGAGAACATGCCGCCCAGCTTGTCTCGAGATTCGTTGTAGAGTTTCTCCGCTTCATTTGCCCGCAGTAATTCGGCCTTCAGCACCGACGGATCCGTGAGGAGCAGAATGTTGCGGATCGCGATGGCCTGTTCCTGGACTTGGTAGCGCATGTCGATCGCCAGGCGCCGCTGTTCGTTGTTGATCGAGGTGATCTGATAGACATCCTGCTCCAACGCCCGGATGCCAAACGCGCCGAGAACGCCGGACACCAGCAGCGCCACCATGATCATCGCAAAACCCATGGCAAGGCGAGTACGCATCTTCAGCTTTGATGGCTTCATTTCAGTTTCGCTTTCAAAAATGGAATCTCTGTATTCGGTTCACGCTGTCCGGACTATACGGACGCGCTGCGCGCGACAAAAGACAGAAATTTTGTTCCGCCAAGCACTTTTTCCTATTTTGTGGGCGACCGTAGATCACGCCGCGCAAGCCCGCGCGGCGCAGGTCAAAGCCATCCATCGATTTATCGCGCCGGGTTGTCGGACTGCGTGATGACGCAGTTGCGGCCAGAGGCCTTGGCGCGATAGAGCAGTGCGTCCGCTTGCTTCAGCAACGCGTCGATATCCCTGATTTCATCTGCCCGCGCGCAGACCACGCCAAAGCTGCTAGTGATCGACGTTATGGTCCTGCCGTCGGCAGGGACCGTCAGGCGTTCGATGCGGCGGCGCATGCTCTGCGCCATTGCGCTTGCTTGCGCCATGCTGGGAACCGTGCATAGCACCGCGAATTCTTCGCCGCCGATGCGCGCAACGATGTCGGTGCGCCGCCATGTCTGATGGCATGCCTGGGCCACCGCCACCAGCACGTTGTCGCCGCCGGCGTGGCCGTAGGAATCGTTGATCCGCTTGAAATGATCGATGTCGAAGACGATCAAAGTCAGCATCTGTTCCGGCTCATGCAGGCTTGCGCACAAGGCTACGGCGCGGACGTGAAATGCGCGACGGTTGAGCAGCCCCGTGAGGAAGTCTGTCTCCGCCAAGGTCGCCAGATCGGCGATGAGCCGCTCGCGTTCATGCTCTGTCCGGGACTTGGCGATGGCGTCCTCCTTCAATCTCTGAATGGCGTCGAACAGGCCGCGGACTTCCTTCCGATAGCCGGCGCCGGAGATTGGCGCGGGGGCGTTGTCATTGATGGAGTTGATGATTTCGGTGGCCACGACGAATGGTCGTATCAGACGCCAGCGGAACTTGGTGAATCCCCAGGTGGCGGCCAGCAACAGCACGATGGCGACCGCTGTGGTCGTGACCAGTTCCGTCACCGCGTTGACGCGTTGCCGTTCCAGGAGCTTTTCCAATACGCTCAGCACTTCATCGCGGAAGTCGACGATGGATTGCATCAGCGGAACATAACGCTCCTGCGTGCCCGCCTGCGGACTGGGCGAGTCAGCGCTTGAAGGCGGCGTGTGGCGCAAGGTTTCGATGTACTCCAGGCCTGCGCCAAAATACTCAAACTGAACTCGGGGATAAGCGCGCGTCTCGAGGTCCGCATGGGTGGAAAGCTGTACTTCAAGCAACGCACGCAATTGCGAAACGCGTCCAAGCTGCTGTTCGATGCGTTGCGTTTCCAAGTCACTGAGGGGGCGACGCTGAACCTGTGCGGGCATGAAGGAGGATCCCAGCAGGCCGGCTTGTTCGCGCAGGCCTGCAGCAAGCATGGCAATGGTCATGAGGCCGGGGCTTTCCACTTCATGTCGGATCACGACGGCCGAGTTGTCGAGCGCGGTTTCCTCGAGAGCGGGAATGAGCCCGGCCATGATGACCACCACGTCATTCAGCTCTTGCGCGCTGATCAGCGCACGCGGCCTGGCGATGAGCCGATCTGCGGCGGCGCGGTGTTGGACCAGGGTCCGCGCGATGTGCTGGACGGTGGCTCGGACATCCCTGCAACTGTCGCAGCTGCGGGTTCGGTGCAGTTCCAGCAGCTCGGCAATTCTGTTGTCGCTGGCGTTGCGCGCGAGTTGTAGTTCTTGCTGTCTGGCCTCGGATACCGGCTGGCCTTCAATCAGCGCCGCATTCATCGAACCGCGTTCCATCAGGACGGTAGCCATCGCCTCCAGCGTGCCCTGGACGACGCCCAGGCTCGACATGGCATCGCGCGCCGCCGCGTGGGCCCGCCAGCTATGCGTAAGTTGAATGCCTATCAGCGCGCTGACCGGGATGAGCACGCCGATGACATAGGCCACCGTGTAGCGGTTCAGGGATTTCAAAAGAACGGTGCGGACGAAGAGGTTTCAACAGGCGGGAGGGGTAGCGGCAGACTTGCCGCGTCGCGCGCGATTCACTCCTTGGCTCCGAGCGTGTCCTGCAGTATCACTTTGTTGAGCGCCAGGATGGCGATAAGGCGTTCAAGCCGGTTGCACTCGCTTTCCAGCTTGTTCAGCAACTTCAGTTCAGAGGACGCAAGCCCGTCGTAATGCGTCTTCCACTCGTGGAAAATCGCTACGCTCACGCCCATGCGCTTGCAGATGTCAGACATCGGCGTGCCAAGCGTCGCCTGTCTCAACGCATGCCTGATCTGTTCTTCCGTAAAGCCCAATCGATCCATGTTATGCACCCCCCGTATCCTGAGACGAAGTCAATTCCTTTCAAACCATGAGCGCGTACACCCCGAGCAATCGCTTTGACTCATTGCGTCAAGCTACCTGCAAGCCGCGTAGCGCCTGTAGCACTGCAACCCGGGTTTGTCCCAGCACCATGCCGTGCCAATTCGCCTCGTTGCAATAGAACGCGTCCAGCGTGGTCTGCAGGATGGTCCGCCGCAATTCGTCCGGCGCTTCGGGGTGCGCGTGCAGCCAGTTCCTGCCGCACAACGCATGCACCATGGCGTCGAAACGGACAGCCCCGAAAACAATGGCCATGGACGTCGGCAGCGACAAAGGACAGGCCTGATAAATCAGATCGGCAAGCTGGCCGGAGATATCTACCGACACCGAGTTGCCTTGATAGGGAACGGTGATGTCGCTTCCCCACCACTGGCGTGCGCGCGCCACTTCGGCGTCGTCGTGGCGGCCGGCGTAGAGTTTTTCGCCGTGGCCGCGCGGTCCCCAGCCGGTGTGCACGTCGATCCAGCCGATATGGGTACGCGTACGCGCATACTCGTGCAGGATACGGCGCAGGTTTTGCAGCGATGCCGCCGGACGGTCACCGCCATAGAACAGGCCGTTGGCGTGCGAATACTGGCCCCGCGAGACCGCTTGCGCGAATGTGGACTGCCCGTGTTCGGCGATGTACTGGGCGATCAGTTGCTGGTTGGATTCTGTGGGGGGCCATTCCTCGGGCAGCAGCAGGTCGTGCAGCCTTGCGTATTCGGGGTTTGCCGGTAGCGGTCGTCCGTCGAAGGGCAGTCCGTTGCGGTTCAGATCGATGTTGTACTCGTCCGTCCGGGCGATCCAGGAATAGCCGTAAGGATTGACCGCATGCACCAGCAGTAAGGCCACGCCGGCCTCTCGTGCGCGGGCCAGCATGACGGTATCGTCGAGCAGCGCGAGCTGGCACCCGGAGCCGCAGAATCCTTCCACTCCCAGCACGGCGGATGTCATGATGAGAATCCGATCGGCGTCGGGGTCGCCGATGTAGGCGACATCGGTGCTCAATGCCTCGCCTTCGCTGCCGGTCTGGTCGATGCCATAGGAGTGGAACGAATCGGCGAGCGGCCTGGCCGCCTGCGCAAAACGCTCGCGCGCCTGGGCGTAGCTGCGGGAAAAGTAGCTCGCGCTGGTTCGCATCAGGCCTCCTGTAAGCCGGACAGGGCTTGCAGAACGGCCACGCGGCTTTGGCCCAGGATCATGCCGTGCCAATCGGCGGCGTTGCAGTAGAACGCATCCAGCGTGGCGTTCAGGATGGCGTCGCGCTTGGCGTCGTCGGCCTCTGGATGGGCAAGCAGCCAGTTGCGGCCGCGCAGCGCTTCGATCATGGCGTCAAGGGGAACGGTGCCGAATTCCAGCGCCATCGGCGTGTGCAAGGCGTCCGGACAAGTCTGGTAGATCAGGCCCGCCAACTGGCCGGTAATGTCCACCGATGCGGAACTGCCTTCGTAGGGAACGGCGATATCGCTGCCCCACCATTGGCGGGCCCTGGCGACCGCGGCAGCGTCGCGGCGGCCCGCGTAGATTTTCTCGCCGTGACCGCGAGGCCCCAATCCTGTATGCACGTCGATCCAGCCGATATGCTTGCTGCGACTGCCGTGCTGTTGCAGGATATGGCGCAGATTCAGTAGCGACGCAGTGGTGTGGTTGCCGCCGTAGAACAGGCCGTCGGCGTGCGTGTACTGTCCGCGGGTCACGACCTGGGCAAAAGCCGCCCGGCCGTGCTCGGCGATGTAGGCTTCGATTCGCGCGATGTTCGACGGGGCGGGCGGCCATTCCTTGGGCAGCAGCAGATCATGTACTTCGGCATATCCAGGGTTCTGCGGCAGGGGGCGACCGTCGAAGATCTGGTCATTGCGATTCAGGTCGACATTGTCTTCGTTCGTACGCGCCAGCCAGGAAAACCCGTAAGGGTTGATTGCGTGCACGAGCAGCAACGCCACACCGGCCCTGCGGGCGCGTTCCAGCATGGCGGCGTCGTCCAGCAGGGCCAATTGGCAGCCCGAGCCGCAAAAGCCTTCCACGCCATGCGTGGCGGAGGTCATGATCAACAGCCGTTCCGCGTCCGGTGGGCCGATCAACGCGACATCGGTTGCCAACGCTTCGCCTGCGCGGCCCGCGGGTTCGATGACGTAGGAGTGAAAGTGCGTGGCCAGTGGTTTGGCCGCGAGCACGAAACGGTGGCGAGCCTCTTCGTAGCTGCGCGAGAAGTAGCTGGAACCGAGCTGCATCAGGCCTCCTGAGCGTCGATGTCGTCGTGGGTGCGGTCGTCGATCCAGAACAGCACCACTGTTGAAAGAGCTATCGCCACCATCAGGAACCACGCCGGCGCCATGGAGTTGCCGGTAACGTGCAGCAGCCAGGTCACGAAGAACTGCGCGAAGCCGCCGAACACGGAGATGCCCAGTCCGTACACGACCGACATGCCCGTCGTGCGTACGGCCTTGGGGAAGAGTTCGGGAAGCATCGTGAATGCCGGCGCCGACTGCAGCGCCACCAGTACCGCAAACAGGGCGACGAGCAACATCAGCCGTTCGGTGCTGGGTGCGGTCATCAGCCACTGGAAGCAGGGCAGCAGGACGATCAGGGTCGCCAGACGCGACCAGAAGATCACGCGCTTGCGGCCATAGCGGTCCGCAAGCATGCCGACAAATGGCGCAATCAGGAAGCCGACAGCGCCGAACACGACGCTTGCCGACAGAGTGGACGTCGCCGGCAAGCCCAATTCCCGGTTGGCATAGGCTGGCATGTAGAAGCTGAGGATCTGCGTGCTGACCATGCCGCCGATGAGCAACAGGATGCCCTTGAGTATGGTGACCTTGTAGTCGGCGAAGACGCGGCGCAAAGGTTGGTGAGTGGTGGCGCGGTGCGCGGTCGCGCGTTGCGGTTTGCCGGTGTTTTGAGGTGAGCTGGTCAGCGTTTCTTCGAGGTTCCGGCGGATGTAGGCGCCCACGGGCACGGTCAGGATGCCGATCACGAATGGCACGCGCCAGCCCCAGGCCTGCATCTGTTCCGTTGTCAGCCCCATGGTCAGCAGCGTCACGACCAGTGCGCCAAGCATTACGCCCAGCGACTGGCTGCCGAACTGCCAACTGGAATAGAAGGCGCGCTTGCCTCGTGGCGCATGTTCAACCAGCAGGGTGGTGGAGGCGCCGACCTCGCCGCCCGCGGCGAAGCCCTGGATCAGTCGGGCCAGCACCATCATGACCGGGCCGACCATGCCCATTTGCGCATACGTGGGGGCCACGGCGATCAAGGCACAGCCCAGGCCCATCATCCACAGCGTCAGCGTCATGGCCGCACGGCGGCCGTGGCGGTCGGCATAGGAGCCGATGAGCATGCCGCCCACGGGGCGCATCAGGAATCCGACGCCAAAGGTGGCGGTGGTCAAGAGCAATTGGCCGTAGCCCGAGGCGGCCGGGAAGAACAGCGGGCCGAGCACCAGCATCAGAAAGGTGAAAACGGTGAAATCGAAGAATTCAAGTGCGTTGCCGATGGTGGTGCCAGCGATGACGCGCCGGCGCATGGACGGCGTGTGGAGCGCGTTGGACGCGGTCGCTGCGATTGCGATAGACATGGTTTCCCCTGGTGTCTGGTGAGAGGTGCGCCGATCCGTGGTCCCGGGCCTTGGGCTCGCCTCTCGAAGGGCACTATACGGATGCCCTTGGATAAGAAAAAGAAAGAAAATTCGATTTGGTGAACACTTTTTTATATAGAGCAGCCTCCCTTTCCCCCAGTGTTTTGATCCGGTCGCCAACATGGAATGGCGATTCAGATTCGGGGCGTCACGCCACAGGCGCGTCAGTGTCGTCATGGGGCGGCCACGCCGATCGGCAGGCATGGTTTTCCCTGGTGTCTCTCGGGGGGGCGCGGTCTGTGCATCCTGGTCTCGGCCCCCCTTCTTTGAGAGGCACTATAAGGACGCCTTGAAATAAGAAAAAGACAGGATTTGAGTTCTAATGAATACTTTTCCTTATAGGGCGGGTGACCTGGAAAGTCCTGCGCATATACCCCGGGGGCGAATCGTGCCTTGCATGAATGGTGGCCGCGCCGGTGGCGGCGTTCCTGCCGCAGGCTGCCGGTGAATTCCGCGCGAGCACATCTGTGCGCCGCTGCTATATGGTTGCCATAGAATGAAAAACCGAAGTTGCGCGCAGTGATCTGTCCTTTTGTATTCCGCAAAAGTCCGCCGGAGCCGAACGCATGAACCTACGCCAATTGCGCGCCTTCGCGTTGATCGCCGAGCACGGCAGCATCCGCGCCGCGGCGCGAGCGCTCTCCGTGACGCAGCCCGCCGCGACCCGCAGCTTGCGCGAACTCGAACAGACCGTGGGGGTCGATCTCGTGCGCCGCAGCGTCAAGGGTGTGGAGCTGACTACCTACGGCGAGGCGCTGTACAAACGGGCCATCGTCATCCTGCAGGAGACCCGCCGCGCGCGTGAGGAAATCGGTCAGATGCGCGATGGTGAAGGCGGTACGTTGAACCTGGCCGTGAGTTCGGCGGCGCTGGTCGTCGTGCCGGACGCACTGGTTGCATTCCGCGCGCGCATGCCGCGCGTGGCGGTTTCGTTCAATGAAGTGGCGCCGCCTTACAGCCATGAGCAGCTGGAGTCCGGACGCTACGATTTTCTGGTGCAAACCGAGTACGACGGCGAGATCATCGACGGTTTCGCGCATCGTCCGCTGTTCACGCTGCCGCTCGCGGTCGGCGCGCGTCTGGGGCATCCGCTGCGCAAGGCGCGCAGCCTGGCTGAGTTGCATGACGCGCCCTGGCTCGTGCCGGGTAACCCGGAAGCCCCCACAAACCTGCTGAGGCTGGCTTTCGCCGCGCACGGCCTGTCTTTGCCGCGCGACACCATTTCCTGCCATTCGGTGGCAGTGGCGTTGGCCATCATGGCAAAAAGCGATGCGCTGGGCATTTTCGTACGCCCTTTGTTCGAGCATGACCTCCTGCCGGCGAACATGCGCATGATGCCGTTGGCGCATGAGTTGCCTTCTGCCCGCATTTCGATCCTGGCAAAAAAGGAGTCGCCGCCCACGCCGGCCGCCGAGTGCTTCATCGATTGCCTGATCGCCACACGGGACTCCATGTTCGCTGCCTCCAAGGAAGGGCGGTCCAGCGCGCAAAAATCCGGTCTCATGGACTCCGCGGGACTGGCCCTGCCGTGATGCCGGCTGTCGCCCGGAATTTGGGTCAGCGCGCCGGCCTGCCGCGCTTGGGAAGGCTCGCGCCCAGCAGCGCCATGAGCTCCCGATGGTTGCGCACGCCCAGATGCTGGAAGGCCCGGTAGCGATAGGTCAGGGCAGTGGTCTCGGACACGCCCATTTCCAGGGCTGCTTCCTTGGTGGTCAGTCCGTCGAGCACATGCGTGATCAGTTGCCGTTCGCGGCCCGATAGCTTGGTCAAGAGTTGTACCTGCAGCGGCTGGTCCGCGGGCGCGCGCCGGGTCACCTGGACATGGCGCATGACTGCCGCCGCGATCAGCGACGCGTGTTGCGACATGCGCTCGAAGTCCTTGGGACCGTAGTCCGGATACGAAAAGTTCCGGTGCAGACTGACCGCCACCCGGTAGCCGTCAGGGAACACGGCCAGCAGCGACATGCGTTCGCGTATGCCGGGCTCGTCATAGCAGACGCGGCGGTAGTGGGCATCGGCGACCTCTTCGGCGAATTGATGCCCGATCCAGAGTTGGCGCGCTTTGGCGGGTTTGCGCCGGGACAGCCAGATCATGTTGGAGTCCTGCTTGTCGAAGCCCAGGCGCATGTATTCGATGGCGGTCAGCGTCGCGACTTCACCGATGGCGCTGGCGCTCGAAACGGCTTCCACACGCCCGCTGCTGCGCAGCGCAAACACCGTGCAATGACTGGCGGGCAAGGTGGTGCCCAGCGCGTCCAGCACCCCGGCGGCGAAGTTTTCGGCGCCGATTGCATTCATCAGTGCAATGCTCAGCGCCTGGCCGGGAGGAAGGGGCCGCGGCGGCAGCGGCAGCAATTTCATAGCGGGTTAGTCTGTCCTGATTAATTAGGACATATTAACCAGTCCGGCCCCGCAGAATATGACGCAAGCCAATACGGCCTTTTTTTGATGACACGTTCAGGACTTGCGCATGCCCTTGGAAAGAATCGGACCCTTCGAGTACCGGCGCTACCCGCCGTCGCTGCCCCGGCTCAACGCGGAAGGCGGTGAGGCCCGGCATCATCGCGTGCTGATTGCGGGCGGCGGTCCGGTGGGGCTGGCGGCCGCGCTGGGTCTGGCCCGACTGGGCCTGGACAGCGTGGTGATCGAGGCCGACGACTCGGTCTGCGAGGGCAGCCGCGCGGCCTGTATTTCGCGCCGCAGCCTGGAAATCCTGGACCGCTTGGGCGTGGCGCCGGCCTTCATGGAAAAAGGCCTGGCCTGGACCCGGGGCCGCAGCTTTTACGGCACCGAGGAGGTGCTGGTGTTCGACATGCCGTCGACGCCGGGCGACAAGTACCCGCCGATGATCAATCTGCAGCAGTACTACATCGAACAGTTCCTGCTGGACGCCATCGACGACATCAATGGCCGCTTCCCGGGGCGGGTGGATATTCGCTGGGCCAGCAAGGTGGTCGAATGCCGTCCCGACGCCGGGGGCGTGAGCGTGCGGGTCGAAAATCCGCTGGGCAGCTACGAGACGCGCGCCGACTGGCTGCTGGCCTGCGATGGTGGCCAGAGCTTCATACGCTCCAGCCTGGGTCTGGAGCTGAAGGGTACGGGCTATCAAGGCCGCTACGCGATCGTCGATATCGAGCTCGCCAGCGACCATCCTGCGGAGCGCCGCGCCTGGTTCGACCCGCCCTGGGCGCGCGGGACCACCATCCTGATGCATCGCCAGCCGGACAACATCTGGCGGGTGGACTATCAACTGGCGGCCGGCGCGGATGCCGCGCAAGCCTTGCAGCCGGATCAGGTGCAGGCATTCGTGCAGACGCATCTGGACGCCATCGGCGAAGGACATCTGCCCTGGACGCCGGTGTGGACTTCGGTGTACCGCGCGGGCGCGATGACGCTGGATGCCTATCGGCATGGCCGCATCCTGTTCGCTGGCAACGCCGCGCATGCCATGCCGATTTTCGGCGTGCGCGGCTTGAATTCAGGTTTTGACGATGCCGACAACCTGGTCTGGAAGCTGGCGGCCGTGCTGCAAGGCAAGGGCGCGGATGCTCTGCTGGACAGCTATTGCAGCGAACGGCGGCAGGCGTTCCACGTCAATGCCGAGAACGCCATGCGCAGTACCGAGTTCATGTCGCCGCCGCATCGCGGCTTCGATCTGATGCGCGAGGCCTGCCTGTCGCTGGCGGGCCGGCATCCGGGCATCGCGCGCCTGGTCAATCCGCGGCAGACGCGAGCCATCGCCTATGCGGGATCGCCCTTGTCGACGGATGACGAGGGCGGGGGCGATTGGGCGCCAGGCGCGCCGCTGACGGACGGCGGGACGGCGGGCGGCGGGCACCTGACCGATCTGCTGACGCCTGGCAGTTTCACTTTGTTGGCGTTCGGAGGCTGGCCGGAACAGGAGGCGCTGGAAGCGCTGACGGCTTCGCCTGCGTGGCGGTTTCTGCCTTGCCGTTGTGCCGCGCCTGCGGCGCACGCGGAGTCGCCGCAGGCCGGCATGGCCTATCTGTTGCGGCCCGACGGCCATGTCTGCGGCCGGTGGCGTTCGCCATCGCTGGACACCGTGCTGTCCGCCATCGAACGCGCCTGTGGGGCGCAAGGAGCCATTCAATGATTGTCGACGCCGCGGTCCAGGACCGTATCTATGCCCGCTGCAGCAACGCCATCGCGACCGCCGGGCGCGGGCGTGAGTCCTTGTTTCTGGCGCGCCTGGCCCTGCTGTTGTTCGAGCAGGTCCAGGACGAGCAGCGTTGCCTGGACGCCATCGAGCACGCCTTGCTTGACCTGCCCAATCCTTCGCTTTCAGCCGACTGACCGGCGACGACCATTCCAAAGGAGACAGACTTGAACCGACGCCATTTCCTCGCGGCGCTGGGGGCCTCGGCCCTGGCCGCCGCCACGCCGCTGGCCCGCGCCCAGGGCAAGTATCCCGACCAACTGATCAAGTGGGTGGTGCCGTATCCCGCGGGCGGAGGCACCGACAACCTCGCGCGCACGCTGGCCGAGTCCATGCGCGCCGCGCTGGGCCAGCAGATCATCATCGACAACCGGCCGGGGGCCGCGACCAATATCGGCGCGGAGCAGGTCGCCAACGCTAAGCCCGACGGCTACACCGTCATGTCGGCGGACAACGGTGTGCTGGCCTTCAACGAGCACCTGTTCCGCAAGCTGGCCTTCAGTCCGGAAAAGGACTTCACCTATATCGGGGCCATCGGCAAGTTTCCGCTCGTGCTGGTGGTGAATCCGGCGTTTCCGGCTGCGGACTTCAAGACGTTCATGGCGCGCGTGCAGGCCGAGCCGGGCAAGGTGGACTACGCCTCGGTCGGCAACGGCTCGCCGCATCATCTGGCCATGGAGCTGTTCCAGAGCCGGACCGGCGCCCGTCTGACGCACGTGCCTTACCGCGGCGCTGCGCCTGCCATGCAGGACGTGATGGGCGGGCAGGTGCCGGTGATGTTCCTGGACCTGGCTTCGGGCGCGTCCATCATCAAGGCGGGCAAGGTGCGGCCGCTGGCCATCGGCTCGCAGACCCGTTCGCCGCTGCTGCCGGATGTGCCGACACTGGCCGAACTGGGCGTGCCGGACGCCGAGGTGTTCGCGTTCCAAGGCATGCTCGGCCCCAAGGGCATGCCGGCGCCAGCGGTTGCGCGCCTGAACCAGGAATTGAATGCGGCGCTGGCCAATCCCGCCGTGGTGAAGCGTTTTGCCGAGTTCGGTTTCGAGCCGCTGCCCGGAACGCCGGATGAATTCAGGACTCTGGCGCGCGCCGAATCGGCGCGCTGGGGCGAAGTCATCCGCGCCAACAAGATCTCGCTCGATTGAGGAATCGCATGGACCATACCGCCGCTCGTCCCGTGCAGGGACTGCATCACTTCGCCTGGCGCTGCCGGGATGCCGAGGAGACCCGACGCTTCTACGAAGACCTGTTGGGCTTGCCGCTGGTGCATGTCATCAAGAAGGACTCCGTGCCCAGCACCGGTGAATTCTGCCCCTATGTGCATATTTTTTTCCGCATGCGGGACGGCTCCTGCATCGCGTTTTTCGACCTGGGCGACCAGACCGCGGCGCTGCCATCGCCGAACACGCCCGGGTGGGTCAATCACATAGCCCTGCGGGTGCCGCAGCGCGACGATCTGCTTGCCATGAAGGCGCGGCTGGAGGCCCATGGCGTGGAAGTGGTCGGCGTTACGGACCACGACAGCTACATCGAATCGATCTATTTCTTCGATCCCAACGGTCTGCGGCTGGAGCTGACGGTCGAAGTGGCCGCGCCCGAAGTCGTCGAGGGCTATGTGCGGGAGGCCCGCGCGGCGCTGGACCGCTGGACCGAGGACAAGCGAGGCGCCGCGGCGGCGCCGGGGAGACTGGCATGACCAAGCCTGCCTTGCCATTGCGCGTGGCGACGCGCAGGAACGGCGCGCGTGACGGCGAGCTGATGCTGGTGAGCCCGTCGGGCCTGCGATGGATATCCGCGGGGAGCTGCGCCGCTACGCTGCAAACCCTGCTGGATGATTGGGATGCGCTGGCGCCGCAGCTCGCCCGCCGCGCGCAGGAGCTCGACGCCGCCGAGTGGGCGGGCGCGGGCGCGTTCGACGCCAGCCAGTGCATGGCCCCGTTGCCACGGGCCTATCAGTGGGCGGATGCCTCCGTCTACCGCAATCATGCGCGCTTGATCTACCAGTGGCGCCGGGAGCCCATCCCGCCGCGCTACGAAGAGGAGCCGCTGGTGTACCAGGGCGGGTCGGACGTGATGATCGGGCCGCAGGACGCCATCGTGGCGATCGACGAGGCCCATCAGGTCGACCTGGAAGCCGAGGTCGCCGTGATCACCAAGGATGTGCCCATGGGCACCGATGCCGCCCGGGCCGCCGATTTGATCGCGCTGGTGGTCCTGCTCAACGACGTGTCACTGCGCGGGCTGATTCCGGGTGAGCTCTCCAAGGGCTTTGGGTTCTACCAGAGCAAGCCGGCGACCAGCTTTGCGCCCATCGCGGTGACGCCGGACGCGCTGGGCGCCGCCTGGAAGGATTGCATGCTGGACCTGCCCGTGCGCATCGAGATCAACGGCGAGCGCTTCGGCGAGCCTCACGCCAATAGCGAGATCGTCTTCAACTTCGCACAGATCATCGCGCACCTTGCCAGGACGCGCAGCCTGGCGGCAGGCAGCATCGTCGGCGCGGGGACCATCAGCAATGCGGATCCGGGCGCGGGCAGCGCCTGCATTACCGAAGCGCGGGTTCGCGCGCAGCTCGACGGAGTGCCGGAAGCGCGGCTGCCGCCCTACCTGCGGCATGGCGATCGCGTGCGCATCCTGGCGCGCGGACCGGATGGCGATGCGCCGTTCGGCGCCATCGACCAACGTGTGCAAATCGCAGGAGGAGGGCGCTGACCGCGGGGATTTCAGGACAGGGTGCGCGCCGGCATGGCCGACAGATCGTGCAGGTTCAGGCCGCAGCTGCGGGCGCGCTCCGCCATCAATTCGCTATGGGCCAGGGCGCGCCGGCTTTCGTCCAGCAGCACGTCGAGCTGTTCCTGCAGGCTGGCCGCCATGGTCCAGGCGCGTTCGGAGAACCGGGCCGAGAAGCTGTCGGCACAGGCCTTGCAGATGGCTGCACCGTTCTGTTCGAGCAGCGGGGCGCCTTGCGCAAGCGTCGATTGGCAAAAAATGCAGGCGAGTGCGCGATTCATGCTGGGCGGCCGGTCCTGGGGTTGAAGGGGCGCGCAACCCGGCGGGTACCAGCGCCCTGACATCAATGGACAACGGCGCTGGCGGCCAACTCTTAAATCGACGGGCCCTTCTAGTCGACGATAAAGCCCCCCGGGCCCGACTGGCCCAGCAGTTCGCGGGCGCATTGCGCCGCCTGGCCGACGGTGGCCACGGCCAGGAATGGCACGCCGAAGGCGCGGGTCATCTTTTCGCCGCGCTTGCGGATCTTGTCCAACGCTTCGGCATTGCCCTCCACGGCGATGAATGCCCGGCAGCGGGCCTTCAGGCGCGGCATGTTGGCGGTCTGCCATTCGATCATGGCCTTGCGGTCGGCCTGGCCGGCTTCCTGCCGCATGTCGGGCACGACCATGACGAAGCTCTGGGGGTTGTTTACCAGCATTTCCATTTCGCGTATCCAGCTGGCGGAATAGCCGTCGGGCGCGCCGCCATGCCTGGACGTGACGATGGGAAACTGGGACAGGTCGTGGAAGAAAAACTGTTCGTGGTTCATTCGAATTCTCCGTGAGGAAGGGCGGCGGCGTTCTTGCCGCAGCCGCAGTGGCCGTAAAGCACCAGGCTGTAGGAGTCCAGCAGGAAGCCGCTGCGCTTGGCGATCTTCCTGACCAGCTGGCCCATGGCCGGGTCGCTGGACTCAAGGATCCGTCCGCAATCGGTGCAGACCAGATGGTCGTGGTGTCCTTTGTCGTTGAGCTCGTACACGGTGGTGTGGGCGTCGAGCTGAGTTCGTTTGAGCAGGCCGGCGCCTTCAAGTTGCGTGATGACGCGATAAACGGTGGCCAGTCCGATGTTGCTGCTGTCCGAGAGCAGGTTGCGGTAGATGTCGGCCGGGCTCATGTGCAGGCCGGCGTGCTGATAGAAGAGATCCAGGATCTTCATGCGCGGGAAGGTGGCCTTGATGCCGGCATGGCGCAGTCTTGAGTGGTCCATGGGAGGTTTTCCTTGCGTGGCTGATATCCAGGTGAGAATGATGTACATTTCCAACTGGATCCGCTCACCGGAAACCGTCAACCTGTAGCTCAAACCTGCCAACCATGCTTCACGTGGCCGTTGCGCCTCCCCTGCCGGACGTATTGCTGACGCCGTTCAGCGTCCAGGGACGGCGTGAATCCAAAGGCATTGCCGTACCCTCTCATGTCCATGACGAGGGCATGTTGGTGCTCGTGCACGAGGGGCTGGTGCTGGTGCAGGCGGGCGCCCAGGTTTGGACGGTGATGCCGGGCAGTTTGGGCTGGATTCCGCCCGGCGTGCAGCACGGCGCGCGCTGGTTCGGCGAGGCGCGCGGGTCCTTCCTGTACGTGCGCCGCGACGCCTGCGGGCGCCTGCCGGACCGCTGCCGCTCCTGGCCCGCGTCCAGGCTGATCGAAGCCCTGATGGACCGCTTCACGTCGGTCCAGCCGAACACGACCTTGTCTCCCGCCTACCAGGAACAGTTGTTCGACGTGCTGCTGGAAGAGCTCAAGCAGCGCGAGCATGAACCCGTGCTGTTGCCCATGCCTGTCGATCCGCGTTTGCAGGATCTGGCCAATACGCTGCTGGACCGGCCAGACGACACCGCCGGCATCGATGAGTGGGCGCAGCGCCTGAGCATGTCCTCGCGCACGCTGATGCGCCGCTTCCGCCAGGAAACGGGCGTCACGCTGGGGCAATGGCGCCAGCAGGCGCGCCTGTTGCGCGCCCTGGAGCTGCTTTGCCGCGGCGGCTCGGTCACCGAGGCCGGCCTCTCGGTGGGTTACGAGAGCACCAGCGCCTTCATCGGCAGCTTCCGCGCCGCTTTCGGCGTGACGCCTACGCGCTACCTGGCCGAACGCGAGTAGTTCAGCCCCCCGGCCGTGGGCTTTACGGATTTTCACGGTTCTCCGACAGTTTTGCCGATCTTCCCGGACACCCCCTGCCTAGTATGACGCCAGGGTCGGACAGGCCTTTTCGTCCTGCCCGCCATGCTTCAGGGGTGTTTCATGAATGACTTGTTTTTATTGGCGTTGCCGCCGGCCGGGAGTGCGCCGTGAGCCAGCAACGCGTCGGCGCGCTGCTTATCCACGGCTTGGGCGGCACCGAATTCGACATGGGCGCCATGCACAAGGTGCTGGCGCGCGCCGGGGTCGAACCCCACGGCGTGACCTTGCCAGGCCATGCCGGTTGTCCGGAAGACCTGCTTGACGTGACGGTCGAGGACTGGATAGCGGTGGTCACGCAGCGCTATCGCGAACTTTGTGCGCAATACGAGGTACTGCATGTCATCGGCATGTGCCTGGGGGCGCTGCTGGCGGTGGAGCTATGCAAGCGCGAATCGCACACGCGCGGCGCGTTGGTGTCGCTGTCCGCGCCGGTGTTCCTGGATGGATGGAGCACGCCCTGGTACCGGGCCGTGCGCTACCTGGTGTATCGCCTGCCGGGCCTGCGGCGGCGGATTCGCGTGCGCGAGGAAGATCCATATGGAGTCAAGAGCGAACTGGTGCGCGCCTTCATCAAGGCGGGGTTCGCGCGCGGCGACGGTTTCCATTACCAGTGGGTGCCGCTGGCTTGCGTGCGCCAGGTGGACCGGTTGCGCGGCATGGTGCGGCGCGGGCTGGAGCGCATGCGCTGCCCGACTCTGATCATGCATGCGGAAGAGGACGAGCTGACCAGTCCGCGCTCAGCCCGCTTCCTGGAGCGGCGCATATCCCAGTCGACGGTGGTGATGCTGGAGGACAGCTATCACATGATCTGCGTGGACCAGGAGCGCGAACGCGTGATGCGCAATGTGCTGGGCTTCCTGGGCAAGGACCCCGACATCGTCCGAATGCGCAAGCGGGTTCGGGCCCCCGCGGCCGATGTCTGCTCCGGGCAGGCGATGCTGGCGCAGGCCGGCCATTCCTGCGCCGGCTGAAACCCGACTCAGGCCGCGGCGGGCTGGTTGGGGTGCAGCGGGCCTTGCGGGTCGTTCTCGGCGTCCGGCCGGGGCGGCACCGGGGCCAATCCCAGCGCCAGGCGCAGGCGCTGGCAATCCGGATTGGGCGAGCCGTCCGGCATCCAGATGTCGAATTCCCGGCACGGCGTGGGGCGGTTTTCGTAGATGGCGCAATGGATGCCGGGCTGGCCGAGTTCGCCGCGCAGCGAGATGCAGCGGCCGCCGCCGGTTTCCGTGCCCTTCATGCACGCGCGCAGCGGGCTCATCTGGGTGACCAGTTCCACCGGCACATGGCCGCCGTTCTCGCCTGCCAGTTCGCCGCAATAGAACGACACCCTGAAATGCGCACAGCACGCCCCGCAGTCCAGACAGGGGTTGGCGGCCGGGTCGTCGCCTGCCAGGACGGCGGGAGAGACGAAGGAAATAAGAGAGGACTCTAGCAGGGACATGGCGCGCGGAAGGCTGAAAACCTGTCCAGGCCCCGGCTGGCTCGCAAAACGGGCTGCATGATGCAGACCCCCCGTACAGCGCCGGGACGCGCGCGGACAGGGCCGGCGCGGGATCAGGGCTGCAAATAGTAGCGGGATATGATCGGCGGCCGCCATGCTTTTTTTGCGCATGGGCGGACTTTTATCGGGGACGTTGCTGCGGTAGCATCGGTAGCCCCGATAGCGCCCAGGAGCCTGCCTTGAACGCAAATACCGAATCCCCCGACGGTCTGATCCGTTGCGGCTGGGTGGACACCTCCGCCGAGTACATGGCCTACCACGACACCGAATGGGGCTACCCCGAGGGCGACGACCGGGCGCTGTTCGAGCAGCTTTGCCTGGAGGGATTCCAGTCGGGGTTGAGCTGGCGCACCATCCTGTCCAAGCGCGACGCTTTCCGCCGCGGCTTCGCCAACTTCGAGCCCGCCAAGGTGGCGCGCTTCGGCGAAAAAGAGGTGTTGAGGCTGCTGGACGACGCCGGCATCGTGCGCCATCGCGGCAAGATCGAAGCCGTCATCAACAATGCCGCCCGTGCGCTGGAAATGATCGAGCGCGAAGGCTCGCTGGGCGCCTACCTGTGGCGCTTCGAAGCCCCGAAGGGGGCGCCGTCGACCCGCGGCGCTTCGACCTCGGCGCAATCCGAGGCCTTGTCCAAGGCGCTGAAGAAACTGGGCTGGAAATTTGTCGGGCCCACCACCGTCTACGCCTTCATGCAGTCGGTGGGCATGGTGAATGACCACAGCCCCGATTGCCATTGCCACGCCGCCAGCGAGAAAGCCCGCAAAGCGTTCAAGCGGCCGGCGTAGCGGCCGCGGGGCAGGGAACTCACAGGGCCGGCTTGTCGCCGGAGGCGGAGGATGCGCCAGCCTGTTCCGGCAGGCTGTAGCGGCCTTCGCGATAGGCCCAGCTGGGCCACAGCGCATGCGCCAGCGCCTCGGCCGCCAACTCGGGATCCAGCGGCACGGGTGCGTATTCCTCGGGCGCCGTGTAGCGATACTGCAGCGGCGTCTTGTTGGGCGCCATCACCAGCAGATCGTCTTCCTTCAGATAGCCGTAGGTGTTGTCGTACTGCATGATCGCTCGGCCTGGCGTGCTGCGGGTAAGGTCGTGGCCGATCATGGGGTGCTCGGTGTCCACGCCTATCAGCGACAGCAGGGTCGGCGCCAGGTCGATCTGGCTGATCAGGCGGTCGTCGCGGCGCGGCTCGATGCCGGCGCCCAGGATCACGGCCGGAATATGGAAGTGGCGCACGGGCACCAGGCTGGCGCCGAAGACGCGGGAATCGTGGTCCGCCGCTATCAGGAACACGGTGTTCTCCCAGTACGGCGAGGCTTTGGCGCGTTCAAAGAAGCGGCCCAGCGCCCAGTCGGCGTAGCGCACGGTGTTTTCCACGGTGGCCGGGTTGCCGTCGGTCTGGATGCGGCCTGCCGGGTACTCCCAGGGCGAATGGTTGGACACGCTGAAGGCCAGCGTGAAGGTGGGCTGGTCGCCGTCTTCGCGCAGCAGCCGGTCAAGCTGGTTGAACATGTCTTCGTCCGACGCGCCCCAGGTGCCGACGAAGGCCGGGTCCACGAAATCGGGCCGGTCCACGATCTGCTTGAAACCGTTGCCCAGGAAGAAGCCCTTCATGTTGTCGAAGTGCGATTCGCCGCCGTAGATGAAGCGCGAATGGTAGCCATGGCGTCCGAGCAGGTCGGCCAGCGAGAAGAAACCGCGCTGCGAGCGCGGCAGCTTCAGCACCGCCTGCGCCGGAGTGGGCAGAAAGCCCGTGACCACCGCTTCCAGCCCGCGCACCGAGCGGGTGCCGGTGGCATAGGCGCGGGTGAAGGTCCAGGCTTCGCGCGCCAGGGCGTCCAGTTCCGGCGTCAGGTCGGCTCCGCCCAGGCCGGCGCAATACTGCGCGCCCAGGCTTTCTTCCAGGATGATCACCAGGTTCAGCGGCCGCGCCGTTTTGCGGGTGGCCACCTGGCGGTGCAGGCTGGGGTAGTCGGGGTTGGCGGGCGGGTTGGGCAGGCCTGCCTGGGCCAGCACCCTCGCGTGCATCTTGTCGTCGTCCATGCCGCCGTACACGGCGGAGGCGGACTTTTCGTTTTTCATGCTGTAGACGGCATAGAACACGTTATAGAGCGAGTTCAACGCCAGCGTGTTGAGCATGCCGTCCGAGCTATAGGCGACCGAGGACGGGTTGATCGGGCGGTGGCCCAGCGTGCCGCGGATGGCCAGGATGACGATGGCCAGGATCGCCAGACTGGCTAGCGGCATCTGCCACCAGCTCAGTTGCGCGTCGGGCAGGGCGTGGCCGAACAGGCCGTAGGCGCCCCAACCAATGAGGGCCACGACGGCCAGACCGCCCACCAGTGCGCCCTTGTAGCCGCGCCAGAGCATGCCGGAGACTTCGCGCGGATGCTTCAGGTATTCGACGAACAGGCGGTTGGGGCGGGAGTCGTATTCCAGGATGAAGGGCGGGGTGGCCACTTCCAGGAAGGCCAGCAGGATGAAGGCGACCAAATACCAGTAGCCGGCCAGCGTGGCGGCCAGCGGGATGTGTCCGAACAAGGGCGACAGCACGGCCGGCAGCGCCGCCAGCACGGCGATCTGGTGCGCGTCGATGCGCAGCCCGCCGAGCAGCAGGGGGAGGAGCCCCCCGGCATTGCGCACGCGCTTGGACTGCCAGGCGGCCAGCGCCAGGCGGCTGAGCGTCAGCAGCGCAAATGCCGCTACCACGAAAATCAAGGTCGAATGCCGCATCGGGCCTCCAGGTTGTTCTGCTGCCCGGTCAGAGGGGCCGGGGTCTGTCGTTCAGGCATTTGAGCGTGACCGGCGTCGAAAATTCGGTAGGCGCCGACGTCTGGGTCACATTTCGCCGTAGGAAGCCATTTCGGTTTGTAACCGGCCGTCCCAGGGCTGGGCACGCGCCATGCTGCGCAAACCCCGGCTGGCACGCGCCGGGCGCCGCCGCCTGGAGAGCCGGGCGAGGAAAAATCCGCACACATTATGGGGCCGGAAAGCCTGGCTGGCCCTGCGGGCCGCGATACCCTTAAAGGTAACGAGGGCCGGTAGCGGTGCGCCGGCCGCAATGCCAAGGATAATAACCATGACGCGCTCAGGAAAAATAGCGATCGGGATTGTAGGGGGAGCGGCGCTCCTCGTGGCGATTTTGGTGGCGGTGATCGCCACCTTCGACTGGAACCGCGCCAAGCCCTTCATCAACGAACGGGCCAGCGCCGCGATCGGACGCCCCTTCGCCATCAACGGCGATCTCAGCGTCAAATGGACTCGCGAGCCCGATGAAGGCAGCTGGCGGGCCTGGGTGCCATGGCCGCATGTGATTGCCAACGATATCTCGGTGGCCAATGTGCCCTGGGCCAAGGCCCCCCAGTTCGCAACCCTCAAGCGCGGCGAGTTCAGCCTGGCGCTCCTGCCGCTGTTGCGCCAGCGCGTGGTCATCCGCCGCATCCAGCTGACCGAACCCGCCGCCGATTTGCAGCGCCTGGCCGACGGCCGCGCCAACTGGGAATTTACGTTGCCAGAAACCGGCGAGCCTTCGCCCTGGGTGCTGGACATCAACGAGATCGGCTTTGACAAGGGCCGCGCGGCGCTGGTGGACGAAGTCCTCAAGGCGGACCTGACCGTGATGGTGGATCCGCTGGGCAAGCCAGTGCCGTTCGCGGACGTAGCCGGGACGGCCTTCGCGGCACCGGAGGGTGGCGCCGCGACGTCGCCGCGCGACTACGTATTCGGCTGGAAGCTGGACGGCAAGTTCAAGGGCCTGGCCACCAAGGGCGAAGGCAAGGTTGGCGGCATGCTTGCCCTGCAGGACGCCAGCCAGCCTTTTCCTGTGCAGGCGGACGTGACCATCGGCGGTACCCGGGCGTCAGTCGCGGGGACCTTGACCGATCCGGTCAATCTTGGCTCGCTGGATCTGCGTTTGAAGCTGTCGGGCGCGTCCATGGCGCAGCTGTATCCGCTGACGGGTGTCACCCTGCCGGACACGCCGCCGTATTCCACTGACGGCCATCTGGTGGCCAAGCTGCGCAATCCCGGCGGGGCGGTGTTCGACTACAAGGATTTCAACGGCAAGGTAGGCAACAGCGATCTGCATGGCGACATCAGCTTCGCATTGGGTATGCCCCGGCCCAAGCTGACCGGCAAGCTTTCCTCCAAACAATTGCGCATGGAGGACCTGGGGCCGCTGATCGGCGTGCCGTCGGGCAAGGTGGCGGGCGCCGCAACGGACAAGGCCAAGGACGCGCCGGCCAAGCCCAAGGGCGGCAAGGTGCTGCCCACGCAGGCATTCCGCACCGACCGCTGGCGTGACATGGATGCGGACGTTGCGCTGGACGCCGGCCGCATCGTGCACGACAGCAAGCTGCCGCTGTCGGACCTGTCCGTGCACCTGGTGCTGCAGGACGGCAAGCTGACGCTCGACCCCCTGCGCTTCGGCATGGCCGGCGGCAACATCAATTCCACCATACGGCTGGACGGCTCCGGCTCGACCCTGACCGGGCGCGTGGACATCAGCGCGCGCCGCCTGCGGCTCAAGCAGCTGTTTCCCGCCACAGCTGCCATGCAGAAAACGCTGGGCGAGCTGAATGGCGACATGGCGGTGAGCGGCGCGGGAAATTCGGTGGCCGCCTTGCTGGGCACGGCGACGGGCGATGTGAAAATGTTGGTCAACGATGGCGTCATCAGCCGCAGCCTGATGGAGATCGCGGGGCTCAACGTGGGCAACTACGTCGTCTCCAAGCTGTTCGGCGACGACGAGGTGAAGATCAATTGCGGCGCGGCCGATCTGGAAATGAAGAACGGCGTCATGACGCCGCGCGTGTTCGTGTTCGACACCGAGAACGCGCTGATCAGCATTACCGGCACGGCTGACTTCAAGAACGAGAAGATGGACCTGGACATCACCCCGGACAGCAAGGGCTTCCGCATCTTCTCGCTGCGCTCTCCCTTGTATGTGCGGGGTACGTTCGGATCGCCGGACGTAGGCGTGCATGTGTTGCCGCTGGCGGCGCGTGGCGCGGGCATGGTGGCCCTGGGCGTACTGCTGACGCCGGCCGCCGGGCTGTTGGCGCTGGTTGCGCCCAGCACCACCGACGACAATGCCTGCGGCCCCTTGCTGAAGGAGATGCGCGTGCCGCCCAAGGCCCCGCCGCCCGCTCAGCCCAAAGGCAAATAGGGCTCAGGCCGGCGAGGCCCGGCGCGCTCCGGCCTGGGCATCGTCGTCCGCGACGCAGACGGCGTTGCGGCCATGGTTCTTGGCGTAGTAGAGCGCCTGGTCGGCGCGCTGTAGTACGGCGTCGAGCGTCGCGCCATGTGCGGGGTAGGCCGCCACGCCTGCCGAAATGGTGAGGGGCGTGGCGACGGCGCCCGGCTCCGTGGCAATACGCTGGCGCAGCCGCTCGACCAGCGCGATGGCGGCTTCCAGGGGTGCGCCGGGCAGCAGCATGACGAATTCTTCGCCGCCGGCGCGCGCCACGGTGTCGCCGCTGCGCGAACCTTCGCCCATCAGCTTGGCCAGGGACTGCAGTGCGCGGTCTCCCACCGCGTGGCCGTAGCGGTCATTGATGTGCTTGAAGTGGTCAATGTCGATGACCACGGCGGCCACCGGTTGCTTCTCGGCTTGCAGCAGCGCCAGCGCCTCGTCCATTCCTCGCCGGTTCAAGAGGCCCGTCAAGGTATCCGTGGTGGTTTCACGGCGCAGGTCGCGGATCTTGTGATGGATCGAGGACAGGCCCGCCAGCAGCGCGCGCTTGAGTTGCGCGGCTTCAAAGTACCAGGAGCGCACGTCGCGGATGCGATCCGCCGAATCCGCGTTCTGCATGTGCTTGGCGATGCCGGCCAGTTCGCCTAGCGGCCGGGCGATCCAGCGCGACAGCAGCCAGATGGAAGCCACGGAAAGCAGCAGCAGGGGCAGGGTATGGAGAGCCGTGGTCAGAAGCAGATCGCCCAGGGGCTGCAACGTGGCGTCGACGTGGCGTTGCGCGATGATGCTCCAGCCCATGCCGGGCACTGGCGCATAGCCCGTCAGCAAGGCGTGGCCGTCGTCGTCGGTGAAGCGCATTTCACCGGTTTCGCCCCGCAAGGCGGGGGCGAACGCGTCGGATTTGGAGACGCTTTGTCCCAACCGGCCGCGGTCGGGGTGATAGATCAGGGTGCCGTTGCGATCGATGACGTAAAGAGAGGAGTCGCCGCGGTAGAAGTGCTGGCTCAGCAGGTGATCCAGCATGTTGTGCTCATGCAGGTAAAGCGTGCCGCCGAGAAACCCCAGATAGCGGTGGTCGGCCGAGAAAATAGGGTGGGTGTACAGGATCAGCCAGCGGTTCTTGAGGTCCATGAACGGAGGGCTGACCGTGGGGAGCAAGGTTGCTTGCGCGCGCCTGACGGCCTCGCTGTTCAGCTGCTGGCCCAGCAACGCGCGGTCCGATGTCGATGCCGCCAGTACCTTGCCTTGCGGCGACACGACAAACGTGGAGTTGAATTGGCCGAGTTGCCGTTCCTGCCGCTGCGTCTCGGCCACCATGTGTTCGGGGTGCACTTCCATGTCGGCCAGCATTTCCGCGCTATACGACAGATAGTTTCTGAGGTCGGTCAGGAACACGTCGGTCACGGAAGCCAGCTTGGAAGCGTAGGCCTGATTGAGTTCCAGCGCGGTGCGCAGCAGAAGGTCGCGCTGCACCAGGTAGCTGGCATGCAGGCTGCCCATCAGCGCGAGCACAACCGACAGCAAGCTGATCCACAGGATGAGATGCCGCAGATTGATCCGGAACATGACGTTATCCGTTGGGTATGCTTTCGGTCAGCGCGTCCCAGGCTCTCATTGCCTGTCTGGCCACGGCTTGCAAGGTCTTGCGGCTGGCGCCGTCGCGCGCCTGGATCGACATGCCGTGCAGCACGGTGGTGTAGAAGGCGGCCAGGCTCTTGAGGTCGGCGCCGGCCGGCAGTTCGCCATGCGAGGCGCCGGCATTGAGGCGGGCCAGGATGCGGCTTTGCATGTCGCGGCGGTTGTCGCCCAGGAAGTCGCCCACGCCGGCCGGATTTACGCAGCCTGCCGGCGCGCTCAGCACGATCATGCAGCCCGAGGGCGTGCCGGGAGCGGTGAAGCGTTCGGCGGACGCCAGCAGCATGGACTGGATGGCTTCGCGCGCCGTGGGCGCTTCTTGCAGCGCACGCCGGGCCGAGCCACCCTCGGTCTCGCGGTAGAGCTCCACCGCTTCGCGGAATAGTCCTTCCTTTGAGCCGAATGCGCCATAGAGGCTGGGCGAATTGATGCCCATCGCCGCCGTGAGGTCGGTCAGCGATGCTCCGTCATATCCCTTCGACCAGAAGACGTCCATGGCCTTGCGCAAGGCCTGGGCACGGTCGAAGTTCCTGGGGCGCCCACGTTCTGCCATAGGCGTGATTTTACCCGGCAGGGATTTTTGTGGTGATTGATAAAAAAATAGTTGACGGGCGATGGAGGGCTCGGCGAATATATTTGTACTGATCACTACAAATATGGGTATCGCAATGCCGAATCTGACTGGAAAAATTGTCTTCGTCACCGGCGGCAGCCGGGGTATCGGGGCCGCCATCGTGCGCCGCCTTGCAGCCGATGGCGCCGACGTGGCGTTCACTTACGTGAGCGCCTCCTCGGCCGCCGGTGCGCAGGCGCTGGCGCGTGAACTGTCGGTGGACGGGCGCCGCGCGCTCGCCATCCAGGCAGATGCGGCAGACGCGTCCGCAGTCCGCGGCGCGGTCGACCGGGCCATCGCCGAGCTGGGCCCCATCGACGTGCTGGTCAACAACGCCGGCATCTTCCTGACCGGCGCGATAGGCGAGACCAGCCTCGACGACTACGAACGCACCATGGACATCAACGTGCGCGCGCCCTTCGTCGCCATCCAGGCGGCACAGGCGTCCATGCCGGACGGCGGACGCATCATCAACATCGGCAGCTGCCTGGCAGGCCGCGCGGGCCGCGCAGGTGTCGCGCTGTATGCCGCCAGCAAGTCCGCGCTGGTCGGCCTGACCCAGGGCCTGGCGCGCGACCTGGGCGCACGTGGCATCACCGCCAACGTAGTGCACCCCGGCCCGATCGACACCGACATGAATCCCGCCGACGGCGCGCATGCGGAGGATCTGGTGGCGGTGCTGTCCTTGCCGCACTACGGCGAAGCGCGTGACATCGCCGGCATGGTGGCGTTCCTGGCCGGGCCGGAAGGGCGCTACGTCACGGGTGCGAGCCTGGCGGTGGACGGCGGATTTGCGGCTTGAGGCCGGTCTGGAAAAAGTTTTTTCCACCTGACTTGCACAAACCAAAAAAGCTGCATATAATCTTGCTTCTTCGCACTACACACATAACGAAACGCAGCGGCAGCGGACTAAACAACGCGCAGCAAAGCGGACGAGACTGAGTGAAGTTGCAGGGCTGTTAGCTCAGTTGGTAGAGCAGCGGACTCTTAATCCGTAGGTCGAGTGTTCGAGCCACTCACAGCCCACCAGAATTTCAAAGGCCGTTGACGTCATCGTCAACGGCCTTTTGTTTTTGCCGCGTCAAGCTGATGTCAGGGCAGGCTGCGTGAATCGCCGGGTGTAGGGAAAACGCATCCGCGCAGCGGTGGAAAAAGCGCGATGGCGGGGCATGGACTTTGATATGATTGCTAATCATTCTTATTCCAGTATTTCCTCGCGCGCACCATGTCCGCTCCCGATACCGCCCGCCACGCGGCCTTGTTGACCTGGTACAGCGATCATCATGGCTGGCTGGTCGGGTGGCTGCGCCGCAAGCTGGGCTCGTCCTGCGACGCGGCTGATTTCGCGCAGGACACCTTTGTGCGGTTGATCGGCCGCGACGATCTGGCGGCGATCAGGACGCCGCGCGCCTACCTCACGACGACCGCCACCCGGCTGGTGATCGACGACGCACGGCGGCGCAAGCTTGAGGCGGTTTGCCTGGAAAGCTGGGCCATCCTGCATGGTGGCGAGACCTCGCCCGCTCCCGAACAGTTGCTTGAAACCGTCGAGATCCTGGCGGAACTGGCGCGCATGCTCGATGCCTTGCCCGCCAAGCCGCGCAGCGCCTTTCTGCTGCATCGGCTGGAGGGATGGAACTACGGCGAGATCGCGGTCGAACTGGGCGTCTCTTCCAGCATGGTGAAGCAGTATGTCGCGCGCGCGCTTGCCCATTGCTACTTGGTGATGGAGGCGGCGTGAAGGCAGACGCTATTCCTTGCGTCGTGACGGACGCGGCCCAATGGATGGCCACCTTGCGCGATGAGTGCGCGAGCGACGCCGACCGCGAAGCCTGTCTGCGGTGGCGGGCCGCGGATCCCGAGCACGAACGGGTCTATCGCCGGCTTGAGGATCTTTGGGGAAGTTTCGACCGGGCCGCGGCCTTCGATTCGCCTGCGGCAGCCCGCCGCATCCTGGAGCAGGCCGACCGCAAGCCGCGTACCGGCCGCCGCGCACTGGGAGCGGCCGCGCTGGCATTGCTGGTGTGTGGGGCCGGCCTGTGGCGCATGGCGCCGCCGGCCTGGCTGCTGGCCGATCACCGCAGCGGAGTCGGCGAGTGGCGCGTCATCGAACTGGACGACCACAGCCGCATTACCTTGAACAGCGATTCGGCGATCGACGTGCGCTTCGATGCCCGGCAACGGCTGATCACCTTGCGGCAAGGAGAGATCCTCGTCGACGTGGCGCACGAGGACGCGGGACGGCCCTTCGTGGTGCAGACGCCGGACGGCACGGCGCAGGCGCTGGGCACGCGTTATGCGGTGCGGCGCGGCGACGGCCATACGGATGTGGTCGTGCAGGAATCCCGTGTGCGGGCCTGCGCTCAGGCTCCCGCGCCGGTGTGCGCCGATCTGGCGGCGGGGCAGCGCGTGCGCATGGGCGCGGGCCAAGTCGGCGAGGTTGAACCAGTAGACGCAGAACAGGCGCTAGCCTGGACACGGCACAGCCTGGTGGTGGATAACCAGCCACTGGCCGATGTACTGGCGGAGCTGAGCCGCTACCGCAAGGGGCGCCTGCAGTACGACGCGGGTTCTCTGGATGGCCTGCGCGTGTCGGGCGTATTCCCGCTGGAAGCGCCCGATCAGGCCCTGGCATCGCTGGCGGCCAGCCTCCCCATCACGGTCAACCGATACACGTCCTGGCTGGTGCTGGTGCAGCGTCGTTGAAAAAAAATCTGCATTCCGCTGTCCCTGTCGCGGTTTGCTTCGTCATGACTCATGAGTAGCCATCAATCTGGAGAGGGTCGTCCGCTCATGAGTCATTCCAAGTTCACAGTGCGTATCTTGCGCGCGCTGTCCGCCGCGGCCGCGCTGGCCGCAGTTCATCCCGTCTGGGGGCAGTCGTCGAATGCGTCCGTTGCGGCAGTTGCCCGCACGGTCAACGTGGCGCCCGGTCCTCTGGCTCCCGCGCTGAATCGCTACGCCGAGCAGGCCGGCCTGATCCTGTCGTTCGATCCGGCGTTGACTGCCGGGCTGCAAAGCCCGGGCCTGTCAGGCACGGTGGCGCCCAGGGAGGCGTTCGCCGGCTTGTTGGCAGGCACCGGGCTGGAGGCGATTGCGCGCGGCGAGGCAGGCTATACGATTCGGCGCGCGTCCGGCGCTGCCGCCAGCACGCTGGAGCCGATCACGGTGCACGGCAGCGGCGAGCAGGCCTGGGGACCGGTCGACGGCTATGTCGCGCGTAACAGCGCGACCGCCACCAAGACCGACACGCCGCTGATCGAGACACCGCAGTCGATCAGCGTCATCACCCAGGCGCAGATGGCGGCGCAGGGCGTCAGCCGCGTGGACGAGGCCTTGCGCTATAGCGCAGGGGTGCGCACCGAACCCATCTACGACACGCGCCGCGGCACCTACTATGTGCGCGGCTTCAACGTCGCCAACAACGGTCAGTATCTGGACGGCCTGAAGCTGGCCTACTCGGGCGGTTACGGCGGCTGGGAGGTCGACCCCTACACGCTGGAACGTCTGGAAGTCCTGCGCGGTCCTTCGTCCGTGCTGTACGGGCAGACCGTGCCGGGCGGGCTGGTCAACCAGGTCAGCAAGCGTCCGCTGGATACGCGCAGCGGCGAACTGGCGGTGCAGTACGGCAGCTTCGACCGCAAGCAGCTCTCCGGCGACTTCACCGGTCCCTTGGACGATGCGGGCCAGTGGCTTTACCGCCTGACGGCGGTGGGGCGCGAGGGCGGCACGCAGACCAACCACGTCGATGACGACCGCGTCCTACTGGCGCCGTCGCTGACCTGGAAGCCCAGCGCGGCGACCTCGATCACGCTGCTCGCGCAGTACCAGCACGATCGCACGGGCAATACGGCCAACTTCCTGCCCGCTGCGGGCACGCTCTGGCCGGTCGCCAACGGCCATATTCCGGTGGACTTTTTCACGGGTGACCCGACCTTCGACCAGACCGATCGGCGCAAGGCGCAGATCGGCTACCTGGCCGAGCATCGGGTCAACGACCAGCTGACGCTGCGCCAGAACCTGCGCTATTCCACGCTGGACGTCGATTACCGCAGCCTGGGGGCGAACGGAGGCTGGGTGCAGACGCGTGAACCCTACACCGACCTGCGCCGCATTTCGCTGGTCAGCAAAGAGGGCTTCCACCTGTTCACGCTGGACAACCAGGCGCAGTTCAATCTTGCGCATGGGCCGGTGGCGCACACGCTGCTGCTGGGCGCGGATTATCAGGAATCGCGCTTTGACCGGCTCTACGGCTTGCGCACGGCCGCGGTGGATCCGATCAATGTGTGGGACCCGGTGTATGGGCGGCCGTTCCCCGGCGCGACACCGCAGGCGTCCAACGATACCAATCAGGTGCGCCGGCAGTTCGGCCTGTATGCGCAGGACCAGATCAAGTTCTACGACAAATGGGTGCTGCAACTGGCCGGCCGCTACGATTGGGCGCGTTCCACCACGGGCGAGACGATCCTGCGCACCGGCGTGGAAACCACGACCCGCAGCAACGACGAACAATTCAGCGGCAAGGTCGGGCTGGTTTACCTGGCCGACAACGGCCTGGCGCCTTACGCGTCGTATACCGAGTCTTTCGAGCCGGTGGCGGGCGCGGGCTACGGCGGCACGCCATTCGAGCCCACGCGCGGCAAGCAGTATGAGATCGGCCTGAAGTATCAGCCGGCGGGCGCCCGCAGCTTCGCGCAGGTCTCGCTCTTTGACCTGCGGCAGACCAATGTGTCGACCGCGGACCTGGCCCATCCCGGCTTCAGCGTGCAGACCGGCGAAATCCGTTCGCGCGGCATCGAGCTGGAAGGCACCTGGGAAGTCACGCCGCAGTTGAACGTGCTGGCGTCCTACACCTACAACGACGTCAAGGTGACCAAGGCGGCGCGGACGGCGGTCAACCTGGGCAAGCGTCCGCCCTACATTCCCGATCACATGGCGTCGCTGTGGGCCGATTACCGCCTGTCGGCGACGGGGCCGCTGGCCGGCCTGTGGTTCGGCGCGGGCGTGCGCTACATGGGGTCGACCAATGACATTCCGGATGCGGTGCATGTGCCTGCCTACACGCTGGTGGACGCGGCGCTGCGCTACGACATGGGGAGCTACCAGTTCTCGCTGAACGCCAGCAACCTGTTCGACAAGCGCTATGTGGCGGCGTGCGACAGCGTGACCAACT
This sequence comes from Achromobacter aegrifaciens, assembly GCF_902859965.1. Lineage (NCBI taxonomy): Bacteria > Pseudomonadati > Pseudomonadota > Betaproteobacteria > Burkholderiales > Alcaligenaceae > Achromobacter > Achromobacter aegrifaciens. The sequence continues at coordinate 84,324 of NZ_CADIKO010000003.1, forward strand.
GCTATTACGGTCTGGAGCGGACCATCATGGCGCGGGTGGCGTACCGCTGGTAGCACGATTAAGTTCAGGCTTAATTCTGGGTAAACGCAGGTTGAACCACAGCGGCTGCGTTGCTCTTTATAGTGGGTCCGTACCCACCCGAGAGAGCCGCGCATGTCCAGTCCCGCCGCAGTACCCGCCTATCCCCGGGCCGTGTTGTTCGACCTGCTGACGGCCTTGCTCGATTCCTGGACCGTATGGAACCGCGCCGCCGGCTCCGAGGCCGCCGGACGCGCCTGGCGCGCGGAGTACCTGCGCCGAACTTATGGCTGCGGCGCCTATCAACCCTATGAGCGCCTGGTGCAGGAGGCCGCGTCCGCGGTCGGCCTGCCGGCGGCGGCGGCCGCCGCGTTGGAGGCGGGCTGGGACGAGCTGCCCGCCTGGGATGGCGCCCGTGAATTGCTGCAGGCCTTGCGGCCGCATTGCCGCCTGGCCGTGGTCACCAACTGTTCCGCCCGTCTGGGGCAGCGCGCCGCCGGTTTGCTGGGCGTGGACTGGGACGTGGTGGTGACGTCGGAGGAGGCGGGCTACTACAAGCCTGACCCGCGCCCCTATGAGCTGGCCTTGGCCCGATTGCAGGTGCAGCCGTCCGAGGCCGCGTTCGTCGCGGGCTCCGGCTACGACATGTTCGGCACCAGCAAGGTGGGCCTGCGCACGTATTGGCACAACCGGGTGGGGCTGACGCTGCCTGAAGGCGCGGCGCAGCCGGAGCTGGAGTCCCCCCGGCTGGAAGCGGCGTTGCCGTGGCTTGCGCGGTTCAACGCGGCCTGATGGCTGGCCGCCGTGGATGCCGTGCGTCAGTCCGCCGGCAATGAAATCGCATCCCCCAACCCCTTGACCTCTTTCAGCACGAAGGAGGTGTAGACCTCCTTCACGCCGGGCAGGGCGCCAAGCACATAGCGCGCCAGGTCGCCGAACGCGTCGAGGTCGCGGGCGATGACCGTTAGCTGATGGTCGTAGCGGCCCGACACGCAATGGCAGGTCAGCACCTCCGGCACGTCCTTGATGGCGTCCTCGAACGCCTTGACGTGTTCGGCGCCCTTCATGTCCAGCGAAATCCAGACGAACGCGGTTACGCCGAAGCCGAGCTTCTTGACGTCGACCTCGGCCCGGTAGCCGCGGATCACGCCCTCGTCCTCCAGGCGCTTGACGCGTCGCCAGCAGGGGGAGGGGGTGAGCGAAACGCGCTCGGCCAGATCGGCGCTGGAAAGCCGTCCGTCGACCTGCAAGGCGGCCAGGATCTGCAGGTCCGTGGGATCGAAATTCTTGCTTTGCACGATTTTTCCAAGAAATTGAAGGTTTCGCTAATTTCAATCCAAAATATTACACATTCGCGTCGAAAATTCGGAAATATTCGCGATTCCGCTCCGGTATCTTTGTTCGATTGCTGGAGGGGGCGTCGACGTCATGAATGCTCCCCGTTTGAACACTATGGAGCAGACATGAAAGATCCGAATCCGATACGCAAGAAGCTGTTGGCCCTGGAGCCTTCCGAGGGGTGCTGGCTGACCCTGGCGAGCCCGGCCGTGGCCGAGGCGATTGCGCATTGCGGCTTCGACTGGCTGGTCGTCGACATGGAGCATGCGCCCAACGACATGGCGGGCCTGACGGCGCAATTGCAGGCCATCGACGCGGCACGCGCGCATGGCGCCGCCGCGTATCCGGTCGTGCGCGTGACGGTGAACGATGCCGCGCTGGTGAAGCGCGCGATGGATTGCGGCGCCCAGACGATCATTTTCCCGAACATCGACACGGCCGAGGACGCGGGCCGCGCCATCGCGGCCATGCGCTTTCCGTGCGAAGGCAATGGCGGCGTGCGCGGCGTGGCGGGGCTGGTGCGGGCCGGCATGTACGGGCAGGACCCTTCCTACGTCAGGCGGGCCAATGAGCAGGCCTGCGCGATCCTGCAGATCGAATCGGCGCAGGCGGTACGCAACGTGGCAGCCATTGCCGCGCTGCCTGGGGCGGACTGCCTGTTCGTCGGCACCGCCGACCTGGCCGCCAGCCTGGGCCGGCTGGGCGACATGGCCCACGCCGAGGTGCGCGAGGCCGTGGGCCGCGTGATCGACGCCGGCCGCACGGCGGGCAAGGCGGTCGGCATTTTCGCCAACGATCCCGAAGAGGCCGCGCGTTACCGCAAGCTGGGCGTGCAATTCATTGCGCTGCACTCGGATGTGGCCTGGCTGGCCCGCGGCGCCCGCCAGGCGCGCGCGCAGTTCAGCGAGGCATGCCGCTGAGTGGCGGCGCGATCTCAATCTACTGGCAAGTCAGGAACAGGCATGAATACAGCAGTATCTACCGGCGGCGTCACGGCGAGCGCGCGCGCCAGCGTGCAGAGCTTGCGTTCGTCGCAAATCCGCGAAGTCGCCAATGCGGGCATGGGCCGCGCCGACGTGCTGCCCTTCTGGTTCGGCGAACCCGATGAGCAGACGCCGCCCGCGTTCCGCGACGCGGCCATCGCCCACATCGCTTCCGGGCAGACCTTCTATGTACAGACGCTGGGCGTGCCTGCGTTGCGCGAACGCCTGGCCGGGTATGTGAGCGGGCTGCACGGTCAACGTGATGTGGACAACATCGCAGTCACCAGCTCGGGCACGTCGGCGCTGATGACGGCCGTGCAGGCCATCGTGGGCGCGGGCGATCACGTGGTCGCCGTGACGCCCTTGTGGCCCAACCTGGTGGAAATGCCCAAGGTGCTGGGGGCGCGCGTGACGACGGTTGCGCTGTCGTTCTCCGAGAGTGGCTGGCGCCTGGACCTGGACGCCTTGCTCAGCGTCCTGACGCCGGACGTGCGAGCGCTTCTGGTGAATTCGCCGAACAACCCGACGGGCTGGGTGATGACCGCCGAGCAGCAGCGCGCGGTGCTGGAGCACTGCCGCAAGCACGGCATCTGGATCATTTCCGACGACGTGTATGAACGCTACTACTACGAAGGCGCGGTGGCGCCCACCTTCCTGGACATTGCTGCGCCGGACGACCGGGTGGTCAGCTGCAATTCGTTCTCCAAGGCCTGGCTGATGACCGGCTGGCGCGTGGGCTGGGTCGTGGTGCCGCGCGGGCTGCTGCCGGAAATCGGCAAGCTGATCGAATACAGCAACACCTGCACGCCGGGTTTCGTGCAGACCGCCGCGCTTTGCGCGCTTGAACAGGGCGAGCCCGTCATCGCGCGTACCGTGCAGCGGCTGCGGCTGGCGCGCGACCATCTGGCGTCGAAGCTGTCGCAGGTGCCCGGGGTTGAACTCGCGGGTGCGGCGCCGGGGGCGATGTACACCTTCTTCCGCATTCGGGGCGTGTCGGACAGCCTGGCGTTCTGCAAGGATCTGGTCGTGCGCGGCGGGCTGGGCCTGGCGCCGGGCATGGCGTTCGGTCCCGAGGGCGAGGGCTATCTGCGCTGGTGCTATGCCAGCGCGCACGAGCGCCTGGATGAAGGCGTGGCTAGACTGGCGCGCTTTCTGGACGCGGCGCGGAGCAAGGCTGCGTGAGCGCCAGGCCTCAACCTTAGGGTACGACCCATGAATACTGCAGAGCTTCCCCGTTCCCTGGAATGGATAGAACGGCTGGTGCGTTTCGACACGACCAGCCGCCTGTCCAATCTGGGCTTGATCGAAACGGTGCGCGACCACCTGGCCGCGACCGGTCTGGCGCCCCGATTGATCTACAACGCCGACGGCAAGAAGGCGAATCTTTTCGTGACCGTGCCTGCCGCGGACGGCGGCACCCAGGGCGGGGTGGTGCTGTCCGGCCATACCGACGTCGTGCCGGTGGACGGCCAGGCCTGGAGCAGCGATCCGTTCGCGCCCGAGGTGCGCGATGGCCGCCTATATGGCCGCGGCACTTGCGACATGAAGGGCTTCATCGGAACCGCGCTGGCCATGCTGCCGTCGTTCACGTCGCGGCGTTTGCGCGTGCCGCTGCATCTGGCGCTGAGCTATGACGAGGAGGTCGGCTGCCTGGGGGCGGACATCATGCTGCGTGAATTGGCCAAGCTGGATATCCGCCCCGATAGCTGCATCGTGGGCGAGCCCACCGAGATGCGCGTCATTTCCGCCCACAAGAGCAGCAATCTGTACCGCTGCACCGTGCATGGGCATGCCGCGCATTCTTCGTTGACGCCGCGCGGCGTCAACGCGATCGAATATGCGGCGCGCGCCATCTGCCACATCCGCGACATGGCCGACGCCCATCGCCAGAACGGCCCTTTCGACCAGGACTTCGAGGTGCCGTACACCACGGCCAACACCGGCACGATCTCGGGCGGCTTGTCCGTCAACACGATCCCGGACCGTTGCCAGTTCGAGTTCGAATTCCGCACCATCCCGGGCGTGCTGGCGCCAGATGTGATCGGCGGTTTGCGCCGCTACATCACTGGCGAGCTGCGCGACCGCATCAAGGCGGAGAACCCGCAGGCCGACATCGAGCTGGAAGCGCTGGCCGAGGTGCCCGGTTTCGATACCGCCGCCACCGCCGAGATTGCGCGGTTGGCGCAGGCGCTGACTGGCGCGCGCGGCACCGAGAAGGTGGCGTATTGCACGGAGGCCGGCCTGTTCCAGCGGGCCGGCATGACGGCGGTCATTTGCGGTCCCGGCAATCTGCAGCAGGCGCACCGGCCGGACGAGTATGTCGCGCTGTCGCAGATCGGCCTGTGCGAACAGTTCATGGAAAAGCTGGCGGGCCATCTTGCGATGACCGGCCAATGAGTTGATCGATCGTTAATTTTTAGAAAATAACAGAGGGAAAAATGGCTTATTCGGAGAAGACAACGTGGAATGCGGCCGCCGCCGGCCGCAGCAAGGCGGCGCCGGCAGGCGACCGGCGCGCCCAGGCGCGGCGCGCGGTGATCGCCGCGTCCATCGGCAATGCGCTGGAGTGGTTCGACATGATCGCGTATGGCACCTTCGCGCTGATCATCGCCAAGCTGTACTTTCCGTCCGCCAGCGAGAGCTCCTCGCTGTTGCTGGCGCTGGCCACCTTCGGCGTGTCGTTCCTGATGCGGCCGCTGGGCGCCATCGTGTTGGGCAGCTATGCCGACCGGGCGGGCCGCAAGGCGGCGCTGACGGCGTCCATTTTCCTGATGATGATAGGCACGCTGATCATCGTGGTGGTCCCCACGCATGCGCAGATCGGCGTGGCCGCATCGATCATCATCCTGGTCGCCCGGCTGATCCAGGGCTTTTCGGCGGGCGGGGAGTTCGGCAGCGCCACGGCCTTCCTCATTGAATATGCGCCGGACCGGCGCGCCTATTACGCCAGCTGGCAGGTCGCCAGCCAGGGCGCGGCGATCCTGCTGGCCGCCTTGTTCGGCGCGGTGCTCAACGCGACGCTGACCCAGGCCCAGCTGGAAAGCTGGGGCTGGCGCATTCCGTTCGTGTTCGGCCTGCTGATCGCGCCGGTGGGCTACTACATCCGCCATCACATGGATGAAACGCCGGAGTTCAGCGCGGCAGAGGCATCGGCTTCGCCGCTGAGCGACATGTTCGCGGGGCAGAAGCTGCGGCTGCTGGTTACCGTTGGCTTCGTGGCGCTGGGCTCGGTGGGCAACTACCTGGCCCTGTACATGCCTACGTACTCTATCCGCCAGTTGGGTCTGCCGCCTACCATCGGTTTTCTGGCGACGCTGGTCACGGGCGTCATCATGACGGTAGGCGCGCCCTTCGTCGGCGCGCTGGCCGACCGCATTGGACCCGCGCGCATCATGATGGCCGCGGCCCTTTCGACCGCGCTGCTGTGCTATCCCTTGTTCTATCTGCTGGTGTCGTATCCGACGGTGGGCGTTTTGATGATCGTCCAGGTCATCCTGGGCATCCTGGCGACGGCGTATTTCGCGCCCATGCCGGCGCTGATGTCCGCCATCTTCCCCGTGCAGGTGCGCACCACTGGCCTGTCCCTGGGCTACAACATTGCAGTGACGATCTTTGGCGGCTTCGCGCCATTCATCCTGACCTGGCTGATCGCGACCACCGACTCCAAGCTGTCGCCCAGCTATTACCTGCTGGCCATTGCGCTCATGGCGATGGTGTCGCTGAACGTGGCGCGCCGGACGTTCCAGCAGCGTTAGGCGCCGGGCGCCGGCCTTCGCATCGGAGGCCGGCTGGCGGCGGATGGAATGTAGCCCATTGTTGCGGGCCTGAGCGTCTTTCCGCCCAGGCTGCGGCCGTGTTCCACAGCGCGGCTGCACTATCTTGAGGACCTTCCTGATAGTACAAAATGTTGCCTGCCTCCCTTCGTGTGCTTGCTAGCATGGTCTGGCCGGAATGATCCGGCACACCGACGGAATAAGTGGAGGTTGCCATGAGCTCAAGAACAATATTCAACCGGATCGCAGTCGTTGCGGCGGCGGGTGCATTGCTGGCGGGATGCGCCACGCAGCAGCAGACCAATACCGCCGTGGGCACGGGCGCGGGGGCGGCGATCGGCGCCGGCATCGGCGCCTTGATCGGCCACGGCAAGGGCGCGGCCATCGGCGCCGGCATCGGCGCGGTGGCGGGCGGCCTGGTTGGCTACAACTGGAAGGTCGTCAAGGAAGACGTGCAGAAGTCGGGCGCTTCGTCGCTGGGCATCGACGTGGTCGAAATGCCCGACGGCAGTCTCAAGGTCAACATTCCCAGCGGCGTGTCGTTCGATACCGACAAGACGCAGCTCAAACCCGCGCTGTTGCCGGTGCTGGACAGCGTGGCGCGCTCGCTCAACCAGCATCCTGAACTGCGGGCCAAGGTGGTCGGCCATACGGACAGCACGGGCGCCCTGGCGCATAACCAGACCCTGTCGGTCAACCGCGCCAAGAGCGTGACCGACTACCTCAGCAAGCAGGGCGTGGCAGCGGGCCGCCTGACGGTCGAGGGCCGCGGGCCGAACGATCCGATCGGCGACAATGCGACCGCCGAAGGCCGCGCGCTGAACCGCCGGGTGGAGATCTACCTGTACGCGGTCCAGCAGTAAACCTGGGCCAGCCCAGTGTCCGAGGCGGCTGGCGCAACGCGCCGCCGCCCGTTTTTTTTGGAGTCCGTCATGAGCATGTTCCCTCCCGCCCGCATCGGCACCGATACCGCCGTGGCCGCCCTGTCTGGCTGGCAGGCCGTGGCGATGCGCGACGCCATCGAAAAGCGTTTCCGCTTTCCCAATTTCAATGCGGCATTCGGCTTCATGACGCGCGTCGCCATGTTTGCGGAGAAGCTGAATCATCATCCGGAATGGACCAACGTCTACAACCGCGTGGACGTGACCTTGACCACCCACGACGCCGGCGGCGTGACCGAGCTGGATGTGCGCATGGCGCAGTTCATGGACGAGGCGGCAGCGCAATTGGGCGCCACCGCGCCCAAGGCTTAGGGCGCGTTTCCTGGCGGCGTGGGCGGGAGCGGCTCTTCCGAGCCGTCCGCGTCGGGCTGCAAATGGCTGTTCACGCGGTCCAGCATGTCGCCCAGCAGGAGCTGCTCGTCGGCGCTGAGGCAGCCGAAGATCTCTTCATTGCGGCGGGCGATCAGGTCGATGACGCGCTGGTATTGCACCAGGCCTTCCGGGGTGGGCGCCAGCACCACGCCGCGTCCATCCGAGGCGGACATGGTCTTTTCCACCAGGCCGCGGTCCACCAGCGCCTGTGCTGAGCGGCTGGCCTGGCCCTTGTTCAGATTGGCCGCCAGCGCCAGATCGTTGACCGACAAGGGCGCGTAGCGGCCGATGGCCGCCAGGCAGCGCGCCTCGCCCAGAGGAATCCCGCATTCTTCCAGATAGGCGCGATTCGTGTCCCTGTCCGTGATCTTGTTGAGCACGTGCAGGCGGTAGGTCAGGAATCGTTCCAGGGCGGGCTGTTTCACGTCGGGCGGGCAGGGGCGGAGGCGGGATAGTGTGCCACAGGGCCGTTGGCCAGGCAGGCGGCTTCCGCCTGGGCCAGCAGCGCGGCGGCGTCGCGCGCATCGCTCACGCGGGCCAGCAGCGACAGGCTCAGGATCGACAGGAAGAGCGACGCCTGTTCTTCGCCGACGCGCGTCAGGGTCTGCGCCATGGCGGTATAGACCTGGTCCAGTTCATCGTTGTTCATGCTAGCTCTTCCTTGTGCGCGTCCAGTGCGATCGAGGGGTAGTAGGGCTTGAGCGCGGCGCGCAGGGTGGCGGCCGAGGGGGCAATCCAGCGTCCCAGCACGTAGCCGTCAGGCCGCAGCAGGTAGACGGCGCCGGCTTGCGCGCCGTAGCGCTGGCGTAGCTGCCCGTGCGGGTCCTGCAAGGCATCATCGCCCGTCTTCAGCACGCGCAGCGGCTGGGGCGAGTTGCGGGTGGCGGCGGCCAGGGCGTCCAGTTCGGCCGCCAGAGCGGTGTCGGGAGCCAGCGCCAGCGCGACGAAGCCGGCGCCAAAGCACGCGCTGAGATGCAGCGGCGCGCCGCGATCATGCAGCAGCGATTCGGGCGCGGGCTGGCCGGGCGCGGCGGTTACGCCGGCCTGCGGCGCGCCATCATCCAGGTTCAGCGGCGAGGCATCGTAGGAGATGGGCGCCGATTGCCGCGGGTTGATCAGCTGGCGCACCCGCTCATCCGTCAGCGCCAGGCGCAGGGCGGCCTCGCGCATCAGGCGGAATCCGAAGTCCGGCGGGGCCATGAATTCGGTGCTCTTGGCGCCATAGGTCAGGTTCTGGCGGGTGGCGTGGACGCGCTCCACGCTGTAGCTGTCCAGCAGGCTGTCGGGAGCCTGGCCTCGCAGCACCCAGGCCAGCTTCCAGGCCAGGTTGCCGGCATCGTCCAGTCCCGAGTTCAGGCCCCGCACGCCGAAGATCGGCACCAGGTGGGCGGCGTCGCCGGCGAACAGCACGCGTCCGTGGCGGTAGTTTTCCAAGGTCAGGCACTTGGCGTTGTAGATGGAGATCCACAGCGGCTTCCAAGGCGCGGTTTCGCCGATCATGTCCAGATGGCTTTGCACGCGGGGCAGCACGTTCTCGGGCTTTACGGCCTCTTCGGGGTCCTCGTCGTCGCGGATCTGGTAGTCCACCCGCCACACGTTGCCGGGCTGGCGGTGCATGAGCAGGGTAGAGCCGGGATTGGAAGGCGGATCGAACCAGGCCAGGCGCTCCACGGGGCGGCTGGACTCCTGTTCGATGTCCACGATCACGTAGCGTCCTTCGTACTGCATGCCTTCCAGCTTCAGGCCCATGGCCTCGCGTACGGTGCTGCGGCCGCCGTCGCAGGCGATCAGCCAATCGGCGCGCACGGTCTGGCGGCCGCCTTCGATGTCCACTTCAGCCGTGACGCCGTCCGCGTCGGCGCTCAGGCCGGCAAGCCGCGCCGACCAGCGCAGCTCGGCCAGCGCCGGATGGCGCTGCATGGCCTGATGGGCGTACTCCTCGACGGCGTATTGCTGGATGTTGACCATGGGCGCGTAGCGCTGCAGCGGATCGTGCGGCATCTCGAAATGCAGGACTTCGCTGTTGCGGAAGTAGCTGCGGCCGCCGGTCCAGGCCAGACCGGTGGCGGTCAGGGGCCGGTCGGCGCCGACCCAGCCCATGATTTCCTGCGACCGCCGCGAGATGCAGATGGCGCGGCTGCCGCTGCAATAGTCGTCGTCGGCCTCCAGGGTCAGCGAGGGGATGCCGTATTCGGCAAGCAGGGCGGCCAGCGTCAGGCCGACGGGGCCGCCGCCGGCGATAAGGACGGGAACGTGCGCGGGGAGCGGCATGCTGTCTCCAGAAATTGGTTGTTTGCGCAACTATATGCTTAAGAGGTTGCGCGCGCAACTATATTTTTGGGGCAAAAAAAACCCGCCGGATCAGGGCGGGTCTTCGGGCGCGGCGTATCTATCAGTTGCGCACGTAATAGATGCGCATCGCCTGCTGCTTCTGGGCGCCGTCCAGCACGCGCAGCACCACGACCTTGGCAGTGAAACCGTCGGGCAGCTTCAGTTGGCCCAGGGCGTAGTCGTAACGGTCGACGTTCAGGGCGGGGCCTTCCGGCGTGACGGTGGCGGCGCGGCCGTTGGGGTAGGTGCCGTCGATGGAGAAGGTCAGGGTGCCTTTGAACGGCGCGCCCTGGCGATCCTCGCGCATGACCAGCACCTGGTAGTCCAGCAGACCGGGCGCGCGCTTGAAGGTGGCCGAGCGGATGCCCAGGTTGCCGCCGCGCGGGTCGGCGGGCATGGCGTCCTGGAACAGCACCAGTTCCTTGTTCAGCGTGTCAATCTTGCTGCGGGCTTCAGAAAGGTCGGCGGTCAGCTTTTCATGGCCGGACTTGTTGGCGTCGCGTTGTTGGGTGGCTTCCTCAAGCTGGCTTTGCAGGCGCTGGCGCTCCAGGTTGGCGGTGCTCAGTTCGCTGTGCAGCTGCTCGGATTGCTCCACGGTCAGGCGTTGCGGGCCGTAGTTGGTCTGCAGGAAGAGCACGCCGCCGGCGCCCAGGGCGATGCCCACCAGCAGCAGGACCAGCCAGCGCGGCATGCGGCGCGTGCGTTGACCGGGCTGGTATACGGAAGGCTTGAATACAGCCCGTTGCGATCTTCCAAACATCCCCATTCCTAGAAAACTTCCTGTGTGTTTGCTCGCCCGCGCGCTGCGCGCGCAGGTCAAAGCGCTAGAGAATACCCCGTTAGCCGGGACCGTTGGGTGCGCGGACAAGCCTGGTTGCGCACCTTGATATTGTGAAATATGTGGACATCAGCGTGCTTGGCCGGTGAGCTCGGCATCCAGGTCGGCGAGCCGCTGCGGCGTGCCGACATCCGTCCATTTGCCCTGGTGGCGCGCGCCGCGCACCAGGCCGCGGGCCATGGCTTGCCGGAGCAGAGGCGCCAGGGGCGCTGCCGCGCCCCGGGGGACGTCGGCGAACAACGAGGGATGGTAGACGCCGATGCCCGCAAAGGTCAAACGAGGTTCGCCCTGGGCATGGACGCTGCCGTCGGCATCCAGGCGGAAATCGCCAGCCGGATGCTGGGGCGGGTTGTCCGCCAGCAGCAGCCAGGCGCCGCCTTCAGGCAATGTGCGCGCCAAGCCTGCGGCCGCGGCGGGGTCCCAGTCGCACCAGACGTCGCCGTTGACGACGAGGAAGGGCTCGTCGCCCAGCAACGGCAGCGCCTGGACGATGCCGCCGGCGGTTTCCAGCGCGGAGGTTTCGGCCGAATAGCGGATCTGTACGCCGTATATGCTGCCGTCGCCCAGCGCCTGCTCGATTTCGTGGCCGAGCCAGGCATGGTTGATGACCACGTCTCGGATGCCGGCGGCCGCCAGCCGCCGCAGGTGCGAGACGATGAGCGGCTGGCCGCCCACGGACAACAGGGGCTTGGGCAGGCGGTCGGTGAGGGGGCGCATCCGTTCGCCGCGGCCCGCCGCGAGGATCATGGCCCGCATCAGAAGGTGTATCCGACGCTGACCTGGCGGTCGTCGAGCTTGTCCAGCAGGCGCAGCAGCGGCGTGAAGACGCCGTAGCGCTGGGCCACCTGGCGCACGTAGCCGTTCATGCGCGGAATGTGGGCCAGGTAATGCGCCTTGCCATCGCGGTGATTCAGGCGGGCGAACACGCCCAGGATGCGCAGGTTGCGTTGCAGGCCCATCCATTCATAGGCGCGGTGGAACTCCGCGAAATCCGAGTCCACCGGCAGGCCGGCCGCCCGCGCCATTTCCCAATAGCGGATGGCCCAGTCCAATTGCTGGGGTTCTTCCCAGGTCGTGCGGGCATCCGTCACCAGGGAGGCCAGGTCATAGGTGATGGGGCCGGCCAGCGCATCCTGGAAGTCGATGATGCCCGGGTTCGGTCCGTACTTCGGCTGGTCGCAGACCATCAGGTTGGGCGAATGGTAGTCGCGATGCACCAGCACCTGGGCCTGTCCGCCATTGCTCGCGGACAGTAATGCGAAGATCTTTTCCAGCGCGTTTGCGGTCTTGTCGTCCAGCGTCACGCCGTGATGCTTCTGCACGTACCACTCGGGGAAGAGCTTGAGTTCGTCAGCCAGGCGGGCGGTGTCATAAGTGCCCAGGCCGGCAGTGGAGGCCTGTTGCAGGCGGACCAGGGCGGCCAGGGCCTCTCGATACAGCGTCTGCAGTTCGCTGTCCGGCAGTCCGGCCTGAATGCGCTGGTAGTAGGTCTGCTCGCCCAGGTCGGACAACAGCAGCAAGCCCTGGTCCAGATCCTGCTCCAGCACTGCAGGCACGTTCAGGCCGACGTCCGCCAGCAGACGGTCCACGTGCAGGAAGGGCCGGCAATCCTCGTGTGCGGGCGGGGCGTCCATGACTATCAAGGTGCGCTCGCCGGCGTCCAGCCTGAAATAGCGGCGGAAGCTGGCGTCGGCCGACGCCGGACGCAGCGTGTCGATGGCCAGGTTCAGGCTGGCGGGCAGGCCGCCCAGCCAGTGGCGGATCTGCTCCAGGCGGGGGTCGTGATCGTTTTTCAAGGAAGATCCGTGTCAGAAAGGCAATATTGCTGAGAATTGTGTCCCGAGCACATAAGTCTGGGCCTATGGCGCGGCTTCTCTATAATACCGGCTCGTTTCCGTTAGCATTGGCCCTCCGTGGGTGCCGGTGTCGCGTTCCCACCATCGTCAAAAAGGGCTGTTTTCACTCGTGCGCAAGGTTCGATGGTTGATCCTCTCTGCTGTCAGTGTCGCCGCCGGAGCCGTCCAGGCCCAAGGTAGCCAGGGCAGCGCTCCCGCCGCGTCGTCGACCTCGGCGACTCCCGTGTTGCGCACCTCGCCGGGCCTGCGGATCCACCGCCTGCCGGACGACAGCATTCCCGCCTTCATGGAGGCGGACAGCATTGATGGCGATCCCGACTCTGACCTGACCCTGACGGGCAATGCCCAGGTGCGCCGCATCGACAGCGTGATCAAGGGCGACCGCATCAACTACCGCAAGGACACGGGCGAAGTCGACGTGCAGGGCAGCGCGCGCATGATGCGCGACGGCACCCTGGTGATCGGGCCGAATGCCAAGTTCAACGTCGACAAGTCCTCGGGCGAGATCGAAAAACCCAATTTCTGGATGGGCGCCAACGGCGGCTTCGCCGTCGCCGAGCATGCGGACATCTTCAGCCGCTCGCAGATGCGGCTGCACACGGTGACGTACAGCGGCTGCGCCTGCGAAACGCCGTCCTGGTACATCAAGGCCAATACCGTCGACATCGACTTCGATGAGAACGAAGGTGTGGCCCGCAGCGGTGTGCTGTATTTCAAGGACGTGCCCATCCTGGCGTCGCCTTACATGACCTTTCCGGTCAAGCGGGAGCGCAAGTCGGGCTTCCTGATGCCGACCTATGGCACGACCAGCCAGGGCGGTTTCGATTTTTCGATTCCGTACTACCTGAATCTGGCGCCGAACTATGACATGACCGTGCAGCCGCGCTACTTCTCCAAGCGCGGGCTGCAGCTCGGAGGGGAGTTTCGGTATCTTGGTCCGGGTTTCGCAGGTGATCTGAATGGCACCTACTTGCCCAACGACAATATTACGGGCACCGACCGCTGGATGTATTGGTGGCGTCACCAGCAGACGTTCTCTCATGGCTTCTATGCAGATTGGGATTTCGCCAAGGTCTCGGACGACAATTATTTTCGGGATATTTCCCAGCTGGGCTTGAATCAGGCATCCACAACCTATCTGCCTCAGCGCGCGCGCGTGGGCTGGGGATCGCCTTCCGGCTACTGGAGTGCATACGCCCAGGTCTACAAGTATCAGACGCTGCAGGATCCGGATGCGCCGTTGTCGCCGCCGTACGATAAGGAACCCGAACTCTTCTTCCGCGGAGCACGCTACGATTGGGGTGGCTTCGATGTGGACTGGACCTCGACTGCCGTACGCTTCAAGAAGCCCCTGCTGAACGGCGCACGCACAGGCCCCGAAGGCGACCGCTTGCAGTCATATCCCACGGTTTCCTATCCGATCGTGCGCCCCGGCTGGTTCATAGTTCCGAAGGCGGGGGTGAACTACACCCAATACCAGACCAATTGGTATAGCAGGGACTGGCTGGGCTTGAATGCTGGGACGTCCAGCGCGGGCACCTCGTTTGGCTACCCGCAGTCGCAATCGCGCACGGTGCCCATCATGTCGCTGGATTCCGGCCTGATTTTCGAACGCGATACGACCCTGTTTGGCAAGGCATCTACACAGACTCTCGAACCGCGCCTGTACTACCTCTACGTGCCTTACCGTGACCAGTCCAAGCTGCCGGTCTACGACACGTCGCTGGCCGATTTCAGCTTCTCGCAGGCATTCGAGGAAAATATCTACAGCGGCGGCTGGGATCGCATTGCGAACGCGAACCAACTGACGGCGGCGCTGACCACGCGCTGGCTGGACGCCAATACGGGTTTTGAGCGCATGTCGCTGGCCGTCGCGCAGCGCTTGTATTTCGCCGATCAGAAGGTCACGTTGCCCGGCGAAACGCCGCGTGAAAACGTCCGCTCGGACTTCCTCGTTGGTGCGAGCGCAGCGCTCACGGACACGCTCAGTACTGAAGTCGCTGCGCAATACAACCCATACGACAACAATTGGTCTCGCGGTCTGATCAGTGCACGCTGGGCGCCGCAACGTTTGACCACGATTGCCTTGTCTTATCGTTATCAGCGTGACCCTCAGCCTGGTGTCTACTATCAGCCGCAGGGCCAGAACCAGGTCAGCATGGCGGTACAGTGGCCGTTCAGCAAGCGCTGGTATGGTGTCGGACGGGTGGACTATTCCTTGCGTTCCGGGCCTTCCAGCACGATTGCCGATACGACGGAATCGCCCCGCGTGACGCAGGCCATCGCCGGCCTGGAGTACAAGGGAGATTGCTGCTGGGTGGGCCGCGTGGTCTACCAGCGATATGCGGTCTCCGCCACGGACGCGAACTCTGCGGTGTTCTTCCAGCTTGAACTGACCGGTCTGGGCTCCCTGGGAACCGACCCGATGAACCTGCTGAACAGAAGTATCCCCGGCTACACGCGCATTACGCCGCCTGTGCCTGCCGGGACCACATTTGAAAGGTATGAATGATGCGTAGGTTGCACTCTTTGCGCCGCCTCTCTGGCAATGCGCTGCTGTTGGCCGTGTGCGCCGGCTTGCCCGTGGCCCATGCGGCCGAGCAGGGCGGCAAGGCCGCGAACAATGGCGCC
The DNA here is from genome assembly GCF_902859965.1 of Achromobacter aegrifaciens. Classification (NCBI taxonomy): domain Bacteria; kingdom Pseudomonadati; phylum Pseudomonadota; class Betaproteobacteria; order Burkholderiales; family Alcaligenaceae; genus Achromobacter; species Achromobacter aegrifaciens. The sequence goes on from NZ_CADIKO010000003.1 coordinate 99,405, forward strand.
AAGCCGAATTCCGCCGCGCAGAAGAACGCTGCGCCCGCGCCGCAGCGCGAGCAGTTCGTCGATGGCATTGCTGCTGTCGTGGACAAGGACGTGATCACGCTGCGCGAATTGCGCGATGCGTCGTTGCGCATTTCGAGCGAGCTCAAGACCCGGGGCATCCAGGTGCCCGATGATCAGACCTTGCAGCATCAGGTATTGCAACGCCTGATCATGGAGCGCGTGCAGCGCCATGAGGCGGATCGCCTGGGCATACGCGTGGATGATGCGCAAATCGACCAAGCCATCCAGACCATTGCGTCCCGCAACAAGATCACCGTGGCCCAGCTACGCCTGGAAATCGAAAGAACCGGCACGAGCTGGGACGGTTATCGCAAGTCGCTGCGCGACGAGATCCGCACGGATCGCCTGCGTCAGCGCGCGGTGGATTCCACGATCGTGATTTCCGACGCCGAAGTCGACGCGTTCCTGAAGGATCAGCGGCGCAATCCGGCGTTCGGCGCCGCGCCGCAGGCAGCCCCGCAACCGCAGGCCCAGCCGCAGCCCGAACCCCAACAGGCCGCTGCGCCGTCGGGCCCGATGCTCTACGCCCTGGCCCAGATTCTGGTGCGCGTGCCGGAAGGTTCGTCGCCCGAGCAGCTGGCGGTGCTGCGCAAGAAGGCCGAAAGCCTGCTGGCGCAAGCCAAGCGTGGCGATGACTTCGCCAGCCTGGCCGCCGCGGCCTCGGACGGTCCCGAAGCCTTGCAAGGCGGCGTCATGGGTGTGCGCCCGCTGGACGGCTGGCCCGACCTGTTTGTTCAGGCCGTCGGCAATCTGCAAAAAGGCCAGGTCAGCGGCCTGATCCAGAGCGGCAACGGTTTCCACATCATCAAGGTGATGGACCGCGGCACCGCCCAGCCGGCGCCCGCCCGCACGGCCCGCGCTCCGGCGCCGGCCCAGGCGCCGCAGCCCGCCGCCGCGCCCGCGCAGGCGCCTGCGCACCAAGGCCCTGTGGAAGTGATGCAGACTCGCGCGCGCCACATCCTGATCAAGACCTCCACCGTCATGAGCGACGAAATGGCGCGTCAGCGCCTGGAGCAGGTGCGTCAGCGCCTGGTGAGCGGCGGCGCCAAGTTCGAGGACATGGCGCGCCAGTATTCGCAGGACGCGACCGCCCCGCAAGGCGGCGAATTGGGTTGGTTGAACCCGGGCGAAACCGTGCCGCCGTTCGAGGCCGCCATGAACGCCCTGAAGCCGGGTGAAATCAGCCAACCGGTGCAATCGCCCTTCGGCTGGCACCTGATCGAAGTGGAAGAGCGCCGCCAGCACGACGCCACCGACGATATGGCTCGCATGAAGGCCCGTCAGACCTTGTTTGAACGCCGCGCCCAGCCGGCTTTCGAGGATTGGCTGGAGCAGTTGCGCGCCCAGGCGTACATCGACAATCGTCTGGAAAAGCAGCAGAAGATCCAGCAGAACAACCGCTAAACGCATTACAGGCTTTACATGTCCCAGCACCAGGCGCGCAAGCGCTTTGGCCAGAACTTCCTGACCGACGAGAGCGTGGTCGAGTCCATCGTCCGGGCGGTTTCGCCCGCCCGCGACGACACCGTGGTCGAGATCGGCCCGGGCTTGTCCGCGCTTACCCGGCCGTTGCTCGAACGCCTGGATCACCTGACGGCGGTCGAGATCGACCGCGACCTGGCGGCGCGCCTGCGCAAGCAGTTCGACGCCAGCCGCCTGACCGTGGTCGAGGCCGATGCCTTGACGGTGGATTTTTCCCAGTTCGGGCCTGCGCTGCGCGTGGTGGGGAACCTGCCCTACAACATCTCCAGCCCGTTGCTGTTCCATCTGATGACCTGGGCCGATCACGTCCGCGACCAGCATTTCATGCTTCAGCGGGAAGTGATCGACCGCATGGTCGCGCAGCCCGGTTCAGGCGACTTCAGCCGCCTGTCGGTGATGCTGCAGTCGCGCTACCGCATGCACAAGCTGTTCGACGTGCCGCCGGAAGCCTTTGACCCGCCGCCCAAGGTGGTGTCGGCGATCGTGCGCATGGTGCCCTTGCCGGCGGACCGTCTGCGTCCGGTCAGCGAGCGGGCCTTCGAAACCGTGGTGGCGCGGGCATTCTCACAGCGCCGCAAGATGCTGCGCCGGGTGCTGGCGGACTGGGCGCAGCAAGTGCCCTGGGAAGCGCTGGACATCGCGCCCACGGCGCGCGCCGAGGATATTTCGGTGGACCGGTACATCCGTCTGGCGGATGCGCTCGTGGCGGCCGGAGTGCTGCAGGCCGAGTGAGGCTGGATCCGCAAAATGAAGAAGCCCGCGCAAGCGGGCTTCTTCGTTTGGGTTTCTACAACATGCGCTTCTGCGCGGTCATCCAGAGCTGCATGACGTCGCGGGCGCGGTCAGCCAGCAGCTTTTCGGCGTCCGTGAGCGCCTGCTGCAGCGTGATGGGGCCGGGCGCCAGGCTGAACGCGGCGCTGATGCCGCAGGCGTGCAGCGCTTCGTAGCCTTCGCCCAGCGAGCCGGCCAGCGCCACTACGGGCACGCCCGCGCGCTGCGCGATCTTCGCCACGCCGGCCGGAGTCTTGCCCCGCAGGGTCTGCGCGTCCATGCGGCCTTCGCCCGTGAACACCAGGGTCGCGCCTTCGACCGCCCGGGCCAGCCCGCCCAGTTCGGCCACGATCTCCACGCCGGGCCGGAAACCTGCGTTCAGGAACGCCTTGGCGGCGAATCCCAGGCCGCCCGCCGCGCCCGCGCCTGGGTGGTCGCGATGGTCGGAGCCCAGGTGCTTGGCGCACACATCTGCGAAATTCGTCAGCATCTGATCCAGGATCAGCACCTGTTCAGGCGTCGCGCCCTTTTGCGGGCCGAACACATGCGAGGCGCCCTGTGGGCCGCACAAAGGGTTGTCCACGTCCGAGGCAATGTCGATGCGGATCTGGGCCAGGCGCGGATCCAGGCCGTGGGTATCGATGCTGGCCAACTTGCCCAGCGCGCCGCCGCCGGGCGGCAGGCTGCGGCCGTCAGCGTCCAGCAGGCGCACGCCCAGCGCAGTCAGCATGCCGGCGCCCGCGTCGTTGGTGGCCGATCCGCCCAGGCCCAGGATGATGCGCTTGGCGCCTGCGTTCAAGGCTGCCAGCATCAGTTCGCCCACGCCGTGGCTGCTGGCGCGCATCGGATCGCGCTTGGCAGGGGCGATGAGTTCCAGGCCCGCCGCCGCGGCCATCTCGATCACCGCCGTGCCGTCCTCGAGCAAGCCCCAGACGGCGTCGACCTTGTAGCCCAACGCATCGTTCACCGTCTGTTGGCGCTCCTTGCCGCCGGTCGCCGCGAGCACGGCTTCGACCGTGCCTTCGCCGCCGTCGGCCATCGGAATGCATACCGTGTGAGCGCCGGGAACAGCGGCCTTCACGCCGCGTGCAATGGCTGCCGCGGCATCGGGGGCGGACACGCTTTCTTTGAAAGAGTCGGGGGCGATGACGATTTTCACGGGTTCAGTCGAGCTCGTTTTTCGGTTGAGGTGATGCCCATGATACCTGCGCGGGCGCGGCCGGCGTACCATAGCGTTTTTGTTGTTTTAGCGAGAGTGGATCGTCATGCCCGTATTGCGCCGCACCAAAATTGTCGCCACCCTGGGACCTTCGACTTCGACGCCTGAACGCATAGAAGCGCTGATCCGCGCGGGTCTGGACGTGGCCCGCCTGAACTTCTCGCACGGCAGCGCGGACGACCATCGCGAGCGCGCCCGCATGGTGCGCGAGATCGCCGCCAAGCAGGGCCGCTTCGTCGCCATCATGGGCGACCTGCAAGGCCCCAAGATCCGCATTGCACGCTTCAAGGACAAGCTGGTCCAACTGCAGATCGGACAGCCGTTCACGCTGTCGCGCGTGCATCCCAAGGAAGAGGGCACGGCCAGCATCGTCGGCATCGATTACCCCGAACTGGTGCAGGACTGCCGCGTCGGCGATGAGCTGCTGCTGGATGACGGCCGCGTGGTGCTGGTGGTGGACAGCGTCGAAGGCGACGAGGTCCACACCACCGTCACCGTGGGCGGTCCGCTGTCGAACAACAAGGGCATCAACCGCCGCGGCGGCGGCCTGTCCGCGCCCAGCCTGACCGACAAGGACCGCGTCGACATCAAGCTGGCCGCCGAGATGGAACTGGACTACGTGGCCGTGTCGTTCCCGCGCTATGGCAGCGATATCGATGAGGCGCGCACGCTGCTGGCGGCCGCCGGCAGCCAGGCGTGGATCATCGCCAAGATCGAACGCGCCGAAGCCGTGGCCGACGACGAGGCGCTGGACGCGCTGATCCGCGCCAGCGACGGCGTGATGGTGGCGCGCGGCGACCTCGGCGTGGAGGTGGGCGATGCCGAACTCGTCGGCATCCAGAAGCGCATCATCCAGCACGCCCGCACGCTGAACAAGGTCGTCATCACCGCGACGCAGATGATGGAGTCGATGATCTCCAGCCCCATGCCCACGCGCGCCGAAGTGTCCGACGTGGCCAACGCGGTGCTGGACTACACCGACGCCGTCATGCTGTCGGCGGAAAGCGCATCGGGCCAGTATCCCGTGGAAACCGTGCAGGCCATGGCCCGCGTCTGCCTGGGCGCGGAAAAGCACCCGACCTCGACCAAGTCGCATCACCGCCTGGGCGAGACCTTCACCCGTTGCGACGAGACCATCGCGCTGGCGGCCATGTACGCGGCCAACCATTTTCCCGGCGTCAAGGCCATCATTTCGCTGACCGAAAGCGGTCACACGCCGCTGATCATGTCGCGCATCCGCTCGGGCGTGCCTATCTACTGCTACAGCCCGCACAGCATCACGCAAAACCGCGTGGCCATGTTCCGCGGCGTCTACACGATTCCGTTCGCGCCGTCGGACTACGAGCCTGCCGACCTGAGCAACGCCGCCATCGATGAGCTGCGCAAGCGCAACCTGGTGCAGACCGGAGACTGGGTGATCCTGACCAAGGGCGACTTCTACCGCGACAGCGGTGGCACCAACGGCATGAAGATCCTGCTGGTGGATTGATACGGCGGGGCAGGAGCGCCGCCCTGGCGCTCCTTGCCGCGCGGCGGGTTTCAGCCGAAGAACCAGTAGCACACGCCGATGGCCGCCAGCACGCCGGCCAGGTCGGCAATCAGGGCGCAGCCCACCGCGTGGCGCGCCCGCAATATGCCCACCGATCCGAAGTACACCGCCAGCACGTAAAAGGTGGTCTCGGTGCTGCCCTGGACCACCGCGGCCAGCAGCGCGGGGAAGCTGTCCACGCCGAAATGCGTCATGGTTTCCAGCATCATGGCGCGCGCCGCGCTGCCCGAGAATGGCTTGACCAGCGCGGTAGGCAGGGCATCCACGAAGCGCGTGTCCCATCCCGCTTGCACCGCCAGCCAGCGGATGCCGTCCAGCAGGAAATCCAGCGCGCCCGATGCGCGCAGCACGCCCACCGCGCAGAGCATCGCGACCAGATAGGGCAGCAGGCTCTTGGCGATGTCGAAGCCTTCCTTGGCGCCTTCGATGAAGGCCTCGTAGACCGGCACCTTCTTCCAGGCGCCCGCCACCAGGAAGGCGATCAGGATGCCGAACAGGACCAGATTGCCCAGCAGCGACGACAGCGAGGCGATGGCCGCCGCCGACATGCTGGCCAGCAGCGCCATGAATCCGCCCATGAGCAGCGCCGTGCCGCCCAGCCACAGCATCACGACCGGATCGATCAGGCGCAGGCGCTGGCAGGCCGCCACGGCCAGGAAACCTGCCAGGGTCGATGCGCTGGTGGCCAGCAGGATCGGCAGGAACACCAACGTCGGGTCCGGCGCGCCCTGCTGCGCGCGGAACATGAACAGCGTCACCGGCAGCAGGGTCAGCGATGACGCATTCAGCACCAGGAACAGTATCTGCGCGTTGCTGGCGGTTTCGGGCGTGGGATTGAGCGACTGCAGTTCGCGCATGGCGCGCAGGCCGATGGGCGTGGCGGCGTTGTCCAGGCCCAGTCCGTTGGCGGCGAAGTTCAGCGTGATCAGACCGATGGCCGGGTGGTTGCGCGGCACGCCGGGCATCAGGCGCGCGAACAGCGGTCCCAGCACGCGCGCCAGTTTTTCCACCAGGCCAGCGCCCTCGGCGATGCGCAGAAAGCCCAGCCACAGCGTCAGCGTGCCGAACAGCAGCACCATCACTTCCACCGACACGCGCGCCATGTCGAACAGGCTGGCGACCATCATGCGGAAGACATCGGGGTCGCCGATGACCAGCCAGCGGTACAGCGCCGCCGCGGCCGCGGTAAGGAAAAAGCCCAGCCAGAGTTTGTTCAGCATGCGGAGACTGCCCGGATAGCGATGGATTGCGCGCTGCGCGCCGAGGCCCATTGTCGCAGAGTCGGCAGGCCGCAGCTTGGCCCGACGCCGCCAATTCTGGTACTTTGACCTGATACGCCCTGGGGCCTGGGGCCATAACAGTGAGGAAAACTCATGGACTTCAACGCATGGCGCCGGCGCCGCATCTCGGAACCCGCTTACCGCTGGGCGCGCAACGCACTGCCCGCCATGTCGGCGACGGAGCGCGAAGCCATCGAGGCCGGCGACACCTGGTGGGATGCTGATCTGTTCACCGGCAATCCCGACTGGCGCAAGCTGCTGGACGTGCCGGCGGCCACGCTGACCGCGGACGAGCAGCGCTTCATAGACGGCCCGCTGGCGCGGCTTTGCGCCATGCTGGACGAATGGGACATCACCTGGAACCGGCGCGATCTGCCGCCCGAGGTATGGGACTTCCTGAAGGCCGAACGCTTCTTCGGCATGATCATTCCGCGGCGCTACGGCGGCCTGGGCTTTTCGCCCTATGCGCACTCCGAGGTCGTGCGGCGCATTTCGGCCTACTCCATCACCGCGGGCGTCACCGTCATGGTGCCCAATTCGCTGGGCCCCGGCGAATTGCTGATGCAGTTCGGCACGCCGGCGCAGCGCGACTACTGGCTGCCGCGGCTGGCCGACGGCCGCGAGGTGCCATGCTTCGGCCTGACCAGCCCCGAGGCCGGTTCGGACGCCGCGTCCATGGTGGACACGGGCGTGGTCTGCCGCCAGGTGATCGACGGGCGCGAACTGATCGGCATCCGGCTGAACTGGCACAAGCGCTACATCACGTTGGGGCCGGTGGCGACGGTGCTGGGGCTGGCTTTCAAGCTATCGGACCCCGACGGCATCCTGGGCGGCGCCAAGGACATTGGCATATCGGTCGCGCTGGTGCCGACCGAAGCGCCCGGCGTGGAGATCGGGCGCCGCCACCTGCCCGCCATGCAGGTCTTCCAGAACGGCCCCAACCGCGGGCGCGACGTGTTCGTGCCGCTGGACGCGCTGATCGGCGGCGCCGAGCGCGCCGGGCATGGCTGGCAGATGCTGATGAGCGCGCTGGCGGCGGGGCGGGGCATTTCCTTGCCGTCTCTGTCGGCCGCGGCCGCCGTGATGTGCGCGCACACCACGGGAATGTATGCCCGCGTGCGCGAACAGTTCGGCATTCCCGTCGGCAAGTTCGAGGGCGTGCAGGAAGGGCTGGCCCGGCTGGCGGGCAATGCCTATCTGGTCGAAGCCGCCAGGCGCTTGACCTGCGCCGCGCTGAACCAGGGCGTCAAGCCGGCAGTGGTCTCGGGCATCATGAAGTACCACGCCACCGAGCGCATGCGCGGCTCGGTCAACGACGCGATGGACATCCATGCCGGCCGCGCCGTCATCGACGGTCCCAGCAATTACCTGGGCGCGCTGTACCGCGCCGTGCCCATCGCCATCACGGTCGAGGGCGCCAACATCCTGACGCGCAACCTGATCATCTTCGGCCAGGGCGCGATCCGCGCCCATCCCTATCTGATGCCGGAAATCCTGGCGCTGGGCAACCCCGACGAAGACCGTGGCATGGAGGTCTTCCACGACGTGTTCTGGCGGCATCTGCGCCACACAGGCATCAACGCGCTGCGGGCCATCGGCCGCGCCTGGACTGGCGGGGTGCTGGCGCCTGCGCCTTCATCCGGTCCCGTGGCCGGCCACTACCGGCGGCTGGGCCGCTATGCCTCGGGCTTCGCGCTGCTGGCCGATGCCACGCTGGCGCAGCTGGGCGGAGGCCTGAAGCGCCGGGAAATGATCTCCGCCCGCCTGGGCGACATCCTGTCCGAACTGTATCTGCAGTCGGCGGTGCTCAAGCGCTGGGAAGACGAGGGCCGCAAGCACGACGATCTGCCGCTGGTGCAGTGGTGCCTGGAGCAGGGCTACGCCAGCATCGAGAAAAGCATGGATCAGGTCCTGCGCAATCTGCCGGGCCGCGTGTTGTCGTGGGGACTGCGCGCGGCCATCCTGCCGCTGCGCCTGGCCAAGGGGCCGAGCGACGCCTTGACCCGGGAATGCGCTGAACTGCTGCTCAAGCCTTCGCCCACGCATGTGCGCCTGGCGGCCGACCTGCATCGCGACGCCGGCGCTGCCGGCGACGATCCGGTAGGCCTTCTGACCCGCGCCTTCGCGCTGGCGGACGCCGTGCAGCCGCTGCGCGACCGCCTGCGCCAGTCCGGCGTGCGCGATTGGCGCGAAGCCCATCAGCGCGGCGCCATTACCGACGCGCAGGCGGCCTCGCTGGAAGAGGCCGAAGCCCTGGTCTCGCGGGTGTTGCAGGTGGACGATTTCGCGCCCGAGGAGTTGTCGCCGCAGGCCGCCAAGGCGGACTCCGGCGAGGCTTAGAGTAGGGACGCAAGCCCCCGCAAGGCGGGAGCGGGGCCTTAGTCGTCCTGATTCGGATCCATGTCCGGGAACAGGATTTCAGTGAACCCGAATTTGCTGAAGTCCTGGATGCGCGACGGGTAGAGCCGGCCGATCAGGTGATCGCATTCGTGCTGCACCACCCGGGCATGAAAACCCTCGGCCTCGCGTTCGATGAGCTGGCCGTAGGGATCTCGCCCGCTGTAGCGGATGCGGCGGTAGCGCGGCACCACACCGCGCAGGCCCGGCACCGACAGGCAGCCTTCCCAGCCGTCTTCCATCTCGTCCGACAGCGGCGTGATGACGGGATTGCACAGGATGGTCTGCGGCACGGCGGGGGCGTCGGGATAGCGCTCGTTGCGGTCAAAGCCGAAGATCACCAGCTGCAGATCCACGCCGATCTGCGGCGCGGCCAGGCCCACCCCTTGCGCGGCGGCCATGGTTTCGAACATGTCGTCGATCAGCGCATGCAACTCGGGCGTGTCGTAGCGCTCCACGGGCGCGGCCACGCGCAGCAGCCGCGGGTCGCCCATTTTCAGGATGGTGTGGATCATTGAGGTGTCTTCCTGGCTTTGGCCGCGCGGGGCTCAGTCCTGGCGGCCCTTTTTCTGGATGAACTCGATCTTGTAGCCGTCGGGGTCTTCGACAAAGGCGATGACCGTCTTGCCGTGCTTCATCGGGCCGGCTTCGCGCGTGACCTTGCCGCCTTTTTCCTTGACCTTGTCACAGGCTTCGTAGGCGTTGTCCACTTCCAGGGCGATGTGGCCGTAGCCGGTGCCCAGGTCGTACTTGTCCGTGTCCCAGTTGTGGGTCAGTTCGATGACGGCGCCTTCGGATTCGTCCTGGTAGCCGACGAAGGCCAGCGTGAACTTGCCTTCGGGGTAGTCGTTGCGGCGCAGGACGCGCATGCCGAGCACATTGGTGTAGAAGTCGATGGACTTGTCGAGATTGCCGACTCGCAGCATGGTGTGGAGCATACGCATGGGATGGTTTCCTTAAGCGGTGAGGGGGAACGGGAAGAATCCGCCGTTGCCGGCGGCTTCCCGGGTGATGCCGATGTCGCGCAGCGCGCCGCCCATGGCGTCGACTGCCTGCCGCATCTGGTCTGGCCCGAAGGCGCCGATGCAGCCGACCCGGAACGAAGGTTGTTCGGTGTTGTAGAAGTTGCTGAGCACGTAGCCGCGGCGCTTGAGGGCGTCCACGAACAATTGCAGGTTCCAGGTCGGCGCATCCGGGGCGCGGACGTTGACGACGATGGGCCCCTGCAGCGCGGGCGGCAGGTAAGGCGCCAGGCCCAGTTCCCTGACGCCATCATATAGCGTGTGCATGTTGGCGGTGTAGCGCGCCAGGCGGGCTTCGCGGCCTTCTTCGCGGTGCAGCTCCAGCGCCACGGCCAGCGCGGCCAGCGTGGGCGCGGGCGGCGTGAAACGCGGGCCGGCATTGGGCTGCTGGCTTTGCTGGTAGATGTCGGCCAGGTCCAGCGACCAGCTGCCGGCGATGCCGCGCGCCGCTTCCAGGCTGTCGCGCCGCGCCACCACGAAGGCGGCGCCGGGCATGCCTTCCAGGCACTTGTTGGCCGTCAGCACCACTGCCTCCACGGCGGGCAGGGCGTGCAGCTCCAGGGGCAGCGCGCCGAAGGCGGATACGGCGTCGACGATGACGCGGCGGCCCAGCGCATGCGCGATGCGCGCGAGTTCGGGCACGTCGTGGCAGATGCCGCTGCCGGTTTCGCTGTAGACCAGCGCCAGGTGCGTGAGCGTGGGATCCTGTTCCAGCGCCTGCGCGACCGCTTGCGGATCGATCCGCTCTGTGGGGCCTACGGGCAGCGGCACGGCGACGCGGCCGGCATCGCCGGCCAGCTTTTGCAGGCGGGCGGCGTAGGCGCCGGTGGAGGGCGCCAGCAGGCGGCCGCCGGCGGGGATGAAGCTGCGGATGGCGGCTTCCACCGCGAAGTGGCCGCAGCCCGGCAGCGCCAGCGCGGCGTGCTCGTCGGGCGACGCCTGCGCCGCCCGCAGGACGCCATCGCAGACCTGCCGGTAGGTCTGACGGAAATCGTTGTCCCACGGTGCATAGTCTTGCGCCATGGCGGCCTTCACCCGCGCGTCGGTCGTGACCGGGCCCGGAATCAGCAGCAACATTTTCGTGTCTCCAGAATGCTTCAGAACTGAGGCAAGGATGCGGGGTCGTGACGTCGCAGGATGTTCTTGGCGTCTTCGAAATCGGGCAGGATCTGCCCCACTTCGCGCCAGAAGTCCTGACTGTGGTTCATTTCGCGCAAATGGGCAAGCTCGTGGGCGATGACGTAGTCGATGATGGCGGGCGCGAAATGGATCAGGCGCCAGTTCAGCATGATGTTGCCGTCGCTGGTGCAGGAGCCCCAGCGGGTGGCGGCCGACGACAGGCGCCAGCGCCGGATCTTCAGGCCGCTGACTTGCAGGAAGTGGGCCAGGCGCGCGCCGAACCAGGCGCCGGCGCGCTGCTGCAGCCAGGCTTGGGCCGAATCGCGGATGCGGCCCTGGTCCGCCGAGGACGGCAGCGCCAGCCACAGGGTGTCGCCGTCCTGGGGGGCGTCGGCATCGCCCGACAGGCTGGCCTGGCGGCTGTCGCCGCCCACGCCGATCACGATGCGCTTGCCCAGGTAGGGCAGTTCGCCTCCCGGCTGCCAGCGCGTATGCGCCATGGCCAGCTGCTGCTTGCGGGCATGCCATTCGCGCAGCTTGGTCAGGATCCAGCGGGCCTTCTCGCGCACGGCGTCGTCCACCTGCGTCAGCGTCACCCAGTTCGGGGCGGTGACGCGCAAGCCGTCGTCAGTGATCACGAAGCCTATGCTGCGGCGGCGCGAGCGCAGCAGCACGAAGCCGATGGACTGCTGCTCGGTCGCGACCTCGCGCCAACGCGCGCCGGGCGGCAGCGGGTCGGGGCAGGGCGTGGGGACGAGCGAGGCCGCGTTGGGCGACAGCGTCAGCAGCGGTTCGCCCGCAGGGGCGGCGGCCGGCGGCAGATCGGGGAAGAGGGGCTTGGGCGGGACCGGCTTGGGCGAGGCCGCCTCAGGCGCGGCCGGAGCCTTTGGCGCGGCGTTCAGCGGCGGCGCGCCCGTGGGCGCGTCGTGCTGCTGTTCGTCGAACAGGAGTTCGAGCTGATCAGTGCTGGCCATACCTTTCTGGATTGAGACGCCGCATTTCCCCTTCGATCCAGTCCTGAACCTTTTTGTTCAGTTCCTCGGGGGAGAGTCCCTTGGATTCTATCGCGGGACCGATGGACACGGTAACCATGCCCGGATACTTCACGAAGGCGTTGCGGCGCCAGCATTCGCCGGCATTATGCGCCACGGGGATGACGACCGCGCCGGTGCGCGAGGCCAGCAGCGCGCCGCCCATCTTGAAGCGGCCGGTCTTGCCGGGCGGCACGCGGGTGCCCTCGGGGAACAGCAGGGGCCAGCGGCCTTCGTCCAGGCGCGTCTGGCCTTGCTTGACCACTTGATCGAAGGCATCGCGACCCTTGGCGCGGTCGATCGGGATCATGCGCAGCAGCGCCAAGCCCCAGCCGAAGAACGGCACCATGTGCAGTTCCTTCTTGTAGACGAAGCAGACTTCGCGCGGCATGTGGGCCGGGAAGAACAGCGTTTCCCAGGCCGACTGGTGCTTGGACAGCAGCACCGCCGGGCCGTCGGGCAGGTTTTCCCAGCCCTTGACCTGCCAGCGGATGCCGCAGAAGAAGCGCGCGCCCCAGATGGCCAGGCGCGGCCAGCCCACGGTCAGCTTGTAGCGCCAGTGCAGCGGCAGCGGCGCCCACAGGATGCAGGCGAAGGCATAGGGAATGACCGTGACGGCCAGGAACAGGAAGTACAGCAGCGAACGTAGGCGGGCCATTGGATCAATGGTCCTGCAGCAGCGCGTCGACCACGGCCGACAGGTCGTCGCAGACGCGGGTGTTGTCAGGCAAACCGCCCTTGGCCAGCGTTTTCTTGCCGTTGCCGGTCAGCACCAGCCAGGGCGAGCAGCCGACCGACGACGAGGCCTGCAGGTCGCGCAGCGAATCGCCCACCGCCGGCACGCCAGCCAGGTCGACGTCGTAGCGGTGTCCGATCTGTTCGAACATGCCGGGCTTGGGCTTGCGGCAGGAGCAATTGTCATCGGGGCCGTGTGGGCACATGAAGACCGCGTCGATACTGCCGCCAGCGGCGGCCAGTTCGCGGCGCATCTTGGTATGGATGGCCGTCAGGGTGTCCATGTCGAACAGGCCGCGCGCCAGGCCCGACTGGTTGGTGGCGACCACCACCTTCCAGCCCGCCTGCGTCAGCCGGGCGATGGCCTGCAGGCTGCCGGGCAGGGCGATCCATTCGTCCGGATTCTTGACGAACGAATCGCTGTCCTGATTGATGACGCCGTCGCGGTCTAGGATGATGAGTTTCACTGTGCCAGCCTGGAGATGTCAGCGACCTGGTTCATCAGGCCATGCAACTGGCCCAGCAGGGCCAGCCGGTTGGCGCGCACGGCCGGGTCTTCGGCCATGACCATGACGTCGGCAAAGAAGGCGTCCACGGCTTCGCGGACCTGGGCCAGCGTGCTCAGGCTGCCGGCGAAGTCGCCCGCGGCCAGTTGCGCCTCGGCCTTCGGGCGCAGCGCGGAAACGGCGGCGGCCAGGGCCTTTTCAGCCGGTTCCACGAGCGCGGCATCGTTCACCGCGCCGATCTCGCCTTCGGCCTTCTTGAGCAGGTTGCCGATGCGCTTGTTGGCGGCGGCCAGGCTGGCGGCCTCGGGCAGCTGCGCAAAGGCGGCGGCCGCGCGCACGCGCTCGGCCACCTGGTGCAACGGCGGGGTCAGCGCGATCACGGCTTCGACGGCATTGCGGTCGAAGTCATTGATCAGCTGGTTGCGGTAGCGTTCGTAGATGAAGGCGCGGACTTCGGCCAGCGTGTCGGCGGGGATCTTGCCGGCGGGGAAGGTCCCTGCGGCCAGTTCCAGCAGGCCGTCCAGCGACAGGGGGCCGGCCTCGCTGATCTTGAGCCAGCCGCCTGCGGCCAGTTGTTCGAAGGCGCTGATCAGGCCCAGCGCGGCGCGGCGCAGGCCGAAGGGGTCGCGCTCGCCGGTGGGCGCCAGGCCGATGGCCCAGATGCCGACCATGGTTTCCACGCGCTCGGCGATGAACAGGGTGGCCGCGGTCAGCGTGTCGGCGGTGACGGGCGCGTCGTAGCGGTTGCGGTACTGCGTGCGCAGGGCCTGCACCACGCTGTCGGGCTCGCCGTCGCCGGCCGCGTAGTAGGCGCCCATGACGCCTTGCAGCTCGGGGAATTCGCCCACCATGTTCGAGCCCAGGTCGGCCTTGGCCAGCATGGCCGCGCGGTCGGCGGCGGAGACGTCGCCGCCCAGTTGCTCGGCCACGCCGCGGGCGATGGCGCGCACGCGCTCCACGCGTTCCAGCTGGGTGCCCAGCTTGTTGTGGTAGACGATCGAGCCCAGTTGTTCGACGCGCGCCGCCAGCGGCGTCTTGCGGTCGGTTTCGAAGAAGAACTGCGCATCGGCCAGGCGCGGGCGCACCACGCGCTGGTTCCCTTCAATGATGTTCACCGGATTGTCGGTGTGCATGTTGCTGACGATCAGGAAGCGGTGCGTCAGGCGGCCGGTAGCCGGATCGAACAGCGGGAAGTATTTCTGGTTCAGCCGCATGGTCAGGATCAGGCATTCCTGCGGCACTTGCAGGAACTGCTCTTCGAACTGGCCCACGTAGACGGTTGGGTGTTCGACCAGGGCCGTGACTTCGTCCAGCAGCGCGGCCACTTCGGGATCGTCGCCCAGGGTGGCGTTCAGGCGGCCGGCATGGTCCAGCAACTGGCGCTGGATCTCGTCGCGGCGACCTTCGAACGAGGCCACCACGCGGCCCTTTTCGGCCAGGGTGGCGGCGTAGGCGTCGGCGTCGGCGAAGGATACGGGGCCCGCGCTCATGAAGCGGTGGCCGAGCGTGTCGCGGCCGGCGGCCAGGCCCAGCGCGGACACCGGCACCACGTCGGCGCCGAACAGCGCGACCAGGCCGTGCGCCGGACGCACGAACTTGACGGTGGTGACGCCGTCGGCCAATTGGTAGCGCATGACCTTGGGAATGGGCAGGCCGTTGATGGCGGCGTCGATGCCTTCCTGCAGGCCGGCGGCCAGCTGGGCGCCGGGAGCGGTGCCGCGCGCGACCAGGTAGTCCTGCTTGCCGTCGGATTCACGTTCCAGGGTCGACAGGTCGATGTTCTCAAGGCCCTTGGCGGCCAGCTTCTTCTGCAGCGCGGGCGTGGCCTGGCCGTCTTCGGTCAGGCCGATCTTCACCGGCATCAGCTTTTCGGCATAGGGCTGGTCGGGCGCCTGAGCCAGCACGGCGGACAGGTGCACGGCCAGTCGGCGCGGCGTGGAATACGCGGTGGCGGCGCAGCCGGCGGCCAGCAGGCCGTGGCGCTCCAGCGTGGCGCGCACGCCTTCGGCAAAGGCCTGGCCCAGCCTCTGCAGGGCCTTGGGCGGGAGTTCTTCGGTCAGCAGTTCGACCAGCAGCGGGCGGATGTTCGTCGTCATTTATGCAGCCTCCCCGGCGGCCTTGTCGCGGCCCAGCATGGGAAAGCCCAGTCGTTCGCGGGAATCGTAGTAGGCCTGCGCGACGGCGCGCGACAGGTTGCGGATGCGGCCGATGTAGGCGGCGCGCTCGGTGACGCTGATCGCGCCGCGCGCGTCCAGCATGTTGAACGTGTGCGCGGCCTTCAGCGCGGCCTCGTAGGCGGGCAGCGCCAGCGGCACGTCCATCAGGCGCTTGGCCTCGGCTTCGTAGTCATTGAAGTGCGAGAACAGCATCTCGGCCGACGAATGCTCGAAGTTGTAGGTGGACTGTTCCACTTCGTTCTGGTGGAACACGTCGCGATACAGCACGCGGTTGCCGTTGGCGCCTTCGGTCCAGACCAGGTCGTACACGCTTTGCACGTCCTGCAGGTACATGGCCAGGCGTTCCAGGCCGTAGGTGATTTCGCCGGTGGTCGGCGTGCAGTCCAGGCCGCCCACTTGCTGGAAGTAGGTGAACTGGGTGACTTCCATGCCGTTCAGCCAGACTTCCCAGCCCAGGCCCCAGGCGCCGAGGGTGGGGTTCTCCCAGTCATCCTCTACGAAGCGGATGTCGTGCTGGGTGGGATCGATGCCCAGCGCCTTGAGCGAACCGATGTACAGGTCCAGGATTTCCGGAGGCGCGGGCTTCAACACGACCTGGTACTGATAATAGTGTTGCAGGCGGTTGGGGTTTTCGCCGTAGCGGCCGTCCTTGGGGCGGCGCGAGGGCTGCACGTAGGCGGCGCGCCAGGGCTCCGGGCCGATCGCGCGCAGGAACGTGGCGGTATGCGAGGTGCCGGCGCCGACTTCCATGTCGTAGGGTTGCAGCAGGGCGCAACCCTGCTTGTCCCAGTATTCCTGGAGCGTAAGGATGATTTGCTGAAAGGTGAGCATAGGATTCTTGGAATTCGGCCGCCGGGCAAGGCTTGCCCTGGGCGTGGGAAACCCGACATTTTAACTGGCCTGGGGCGGTCCGGTTCCCGAATGCCGGGCGGACGGTTACATCTGGGCCTTCGGGGCGGTCCGCAGGGGGACAGTGTGCCGCTGGTGGACGCCCCGCGGGCCTGTCGCTGCGCCTGGAAACCAATGATCGTATGATTCCAGGTTGCGTACCAAGTCTTATATAAAACCCGGAACCTGATTCCGAGAATTCCCGGAAGGAGCAGTCCCATGTCAGACCTGATCAAGGTAGAAGTCACCGACGGCATCCAGATCATCACGATCAACCGTCCCGAGGCCAAGAACGCCATCAACCTGGAGACCGCGCAGGCCATGGCCGCGGCGCTGGACCAGTTGGACAGCCGCGACGACATCCGCATCGGCATCCTGACGGGCGGCGGCGGCACGTTCTCGTCGGGCATGGACCTGAAGGCTTTCGCCAAGTCGGGGCAGCGTCCCTACGTGGAAGGCCGCGGCTTCGCGGGCCTGAACGAGCGGCCGCCCAAGAAGCCGCTGATCGCGGCGGTGGAAGGCTATGCGCTGGCCGGCGGCTGCGAAATGGCGCTGGCTTCCGACCTGATCGTGGCCGCCAGCAACGCCAAGTTCGGCCTGCCTGAAGTCAAGCGCGGCCTGGTGGCGGGCGCTGGCGGCATGCTGCGCCTGCCGCGCCGCCTGCCGTACCACATCGCCATGGAAGTGATCCTGACCGGCGAAATGTTGACGGCCGAGCGCGCCCATTCCTTCGGGCTGGTCAACCGCATCACCGAGCCGGGCGCCGCCCTGGCGGGCGCTCTGGAACTGGCCCGCGCCATCGTCGAGAACGGCCCGCTGGCGGTGCAGACCGCCAAGAGCATCGTGGCGCAGTCGGGCGACTGGGACCAGGCCAGCATGTTCGACCAGCAGCGTCCGCTGATTGCGCACATCTTTTCGTCCGCCGACGCCAAGGAAGGCGCGACCGCCTTCGCCGAGAAGCGCAAACCGGTCTGGCAAGGCAAATAGGAAATGCCCCCACGCCGCGCCCCTGCGGGGCTAGCTGCCCCCCGAGGGGGCGCTGTTTGCCTTGGGGCGGCCCGGCGGCAAAAATAGTTCTTTCTCCATCGCGGCGGGCTAGTCACGCCGGCCGCGTTTTCACGTTTTTCATCTAGACCCGATATCGCCATGTCAGTCATCATCAAAGAAGAAGACTTCATCCAGTCGATAGCCGATGGCATCCAGTTCATCAGCTACTACCACCCGGTCGACTACATCCGTCACCTGGCCCGCGCCTACGAGCGCGAGGAAAGCCCCGCCGCGCGCGACGCGATGGCCCAGATCCTGACCAACTCGCGCATGTGCGCCGAGGGCAAGCGTCCGCTGTGCCAGGACACGGGCATCGTCAATGTGTTCCTGAAGGTCGGCATGGGCGTGCGTTTCGAGACCAAGCGCACGCTGCAGGAACTCTGTGACGAAGGCGTGCGCCGCGGCTATCTGAACCCGGACAATCCTTTGCGCGCCTCGGTGCTGGACGATCCGCTGTTTGCGCGCAAGAACACGCGCGACAACACGCCCTGTATCCTGCACGTCGAGCTTGTCCCGGGCGACAAGGTCGACGTGCAAGTCGCTTCGAAGGGCGGCGGTTCGGAAAACAAGTCGAAGTTCGCGATGCTGAATCCGAGCGATTCGCTGGTGGACTGGGTGCTGAAGACGGTGCCGACGATGGGCGCGGGCTGGTGCCCGCCGGGCATGCTGGGCATCGGCGTCGGCGGCACGGCCGAGAAGGCCATGCTGATGGCGAAGCAGTCGTTGATGGAAGACATCGACATGTACGAGCTGCTGGCCCGCGGTCCGCAGAACAAGCTGGAAGAGCTGCGTATCGAGCTGTATGAGAAGGTCAACGCGCTGGGTATCGGCGCGCAGGGCCTGGGTGGTTTGACGACGGTGCTGGACGTCAAGATCAGCACGTTCCCGACGCACGCGGCGTCCAAGCCGGTGGCGATGATCCCGAACTGTGCGGCGACGCGCCACGCGCACTTCGAACTGGACGGCTCGGGCCCCGCTCGCCTGGATCCGCCGTCGCTGTCGGAGTGGCCGGAAGTGCACTGGGCGCCGGACTACAACAAGTCCAAGCAGGTGGACCTGAATACGCTGACCAAGGAAGAAGTGGCCAGCTGGAAGCCGGGCCAGACGCTGCTGCTGTCGGGCAAGATGTTGACGGGCCGCGATGCGGCGCACAAGCGTATCCAGGACATGCTGGCCAAGGGCGAGCCGCTGCCGGTGGATTTCAAGAATCGCGTCATTTACTACGTGGGTCCGGTGGATCCGGTGCGCGACGAAGTGGTCGGCCCGGCGGGTCCCACTACCGCTACGCGCATGGATAAGTTCACGGACATGATGCTGGAGCAGACGGGCCTGATCGCGATGATCGGCAAGTCGGAGCGCGGTCCGGTGGCTATCGAATCCATCAAGAAGCACAACTCGGCTTATCTGATGGCGGTGGGTGGCGCGGCTTACCTGGTGTCGAAGGCTATCCGTGGCGCGAAGGTGCTGGGTTTTGCGGACCTGGGCATGGAAGCCATCTACGAGTTCGACGTGAAGGACATGCCGGTGACTGTGGCGGTTGACGCTCAGGGTACCTCTGTCCATACCACGGGGCCCAAGGAATGGCAGGCCAAGATCGGGAAGATTCCTGTCGCTGTGGCTTGATTCCGTAGGCTGCGAGAAAAACGGCTGCCAGGGGACTGGTGGCCGTTTTTTTTGGCTTTAGTGCCTAGTGCTTCGTAGGTCGCCCGTCGGCGCGGGCGCCTGGGTGGCGAGCGCCCACGATTGCGGTCCGGAGCGTTCGCTCCGGACTGCCCCGTTGTCATCCTCGTCCTCGCCTTCGGCGACTCCTACGGATTCCCTCGGGCGCATCGAGGTTGCTCGCCACCCAGACGCCCGCGCCGACGGGCTACGAGTGTCTTGGACTGGTGCGCTACTGGAGCCGTGGTCGGGGGAGAGGCTTGATTTGCCCGTCATTATTGGCCGCCCGGGCGGCCAATAATGACATACGTGATTTATTTGATTGCTGTGGTGGCCGCTAGCGCGCATGCGGTGAGTGGCGTGTGGGGCTCATCGTCGTCCTGTGACTGGAGTCTTCGCTGTAGGCGCGGCCCTCGTCAGTTCGTCGTCTTTAATCCCTCGCGAAACACGGCGATCTCTTCTTGCGTCTTCCCCAGCACCTCCCGCAGCACTTCCTCCGTATGTTCCCCCAGCAGCGGCGGCGCGCGACGGTATTCCACCGGCGAGGCCGATAGCCGCAACGGGCTGGCTGTCACCGCCGCCATGCCGCCCGCCGGATGCGGCATATCGCGGCGCAGCTGACGCGCCAGCGCTTGCGGATGCGCCTGGGCCTGGGCGATATCGTTGATCGGCCCGCAGGGCACGCCCACGGCCTCGAGCTTGGCGATCCAGTCGTCGCGCTGGCCCTGGCGCATGATCTCGGTCAGCAGGCCGACCAGCAGCTCGCGGTTGGCCAGGCGCATGCGGTTGGTGGCGAAGCGCGGGTCGTCGCCCAGTTCGGGTGCGCCGATGGCGCGGCAGTATGCGCGGTACTGCGATTCATTGCCTGTGGCCACGATCAGGTGGCCGTCGCTGGCGGCGAACACCTGGTAGGGCACGACGTTCTGGTGGGCGTTGCCGGCGCGCTGGGGCGCCACGCCGGAGTTGAAGTAGTTCGAGTTCTGGTTGGCCAGCAGGGCGACGTGGCTGTCCAGCAGGGCGATGTCCAGGTGCTGGCCCAGGCCGCTGTTGTGGCGTTCCTGCAGGGCGGCCAGGATGGCCACGGTGGCGTACATGCCGGTGACGATGTCGGTGACCGCCACGCCGGCTTTTTGCGGACCGCCGCCGGGCAGGTCGTCGCGTTCGCCGGTGATGCTCATCAGGCCGCCCATGCCCTGGATCATGAAGTCGTAGCCGGGGCGCTGCGCGTAGGGGCCGTCCTGGCCGAAGCCTGTGACGGAGCAATAGATCAGGCGCGGGTTGATCTGCTTCAGGCTGTCGTAGTCCAGGCCGTACTTGGCGAGGCCGCCCACCTTGAAGTTTTCGACCAGGATGTCGCTGGCGGCCGCCAGTTCGCGGATCAGCGCGGCGCCTGCGGGCGTGGCCATGTCGGCTTCGACGGAACGCTTGTTGCGGTTGGCGCTGAGGTAGTAGGCGGATTCCTCGGTGTCTTGGCCCGCGCCGTCCTTGAGGAACGGCGGGCCCCAGGCGCGGGTGTCGTCGCCGACGCGCGGGCGTTCGATCTTGATGACGTCGGCGCCCAGGTCGGCGAGGTTCTGCGTGCACCAGGGGCCGGCCAGGATGCGCGACAGGTCCAGTACGCGGATGCCGGTCAATGCGGGCGGGCGGTTCATGGCTTCAGCTCCGCGGTGCCGTGGCTCATGACAACCACGCCGCGTTCCAGCGCGCGGGCCTGGAAGCGGAGCTGGCCGTCGGGCAGGCGCCAGATGTCGCACTGCAGGGTTTCGCCGGGATACACCGGCGCCGAGAAGCGCGTGTTCAGGCTGACCAGGCGCGAGGCGTCGTAGCCGCAGCAGCTTTTGACGATGGCGTGCGCGACTACGCCGTAGGAGCACAGTCCGTGCAGGATGGGTTTGGGGTAGCCGGCCGCGCGTGCGACCTCGGGGTCTGCGTGCAGCGGATTGCGGTCGGCGTTCAGCCGGTACAGCAGGGCGGCGCTGGCGGGGATGCGGATTTCGCAGCTCAGGTCAGGGGCGCCGTCGGGCGCTGCGGGCAGGGCGGCGGGGCTGTCGTCTCCCTGTCCGAAGCCGCCGTCGCCGCGGCAGAAGGTGCTTTGGCGCAGGGTGGCGAGGCAGGCGCCGTCTTCGCCGTGCAAGGTGCGTTCGGTGATGATGATGGCGCCCTTGTCGGCGCCCTTGTCGATCACGTGCGTGTTGCGGCTTCTGCCGGTGACCACGCCCGCCGCCGGCAGGGGCGCATGCATGGTCAGCCGTTGTTCTCCGTGGACCACGCGTACCCAGTCGATGCCGGCGCGCGGATCCTGGACCCAGAAGCCCGGATAGCCCAGCACCACGCTCATGGTGGGGAAGGATTGCAAGCCTTTTTCGTACACGTAGCGCAACTGGCCGGCGTCTTCGGGGTCTTGCCCCAGGCCTATGCCCAGGGCGTACAGCATGGTGTCTTTTTCGTCGTAGCGCTGGCGGACTTCGTCGAAGCGCCAGTTCTTCACGGTTGCGTAGTCCAGGGGCATGGCGGCCTCAGATGGGATCCCAGTCGATGACGTCAGGCGAACGCTCCAACGCGTAGAAGTGCTTGCGCATGGCGGGCACGGCGATCTCGGCGATGCGCTCGGGCGTCCAGCCTTCGCCGTGGTGCACGGTGCGCAGCGGGCGCGGCTGGCTCATCAGCATGATCTCGTTGGCGCGCACCGCGAAGATCTGCGCGGTGACCTCGCTGGCCGCGTCGCTGGCCAGATAGACGGCCATGGGCGCGACCTTGCCGGCTTCCATCTTCTTCAGCTTTTCGACGCGGGCTTTTTCTTCGTCGGTTTCGGCGGGAATGGAGCTGGTCATGCGGCTCCATGCGAACGGCGCGATGCAGTTGGAGCGCACGTTGTAGCGCGCCATGTCCAGCGCGATGGATTTCGACAGGGCCACGATGCCCAGCTTGGCCGCCGCGTAGTTGGCCTGGCCAAAGTTTCCGATCAGTCCGGACGTGGAGGTCATGTGCACGAACGCGCCGGACTCCTGTTCGCGAAAGTAGGGCGCCGCCGCGCGACTCATGAAGAAGGAGCCGTTCAGGTGCACGCCCAGCACCTGACTCCATTCCTCTTCGCTCATCTTGTGGAAAACCCGGTCGCGCAGATTGCCGGCATTGTTGACCACGGCATCGATGCGGCCGAAGGCGTCGATTGCCGTCTGCACGCAGCGGCTGGCGCTGTCGTACGCGGCCACGCTGTCGGTGTTGGCGACGGCCTGGCCGCCCGCCGCGACGATCTCCTTGACGACCGCTTGCGCGGGGCCATCCGCGCCGCCTTCGCCGGTGAGCGATACGCCGATGTCGTTCACCACCACCTTGGCGCCGGCCTGCGCCATGGCCAGTGCAATGCTGCGGCCGATGCCGCCGCCCGCGCCAGTCACGATCACCACTTTTCCGGAAACTATGCCGCTCATTGAAGCTGACTCCTGTGCTGCGGCGCGCGCGCCGTGTGGAAAACAGTTCCGCATCGAACGCTCTGGTTCGAGGGGATGCACCATGGTAGATTCGACGAGGCATGCGAAGAATTCAAAATTAGATATGCCCCCCTTCTGCGTGGTGGAACATGAGACACGATCTGACGGACCTGCGTTTGTTTCTGAACGTGGGGGAAACACTCAATCTGACCCGGGCTGCGGAACGCACCTTCCTGTCCCTGCCGGCGGCAAGCGCGCGGGTGAAGAACATGGAAGAGGCCTTCAAAGCCCGGCTACTGGTGCGCATGGCCACGGGCGTGGCGCTGACGCCGGCGGGCGAGGTGCTGCTCAAGCATGCGAACGCCGTGTTCCGCCAGCTGGAATGCCTGAACGCGGACCTGCAGCCCTATGCCAGCGGCCTGAAGGGACGCCTGCGCCTGCTGGCCAACACCACGGCCACCAATTCGTTCCTGGCCGACGCCTTGTCCACGTTTCTTGCGGAAAACCCTGACGTGGACGTGGAACTGGAAGAAAAAATATCTGGCGATATCGTCATCGCCATACGCGCAGGCCAGGGAGACCTGGGGCTGGTGGCGGGCAATATCGACGTGTCGGGCCTGGACGTCACGCCGCTGTTCCGCGATGAGCTCACCGTGGTCACGTCGCTGGACCACCCGCTGGCGGCCACGGAGTCCGCGCATTTCGCCGACTTGGTCGATGCCTACCAGTTCGTCGGCATCCATCCCGACAGCGCCATCCAGACCTTCCTGGAAGATATCGCCAGCGGCCTGGGCAAGCGCATCTGCCAGCGCGTGCACGTGGGTAGCTTCGAGGCCGTGTGCCGCATGGTGGAGGCGGGCGCGGGGATCGCGGTGGTGCCGCGCGCCTGCGCGGCGCGCTACAGCCGTCCGGATGCGCTGCACGTGCTCAAGCTGGATGACCCCTGGGCGTTGCGCGACCGTCTGCTGTGCCGCCAGCGCGGCCGCGACCTGCCCAGTTTCGCGGAATGCTTCATCGAACATGTGCAGCGTGCGGCCCGCGGCCTGTAGCGCGTTCCGAAGAGGGGCTTTTGCAAATATGTAGCGGTAGCTCCGCAGGTTCGGCAAATAATAAAAAAGGCGTCAGGCAGCAGTCCTAGAGCTTGGCCGCCCATAAAACCGAGAACCAGGAGACTGCCGTGACCGATCTACTACGCCGCCGCGCCGTTGCGCGGCTGGGCGCCGCGTGCGCCGCCGCCGCGCTGCCCGCGCTGTTCCCCAAGATGGCCCGCGCCGCCGCCTGGCCGGCGCATGCCGTGAACTTCATCGTGCCGTTTCCTGCGGGCGGCCCCGTGGACACGACCGCGCGCTTCACCACGCAGCCGCTGGGGCAGCTGTGGTCGGTGCCCACGGTGGTCGACAACAAGTCGGGCGCTGGCGGCATCGTGGGCGCGCAGTTCGCGGCCAAGTCCGAGCCCGACGGCTACAACTATTTTTTTGCCTCCATCCACCATGCGGTGCTGCCCAGCCTGCGCGGCAATCTGAGCTACGACATTACGCGGGACTTCGTGCCGGTCGGCATGGCGGCGGTGTTTCCCATCGTGCTGGTGGTGAACGCGACGCTGCCCGTGAATTCGGTCAGCGAGCTGATCGCCTATGCCAAGGCCAATCCGGGCAAGCTCTCGTTCAGCTCGTCAGGCACGGGCGGCGGCACGCACCTGGCCGGCGAGTTGTTCAACGCCATGGCCGGCGTGCGCATCCAGCACGTGCCCTACCGCGGCAGCGCGCCCGCCATGCAAGACCTGCTGGGCGGACAGGTGCAGGTGATGTTCGCCGACGGTCCATCCGCCGTGCCGCATCTGAAGGGCGGCAAGGTGCGTGCGCTGGGGGTAGGCAATCCCACGCGTTCCAGCATGCTGCCCGACGTGCCTACCATCGCCGAGTCCGGTCTGCCAGGCTACGAGGCATACTCGTGGAGCGGCGTGATGGCGCCCAAAGGCACCCCGCCCGACATCGTGAAACGCGTGAATGCGGATCTCGTGAAGGTTCTGTCTGACCAAGCCACCGCGCAGGGCATGATCGCCGCAGGCGCCGAGCCCAAGCCCGGCACCCCAGAACAGTTCGGCGAGTTCGTCCGCGATGAAATCGCGAAATGGCGCGACGTCATCAAGACCGCCAACATCAAGCTGGACTAAAGCCGGCGCAGGGCTTCGCGCGCGGCGAGATATTCGGATTCCAGCTGATCCACCAGCATCGCGGCAGGCAGGATTTCCTGCGCCGCGCCCACGCCCTGGCCCGCGCTCCACACATCCTTCCAGGCCTTGGGCCGCGAACTCTTGTCCATGTTCGCGGGCGGGGCTACGCCGTTCCTGGCAAGCTCCAGGGGATCCAGGCCGGCTGCCCGGATGCTGGCCGACAGGTAGTTCGCGGGCACGCCCGAGAAGTAGGGCGTGTAGGTCACGTCTGCCGCCTGCGCCTGCAGCACCATTTCGCGATAGGCGTCGCCGGCCAGCGATTCCTGCGTCGCGATGAAGCGTGTACCCATGTAGGCGAAGTCGCAGCCCAGCACCTGCGCGGCCAAAATGTCCTTGCCGTGGCTGATGCAGCCGGACAGCGCCAGCGGGCCGTCGTAGAAGGCGCGGATCTCGTTGACCAGCGCGAATGGGCTGATCTGCCCTGCATGGCCGCCTGCGCCCGCCGCCACCAGGATCAGGCCGTCGACCCCGGCGTCCAGCGCGCGCTTGGCGTGCCGCACATTGGTGACGTCATGGAATACCAGCCCGCCATAGCCGTGCGCGGCGGCCACCACGGCTTCGGGGGCATGCAGCGAGGTGATGATGAGCGGCACGCGGCGCTCGGCGCAGATGGCCAGATCGCCCTGCCAACGCTGATTGCTGGGGTGGACGATCAGGTTGACGCCATAGGGCGCGATTTGCGCGTCGGGTGCGGCCTGGCGCTTCGCGGCCAGGCCGTTCTCGATGCGCGTGAGCCAGTCGTGCAGCTGCTCCTGCGGACGGGCGTTGAGCGACGGAAAGGTGCCGATGATCCCCGCCGCGCATTGCGCCACCACCAGGTCCGGTCCGGAGACCAGGAACATGGGGGCGCCGATGACGGGGAGGCGGGTGTGGGCGTGCAGCGCGAGCGGGGGATTCATCTGGATGCTCCGGTGGTACTCAATTGGCCTGGATGTTGGCGCTTTGGATGACGTCGGACCACAAGGCGTATTCACGGTCGATGCGCGATTGCAGCGCCTTGGAGTCGCCGGTGTTGATGGTGTAGCCGCCATCGGTCATGGCCTGGCGGAAGGCCGGATCGCTGGAGACTTCGTTCAGCGCGCGGGTCAGGCGGGCCGCGACGGCGTCGGGCAGTTTCTTCGGCCCAACCAGCGCGTACCAGCCGACCACTTCGTAGTCCTTCATGCCGGCTTCGACCATGGTGGGCACGTCGGGCAGTTCGGGGTTGCGGGTCTTGGACGTGACCGCCAGGGCGCGCGCTTTGCCGCTCTTGACGAAGGGGATGGCGGTGCTGGTGATGTCGAACATGAAGGTGATCTTGCCGCTGATCACATCGACCATGGCAGGCGAGTTGCCGCGGTAGGGCACGTGCAGCATGGGCGCGCCCGCCTGCTTCTTCAGCAGCTCGGCCGACAGGTGGTTGGACGCGCCGATGCCGGCGGAACCGAACGACACGGCATCCGGATGGGCGCGGGCGTAGGTGACCAATTCGCTGACGTTCTTGGCTGGGATCTGCGGGCCGATCAGCAGAACGTTGGCGTAGTCCACCACCAGCCCGATCAACGAGAAGTCCTTGCGCGGATCGAACAGCGTGCTGCGCTGTACCAGCGGCGACATGGTGAGGGTGGGGCTGGCGGCGAAGCCCAGCATGTAGCCGTCGGGCGCGGCCTTGGCGGTGGCGTCGGAGGCGATCATGCCGCTGGCGCCGGCGCGGTTTTCCACCACCACGGACTGGCCCAGCTTGTCGCCCAGGTACTTGGCGAAGACGCGGGCGGTGGTGTCCACAGGGCCGCCGGGGGCATAGCCCACCAGCAGCCGGATGGGGCGTTCGGGATAGGCGTCGGCCCAGGCGTTTGAGGCCGTGGCCAGCGCCGCCGTGGCGGCGGCCGCGGCGAGCAGGGTCTTGATGTTCACGCTGTAGTCTCCTTGTGGGTAAGTGGCGGGTCGTGCAGCGGAACAGCTAGCCGCGGCTACGCCAGCCTTTCTTTCAGCGGCTGCTTGAGGATCTTGCCGCTGACGGTGGTGGGAATGGTGTCGATGGGGATGATGCGGGCGGGCCGCTTGTACGGCGCCAGCTGTGCGCGCAGATGCAGCATCAGCAGGTTGGTGTCCACGGTGGCGCCGGGCAAGGGCTCGACGAAGGCGATGACTTCTTCGTTCTGGTCGGCGGTGGGGCGCCCGACTACGGCCGACAGGCGCACGCCGGGGAACGCGTTGATGACGGATTCGACTTCCAGCGGATAGACATTGAAGCCGGAGCGGATGATCAAGTCCTTGGAGCGTCCTGCGATGTACAGCGCGCCCTGTTCGTCGACGTAGCCGATGTCGCCGGTGTTGAGCCAGCCGCCGGGCAGCAGCGCCTGCGCGGTTTGTTCGGGATTGCGGTAGTAGCCCAGCATGACGCCCGGGCCGCGGATCAGGATGTCGCCGCGCTCTCCGGGTGCGGGCGCGCCGTTGTCGGGGTTGCCGATCCGCATTTCCACGCCTTCGACCGCATGGCCGGCCGAGCAGTCGCTGCGCGGCGCATCGATGCGGGTGACAAACATGGAGCCCGCGTATTCGGTGATGCCGTAGCCGTGGTGCATGGCGACGCCGAAATAGCGCTCGGCGTCGCGCTTTAGCGTGGGATCCAGCGCGGCGCCGCCCGTGTACAGGTAGCGCAGGGCAGGGGCGCGCAGCTCCGCGCGCGGCGGCGCCACGGCCATCATGCGGCTGAACATGGTGGGCACGCCCTGCAGGATGCTGACGCCGGGATGGGCCAGGGCCTTGAAGGCGTCGGCGGCGTCGAAGCGGCTGCGCAGCACCAGGCTGGAGCCGGCGTGCACCGTGGCCATCAGCACGGTGGCGATGCCGAAGATGTGCGACATGGGCAGTGCGGCGTAGCCGATGTCCTGCGGCGTCAGGCGGCGCGAGGCGGCGGACACGCGGGCGAAATGCAGCAGGCCGCGGTGCGGCACGAGGACGCCCTTGGGCGCGCCCGTGGTGCCGGACGTGTAGATCACCGTGGCCACTTCCGCGGCCGTGTCGCCAGTTTCGGCCTGCGTGGGCGCATCCGCTCTTGCGGTCTGCATGCCTGGGCCCCAGACGTCCGGGTCGGCGTCGGCGGCGCCGGCGTGCTCGGCATGGGCTGCGGCGGCGGGCGAGACGCCGCTGGTGTAGAGCAGCAGTTCGGGCTGCGCGTGAACGCGGATGGCGTCGATCTCGCGCGCGGACAGGCGCGCGTTCACGCCCACCGGCCAGGCGCCCGCCACGCTGCAGGCAAACAACGCGGCGACCATGGCCGCGCAGTTTTCACCGGCGATCAGCACGCGGTGCCCGGGACGTACGCCCTGTTCTTCGAGCCATGCGGCCGCGGCCTGCACGCGCCGCCAGAACTGCGCGTAGCTCAGTTTGCCGCCGCCTTCCTCGTACAGAAAGGTGGCGTCGGGCCGCTGGCCGGCTTGCTGCGCCAGCAATTGATGGATGCGGGTAAGAGGGGCTGCCGGGGACATGGTTGCGTCGCTCAAAGCGTGGCCTGGGTGCCCAGGATGGCGGTGGATTGGCTGGACAGGGTGCCGCCGTTGCCGTGCACCAAGGCCAGATGCGCATCGGCGACCTGGCGCGCGCCGCATTCGCGGCGCAGCTGGCGGACGGCCTCGATCATGATGAAGACGCCGTACATGCCGGGATGCACGCAGCACAGCCCGCCGCCGTTGGTGTTGACCGGCAGCGCGCCGCCTGGGGCGATGGCGCCGCCCGCGATGAAGTCCTTGCTTTCGCCCTTGGCGCAGAAGCCCAGGTCTTCCAGGAACAGCAGGGTATTGATGGTGAAGGCGTCGTACAGTTCCACCACGTCGATGTCCCGGGGCGCAACGCCTGCCATCTCGAAGGCCCGCTTGCCGGACTCGGCCGCGGCGGTCACGGTCAGGTCTTCCATGGACGAGATCTGGCGGTTCCAGACCGCGGTGGCGTTGCCCAGCACGTAGACCGGTGGACGCGGCAGGTCGCGGGCGCGCTCGGCGCGCACCAGCACGTAGGCGCCGGCGCCGTCGGTGACCAGGCAGCAATCGCGCACGCTCAAGGGATCGGACACCATGCGGGCCGAGAGGATCTGGTCCAGCGTGGCGGGTTCGCGCAATTGCGCTTCGGGATTCAGCTGGGCCCATTGGTTGGCGGCCAGCGCCACCTGCGCCAGGTGCTCGCGACGCGTACCGTATTGATGCATGTGGCGCGCGGCCGCCAGTGCGTAGGAGGACAGGGGACTCAGCGGCTCGTAGGGCGTTTCGTACGGCTGTGGATCGAACTGCTTGCGGACCCGGCCGATCTCGGCGCGGCTCAAGGTGGAAGTGCGCTGCGTGCTGCCATAGCAGACCAGCACCGCGTTGCACTGGCCGGATGCCAGCGCGTGCAGCGCGGGCAGCAGGTGCGCGACGAAACTGGAGCCGCCCAGCATGGTGCTGTCGATGAAGCTGGGGCGGATGCCCAGGTGTTCGATGACCGGCATGGCCCACATGGGCGCGGCCACGCTGGCGGTGCAGATGCCGTCAATGTCGCGCATGGTGAGGCCGGCGTCTGCCACCGCGCGCTGCGCGGCCTGCACCAGGATTTCCATTTCGGTGTAGCCCGCGGCCTGGCCCAGGCCCGCGTGGCCCACACCGGCCACCGCTACGGCGCCGCGCAGATCGTTCAGCGTCATTGCGCCTCCTGGTTGGGTCGGAAGATCAGGAGGCCGCGGCCGTCCTGCTGCGCCACCTGCGCGCGCACCGCCATGCCGATATGCACGGCGTCCGGCGCCACGCCTTCGACGCGGCTCATCAGCCTGACGCCTTCCCGCAGGTCTATCAGCGCCACGTTGTAGTCGCCGCCCGCCTCGGGCTTGCGGCGCACCACGGTGGTGGAATAGACCTCGCCGCGCCCGTTGGGCTCGGTCCAGGCGAGTTTGTCCGCGCCGCAATGCGGGCAGATCATGCGGGGGTAGAACACGGCGCGGTCGCAGCCCGCGCAATGCTGGATGAGGAAGCGGCCTTGGTCCAGCGCCTGGCGGTATTGCGCCTCGACGCCTTGCGGCGCGACGGCCTGCTGATCGGGAACGGTCATGATGCCTACGGGTTCCAGTGGATGACGCTTGCAAGTGTCGGCACTGGCGGCGGGTTCGGCCATTCTTCATTGCTGAAGCTGGCCTTCTGCCGGCCCGTAGTGGGGCGCCCTATGTCCTGCGCGAAGCCCGTCTTCGGAAGAGGCAGATTGTCCGGCGTGCCCCCGCGTGGCTAGATATCGGAAAAGGAGCCCGACCATGAATCTGACCTGGACGCCGCAGGAGCGGCTATTCCGCGAAGAAGTGCGCGCCTTCGCCACGGACAAGCTGCCGCAGGACATACGCGACAAGGTGCTGCGCCACCAGCGGCTGGAGCGCGAGGACTACGTACGCTGGCATAACATCCTGGCCGACCAGGGCTGGGGCGCGCCGAACTGGCCGGTCGAGCATGGCGGCACCGGCTGGAATGCATTGCAGCGGCTGATCTTCGAGGTCGAATGTTTCAAGGCCGGCGCGCCGCGCCTGTTGCCATTCGGCCTGTCCATGATCGGCCCGGTCCTGATGAAGTACGGCAGCGCCGAGCAGCAGGCGCGCCTCTTGCCTCGCATCATCCGCGTGGAGGACTGGTGGTGCCAGGGCTATTCCGAACCGGGGTCGGGGTCCGATCTGGCCTCGCTCTCGACCCGCGCCGTGCGCGACGGCGACGAATACGTCGTCAACGGCCAGAAGACCTGGACCACCCTGGCTCAGTACGCCGATTGGATGTTCTGCCTGGTCCGCACCGACCCCGAGGCCCGCGCGCAGCGCGGCATCTCCATGCTGCTGCTGGACATGCGTACGCCGGGCGTGACCGTGCGCCCCATCCGCACGCTGGATGGGGGGCACGACGTGAACGAGGTCTGGCTGGAGAACGTGCGCGTGCCCGTGGCCAACCTGGTGGGCGTGGAGAACCAGGGCTGGACCTATGCCAAGTACCTGCTGGGCCACGAGCGCACCGGCATCGCAGGCCTGGGCCATTGCCACCGCGAACTGGGCGTGCTCAAGCACATGGCGGTGCAGGCGCAGTCCCGGGGCAAGCCCCTGTTGGCCGACGGCCGGTTCCGCGACCGCATCTCGCGCATCGAGGTGGACATCATGGCGCTGGAAATGCTGCTGCTGCGCGTGGCCTCCAGCAACGACGGCACGCCGGGGCCGGAAGCGTCGGTGCTGAAGATCCGCGGCTCCGAGATCCAGCAGGACCTGGCCATGCTGCAGATGGAGGTGGCGGGGCCGGACGCCTGGCCCTATGACCCCGATTGGCTGCAGGCAGACCATGGATACAGCGGTCCTGGGCCGGAACTGGCGGCTGCGGCGGGCGCCGGCTATGCCGACATGCGCAAGACCTCGATCTACGGCGGCACCACCGAAGTGCAGAAGGGCATCATCGCCCGCCTGGTGCTGGGCCTGTAGGCCCGGCCTCGCGCAACCCGACAGGAAGACGACGCATGGATTTCATCTATACCGAAGAACAACGCATGCTGGCCGACAGCCTGCGGCGACTGGTGGACCAGGAATGGGCGCACGCGCGCCGCCGGGCCCGGCAGGCGGCGGGCAAGCTGGATGCCGACGCCTGGGCCGCGCTGGCTGAACTGGGCGTTCTGGGCCTGACCATCCCGCAGGATTTCGGCGGCTTCGGCGAAGTGCCCGCCAGCCTGCTGCCCGTGCACGTGGAACTGGGACGCGGATTGGTGTCTGAGCCGGTCATTCCCAGCGCGGTCATGGGCGCGGCGCTGATCGAAGCCTGCGGCGGCGAAGCGCGCGGCTTGTGGCTGCCGACCATCGCCTCGGGCGACGCCGTGGTCAGCGTGGCGTACCAGGAGCCCGGCCGCCGCTACGACACCGATCCGCGCGATTGCCGCGCCAGCAAGACTGCCGATGGCTGGCGGCTGGACGGCGCCAAGCATCTGGTCTGGCACGGCGCGGCAGCCACCGCGTGGTTGGTCAGCGCGCGCGGCGACGGGGGCGAGACCCTGTTGCTGGCGGTGCCGGCGGATACGGCAGGCGTGAGGATCACCGATACACCCACGCTGGACGGCGCGCGCTGCGCCCGGCTGGATCTGAACGCGGTCAATCTGGCGCCCGAGGCCTTGCTGGCGCAAGGGACCGCCGCCGACCAGGCGCTGGCGCAGTCCTTGCAATGGGGCACGGCCGCGCTATGCGCGCACGCCGGGGGCGCAATGGAGCGGCTGCTGGAAATCACCGTCGACTACCTGAAGGCGCGCAAGCAGTTCGGCCAACCGCTGGCCTCGTTCCAGGCCTTGCAGCATCGCCTGGCGGAAATGCTGGTGGCCAAGGAACTGGCTTTGTCCATGGCTTATGTGGCAGTGGCGGCGCTGACCGAAACCGACGCAGCGCAGCGCCGCCGCATGATCGCCTCCGCGAAGTTGGAAGCCGCGCGCGCCGGACGCCTGGTGGCGCAACTGGCGGTGCAGCTGCATGGCGGCATGGGCATGACCGACGAGCTGGACGTGGGCGATTACTTCAAACGGCTGACCGTCGTGGACCAGCTGCTGGGCGATACGGCCGAGCAACTGGCGGTGCTGGAGGAACTGGCATGAGCGCAGCGGCGACGACACAGGTCGAAGGCGGCTACACCCAGATCCGCTTCACGCTGGAGCGGGGCGTGGGCGTCATCACACTGAACCGGCCCGACCGGTTGAACAGTTTCACGGAAGTCATGCATGCCGAGCTGGCGCGGGCGCTGGATGCCATGGAGGCGGACAGCGGCCTGCGCGGACTGATCATCACGGGCGCGGGCCGGGGCTTTTGCGCTGGGCAGGACCTGGGCGAGCGCAAGCCGGCTGAGGACGGAGCGCGTCGCGACCTGAGCCTGATTCTTGAGCAGTGCTACCGACCGCTGATCACCCGGCTGCGTAACTTGCCGGTGCCGGTGGTGTGCGTGATAAACGGCGTCGCGGCCGGCGCAGGCGCCAGCCTGGCGCTGGCTTGCGACGTGGTGTTCGCAGTGGAGTCGGCGCGCTTCATTCAGGCCTTCAGCAAGATCGGCCTGCTGCCGGATGCCGGCGGCACCTGGTTCCTGCCGCGTTTGGTGGGCTCTGCGCGGGCCATGGGCGCCGCGCTGTTCGGCGAAGCGCTCAGCGCCAGGCAGGCGGAAGCCTGGGGCCTGATCTGGCGTGTGGTGCCAGACGCCGCGCTGGCGGACACGCTGGCCGAAGTCGCCGATACGCTGGCGGCCGGACCTACGCGCGCCTATGCGGCTACCAAGGCGGCGCTGCACGCGTCCAGCGGCAACACGCTGGCGCAGCAGTTCGATCTGGAATGCCGCTTGCAGCGCGAACTGGGCTACACCGACGACTACCTGGAAGGCATGCGGGCGTTCGCGCACAAGCGCCCGCCGGCGTTCACCGGCACCTGAGCTTTGCAGACGGCCGTCAGGGCGTCCGCGCCACCTGGATCTGTTCTATGAGTTCGCGCGCGCAACCCGGCAGAGCGTCGATGTCGCGCACCAGTAGCTTGCGTTCGCGCACCACCCAGGGCTCGTCCAATTCGACCACGCGCAGCTTCATGTCGGCGCCATAGCGCCGCGCGGCGGAGTCGGGGATGACGCCGATGCCCACGCCCGCCTGCACCATCCGGCAGATGGAATCGAAGCTGTAGAGCTGGATGCGCTGGGGCAGGCGCTGGCCCACCTGTTCCAGCTGGTCGCGCAGGAAGGCGACCAGGGTGGAACCTTCGTGCATGGTGATGAAGGGGTAGCGCACCGCCTCGGCCAGCTTGATCTTTTCCTGATCCTGCAGCGGGTGGCCATTGGGCACCACCAGCACCAGCTTGTCGGTGCTGAAGTGGATGGTCTGCAATTCGGGCGCATCCACCGGGCCGGCCACGATGCCCAGGTCGGTGGTGCCGTCCAGCACGCCGCGCACGATGTCGCGGGTCAGGCGTTCCTGCAGGTCCACGGTGACGCCAGGGTGGCCGGACAGGAATTGCGCCAGGATGTCCGGCATGAATTCCGTGACCGCCGTGGTGTTGGCGAAGATGCGGATGTGGCCGGCGTCGCCGTCGGCCTGCTCCTGGAAGTCATGTTTCAGGTGGTCCACCTGGCGCATGATGACGCGCGCGTGCTGCAGCAGCTTCTGGCCCGCGGGCGTGATCTCCACTCCGCGGCTGTCGCGGTACAGGAGGCGGGTATTGAGCTGGTTCTCCAGCGCCTTGATGCGCACGCTGACGGCTGCCAGGGACAGGTGCGCCCGCTTGGCAGCCTGGGTCAGGCTGGGGGATTCGGCGATGTGGATGAACAGGCGTAGGTCGGCGAGGTCGAAGTGCATGGGCCATATATTACGGCGCGAGGCGTCGGGCCGGGAGGCAGGGGTGCGATTCAGGCAGCGCAAACCCCGCCTTGAGCAAAAACGAATTCACAAGCGGGACGGCTTGCGGGCATGCTTCAGTCTGTAAAAACCCCAGCAGAGGATATCGGCATGACATCTACAGATCCGGCCGCCTGGATCGGCAGCGGCGAACGCAGGGCGGACGCCATGGATCCTGGCCACGCCGCGCGCATTGCGGCAACCCTGGGAGGTCCGGCGCCGGTCCAGGGCGATGCCTTGCCGCCGCTGTGGCAATGGGCGTTCTTCATTTCCACGGTGGACATGGGCGGGCTGGGGACGGATGGCCATCCGGCGCGCGGCGGCTTTTTGCCGCCGGCCCAGGACCGCAACCGCATGTGGGCGGGCGGCCGGGTCGAGTTCCGCCGGCCGCTGTTGGTCGGCGTGCCCGCGGAGCGCGAATCCACGGTGATCGATGTCAAGGAAAAGGCAGGGCGCACTGGCGCACTGCTGTTCGTGACCGTGCGCCACGAGTTCCGCCAGGAAGGCGAGGTCGCCATCCACGAGGAGCAGGACATCGTCTATCGGCAGCCGACGCCGCCCAAGCTCACGGGCAGCGAGCCCGCGCCGCAGGCGCAGTGGCGCGATACCGTTGAGCCGTCGCCGGTGCTGCTGTTCCGCTACTCGGCGGTGACCTTCAACGGCCATCGCATTCACTACGACCATCCCTACGTGACGGGCACCGAGGGCTATCCCGGGCTGGTGGTGCACGGCCCGCTCATCGCCACCGAGATGGTTGCCGCCTTCTCCCGCGCCCATCCGCAGGCGCGCCTGACCCACCTGTCGTATCGCGGCCTGCGTCCGCTGATTGCGCCCGCACCCTTCCAGGTGGCCGGCCGCTTGACCGAGCCGGGCGTGGCCCAGCTCTGGGCTGAGCAGGACGGCACGCTGGCCCACCAAGCTGAACTGAGGTTTACAGAATGAGCATAGAGGCCCCCCGTCCCCTGGACGGCATCACCGTCGTCAGCCTGGAGCACGCGATCGCCGCGCCGTTCTGCACCCGCCAGCTCGCGGACATGGGCGCGCGCGTCATCAAGATCGAACGTCCCGGCGGCGGGGACTTCGCCCGCGGCTACGACGAGCGCGTGCGCGGCCTGTCCTCGCATTTCGTCTGGACCAACCGGTCCAAGGAAAGCCTGACGCTGGACCTCAAGCGCGAAGAGGCGGGTGGCGTCATGGAACGCCTGCTGGAGACCGCCGACGTGCTGGTGCAGAACCTGGCGCCCGGCGCCGCCGCGCGTCTGGGACTGTCTTTTGACGCCCTGCACAAGAAGTATCCGCGCCTGATCGTCTGCGATATCTCGGGCTATGGCGAAGGCGGGCCCTATCAGGACAAGAAGGCCTACGACCTGCTGATCCAGAGCGAAAGCGGTTTCCTGTCCGTGACGGGTACCAGGGACGATCCGGTCAAGGCCGGTTGCTCCATCGCCGACATCGCGGCCGGCATGTACGCCTATTCCGCGATCCTGAACGCATTGCTGCTGCGGCAGAAAACGGGCCTGGGCAGCCGCCTGGACGTCTCCATGCTGGAGAGCATGGTGGAGTGGATGGGGTTTCCCATGTACTACGCCTTCGACGGCGCCACGCCGCCCGTGCGCGCGGGCGCGGCCCACGCCTCCATCTATCCCTACGGGCCGTTCCCCGTGGGCGACGGCGCCACCATCATGCTGGGCCTGCAGAACGAGCGCGAATGGCGCGTGTTCTGCGCCCAGGTGCTGCGCCAGGCGGAACTCGCGGAAGACCCGCGCTTCATCTCCAATTCGCTGCGCACCGCCAACCGCGACGACCTGCGCGCGCTGATCGTGGCCGCCTTCGCCGACCTGTCCATCGAACAGGTGACGCAGCGGCTGGAGGACGCGCAGATCGCCAATGCGCGCGTCAACGACATGGCCGGCGTCTGGGCCCATCCGCAATTGCAGGCCCGAGGCCGCTGGAGCCAGGTGGACAGCCCCGCCGGCGAGCTGCCCGCGCTGCTGCCTCCGGCCAGCAGCAACGCCTTCGCGCCGCGCATGGCCGCGGTGCCCGCGGTGGGCCAAAACACCGATGCGGTGCTAGCATCATTGGGATACGCGCCCGATCAGGTGGCGCAGTTCCATGCATCGGAGGTCGTGTGACGCATCCCGTTGTCCGTAGCGCGCTGTTCGTGCCGGCGTCGCGCCCCGAGCGCATCCCCAAGGCGCTGGCCGCCGGCGCCGACGCCGTCATCGTCGATCTGGAAGACGCGGTGGAGCATCTGGCCAAGGCGGCCGCCCGGGAAGCGCTGTGCGATTTCCTGGGGACGAATCCGCGCGTCCGGCTGTGGGTGCGGATCAACGACGCCTCCACTTCCTGGCACGACGACGATCTCAAGGCCTGCCGCGGCAAGCCCGGGGTGGCCGGCGTGCTGCTGCCCAAGGCCGAGAGCCTGGCGCAGGTGCGCCATGTGGTCCAGGCGGGCCTGCGGGTGATTCCCATCCTGGAAAGCGCCCAGGGCATCCTCAACGTTGCGGAAGTCGCCGCCACGCCCGGCGTGGAGCGCCTGGCCTTCGGCAGTCTGGACTACGGCCTGGACCTGGGACTGACGCCCGATACGCCGGGGGCGCAAACCGTGCTGGACCAGGCGCGCGTGCAGGTGCTGCTGCACAGCCGCGCAGCCGGACTGGCGCCCGCGCTGGATGGCGTGTTTCCGGGCATCCAGGACCAGGCCGGGCTGGCGCATGCCGCCGGCCGCGCGCAGCAAATGGGCTTTGGCGGCATGCTGTGCATCCACCCCACGCAAGTGCCGGTGATCCACGCGGCCTTCGTGCCCGCGGCGCAGGAACTGGCCTGGGCGCGCCGCGTCATCGCCACGCATCGCGACACTTCGGCCGGCACCTTCATGCTGGACGGCAAGATGGTCGACGCCCCAGTCATCGCACGCGCGCGACTGGTGCTGGCGCAGGCGGGCGAAACCACCGGCATCTAGGCCGGTTCCGATCACTTCTTTCCGGCAGCTCCATGGGCGAAGCGCTCTTCATCGGACACACTTATATCGACGTCACCGTGCTGGCGGACGTATGGCCTACGGGCGATGAAAAAAGCGTGGCGCGCGACTACGCGGTGTCCTTCGGCGGCAACGCGGTGACGGCCGCGTTCGCCTGCGCGCGGCTGGGCACGCCGCCGGACCTGATCTGCTCGCTGGCATCGGACTGGCTGGGCCACATGTACACGGACATGGCTGCGGCGCACGGGGTGTCGCTGCATGCGCGCAAAGTGAGCCGTTCGTCCCTGTCCTTCATCATGCCCAATCACGGCAAGCGCGCCATCGTGCGTGCGCGCGACGTGGACTACCTGAACGACTTTCCGCGGCTGGACATCGGCGGCTACCGTGCCTTGCACCTGGACGGGCATCAGCCCGACGCCGCCCTGCATTACGCGCAGGCGTGTCGGCAGGCGGGCGTGCTGACCTCGCTCGATGGCGGCGGCGTGCGCGAGAACACCGACGAGCTGCTGCGCCACGTCGACGTGGCGGTCTGCGCGGAGCGCATGTGCGAACAATTGGGGCTTGCGCCGTCAGGCCTGCTGGAACTGCTGAAGGCGCGCGGCTGCCGCATCGGCGCGGTCACCATGGGCGAGCGCGGCATGCTCTGGTACGACGAGACGGGAACGGTGGATGTCCTGCCCGCGCTGGACGTGCCGGCCGCCAGCATTGTCGATACCTCGGGGGCCGGGGACGTGTTCCACGGCGCCTACGTCTGGTCCTATCTGAACCGGCCGGAACTGCCGTGGGCGGAGCACTTCACCTTTGCGCGCGCGGCTTCGGCCCACAAGATCCAGCATCTGGGCAATGAAGCGGGCCTGCCGCAGGTCGAGGACGTGGAGCGCGTGCTGATGGCCTACGCGCCGAAGGAATAGCGGGCGGGCTTGGCCGCCGGCGTTCAGTCCGCGATGCGCGTTATCGGCTGGTCGTGGATCGCGGCGATCCAGTCGCCGATGGGCTTGCCTTGCAGCGCCAGGCCGGGAGCCAGGTCGCGCAGGGGCAGCAGCACGAAGGCGCGCAGGTGCATACGAGGGTGGGGCAGCGTCAGCCGCTCATGGTCCAGCACGGTGTCGCCGTACAGCAGCAGGTCCAGATCCAGCGTGCGCGGCGCATTCTTGTAGGGGCGCTCGCGGCCGTGCCGGTTTTCCAGCGCCTGCAGCGCATCCAGCAGGGCCAGCGGGGTCAGATGCGTGTCCAGCGCCGCCACTGCGTTGACGAAGTCGGGGCCGGTGGCTTCGACCGGCGCGCTGCGGTAGAACGGCGATGCCGCCACCGCGGCGATGCCGCCGGTTTCCTGCAATTCAGCCAGGACACTGCGCAGCGTGGCTGCGCCGTCGCCCAGGTTGGCGCCCAGCGCGACGTAGGCGCGCACAGGAGCGGTCATGACTTAACCCGCTGCGGGCGGCGTGCCACGCGAGGGCGAACGGCGCGGACGGCGGCGCTTGCGCGGGGCGGAGGGGGCGTCGCCGGCATCGCGCGGTTGGCGGGACACCTCTTCGATCATCTCGCTGCGGGTGACGTCGTCGGCGTTGGCCAGGTCCATCCACCATTGCGCCAGCACGCTGTCGAACTCGCCGGCGGCGGCGCGCAGTTGCAGGAAGTCGCAGGCGGCGCGGAAGCGCGGCTGTTCGATCATGCGGTAGATGGTCTTG
Organism: Achromobacter aegrifaciens; assembly: GCF_902859965.1. Classification (NCBI taxonomy): domain Bacteria; kingdom Pseudomonadati; phylum Pseudomonadota; class Betaproteobacteria; order Burkholderiales; family Alcaligenaceae; genus Achromobacter; species Achromobacter aegrifaciens. Next base: position 138,036 of record NZ_CADIKO010000003.1, read on the forward strand.
CCCATGCGGCGCTCGAAACGTGGCTGCATGAACCAGATCTCGCGCATGTCGGACGAGAAGCGGCGCTGGATGGCGAGCTTTTCGGTCTGTTCGTCCAGCACCGAATCGGCGGCTTGCGACAGGGCGGGGATGGTGTGCTCGCCCTGCGCGCGCAGCTGCTTCCAGCGCGCTTCCACCTGTTGCCACAGCAGCGCGGCGAACAGGAAGCTGGGGCTGATGGTCTTGCCCGAGCGCACGCGCGCGTCGGTGCGTTCCAGCGCAAGCTCCACGAAATGCTCGCCGCCGGGTTGCTCCAGCACCACGTCCAGCAGGGGCAAGAGGCCCTTGTGCAGGCCGTCGGCGCGCAGCTGGCGCAGGCAGTCCATGGCATGGCCGCAGGTCAGCAGCTTGAGCATTTCGTCGAACAGGCGCGAGGCCGGCACGTTCTCGATGAGCTCGGCCATGGTGCTGATGGGCTGGCGCGTGGCCGGGTCGATGGTGCCGTTCAGCTTGGCGGCGAAGCGCACGGCGCGCAGCATGCGGACGGGGTCTTCGCGGTAGCGCTTGGTCGGGTCGCCGATGATGCGGACCTGGCGCTTTTTCAGGTCGGCCACGCCGTTGTGGAAGTCAATGACTTCCTCATTGTGCGGGTCGTAGTAGAGCGCGTTCATGGTGAAGTCGCGGCGCGCCGCGTCTTCTTCGTGCGAACCGAATACGTTGTCGCGCAGGATGCGACCGTGTTCGTCGGTCTCCTGGTCTTCCGAGGCGGGGGCGCGGAAGGTGGAGGTTTCGATGATTTCCTGGCCGAAGACCACGTGCACCAGCTGGAAGCGGCGGCCGATGATGCGGGCGCGGCGGAACAGCGGACGGATCTGCTCGGGCGTGGCGTTGGTGGCCACGTCGAAGTCCTTGGGCTCCAGGCCCACGATCAGGTCGCGCACGGCGCCGCCGACGATGTAGGCGTCATAGCCGTGCTGGCGCAGCACCTCGCAGACCTTGATCGCGTGGCGCGAGACGTTGCGGCGGTCGATGCCGTGCTTGTCGCGCGCGATGCGCAACGGCCCCCGGGCTGCCGGCGCGAATAGTCGGCCGACGAATTTTTTTATGGTTTCAGTGATCATTTAGGACTTCGAATCTTCCATGTGGTCGAACAAGTCGATCACCTGCCAGCCGCGCTCCTGGGCGATGCCGCGCAGGGTGGGGCTGGGGTTGGCTGCGATCGGACGGGTCACTTTCTCCAGCAGGGGTACATCGTTGACCGAATCGCTATAGAAAAACGATTCCGAAAAATCCGCAAGTCCCAAACCCATGCCGGCCAGCCAGTCGTTGACGCGCACCACCTTGCCTTCCTTGAAACTGGGCGTGCCCAGGATGCGGCCGGTGTAGCGCCCGCGCAGGTATTCCGCGTCGGTGGCCACGAGGTGGGGCACGCCGAAGGCGCGCGCGATGGGAGCGGTGACGAAGCTGTTGGTGGCCGTGACCACCGCGCACAGGTCGCCGGCTTCCAGGTGCGATTGCACCAGGTCGCGCGCGGCGGGCGTCATGGACGGGCGGATCACTTCTTCCATGAAGGCTTCATGCCAGGCCGCCAGGTCGTAAGGCGTGTGCGCGGCCAGCAGGCCGAGCATGAACTCGGCCGCCTGCTCGGCGGTGAGCTCGCCGCGGTTGTAGCGATCCATCAGATCGTCGTTCTGGCGGCGGGCTTCGGCGGGATCCCCGGCGCGGCCCGTGCGTGCCAGATAGTCGGCCCATTGGTAGTCGCTATCCAGCGGCAACAGGGTGTGATCCAGGTCGAACAGGGCGAGACGTCGGGAGGTCATGTGCGTTGTGAATCAGGATCTGCGAGCATGGCCCGCAGCAGAGGTAGGGTGATGGGACGGCCGGTGGCCAGGGAATAGCGGTCCAGCGCGTCGATCAGCTCCGCCAGCTTGCGGATGTCGCGCTCGTGGTGCGTGAGCATCCAATTGATGATTTCGGGCGCCAGGTGCATGCCGCGGGCAGCCGCCTGGGCCGACAGGGCGGCCAGCTTGTCGGCGTCGGACAGCGGGTCAAGGCGGAAAACCAGGTCCCAGCCCAGGCGCGTGCGCAAGTCCTCGCGCAGCGGCATCGACAGCGGAGCGCGGTCGCCCGCCAGCGCCAGCGCGAAGGCGCGGCCGGTGGCGGCGGATTCGCGCCAGCGGTTGTAGAGCGCGAACAGGGCGGCCTGGCGGCTGTCGTTCATGCGGTGCACGTCGTCGACCGCCACGAACTTGGGCATGGGCGACTTGGAATCGGCTTCGGCCAGGCGGCGCAGCATGTTTTCGCCAGTCTCGGCGTCGATATAGACGGCGTCGGGGCGGGCGGTCAGCGCGCGCAGCAGATGGCTGCGGCCGCAGCCCGCGGCGCCCCAGATGTACAGGGCGCGGCCAGGAAGCAGCGCGCGCACTGCCGCCAGCGCTTCCCCGTTGGGGCCGGCGATATAGTTGTTCAGCGATGGCGCTGGCGCGGGAAGAACGTCAAGCAGCAGCTGGCGGTTCATGGGAGCTTACAGGGTGCCGAAACGAGGCGGGTAGTACGGGTCAATACGGCTACAGGTCAGTACAACGGGTCAAAACGTCGCTGGCCGGGCGCGAAACTCCGGGGTTTGCACCACGGAACCGACAAAATCAATACCGGCCAACCCTACACTTTAAACCACCTGGGGCCAGGGTGTCGCGTCGATGGGCCTGGGCTGGCTTGGGTTTGCGCCGATCCGGCCCCTCTTGCCCGCCCTGGCCGGGCGAGCCGGCGCGGTCGCCGTCCGGACCGCTTTGGCGGCGCCGATCCCTGCTAGTCCCCGCAACATCGTAAAATGCAGGGCGTTCCACCAAAATCCCAGCAATTGTTACATACCCCACGGCATTTCTCATGACGAATCAACCTACCGCCCCTATGACCTACCGCGATGCCGGTGTCGACATCGACGCAGGCGACGCCCTGGTCGACCGTATCAAACCGCTTGCGGCGCGCACCATGCGTCCCGGGGTGCTGGCCGGTATCGGCGGCTTTGGCGGCCTGTTTGAAGTGCCGAAGTCGTACAAGGAACCCGTGCTGGTCTCGGGCACCGACGGCGTGGGCACCAAGCTGCGCCTGGCGTTCGACTGGAACCGCCACGACACCGTGGGTATCGACCTGGTCGCCATGAGCGTCAACGACATCCTGGTGCAGGGCGCGGAGCCGCTGTTCTTCCTGGACTATTTCGGCTGCGGCAAGCTTTCGGTGGATACGGCGGCGGCCGTGGTGGGCGGCATCGCCAAGGGTTGCGAGCTGTCGGGCTGCGCGCTGATCGGCGGTGAAACCGCCGAAATGCCGGGCATGTATCCGGACGGCGAGTACGACCTGGCCGGCTTCGCGGTGGGAGCGGTGGAAAAGTCCGCCATCATCACCGGCCAGTCGATCAAGACCGGCGACGTGGTGCTGGGCCTGGCTTCCAGCGGTGCGCACTCCAACGGCTATTCGCTGCTGCGCAAGATCCTGGAACGCGCCAACGCCAAGCCCGACGACGATTTCCACGGCCAGCCGATGGTCGACGTGGTCATGGCGCCGACGCGCATCTACGTGAAGCAGGTGCTGGCCGCCCTGGCCAAGCACGGCACCAGCATCAAGGGCCTGGCCCACATCACGGGCGGCGGCTTGCTGGACAACGTGCCGCGCATCCTGCAGCCCGGCCTGTCGGCCAAGCTGCACCGCGCCAACTGGGAAATGCCCAAGCTGTTCCAGTGGCTGCAAGAGCAGGGCCAGGTCGAAGACACCGAGATGTACCGCGTTTTCAACTGCGGCATCGGCATGGTGCTGGTGGTGGATCCGGCGCAGGCCGAAGCCATCGCCGCCACGCTGCGCGAGCAGGGCGAGACCGTCAGCACGCTGGGCGAGATCGTCGAGCAGAAGGAAGGCATGGCGCAAACCTTCGTGGTGTAAGCCACGCTGTCCGCAACGAAGAACCGCGCCACGGCGCGGTTTTTTTGTGTCTGGCGCCTGGCTAGGCGCGTCCCGCCAGCGCGACGGCCATCGCGTCTATGGTTTGCGCCACGGCATCCGCCGCCAGGCAGTCGACGATGACGCGCTCGGGCTGCGCGCGCAGCCAGGTGATCTGGCGCTTGGCCAGCTGGCGCGTGGCGGCGATGCCTTGTTCGCGGGCGGTGGCGAGGTCGACCTCGCCGTCCAGGTGCGCCCACATCTGCCGGTAGCCCACGCAACGGACCGAGGGCAGGCCGGTATGCAGGTCGCCCCTGGCGCGCAGGGCGCGGACTTCGTCGAGCAGGCCGCGGTTCAGCATGGCGTCGAAGCGTTGCTCGATGCGGGCATGCAGCGCGGCGCGGTCGGAAGGCTCCAGGCTGATGGTGAGGTACCGGTTGCCCGTCGCGTCGCGCGGACGCTGGCTGCGCAGCAGCAGGGCCGACATGGGCTGGCCGGACAGCATGCAGATCTCCAGCGCGCGCTGGATGCGCTGGCTGTCGTTGGGGGCCAGGCGTGCGGCAGTGACGGGATCCAGCTGCGCCAGTTCGGCGTGCAGCGCGGGCCAGCCCTGGACGGCGGCGCGCGCTTCCAGCTCGGCGCGCAGCGCCGGATCGGCCTGCGGCAGATCGTCCAGGCCGTCGCGCAGCGCCTTGTAGTACATCATGGTGCCGCCCGCCAGCAGCGGGATGCGTCCGCGTGCGCGGATCTCGTCTATCAGGCGCAGCGCATCGGCGACGAAGTCGGCTGCGGAGTACGACTGGATGGGGTCGAGGATGTCCAGCAGATGCTGCGGCACCTGCGCCTGTTCCTCGGGCGAGGGCTTGGCCGTGCCGATGTCCATGCCGCGATAGATCGTGGCGGAATCGACGTTGACGATTTCCAGCGGCCAGCGCTCGGCCAGCGCCAGGGTGGAGGCGCTCTTGCCGGCCGCGGTGGGGCCGGCCAGGCAGATGACCAGCGGCGTCGCGTTGGGGGAGGAGGACGGCGACAAGCTTATTGTCCGCGCAGGAAGAGCTTGTCCAGGTCGGACACCGACCACTGGATCCAGGTGGGGCGGCCGTGGTTGCACTGGTCGGCGCGTTCGGTTGCTTCCATCTGGCGCAGCAGGCCGTTCATTTCTTCGATGGTGAGCTTGCGGTTGGCGCGCACGGAACCATGGCAGGCCATGGTGGACAGCAGCTCGTTGCGCTGTTCCGTCAGCAGGCGCGACACGCCCACGGCGCCCAGGTCGCGCAGCACGGCGCGGGCCAGCGTTTCGATGTCGCCGCGGGCCAGGATGGCCGGCACCGAGCGCACGGCGATCGAGGTGGGGCCGGACGGGCGCATTTCGAAGCCGAGTTCGTTCAGCTGCTCTTCGTATTCCTCGACCAGCGCCACGTCCTTTTCCTGGGCATGGAACACCACGGGCACCAGCAGATCCTGGCGCGGCAGGCTGCGCGCGTCCAGGGCTTGCTTGAGCTGTTCGTAGACCACCCGCTCGTGCGCGGCATGCATATCCACCAGCACGATGCCGCGGCGGGTCTGCGCCAGGATGTAGATGCCATGCAGCTGCGCCAGCGCCATGCCCAGCGGATGTTCTTCGTCCGCGGGCAGAGCCGCGACAGGCGCGGGTGCGGGTTCGCGCAGCGGCGCGGTTTTGGCGGCCGAGTCGTCATCCAGCGGGCGGTAGAGCGATTGCCAGTCCGCGGCCGGAATGCCGGCGGGTTCGGCGTGCAGGCGGAACGGCACCTGGGTGTGCGGGCGCTGCGGCGCGGGCGATGGGCGCAAGCCGTAAGACGATGATGATGCGTTGCCGCCGGCGTAGGCGGGCCGAGGCGCGTCCGTCATGGGCCGGGGGCTGCTGGCGGGCGCGTAAGGCGAGGCTTGCGGCGCGGCGTCGGTCGCCGCGGCGGTGGCGGGCCGGGCCACGGTTTCGAACCCGGCGTCGTCCGCGTCGTCGTTTTGCGCCGCGGGGGCTGCGGCGGACGCGCCGCCCGTCTGCGCCAGGGTCTGGCCGACCGCATGGGACACGAAGCGATGCACCGCGCCGCTGTCGCGGAAACGGACCTCATGCTTGGCCGGGTGCACGTTCACGTCCACGGCGGCCGGGTCGATGTCCAGGAACAGCACGTAGGCGGGCTGGCGGTCGCCATGCAGTACGTCCGCGTAGGCGGCGCGCAGGGCGTGGCTGACGGTGCGGTCGCGCACGTAGCGGCCGTTCACGTAGAGATACTGGCGGTCCGCGCGGGCGCGGGCTGCGGTGGGACGGGTGATCATGCCCGCCAGGCTGACCGTGCCGACCGAGTGCGACAGCAGCAGGCCGTGTTCGGCGAATTCCGCGCCCAGCACGTCGCGGATGCGCTGCGGCGGTTCGGCGGGCAGCCATTGGCGCTGCGCGCGGTCGTGATGGAACAGGCGGAAGGCGATCTGCGGATGCGCCAGCGCGATGCGCTCCATGGCGTCGACGCAATGGCCGAACTCGGTGGCCTCGGAGCGCAGGAATTTGCGGCGGGCCGGCACGGCGTCGAACAACTGGCGCACGTCCACCGTGGTGCCCGGAGGACCCGAGGCGGGGCTGACCTGCATGCTGCCTGCATCGATCTGCCAGGCGTGCTCGCCATCGCGGGTGCGGGAAATGATGGTGACCTGGGCCACGGACGCGATCGAGGCCAGCGCTTCGCCGCGGAATCCCATGGATGCCACAGATTCCAGTTCGTTCAAGGAGCGGATCTTGCTGGTGGCGTGGCGCGCCAGCGCCAGCGGCAGCTCTTCGGGCGGAATGCCGCCGCCGTCGTCGGTCACGGCAATGCGGCGTATGCCGCCGCCTTCCAGGCGCACTTCAATGGCGCGTCCGCCCGCGTCGATGGCGTTTTCGAGGATTTCCTTGAGCACGGATGCCGGCCGCTCGATCACCTCGCCGGCGGCGATCTGACTGATCAGCAGGTCGGGAAGCGCAAGAATGGAGCGGCGTTCGGTCATGTGGCTGGCGTTCAGGTATGGCTATGTGGACGATTTTAGCGTCATGGGCGGGTGGGCTATAGTCGCGGACTGATATCCCATTCCGCTGGCAGGGTTGCTTCAATGCTCGAATTCTTCAATATGGTGCTCCACATCGACAAGACGCTCGGCGTCTGGGTCGCGCAGTATGGCGTGTGGGTGTACCTGGTGCTGTTCCTGATCGTTTTTGCGGAGACGGGGCTGGTCGTGCTGCCCTTTCTGCCGGGGGATTCGCTGCTGTTCATCGCGGGCGCGTTCGGCGCGACCGGACACATCGATCCGTTCCTGATGGGCGGGCTGCTGATCGTCGCCGCCATCACCGGCAATACGGTGAACTACTTCATCGGACGCTATATCGGGCCGCGCGTGTTTTCGATGAACCTGCGCTTTCTGGACCGCGGCGCGTTGATGCGCACGCACGCGTTCTATGAAAAGCACGGCGGCAAGACCATCGTCATGTCGCGCTTCATCCCGGTCGTGCGCACTTTCGCGCCCTTTGTCGCGGGCGTGGCCGACATGCCGCAGTCGCGCTTCCAGCTGTTCAACATCCTGGGCGCGCTGCTGTGGGTGGTGAGCCTGGTGGCCGCGGGCTACTTCTTCGGCAACATCCCGCTGGTGCGCGAACACTTGAATACCATCGTGCTGCTGGGGCTGGCCGCCGCCATCGTGCCGGTGATCGGGGCGGGCCTGTTCAAGCTGATCAAGGCCAAACGCGGCGCGTGAAGCGCCGCAGCGCATGCTGCGGCACACGCGTCACATTGAAAAGGGCGTTGCGCCGTGAAGCGCAACGCCCTTTTTCATGCGGCGGCAGACGTCGCCGTCAGCTCACATCGCCCAGCCGCGCCAGCGGCGGGTTGGCGGTGAAGTAACGCTGGATGCCCGTCATCATGGCCTGCGCCAGCTTGTCCTGATGCGAGGTGCTGCGCAGCAGGGCTTCTTCCTGCGGGTTGCTGATGAAGGCGGTTTCGACCAGCACCGAAGGAATGTCCGGCGCTTTCAGGACCGCGAAGCCGGCCTGTTCGACGCTGTTTTTGTGCAGGCGGTTGATCTTCTTGATTTCGTCCAGGAAGGCGCTGCCCACCTTCAGCGAATCGTTGATCTGCGCGGTGGTGGACAGGTCCAGCAGTACCTTGGCCACCTGGCGGTCGTGGCTGCCAAGGTTGACGCCGCCGATCAGGTCGGCCGCGTTTTCCTTGTCCGCCATCCAGCGCGCCTGGGCGCTGGTGGCGCCGCGCTGCGACAGCGCGAACACCGACGAGCCATTGGCCGAAGGCTTGATCCAGGCGTCCGCGTGGATCGAGATGAACAGATCCGCGTGCACGCGGCGCGCCTTCTGCACGCGCACGTGCAGGGGCACGAAGTAGTCGTCGTCGCGCGTGAGATAGGCGCGCATGTAGGGCTGGCTGTCGATCAGCGCCTTCAGGCGCCGGGCGATGCGCAGCACCACGTCTTTCTCGCGCAGGCCGCTGCTGCCGATGGCGCCCGGGTCCTCGCCGCCGTGGCCGGGATCCAGCGCGATGGTGACCATGCGCTGCTTGCCGCGGCTGGCGGTGGCGGGCGGAGGCTTGGGCGCGGTGGGCAGCGGGGGCGCCGGCTGCTGGCCGCGCACGCGCGGCGGCTCGGGCGGATCGGCGCGGGTCACCGGGTTGCGCTGGATGTCTTCCAGGATGCGCGCCAGCGGGTCGTCCACGTCGGGGCCGGTCTGCTTGTTCAGGATCGCGACCAGCGGATCCTGGGCGATCTTCGGATACAGGTCCAGCACCAGACGGTACTGGTAGTCGGCCACGGGCTTGAGCGTGAACACCTGGGGCGCCACGGGCTGCTTCAGGTCGAACACCAGGCGCACCACGTTGGGGCGGTTTTGCGCCACCCGCAGGCTCTGGATGTAGGGGTCGTCAGGCCGGACCTTGGAAACCAGGTCGTTCAGGGCCGCGCTGATGGTCAGTCCCTCAATGTCCACCACCAGGCGGTGGGGGTTTTCAAGCGTGAACTGCTCAGCCTTGAGCTCGCTGTCGAGCTCCAGCGTGACGCGGGTGTATTCGTCGGCCGGCCAGGTGCGCACAGCCAGGATGGTCGCCGCCTGCGCCAAGCGCGGCAGGACCGGCAGGACGAGCAGGGTGGCGGCGACGCTGATCAGGCGGCGCCGGGTGGCGCCTGCCGAGGGGAGGGCGCCGACTGGGGCGGGGGGACAATCGCGTTCAACCATGTTTGTCCTCGAGCGGTGTACGCGGTCAGGGTGGCGTCGCGTCCGTCGCCTGCATAGGCTAGGGAAATCAGCAGGTCGGGAGGGGGCAAAAGGCCCCCGGCCCGCTCCGGCCATTCGATCAAAACGACTGCGTCGTCACGCAGTAAATCCCGGAATCCTGCGTCCAACCATTCTCGCGTATCACTAAATCTATAAAAATCAAGGTGATAGAAGTATAAGTTAGAAACTTTATAGGATTCAAGCAGCGCGTAGCTGGGACTTTTGATCCGTCCCGTGATGCCGCTTTCCCGCAACAGGGCCCGTGTGAAGGCCGTTTTCCCCGCGCCCAGGTCCCCCTGGAGGTGGATATGTCCCCCAGCCGGACCGGCCTGGCCGCCGGAAACCAGGGGGGCGAGCTGACGTGCCAGCGATTCCGTGGCGGCTTCGTCGGGCAGGTGCAAGGTCAGGCTGCAAAGAGGGGCGGACATGGCGCGGGGCGAGTGGTAAAAACGGTGGAGGGAGCACGGATGTTTGCGCAATTATAGGAATGCGGGTTTCTGCTAACCTATAACTGATTGTCATTCTCAACATTCTCGCGGCTGGCGCGCTGCCGTCAGCCGTAATCGACGTCGCCACGGAGTAGCACGCGCCATGAAGACCCGCATTGAAAAAGACACGTTTGGTCCCATCGAAGTCCCTGAGGATCACCTCTGGGGCGCCCAGACCCAGCGTTCGCTGCATTTTTTCGCGATTTCCACCGAGAAGATGCCGGTCCCCCTGGTCGAAGCGATGGCGCGGCTCAAGCGCGCGGCGGCCAAGGTCAATGCCGATCTGGGCGAACTGGATCCGAAGATCGCCGATGGCATCGTCCGCGCCGCCGATGAAGTCATTGCCGGTAAATGGCCCAACGAGTTCCCGCTGTCGGTCTGGCAGACCGGCTCGGGCACGCAAAGCAACATGAACATGAACGAGGTGCTGGCCAACCGCGCTTCGGAACTGATGGGCGGCGTGCGCGGCGAAGAACGCAAGGTCCACCCCAACGACCACGTCAACCGCGGGCAGTCGTCCAACGATACCTTCCCGACCGCCATGCACGTGGCGGCGGCGGTGCAGGTCGAGCATCATCTGCTGCCCTCGCTGAAGGCGCTGCGCGCCACGCTGGCGGCCAAGAGCGCCGAGTTCTACGACATCGTCAAGATCGGCCGCACCCACCTGCAGGACGCCACGCCGTTGACGCTGGGTCAGGAGCTGTCGGGCTACGTGGCCCAGCTGGACCTGGCCGAGCAGCAGATCCGCGCCACCCTGCCTGGCCTGCACCAGCTGGCCATCGGCGGCACGGCCGTGGGCACGGGCCTGAACGCGCACCCGCAGTTCAGCGCCAAGGTTTCCGCCGAACTGGCGCATGCCACCGGCACTGCCTTCGTGTCGGCGCCCAACAAGTTCCAGGGCCTGGCTTCGCACGAAGCGCTGCTGTTCGCGCACGGCGCGCTGAAGTCGCTGGCAGCCGGCCTGATGAAGATCGCCAACGACGTGCGCTGGCTGTCCAGCGGTCCGCGTTCGGGCCTGGGTGAAATCAGCATTCCCGAGAACGAGCCGGGCAGCTCGATCATGCCGGGCAAGGTCAACCCGACGCAATGCGAAGCCATCACGATGCTGGCGGCGCAGGTGCTGGGCAACGACGTGGCCATCAATATCGGCGGCGCCAGCGGCAACTTCGAACTCAACGTGTTCAAGCCGCTGGTGATTCACAACTTCCTGCAATCGGTGCGCCTGCTGACCGACGGCATGGCCAGCTTCAACGAGCATTGCGCCGCCGGCATCGAACCCAATCGCGAGCGCATCGCCGAACTGGTCGACCGTTCGCTGATGCTGGTGACGGCATTGAATCCGCATATCGGCTACGACAAGGCCGCGCAGATCGCCAAGAAGGCGCACAAGGAAGGCCTGTCGCTGAAGGAGTCGGCGTTGGCGCTGGGCTACGTGACCGAAGCGCAGTTCGCCGAATGGGTGGTGCCGGCTTCCATGACCAACGCGCACAAGTCCTAGTAAGCGGGCCTGTGCGTGTATGAAAAAAGACCGCCGCGGCGGTCTTTTTTCGTTGTCGGGCCTTGCCGCTCAACCTGCGCCGGTGAGCATCAGCCACAGCGGAATCGTCAACGCCGAAAGCAGCGTGCCCAGCGATATCAGCACGGCCACCATGCGGCCGTCGCCGCCCATGCGCATGGCCAGCACATAGGCCGCGGACGCGGTGGGCAGGGCCGCGAACAATAGCAGCATCTGCGATTCCAGCGGCGGCAGCGCCAGCAGATGCGCGATCAGCAGGGCCACCGCGGGCAGCGCCAGCAGCTTGACCCCGAGCATCCAGGCGATCAGCGCGCCATGGCCCTTGCCGCCTTCCCATGAAAGGCTGGCGCCCACGCACATGATGCCCAGCGCGAGCGCGGCAGCGCCCAGGCGTCCCAGCGCCGTGTCCAGCGGGCCGGGCAGATGCACGCCGGCCAGATTGCAGGCCAGGCCGGCCAGCGTGGAAATGACCAGCGGGTTGCGTGCCAGTTCGCGCAGCAGGTTGCCGCCGCTGTGGCGCGCCAGGCCGTAGACCGCCGCCATGTTGGCCATCGGCACGGCGAACCCGACGATCAGCGCCATGACCGTCTGGCCCTGGGCGCCGCCCAGGCTGGCCGACAAGGCCAGGCCGAGATAGGTGTTGAAGCGGTAGCCGCATTGCGCGGACGAGGCCAGGCTGAGCGGCGACGGCCGCAGCGCCCAGCGCGCCAGCCAGGTCAGCGCGACGCCGGTCGCGATGACGGCTGCGCAGGCCTGCAGCAGCATGGCGGCGTTGCCGGCGGTGATGGGGGTGCGTAGGATGGACTGGAACAGCAGTGCGGGGAGCAGGACGAAGTAAACCAGACGCTCGGTGCCGGCGAAGAATTCGCGCGAGAAATTCAGTTTGTGACGCAGCGCCCAACCCAGCGCGACCAGCATGAAATCAGGGAAAACCAGAAGGGCAACGGACATGTGAGAGCAGGTATTTGATGCGCGTCAGAAGGGGATCCCGGCGCTATGCGTCTGTAAGCATTTGCTGCTATTCTCCGTCATTCTGGCGGGCGCATGTGCCACAAGCAACCTATAAAAGCAGTGCTCTCCCTGCGCACAGAACTTGCGCCCTCCCGCCGTTCATTGCTGACCTGTCTACAGGCAGGCGCATCACACAACGGTCCGTACACACACGGGCTCGCATATTGGAGGAAACACACCTATGAATAAAGTCCGCTCCCTGGCCGTGGCCATTGCCCTGGCCTCCGGCGTTGCCGGCACCTTTGGCGCCTCCGCCGCCTTCGCTGCCGACAAGTACCCGAGCAAGCCTATCCGCGTCATCGTTCCGTTCGCGCCTGGCGGCTCGACCGACATCATCGCGCGCCTGGTGACGCAGCGCATGAGCCAGGAACTGGGCCAGCCCATGGTTGTGGAAAACAAGGGCGGCGCCGGTGGCGCCATCGGCGCATCCGAAGCCGCGCGCGCCGATGCTGACGGCTACACGCTGTCGATCGCCACCGTGTCGACGATGGCCGTGAACCCCGCTTGCCGCCCCAATGACCTGCCCTACGATCCGATCAAGGACTTCCAGCCGGTCACCAACTTCGCCAACACCGCCAACGTGGTGGCCGTGAACCCGAAGTTCCCCGCCAAGGACTTCAAGGGCTTCCTGGAAGAGCTGAAGAAGAACCCGGGCAAGTACTCCTACGGCAGCTCGGGCACTTGCGGCGTGCTGCACCTGATGGGCGAATCGTTCAAGATGGCCACCGGCACGGACATCGTGCACGTGCCGTACAAGGGTTCGGGCCCGGCCGTGGCTGACGCCGTCGGCGGCCAGATCGAAATCCTGTTCGACAACCTGCCGTCGTCGATGCCGCAGATCCAGGCGGGCAAGCTGCGCGCCATGGCCATCGCGTGGCCGACCCGCATCGATTCGATCAAGGACGTGCCGACCTTCAAGGACGCCGGCTTCCCGGTGCTGAACCAGCCGGTCTGGTACGGTCTGCTGGCGCCCAAGGGCACGCCGATGGAAGTCGTGAACAAGCTGCGCGACGCTGCCGTGGTGGCCCTGAAGGACCCCAAGGTCATCAAGGCGCTGGACGACCAGGGTTCGGCGCCGTCGGGCAACACGCCGGAAGAATTCGCCAAGGAAATCAAAGAGCAGTATGACTGGGCGAAGGACGTCGTGAAGAAGCAGAACATCAAGCTGGATTGACGCCGCTCGGGGCGGGCGCTGCCTGCCCTGTCTGCACGCAATGACGGGCGCCTTCGGGCGCCCGTTTTTTTTTGTGCGCCGGCCGCTTCAGGCCGCGGCGTCGAGTCCGGCCTGCAGCGCTTCGCAGGCGGCGCGCAAGCGTTCGATGAAGTCACGGTGCAGCGCCGACAGCGGATCCTGGTTGCGCACCATGATGCTGATCGGCACGCGCAGCGCGGGGTCCAGCCGGCGCAGGTTCATGCCGGGACGCAGCATCGCCTGCGCGGTGATGGCGTCCACGATGGCGTCGCCGCAGCCTGCGTCCACCAGCGCGCAGGCCACGTAGTGCGTTTGCACCTGGATGGCGACTTGCGGATCCAGGCCCTGCGCGTCCAATGCCATCTGCAGCAGGGCGCCGGAGGCGTCGGCCGCGTCCAGCACGATCAGCGTGTCGCCCGCCATGGCCGTCAGCTCCGCCAGCGGCAGCGGTCCCGTGCCTTCCTTGCGGCTCAGGTGCACCAGCTCCGTGTGGCCCAGCCCCATGCGGGTCAGGCCCGGATAGTCGTTGGTGTCGAAGGTGATGGCCAGGTCCAGTTCGCGCGTCAGCAGCCCCTGTACGAGTTCGGTGCTGTGATGCGTGTGGATGTCGAAGGTGATGCCGGGCTGCGCCTCGCGGCTGTCGCGCACCACGCCGGGCAGCAGCCCCAGGCCCAGCGCTGGCGCGCAGCCCAGTCGCAGGTGGCCGTTGGGATGGTCGCGCAGGCTGGCGGCCAGCCTGCGCACGCTGTTGAGGTCCTGGTTCAGGCGCGCGACTTCGGGCGTGAGGATCTCGGCTTCGCGCGTGGCGACGAGCCGGCCCTTGACGCGCTCGAACAGCTTGAAGCCCAGCTGCGCCTCGGCGTGCGCCAGGAGCTTGCTGGCCGCGGGCTGCGAGATATGCAGCGCGGCCGCGGCCTCGGTCAGGGATCCGGTACGGCGGATCGCTTCGAAAATCTCGATGTGGCGCAAACGCATGGCACGGTGGGGACGGTGGGCGGAAACCGCGATTCTAAGCCGGATGCGGCTGGCGTCGCGACAGCCGCGGGCGCCTTGACTATCATGAACCCCTGCCGGAAAGCCGGCGCACACTGGAGCTTCCCATGCGCGCACCCCGCCACGCCGCCGCCCTCATGCTTGCCGCCGCGCTTGCCGCCATGCCCGCGGCCTGGGCCCGCACGCCGCAGGCCGCCGAGGACCTGAACCCCGAGGCCGCCAGCGGCATACAGACGCGCCAACTGGTGCGGGCGCCGCATTTCATGATGGCATCGGCCAATCCGCTGGCGACGCAGGCGGGCGACGAGATGCTGCGCCGGGGCGGCAGCGCGGTGGACGCCGCCATCGCCGCCCAACTGGTCCTGAACCTGGTGGAGCCGCAATCGTCGGGCATCGGCGGCGGCGCCTTCATGGTGGTGTATTCGGCCAAGAGCGGCCGTATCCAGACCTACGACAGCCGCGAGACCGCGCCCGCCGCGGCCCAGCCGCAACGTTTCCTGGATGCGGACGGCAAGCCGGTGCCATTCGCCCGCGCGGTGAACAGCGGCCTGGCGGTGGGCGTGCCGGGCTTGCTGCGAGGCTTGGAGCTGGCGCACAAGGAGCAGGGCGCGCTGCCCTGGGCCGACTTGTTCCAGCCCGCGATCCGGCTGGCCGAACAAGGTTTTGCCGTGTCGCCGCGCTTGCATAAGCTTTTGGCCGGCAACAAGGAACTGCGCACGCAAGCCGCGGCCGCGGCCTACTTCTACGCGCCGGACGTCGCTCCCTGGCCGGTGGGCCACGTGCTGAAGAACCCGGAATTCGCGCGCACGCTGCGCGCCGTGGCGGAGCAAGGCGCGGACGCGTTCTACCAGGGCGACATCGCCCGGGATATCGTCGCCGCCGTGCGCAGCCACGCCGTACCCGGCGACCTGACCCTGGCCGACCTGGCGGGCTATCGCGCCAAGACGCGCGATCCCGTCTGTGGCGCCTATCGCGGCTACCAGCTGTGCGGCATGGGGCCGCCCAGCAGCGGCCCGATCGCGGTGCTGCAGATGTTGGGCGAACTGGAGCAGTTCCCCCTCGCCCGCTACAAGCCGGGCAGCCTGGAGGCGGTGCATTACTTTTCGGAAGCTGGCCGGCTGGCGTTCGCCGACCGCGATTTCTACGTGGCCGATCCGGACTTCGTGCGGGTGCCGGTGCGCGCCATGCTGGACCCCGCCTACCTGCGCGCGCGCGGCGCGCTGATCCAGCCGGACCGCAGCATGAAGGTGGCGCTGCCCGGCGATCCGGAAGGCAAGCTGCTGTCGCTGGGCAAGGACGACGCGTGGGCGCTGCCCTCGACCAGCCATCTCGTGGCGGTGGACGCCCAGGGCAATGCCTTGAGCATGACGACCACCATCGAAAACGAGTTCGGCAGCAAGATCTTCGTGCGCGGCTTCCTGCTGAACAACGAGATGACGGATTTTTCCTCGTCCTACAAGGATCCCGAGGGCCGCCTCGTCGCCAACCGCATCGAACCGGGCAAGCGCCCGCGCAGCTCGATGGCGCCGATGATCGTGCTGCGCGATGGCAAGCCCTATCTGCTGGTGGGGTCGCCGGGCGGTAGCGCCATCATCAACTATGTGGCCAAGACCATTGTGGGCGTGCTGGACTGGGGCCTGGACATCCAGGCGGCCATCGACCTGCCGAACATGGGCAGCCGCAACAAGGAGACCGAGCTGGAGAAGGGCACCGCGCTGGAGGCGCTGGCGCCAGAGCTTGAGCGCATGGGGCATCCGGTGCGCATCACCGAATTCCCCAGCGGCATCCACGGCATCGTGATCGATGCTGGCGGCCTGCAGGGCGGCGCCGATCCGCGCCGCGAAGGCGTGGCCCAGGGCGGCTGAGGCCGCGCGGGCCTATTCGCCGGCGTCGGCGGGACGCAGCGTCGGCGGCAGCTTGCGCAGCGTGGCTGGCGTGCGCGACAGCTTGATCGGCGAACCCACGCCGCGATAGTCGCCTTGCTCCAGCACCATGCCGCGATGGCGGGTATGCGGATGCGCCAAGGCCTGGTCCACGGTCTGTACGGCGGCGGCGGGGACGCCTCCACGCAGCAGACGGTCGGCCAGCGTAGCGGCGTCGTGGCCCGCCAGCAGCGCGGACAGATCGTCGCGCAAGGATGAGCGGTTGCGCAGGCGGTCGGCGTTGGTGGCGTAGCGCGCATCGTCCGCCAATCCTGGCGCTTCCAAAGCCTGAGCCAGCTGCGCGAACTGGCGGTTGTTGCCGACCGCGAGAAAGATCGGGCCGCTGGCCGTGGGCAGCGTTTCGTAGGGCGCGATGTTCGGGTGCGCGTTGCCGCTGCGCGCGGGCACCTTGCCGCTGTAGAAGTAATTGGGCGCGTGCGGATGCAGCAGCGACAGGGCGCAGTCGTACAGCGTGATGTCCAGGAATTGCCCCAGTCCGCTGCGCGTACGCTCATTGAGCGCCAGCAGGATGGCCACGGCCGCGTTCAGGCCGGTCACCATGTCCACCACCGGCAGTCCGACCCGGGTGGCTTCGCCGTCCGCATCGCCGTTCACGCTCATCAGGCCGCACATGGCCTGGGCGCAGGCGTCGTAGCCGGGCAGGCCGCCCAGCGGACCGTCCGCGCCGAAGCCGCTGACCCGGCAATGGATCAAAGCGGGGAAGTCGCGGCTCAGCGTTTCGTATCCCAGGCCCCATTTCTCCAGCGTGCCGGGCTTGAAGTTCTCCACCAGCACATCGGCGTCGGCCAGCAGATGGCGCAGCAATTCCTGCCCAGCGGGCTGCGATAGGTCCAGCGTCATGCCGTCCTTGTTGCGGTTCACGCCGATGAAGTAGGACGCCGTATCGCCCAGGAAGGGGGGGCCCCAGCCGCGCGTCTCGTCGCCGCCGGGCGGCTCGATCTTCAGCACGTCGGCGCCGTGGTCGGCCAGGATCTGCGTGCAATAGGGGCCGCCCAGCACGCGCGACAGGTCTATCACTTTGCAGCCGGCGAGCGCGCCGGCGTTGGGCAGGGTTGCAGCCATGTGGGGTCCGTTCAGTCGATGGAAACGTGGGCGCTCTTGATGAGGTCGCGCCATTTGGGCACTTCGGCCGAGATGAAGGTCGCCAGGCCCTGCGGCGTCTGGTCCTGGGCTTCGACGATGCCCTGGCTGCGCAGCGTCTGCGCGACCTCGGGATCGGACAGCGCGGTCTTGAAGGCGCGGTTCAGCGTGTCCACTACGTCAGCCGGCGTGCCCTTGGGCGCGACGATGCCGAAGAAGACGCTGACGTCGTAGCCCTTGAGTCCCTGCTCGGAAAGCGTCGGCAGGTCGGGCAGCGCATCCGAGCGCTGGGCGCTGGCCAGGCCGATGGCGCGCAGCTTGCCCGCCTTGATGTAGGGCAGCGCGGTGAGGATGTCGGTGAACGACATCGACACCTGCCCGCCCAGCAGGTCATTGAGGGCCGGTCCCGTGCCTTTGTAGGGGATGTGCATGATCTGGGTGCCGGCCATATTGTTGAAGAGAATGCCGGCCAGGTGCGACGAGGCGCCGTTGCCCGACGAGGCGTAGCTCAGCTTTTCCGGATTCTTCTTGGCGTAGGCGATCAGTTCCTGCGCATTGTTGGCGGGCACCGACGGGTTCACCACCAGGATGTTGGGCAGGTGGCCGATGCGGATGATGGGCGCGAAGCTGGTCTCGGGGTTGTAGCCCTGCTTCTTGTACAGGCTGACGTTGATCGCCAGCGGCCCCGAGGTGCCGAACAGCAGGGTGTAGCCGTCCGGCTTGGCGGTCGCCACGTACTCGGAGCCGATGTTGCCGCCGGCGCCTGCGCGGTTTTCGACGATGACGTTCTGGTTGAGCGGTTGCCGCAGCTTGTCGGCCAGCCTGCGCGCCAGGGCGTCGGTGGGACCGCCCGGCGGGAAGGGCACGATCAGCGTCACGGGCCGGGCCGAGGGATAGGCGTCCGCGGCCAGCGCGGGTGCGGCGGGGGCGATGGCGGCGGCAGCCGCCAGCAGCAAAGGGGCGAAGGTTCGGTTCATGCTTGTCTCCAGTGGTTGCGCGCCGGCTGTGCCGCCGGCGTCGGTTCTTACAGCGCGTATTGCAGGATGGCGCGGCACGCCGTGCTTTCGTCGGCCGCAATGGCATAGGGATCGCGCGGGCCCAGGCGATGCTGCAGCACCTGGTCGGCCAGCAGCGCGCGGCTTTCCAGGCCGGGTTCGGTGGCTTCCCAGCGCAGGGCGGCCATGGAAACCGCGTGGTACAGCAGCGAAGCCGCCTGGCGCGCCAGCTCGGGGCGGTCGGCCTGCGCGGCGTGTTCGGCCAGGGCATAGGTCTGCTCCAGCGCGCGCGCCTGCATGTCGGCCAGTTCGGGCGGGCAGGGGCGGCCTGCGGCCAGCAGGCCGTCGATATGGCTGCGCAGCGCCGGCAGCGAGTTTTCCCGGGTGATGGCGCGCAGCACGTCCAGCGCCACGATGTTGCTGGTGCCTTCCCAGATGGAGCCCAGGTGGGCGTCGCGCACCAGACGCGGTTCGGTCCATTCCTCGATGTAGCCGCAGCCGCCGCGCACTTCCATGGCGTCGCCGGTCACTTTGCGCGCATCGCGGCAGGCGCGGAACTTGATCAGCGGCGTGAGGATGCGCGCCAGCGCCGGATCGGCCGCGCCCTGGTCCGCGTCGGCCAGCGCACGCGCCGTCTGGAACATCACGCTGCGGGCCTGTTCGGCCCAGACCGTCATCTTGACCAACTGGCGCTGCATCAGCGGCATGTCGATCAGGCGTTTGCCGAAGGCGCGCCGGTGCTGCGAGACATAGACCGCCTCGGTCACGGCGCGGCGCATCAGGCCGGCGGCTCGCATGCCGTTGGACAGGCGCGAATTATTGATCATGTCGGCCATGTGCTTGAAGCCGCGGCCGCGCTCGCCCACCAGCCAGGCCACCGCGCCTTCCAGGCGGATCTCGCCGCTGGCCATCGAGCGCGTGCCCAGCTTGTCCTTCAGGCGCAGGATGCGGTAGTGGTTGTGCGTGCCGTCGGCCAGGTCGCGCGGCAGCAGGAACAGCGATACGCCCTTCAGGCCGGGCTGGGATTCGCTGCGCGCCAGCACCATGGCGTAGCCTGCGTCCGGATTGGAGCAGAACCATTTGTCGCCGTGGATGAGCCAGGTGCCGTCGTCCTGCGCCGTGGCGGTCACTTCGGTGGCGCTGACGTCGGACCCGGCGCCCTGTTCGGTCATGAACATGGCGCCCTGGCGCAGCGCATCGAAATCCTGCGAGGTCACTTCGGGCAGGACTCGCTCGACCAGTTCCGGGTCGCCGAACTTGCGCAGGGTGCGAGCCAGCGAGTCGGTCATGCTGACCGGGCAGCACAGGCCGAACTCCGCCTGCACGAACAGGTGGCTGAGCGCGTACTTGGCGGCCGCGGGCATGGGTTCGGGCCAACCCAGGACGCCGCCGCGGTGCGACAGCGCCGCCAGGCCGAATTCGCTGTAGGCCAGGCGCTCCAGTTCGACGTAGGCCGGATGCTTGTCGATGCGGGACTCGTCGGCGCCGGCGCGGCTGCGCACGGACAGCGTGGGCGGGTGCTTGTCGGCGGTGGCGGCCAGTTCGTCCATGACGCCGCCTGCCAGCGCGCCCAGCCGTTCCAGGTGGGGCAGCAGGTGGGCGTGCAGCGCGGGCGGCAGGTAGCGCCGGCTGAGCGCCTCGGCGTAAGGGTCCGCGCTGAACAGGTTTTGTCCGCGCGAATCCGGAACGGGCGTGGCGGCGGTGGGCGCGGTCTTGACGGGGGTATCCATGGCGGCATCCTGCTGAAGACGGGAACGATGCCTGTGATGGTGCTTGCATGGATTAATCTATACAAATACTGTTTGTGTGTAGAACAATCCAAAAAAAGTATGGATTGCAGTCCCAGGGGAGACAAATGGACCTGGATCCGCGCCTGTTGCGCTATTTCATCGCCGTGGCCGAAGAACGCCACTTCAGCCGCGCGGCCACGCGGCTGCACATTTCCCAGCCGCCGCTCAGCTACGCCATCCGCCAACTGGAGGACAACGTCGGCGCGCGCCTGCTGACCCGCACCAGCCGCCACGTCGAGCTGACCGACGCCGGCCAGGTGCTGTACCGGGAAGCCCTGACGTTGCTGCGCCAGGCGGAAGAGGTGCGCACACTGGTGCAGCGCGTGGACGCGGGCCTGCGCGGCCGGCTGCGCATCGGCTTCGTCGGTTCCATGCTGTACCGCGGCCTGCCGGCGCTGCTCAACGCCATGCGCGCCGAGCTGCCCGACGTGGAACATGTGCTGACCGAATTGAATTCCCATGACCAGATCGAGGCCGTGCGCCGCGGCGAGCAGGATCTGGGCTTCATCCATGCCAATCCGGTGCCGCCAGGCGTGCTGGCGCGCGACTTGATGGCCGAGCCTTTCGTGGTGTGCCTGCCGCAGGCGCATCCCCTGGCCGGCCGGGAGTCCCTGCGGTTGGCGGAATTGGCCGCGGACGACTTCGTGTTCTTCGCCCGGGCCGCTTCGCCCAGTTATTACGAGACGGTGCTGTCCATGTGCGTGTCGGCGGGCTTCATGCCCGTGATCCGGCACGAGGTCAGGCACTGGCTGAGCGTGGCGTCGCTGGTGTCGCAGGGGCTGGGCGTGTCCATCGTGCCGGCCTGCCTGTCGCGCAGCGGGCTGGCGGGGACGCGCTTCATTGCCTTCGAGCACGCGGCCCGCTCGGTCAGCCAGATGATCTGGCCCGAGGCTGCGCGTTCGCCGCTGCAGGAAAAGGCGGTGGAAATGGCGGCGCGCCAGTTCCCGCTGGGGGCAGGCGCGCCCGAGGATCCGCCGCCAGGCGAATCCGCCGGACGGCGATCCGCAAGCTGAGGATCAGCGGAAGACGACGGTCTTGTTGCGGTTGAGCAGGATGCGGTGCTCGACGTGGCTGCGCACGGCGCGCGACAGCACCAGGGATTCGATGTCGCTGCCGACCTGGGTCAGGTCCTGGGCGGTCATCGTGTGGTCCACGCGTTCGATGTCCTGGTCGATGATGGGGCCTTCGTCCAGGTCCGAGGTCACGTAGTGGGCGGTGGCGCCGATGATCTTGACGCCGCGCGCATGCGCCTGGTGGTAGGGGCGGGCGCCCTTGAAGCTGGGCAGGAAGCTGTGGTGGATGTTGATGGCGCGGCCGTTCAGCGCGCGGCACATGTCTTCCGACAGGATCTGCATATAGCGGGCCAGCACCACAAGGTCGATGCCTTCCTGATCGACCAGGGCCAGCACCTGCTTTTCCTGTTCCGCCTTGGTGTCGGCGGTGACCGGCAGGTGGTGGAACGGGATGCCGTAGGACGCCGCCAGGCTGGCGTAGTCGTTGTGGTTCGAGACGATGGCGGCAACTTCGGCGTGCAGATGGCCGCTGTGCACGCGGAACAGCAGGTCGTTCAGGCAGTGGCCCTGCTTGCTGACCATGATCAGCAGGCGTTCCTTGCGGCGGGCGTCATGCAGCTTCAGCTCCATGCCGTATTCCGCCGACATCCCGTCCAGCCGCGCCCGCAGGTCGCTGGCGGCTACGCCCGCCGGGACGTCGAAGTGCACCCGCAGGAAGAAGCGCCCGGTCTCTTCGTCGCCGAACTGCTGCGAATCCAGGATGTTGCAGCCCAATTCGAACAACAGGCCGCTGACGCGGTACACGATGCCCGTGCGGTCGGGGCAGGACAGGGTCAGGATGTAGTCGTTGTGCTGCATGGTTCAGGGAGAGGAGAAAAAGGAGAAGAGGTGACAGTATTTGTTGATGGCGCCACGCGCGGCATGCGCGGCGTGGGGATCATCCGTTCAGACGGGCCAGGGTCTCTTCGGCCAGGGCCAGGCTGGAGGTCAGCCCCGGGGATTCTATGCCGAACAGGTTCACCAGGCCGGGCACGCCATGCGCGGCCGGGCCGGCGATGACGAAATCGGCCGCGGGCTCGTGGGGGCCGGAGATCTTGGGGCGGATGCCGGTGTAGCCGGGCGCTAGCGCGTCATCGGGCAGGGCCGGCCAATAGCTGCGCACGGCCTCGTAGAAGACGTCGGCGCGGGCCGGGTCCAGCGTGTAGTCCTCGATTTCGACCCATTCGGTGTCGGGGCCGAACTTGGCCTGGCCGCCCAGATCCAGCGTCAGATGCACGCCCAGGCCGGCATGCTGCGGCACAGGGTAGATCAGGCGCGAGAACGGCGCGCGGCCGGACAGCGTGAAATAGCTGCCCTTGCACAGGTAATCCTTGGGGATGCTGGACGCGGGCAGACCGTCGATGCGGCGCGCCAGCGCCGGCGCGTGCAGGCCGGCTGAATTGATCAGCACGTTGCAGCTCAGGGTCATGGCGTCGTCGCCGCCGAATTGCAGCTCGAAGCCGCCTTCGGGGCGGACCCGGCCGGACACCAGCGGCGTGTGGAAGACGCACTGGGCGCCGGCGTTTTCGGCGTCGCCCTGGAACGAGAGCATCAGCGCATGGCTGTCGACGATGCCGGTGGACGGCGAGGACAGCGCCGCGGTGCAGCGCAGCGCGGGCTCCAGGCGCATGGCGTCCTCGCCGGAAATGAACTGCAGGTCGTCCACGCCGTTGGCGCGGGCGCGCTGGGCAATGCCCTCCAGCTGCGCGGCCTGTTCCGTCGTGGTGGCGACGATGAGCTTGCCGAGCCGCTTGTAGGGCACGCCGCGCTCGGCGCAATAGGAGTAAAGCAGGTGCTTGCCGCGCACGCAGAGCCGGGCCTTGAGGCTGCCCGCCGGGTAGTAGATGCCGGCGTGTATGACTTCGGAGTTGCGCGAACTGGTGCCGGTGCCGATCGCCTCGGTGGCTTCCGCCACCAGCACCTCGCGTCCGGACTGGGCCAGCGCGCGCGCGATCGCCAGGCCCACCACGCCCGCGCCGATGACGACGCAATCCACATCCACGCTCATGGCGTTTTCCTTTCCGAACGGGCGCCAGCCGGGGTCAGGTCGAAACCGCCGGCATGGAAGACCAGCGGCGGCTCGCCGCTATGGCCGCAGCGCTCCACTTCGCCCACCATGATGACATGGTCGCCCTCGACGTAGCGGCTGCGGTTGTGGCATTCGAACCAGGCGGCGCAGTGGCCGTCCAGCATGGGCGTGCCGCCCGGCGCGTGATGCACCGTGAGGCCTGCGTAGCGGTCCGGCGTCTTGCCGGTGGCGAAGCGGCGCGCCAGCGCGATCTGCTCCGCGCCCAATACGTTGACGACGTAGCGCTCGCACTGCTCGAAGGCGGCCAGCGACGACGAACTGCGCGACAGGCTCCACAGCACCAGTGGCGGGTTCAGCGACACGGAGTTGAAGGAGCTGACCGTCAGGCCGATGGGCGCGCCATCGGGGTCGGCGGTCGTCACGACGGTCACGCCCGTGGCGTAACGGCCCAGCGCGGTGCGGAAAAAGGCGGCGTCAAAATCAGGGGAGGAGGCGGTCATGCAATCGTTAATTGGGGGCGGGCGCGCGGCGCCCGGCATCAAGGCGACAGGCGTTCGATCTTCCAGGCCTGGCCGTCGGCGACATAGCGCAGGCGGTCATGCAGGCGCGAAGGCCGGCCTTGCCAGAATTCGAAGGCGGTGGGCTTCAGGCGGTAGCCGCCCCAGTGCGGCGGGCGCG
This sequence comes from Achromobacter aegrifaciens, assembly GCF_902859965.1. Lineage (NCBI taxonomy): Bacteria > Pseudomonadati > Pseudomonadota > Betaproteobacteria > Burkholderiales > Alcaligenaceae > Achromobacter > Achromobacter aegrifaciens. The sequence goes on from NZ_CADIKO010000003.1 coordinate 161,978, forward strand.
GCGGCTGTTCGCCGAAACGCTCGCGGAATTCCCGTTCGCGGGCTTCCAGCTCTTCACGGGTGATGGGCTGGCTCTGGCGCGAGGCCCAGGCGCCGATGCGCGAACCGGCGGGGCGGCTGTGGTAGTAGGCGTCCGACTCGTCGCCGGCCACTTTTTCGACCACGCCTTCGATGCGGACCTGGCGCTCCAGTGGCTGCCAGAAGAACAGCAGGCTGGCGCGCGGCTCGGCCTGCAGGTCCAGGCCCTTGCGGGATTCGTAATTGGTGAAGAACGTGAACCCGCGCTCATCGAAGCCCTTGATCAGGACGATGCGCGCGCTGGGCTGGCCGCTGGCGTCCACCGTGGCCAGGGTCATGGCGTTGGGTTCGGGGACCTTGGCGGCCAGGGCCTCGTCGAACCAGCGGGTGAACTGCTCGAACGGGGAGGCGGCGGCCTGGCCTTCGAGCAGCACGTTCTTGTCGTAGCTTTGACGCAGATCAGAGACGGACATGGGGCTAGTAGTTCAGCGTTGATAACAAGGAGTTTATACCGCCTGGGAGGCGGTACCCTCATTGACCCCGCTCAGGGCGCAGGCAAGATTTCCCGAGGCCGGGCCTCAGGCGCCTTCCGGCAGGGTGTGCCCGTCCAGCTCCAGCCGGCGCGCGATGGCGTCCAGGCGGGCGTCATGGATGCCGGCGGCGCGCAGCGCCTGGGCGGTCTGCACCACGTATTCGGTGCAGGGGCCATAGCGTCCGGCGGCGCGGCGCACGATGGCCAGCAGCTCGGGTTCGGGCAGGGCGCGGATGTAGGCCGGATTGTCCCGGTTCATGATGAAGACCAGCGCCCGCACGGTGCCGGTATCGGTGGCGCAGTTGATCCAGCGGGGCAGATAGGCGCCAGTGGACATCTCGCGCTCCCAGAGCGCGGGGAAATAGGTTGGCACCTGGTCGCCCGCCAGGCGGTAGACCACCCCGCGGCAGGAGCCTCCCCGGTCCAGGCCGAATACCAGACCCGGGCATTCCGGGGTGCCGCGGTTGACCCGCGACCACAGGCACAGCGCCCGGTGGTGGCCGCGCAGCGTTGCCAGCCGGCGCTCCACGAAGTCGAAGTCGGGCCGCCAGATCAGGGAGCCGTAGCCGTAGACCCACACGTCTTCGCCCGATTGCCAGTGGCGCAGCGCCTCGTCCAGTGATTCCTGCCGCTCTTGCGCAGTCCAAAGACGAAAGGGCAGGCTGGCGCCGGAATTGCCGGCGGCGGGAGGAGAGGACTGCATGTTCACGGCTACGCTTTGCGTTCAGATTCGATCGGGGGATTGCGGTTGGCCCAGCCTCCGGCCATCAGGGCCACGGAGTACGCCCAGAAGAGGGGGGCAACGCCAATTACCGCACCGAGCGCGCCGAAGGTCAACGGCAGGGACACCTGCGAGCCGTTGATCAGGGCCATCCGCAGGCCCACGGCCTCGGCGGCGCGGCCCGGCGGCGAATGCTGGTGCAGCAGGGAAAGCATACTCGGCTGACAGCAGCCCAGGGCCAGACCAAGGATGAAAGACAGCACGATCAGGACGTTAACGTCGGTGAACAGCGGGTAAAGCATGAAATCAATGGCGGCTGTCGCCATCGCTACCCGCACCAGCGTCCAGGACCGCACACGGCGCTGGATGAAGGGCAATATCAGGCGGATAACGAAAGTAGCCGCCGCGAAGGACGCAAGAATGACGCCAATGGTGGTGGCCGACAGGCCGATGGCGACGCCGAAAATGGGCACGACGAACAAATGGGTGTCCCACGCGCCGGACAAAATCGTGTTGACCATCAGGATGCGGCGCAATGCCGGCACTTCCAGCAATTCAGTAACGCGCCGCTTTTCAGCCTCTTTTTTACCTGACAGCTGCGAATCCACCGCCTTCAATTGGTGACGCAAGACATAAAGGCCGCCCGCCGAAAGCAACGGACCCAAGGTCAGCAGGCCGAAGGCCAGACGCGTGCCCAGATGGTCGATCGCCAGCCCGGCGATCAGCGGGCCCGAGAATCCGGACCCCGCCAGCGCCAGCGACATAAAGGAGAAATTGCGCAGCCGTTGAGCCGGTTCCGCGTGGCCCAGCAGGTCTTGCGTGGCGACCTGATGCAACATGAAGCCGATGCCGATGCAACAGGAGGCTATCAGCAGGGCGAACTGGGTCTGTGAGATGAATGGCAGCGCGGTGCCCGAGGCGACCAGGGCCGTGCCGATGACCAGCGGCCGCACAATGCCGACCCGGTCGACCCAGCGGCCGGCGCGCACGGAGAACAGCATGGGCAGCACCGCGAACACCGCGACCAGCGTGCCCACCTTGAAGGTCGACAGCCCCATCTGCAGCGCGGTGAGGGAAACCGTGATCCGTCCCCCAGTGAGCGCCACGTGATTCATCATGGCCAGCAGGCACAAAAGCACCGCCCCGGAAAATTCTGGGGAACTGGGTGACGAAGAGGGGGATCTATGAGAAGTGGACACGGATACGGCGTAACTGCGTTCATTCTGGCCATATCGTCGCCCTATGTCGAGGCGCTGCTGTTTTGCAGCGCCGCAAACGTATTTTGGCGCCAATCGCATGATGGCGGCTATCTAGGGGCGAAGTCGCATGCTTATGGCGCAAGATGGCGGCACGTTCGCCGCATCTGCGTGCGAGGGCTTGCGTGGGGGACGGACAAAGCGTTGTATCGTTCATGCAACGGAACAATCACGCGAACCTTGACGTTCCGTTCCGCTTTACTGTTTTTCACCGTTTCGCCACAGATCGTCGATGGTTCGGACGCACTAGACGTTTAGGATGTGCAGGCAGCGTGGGCAAGCCTCCCCTTGTCCGGTCCGCAATTCGCAATACCGGCGCTGGCTCGATTTCCAGCGCCACATCCGACAGGTTCAATGAAAAAGTCTCGCAGCAAGTTCAAGCGCTACGCCCTGATCGCCGTTTTTCTGCTTTTAGCCGGGTTCGGCGTGCGCGCCGCATTCTTTTCCGCGCCGCCGCCGCCCACTTTCGCGGTGGCCGAGGTCACCCGGGCCGACCTTGAAGACAGCGTGCTGGCCAGCGGCACCATCGACGCCATCGAACGCGTCAGCGTCGGCGCCCAGGCTACCGGCCAGCTCAAATCCCTGAAGGTGGCGCTGGGCGACCGCGTCAAAAAGGGCCAGTTGGTCGCCGAGATCGACGACATGACCCAGCAGAACGAGCTGCGCAACGCCGAGGCCGCCTTGCAGACCCGGCGCGCCGAGCGGGCCGCCAAGGTCGCCACGCTGAAGCAGGCCGAGCTGGCCTTCCGCCGTCAGCGGCAGATGCTGGCGGCCGACGCCAGTTCGCGCGAGGCCTACGAGAGCGCCGAGGCTACGCTGGGCGTGACCCGCGCCGAAATCGCCTCGCTGGAGGCGCAGATCGCGCAGGCCGAGATCCAGGTCGACACCGCCCGGGTCAACCTGGGCTATACGCGCATCGTCTCGCCCATCGACGGCATGGTGGTCGCGGTGGTGACCAAGGAAGGCCAGACCGTCAACTCGATCCAGAGCGCGCCCACCATCATCAAGGTGGCCCAGGTGGACACCATGACCATCAAGGCGCAGATCTCGGAAGCCGACGTGACCCGCGTGAAGCCCGGCCTGCCGGTGTACTTCACCATCCTGGGCGAACCCGACGAGCGTTACCGCGCCGCCCTGCGCGCCGTGGAGCCGGCGCCGGATTCCGTGCAGAAGGACGACGCGGCGTCTTCGCTTACCGGATCGACCAGCGGCAGCTCCACCACCGCCGCCGTCTACTACAACGGCCTGTTCGACGTGCCCAATCCGGACGAGAAGCTGCGCATCTCCATGACCGCCCAGGTCTTCATCGTGCTGGGCGAGGCCAAGAACACGGTCGTGGTGCCGGCCTCGGCGCTGGGCAAGCGCGGCGAGGACGGCCGCTACGCCGTGCGCGTGGTCCTGAAGGACAACAAGACCGAAACGCGCCAGGTCAGGATAGGCATGAACAACAACGTCCAGGCGCAGGTGCTGGAAGGGCTGGAGGTGGGCGAGCGCGTCGTGTCGGCGGATGCCGCGCCGGCCGCGGCTGCGCCGGGGGCCTGACATGAGCGGGCCTTTGATATCGCTCACGGGCGTGCGCCGCGAGTTTCCCGCGGGCGAACAGACCATCGCGGTGCTGAAGGACGTCAACCTGGCTATCGAGGCCGGCGAGATGGTGGCGATCGTGGGTGCGTCCGGGTCGGGCAAGTCCACGCTCATGAACATCCTGGGTTGCCTGGATCGCCCCACCCGCGGCGAGTACCGGGTCGACGGGCGCAGCACGGGCGAGCTGGACCCGGACGAACTGGCCGAGCTGCGCCGCGAGCACTTCGGCTTCATCTTCCAGCGCTACCACCTGCTGTCCGATCTGACCGCGCAGGGCAACGTCGAGGTGCCGGCCGTCTACGCCGGCAAGCGGCGCGAGGCGCGCCTGGAACGCGCCGATGAACTGCTCAAGCGGCTGGGATTGGGCGACAGGTCCGGGCACCGGCCCGGCCAACTGTCCGGCGGCCAGCAGCAGCGCGTCAGCATCGCGCGGGCGCTGATGAACGGCGGCGACATCATCCTGGCCGACGAGCCGACCGGCGCGCTGGATACGCACACCGGCCAGGAAGTGCTGCGCATCCTGGAAGAACTGAACGCGGCCGGCCACACCATCATCATCGTCACGCACGATATGAATGTGGCGCGCCACGCCCAGCGCATCATCGAGATCAGCGACGGCGAGATCGTCGCCGACAAGCGCAATCCCGACGCGCCGCGGCGCGAACGCGTCAAGGAAGATGCGCCGGCGCTGGCCGCGCGGCCTGTGTGGCAGGCCTACCTGGACCGTTGCCGCGAGGCTTTGCGCATGGCGTTGCTGGCGATGAATGCGCACCGGTTGCGCACCTCGCTGACGATGCTGGGCATCATCATCGGCATCGCGGCCGTGGTGTCGGTGGTGGCGCTGGGCGAAGGCTCGCGCCGCAAGATCCTGGACGACATCAGCGAGATCGGCACCAACACGGTGGAGATCTTTCCGGGCAAGGACTTCGGCGACGAGAAGGCCGTCAATATCCGCACCCTGGTGCCGGCCGACGCCGACGCCCTGGCGCGCGAATCCTATGTGGACAGCGTCACGCCGGAAGTCTCCACCAGCAACACGCTGCGCTATCGCAACGTGTCGGTGACCGGCGTGATCCAGGGCGTGGGCGAGCAATATTTCCGCGTGCGCGCCATCAAGCTGGCCCAGGGCAAGTTCTTCGACGAGACCAGCGTGCTGCGGCGTGCGCAGGAAGTGGTGATCGATGACGCCACCCGGCGTAAGCTGTTCGGCTCGCATACCGAGCCTATCGGGCAGGTGGTATTCCTGGGGTCGATGCCGGCGCGCGTGATCGGGGTGACGCAAAAGAAGGAAACCGTCTTCGGCAGCAATGATTCGTTGAACGTGTGGGTCCCCTACACCACGGCGCTGTCGCGCGTGCTGGGCCAGCAGCATCTGAAAAGCATCACGGTGCGCGTCAATGACGCCTCGCCGCCCGCCGCGGCGGAGCAGGCCATCGTGCGCGTGCTGACGCGGCGCCACGTGACCAAGGATTTCTTCGTGTTCAACACGGACGCGATCCGCAAGACCATCGAACGCACCACCGCCACCATGACGCTGCTGGTGTCCATGATTGCCCTGATCTCGCTGATGGTCGGCGGCATCGGCGTCATGAACATCATGCTGGTGTCGGTGACCGAGCGCACCCGCGAGATCGGCGTGCGCATGGCGGTGGGGGCGCGGCGCAGCGACATCATGCAGCAGTTCCTGATCGAAGCGGTGCTGGTGTGCCTGATAGGCGGCGCCATCGGCATCGTGCTGTCCCTGGGGCTGGGCGTGCTGGTGTCCAAGGCCACGGGCGGGTCGTTCCAGATGATCTATTCCACGACATCGATGGTGGCGGCGTTCAGCTGCTCGACGCTGATCGGTGTGCTTTTTGGCTATTTGCCGGCGCGCAATGCCGCGCGCCTGGATCCCGTTGAGGCCCTGGCCCGGGAATGAGGAAGATGAAAGCGGTTTCCCTGATCTGCAAACCTGCCGCCCTGGCGCTGCTGCTGGCCCTGGCCGGCTGCGGCAGCCTGCTGCACACCGACTACGAGCCGCCGCTGACGTCCATTCCAGCCGCCTGGACCCATGCGCCCGCAGGCGACTTCCAGGCCGGGCCGCTGGCCGATGGCGGCCAGTGGTGGCGCAATTTTAACGACCCGACGCTCAACGGCCTGGTCGACGCCGCGCTGGCGCGCAACAACAACCTGGCCGCCGCCGCGATCCGCGTGCGCCGGGCGCAGTACCAGGCTGGAATCACCGAGGACAAGCTGCTGCCGCAACTGGGCGGCAACGCCAATGTGACGCGCAACCGCAATCTGTACGGCGATCGCGCGATCTCTCGGACCAACGCGGCGGAGTTGACTGTCAGCTACGAAGTGGACCTGTGGGGCAAGCTGTCCAGCCAGCGCGACGCGGCGCAGTGGGATGCGCTGGCGACCGAGCAGGACCGCCAGAGTGCCGCGCTGTCCCTGGTGGGCACCACGGCCACGCTGTACTGGCAGACCGCCTTCATCAACCAGCGCATCGCCAGCAGCGCCGAGAGCATCGCGTACGCACGCAGGACGCAGGACCTGGTGCGCGCCCAATACGCGGCGGGCGGCGCGTCGGCGCTGGAAATGGCCGAGGCTGAACAGACCGTGGCCAGCCAGGAAGCCGCTCATACGCTGCTGGTGCAGCAACGGGTGGAATACGCCAACGCCCTGACCATCCTGTTCGACGGCCCGCCGGACCGCATGATGGCCGACCCGGCGCGATTGCCGGGCTATCCCTTGCCGCAAGCGCGCGCCGGCGTGCCGGCCGACCTGCTGGGCCGCCGTCCCGACTTGCGCGCCGCCGAGCTGCGCCTGCGCCAGTCCCTGTCCACCGTCGACGCAACCCGCGCCAGCTTCTACCCGCCGTTGACGCTGACCGGCGCCTTGGGAAGCTCGAGCCCCACGTTGTCCGATGTACTGAAGAACCCGGTGGGCTCGCTGGGGGCGGCGCTGACGCTGCCGTTCCTGCAATGGAACCAGATGCAGCTCAACATCAAGATCTCCAAGGCCGACTACGAAGAGCGGGTGGTGAATTTCCGGCAGGCGCTGTACCAGGCGATGGCGGACGTGGAGAACGCGCTGTCCAATCGCACGCAACTGCGCTTGCAAGCAGAGCAGCTGGACGCGTCTCTGCGCGCGGCGCGCGAGGCCGAGCGTCTGTACGAAGTGCGCTACCGGGCGGGGGCGGTGCCGTTGAAGGACTGGCTGGACGCGCAGGAGAAGCGGCGGGTGGCTGAGGTTTCTCGGGATGAGAATATGTTGAATCGGTTGGTGAATCAGGTGACGGTTTATCAGGCGCTCGGGGGGGATGATGTTGTTGGCGGTGGTGCTGCTGAGTCTGCTGCTGGCGCAGCGGCGGGTTCTTAATCCGTCTGGCGCGTCGGTGCGCTGGGGCGCGCGGGGCAACGATTGCGGTCCGGAGCGTTCGCTCCGGACTTCCCCGTCGTCATCGTCGTCCAGGCCTTCGGCCTTCCCTTCCGATTCCCTCGGGCTTATCGACGCCCCGCGCGCCCCAGCGCACCGACGCGCCAGACTCCGCTTTTGAAACTTGGCGTCAGCTGGGGTGACTGGTCTTCGTAGGATTCTCGCCGACGGTGGGGGTTGGGCGATGGTCTTGCGGGGCCCGCCCCAGGCCGGCCGCCCGGGCGGCCTTTTGGGGCTTACGCGGCGTCTTGCGATTGGTGATGCCGCTGTGCGCTGATGATGATCTGCGCTTGAGCAGGAATCGTTGCTGGGCGACGGATTGCATATGAGTGCATGCCTGCACCCGCGCGCAGCGCCATCCGTACAACTGACTGCAACCATATGCCAAAGAAGGCCGCCCGCGCGGCCGTCTTTGGCGTCCCCGCAAGATCTTTCTCTCTTCCTCGTCGGGGAGAAGAACGCCAAGCACACCACCCGTCCCAGCGACCGGCAAGATTCAATCAGCAGAGCCTGGCGCGGCGGCGCCTGGGGTGGCGCGGGGCGTCGATAAGCCCGAGGGAATCCGAAGGAACCGCCGGAGGCGGTGACGAGGATGACGCAGGGGAAGTCCGGAGCGAACGCTCCGGACCGCAATCGTTGCCCCGCGCCACCCCGGGCGCCGCCGTGCCAGGCGTCTCAAGAACCAGCACCCGTCCCCCAACACCCGCCTGCAATAAAATACGCCCTCATGAACACCCCAGAACCCCAAGCCGACCTCGACCGCCGCTTCGGCAGTCTTTCCCGCCTCTACGGCCTCGAAGCCCCGACCCGCCTGCGCAACGCCCATGTGGCAATAGCAGGCCTGGGCGGCGTGGGTTCCTGGACCGTCGAAGCTCTGGCGCGCTGCGGGGTCGGCGCGTTGACGCTCATCGACCTGGACCACATCGCCGAATCCAACGTCAATCGGCAGATCCACGCTTTGACCGAGACGCTGGGCCAATCCAAGGTCGATGCCATGGCCGAGCGCGTGCTGGCGATCAATCCGGAATGCCGGCTGACGCGGGTGGATGACTTCGTTTCGCCCGAGAACGTCGCCCAGGTCCTGCCCGGCCCGTATTCGGTCATCATCGACTGCACCGACCAGGCCGCGGCGAAGATCGCGATGATCCTGCATGCGCGCGAAATCGGCGTGCCCATGCTGTTGTGCGGCGGCGCTGGAGGCAAGACCGATCCGCTGGCCCTGCGCGCCGGCGACCTGTCGGCTGCGGTCAACGATGCACTGTTGTCCAAGCTGCGCAACAAGCTGCGCCGCGAACACGGCTTTCCGCGAGCTTCCGATCAGAACGGCAAAGCACTGAAGCGCGTGCCGAAGATGGGCATCCATGCCCTATGGTTCGACCAGCCCGCCATCCTGCCCGACGCCTGGACTCGCCCCACGGAAGGCGAGGACGACATGGGCGCTTCGGGCCAGACCCTGGCGCCGCAAGGCCTGTCCTGCGCCGGCTATGGCTCGGTCGTGACCGTCACGGCCGCCATGGGCATGGCGGCCGCCAACGAGGCGCTGCGCCTCGCGGTCTGACAAAGACGCTACAACGCCACGAACACCATGCCGTCCTCGATCCTGACCGGATAGGCGGCAATGTTCTCGCGCAGCGGCGAACAGAGCGCGCGCCCGTCGCGCACGTCGAAGCGCCCCTGATGCAGCGGACATTCGATCTCATGCCCCTCCAGAAAACCGTCGCATAGCCGCGCATTGCCGTGCGTACAGAGATTGGCGGTGGCGTAGACCTCGCCGTCCACGCCATACAGCGCGATCTCGCGGCCGCCGGCCTGCACGGCGATGACGTCGTCTTCAGGCACCTCGTCCCGCGCGATGGCCTTGATCCATTGCGTGCTCATTGCTGTCGTGTCCTTTCTCAGATGGGGTAGATAAGCGAATTCGGCACCAGCTCGCTGTCGAAGATGCAGAGCCGCGATTCGAACTTGAGCCCGTCGGGGCCGCGCCGGACCACGTCCAGATAACGGCCCACGTTGAACACCGTGGTCAGTTGGCTGGGCTTGGTGCGGAACACGGCGTAGTTGGCCTCGGACTCGATGCGGTCGCCCTGTACCGACAGCACTCGCGGCGCGCCCACCACGTGGCGCTGGTAGTAGGGATCGTGGAAGATGGTGTCGGTGGCGCCGTAGATGCGGTCCTTCAGCATGCCGCGGCTTTCGAAGGACATGGTTGCCAGCGGATAGCCGCGCTCGTGGTTCTCGCGCGGCAGCACCTTGTACACGCAGTCTTCCAGGAAAAACTCGGGCCACTTTTCCCATTGTTCCGCGTCCAGCGCGGCGGCGTAGTCGTTGTACAGGCAGGTCAGTTGGTAGTAGAGGGGAAAGTCCAGCATCGTCAGGCCTCCATGACCCGACGCCAATACGCGTACATGCCGCGGATCAGCGTTTCCGTGACCATGTGGTCGGTGTTTTCGGCGGTCTTGCCGCCCAGTTCCGCCACGCTGCGGTGCCAGGGCTTCTGTTCGAAGCCGGATTGCGAGAACTCGATGACCTCGCCGTCGTCCGCCGACACGAAGCCCGCCGGGCCGAACAGATTGGCCTGGCGCAGCCGGCGGCGCGTCATCTCGGGCGTATCGTCGGCGAAACCGAAGTGCGTCCAGACGAAGTCGAAGGCGTCGTGGCCCACCGGCTGGATGTGGCGCGTGGACAGCGAGTTCACCTGCTGCTGGATGATGACGCTGGGAAACAGCGTCATCAGCACGGCGGTGGGGCCGTTCCACCAGGGCTCCGGCACGATGTCGAGAAAGCGGTCGTCGTTCAGCGACATCTGCTCCTTGAAGCTGGACACGCCGCTGGTCACGCTGCCCTTGCCGCCCTGGCCGCGCGTCGAGATCATGGCGGCGTGGCGCAAGTGCCGGTCCATCTTCAGCTCGGAGCGGTTGTCGGCCCGCCACAGGCCGAAGGTGACGAACCAGGTGTGCAGCAGGCCCGGATGATACGGATCCTTGATGTTTTCCTGCATCAGCTTCCAGTTGCCGGGGATGCGCTGGCGGCTGTAGCCGTGGATCACCAGTTCGCGGCCGTCGAAGACGCGGTCGAAATAATGCAGGATGTCCGGCCCCAGATAATCCTCCAGCGGCTCGACGTCGTGGTCGAACGAGGCGAACACCACACCGTTGCGGCAGGCCACGGCCAGCTTGGTCAGGCCGTGCTCTTGCGGGTTGAAGTCGGGCGGCATGCCGCCGTTGACCTTGCCGTCCTGCTTGACGCCGCGGCGGAACGGCACGCCGATCAGATTGCCCTGCAGGTCGTAGTTCCACTGGTGGTACGGACAGACGAATTCGCTGCGGTTGCCCGAACGTTCGCGGCAGAACTGCACGCCGCGGTGGGCGCACACGTTTTCCACCACGCGCACCTGGCCGTCGTTGTCGCGCAGCAAGATGACAGAGCGTTCGCCCACCGCAGTGCGCTTGAAGTCGCCCGGGTTCGGGATCTCGGCTTCCAGGCCCACGTAGCTCCAGTGCGCGCGGTAGAAGAACCGCTCCATTTCGCGCTGATGCAGGGCGGCGTCGGTGTAGACGCCGAAGGGGATGCGGTGGGATCCGTCGTCCTGCCAGCGCGGGGCGAATTGGATGGGCTGCTCGGGGGCGTTCATGATCCGCTCCGGCGACAGGGCGCGGCGGCGGACAGCGTACAGGTACGCATGGCGTGTCTCCTTGGTTCGGCGGACCGCGGGCGCGATCCAGCAGAGCCGGCGCGGCATGGGCGCTGGCGTTTTTTGCATCATCGGGCAGAAGGTGAAATAAATAAATAGAATCTGCTTGATGAGATAAATCACCAGAATCAATATTGGTGGAGACAGCCCATGAACCTGCAAGACGTGGACCTGAACCTGCTGGTCGTCTTCAACGAACTGCGCAAGCACGGCCGGGTGTCGGCCGTGGCCGAGAGCCTGGGCATCTCGCAGCCGGGCGTCAGCAATGCGCTGGGCCGGTTGCGCAAGCTGTTGGGCGACGAGCTGTTCCTGCGGACCTCGCGCGGCATGGTGCCCACGCCCTACGCGCAGGATCTGGCGCAGCCCATCGCCGCCGCGCTGGAGGCGCTGCACAGCACCCTGAACGCGCGCGCCGCGTTCGACCCCGCGCATAGCGGTCGTGCCTTCGTGATCGGCGTGAACGATGTGGGCGAGACCTATTTCCTGCCGCGGCTGATGCGCGCGCTGGACCGCGCCGCGCCCGGCGTCACGGTGCGCACCGTGCGCACCACCTCGATCGACGTGAAGGACGAGATGGAGCGGGGCCGCATCGATCTGGCCATGGGCTTCCTGCCCGATTTGAAGAGCGGCTTCTTCCAGCGGCTGCTGTTCCGCCAGCCCTATGTGTGCATCTTCCGCCGCGACCATCCGCTGGCGCGCACCGGGGTCTCGGCGCGGCAGTTCCGCGCGGCCGAGCACGTGGCCATCGCCTCGGAAGGCACGGGCCACGGCGTGGTCGACCAGGTGATAGGGCAGGCCGGCATCCGGCGGCGCCTGCGCCTGACGGTGCCGCACTTCATTGCGGTGGGGCCGGTGCTGGCCGCCACCGACATGATTGCCGTGGTGCCGCAGCGCTTTGCCGACTGCGCCTGCGGTCCGTTCGGCCTGGCAACTGCGCCCTGTCCGGTGAAGATCCCGGAGTCCGTCATCAACGTGTTCTGGCACGCCCGCAACCACCGAGAGCCCGCCAACCAGTGGCTGCGGCAGGTGGTGGTCGACGAGTTTGCGGATTAAGTGTCGCGCAGCGTTACCGGAAACCAGCCGCGCAGCGCATTGGACAGGCGGATTTCCTCGGCGGCATGCAGGTCGGCCAGGGTCAGGACGCGTTCTTCCACCTTGCCCGTTTCGAGCAGTTCGGCGCGCTGCACGCCGGGCAGGCAGCCGCTGTCCACGGGCGGCGTGTACCAGTCGCCATCCAGGCGCAGATAAACGTTGCTGCGGCTGCCTTCGCAGAGTTCGCCGCGCTCATTCAGGTAGAGCAGATCGAAGATGTGCGGATGCGACGGCAGCCATTCGATGGTCTTGGTGTACCAGGGGCGGTAGGTGGTCTTGTAGCGCAGCAGCGGTTCGGATGAACGCAGCGCTTCGGGCGCCAGCATGGCTTCCTGTGCGGGTTGCAGGGGTGGCAGCGGCGCGGTCTGGATGTTGCGGCTGCCGTCGCGCGCCACCAGCAGGCGCAGCCTGTGCGGCCCCGGCGTGGCTAGGCCCAGGGCGGTGATCATGATGTCGGCTTCGACGGCCCGGCCTCCCCAGCCGTAGCCCAGGGCCTTGCAGGACGCTTCCAGACGCTTGAGGTGGCGCCCCAGCAGCGGCACGCGTCGTTCGGCATCGACCAGGATGGTCTCGATCAGTTCGGGTTGCATGGGACTCTCCTGGCGTAAAGGCGCGCTGCGGCCGCGCTCTATCCTACTACCGATGGCGGCCGGCGCGCAGGGGCGCCGGACATCCGGACTGTGGCCTCAGGCCCGCAAGATCCGGGCCTTCCAATGGCATTCCTGCCATTCCTCGGCCGGGTCGGAATCGTGCACGATGCCGCCGCCCACGCTATAGATGCCGTGGCCGGCGTGGTCCAGGACCAGGGTGCGGATGGCGACGTTCAGCGAGAAGTCGCCGTCCGGCGCCAGCCAGCCGATGCTGCCACAATACAGGCCGCGCGGCGCTGTTTCCATCTGGCGGATGCGGCGCATGGCCGCGACCTTGGGGGCGCCGGTAATGGAGCCGCAGGGAAACAGCGCGCGCAGCACCTCTTCCAGCGAGGCGTGCGGCGCCAGCGCCGACACTGTGGACGTCATGGTCCAGACGGTGGGATAGCGCTCCAGCGAGAACAGCGCGTCGACCCGCACCGAGCCCGGCTCGGCCAGCCGGCCCAGATCGTTGCGCAGCAGGTCCACGATCATCAGGTTTTCGGCGCGGTTTTTTTCGCTGGCCAGCAGCGCCTGGCCCAGCCGTTCGTCCTCGGCCGGATCGGGGGCGCGCGGGGCCGTGCCCTTCATCGGGCGCGTGGTCAGGCGCGGGCCGTCGCGGCGCACGAACAGTTCGGGCGAAAACGACAGCACCGTGCGTTCGCCGTCCTGGATGAACGCGCCGTGCGCCACCGGGTTGCGGGCGGCGATGCGCCGGTACAGGGTGGCCGCGTCGCCCTGGAATTGCAGGTCCAGCGGCTGGGTGTAGTTCACCTGATACAGCTCGCCGTCGCCGATCAGGCCGCGGATGGCTTCAATCTGGCGCACGTAGTCGACCTCGGTCATGCGCGGCGCGGGCAGGCTGATGGCGGCTGGCGCGCTGCCTGCATCCGGCGCGTCCCAGGGCGCTTCGTCGTGCTTGCTTTCGAATGCAAGCGCCGTCAGGCGTGGCCTGGCGTCGTCGCGCGGCGGCGTCCAGGGGCCGGCGGGCGGCGCCAATGCGGCTTCGGGCAACAGCCATTCGCCCAGTTCGTAGTCCAGCAACAGGGCGATCCAGCGCCCCTGCTGCCGCTGCGCCTCGATGGCGGCCAGGGCCGGGGCGACCTCGGTGGCGCAGCGCGCCTCGATCCGCGAGCACAAGCCCTCGAATCGCAGCGCGCGGCCCGCCAGCCGGTCTTCAAAGCGACATTCCATGCTTCTTACTGCTGTTGATGTGCCAGGAATTCCTTCAGGACCCGCCCGGTATGGGAATGGTCGCTCAGGGTCATGACGTGTTCGGGCGAGCCTTCGCCCACCAGCTTGCCGCCGCCCGTGCCGCCTTCGGGGCCCAGGTCCAGCAGCCAGTCGGCTTCGGCGATCACGTCCAGGTTGTGCTCGATCACCACCACAGTATTGCCGGCTTCCACCAGCCGGTGCAGCACGTGGATCAGCTTTTCCACATCGGCCATCGACAGGCCGACGGTGGGCTCGTCCAGCACGTACAGCGTATGCGGGATGCGCGAGGCGCGGCCAGTCTTGATCAGACCGTCGGTGAGACGGGCCTTGGACAGCTCGGTCACCAGCTTGATGCGCTGTGCTTCGCCGCCTGACAGCGTGGGGGAGGGCTGCCCCAGCGTCAGGTAGCCCAGACCCACGTCCTGCATCAGCTGCAGGGGACGATGGATCTTGGGATGCGCGGCGAAGTAGCCGATGGCGTCGTCCACTTCCATGGCCAGCAGTTCGCCGGCGTTCTTGCCGCGCATCTGCACGCTGAGGGTGTCGTTGTTGAAGCGCGCGCCGTTGCAGGCGTCGCAAGGCACCTTCACGTCCGGCAGGAAGTTCATCTCGATGGTGCGCATGCCCTGGCCTTCGCAGATCGGGCAGCGGCCGTCGCCGGTGTTGAACGAGAAGCGCGCCGCGGTCCAGCCGCGCATGCGCGATTCCCGGGTGTCGGCGAACTGCTTGCGCACGTCGTCCCAGAAACCCACGTAGGTGGCCGGGCAGGAGCGCGGCGTTTTGCCGATAGGGGTCTGGTCCACTTCCAGCACGCGGTCGATGGCTTCCCAGCCCTTGATGCTGTCGCAGCCGGCCCAGCCCGGCGCCTTGCCTTGCGACACGGCCTGCATCAGGTTGTCCAGCAGCACTTCGCGCGCCAGCGTGGACTTGCCCGAGCCCGACACGCCGGTCACCACGCTCAGGCGGCCGACCGGGATCTTCGCGTCCACGCTGCGCAGGTTGTGCAGGCGCGCACCCTTGATCTCGATCATGGGCGTGTCGGCCTCGACCGGCCGGCGGCCTTGCAGAGGATGCTGCAAGGGCTTGGCCAGGTAGCGGCCAGTGACCGATTCGGGCGCTTCGATCAGGTCCTGCGCGCTGCCCTGGGCCACCACGCGGCCGCCGCGGATGCCCGCGCCCGGACCGATGTCGATGATGTGCGAGGCGCGGCGGATGGTGTCGTCGTCGTGCTCCACCACCACCAGCGTGTTGCCGTTGCCTTCCAGGCGCGCCAGCGCGTCCAGCAGGATGCGGTTGTCGCGCGGATGCAGGCCGATGGTCGGCTCGTCCAGCACGTAGCAGACGCCCTGCAGGTTGGAGCCCAGCTGCGCCGCCAGGCGGATGCGCTGCGCTTCGCCGCCGGACAGCGTCGGCGCGGCCCGGTCCAGCGCCAGGTAGTTCAGGCCCACTTCCTGCATGAAGTTCAGGCGTCCGCGGATTTCCGTGAGAATGTCGCGGGCGATCTCGCCTTCGCGGCCGCGCGCCACCAGTCCGGTGAAGAAGGTATGCGCGTCCGACACCGGCAGCGAGGCGAGTTCGGCGATGGACTTGTCGCGCCAGCGCACGGCGCGGGCCACGCGATTCAGGCGGTCGCCATCGCACTGGGTGCAGACCTTGGCCTCTCCTTCGTACCACGCGTTCCAGGCGGTTTCCTCGCCGGTCTGCTCTTCATCGAAGCCTTGCAGCTGCAGGCCGGTGCCGTAGCAGCCCGTGCACCAGCCATGCTTGGAGTTGTACGAGAACAGGCGCGGATCCGGTTCGGGGAAGCTCGTGCCGCAGGACGGGCAGGCGCGCTTGACCGAGAAGTGCTGCTGCTGCAGGTCGCTGTCCAGTGCCTCGTGCAGCTTGTTCACAGGCCAGACCACGGACATCACGCCCTGGCCGTTTTCCAGCGCGTTCTTGACCGCCGCGCGCAGCTCGGCCTCGTTGGCCGGATCCACGACCACGTCCGCGATCGGCAGTTCGATGGTGTGTTCCTTGTAGCGGTCCAGGCGCGGCCACGGGGCCACGGGAATGAACTCGCCGTCCACGCGCAGGTGCGAGTGGCCCTTGGATCCGGCCCATTTGGCCAGGTCCGTGTAGTAACCCTTGCGGGCCGTGACCAGCGGCGCCAGCAGGCCGATGTGCACGCCCTTGTGCTCGCGCAGCAGCCGCGCCACGATCTGGTCGGTGTTCTGCGGCTCCACCGCCACGTTGCAGTCGGGGCAGTATTGCGTGCCCAGCTTGACGTACAAGAGGCGCAGGAAGTGATGGATTTCAGTCATCGTTGCCACGGTGGACTTGCGTCCGCCGCGGCTGGTGCGCTGCTCGATGGCGACCG
Organism: Achromobacter aegrifaciens; assembly: GCF_902859965.1. Classification (NCBI taxonomy): domain Bacteria; kingdom Pseudomonadati; phylum Pseudomonadota; class Betaproteobacteria; order Burkholderiales; family Alcaligenaceae; genus Achromobacter; species Achromobacter aegrifaciens. The sequence continues at coordinate 178,494 of NZ_CADIKO010000003.1, forward strand.
TGGGCGGGATGCCGAAGATGGCGTCCACGTCCGGCTTGCCGGCCGGCTGCACGATGGCGCGGGCGTAGGCGTTGAGCGATTCCAGGTAGCGGCGCTGCCCTTCGTTGAACAGGATGTCGAAGGCCAGCGTGGACTTGCCCGAACCGGACACGCCGGTGATGACGGTGAACTTGTCGCGCGGGATTTCCACGCTTACGTTCTTCAGGTTGTGTTCGCGCGCATTGCGGATTTCGATCGCCATATTGGCCTGGCGGCGCTCGCGCATCAGGGACTGCAATGGGCGGCCGACGTCCGCGTTGTAGGTTTCGCCGGGCTCGGCGATGCGGGCCGTCAGGCCGGCCTGCTCGACTTCCTGCGCGTCGGCGTCGGTGCTTACCACCACGTCGGCCGGCAGGATGCTGACTTCGTAGTCGCGCAGGGCGGCGCCCGTATGCGACTTGGGGTTGTCCATCAGGTCCTGTGGCGTGCCGGTGCCGATGACCAGGCCGCCGGCGTCGCCGCCTTCGGGGCCCAGGTCGATCAGCCAGTCCGCCGCGCGGATCACGTCCAGGTTGTGCTCGATCACCAGCAGCGTGTGGCCGGCGGCCAGCAACTTGCGGAACGCGCGCATCAGCCGCGCCACATCGTCGAAGTGCAGGCCGGTGGTGGGCTCGTCGAACAGGAACAGGCTGCCCTTCTTGGCGACCTTGGCGGTGGAGATGCCGCTGCGCGCGGCTTCGGCCAGGTGGCCGGCCAGCTTCAGGCGCTGAGCCTCGCCGCCCGACAGGGTGGGCACGGGCTGGCCCAGCCGCACGTATTCCAGGCCCACGTCGGCCAGCGGCGCCAGGCCCGTCTGCACGTCGCGCAGGCCCTTGAAGAAGTCCAGCGCCTCGCTGACCGTCATCTCCAGCACTTCATCGATGGACGCGCTCTTGCCCAGATGCTCGACGCGCACTTCCAGCACTTCCGGGCGGAAACGCTTGCCGTCGCAGTCCGGGCAGCGCAGGTACACGTCCGACAGGAACTGCATTTCCACGTGTTCGAAGCCGGTGCCGCCGCAGGTGGGGCAGCGGCCGTCGCCGCCGTTGAAGCTGAACGTGCCGGCCGTGTAGGCGCGCTCGCGCGCCAGCGGTGCCTGGGCGAACAGCTTGCGGATCGCGTCGAACGCGCCCACGTAGCTGGCCGGGTTGGAGCGCGCGGTCTTGCCGATAGGGGTCTGGTCCACCATGACCACATCGGCGATCTGTTCGGCGCCCAGCAGGCGCTCGAAGGCGCCCGGCGCTTCCGATGGCTTGCCCTTCTGCTTGAGCAGGGCGGGGTAGAGCACGTCCTGCACCAGCGTGGACTTGCCCGAGCCGGACACGCCGGTCACGCAGACCAGGCGGCCCAGCGGCAGCTCGACGGAGACGTTCTTCAGGTTGTGCGCGCTGACGCCTTCCAGCAGCAGGCGCGGCGTGTTCGCCGCCACCGGCATGGGGCGCGGCGCTTCCACGCGCTGGCGGCCGCCCAGGTAGTCGCCCGTCAGCGTGCGCGCCGAGCGCAGCTGGGCCGGCGTACCGTCGAAGACGATCTGGCCGCCGCGTTCGCCGGGGCCGGGGCCGATGTCGATGATGCGGTCCGCGGCGACCATGACCTGCGGATCGTGCTCCACCACCACCAGCGTGTTGCCGGCGTTGCGTAGCCGGTGCATGACTTCGACGACGCGGTGCATGTCGCGCGGGTGCAGGCCGATGGAGGGTTCGTCCAGCACGAACAGGGTGTTTACCAGCGAGGTGCCCAGCGCCGTGGTCAGGTTGATGCGCTGCACTTCGCCGCCAGAAAGCGTTCGGCTCTGGCGGTCCAGCGTCAGGTAGCCCAGGCCCACGTCGCACAGGAACTTGAGGCGCGCGCGCACCTCGGTCATGAGCAAGTCGGTGGCGGCGTCCAGCGCGCCTGAGAACGACAGCGTGTCGAAGAAGGTCCGCACCCGTTCGATGGGCAGCAGCATCACGTCATGGATGGACAGGCCGCCCAGGTTGTCGAGCTGCTCGCGGCTCCAGTTGGCGCTCACCGGCATGAAGCGCTTGTAGCGGCCGTCTTCCGGCGGCAGCACGGTGTCGGCTTCTTCCTTGGTGCCCAGGCGCCAGAGCAGCGCGTCGGGCTTGAGGCGCGCGCCATTGCAGGTGGGGCAGGGCGTGTAGCTGCGGTACTTGGACAGCAGCACGCGCACGTGCATCTTGTAGGCCTTGGTTTCCAGCCAGTCGAAGAAGCGCTGCACGCCATACCACTGGTGCTTCCAGGCGTCGTTGCCGCCCTTCCAGTCGGGAGTGCCATAGAGCACCCAGCGCTTGTGCTCTTCGCTCATCTTTTTCCAGGGCACGCCCAGCGGCACGCCGGCCTTGGGCGCGTATTTCTGAAGTTCGTCCTGGCATTCCTTGTACGACGGCGTGGTCCAGGGCTTGATGGCGCCTTCCAGCAGGGTCTTGTTTTCGTCCGGAATGACCAGGCCGAAATCGATGCCGATCACGCGGCCGAAGCCGCGGCAGGCCTCGCATGCGCCCAGGGGCGAGTTGAACGAGAAGCTGCTGGGCAGGGGATCGGTGTATTCGATGTCGCAGTCGGCGCAATGCAGGCGGTCGCTGTACTTCCAGATGTGGGCGTTGCCGCCCTCGGCGTCCATGACGTACACGGCCAGGTGGCCGGCGCCCATGCGTAGCGCCGTGTCCAGCGCTTCCATGACGCGTTCGCGTTCGGTGCCGGCGAAGCGGAAGCGGTCCTGCACCACGTGCAGGATGCGGCGTGATTCAGTGCTGCCTTTTGCGGCCTTGGCCTTCTTGGCGCCCTTGGCCGGGGCGGCTGCGCGCGGCGCGGCGTTTTCCTCGGCGTGCACGCGGGTGTAGCCCTGCTGCTCCAGGAAGCCGCGCACTTCCTCTTCGGTGAAGTTGGCGGGAACGGCAATGGGAAAAGTCACCACCAGCCGCGGATCGCCGGCGGCGGCGGCGCGTTCGGCCAGCGAGTGGTACACGGAATCCGGCGTGTCGCGCCGCACCACCTTGCCGCACCCGCGGCAATACAGTTTGGCGCCGCGCGCGAACAACAGCTTCAGGTGGTCGTTCAGTTCCGTCATCGTGCCGACCGTGCTGCGCGAGCTGCGCACCGGATTGGTCTGGTCGATGGCGATGGCGGGCAGGATGCCTTCGATGCGGTCCACCTGCGGCTTGTCCATGCGGTCCAGGAACTGGCGCGCATAGGGCGAGAAAGTTTCCACATAACGCCGCTGCCCCTCGGCGTACAGGGTGTCAAAGGCCAGCGAACTTTTGCCGGACCCCGACACGCCGGTCACGACGACGAGTTCGCCGGTGGCGATGGTCAGGTCCAGGTTCTTGAGATTGTTCTGGCGGGCGCCAACGATGCGAATTTGGGAGCTCATGGACGGTATCGTAGCCTGAGGGGAGAGGCCTGCCCGAGCGACAACCCATCGCTGGTTCCGAGCGCGGCGATATGGAATAATTGACTATATTGTGAGTCATGAGTCCAATATATGGACAAAACAAGAGCTCACTAGCTGTACAAATAAACAGTATCGCAGATTCGTCTGAAATTCGCGCTGTCGGCGTTGCACGTTCTGCAGATTCACTGCTAAAGGCATATGGCCATTAGCTGGAGACAAACTTGCTGGAAACCAAGGTCCCGGGCGCCGCGGCGTTCGCCAAATTCATGACGGTGCTGCAGGCGGTGGCGGATGCGCCCCAGCCGCCCACGGCCGCGTCGTTGGCGCGCAGCTGCGGCTATCCCCGGCCCACCGTCTACCGCATCGTCGCGGCGCTGGCCGAACAAGGCATGGTGGCCGAAACCGGCGGCGCCTACCGCCTGGGGCCGCGCCTGATGTCGCTGGCCAGCCGGGCCTGGTCGCAGTTCGACCTGCGCGCGGCGCTGGCGCCCGACCTGCAGGCCTTGCGCGATGAAACCGGCGAAACCGTGCACCTGGCCGTGCCTGCCGGACACGAGATGACCTATATCGACAAGCTGGAAAGCCCCGGTCCGGTGCGCATGGCCTCGCGCGTCGGGGCCAGCGTGGCGCTGCATTCCAGCGCGGTCGGCAAGGCTTACCTGGCGGCGCTGGATCCAGCCTCGCGGGAACGCCTCTTGCGCGAATTGCCGCTGACTGCCCGCATGCCCGGCACCGTGACCAGCCTGCCCGAACTGCGCGCCGTGCTGGACGCGGCCGCCGCCCGCGGCTACGCCACGGACGACGAGGAAAACGAAGCTGGCATCGTCTGCTACGGCGTAGCCTTGTGCGACGCGGCCGGACGGCCCATCGCGGGCGTCAGCGTCAGTACCCTGCTGTTCCGGCGGCGCGAAGACCCGCAAGCCGCCTATATCGAACCCTTGCTGCGGCTGCGCGATGCCGCCGCGGCCAAACTCGCCGTCCTGCCGGTATCGCCCGGCGGCGCCTGACCGTCTGCCCCCAAGGAATGCCATGACCGCAACCGCTGCCCCTCTTGCCTCCAAGCTCTCCACCCTCCTGGCCTCCCGGGTCGTCCCCGTGCTGCGCTACACGGACGCCGCCACCGCCGCCTATGCGGCCGAAGTCGCGGTGGCCGCCGGCTGCACCACGCTGGAACTGACCTGGACCATCCCCGGCGTCACCGACCTGCTGCGGGCGCTGCGAGACAAGCACGGCAGCGCGCTGCTGCTGGGCGTGGGCACGGTGCTGGACGAGCACCACGCGCGCGAGGCCTTGGTCGCGGGCGCGGACTTCCTAGTGTCGCCAGCGCTGGCCACCGACATCGTCGACCTGGCGCATGCGGCCGACGCGCTCTGCCTGCTGGGCGCCTTTACCCCCACCGAAGTGCTGGCGGCGCGCCGCGCGGGCGTGGACGTGGTGAAGATATTCCCCGCAGACACCGGCGGCCCCAAGCACCTGGCCGCGCTCAAGTCGGTGTATCCGGATACCATTTTCTGCCCCACGGGCGGCGTCACCCAGGACAACATGGGCTCGTACTTCGCTGCCGGCGCCGCCATCGTCGGCATCGGCAGCAATCTCTATGACAAGGCGGCCTTCGCTGCCCGCGACACCGCCGCGCTGGTGGCGCAGATCGTTCGCACCCGGGAGGCCGCCCATGGCTGATTTCGATATCGTCGCGTTGGGCGAGCCGCTGGTCGAACTGAACCAGACGCATCAGGACCAGCGCCAGTATCTGCAGGGCTTTGGCGGCGACACCTCCAACGCCGTCATCGCAGCCGCGCGGCAGGGCGCAAGCTGCGCCTATCTGACGCGTGTCGGCAACGACGCCTTTGGCCAGCAGTTCCTGGACTTGTGGCAGACCGAGGGCGTGGATACGTCAGGCGTGCAGGTGGATGAGCAGGCTCACACCGGCTTGTACTTCGTTCAGCACGGCCCCGACGGCCATGCCTTCAGTTACCTGCGCCGCGGCTCGGCCGCCAGCCTGATGACGCCGGCCAGCCTGGACTCGGGCCTGATCGAACGCGCCCGCTACCTGCACGTGTCGGGCATCAGCCTGGCGATCAGCACCAGCGCCTGCGACACCGTGTTCGCTGCCATCGAGCGCGCGCACGCGGCCGGCGTCCAGGTCAGCCTGGATTCGAACTTGCGGCTGCGCCTGTGGCCGGTGGACCGCGCCCGCGCCGTGCTGCGCGAAACCATGCGCACGGCCGACCTGTTCCTGCCCAGCATGGACGATATGCAGCATCTCACTGGCAACGACGATCCGGAACGCACGCTGGACTGGATCCGCGATGCCGGCGCCACCGGCGTGGTGGTGCTGAAGCTGGGCAAGGACGGCTCCATCATTGACGACGGCCAGCGCCGCGTACCCGTGGCCGCCTTGCGCGTGGATGCGGTGGACGCGACCGGCGCGGGCGACTGCTTCGCCGGCAGCCTGTTGGCGCGCCGTTGCCTGGGAGACTCCTGGGAAGACGCCGTGCGTTACGCCAATGCCGCGGCGGCCTTGTCCACGCTGGGCTATGGCGCGGTGGATCCGCTGCCGCGCAAGGAACAGGTGCTGGAGCGGCTGAAGAGCCTTTCCGGCTGATTGCAGGAGGGGGCCTGGACGGGTGCGGGCGCCTATTCCGGCTGACCGGGCGGCGTTCCGTCCCGCATTTGAGTGCTTCAGGCGCGAACGTGGCGGAAACACCGCATTTTTGCGTCGCTGGCGCCGTCAGGGCATTTCAGGCTAAAATGCCAAGTTACCCGAATTTTCCGCCAGCCCAGTTTCCGGTTGTGCGGGCAACATTTCCGCAAATTCAACAGGAGAATCAACATGGCTGAACGCAAACGCGTGCGTCGCAACACCCTGGAACGTCGTTGCCTGGGCAAGGCTTTCAAGCGCTTGTTCGTCACGTCGCCCAAGGGCGTTTTCAAGATGCTGGAAAAGATCAAGCGCGTCTAAGTGACGCGTCCGGCCGCAGCCCAGGCTCGGCCAGATCAAAAAAACCGCTCGGTGCGCCGAGCGGTTTTTTTTGTCCTGCGGGGGCCAGCCTATTTCTTGTCTTGGGGCGGACCGAGCTTGGGCCGGATGAAGTCCATGAAGGCCCGGGTCTTGGCCGGCTGGATGCTGGACGGATACACCACGTAGATCGAGATCGGATCCACCGACCAACCTGGCAGCACCCGCTTGAGCGAATTGCGCTTGATGATGGGCTCCAGCGCCAGGCAATGCGGCATGCGCGTGATCGCCAGATCCAGGCCCGCCAGGGTGCCCGCGATGCTCATGTTGTTGGCCGCCAGGTGGCCGCTGACCGGCACGCGTTCGCTGACCGCGCCGCGGCGCAGCGTCCAGTGCGAATGCGCCTCGTCGATGGTGGTGCGCAGGCACTGGTGCTGGGTGAGATCCGCCGGCGTCTTGGGCTCGCCGTAGCGTTCCAGGTAGCGGTCGGAGGCATACAGGTAGTTGTTCAGGGAGACCAGCTCCTGCACGACCGCCCCGCTGTGCATGCCCCGGTTGCCATTCAGATCGGCGGCGCTGGCCGACGCCAGCGGGTAATCCGCATTGCTGCCAAAGCGCAGCACGATGTCGAACGGCGTGCCTTGCGCGTCGGAGGCCGTCATCATGCTCAGGTCGAACTCGCATTCCACTTCCGGATAGCGGTCGGTGAAATCATTGATGGTTTCTGGCAACAGCCAGATCGCCAGGCTGTAGGGCATGGATACCCGGAGGTTGCCGGACGGGCCGCCGGACAGGGATTGCAGCTGCTCGTGCGCCAACCTGGCTTCGTCGATCAGGCCCTGGCAGCGCCGCATATAGGCCGCGCCGGCTTCGGTGAGGTCGAGGCGGCGCGTGTTGCGGTTGATCAACCGCAGGCCGATGGCGCGCTCCAACTCGTTGATGCGGCGCGATAAAGTCGAGGTCGGCATGTTCAGCGCGCGCGCCGCCAGGCTGAAGCTCTTGCGCTTGGCAACCTCCACGAACAAGGCGATGTCATTGAGCTGGACGGTCGAAGCTTCCATAGGCATTCCGGTTTTGGCCGCCCGAGTGTACGCCACTACGGAGTGCGTCCCAAGGCAACTACGGCTTCGCGAAGTCCCGCGAATTGCAGTTTTTGTCAGATTTGATTGCAAATTTGAGGCCGACGGGGCCGGTACGCGCGAGCATATCCCCTAAACTTCAGGCGAAAACACCAAAACCAAGACCGCAGCGCTTGCTCGACGCATCGCAAAGGGGCTCAGTGGGCATGACCGACACACCAACTTTATTCACTGTTTTAACGCCCACCTACAATCGGGCGGGCACGCTGCACCGGGTATATGAATCCCTTTCCCGGCAGACTTTCCGGGATTTCGAATGGGTCGTGGTGGACGACGGTTCCACCGACAACACCCACGAATCGATCCTGGACTGGCAGGCGCGCGCCGATTTTCCCATCCGTTATTTCTGGCAGAACAACCGCCACAAGAAAACCGCCTTCAACCGTGGCGTGCGCGAGGCGCGCGGCGAACTCATCGTCGCGCTGGACAGCGACGACGAAATGCCGCCCGATGCCCTGGCCACATTCAAGGAGGCCTGGGACAGCATTCCGCCGGCGCGGCGCGAATCCTACGTGGCCGTGACGGGCCTGTGTGCGCGTCCCGATGGCAGCATCGTCGGCGACCGCTATCCGCAGGACGTGTTCGACAGCACGGCGGTGGATGTCTATTTCCGCTATCGCATCAAAGGCGAGAAATTCGGCTGTATGCGCACCGACATTCTCAGGAAGTACCCCTTCCCCGAGGATGTCGCGGGCTTTGTGCCCGAAAGCCTGGTGTGGTGGGCGATTGCGCGGGCGGGGTATCTCAGCCGCTTCATCAACCGCGTGGTGCGGACTTACCACGACACGCCCGGCGGCCTGAGCCAGGGCGCGGTTTCCGTGGGCAACAATGCCCAAGGCCTGTACCTGCTGGCCTGGGACGTGTTGCAGCATCACCTGGAATTCTTCCGCTACCGGCCGCGCGAATTCATCATGGCCGCGATCCGCTACACGCGCTTTCGGCTGCATCTGAAGCATTCCGGCGTGCCGACGGCGGTGCAAGCCTACAAGCTGACCAATCCCATGGCGAAGTTCATGGTCGCGGCCCTGTGGCCGCTGGGCTATGCCATGTACCGCCGCGACAGACGCCGCGGCGTGGCCTGAAGCCTGCCAAGCTGGCAGGCCCTTGGCAGGCTTCTGCCGGCGTTTCAGGCGGGCGTTGAGGCAGGGGCTCCGTGCCCCAGTCCCAGATACACCTCGACCACGCGCGGGTCTTCCGCCACCTGGGCGGCCGGGCCTTCCAGCGTGACGGCGCCTGTTTCCAGCACATAGGCATAGTCCGCCACCTGCAGCGCGGCGCGGGCGTTCTGTTCGATCAGCAGGATGGACACGCCCATCTCGCGCAAGCGCGTGACGATGCGGAACACTTCGCGCACGATGCGCGGCGCCAGGCCCAGGCTGGGCTCGTCCAGCATCAGGAGCTTGGGCTTGGCCATCAGCGCGCGGCCCACCGCCAGCATCTGGCGTTCGCCGCCGGATAGCGTGCCGGACAGCTGGGCGCGGCGCTCCTTCAAGCGCGGAAACAGTTCATAGACCTCGGCCAGCGTCTGGTCCTGGTCGCGCAGGCCGCTGCGGAAGCGGTGGAACGCGCCCAGCATCAGATTGTCTTCCACCGTCATCTCGGCAAACAGCTCGCGCTTCTCAGGCACCAGGTTCATGCCGGCCGCCACCATTTCCTCGATCTCGGCATGCTCCTGGACCTTGCCGCCAAAGACGATCCGGCCGCTGGACGGCAGCACGCCCATGATGGCAGACAGCAAGGTGGTCTTGCCGGCGCCGTTGGGGCCGATCACGGTCACGATCTGGCCTTCGCCTACTTCCAGGCTGACGCCCGAGACGGCCTCGACCTTGTCGTAGGCCACGCGCAGGTCGCGCACTTCCAGCAGTTTCGCGCTCATCATTCCACTCCGCCCAGATAGGCTTCAAGCACCGCGGGGTTGTTCTGGATCTCGGCGGGGAGGCCTTCGGCGATCTTTTCGCCGAAGTCCATGACCACCACGCGGTCCACCAAGCCCATCACGAAGTCCATGTCGTGCTCCACCAGCAGGATGGCCATGCCTTCGGCGCGCAGCTTCTTCAGCAATTCGGCCAGCTCGCATTTTTCCTGGTAGCGCAGGCCGGCGGCGGGCTCGTCCAGCAGCAGGATGCAGGGGTCGGACGCCAGCGCGCGGGCGATTTCCAGGATGCGCTGCTGTCCCAGGGCCAGCGAGCCGGCCTCGTCGTGCAGATGCTTGCCCAGGCCCACGCGCTCGACCTGGCGGGCGGCTTCGGCCAGCAGGCGCGCTTCCTCGGCGCGGTCCAGCCGCCAGGCGGCAGGCAGCACGCCGCGATGGCCGCGCAGATGCGCGCCGATGGCCACGTTCTCCAGCACGCTCATGCGGCCCAGCAGGCGCACGTGCTGGAAGGTGCGCGACAGGCCCAGCCGCGCGATGCGGCGCGCGCCGACGCCGGCCACGGAATGGCCCAGCAGCGTCACCGTGCCGGAAGTCGGCGTGTCCACGCCCGAGATCTGGTTGAACATGGTGCTCTTGCCCGCGCCGTTGGGCCCGATCAGCGCCAGGATTTCGCCGGCGTGGATTTCCAGGTTCATGGCGTTGTTGGCGACCAGGCCGCCGAACTTGCGGGTCACGTCCACGGCCTTGAGCACCACCTCGCCGCGCGGCGGCATGGGCTTGCGCGGCAGCGGCTCGGCGTTCATGTCCAGCTTGCGCTGCTGCTTCTTCACCGGCACGCAGCGCGTCAGCACCGGCCACAGGCCGCTGCGGGCGCGGTGCAGCAGCAGCACCATGCCGAAGCCGAATACGATCACCTCGAAGTTGCCGGTCTGGCCCAGCAGTTTGGGCATCCAGTCCTGCAGCCATTGCTTGAGCACGGTGAAGACGCCCGCGCCGACCAGCGCGCCCCAGACCTGTCCCGCGCCGCCGATGACGGTCATGAACAGGTACTCGATGCCCATCTGCAGGCCGAAGGGGTTGGGGTTCACGAAGCGCTGCATGTGCGCGTACAGCCAGCCCGAGGCGCAGGCCTGCAGCGCGGCGATGATGAAGATCACCATGCGCGAGCGCGCAGTATCCACGCCCATCGATTCGGCCATCACGCGGCCGCCCTTGAGCGCCCGGATGGCGCGGCCCTCGCGCGAATCCAGCAGGTTCTGCGTGGACCATACGGCCACCAGCAGGAAGGCCCAGATCAGGTAGTAGATGTTGTCGCCCTGGTTCAGCGTCCAGCCGAACAGGTTGATGGCGGGAATGTCCGGGATGCCGGTGTGGCCGCCCAGGCCCTCCACCGAGCCGAACACGAAGTACAGCGACAGGCCCCAGGCGATGGTGCCCAGCGGCAGGAAATGCCCCGACAGCTTCAGCGTGATCGCGCCCAGCAGGTAAGCGATGACCAGCGTGAGCAACAGCCCCGCCAGCAGGGTCAGCCAGGGCGATGCGCCCAGCCATGCCAGCCAGGACGGCAGCGTGTCCGCGCGGGTGGTCAGCAACGCCGTGGTGTAGGCGCCCACGCCCACGAACGCGGCCTGCCCGAAACTCGTCAGTCCGCCGACGCCGGTCAGCAGCACCAGGCCCAGCGCCACCATGGCGTACAGGCCGATGTAGTTCAGCAAGGTGACGTAGAACGGCGGCAGCGCCAGCGGCGCCAGGGCCAGCAGCGCCAGGAATGCGAAGAGGATGTGGCGCGGGTTCATTCGTCTTCTTCCTCGACGTGATGGCTTTTCAGTGAACGCCAGAGCAGCACGGGGATGATCAGCGTGAACACAATGATTTCTTTGTAGGCGCTGGCCCAGAACGAGGAGAAGGCTTCGATCAGGCCGACCAGGATGGCGCCGGCCGCTGCCAGCGGATAGCTCACCAGGCCGCCGATGATGGCGCCCACGAAGCCCTTCAGGCTGACCATGAAGCCGGAGTCGAAGTACATGGTGGTGATGGGCGCAATCAGGATGCCCGACACCGTGCCGATCAGCGCGGCCAGGAAGAACGTGGCCTTGCCGGCGAAGATCGGCGAAATGCCCATCAGCCGCGCGCCCAGCCGGTTGAAGGCGGCTGCGCGCAGGGCCTTGCCGTACATCGAGCGTTCAAAGAACTGGTAGAGCACGACGATGAGCAAGGCCGACACCGCCACCACCCATAGCGCCTGGCTGTTGACGTTCAACGGCCCCAGCGCCAGGCTGGCGTCGCTGAAGGGCGCCGTGCGCGCGCCTTCCGCGCCGAAGGCCAGCAGCCCCAGGCCCACCAGCGCCAGGTGCACGGCAATGGAGACGATCAGCAGCACCAGCGTCGAGGCCGACGCGATGGGCTGATAGAACAAGCGGTACAGCTGCGGTCCCATCGGCACCAGCAGCAGCAGCGTCAGCAGCGCCTGCGCCGCCATCGGCAGCTGGGCCAGCGGCAGGTTGTAGAACAGCGCGGCCAGCACCAGCGGATAGGCCACCTTGACCGCCATGCGCCAGACGCCGCGGTTGCGCCCGGGGCGCTTGCGCCGCGCCAGCAGATCGGCGCCGACCTCGGCCAGCGCGAAGGCAAACAGCAGCCACACCAGCAGCACCGGCTTGCCGGCCTGCAACGCGGCCATGGTGAGCGCGCCGAACGCGACGAACTCGCCTTGCGGGATGAACAGCACGCGGGTGACGGTAAAGACCAGCAGGATGGACAAGGCCAGCAGCGCATAGATGGCGCCGTTGGTGATGCCGTCCTGCCCGAGTATCAGGGCAATCTGAGCATTCATGCGAAATTCCGGGTAAGACAGACAAGCACGCCAGGCACCTCATTCCCCATCCGCGCGCCCACGGAGCAAACTCTGCGCATCCTCGGGATGCCGCGGAGCCGGCTTTGCCGGTCCGCAGGCATGCCCCCTGGGGGGAAGCGCGGAGCGCTTCGGGGGGAGTCCACCTTGCGGAGCCGGGCTCTGCCGGTCCGCAGGCATGCCCCCCTGGGGGGGAAGCGCGCAGCGCTTCGGGGGGGGGACTATTTCACCAATGTCCAGGCGCCGTCCTTGACGGTGATGAGCTCGCGGCCGCGGTCGTCAAAGCCGCTGTGGTCGGCGGCCGTCATGTTGTAGACGCCTTGCGTGCCAACCAGCTCCTTGGTCTGTTCCAGCGCATCGCGCAGCGCGTTGCGGAACTCCTTGGTGCCCGGCTTGCCGGCCTTTTCCGCCAGCGGCACGGCCTTCTCCAGCAGCAGGCCGGCGTCATAGACGTTGGCGCCGAAGGTGGCGGGCTTCGAGCCGTTGAGTTTTTCGTAGGCGGCGATGTAGTCCGAAGCGACCTTCTTGGACGGGTTGCTGTCCGGCATTTCCGGCAGCACCAGCATCAGGCTGGCGGCCAGCACCGTGCCTTCGACCTTCTTGCCGCCCAGCTTCAGGAAGTCGGGCAGGGCCGCGCCGTGGGTCTGGTAGAACTTGCCCTTGTAGCCCTGGTCGAACAGGGTGGTCTGGGGCAGCACGCTGGCGGCGCCGGGGGCGGCCACCAGCACGGCGTCCGGCTTGGCGGCCAGGATCTTCAGCGCCTGGCCCGTGACCGAGCTGTCAAAGCGCAGGTAGCGTTCGTTGGCGGCGATCTTGATGCCCTTTTCGGCGGCCATGCCCGAGAAGACCTTGTACCAGTTCTCGCCGTAGGGATCGTTCAGGCCGATGAAGCCGACAGTCTTGATGCCGGTCTTGGCCATGTGGTCGACCAGCGCGCGCGCAATGATGTCGTCGTTCTGCGTGGTCTTGAAGACCCACTTCTTCTGGTCGTTCATGGGCAGCACGACGGCGGCGGTGCCCACGGGCGCCAGCATCGGCACGCCGGCTTCCGCCGCGAACTGGATCACGCCCATGGCGTTGGGCGAGCCCGACGGGCCGATCAGCGCGTCCACGTTCTGCTCCGAGATCAGCTTCTTGAAGGCCGTCACCGAGTTGGTGGAATCGCTGGCGTCATCCAGCGAGATGTATTCCACGGTCAGGTCGCCGATTTTCTTCGGCAGCAGCGGCACGGTGTTCTTCTGGGGAATCCCCACCAGGGCCGTCGGGCCGGTGGATGAAGTGACGACGCCGACCTTGACTTGGGCCAGGGCGGGCAGGGCGAACAGCGCGGCTACCGCGGCGGCAGCGGCCAGGGGGAGTTTCTTCGACAGCATGGCAAAACCTCCGGATAGGGAGCAGGGTGGGGGTGCGGCTGGAAAACGGAGAAAACGGGTACTTCTGTGCTTGCTTGGTTTGCTTTAATACTTGTTGCTTAAACTTTCTGTGCGCAGGCTCGCACTGTAGACCTGGTCCGCAGTGCTTACCTATCCGTCAAAACCCGAAGCGGGCTCGCGCGACGCGTGTTCAGATGGTGATGGAGCTGACGCTGGCGCCGCCGCAGACGAACAGCGTCTGGCCGGTGACGAAGCTGTTGGCGGGATCCGAGAAGAACATGACGGCGCGCGCCACGTCGTCGGAACGCCCCAGACGCTTGACCGGTATGCCGGCCGCCAGCTGCTTTTCGCGCTCGCTGCCGGGCTCGATCACCTCGTAGAACATGTCGGTCTGGATCGGACCGGGAGCCACCACGTTGACCGTGATGCCATAAGGCGCCAGCTCCAGCGACCAGGTGCGCGCCATGCCCACCATGCCGGCCTTGGTGGCCGAATAGGCAGTGCGGGTCGGCAGGCCCAGTGCGCCGCGCGAGGACATCATCACGATGCGGCCGAACTTGCGCTCCTGCATGCCGGGCAGGGCGGCCTGCACCAGGCTGATGGCCGCGCCCAGGTGGATCTGGGTCAGGCCGTGCAGTTCTTCCTGCGTGACCTGCGGCAGCAGGTTGGGCCAGATGACGCCGGCGTTGTGAATGACGTGGCTGATGGGGAACCTGGCAGCGGCTTCGGCGCCCGCTTGCGCGGTGGCCTCGGCGTCCAGCAGGTCCACCTGCACGTTGTGCAGGCGCGGGTGGCTGAAGTCGGCGGCGCGGCGTGCCATGGAAATCACTTCGTAGCCCGCGTCCAGCATGCTGCGGCAGATTTCGGCGCCGATGCCGGCGCTGCCGCCGGTGACGATGGCGACGTTGGTGTGCGTCATGGGTATCCCCCTGTTGTCGTTGTCGTGAGGCCGGCTCTGGGACGGCCTGCTCAGGCCTTGGGCGCCAGCGCCAGCACGCGCAGCGGGCTGCCCGAGCCGCTGCGGATCTTGAGCGGCGCCGAGAAGATCACCGCGCCGGTGGGCGGCAGCTGGTCCAGGTTGGTCATGCATTGCAGGCCGTAGCGGTTGTTGCCATGCATGTAGTAGTGGCAAGGATAGGGGGGATCCAGGTGCTGCGCCTGGCCCGCGTCGGTGCCGACCGACTCGGTGCCGAAACCGTGCACGTCGCGCTCCTTGATCAGCCAGGGCACCACTTCAGCGTCCGGGCCGGGCGAGTGCGCGCCGTCTTCCTGCTGGTTCAGGTAATCGGCGGGCTTGGCGCGCTTGGACCAGTCGGTGCGCATCAGCACCCAGGAACGCGCGGGAATGCGGCCATGTTGCTCTTCCCATTTCTTCACGAAGTCGATGGTCAGCAGGAAATCGGGGTTGTCGCGCGACTCGGCCGAGCAGTCGATGACGCAGGCGCTGGCGATGAAGGCTTCCACCGGAATGGTGTCGACGGTGTTGTCCGGCTGGTCCTTGCCCGTGACCCAGTGGGCCGGCGCGTCAAAGTGGGTGCCGGTGTGTTCGGAGCACGAGAAGTTGTTCCAGTACCAGGCGGGGCCGCGCTCGTCGTAGCGCGAGATCTCCTCGATGCGGAACGGCCAGGCCTGGCCGAATTCCGGCGGCAGCACGATGGTCGGGAATTCCGGCGTCAGCGTTTCGGTCAGGTCCACCACGCGGATGCGGCCGGACATCAGTTCGGCCATGAATTGGGCAAGAATGTTTTGGCTCATGTGCTGTTCCTCTAGGTTCGTACGTTGTCGGGGCGGCGGGCCGTCAGGCTCCCAGCTCCCGTTCCAGTCCCTTGGGGTTGTCCGCCAGCCGGGCGCGGAATTCCTGCGCGACATCGCCGACGTAGACGTCCTCGATGCCGTCCTTGAGTGCGCGCACGATGGCGGCCGCGATCGCGGCAGGCGCCACGCGCGGGGGCGGCGTGCGCTGCTCCCATTCGTGATCCACCGGCCCGGGGAACACGTTCACCACCCGCACGCCCGCGCCGCGCATCTCGGCGCGCAGGCATTGCGCCAGGGACAGCGCAGCCGCCTTGGACGCCGACCACATGCCGCGCGACGGCAGGTTCATGTGGGCGTAGATGGACAGCACGTTGACCCAGGCCGTGGCGCTGTTCACGCCGTCCGCCGCGCGTCCGCACAGGGCCGGGCCGAAGCTCTGCGCCAGGCGCATCAGCCCCAGCACGTTCACGTCCATGGCGTCGCGCGCCGTGTTCACGTCCTTGCGGTTCAGCAGCCCGCCTTCGCGTTCCAGGTCGGCGGTGTTGACCAGGATCTCGACCTTGCCGCCGATGGAGGCGGCGGCGCGCTCGACTGAATCGGTATCGGTCACGTCCAGCACCACCGCCTGCACCCGCGGGTCTGCCGCCAGGGCCGCGTAGGCGGCGTCGCGCTTCCAGGCTTGCGGGTCGCCCAGGAACACGGTCGGGCAGCCGGCGTCCAGCAGGGCGCGCGCCACGGCCTGGCCCACCGCCGACTTGCCGTCGGTGACGAGCGCGCGGCGGAACTTCGGATCGCAAGAGGTTTCGCGCAGGGTCTTGTCGTCTTCCATGTTGGGCGTATTCCTTTCAGGCAGGGCGATCATCACGGCCTGGCCGCTGCGGTCCAGCTTCAGCGCCAGGCGCACGCGGTCGCCGTCGGCGCAGTCCTGGTGCACATGCGCCACCACGGATGGGCCGGCAGTCATGCGCACCGTGCCCACGCGCCAGGGCAGGCGTTCGCGGAAATACAGGTCGTTGCTGTGATGCAGGGTGGTGCTGACCAGCAGCACGCCGCTGGGATCGGCAGGCCGCCAGGGCAGATGCTCGGACAGGCAATGGCCGCAGACTTCGCGGGGCGGATACTGGACCGCGCCGCAATCGGCGCAGGTCTGCAGGTCGAAGCGGCCCTCGGCTGCGGCGGCGGTCAGCCCAAGCGCGCTGCGGCTGCGCCAGCCCGGCGGCAGCGTCGGCTGGCGGGTGCGGGCGATCGGGTTCTTGCGGGGCGGCTTGGCCAAGGGTTCGGTCATGCGTGGCTCCCCAGGATGGCCGCGGCCGTGCACAGCCCGCGGTCGTAATTGATCATGCCGAAGCCGCTCACCATGCCGAGGCGGGCGTCGGCCACCTGCGTGCCGCCGGCCGTGCCGCTCAACTGGCGCAGCGCCTCGACCATGCCCAGATAGCCGCCGGCGGCGCCGGCCTGGCCCACGGACAATTGGCCGCCATTGGTGTTGAAGGGAAAGCTGCCGTCCACGGTGAAGCTGTTGTTGCGCACGAAGTCGGGGGCCGCGCCCTTCGGGCAGAAGCCCAGGTCTTCGATCTGCATCAGGTTGATGACGGGATAGTCGTCGTAGGCCTGCAGGAAATCCATGTCGCCGGGCTGGACGCCGGCCTGGCCGTAGAGTTCGTCCAGGTCCACGGTCCAGCCGCCGCGGGTCTGGATCGGGTCCTCGATCCAGGCGTTGTGGCGTTCGATGGTGGAGAGGATGCGGGCGTAGGGCAGGCTCAGCGCGCGCGCCCGGTCTTCGCTCATGACCAGGAAGCCGTCGGCGCCGGCGCAGGGCATCACGCAATCGAACAGGTGTATCGGGTCGGTGATGACGCGGGCGTCCAGGTACTGGGCGAGCGTCAACGGCTTCTTCATCAGCGCGTGCGGATAGCGCAGGGCGTTGTCGCGCTGTGCCACGCAAAGCTTGCCGAAGTCCTCGCGGGTGGCGCCGGTCGCGCGCATGTAGTTGGCGGTCAGCAGCGCGAAGCTGGCGTTGGGGCCGCCTGCGCCATAGGGATAGACCGCGTCCTGCGCGAAGCGCGAGAACTGGCTGACCGTGTTGCGGAACGAGTCCACGTGGTTGGTGTCCCCTGCGATGCAGGCCACGATGCTGGCGTCGCCGGCCTGCACGGCGCGGGCCGCGCGGCGCAAGGCGGCCACGCCGCTGGCGCCGCCCATGGGGATATGGTCCAGCCAGCGCGGGCTCATGCCCAGGTGCTGCACCAGGCCGACGGCGGTGTCGGGCGCCAGGGTGAAGCTGGACACGCAGAGGCCGTCCACCTCGGTCTTGGCGATACCGGCCTGGCGGATCAGCGCGCCCAGCGCCCGTCCCAGCCACCAGTGGGCCGCATGGGTGGAATAGCGTTCATACGGAATCGTGACGGGCAGGGCCGCCACCACGCCGTCATAGCCCAGGCGGTTCATCGCGCGGGCTCCTGGCGCTTCTTCATGTGGCCGGTGTCCACGCAGCGGGCCGTGCCGGGCAGCGTGGGCGCCAGGGCTTTCATTTCGCCGCGCTGGATCTTGTTGGTGGTGGTCAGCGGCAGGCTGTCGACGAAGGCGACGTAGCCGGGGGCCTTGTAATAGGCCAGCTGCTCCAGGCTCCATTGCACGATGCTGCGGGCGGCCTCGGCCATTGCGACGCCCTCGGCCGGCAGGCTTTCGGGCACCACGCAGGCCAGCACTTCGTCGCCGCGCACGGCGTCGGGCACGGCGGCGACCGCCACGGCCTTCACCAGCGGGTGCTGCAGCAGCACGCTTTCGACTTCCACTGCGGAGATGTTCTCGCCGCTGCGGCGGATGACGTTCTTCTTGCGGTCCACGAAGCGCAGCGCGCCGTCGGCGTCGCGGCGCACGATGTCGCCGGTATGGAACCAGCCGTCCTCCCAGGCCTGGGAGGTCGCGTCCTGGTCCTTGAGGTAGCCGGCGAAGAATCCGTAGCGCGGGTCATCGCCGGCGTGGCGCACCAGCAATTCGCCCGGTTCGCCGGCGGCGGCTTCCAAGCCGGAATCAGCGACGATGCGCACCAGCACGTCTTCTTCCTCGCGGCCGAAGCAGCTGCTGCCGATGTGGCGCGGCTCATGGTTGGCGATGATGACGGCGCCCGCGCCAGTTTCGGTCATGGCCCAGGCTTCCAGCAGCGGAAAGCCGAAGCGTTCTTCAAAGGGCTGGTGCAGCTTGCGGTCCACGCCCGCGCCGAAGCCGAAGCGGATGGCGGGCTGCTTATCCCGTGCGGACGGTTCGGCCTTCATCAGGATGGCGGGCATGACGCCCAGGTAGTGCAGCACCGTCGCGCCGGAATCGCGCACGCTGTCCCACCAGGTCTTGGGATGGAAGCGGTCAAGCGGAATCAGGCAGCCGCCGGTCAGGAGCATGGCCATGGCCGAGTACGCCATGGCGTTCATGTGGACCAGGGGCAGCGGCGTCAGCATGCGTTCCTGGCCAGGGCGCAGTTCGCACAAGCCGCCGATGCGCGCGTACCAGCCGCCGGCATGCAGGAAATAGCGGTTGGGCAGGATGCAGCCCTTGGGCCGTCCGGTGGTGCCGGAGGTATAGAGCAGGGCGCATTCGGTCAGGATATCGGGCTCGCTGCCCGCCAGCGGCGCCGCAAAGGGCGCGGCGGGCGGCGTGTCGTCCGGTCCCATCACACGCAGTTCGCGGCCGGCGCGTTCTGCCGCGGCCAGCAGGTCGGCATGGCGTTCCGGCAGGGCAACGGCCAAAGCGATCTCGGAATGCCCCGTCAGGTATTCCAGTTCCGCTGCGCGCAGATCGGGGTTGATGGGCACCACCGACACGCCCAGCGCGTTCAGCGCGAACCAGTGCAGGAAGAACGAGGGGCGGTTCTCCAGCAGCAGGCCGGCGCGGTGGCCGTGGCCGTAGCCGGCGCGCGCATAGGCCGCGCGCAGGGCCTCGATGGACTCGGCGGCCTGGGCGTAGCTTAGTTCGCCTGCGGCGATGCCATAGGCCTGGGCCGTTTCCGGCAGGATGCACAGGAAGGGCTGGGCGCCGTAGCGGGCCGCGGTGTCGCGGAATGCCTGATGGACCGTGGTGCTCACAAGCCGCTCCTACATGAACAATTGGATATTGCCGAAGGCCGCGTCGCAGTTGACGAGGTCCACGCGCTTGAGACGGATGCGCAAGACGCCGTCCTGCTCCACCAGGTGGTGGGTGGTCCAGCCTGCATACAGCGTCTGCGCGTCCTGCCGCGTCTCGACGTAATGGAAGGCGGTGCGTACCACGTGGCGGCCTTCGGCGGGGGCGGCATCGGGATGGCCGTGCTCCACCGTGGGCGCCTGCAGCAAGTGGTGGCAGCGGCTCTTGGGCTGTTGCGAAAACGTGCGCTGGCCGGCCAGCCGCTCCACGCGCACGCGCAGCAGCAGCTTGTCTTCGTACATGAGCGAGGCGTGCAGCTTGGGATCGGTCTGGCCATGGGCCAGCGGCATCCAGTAGTAGCCGTCTTCGGTGTACAGGTTCAGCCAGTCCTCGAAGCGCAGCTCGTCCAGCATGCGCGCCTCGGCGTAGACAAAATCGATCAACTCGCGGTCGCTTGCGCTCATACCGACTCCGGTCCGGTCATGTAGCGGCCCCATGCGCGGTACTGGTTGCGCATCTGCCATTCATTGGTGCCATTGGTGGCGACGTTCTTCTGCCCGACCTCGTCGGGCGAGTACAGCCGGCCCACGTTGACCCAGTCCCGCGCCCGCGATTGCAGGCCGTCCTGGGCGCGCTCGTACATTTCCAGGTCGTCGTGCCCGACCACCGAGGTCGGCGCGTTGATGAGGCGGTTGTACATGAGCGTGCGTTCCAGCAGCAGGTCGGGCGCGCCCACCAGGCGGAAGGTCCAGGATTCCACCAGCGTGCGGTCGGCTGCGATGGGCTTGAAGACGCGCAGCGTCTGGATCGGGCCCTTGACCATGATGTTGGGGAAGTACACGGTGTTGTGGCGCACGTCGCCCAGGATCTGCTTGGCGCGTTCCTCGCCGTAGGCCGCGACCATGGAGTCCCAGTAGCCCGGAATGCCCGAGTACGAGGCATGGATGGAGTCCGACACGCCGGTATGGCCGTGGCCGTTCTCCCATACGCGGATGCCCATGTTCTCGAAGAACTCGTAAGGCGAGATGAAGGGGGCGAACAACTCGACGGCCATGGGCTTGGGCGTGCCTTCCGGCGCCTGTTCCCAGACCTTCACGGCGGTGCCTGCGGAGGACTCATGCGCCACCATCGGGTGGCAGGTGTCGGTCTGGTTGTCGACCAGCATCTTCCAGTTGCAGCGGTGCATGTAACGCAGCACGCCGCCGGCGACTTCCAGCCGGCCCTCGGGCGAGCGGTCGACCATGTTGTCCAGGGTGGACAGCGATTCGCCGAAGAAATCCTCGAAGGACTGGCCCTCGGGGTTCAGGCGGCAGAACACGAAGCCGCGATGGTTCTTCACGTCCTTCACGGCAGCCATGCCCTGGCTGGCTTCGCAGTTTTCCAGGCCGGTGTTCTCGTAGCCCTTTTTCAGCGGGATGGACAGCAGGCTGCCGTCGGTCTTGAAGGTCCAGGCGTGATAGGGGCAACGGAAGAACTTGCCGGTGTTGCCGCAGGCTTCACCCGCCACCATGGTGCCCTTGTGCGGGCAGCGGTTGTGCAGCACCCGCACCGAGCGGTCGCTGTGGCGCACCATCACCACGGGCTGGTTGCCCACTGTGGTGGTGATGTAGTCGCCCGGGTTGGGGACCTGGCTGTCGTGGCCGACGTAGACCCAGGTGTTGGCGTACAGGCGTTCCATCTCCAGCTCGAACAGCTCCTGGTCGATGAACAGATCCTTGTGCACCTCGGTGTCGCGCAGCAGGGCGCGGATGGCGTCGGGGTTGTCGCGGTATTTGGCCATGAGGGCGCTTCCTTGCGTCGGGGCTACAGGTCCAGCACCAGGCGCGCCGATTTCGCGCGCGAGATGCAGATCTGGATGATCTTGCCGCTGGCCTTCTCGGTGTCCGAGAGGTAGTAGTCGCGGTGGTCGGGTTCGCCTTCCAGCACGGTGGCCTGGCAGACGCCGCATTCGCCGCGCTTGCAGTCGTACATCGGGTCGCAGCCTTCCTCTTCCATCACGTCGATGATGGTCTTGTCAGCGGGGATGGTCAGCACCCGGCCCGACTGGCGCAGCTCGACCTCGAAGGGCTGGTCGCCGGCCTGCGGTGCAGCGGTGGCGAAAAGTTCGAAATGGATGTGGGCGTCGGGCCAGTGGCGTGCGTGCGCGCCCTGGATGACTGCGTCGATCAGGCCCTTGGGGCCGCAGACATACAGGTGCTGGCGCGGCGAGGATGCGTCCAGCAGCGCCTGCAGGTCGAAGCGGCAGGACGGATCGTCGTCCGCGTGCAGGCTCAGGTCGTCGCCGGCCAGGGCCTGCAGTTCGGGCAGGAAGGCCAGCTGGTCCTTGCTGCGGCCGCAGTAATGCAGATGGAAGGCGCGTCCCGCGGCCTTGAGCGCCGCGGCCATGGATGCCACCGGCGTGATGCCGATGCCGCCCGCGATCAGCACGACGGGTTCGTCGCCGGCAGGCGATTCGTGCAGCGGGAAATCATTCTTCGGGCCTTCGACATCGAGCGTGTCGCCCTCGGCCAGCGCATGCATGTGGCGCGAGCCGCCCTGGCTGGTTTCCTCCAGGCGCACGCCAAGCCGGTACTCCGCGGGCTGGGCGAACTTGCCGGCTTCCGGCGCCAACTGCACCAGCGAGTAGCAGCGCGGCTCGCGCAGGCCCGGCACCGTCACCTTCAGGTGCGCGCCCGGTCCGAAGGCGGGCAGGGGGCCGGCGTCCTCGCGCGTCAGCCGGAACGAACGGATCAGCGGCGATTCCTGCCGGACTTCCCGGACGATGAGTTTCAGTGTCTGCACGGCGTTTGTCCCTATCTTTGCTTGTCTCAGGCCGCCAGCTTTTCAGCCAGCTGGCGTTCCATGGGGCCGCATTTCTCGTTGGCCAGCGCGGTTTCTCGCAGCGAGCGCAGCGTTTCGGCGGCGTCGGGCCGGCCGGCCAGTTGCTCTGCCGCCGCGATCAGCTGGCGGTACTTGCCGCCGCCGCGCACGTGGGTGTCGCTATAGCCTTTGACCAGGCGGCGGCAATTGACGGTTTCGACGGCCAGCGCGTAGTCGCGCGGGACCAGCCGGGCGATCAGGTCCAGCCATTGCGCGAGGCCGGCGGCCTCGGCCTGATGGCGCAGCGTGCTGCGGCGGAAGCGTCGCATGCCGGCCAGCGTGTACAGCAACAGGAAACCGCCCAGCGTGCCGCTCTGCATGCGGCGGCCGTGGCCCAGGCGGCGTTCGACGAAGCCGCCGAACGACTTGGAGTTTTCGAGCCAGCGGCCCAGCCCGGCGGGCAAGGTGCCGCAGATCTCCTCCAGGCGCGGATGCATGAATTCGGTGGTGTAGACCAGCTGGTCCGGGCGCGCGCCCACTTCCTGGCGCACGCGGTCGAAACGCGTGGCGCGGGTCTTCAGGTCGGCGACGCGGATCACGTCGTCGTAGGCCATGGCCGTGGCCACGTAGCGCGCGGCGGCACAGGTCAGCGCCCATTGCCGGGCCTCGCCGCCATGGGCGGCGTCCAGGTCGCGGATGGCCTTCATGTGGCGCAGGTATTCGGTGGCGTAGGCCAGATCCTGGAATTCGATCTGGCGGCGCGTGCCCGCGGCCAGCATGGGCTGGGCACAGGCGGGAAAGTCGCGTTTGATCATATCCAGCAGGGCTTGGGCCTTGGCGCTGGCGGCGCGTTCCGGCACGGCGGGCACCGGCCGGGCCAGGTCGATGGGTGCGGGTTGCGCGGGCGCCTGGTCGGCGGATTCGTAGCCCAGCGCGAAGGCGCGCAGGCTGGCTTCCACGCCCAGGCCGGCGCGCCGCACCGTGGCTTCGAAATCGTCGCGCGAGAACGGCAGGGCGCCGCTGCCGGCTACCGCGCCGAACAGGCTGGCGCTGATGACGCTGCCGGCGCGGTCGGCCAGGTCTTGCAGGTCGAAGCAGAGGAAGCGCTTGGCCGCGGCGCGGCCCGCTTCCAGCACCTTGTTGGGATCGGCGATGCCGTTGCCGGGCGCGGATTTTTCGCTGACCGCATAGCTGCGGTGCGACGAAGTGAGCAGCACCGTGCGTTCCGGCGTGACCAGTCCGCGCTGGATGGCGCGCCCGCCTTCCATCAATTCGGCGGCGACCACCAGGTCCACGTCGCCCGGGGTGGGCATCAGCGCCAGCGCGGGCTGGCGGCCGGCGCGTTGCACTTCGGCTTCGGGCAGCAGTTCCAGGTAATAGATGGTGGCGCCGGTGCGCTGGGCCACGCCTGGCACCGAGGTGGTCTGGGCCCACCAGCCGGCGTGCTCGGCCATGTCGACGATCCAGTCGGCCAGCACGCCGCCGCCTTGGCCGCCCATGGCCAGGATGGCGATCTTGATCGGATTGGCTTGTTGCATAGCGGCCGGGTTCATGGAACGGGAATCCTCAGAGGGCGTGGTGGGCCAGGCGCGCGGCGCGGCGGCGTTGCAGGAAGCCGATGACGGCGGTGCGCATGCGCGCCATGAAGCGGTCGCGGCCGGTCGGGTTGTGGACGATATCGGCGCGGTAGAAGGACGGGCAGAGCACCGCGGCATGGGCGACTTCGCCGCAGTTGCCGCAGCCTACGCAACTGCTTTCCACGTGCGCCACCGGATCTTCCTTCAAGGGGTCGCCGCTGTCCTTGACCGTCAGCGACGGGCAGCCCGACAGGCGGATGCAGGCATGGTCGCCGGTGCAGACGTCAGGGTCCACGCCGAAGCGTTCCTTGACCACGCGCTTGCCTTCCTTGACTGCCTTGTTGAACAGCGGCTTGATGCGGCGCTGCTTGTTCAGCATGCATTCCGATTGCGCGATGATGACCTTGGGGCCTTTGACGTCGGTGGTCAGCGCCTCTTCGATGGTGGCGCGCACCTTGGCCACGTCATAGGTGCGGTCCAGCGTGCGCACCCACTTCACGCCCACGCCGCGCACGGCCTGGTCGATGGGATTGTTGGTGGAGCGGTCCGGGTTTTCGGCGCGCGAGGACAGGATGTCCTGTCCGCCGGTGGCCGAGGCGTAGAAGTTGTCGACGATGACGATGACGCCGTCGTACTTGTTGAAGACCGCGTTGCCGATGCCCGAGGACAGGCCGTTGTGCCAGAAGCCGCCGTCGCCCATGATGGAGATGGGGCGCTTGGCGGCCGGCACGTTGAAGGCCGCCGCGCTGGAGGCGCCCAGGCCGTAGCCCATGGTGGTGGCGCCCAGGTTGAACGGCGGCAGGATCGAGAACAGGTGGCAGCCGATGTCGCAGGAAATATGGTGCTTGCCCAGCGTTTCCTGCGCCAGGGTCAGGGCCGAGAAGATAGGCCTTTCCGGACAGCCCGTACAGAAGCCGGCGGGCCGCGGCGGCACGACCGCCGCCAGGCCTTCGACGTGCTTGTGGAAGGTGATGGGCTGCTCGGCCGGACGCGCCGGCTTGGGCCGCGCCACCTCGGTGATCTGGAGCTGGCGTTCCGCGGCCTGGGCATCGGCCAGGGCGGCGGGATGCGTCTGCAGCGATTCCGGGCGTTGCCGCTTGAGGAATTCGCGCAGGCCGTCGCGCATGACCTGGGTGGTGTATTCGCCCGCCATCGGCAGCACGTCCTTGCCGGACAGCTTGGTGTCGATGCCGGCGCGGCGCAGCACGGCGTGCAGGTTCTGTTCGATGTAGTCCGGCTGGCCTTCTTCCAGCAGCAGCACGGCGCGCTTGCCGCGGCAGAAATCGATGACCTCGTCCTCGATGACGGGGTAGGTCACGTTCATGACGTACAGCGGGATGCGGCTGTTGCCGAAGTTGTCGGCCAGGCCCAGCAGCTGCAAGGCGCGGATCACGCCGTTGTAGAGGCCGCCTTGCAGGATCAGTCCGATATCGTCCTGGTCGCCGTCAAAGTGTTCGTTGAGCTTGTGTTCCTTGATGTAGCGGATGGCGGCGGGCCAGCGCTCCTTGATCTTTTCCTGTTCGTGCAGGAAGGAGGCTGGCGGCAGCACGATGCGGCTGGTGTCGCGCGCCGGGCTTTCCAGCGCCTGCGCCAGCGAGAAGGCGGGGCGCTTGTTTTCCTTGGCGATGAAGCGGCCGTGCACGTGGCAGCCGCGGATGCGCAGTTGCAGCATCACGGGCGTCTTGCTGGCCTCGGACAGCTCGAAGCCGTCTTCCACCGCCTTGACCATGCTTTCCAGGTTGGGACGCGGATCCAGCAGCCAGATCTGCGACTTCATGGCGAACGCGTGCGAGCGTTCCTGCATGATGGACGAGCCTTCGCCGTAGTCTTCGCCCACGATGACCAGCGAACCGCCGGTGACGCCGCCGGAAGCCAGGTTGGCCAGCGCGTCGGATGCGACGTTGGTGCCCACGGTGGACTTCCAGGTGACGGCGCCGCGGATGGGGTACATGACCGAGGCGGCCAGCGTGGCCGCCGCGGTGGCCTCGGAGGCGCTGGCCTCGAAATGCACACCCAGTTCCTGGAGGATGTCGTTGGCGTCGGCCAGCACGTCCATCAAATGCGAGATCGGCGAACCCTGGTAGCCCGCGACGTAGCCCACGCCGGACTGCAGCAAGGCCTTGGTGACCGCAAGAATGCCTTCTCCGCGGAACTCTTCGCCCGCGCCGATGCGCAACTGCTGGACTTCTTTTTTGAAAGACCTTTCAGCCATTCTGGCACTCCTTCGCGGCCCGGCCTGCGGGTCTCAATGGTTGCTGCTGCGCAGCATCGTCACGTCAGGAAATTCTCGTCTTAAAAATACTTTAGGAGTCAACGTTTTAGCTGTCAACAAAAAAGATGAAATTTCATGGAAAACAAAAAATATCACGCTAAAACAATGACGTATATACTCGTTGTTCTCTAGGCCGCAGTGCTGTTCCGGCGCTGCGATGGTGCAAAAACGGGTTGCGATTCCGGGTATACCCTGTGCTGCGCAACAGCATTGCGGCACATCATGGCGCGCGCATGCGCCGGCGTGGTGCAATGCGCATTTCGTCGGGCCGGCGTCGGCCCTGGTTTCCGGTGCGTGGGAGCAAAGCAACATGCGGTTGGACAAGCAGCGGGACACGGACGCGGCGGCGCACAAAGGCCGCTTCGTCGATGGCTATCTGGCCTATCTGCTGGCGCAGGCCAGCCAGCGCATTTCGGCGGAATTCCATCTGCAGGTGAAGGCGGCCGGCCTGTCGGTGACCGAGTGGCGGGTACTGGCCAGCTTGGAGGGCAGTCCCGGTGAAACCATAGGCACGCTGGCGGTGCTGGCGATCACCAAGCAGCCCACCTTGAGCAAGGTGGTGCAGCGCATGGAGGCCGAAGGGCTGGTGGCGCGCACGGGCGTGCGGGCGGACCGGCGGCAGACGCGCGTCTGCATCACCACCAAGGGCACGAATCTGATCGCCGCGCTGTGCGAGCAGGCCTTGCAGCACCAGAAGGCCGTGCTGGCCCCGTTCGGCGAGGAAAAGGCCGCGATGCTGATCGACATGCTGGAGGTGCTGATGACCGAGCACGTGCCGCTGGAATTGTCGGCGCCGGACGAGGAATAGGCGGGGGCGGGGGCGGGCCGCATGCCCAACACTGTTTACTTCGATTATTTTGTTACAAGCTTATGTGTCCCCAATTGGTTCTCCCTCTGTGAAAACCGTCTACGGTACGCATAAACCCTCAATTGACGGAGGTCCTGCGGCTAGGCAATATCGCGCCGGTATTCAGACTACAGTCAGGAGTTGAACCTATGCGCCGCACTTTGATTGCTATCGCGATCGCCGCCGCCGTTGCCGTGCCCACGATCGGGCAGGCCAAGACCTTCCGCTGGGCCGCCCAGGGCGACATCCTCACCTTCGATCCGCACTCGCAGAACGAAGGCATGACGATCGCCGCCAACAGCTACGTCTACGAACCGCTGGTGGACTACGACAAGTCCTTCAAGGTCAACCCGCGCCTGGCGACGGAGTGGGAGCAGGTTTCACCCACGCTGTACCGCTTCAAGCTGCGCCCCGGCGTGAAGTTCCATGACGGCGCCGCCTTCACCGCCGACGACGTGGTGTTCTCGATCCACCGCGCCATGGCGCCCACCTCGAACTACAAGGCCTACACCACCGGCATCAAGGAAGCCCGCAAGATCGACGACCTGACGGTCGAGATCGAGACCTCGGCGCCTAACCCGGTGCTGCTGCGCCAGCTGACCAACGTGTTCATCATGAACAAGGCCTGGTCGGAAAAGAACAACGTCGCCAAGCCGCAGGACTTCGTCAACAAGGAAGAGACCTACGCCGCGCGCAACACCAACGGCACCGGCCCCTACAAGCTGAAGTCGCGCGAAGTGGACGTGCGCACGGTGTTCGAGGAAAACAAGGACTGGTGGAACAAGGGCGGCAAGGTCGGCAACGTGACCGAAGTCGTGTTCACGCCGATCAAGCAGAACGCCACGCGTACCGCGGCGCTGCTGTCGGGTGAAATCGACTTCGTGCTGGATCCGGCGGCCCAGGACCTGGATCGCCTGCGCCAGTCGGCCAAGGTCGTGGAAGGCAACGAATACCGCACCATCTACCTGGGCCTGGACCAGAAGCGTCCGGAACTCCAGTATTCCAACATCAAGGGCAAGAACCCGTTCCAGGACATCCGCGTGCGCGAGGCGCTGTATCGCGCGATCGACGTGGACGCCATCAAGCGCGCCGTGATGCGCGGCCTGTCCGCGCCCACCGGCACGATGATCGCGCCGCAGGTGCACGGCTGGGCCCAGCAGCTGCAGGCGCGCGTGCCCTATGATCCGGAAAAGTCCCGCGCCCTGCTGAAGGAAGCCGGCTACGACGGCACGCTTAACTTCACGCTGGATTGCCCGAACAACCGCTACATCAACGACGAAGCCATCTGTCAGGCGGTGGTCGGCATGTGGGCCAAGGTCGGCGTCAAGGCCACCATGAACGCCATGCCGCGCTCCACCTATTTCCCCAAGGTGCAGTCGTTCGACACCAGCGCCTACCTGTTCGGCTGGGGCGTGCCCACGTTCGACGCCATGTACACGCTGCAGAACCTGATTCGCACCAAGGGCGAGGGCGCGGACGGCATGTACAACCTGGGCAACTACAGCAACAAGGAACTGGACGTCATCATCGACCGGATCAAGACGGAAACCGATCCGGCCAAGCGTGACGCCGACATCATCACCGTGCTGCAAGGGCACGCCAAGGACTTCGGCCACATCCCGCTGCACGACCAGGTCATTCCCTGGGCCATGCGCAAGAACGTCACGGTCATCCACCGTGCCGACAATCGCCTCGTTGCCGATTGGGTCAAGGTTGACTGATCCAGGCTAATCAAACGGCGGGGCCCGTCAGCCTGTTCATGATGAACAGGCTGACGGGCTTTCGCTGTTTCGCCTTTTCCGCCTATGTTTGCTTTCATACTGCGTCGCCTGTTGCAGGCCGTAGCGGTGATGCTCACCGTCGCGCTACTGGCCTTTGTGCTTTTTCAATATGTCGGCGACCCTGTCACCATCATGCTGGGACAGGACGCCACCGATGCCGAACGCATCGAACTGCGTGAGCGCCTGGGGCTGAACGAGCCCGCCATCGTCCAATTCGGCCATTTCGTGGCCAACGCCGTGCAGGGCAATTTCGGCATCTCCCTGCGCCAGAGCGAACCCGTATCTTCCTTGCTGAAATCCCGCCTGCCGGCCACGCTGGAGCTGTCCATGGTGGCGGCCTTGCTGGCGCTGCTGGTGGGCGTGCCGCTGGGCGTGTATACCGCGCTCAAGCGCAACAGTTTGCTGTCCCAGCTGCTGCTGGCCGGGTCGCTGCTGGGCGTGTCGCTGCCCACCTTCCTGATCGGCATCCTGCTGATCCTGGTGTTTTCCGTGCAACTGGGCTGGCTGCCCAGCTACGGGCGGGGCGACACCGTCAGTGTGGGCTGGTGGTCATCGGGGTTGTTCACCGTCACGGGCTGGAAGCATCTCATCCTGCCGTCCATCACCTTGTCGCTGTTCCAGATGACCCTGGTGCTGCGCCTGGTGCGTTCGGAAATGCTGGAGGTGCTGCGTTCGGACTACATCAAGTTTGCCCGCGCCCGCGGCCTGAAGCGTCGCGCCATCCACTTCGGCCACGCGCTGAAGAACACCATGGTGCCGGTCATCACCATCACCGGCCTGCAACTGGGCGGCATCATCGCCTTCGCCATCGTCACGGAAACCGTGTTCCAGTGGCCGGGCATGGGCCTGTTGTTCATCCAGGCGGTGCAATTCGCCGACGTGCCCGTCATGGCGGCCTACCTGTGCCTGATTGCGCTGGTGTTCGTGGTGATCAACCTGATCGTCGATCTTTTGTATTTTGTCGTGGACCCGCGCCTGCGTTCCGGGCTGACCCGCGGCGGGGGGGCTCACTGATGCGCGCCGTACTCAAACGCTGGTGGGACAGCGACATTGCCTGGGCCTGGCGCCGGGCGCCCGTGGCGATCATCGCCACCGTGATGCTGGCGCTCCTGCTGATCGGCTCCTTCGGGGCCGGTTGGGTGGCGCCGCACAACCCGTTCGACCTGACCAAGGTGGAACTGCTGGACGCCTTGCTGCCGCCCGCCTGGGAGGCCAATGGCCTGCCGACCTACCTGCTGGGCA
This sequence comes from Achromobacter aegrifaciens, assembly GCF_902859965.1. Taxonomy (NCBI): domain Bacteria; kingdom Pseudomonadati; phylum Pseudomonadota; class Betaproteobacteria; order Burkholderiales; family Alcaligenaceae; genus Achromobacter; species Achromobacter aegrifaciens. The sequence goes on from NZ_CADIKO010000003.1 coordinate 208,487, forward strand.
CCGACAGCCAGGGCCGCGACCTGTACTCGGCCATCCTGTACGGCACCCGCGTGTCGCTCTTGATCGGCCTGGCCTCGGTGCTGCTGTCGATGCTGATCGGCATCGTGCTGGGGCTGATCTCGGGCTACGCGGGCGGGCGCATCGATGCGTTCATCATGCGCATCGCCGACGTGCAGCTGTCGTTCCCCGCCATCCTGATCGCGCTGCTGATCGACGGTGTGGCGCGGGCGGCGGTGCCGCGCGAGCTGCATGAGCTGATCGCGTTCCCGGTGCTGATCGGCGCGATCGCGCTGGCGGGCTGGCCGCAGTATGCGCGCACGGTGCGCGGCTCCACCCTGGTGGAGAAGAACCGCGAATACGTGCAGGCGGCGCGCGTGATCGGCGTGGCCTCGCCGGTCATCATGTTCCGCCACGTGCTGCCCAATGTGCTGGGTCCGGTGCTGGTGCTGGCCACGGTGCACCTGGCCACGGCCATCATCACGGAGGCCACGCTGTCGTTCCTGGGCGTAGGCGTACCGCCGACCGCGCCGTCGCTCGGCACGCTGATCCGCATCGGCAACGACTTCCTGTTTTCAGGGGAGTGGTGGATCACCATCTTCCCGGGTGCGGCGCTGGTGCTGCTGGTGCTGTCGGTCAACTTGCTTGGCGACTGGCTGCGCGATGCGCTCAACCCGCGTCTGAATTGAGGTTTACATGAGCGCATTACTAGAAGTCCGCAACCTGCGCGTGGAATTCCCCACGCGCCGCGGCACGCTGCGCGCGCTGGACGACGTGTCCTTTTCCATCCAGGCTGGCGAAGTCCTGGGCGTAGTGGGCGAATCCGGCGCAGGCAAGTCCCTGACCGGCGCATCCATCATTGGCCTCTTGGAACCGCCGGGACGTATCGCCGCGGGCGAGATCCTGCTGGCGGGCCGCCGCATCGACAATCTGCCCGACGAGCAGATGCGCCGCGTGCGCGGCCGCGAGATCGGGGCCGTGTTCCAGGACCCGCTGACCTCGTTGAACCCGCTGTACACGGTGGGCCGGCAATTGGCGGAAACCATCGTGACGCACCTGGACCTGAGCTGGTCCCAGGCGCGCGAACGGGCGGTGGAGCTGCTGGCATCGACCGGCATTCCGGCCGCGCGCGAGCGCATCGACCACTATCCTCACCAGTTCTCCGGCGGCATGCGCCAGCGCGTGGTGATTGCGCTGGCCCTGGCGGCCGAACCCAAGCTGGTGGTGGCGGACGAGCCCACGACCGCGCTGGACGTGTCGATCCAGGCGCAGATCATCGAACTGCTCAAGCGCCTGTGCCGCGAAAACGGCACGGCGGTGATGCTGATCACGCACGACATGGGTGTGATCGCCGAAACCGCCGACCGCGTTGCGGTGATGTACGCGGGCCGCGTGGCCGAGATCGGCCCGGTGGCCGACGTGATCCACAAGCCCCGCCATCCCTACACGAAGGGACTGATGGGATCGATTCCATCGCTGGAAGGACACTCCGAACGGCTGGTGCAGATCGACGGCAGCATGCCGCGCCTGAACGCCATTCCGCCGGGCTGCGCCTTCAATCCGCGCTGCGGCCAGCGCCTGCCGCGTTGCGGCGTCGAGCGTCCGGAGCTGATGGCGGCCGGGACGTCCCGCGCGGCCTGTTGGCTGCACGACAACAACGATAAGGTGGCCGCATGACGACGCCCTTGGTGGAAGTAAAGGACGCCGCGCGCTGGTTCGATGTGTCACCGCCGTGGCTGGAACGCAAGCTCGCGGGCAAGCCGCGCGTGATGCTGCGCGCCGTGGACGGGGTGTCGTTCGAGATCGCGCGCGGCGAAACGCTGGCGCTGGTGGGCGAATCGGGCTGCGGCAAATCGACCGTGGCGCGCATGCTGGTGGGGTTGTATGGCCTGACCCGCGGCGACATCCGTTTCGACGGCCAGCCGTTGTCGCGCATGTCCGAGCCAGGCGGCCGAGCCTTGCGCAAGCGCCTGCAGATGATCTTCCAGGATCCCTATGCCAGCCTGAATCCGCGCTGGCGCGTGGGCCGCATCATCGCCGAACCCATGCTGACCCACACCACGATGACGCCTGACGAGCGCAGCGCGCGCGTGGGCGAACTGCTCAAGCAGGTGGGCCTGGACCCGGCCGACCAGGGCCGCTATCCACACCAGTTTTCCGGCGGCCAGCGCCAGCGCATTTCGATCGCGCGGGCGTTGGCGGTGAATCCGGAATTCCTGGTGTGCGACGAGCCGACCTCGGCGCTGGATGTGTCGGTGCAGGCGCAGGTGCTGAACCTGATGAAGGATCTGCAGCGCAACCTGGGGCTGACCTATCTGTTCATTTCCCACAACCTGGCGGTGGTGCACCATGTGGCCGACCGGGTGGGGGTGATGTACCTGGGCCGCATGGTGGAGGTGGCGCCGCGCGACGAGCTGTTCGCGCGGCCGCGCCATCCGTACACGCGCATGCTGCTGGAGGCCATTCCCGACATCAACGGCGCGGGCAAGCCGCGCACCGCGGTGGCGGGCGAGGTGCCCAATCCGCTGAATCCGCCGTCGGGCTGCACCTTTCATCCGCGCTGTCCGCATGCGAACGAGCGTTGTAAGTCAGAGGCGCCAGTGGCAATGGCCGCGGGAGTGTCGGTGGTGGCCTGCCACGCGGTGCAGGAAGGGCGGATCTCGGTCTGATCCGCGGACGGCGCGGTTGCGCGGCCATGCCGGCCGCAACCCGCCGCCCGGCCGCGCTTCAGTGGCGGTGGCTGTGGTCGTGAGGATGATCGTGGCCGTGGCCATCCGCATCATCCTCATCGTCCTCATCCGCTTCGTCCTCGTCGTCCTCCGCGTCCGGGTCCTCCGGCACGGGTTCTTCCGTCAGGGCAAACGGCAGCACGTCTTCCAGATTGTCGGACCATGCGGACTCTTCGCCGTCGTGGTCCAGCTTGATGAAGCGCTCGCCTTCGTTCAGCGAGATCTCGATGGCCCAGAGGTAGAGACAGTCGTAGGTGTCGTCGTCGGACTGGGGCAGGCCGCCGCGATTGCCCAGCAGGCGGGCGCCGGCGCCGCCCAGCTGCACGTGGGTCTGGTCTTCGTCGGGCTTGGCGTTTTCGTCCATGGGCACGCCATAGGTCACCCATTCGGTGCCATCATCGCCCAGCACCACTTCGGCCAGCACGGGCTTGCCCAGATAGGCGCTCAAGGCGTCGGCGGTCTTGGCCAGCATGTCCAGCTCGGCGGTGCTGAAATGGGTCAAGGAGGCGGGGGGAGTGGCGGAGGCAGACATGAAGGGGTTCCTGGGCGCGATGAAGCCGCGACGGCACGGCAAGATTCGGGCCCGCTGGCAGGCCCTGGCTACAGCCGTATTGTCTCGCGATCGGCCGCGCCTTGCATCAGGCGCTTGGATGACGCGGTTTTCCGGGGTCAGGGCGCGGGTGCGCCGCCCTGGCTGCGCCTGCGCGCGTTGTCGGGCGATTGACCTGTAAGCCGCTGGAACATGGCGATGAAGGCCGACGGCGTGCTGTAACCAAGCTCGCGCGCCACAGATTGGACCGGCCGGCCCGCGTCCAGCATGCCCAGGGCGCTGACCACGCGCAGCCGCAGGCGCCATTCATTGAACGACATGCCCAGGCGCTGCTGGCAGTGGCGCAGCAGCGTGCGCTCGGTGATGCCGGCCGTGGCGGCCCAGTGCGCGGCGCCGCGCTTATCGCCTGGACTGTGCTGCAGCGCCGACAGGATGGGTGCCAGCAACGGGTCGGAGGTGGAGGGCAGGTAGCTGGCGTAAGCCCGAGCCTGGCGGACCTGGTCGATGACGATCTGCGCCATGCGCCGGTCTTCCGGCGTATCCGGATAGCTGATGCCGCGCTGCTCGAAGTCGCCCAGGATCGCGCGCATGACCGGGCTGATCTCGAGCGTGCACGGTTCCGTGGGCAGGCCGGCGCAGGCCGCGGCGGGGATGTCGATGCAGGCGTAGTGCACTTCGCCTTCGTTCTGGCAGCAATGCTCGACATGCGGCGGTATCCAGATGGCGTACTGCGGCGGCGACAGGTAGGTGACGCCGCGTATGCCGATTTCCATGATGCCGGAGATGGCGAAGTTCAGTTCCGCCCAGGGCGAGCTGTGGCGCTTCATGCCGGAACGCGGCGTGAAATGCAGGATGCGGCAAGCCAGCGGGTAGGGCAGGTGGCTGGCCAGCGCGGGCGCGGAATCGATGGCGGACATGTCGGAACTTCGTCTGGTTTTGTCTGTTTTTCATTATATACATCAGGTCGGACAGATCCTACACTGGCCCTGTCTCCTTTACGCCTGTGCATTGCCCCTCATGACCCGCGCTTCCTCTCCGCATGTTCCCGCCCGTTATCTGCTTTATCCGTTGCTGGCAGCCTTGATCTGGTCGGTCAACATGATCGTCACCAAGATGGCGGCCAGCGCCATCGCGCCGGCCGCCATCGGCTTCTACCGCTGGGCCCTGGCCGGTGTGGTGCTGACGCCGTTCGTGCTGCCGGGCGTCTGGGCGCAGCGCCGCCAGATCCTGCCCCACCTGCCCAAACTGGCGGTGCTGGGCGGCTTGGGCATGGCCCTGTACCAGGGCCTGGCCTATGTGGCGGCCGCCAGCACCACGGCGACCAATATGGGCATCATCACGGCGATGATTCCGCTGATGACCATCGCCGTGGTGGCGCTGCTGCTGCGCGAACTGCCCTCGGTCATGGCCATGCTGGGCGGGCTGCTGTCGCTGGCGGGCCTGGCGCTGCTGATCGGCGAGGGCGATCCCGCCCGCCTGCTTGAAGTGGGCGCCAACCGCGGCGATCTGCTGATGGGCGTGGGCGCGCTGGCCTATGCGCTGTACGGCGTGCTGCTGCGCCGCTGGGCATTGCCGGTGGGGCCGTGGCAGTCGCTGTATGTGCAGGTCGCTTTCGGCGTGCTGTTCCAGCTGCCCGCTTTCCTGATGGCGCCGCCTTCACCGCTCAACGGCGACAACCTGCCCCTGGTGCTGTATGCGGCGGTATTCCCGTCGTTGTTCGCGCCCTTCCTGTGGATGCAGGGCGTCAAGCACCTGGGCCCCAACCGCGCCAGCATTTTCCTCAACCTCATGCCGGTGGCCACGGTGGCGATCGCGGCCGTGTTCCTGGACGAAAAGCCCCATCTGTTCCACATCGTCGGCGGGGCGATGGCGCTGGCTGGCGTGATGCTGGCGCAAATGCGCGCCGGCGGCCGGGCGACGCGGCCCAAGGCCGCCTGAAGGGCCGGGTACGCCGCAAGGGCCGGCCATTTGGCGGCGGACATACGCGGGTCAGGGTTCCGGCCTACAATCGACGGTTCATCAGCTATATCTCCTATACGAGCCCATGGCCCAATACGTCTACACCATGAACCGCGTCGGCAAGATCGTGCCGCCCAAGCGGCAGATCCTGCGCGACATTTCGCTTTCGTTTTTTCCTGGCGCCAAGATCGGCGTGCTGGGCCTGAACGGCTCGGGCAAGTCGACGCTGCTGAAGATCATGGCCGGCGTCGATAAGGAAATCGAAGGCGAAGCCATCCCCATGCCGGGCCTGAACATCGGCTACCTGCCGCAGGAACCGCAACTCAACCCCGAGCACACGGTGCGCCAGTCGGTGGAAGAGGGCCTGGGCGCCGTCGTCTCGGCCAAGAAGCGCCTGGACGAGGTCTATGCCGCCTACGCCGAGCCGGATGCGGATTTCGACGCGCTGGCCGCCGAGCAGGCCGAGCTTGAGGCCATCATCGCCGCCGCCGCCTCCAGCGGCGCCGACGACATCGAACACCAGATGGAAATCGCTGCCGACGCGCTGCGCCTGCCGCCCTGGGACGCCATCGTCGGCAAGCTGTCCGGCGGTGAAAAGCGCCGGGTGGCGCTGTGCCGCCTGTTGCTGTCCAAACCCGACATGCTGCTGCTGGACGAACCCACCAACCACCTGGACGCCGAAAGCGTGGAGTGGCTGGAGCAGTTCCTGCACAAGTTCCCCGGCACCGTGGTGGGCGTGACCCACGATCGCTACTTCCTGGACAACGCGGCCGAATGGATCCTGGAACTGGACCGCGGTTATGGCATTCCCTGGAAGGGCAACTACAGCTCGTGGCTGGAGCAGAAGGAAGATCGCCTGAAGCAGGAAGAGGCGTCGGAGTCCGCCCGCCAGAAGACCATCAAGAAGGAACTGGAGTGGGTGCGCCAGAACCCGAAGGGCCGCCAGGCCAAGGCCAAGGCGCGTCTGGCCCGCTTCGAGGAACTGTCGTCCTACGAATACCAGAAGCGCAATGAAACCCAGGAAATCTTCATTCCCGTGGGCGAGCGCCTGGGCAACGAGGTCATCGAATTCAACAACGTCAGCAAGGCCTATGGCGACCGCCTGCTGATCGACAACCTCAGCTTCAAGGTGCCGCCCGGCGCCATCGTCGGCATCATCGGCGCCAACGGCGCCGGTAAGTCCACGCTGTTCCGCATGATCGCGGGCCGCGAGCAGCCGGATTCGGGCGAGGTCAACATCGGCCAGACCGTCAAGCTGGCCTATGTCGACCAGTCGCGCGATGCGCTGGAAGACAAGAAGACCGTGTTCGACGCGGTGGCCGACGGCGCCGACCTGCTCACGGTGGGCAAGTTCGAAATGTCGTCGCGCGCCTATCTGGGCCGCTTCAACTTCAAGGGCGGCGACCAGAACAAGGTCGTGGGCCAGCTGTCCGGCGGTGAACGCGGCCGCCTGCACATGGCCAAGACGCTGATCGCCGGCGGCAACGTGCTGCTGCTGGACGAACCGTCCAACGACCTCGACGTCGAAACGCTGCGCGCGCTGGAAGATGCATTGCTGGAGTTCCCCGGCAGCGTCATGGTCATCAGCCACGATCGCTGGTTCCTGGACCGGATCGCCACGCACATCCTGGCCTTCGAAGGCGACTCGCAAGTCGTGTTCTTCGATGGCAACTACCAGGAATATGAAGCCGACAAGAAGCGCCGCCTGGGCGAAGAGGGCGCCAAGCCCAAGCGCCTGCGCTACAAGGCCCTGAAGTAATCGGCGCCTGAAAACGATCCCGGCCTCGCGCCGGGATTTTTTTTGCCGGAGGTATGCTAAGGGCTGTTCAAGGCTTCGTTCTGCGTGAGCCTGCCTTGAGGACATCTTCCAGGAGCACCGCGCAATGTTGTTGTCCGCTACCGATTCCACCCTGCTGATCGTCGACATGCAGGGGCGCCTGATGCCCGTCATCCATGACAACGAGGCGGTGCTTCACGCCGCGCACAAGCTCGCGCAGGCTGCGCGACTGCTGGACGTGCCGGTGGTGGCTACCGAGCACCACGCCAAGATGCTGGGGACCACCGTGGAGCCGCTGCGCGAGCAAGTCCAGAGCGCCTTCCAGAAAATGCACTTCTCTTCGGCGCTGGAGCCGGGCTTTGAGGCCTGGTTGCCGGCCGCGCGCAAGACCATCCTGGTGGCGGGCTGCGAGGCGCACATCTGCGTGCTGCAAACCGTGATCGGCTTGATTGACCTGGGCTACCACGCGGTGCTGGTGGCGGATGCGGCGGGCTCGCGCAAGCCGGCCGATCATCACGCGGCGTTGCGCCGCGCGCGTGCGCATGGCGCTGAAATCGTCACGTCCGAGATGGCGATATTCGAGTGGATGCGCACTTGTGAACACCCGCGCTTCCGCGAGGTGTTACGTCTGGTCAAATAGCGGCCGCGCGCTGCAACAATGTCCCTGGGGCGCGCAAAGATTAACTCGCCCTTTGACACAATTCATGGGCAAACTTCACAGCCAGGGCAAGAATATTTTGCGATCCTGAAGGTTCCAGGCCCTTATGGGCGCCGCGCGCTCGCATCCAGTTTCATGCGCGGCTCCCGGGTACGAGAATAGGAACCACAAATATGAAAATCGCATCTCTCTCCAAAATCTGTGTCGCGCTGGCGATGACCGCCGCCATGGCTGGGTGCTCTTCGTGGGACGGCATGAGCCATCGCCAGAAGAGCGCCGTCGGCGGCGCTGCGCTGGGCGGCGTGGCAGGCGCTGTGATCACCAACGGCGGCATCCTCGGAACGGTGGGCGGAGCGGCGATCGGCGGCGTCATCGGCGATCAGGTCGGCAAGCGCTAAGCGTCCGTCGCCCCAAAGCAAATGCCCGGCATCGCCGGGCATTTTTTTGATTGTGATGCGCGCCAGGGGCGCGCACACAGCCGCATCAGGTCTCGTTCTGCGGCATTTCGATCTTGACCTCCAGGACCTCCAGGGTGTCCTGGCGTTCCAGGTGCACCTTGATGTCCTCGGGGTTGATCTTCACGTATTTCGAAATGACGGCGATAAGCTCCTGCTGCAACTGCGGCAGGTAATCGGGCGAGTCGCCGCGGCCCCGCTCGTGGGCCAGGATGATCTGCAACCGTTCCTTGGCGACGGATGCGGAGGTCTTCTTTTGACCAAGCAGAAACGACAGGAAGGACATTGCTTACTTGCCTCCGAACAGGCGTTTCAGGAAACCGGGCTTTTCATAGTCGGTAAAGCGCAGGGCCTTGTCTTCGCCAAGGTAACGGGCCACGACGTCCTTGTAGGCTTCGGAAACGTCGGTGTCTCTGAGGTGGATGGCCGGCAGGCCCTGGTTCGACGCTTGCAGCACCGCTTCGGATTCGGGGATCACGCCGATCAGCTTGATGCGCAGGATGTCCTCGATGTCGCCCAGCGACAGCATTTCGCCGTCGACCACGCGCTTGGGGCTGTAGCGCGTCAGCAGCAGGTATTCCTTGACCGGTTCATCGCCTTCCACGGCGCGCTTGGACTTGGCGGCGAGGATGCCCAGGATGCGGTCGGAGTCGCGCACCGACGAGACTTCCGGGTTGGTCACGACCAGCGCGTCGTCGGCGAAATAGGCGGCCATCAGCGCGCCCGTTTCGATGCCGGCGGGCGAGTCGCAGACGATGTAGTCAAAGCCCATGCCCTTGAGGTCATTGATGACCTTTTCCACGCCTTCCTGCGTCAGCGCGTCTTTGTCGCGCGTCTGCGAGGCGGGCAGGATGAACAGGTTTTCGAGCTGCTTGTCCTTGATGAGAGCCTGGTTGAGCGTGGCTTCGCCCTGGATCACGTTGACGAAGTCGTACACGACGCGACGTTCGCAGCCCATGATCAGGTCGAGGTTGCGCAGGCCGACATCGAAGTCGATGACAGCGGTCTTGTGGCCCCGCATCGCGAGTCCCGCAGAAAAACTGGCGCTGGTCGTGGTTTTGCCCACGCCGCCTTTGCCGGAAGTCACCACAACAATGCGTGTCATGACGATCAAACCCTTATGTTCGAATAAATCGCGTTATCGTAAAGCAAAAAGCCCTTGTAAGGCTTCTTACAGGATGTGTTGAAATTTGCGCGGGTGTCTGCGCGTGCGCATTGGCCGCCGCTGGCGGCCAGATTCCGGATATCAAGCCTTGAGGGCTTCGATGCGCAGCGTGTCGCCGTCCAGGCGGACCAGCGCGGGCTGGTTCTGCAGCGTGCGGTCCAGCTTGTCCTCGACCACGCGGTACACGCCGGCCACGGCCAGCAGCTCGGCGTCCAGGTGGGTCGTGAAAATGCGCGCGGAGGTATCGCCGCGTGCGCCGGCCATGGCCTTGCCGCGCAACGGGCCGTAGACGTGGATGTTGCCGTCGGCAATGACTTCGGCGCCCTGGCTCACCATGCCGATCACCACCAGGTCCGTGTGGCGCGCGTAGACGCGCTGGCCGGAACGCAGCGGCTTGGTAATGACCAGCGCCGATGACGAGTGCGGCGCGGCGGGCGTGGGACTGGAGGCCGAGGTGGTGTTGCTGGCTGCGCGCGCGGGCAGCGGTTCGCCCGCGGGTTTGTCGGCGGGCGCTTCCGGTTCGGCGGCTGCTTCGGTGGGAGCTGCCGCGGTTTCGATCGCGGCGGCCGGCACAGAAGGCACCGGCGTGGAGACGTCGTTGGGCGGCGCGGTGTCGATCACTGGCGCGGGCCGGGCCGCGGGCGTGGACAGTTCAACCGGAGTGAGGCCCGCCGCGCGCGCGGATTCCAGATTGGCGCCTTCGGCGACCACGCCGATGGGAGGCAGGTTATGGCCGCGCAATGCCGCCACCAGGGCGGTCCAATCGATTTTTTCCTCGACGCGGCTGGCGTCGACGACCACGGGTTCGTTTTCGAAGAAGCTGCCGGCATCGGCCATGCGCTTGGCCAGGGCGGCGTTCAGGCGTTCGGGGTCGGCGCTGTGCAGGACCACCCGGATGGCATAGAGGGTGGCGCTTTTGAAGTCCAGGGCTAGGGATTCAGTGTTCATCTTGATTGTGGCTGGCGGTCTTGGGGCCGGGAAACGGCGGGCTCGACCGGCTGCGGGGTTCGGGGGATGATAACCCGCCCAGGGGCCGCATGCGCAGGGGGCGGACCCAAAGAAAAAGGCGCCTTTCGGCGCCTATTTCCGGCAATGCGCGCGCGGCGCGTCAGCCTTGCGCCCAGGAGTCGCGCAGGGTCACGATGCGGTTGAGCACCGGCGCTTCGGGGCTGGATTCCTTCAGGTCGGCCGTGAAGTAGCCCAGGCGTTCGAACTGCCAGGTGGCGCCCGGCGTGGCGACGGTGCCCGGCTCCAGCCAGGCCGTGACGGTCAGCTTGGAGTTCGGGTTCAGGCAGGCCAGGAAATCCTTGTCGCCGCCGTCCGGACGCGCGTCGGCGAACAGGCGGTCGTACAGGTGGATCTGGGCGGGCACCGCATGGGCCGCGCTGACCCAGGTGATGTTGCCCTTGACCTTGACGCTGTCGGCGCCCGGCGTGCCGCTCTTGGTTTCCGGCAGGTATTCGGCCTGGACCTCGATGACCTCGCCGGCTTCGTTCTTGGTGAAGCCGGTGCAGCGCACCACGTAGCCGTATTTCAGGCGCACGGTATTGCCCGGGAACAGGCGGAAGTACTTCTTGGGCGCTTCTTCGCGGAAGTCGTCGCGTTCGATCCAGAGTTCGCGCGACAGCGGGAACTCGCGCACGCCGGCTTCGGGATCGTGCGGGTTGCGCGGCGCGGTGCAGATCTCGGTCTGGCCTTCCGGGTAGTTAGTGATGACCAGCTTGAGCGGGTCCAGCACGGCCACCGAGCGCGGGGCGACCGGGTCCAGGTCGTCGCGCACTGCCTGCTCCAGCAGGCTGTAGTCGATGCGCGAGTCGGACTTGGACACGGCGGTGCGGTCGCAGAACAGTCGGATCGAGGAGGGCGTGTAGCCGCGCCGGCGCAGGCCGAAGATGGTCGGCATGCGGGGATCGTCCCAGCCGTCCACGTGGCCTTCGCGCACCAGTTGCAGCAGCTTGCGCTTGCTGGTGACGACGTAGCTCACGTTCAGGCGTGCGAATTCGTACTGGTGGGGCAGCGGCTGCGCCAGCTTGCCGAGTTCGGCCAGGCGCGCCAGGATCCAATCGTAGAACGGACGCTGGTCTTCGAATTCCAGCGTGCAGACGCTATGCGTGATGCCTTCCAGCGCGTCTTCGACCGGGTGCGCCCAGCTGTACATCGGGTAGATGCACCACTGGTCGCCGGTGCGGTGATGGTGGGCGTGGCGCACGCGGTACATGACCGGGTCGCGCAGGTTGATGTTGGGCGAAGCCATGTTGATCTTCGCGCGCAGCACCAGGCTGCCGTCCGGATGCTTGCCGTCGCGCATTTCGCGCAGCAGCGTCAGCGACTCGGCGGCCGGGCGGTTGCGCCAGGGCGAGTCGGTGCCGGGTTCGGTCAGCGTGCCGCGGTTGGCGCGGATCTCTTCGGGGCTTTGCTCGTCGACGTAGGCGTGGCCGGCCTCGACCAAGGCCTCGGCGAACTCGTACATGTAGCCGAAGTAGTCGCTGGCGAAGTACAGGTTGTCATTGCCGTCGGCCTTCCAGTCGAAGCCCAGCCAGTGCACGGCCTCGATGATGGCGTCGACGTATTCCTGGTCTTCCTTTTCCGGATTGGTGTCGTCAAAGCGCAGATGGCAGACGCCGCCGAAATCGCGGGCCAGCCCGAAGTTCACGCAGATGCTCTTGGCGTGGCCGAGGTGCAGGTAGCCGTTGGGCTCCGGCGGGAAGCGCGTGCGGATGCGGGCCGAATCCAGTCCGCCTTGTTGTTGCAAGGCCGCCGGGCCAGGCTTGCCCGCCCAACGCTTGCCTGCGAAGCGCTGGGCTTCGAGGTCGTCTTGAACGATGTTGAGCAGGAAATTTGATGCGGCAGGGGTCGGCGTCGTGGCGGAGGTCATTCTTGAAAGAATAGGAAAAAGCAGCGACAAAGAGTCAATTTTGCCACGTTCCGCAGGCGGGGCCTTTTTGCTGCCGGTGCAACCGGTTTCAAACTGTCCCCACAGTCATGTAACTGGCTCTACACTACGGGCCATCATGGACATATCCACGTTATCCCTGGCCCGCACGCAGTTCGTGGCCAGCCTGAGCTTTCTGGCGTTTTTCCTGGCCTTCTCCCTGGCGCTCGCCTGGGTACTGCTGTTCTTCAAGATCAGGGCGCGCTGGTCCGGCCAGGGCGGCTGGACCGCCGCGTACCGCTTCTGGGTGCGGATATTCGCCCTGGCCTTCGTGTTGACGCTGGCGGCCAGCGTGCCGGTGCTGATCCAGCTGGGCAGCCTGTGGGCCGGCCTGATGGACAAGATCGGCAACGTGGCAGGCCCCTTGCTTGGCTACGCCATTCTCTCGGTCTTCATCCTCAAATCCTGTTTCCTGGGCGTCATGCTGTTCGGCCAACGCCGTGTGTCGGACGGCGCCCACACGCTGGCCGTGCTGATGGTGGCGGTGGGGCAACTGGTGGCGGTGTTCTGGGTGCTAGCGCTGCAATCCTGGATGCAGACGCCGGACGGCGCGCTGCTGGTCGATGGACGCTATCAGGTCTATGACTGGATGGCCGTGGTGCTGAATCCCTCCGTGGGCTGGCGCATGGCGGTGGTGATGGTGGGCGCGGCGCTGGCCGCCGCGTTCCTGATGATGGGCGTGACGGCGCTGCAGGCCCTGCGGCGTCCGCTGGGCGACGGCGAGCGCAACGCGTTCAAGACCGCGCTGGTGGTCGCCGTGGTGGGGGCTTTCATGCAGTTGCCGGTCGCGACCGGCGCCGGGCAGATGATTGCCAAGCTGCAGCCCGCCAAGGCCGCTGCCGCCGCGGGCTATTGGGAAAGCGGTGCAGAGCCGCAACTGGTGCTGTTCGCCTGGCCCGATGCACGCGCCCATACCAACGTTGCCGACGTGACCCTGCGCAACATGGGTGGGATGTGGCTGCACCGCAACCAGGACGGCACCTACCGCGGCCTGGACAAGTATTCGGGCATGTTGCCGCCGGTGGCGCTGACCTTCTGGTCGTTGCGCGTGGCGGCAGGGCTGGGCTTGCTGATGCTGGCCGTGGCCTGCGTGACCTTCCTGTGGACGTTCCGGCGCGGGCTGGACCCGTCCACGCTGCCGCCGTGGTGGCAGCGGGTGCTGTGCGGCATGATGTTCTCCGGCGCCATCGCCGTCGTGGCCGGGTGGTGGGTATCCATCCTGGGCTTGCAGCCGTTCGCGGTGAATGGCACCGTCACGCAGTCCGAGGTGCTGGGCATCGTGGCGTCCAGCACCGTGCTGTACGGGTTGATCGGCTATGGCGTGCTGTACCTGTTGCTGCTTGCGGCGTTCGTCGGCATGCTGTTCCACGCGGCGCGCTATGGCGTCGTGCCCGTGCGCAAACTGGCTGGAGGTACGCCATGATCGCCATGCTGGCCGCCTCCCAGGGCCTCAACCCCGACGATCCCTCTTTCTGGATGCCGCTGGCCTTCATGGCGCTGCTGTTCGTGGTGATTGCCGCGGGCATGGTGCTGGACGGTTTCGACCTGGGCGTGGGCATCCTGCTGCAACTGGCGCCGGAACACGAGCGCGGCCGCATGATGAGCCTGCTGAGCCCGTGGCGCGACGCCAATGAATTCTGGCTGCTGCTGGGCATGGGCCTGTTCGCGGCGGCGTTCCCGTTCGCCTGGGGCGCGGTGCTGGGCAAGCTCTACGGACCGCTCACCTGCATGGTGCTGGGCGTGGTGCTGCGCAGCGTCTCGTTCGAGTTCCGCATCCGCGCGCGCAACGAAATGAAGCCGCGCTGGATCTTCGGCTTCTGGGCGGGGTCGCTGATCACCGCTTTCGGCCAGGGCATGCTGCTGGGCCGCATCGCCACCGGCTACCAGTCCGATGCCGGCTACGGCTGGTTCTCCATGTTCGTCGGCCTGTGCGCGGTGGCGGCCTATGTGCTGCTGGGCGCGTCCTGGCTGGTCATGCGGGTGGACGGCGATCTGCAGCGCCGCGCCGCCAACTGGGCCCGCCACGCCATCCGCTGGACGGCGGTGGGCATGGTGGCCATCGCGGTCACGCTGGGTCTGGCCAACGCGGGTATCTTCTACAAATGGAGCAACATCGCCCACCTGAGCCTGGCGGCGACGGTCTGGGTGCTGATGCTGGCGGGTTTCGTCGCAGCCGAAATGCTGCTGGCGCGGTTGCCGGGCAAGGCCGACCGTTTCAGCTGGCTGCCGTTCGTGCTGTGCGTGGCGCTGTTCCTGCTGATGCTCAGCGGCCTGGCCTACAGCCTGTTCCCCTACCTGATCCTGGACGACATGACGCTGTGGGACGGCGCGGGCGCGCTGGGTTCGATGCGTCTGGTGCTGGCCGGAGCGGTGGTGGGCATACCGGTGGTGCTGGTGTTCAATATCCTGGCGTACCGCTCGGTGTTCGGCAAGGAACGCGCCCCGGTGCCGCTGCTGCCGCCGCCGAGCTGATCCGGCCGGGAAGTCCGGCCGGAGCCGTCGTCACAAGACCGGCTTCGCTACCCGCTGCAGGATTTCTTCGCCGTAGGCTTCCAGCTTGCGGGCGCCCACGCCGCTGATGTGGCTCAGCTCGTCCATGGATTCGGGCTGGGCCAGGGCGATTTCGCGCAGAGTCGCGTCGTGGAAGATGACGTAGGCCGGCACCCCGTGGCTCTTGGCGACTTCGCCGCGCCAGGCGCGCAGGGCCTCGAATACAGGTTGCAGTTCGGCCGGCAAGTCGATGGCTGCCGCCTTGGGCCGGCCGCTGCCGCTCTTGCCCGAGCGCGGTTTCTTTTCGGATTCCCGGCGCAGCATCAATTGGCGTTCGCCCTTGAGCACGGCGCGGCTGCCTTCGGTCAGGGCCAGCGTGCCGTAGCCTTCGTGGTCCACCGTCAGCAGGCCTTGCGCCAGCAATTGGCGCAGCACGCCGCGCCAGGCGGTGTCGCTCAGGTCCGCGCCCACGCCGAATACGCTCAGCGTTTCGTGGCCGTGCTGCTTGGTGCGGTCGGTGACCTTGCCGCGCAGGATGTCGATGATGTGGCCGGCGCCATAGCGCTGGCCGCGCTCCTTCCACAGGCGGTAGACGGCAGACAGCACCTTCTGCGCCGCGACCGTGCCGTCCCAGGCCTGCGGCGGTTCCAGGCAGACGTCGCAATTGCCGCAGGCCGTGATCTGCTGGCCGAAGTAGGCCAGCAGACGCACGCGCCGGCATTCCACCGTTTCGCACAGCCCCAGCATGGCGTCCAGCTGCTGGCCCAGGCGGCGGCGGTAGGACTCTTCGCCCGGCGATTCGTCGATCATGCGGCGCTGCTGCACCACGTCCTGCAGGCCATAGGCCAGCCAGGCCGTGGCAGGCAGGCCGTCGCGGCCGGCACGGCCGGTTTCCTGGTAATAGCCTTCCACGGACTTGGGCAGGTCGATGTGCGCCACGAAGCGCACGTCGGGCTTGTCGATGCCCATGCCGAAGGCGATGGTGGCCACCATGACCACGGCGTCCTCGCGCAGGAAGCGCGCCTGGTTGGCGGCGCGCACCTGCGCGCTGAGGCCGGCGTGATAGGGCATGGCGTCGATGCCCTGGTTGCACAGGAACTCCGCGGTCTCTTCCACGCGGGCGCGCGACAGGCAATAGACCACGCCCGATTCGCCTTCATGATCGGTCTGGATCATTTCCAGCAATTGCTTGCGCACCTCATTCTTTTCGATGATGCGGTAGCGGATGTTGGGGCGGTCGAAGCTGGAAACGAAGTGGCGCGCATCGTCCAGCGACAGGCGCTGGGCGATTTCGCGGCGGGTGTCGGCGGTGGCGGTCGCGGTGAGCGCGATGCGCGGCACGTCGGGCCAGCGCTCGTGCAGCATCGACAGGCCCAGGTATTCAGGGCGGAAGTCGTGGCCCCACTGGGACACGCAGTGGGCCTCGTCGATGGCGAACAGCGCGATGCGGCCGCGTTCCAGCAATTGCAGGCAGCGATCGGTCAGCAGGCGTTCGGGCGCCACGTACAGCAGGTCCAGCTCGCCGGCCAGGAAGGCCTGCTCGACGTCGCG
Organism: Achromobacter aegrifaciens; assembly: GCF_902859965.1. Lineage (NCBI taxonomy): Bacteria > Pseudomonadati > Pseudomonadota > Betaproteobacteria > Burkholderiales > Alcaligenaceae > Achromobacter > Achromobacter aegrifaciens. The sequence continues at coordinate 224,750 of NZ_CADIKO010000003.1, forward strand.
GGCCACCCGCCACTCCTGCGTGGAGTTGAGGAAGGCCGCGCGCACGCCCAGTTCGGTCAGGGCGTCGACCTGGTCCTGCATCAGCGCGATCAGGGGCGACACGACGATGCCGGTGCCTTCGCGGACCAGGGACGGAATCTGGTAACAGAGCGACTTGCCGCCGCCCGTGGGCATGAGGACCAGCGCGTCGCCGCCGTCGATCACCTGTTCGACAATGGCTTGCTGGTCGCCGCGGAAGGATTCGTAACCGAAAACGCGCTGCAACACGCCGAGGGCGCGCGCGTCAGACATGGGGGTAGGCCGGGAGCATCATGGCAGGGATTTTAAGCCGCAATTCCGCCGGACCTTTTCCGGCAGGGAGATTTCTGTCCTGACCGCGGTCTGCCTACCAGCTCAGCCAGGTGCCGCGCATGAAGGTATCGACGGGCATGCTGAGGTTGGCGCGCCATTCGTAGTTGCCGGAAATGATGTCGCGGTCCGCGCCCACCGCCAGCTTGACCTTGGGCGCGACGAACATGCTGTGCGACAGGCCCACGCGCTGTTCGGCCAGCTCGGAGCCTTCCCGCAGCCCCGAATAGGTGCCGCTGAGCACGCCCCAGCCGGTGATGGGGACGCCGGCGGAAAGCGTGTTGCGGGTGTGCGCCGCCGAAACCCCGCCGCCCGAGTAGCTGGACAGGTCGCCGTAGCCCGCGCCGACCTGCTCGTTGGAATAGCCCAGGTTGACGGCGTCGGCCACGGCCACGTTGTAGTCGAAGCGATAACGCCACGCGCTGGCCGCGTCGAAGGTGCTTTGCGTGGCCCCGGCGCGGAAGGTTCCATAGTCGCCCGCGGCGTAGGTGGTACCCATGCCGCGCGTCGTCAGCGACGGCGCGCTTTGCATCTGGCCCTCCACGGTCAGCGCCGACGTAAGGCCGTAGCGCACGCTGCCGCTGCCTACCGGGTCGCCGTAGTCCACGGCCCCGGAACTGGCGGCCGGGTCCATGCGGTTCAGGCGGCCCAGCGACGAGGAATAGCCGAAGCTGCCTTCCGGGGCCGTGGCGCCGGATCCGGCCCAGTTCGAGATCTGCAGCCCGCCCACCGGCGCGCCGCTGCCCCAGGCGGGCGCCCTGGCGTCGATGTTGCCGACGGCGACGGAGGGGCCCGAGGTATTGCGGTAGACCCAGTTGCGGTTGCCGCCGTAGCGCAGGCCATCCTGGCTGCTGGCGGAGGCGAACCAGGGCCGGGAAGCGCGCGACACGCCAGAGATCATGACCACGGGTATGCGGGGCAGGTCGCCATCCTGGAGGGTGAGCGAGTAGTCCGGCGCAGGGTCTTCGGGCGTCGCGAGCACGGTGCAATCCTGCGGAACCGGCGCGGGCTGGGCATCGCCGGACAGTCCCAGTCCGGTGCCGGGGATCAGGTCCGTGTCGCCCGTGCTGTGTACGCTGGTGTCCAGCGCCGGCTCCATGGTCTGCATGTCGCAAGGGGACGGATCCAGCGGCACCGCGCGCGACGCCATCGAGGCTGCGGGGCGCACGGGCATGGGTTGAACCGGGGACAGTATGCCGATGCCGCGCGCAGAGGGCGGAGCGGGCATATAGGGGGACGCCGCAAGCGGATCGCCCAGGGCCGGGGCGATCGGGCAGGCAGAGGCCGCGACCAGCGCGGCGCGCAACAAGGGTTTTCGCCAGAGGAATGCAGGGGCGACCATAGGCACAGTGTAGAAAGGGAGCGCTGCCTTGCCTGTAAACGTTTTTTAGCAAAGCGGACAGAAGGCGGGCCGGGTTCCATTTTAGGGCCAGTCCGCATCGGGCGCTGCGCCGTGGCGGGAAAGCGCTGGTAAACGCGCTCAACATCGTGCAACAGGTATATTTCAGTTGATTTCCCGCCTCTTGCGGCTTGTAGCGGCGGGCCGCACTATGGCATCCATGGACAATCCACACACCAAGCTGCTGGTCGTCGACGACGATCCGGCCCTACGGCAATTGCTGGCCGACTACCTGAACCGGCACGGCTACGACACCCTGCTGGCGCCGGACGCCACCGACCTGTCGTCCCGCATCACCCGCTACGCGCCCGACCTGCTGGTGCTGGACCGCATGCTGCCCGGCGGCGACGGCGCAGACGCCTGCCGCCGCCTGCGCGAGCAGGGCGAGGACATTCCCGTCATCCTGCTGACCGCGCGTGACGAGGCGGTGGACCGCATCATCGGCCTGGAGGCCGGCGCCGACGACTACGTCGGCAAGCCGTTCGATCCGCGCGAGCTGCTGGCCCGCATCGAAGCCGTGCTGCGCCGCAAGCGCGGTCCGTCCGCGCTGACCAAGGACGCGCCGGTCTCGTTCGGTCCCTTCGTGTTCGATCCCTCCACCCGCCAGCTGTCGCGCGAAGGCACGGTGGTCAAGCTGACCGGCGGCGAAATCAATCTGCTGGAGGCGCTGGTGCGCAACGCGGGCAAGCCGCTGTCGCGCGAACGCCTGCTGGCGCTGGCGCGCGACGACGACGCGGGCGAACGCAATGACCGCGCCATCGACATCGCCATCCTGCGCCTGCGCCGGGTCATCGAAGACGATCCCAAGCAGCCGCGCTGGATCCAGACCGTCTGGGGCATTGGCTACCGGTTTTCGCCCTGATGCGCTTTTCTCCTGGCTTCCTGGTGCCGCGTTCGCTGCGGGCAAGGCTCATCCTGCTGATCCTGGGCTCGGTCCTGCTGACGCAGGCGGCCACGCTGGTGACGGTGTCGTACTTCCGGCACAAGTTCATGGAAGACGTGGCCATCGGCTACATCGTCACCACCATCCGCACCTTGCGCGCCGCGGTGTCGCAGGTGCCGGCGGAGGAACGCGCCGACTTCGTGCGCGCCGCCTCGCAGAACCAGTGGCGCCTGTGGTCGCGGGTGCTGCCCGCCGAGGCCAAGCTGCAACGCTTCAATGGCCGCCGCCCGCCGCCGAAGGCCGCCCCGAAGCCGCCGCCTCCGCCGCCCGCGGACATGCAGATACACGGCCCGCCGGCGCCGCCCCCCCCGGAAGTGCGCGACGAGGAGCATGGCGATGAACGCGCCAGCGCCAGGGAAGGCGAGCGCGCGCGCGATCGCGACCGCGAAGAACACAGCCGCCGCTATCAGCCTGAACCGGATGACATCCGCCGCGACCTGCGGGTGCTGGTGCAGCAGCTCAATGAACGTTTGAACGACGGCACGCGCGTGGCGCTGTCGCGCGGACCCACGCCGGAGATCTTCATTTCGCTGGCGCCCAACCCCGCCAGCGAGGACGCGCCGCGCCTGCGCGAATGGCTGGTCATCCCGCTGGACCGCCTGGATCCGCCGGTCGCGACGCCGTTCATCGCCGCCTGGCTGGGCGGCCTGGGGCTGCTGCTGTTGCTGGCGGTGGGTTTTTCCTGGCACATCACGCGTCCTATCACCCGGCTGGCCGACGCGGCCGACCGGTTGGCGGCAGGGCAGCCGCAACGGGTCGAGCCCTCGGGCCCTCACGAAACTCGGGTATTGGGAGAACGCTTCAACGCCATGCTGGATGCGCTGTCCGAATCCGATTCGGTGCGCCGCACGCTGCTGTCGGGCCTGCCGCATGACCTGAAGGGTCCCTTGTCGCGGATGTGGCTGCGCATCGAGCTGGCCGACGACTCCAAGCTGAAGGAGGGGCTGCGCGCGGACCTGCAGGACATGCAGCACATGGTCGACCAGTTCATCGGCTTCGTGCGCGGCACCGACCCGGCCGCCTACCGCTACGCCTCGATGCTGCTGTCCGACTGGCTGACCGAGCGCGTGGGCGCCTGGCAGGGCGCCGGCACCGATATCAGCCTGCGGGCCGGCGACGACGTCGCGACCCTGGTGGTGCAGGCGGACGCCGTGGCGCTGGGCCGCCTGCTGGACAACCTGATCGGCAATGCGCTGAACCACGGCGCGCCGCCGGTCCAGGTCAGTCTGAGGCATGAGGGACGCCACGCGGTGCTGGACGTGGCCGACCATGGCTCCGGCATCGTGCCGGAACGGCGCCAGGAAGCGCTGCGCCCGTTCAGCCGCCTGGACGACGCGCGCACGCGCACCGGCAGCGTGGGCCTGGGGCTGGCGCTGGCCGAGGCCATCGCACGGGCCCATGGCGGCTCGCTGGAGCTGCTTGAGGCGGAGTCTGGCGGGCTGTGCGTGCGGGTCAAGCTGCCGCTGTCCGAGACGCCCTAGGGGCGCCCGCAAGGGCGCTCGCTTCCCCCCTGGGCGGGTCGCGCTACGGTACGATGCATCCTGCTCAGCATTTTGTCGTTTCCGCACCATGGCCATCCAGTCCGATTCGCTTTCCTCCCGTCCCGACGCCCCCCGTATCGTGGCGCCGCAGCCGGTCTCGCCCAACGAGGAGTCGATCGAACGCGCCCTGCGGCCCAAGGCGCTGGACGAGTACGTCGGCCAGCAGCGCGCCCGGGAACAGCTGGAGATCTTCATCGCCGCAGCCAGGAAGCGCGGCGAGGCCCTGGATCACGTGCTGCTGTTCGGTCCCCCGGGCCTGGGCAAAACCACGCTGGCCCACATCATTGCGCATGAAATGGGGGTGCAGCTGCGCCAGACCTCCGGTCCGGTGCTGGAACGCCCGGGCGACCTGGCGGCGCTCTTGACCAACCTGGAAAAGAACGACGTCCTGTTCATCGACGAAATCCACCGCTTGTCGCCCGTGGTCGAGGAAATCCTCTATCCGGCGCTGGAGGACTTCCAGATCGACATCCTGATCGGCGAAGGCCCGGCCGCGCGCAGCGTGAAGCTGGACCTGCAGCCCTTCACCCTGGTCGGCGCCACCACCCGCGCCGGCATGCTGACCAACCCCCTGCGCGACCGCTTCGGCATCGTGTCGCGGCTGGAGTTCTACAACGCCGCCGATCTCGGCCACATCGTCACGCGCAGCGCCGGCCTCTTGAACGCCGGCATCACGCCGGACGGCGCGGCGGAAGTCGCGCGCCGCGCCCGCGGCACGCCCCGCATCGCCAACCGGCTGTTGCGCCGGGTGCGCGATTATGCCGAGGTCAAGGCGGGCGGCACCATCGATGCGGACGTCGCGGGCCGCGCGCTGGCCATGCTGGAGGTGGACCCGCAAGGCCTGGACCTGATGGACCGCAAGCTGCTCGAGGCCATCATCCATAAGTTCGACGGCGGTCCCGTCGGCGTGGACAGCCTGGCCGCCGCCATCGGCGAAGAGCGCGACACCATCGAGGACGTGATCGAGCCCTATCTGATCCAGCATGGCTACCTGCAGCGCACGCCGCGCGGCCGCACCGCCACGCTGACCACCTGGCGCCACCTGGGGCTGACCCCGCCCGCCGGCGCCACGGCGGGCTCCGGCGATCTTTTCGGGAAGTAGGCTGCGGGCAAACCGGACCGTGCCCGGGCGCCGGAGGGCGCCCGAAGCCGGCCGCGGGTTTATCATCCGGAGGTTTTGATTATTCTCCGCGATCAAAGGACCCAAGCCCATGCAGCCCGAATTGCCCACCTATGACGACGTCGTGCGCGCCAGCGAGCGCCTGGCCGGCAACGCGCACCGCACGCCCGTACTGACCTCGGCTACCGCCGATGCGATCAGCGGCGCGTCGGTCTTCTTCAAGTGCGAGAACTTCCAGCGCATGGGCGCTTTCAAGTTCCGCGGCGGCTACAACGCCATCGCCCGCCTGACCCCGGAACAGCGCGCCGCCGGCGTGGTCACGTTTTCGTCGGGCAACCACGCGCAGGCCATCGCACTGGCCTCCAAGCTGCAAGGGGTGCAGGCCACCATCATCATGCCGTTGGACGCCCCGGCCGCCAAGCGCGCCGCCACCGAGGGCTATGGCGGCAAGATCGTCACCTATGACCGCTACACCGAGGACCGCGAGGCGATCGCCCGCCGCATCCATGCGGAAACCGGCGCCACCCTGATCCCTCCCTACGATCACGAAGACGTGATCGCCGGCCAGGGCACCGCCGCCAAGGAACTGTTCGAGGAAGTGGGCGAGCTGGACTACCTGTTCGTCTGCCTGGGCGGCGGCGGCCTGCTGTCGGGATCGGCCCTTTCCGCCTACGCGCTGAGCCCGCGCTGCCTGGTCTACGGCGTCGAGCCCGAGGCTGGCAACGACGGCCAGCAGTCCTTGCGCAAAGGCGAAATCGTCCGCATCCCGGCGCCCAAGACCCTGGCCGATGGCGCCGCCACGACGCACCTGGGCAACCTGACCTTCCCGCTCATCCAGAAGCATGTGCGCGACATCGTCACGGTGACGGACGAACAGCTGGTCACCACCATGCGGTTCTTCGCCGAACGCATGAAGATGGTGGTGGAGCCCACCGGCTGCCTGGGCGCGGCCGCCGTCATGCAGAACGTGGTGCCGGTGCGCGGTGCGCGGGTCGGCGTCATCATCAGCGGCGGCAACGTCGACCTTCCGGCCTACGCCAAGCTGCTGGCGGGCTGACCCCCTTCTGGCGGCCCCCTTGCGGGCCGCCGCCGCGCGCTTGCGGTTGTCGCGTGTGCAAGGCAGAATCGGGACTGAATCCTGACGAACAGGGGCTGCGACATGCGTATCCTTGTCATCGGCGGCACCGGTTTCATAGGCCGTCATCTGGTAGCGCGGCTATCCGCGGATCAGCATCAGATCGTCGTGCCCACCCGGCTCCACAGCCGCGGGCGCGACCTGCAGATTCTTCCCACCGTGACCTTGCTCGAAGCCGACGTGCACGACGACGCCACGCTGGACGGCCTGGCGCAGGGCTGCGACGCGGTCATCAACCTGGTGGGCATTCTGCACGGCAACGCCGGCCGGCCTTATGGCTCGGAATTCGCGCGGGCCCACGTGCTGCTGCCGCAGCGCATCGCGCAAGCTTGTCGCCGGCAGGGCGTGCGCAGGCTCATCCACATCAGCGCGCTGGGCGCCGATTCCAACGGCGACAGCATGTACCAGCGCTCCAAGGGCGACGGCGAAGCCGCCATCAAGCAGGAATTCCAGGGAAATCAGGACGGCGGCTGGACCATCTTCCGGCCCTCGGTGGTCTTCGGTCCGGACGACAAGTTCACCAATATGTTCGCCGGGCTGGCGCGGTGGCTGCCGGTGCTGCCGCTGGCCGGCGCGCATGTGCGCATGCAGCCGGTCTACGTGGGCGACGTGGTCGCTGCCATCGTCTCGGCCCTGGGCAATACGCACACCTGCGGCAAGACCTATGAACTGGGCGGACCCCAGGTCTACAGCCTGGGCGAGATCGCGCGCCTGTGCGCCGCCTGGAGCGGCCATCCGCGGCCGGTGGTCAGCATGCCAATGGGCGTGGGCCGCATGCAGGCCCGGCTGTTCGAATGCATGCCGGGCACGCCTTTGATGTCGCGCGACAATCTGGATTCCTTGCGCCGCGACAACATCTGCAGCGGGCCGATCGCGCCCGAACTGCACGTGGTGCCGACGGGCCTGGAAGCCGTGGCGCCGCGCTACCTGTAAGCCGGTTTCAGCGCACCAGTGCTTTCAATGCCTGCTTGATGCCGTCGGACACGCCCACGCCTTCGGGCAGCGTCTTCAGCGCCGACAGCGATTCCTTTTCTGAATAGCCCAGCGCCAGCAGCGCGTTCAGGATGTCCGACTGGTTGTCCGGCGCTGCATGCGGCGAGGCGCCGATGTCCGCGCCCAGTTTGCCCCGCATTTCCAGCAGCAGGCGTTCGGCGGTCTTCTTGCCGATGCCGGGCACGCGCGTCAGGCGGCCCGATTCCTGCAGTGTAATGGCCTGCGCCAGGTCAGCCACCGACAACCCCGACAGCACCGACAGCGCGGTGCGCGCGCCGATGCCGCTGACCTTGATCAGTTCGCGGAAAGCGCTGCGTTCGCCTGCCGAAGCGAAGCCGTACAGGATGTGGGCGTCTTCGCGCACCGTCAGGTGCGTGTAGAGCGTGACGCGCGCGCCCGTGTCGGGCAGCGAGTACAGCGTGCTCATGGGCACGTCGATGTCATAGCCCAGACCGCCCACGTCCACGCAGATGGTGGGCGGGAGTTTCTCGATCAGGGTTCCGGTGATGCGTCCGATCATGGTGATGGTGGCCTGGCAATGGTGAGGCCGCTGAATGCGCGGCGGATGCGGGGATTCTATACGCGCGGGCGCGCATGCGGCGGGAACGGGTCCCGCTTCGCGGCAAATCGCGGCGTGCCAGGCGTTCAGCCGATCAGGCGGCCGTTGCGGATGCGGGTCTTGCCGCTCATGCGCAGCGAGGCGCCCAGGCGTTCGAGCTTGTCCTGCAGCGGGCCGGCATGGGCATGGCAGATGGCACAGGCCAGCGCGTCTGCCGAGTCGGGCGCGGGCGCGCCGTCCAGCGACAGCAGGTGCTGCACCATCATCTGCACCTGCTCCTTGGCGGCGCGGCCGGTGCCGACCACGGCTTTCTTGATCTGCAGCGCGGTGTACTCGTGCACGGGCAGCGAACTGTCGGCCAGCGCGCACAGCGCGGCGCCGCGCGCCTGGCCCAGCAGCAGGGTGGAAGCGGGGTTGGTGTTCAGGAAGATGATTTCCAGCGCGGCCACGTCGGGTTGCGTGTCGCGAGCCACCTGGCGCAGATTGTCCAGGATGACCTTGAGGCGTTCGGACAGCGCCAGCGCCGGCGGGACCACGATGGTCCCGCTGGCCACATAGCGCAGCCGCGGGCCGTCGGCATCGATCACACCGAAGCCGGTGCGGCGCAGGCCGGGATCGATGCCGAGGACGCGCATCAGTGGCGGAAGTGGCGGGTGCCGGTCAGCACCATGGCGATGCCGTGCTCGTCGGCTGCGGCAATCACTTCGTCGTCGCGCACGCTGCCGCCCGGCTGGATCACGCAGGTTGCGCCCGCGGCCACCACCACGTCCAGGCCGTCGCGGAACGGGAAGAAGGCGTCCGACGCCACGGCCGAGCCCTTCAGGGTCAGGCCGGCGTTTTCCGCCTTGATCGAGGCGATGCGGGCCGAGTCGATGCGGCTCATCTGGCCGGCGCCCACGCCCAGGGTCATGCCGCCGCCCACGAACACGATGGCGTTGGACTTGACGTACTTGGCGACCTTCCAGGCGAATGCCAGGTCGTTCATTTCGGCTTCGGTGGGCTGGCGCTTGCTGACCACCTTGAGCGCGTCGCGCGGCACGTTGTAGGCGTCCGGGCTCTGCACCAGCCAGCCGCCGCCCACGCGCTTGATGTCGAAGGCGTTCTGGCCCGTGCCCATCGGCACTTCCAGCACGCGCACGTTCTTCTTGGCGGCCAGGATGGCCAGCGCGGCGCCGTCATAGGCGGGAGCCAGCAGCACTTCCAGGAACTGCGCGCTCACGGCTTCGGCCGTGGCGGCGTCGACCGGGCGGTTGAAGGCGATGATGCCGCCGAAGGCCGAGGTCGGGTCGGTCTTGAAGGCTTGCTGGTAGGCGCCCAGCGTGTCGGCCGCGACGGCCACGCCGCAGGGGTTGGCGTGCTTGACGATGACGCAGGCGGGCGCTTCGAAGCTGCGTGCGCATTCCCAGGCGGCGTCCGCGTCCGCAATGTTGTTGTAGGACAGTTCCTTGCCCTGCAGCTGGCGGTAGTTGCCCAGCAGGCCAGCCGGACGCTGCGCGTCCACGTAGAAGGCGGCGGTCTGGTGCGGGTTCTCGCCATAACGCAGGGCCTGTTCCTGCTTGACCTGCAGGGTCAGGGTGCCGGGCCATTCGTTGCGGGCCGGCACGGCTTCCTGCTTGGGCTCGGCTTCGGCCAGGCTGGTCAGGTAGGCGGCGATGGCGCCGTCGTAGGCGGCGGTGTGGGCGTAGACCTTGGAGGCCAGCGCCAGGCGCAGGCCATAGGAGGTGTTGCCGCCCTTGTCCATTTCGGCCAGCACGCGCGAATAGTCGACGGGGTCGATCACCACCGTCACGCCGCCGGCTTCGGTGCCGTGGTTCTTGGCCGCCGCGCGCAGCATGGCCGGGCCGCCGATGTCGATGTTCTCGACGGCGTCGGCGAAGGTGCAGTCCGGCTTGGCAACGGTTTCGCGGAACGGGTACAGGTTGACCACCAGCATGTCGATGCGGTCGATGCCCGCCGCCTTGATGGTGTCCATGTGCTCGGCGCTGTCGCGGCGCGCCAGCAGGCCGCCGTGGATTTTCGGGTGCAGCGTCTTGACGCGGCCATCGAGAATTTCGGGCGAACCCGTGTGGGCCGCCACTTCGGTGACGGTCAGGCCGGAGTCGGCCAGCAGCTTGGCGGTGCCGCCGGTGGACAGCAGGCGCACGCCGCGCGCAGCCAGGGCGCGGGCAAATTCAACGATGCCGGTCTTGTCGGACACCGAAAGCAGGGCGGTTTCGATTTTCATGGTGAGGGACGGAGTGGGGCGGGAGCGCCTTTCTCGTTCAGGTCGGATGGGAAATCTGGGGGAGCGGGCGGCGCGATGCGCCTGCCGCCCGCGCGCGAAAGCTATACCTGGATATTGTGCGCCAGCAACTTCTTGCGCAGGGTGTTGCGGGTGATGCCCAGCATTTCGGATGCCCGCGACTGGTTGCCGCCCGACCTTTCCAACGCCACTTCAAGCACCGGGCGCTCCACGCAGCGCATCACCATGTCCCACATGTCGTGGGGTTCGGATTCGCCCAAGTCTTCGAAATAGCGCTCCAGGCTGGCGCGCACGCATTCTTCCAGGACATCTTTCTTGCTCATTTGAGTACAGATATTTTTATGTTGGTGTTGAGGCGGTTATGCCGCCAGCAGGGCTTCTGCGACCGGCGCCGGATGGGATCCGCCGTCGCGCGAGATGAGGTCGAACCAGTCCGACACGGCCCGCCACTGGTCGCGGGTGTTGTCGATCAGATTCATGCGGGCGCAGAACGAATCCGCCCCCGGCAGGCCGTCCAGATACCAGCCTATGTGCTTGCGCGCCGTGCGTACGCCGGTGTGCTCGCCGTAAAACCGGTAATGGTCGTCGAGATGTTCGAGCAGCAGCTCGCGCATTTCCCCATAGGAGGGAGGGGCCAGTGTTTCGCCCGTGCGCAGGTAGTGGTCGATTTCGCGGAAAATCCAGGGACGGCCTTGGGCCGCCCGGCCGATCATGACCGCGTCGGCGCCAGTGTAATCCAGGACGTGCCGGGCTTTTTCGGGCGTAGTGATATCTCCGTTGGCGACAACGGGGATTTTCAGCTCGGCCTTGACGGCGCGGATAGTGTCATATTCCGCCTCGCCCGTATAGAGGTCGGCGCGGGTGCGGCCATGCAGGGTCAGGGCGGCGATGCCGGCGTTTTCGGCCATTTTCGCCACCCGCAGGGCATTGCGGCTTTCGCGGTCCCAGCCCGTGCGGGTCTTCAGGGTCACCGGCACGTCCAGCGGCGCGCAGGCGGATACCACCGCGTCCAGGATGCGGGCGATCTGGTCTTCATGGCGCAAGAGCGCCGACCCGGAGGCCACGTTGCAGACCTTCTTGACCGGGCAGCCCATGTTGATGTCGATGATCCGGGCGCCCTTGCTGGCGTTGAACACCGCCGCCTCCGCCATCATGGCAGGGTCGGCGCCGGCGATCTGCACCGAAATGGGGGCGATCTCGCCGTCATGGTTCAGGCGGCGGGAGGTTTTGACGCTATCCCACAGCTTGGGGTTGCTCGCGGCCATTTCCGAGACGGCATAGCCCGCCCCCAGCTTCTTGCAAAGCTGGCGGAAAGGACGGTCCGTCACGCCCGCCATGGGCGCGACCAGCACGTTGTTGGGAAGGGTCCATTGACCTATGCGCATGCTCACATTTTAACCGGCTCGTTCGCGCCCTCTTTGTCACCTGGAGAACAATTCGTAACAAAGGAAGGCGAAAGCAGACAACCGCCCCATTATCGGGGGCGGATAGGAAGAGTTCAGGCGCGGAAACCTTGCAGCAGATGCTGCGCCAGCGGCGCGCGCAGCGGAGAGGCCAGATCCATCCCCAATAAGGCCAGACCACAGGCGTGCTCCACCGGCGCCAGGCCGGTCGAGAAGATGCGGGGCATCAGATCGGTCAGGCCGGCGGTGATGAAGCGGTCCACGTGGCGCGCTCCGGCGAATTCCGCCAGGGCGGAGCCGGGATTGACCTCCGGGTGAGCCAGCCAGCCGGCCAGCGTCTGGGCCAGGCGGGCTGCGTCGCGCAGGCCCAGGTTCAGGCCCTGGCCTGCGACCGGATGCAGGGTTTGCGCGGCATTGCCGATGGCCGCCAGGCGGCCGTGCACCTGGGCGCGGCGGGCGCTGAGCGCCAGCGGAAAGACATGCCGGGGCGCCTGGCTGGAAAGCCGTCCCAGGCGGTCGCCGAAGGCGACGGACAGCGCCCGCGAAAACGCGGCATTATCCAGCGCCGCCAGTTCGGCCGCGCGCTCGGGCGCGCTGCACCAGACCACCGAATAGGCGTCCGGGGTCTGCGGATGCGGCAGCAGCGCCAGCGGGCCCTCGGCGGTGAAGCGCTCCCAGGCCCAGCCGCGGCGGGGCAGGGTGGCGTGCGCCGTGGTCAGCACCGCGTGCTGGTCGTAGTCGCGGCGCACGTCGACCGCGCCCGCGCCGTCGGATTGCACCGCCACCCGGCACAGCAGCGTCGTGTCGCCTTGTTCGATGCGCACGCCGTCCGCGTCCTGCATGCCGATCCGGGCGGGCGGGCCCGGCAGCACGGTGACGCCGCAGGCGGCCACGCATTCGTCCAGCTTGGCATGCAGGCCGGAATAGGCGACCACGCTGCCCAGCTGCGGCACGCCGAAATCGGTGTTCTGGATCAGCGTCCGGCCCAGCCGGCCGCGTTGCGACACATGGATGTTGCGGATGTCGGCCGAGCGTTCGGGCCAGGCATGCAGCGACTCCAGCAGCACCCGGCTGCCGTGGTTCATGGCCAGCACGCGGGGATCCGTGGCGGGCGCCGCCGCCGACGGCGCGACCGGGGCGGGCGCGCTGGCGGCAAGCAGCGCGATGCGCGCGGGGTCGGGCGCCACGCGCGCCAGCATCAGGGCCAGCACGCGGCCCACCGGGCCCGCGCCTAGAATCGCTATGTCGAAGGCGGATGAAGTCATGCCCGGATTTTAACCGTCCACTACAATCCGCAGCAGCCGGCGCGTCTTGGCGCCGTGGTCCTCTTTCCGGTCGATCGACATGACGCAGCTACAGGCCTCATCCCCGTTGTCCGCAGCTTCCGCCCGCCGCCCGCGCGGCAAGGTCGCGGTCGGGCTGCTGGCCTGCCTGTTCGGGGCGGTGGGGGCGCATTGGTGGTATCTGGGGCGCCGCCACGCCTGGCTGGTGACCGCGTACACGCTGATCAGCCTGTTCTGTGCCGTCAGCTTCTACCCTGTCTGGTACGACAACCCCGCCTTCTTCCTGGTGTTCATACCCATGGTCGACGGGTTCATCGAGAGCGCGGTGTTCTCGTTGATGCCGGACGAGAAATTCGACCGCCTCTACAACGACGGATTGGGCCGGCCGACCCAGACCGGCTGGGGGCCGGTGCTGGTTGCGATCCTGGCCTGCCTGGTCGGCGCCATCGTGTCCATGTTCGCCATCGCCATGGTGGTGGTCTACACCTGGATCGCCATGGGCTGGCTCGACGGCTACGTCTTTTAGCGCGGCTCTGGCGCGCCGCCAGCCTACTCGCGCATCAGCGCTTCGATCTCGCCGGCCTGCACCGGCACGCCGCGGGTGATGAGTTCACAGCCTTCGTCCGTGACCAGCGCGTCGTCTTCGGTGCGGATGCCGATGTTCCAGTAGGCCTCGGGCACGTCGTCAGCGGGCCGCACGTAGATGCCGGGCTCGATCGTCAGCATCATTCCCGGTTCCAGCTTGCGCCAGGGGCGTTCGGCGCCGTGGGCCGGGCCGGGCTGGCGGTAGTCGCCCACGTCGTGCACGTCCAAGCCCAGCCAGTGGCCGGTGCGGTGCATGTAGAAGCGGCTGTAGTCGCCGGATTCCAGCACCCCGTCCAGCGAGCCTTTCAAGAGTTTCAGGTCCAGCATGCCCTGCGCCAGCACGCGCAGGGCGGCCTGATGGCCGTCGTTGAAGCTGCGGCCGGGCGCCGTGGCCTGGGCGGCGGCATCCTGCGCGGCCACCGTCAGGTCGTACAGCGCGCGCTGCGGACCGCTGTAGCGGCCGTTCACCGGGAATGTCCGGGTGATGTCGCTGGCGTAGCTGTCGACCTCGCAGCCTGCGTCGATCAGCACCAGGTCGCCGTCGCGCAACACGGCTTCGCCGGCCGGGTAGTGCAGCACGCAGGCATTGGCGCCGGTGGCCACGATGCTGTTGTAGGCCACCGATTGCGCGCCGTGGCGGCGGAACTCGTACAGCAGTTCGGCCTCGATCTCGTATTCCCGCATGCCGGCGCGGGCGACGCGCATGGCGCGCACGTGGGCGCCGGCGGAGATCTTGGCCGCGCGCCGCATGGCCGCGATTTCCGTGGCGTCCTTGATCAGCCGCATCTCGGCCAGCAGCGGCCGGATGTCCTGTTGGCGCGAGGGCGGCGCATGGCCGCCGCGGCCAGCCTCGCGCGCCGCGGCCAGCCAGCGGTGCAGGCGCCCGTCGCTGCGCTTGTCGCCCGCCAGTGGAGCGTACAAGGTGGCATGGTCCTGCAGCAGCGCAGGCATCAGTTCGTCCAGCGCATCGAGCGGATGGGCGTCGTCGAAGCCGAAATGCGCGGCAGCCGCCTCGGGGCCGAAGCGCTTGCCCTCCCATATTTCATGTTCGATGTGGCGGGGGCGGCAGAAGAGCAGGGCGCGGTCGGTCGCACCGGCGGTCAGCACCAGCCAGGCGCCGGGTTCGGTGAAGCCGGTCAGGTAGAAGAAGTCGCTGTCGTGCCGGTATGGATATTCCGCGTCGCGGTTGCGCGTGGCTTCCGGGGCGGTCGCCAGTATGGCGATGCCGCCGCCCTCCGCGCGCATCTGCGCCATCAGGCGTTGGCGCCGCGCGGCGTAAGGGGCGATGTCGTCGGGAGGCAGGCTCATGGCGGACTGGGGCGCGAACCCCGGCAGGGTGAGGATGCCGTTTACTTTACCTGCCATCCCCTGCTTGCGACAGCCCGCAAGGGGCGCACTGAATTCGCTGGACCGCGCAGGCCAAGCTGCTACAATCGCCGCTCTGTCATTGGGGAGTAGCCATCCTTTGTCCCCACAAAGGAGCTAGCGTCAACAGACTTGGTGGTTCAGCGCCGCGCAGCAGCCGCTAGAACTCCATGGCGCTAGTAGCGGTATCCATGCACGGCGGCACCCGCCGCATGGATCAGCCAGGCGAGACCTTTGGCCGCGTTGCGTTCACCCCAGCCGGGCGAGCCGCGACGTCGCGCCAATTGGTTTCTGCTCGTCCGGCTCGCCCATATGTTTCTCACCCTGTTCCTGTTTTTCCTGTCAGCGGCAGTGATCTACTTCGCCTGCGAGTTCTTCGTGAACGGCGTCGAATGGGTCGGCCATCGCTTCCAGCTTGGCGCCACCGCCACCGGCACCGTGCTGGCCGCGTTCGGTACGGCCTTGCCGGAAAGTGCCGTGACCTTCATGGCTGTCGTGTTTGGCGAGACCCCCGAGCAAAAAGACATAGGCGTCGGTGCCGCCATGGGCGGCCCGCTGGTGCTGGCGACGCTGGCGTATGCGGTGGTTGGCCTGGCTCTGTGGCGCTCGCGCCGCGGGCGGGCCACGCAGGCGGACTGTATCAACGCGGACCAGCGCAGGCTGGCCCGCGACCAGGCCTGGTTCATGGGCATCTTCATCTTCAAGGTGGGCCTGGGCCTGCTGGCCTTTGCCTGGAAGCCCTGGTTGGGCATCCTGTTCCTGGCCACCTACGGCCTTTACGTCAAGCGCGAGCTCAGCAACGACGAGGAGAGCCTGGACAGCGAGGACCTCGAACCGCTGAAGCTGCGCCCGCGCGACGAGGATCCGAGCATGTTCTGGGCAGTCACGCAGACGGTGCTGGCCCTGGTCGTGATCGCCGGGGCATCGCATGTGTTCGTGAACCAGATCGAGTTGCTGGGCGTGGCGATGGGCGCATCGCCTCATGTGGCCGCGCTGTTGCTGGCGCCGGTGGCGACCGAGCTGCCGGAAATCATGAACGCGCTGATCTGGGTGCGCCAGGGCAAGGAACGGCTGGCGCTGGCCAATATTTCGGGCGCCATGATGATTCAGGCGACCATCCCAAGCGCGCTGGGTATCTTCATGACGCCCTGGCTGCTGGACGGTCCCCTGCTCGCGGCAGGCCTGTTCACGATGCTGTCGATCGGCCTGCTGTGGCTCCGTTTCCGCCGCTCGGCCATGAGCGTGCCGGCGTTGTCGGCCGTGGGGGGCCTGTATGCCGTGTTCGCAGCCTATCTGGGCTGGCATTTCTACGTCTGACGGCGTTTAGTGCGCGGGGCTTGGGGCCCCGCGTTTTTTTCCGCATTCAGGCTCGATTTAGCGCCAAAAGCCTTGTCCATAAGTGGAAACCCGCGTAAAATCTTGCCCGTTATCCATCCCAGGAGCAGTCTTCGTGAATACCGATTCCGGCGAAAGTTGTCGATCTTGCATCGACGTCGCTGTTTAACAGGTCCACGCAGAACTCCGTCTGCCGCAGCCTGTTGAACAGGTTGCGGTTGTATCCCAAGCTCCAGGCGCAAGCCCGGGCAATCGCGCAAGCCAGCGGCTTGCCGGGAAACTCCCCAACATAAACCGCCAGAACCGCCGCTTCAGCCGCAGCGTCAGCGTTCGCGCACGTTTTTCTCGTGCCTGTCCGCCACGCGCAGCGCGCATGCGCGCGTATTCGCGATCACGCTCCCCATTCTTGCAATGGAGGTCGTTATGCGTTTCTTCGACTTGTTCCTACGCCGCGCCGGCGTGGACCGCGCCACCGCCCTGGGCCGCCGCCGCGGCACTTCGCGCCTGACGGTCATCTGTCCGCGCGACGAACTGGGCGCCTTGCGCAAGCAGATCTGCCTGGACTTCAGCGCCGCCGGCCTGGACGTCTCGCAAGTGCAGATCGACCAGGGCCGGGATCCTGGCATGGCATCCGCCTGCATCACCGTCAATTGCCCCCCGGAGCTGCGGGGCGAACTGATGTCGCAGGCGCGCCGCCTGAGCGCCAATCCCGCCGTGCGCCACGTGCATTTCGGCACCCAGACCACGACGCCGGCCGCGCAGGCCGCGCTGGCCTGAAGCCATCCTTTCTTCCACAGGAGAGATCATGCCCAGTGCCTTAGACCCCGAGCCTCGATTGCGCCCAGTGCGCGGCGCCGGCATGCCTGTCTGACCTGTCTCCTCGCTGCGAGCCGACAGGCAGGATAGTCATCCTGGCCCGTACGGAGTCCGCAGCCAAGAATCACCGGCCTGGCCCACGTCGCGTGCGCCTCTGCCGCCGGCGCCGATTCCTCCGCTAGCTCCCATCCGTTTTCCGCACCCGGCGCATTTCATGCGATCCGGATACCGGCAACATTGCCCCGGCGCCTGCGCACGCCTGTACGCGGCGGTTTGACGGCTTTCTGCGCGAAAGCCGCGGACCACTGCTGCCCGCGCGCAGCCAGCAGAGGGCAGGGTCGTCCGTGTCTCCAACAACTACACGTACAACCGGAGCACTCCGATGTTCAAGTTTCTCAAGTCCTTCTTTACGTCGGCGGCGGGCCTGCGCCATAGCGCCAGACACTTCCGCCGTTCGCCCATGCCGGAACGCGGCGTCGCGACCGCCGCGGCGTCTTCCGACACCGCGCGCCATGCCAACCGCCAGATGCTGGACCTGTCGCGCATGGGCTTCGGCGCCCTGTTCGCCCTGTTCGGCAGCAGCCGCGGCGGGCTGTCCGAGGCCCAGGCGCAGACCGCGCGCGAACGCTACGGCGCCAACGAGGTCGACCACGAAAAGCCGCTCTCCTGGTACACGCATCTGTGGCTGTCCTATCGGAATCCGTTCAACCTGCTTCTGACCGCGCTGGCGGCGCTGTCCTGGCTCACCGACGTGCGCATGGCCGTGCCTGACGACCAGTCCTGGACAGCGGTATTCATCATCGGCGCCATGGTGCTCATCTCCACCGTGCTGCGGTTTGCGCAGGAACAGCGCTCCAGCCGCGCCGCCGAGGCGCTCAAGGCCATGGTGCAGAACACCGCCACCGTGCTGCGCAGCGACCCGGCGACCCAGGCCGAGGGCGATGCCCGCCGCTATTTCGGCGTGGCGCTGCATGTCAGCGGCTCGCGCCAGATCGAGGTGCCGCTGGCGGAGCTGGTGCCGGGCGACGTGGTGCTGCTGTCCGCGGGCGACATGATTCCCGCCGACTGCCGCATCCTGAATGCCAAGGACCTGTTCATCGCGCAGGCCGCGCTGACGGGCGAATCGCTGCCTGTCGAAAAGTACGCCACGCAGCGCAGCGAGACCGCCAACGCGCTGGAACTTGAGAACATGGCGTTCATGGGTACCAACGTGGTCAGCGGCTCGGGCAGCGCCCTGGTGGTCGCCACGGGCTCGCGCAGCTACTTCGGCCAATTGGCCGGGCGCGTCACGCAGACCAGCCGTGCGCCGACCCAGTTCCAGCAGGGCATCAACCGCGTGAGTTGGGTGCTGATCCGTTTCATGCTGGTCATGGCGCCCATCGTCATGCTGATCAACGGCTTTACCAAGGGCGACTGGATGGAGGCGCTGCTGTTCGCGCTGGCCATCGCCGTGGGCCTGACGCCCGAAATGCTGCCCATGATCGTCACGGCCACCCTGGCCAAGGGCGCCGTGCGCATGTCGCGCCGCAAGGTCGTGGTCAAGCGGCTGGACGCGATCCAGAACCTGGGCGCGATGAACGTGCTGTGCACGGACAAGACCGGCACCCTGACCCAGGACCGCATCGTGCTGGAGCGCCACACCGACGTCTACGGCGCCAGCAGCGACGACGTGCTGGCCTACGCCTATCTCAACAGCTACTACCAGACCGGTTTGAAGAACCTGCTGGATGTGGCGGTGCTGCAGCACGCCGAAGTCGAGCGCAAGCTGGATCTGGCGGCAAAGTACCGCAAGGTCGACGAGATCCCCTTCGATTTTTCCCGGCGCCGCATGTCGGTCGTGGTCAACGAAACCGAGAATGGCCGCGAGCATCACGAATTGATCTGCAAGGGCGCGCTGGAGGAGATGCTGGCGGTCTGCACCCGCCTGCGCGTGGGCCACGAAGAGCATCTGCTGACCGATGCCCGCCGGGCCGACATCCGCCGGGTGACGGCGGACTTGAATCGCGACGGTCTGCGTGTCATCGCGGTGGGCGTCAAGGAAATGCCGCCCACCCAGCAAACCTACGGCGTGGCCGACGAGTCCGATCTGGTGCTGGTCGGATACATGGCCTTCCTGGATCCTCCCAAGGAATCCACCGCCCCCGCGCTCAAGGCGCTCAAGGATTCCGGCATCGAAGTGAAGGTGCTGACCGGCGATGTGGAGCTGGTGACGCAGAAGGTCTGCCGCGAGGTCGATTTCGAGGTGCGCAAGGTCTATCTGGGCGCCGATATCGAGGCAATGGACGAGGCGCAACTGGCCGCCGCCGTGCGCGAGGCCAATGTGTTCGCGCGGCTCACGCCGGCCCACAAGGAGCGCATTGTGCGCAGCCTCAGGGCCCAGGGAAACACCGTGGGCTTCATGGGCGACGGCATCAACGACGCGCCAGCCCTGCGGGCGGCCGACGTGGGCATCTCGGTGGATTCGGCGGTCGATATTTCCAAAGAGGCTGCGGACATCATCCTGCTGGAAAAGAGCCTGATGGTGCTGGAGGACGGCGTCATCGAAGGTCGCAAGACCTTCTGCAACATGCTCAAGTACCTGAAGATGACGGCCAGCTCGAACTTCGGCAATGTCTTCTCGGTCCTGGTCGCCAGCGCCTTTCTGCCGTTTCTGCCGATGCTGCCCATCCACCTGCTGGTGCAGAACTTGATGTACGACATTTCCCAGACCGCAATCCCGTTCGACAATGTCGACGAAGAATTGTTGAAGAAGCCGCAACAGTGGGACCCTGACGGCCTGGGTCGCTTCATGGTGTTTTTCGGTCCGATCAGTTCCCTGTTCGACATCGCCACCTATGCGCTCATGTGGTACGTTTTCCAGGCCAATACGCCGGAACACCAGACGCTATTCCAGTCGGGCTGGTTCGTCGAAGGATTGTTGTCGCAGACGCTCATCGTCCATATGATCCGCACACGCAAGATCCCGTTCCTGCAAAGCCGCGCCGCGTGGCCGCTGATGGGCATGACCCTGCTGGTGGTGACGATGGGGTTGCTGCTGCCGTTTTCGCCCTTGGCCGAGTACCTCCAGCTGCAGCCGCTGCCGTTGAGCTACTTCCCCTGGCTGGTCGGCATCCTGTTGGCTTATTGCACGCTGACGCAGTTCCTGAAGGGAATCTGGGTCCGCCGCTACGGCTGGCAATAAGTAGATGAGGCCCGCGGCGGGCGCAAGCCCGCCGCGCGATCAGGAGAAACACATGAGAATCGCTACTTTTGCCGCGCTGATGGCAGTGGGCCTGGCCCTTCCCTTGGCGGGGCGCTGCGCCGAGACCGGGCAGGGGCTGACGCTGTACGGGGTGGTGGACGCGGGGCTGGCCGTCACCTCGGTCTCGGGGCAGGGCAGCCACAGCGGGCTGCTCAACGGCGGATTGACCGATACCCTGTGGGGCATGACGGGGGCGGAAGACATGGGCGGGGGCTGGAGCGCCAGGTTCCAGCTGGAAAGCGGCTTCGATCCCTCGTCGGGCAAGCGGGCCGACGACGACCGCTACTTCAATTACGCCGCCTGGGTCGGCCTGGGGCATGACAGCTTCGGCGACCTGCGGTTGGGGCGCCAGCACACCATAGGCCAGGTCTACGGCAATTCCCTGGAAATCGCGTCCTGGAAGGAAATGGGCATGGGTGCCACCTTCAAGGCGTCCGACAACTACCAGCTCAGCAACCTGGTCAATTACTACACGCCGGTATGGCAGGGCTTCCAGGCAGGCATCGGCTATTCCTTCGACGCCGACGACCGCAGCCAGTTCAAAACGGCCAACAACAACCGCGCGCTCAGTCTCGGCCTGAAATATGAGGATGGACCCTTGCTGGCGGTCGCCACCTGGGACCAGCTGCGCCTGGCCGACGCGCCGCCGGGCAGCAACGGACGGCCGCAAGCGGTCCAGCTGGGCGCTTCCTATGACTTCGAGGTGCTGAAGCTGTCCCTGGCCTGGTCGCGCCAGCGCAACGGCGATGTCGGGCTGGACGGGGGCGATCCCGACGGACTGGGCATGGGCCTGGGACCGGCTGCCTTCGTGCGCGGCGGCACGGTCGATGCCTGGCTGGTCGGGGTCAGCGTGCCGGTCGGGCCTGGCGCCGTGCTGGTGCAATGGTCGCTGGCCCATCCGGACTGGCATTGGGACAACGGCATGACGGCGCGCAATGCGCAGGTGATGACGCTGGGCTATACCTACAGCCTGTCCCCGCGCACGACGCTCTATGCCTTCGCCGGCTATGCGTCGAACTACACGCTGGACGACCAGTTCGATCCTGCCCATTCCCACACCACGCGGGTAGGCACGGGCATTTCGCACCGTTTCTGAGCGCCGGGGCAGGGCGGGCCGGGGTCAACTACAATCGGCGGGTGCGGCGCATGGCGCCCGTCCTCGTACAGCCCCGACGTTTTCCGGATGGTTTGCATGGATAGTCTCGAATGGCTCATACCCTGGGAGTTCTCTCCCACGCTGGTGGCCTCCTTCCTGGTGGCCATCGTGCTGTTCGTGCGCGGCCAAAAGGTCCATCGCGTGACCGCCGCCCGCAGCATCCTGTTCTGGACCGGCATGGTGCTGCTGTACCTGTCCATGCATACCCGGCTGGACTACTACGCCGAGCGCATGTTCTTCATCCACCGCATCCAGCATCTGGTGTTGCACCATCTGGGGCCGCTGCTGGTGATGGCGGCATTCCCGGGGCAGGTGATGCGCGCGGGCCTGCCCATGCGCTGGCGCATCCGCCTGCGCGACTTCCTGCGCACCGGCGCCGGCCGTGCCACGGTGGCGGTGCTGACCCACAAGATCTTCGTGCCGACGCTGTTTGTTTTCCTGGTGCTGGTCTGGCTGATCCCGTCGGTGCAGTTCTATTCCATGCTGGACTGGCGCCTCTACCGCCTGATGAACTGGTCGGTGGTCATCAGCGGCTTCATGTACTGGAACCTGATCCTGGACCGCAGGCCCGCGCCGCCCGCGGCCATGACGCCGGGCGGCCGGGTCATTTCTCCCGTGCTGACGATGCTGCCGCAAATGGTGGCCGGCGCGGTCATTGCCTTCACTGAAAGCGACATCTATCCGCTGTTCGAACTATGCGGCCGCGCCATCGCCATGTCGGCCCAGACCGATCAGACCATAGGCGGCCTGACCATGTGGATTCCGGCCGCGCTGGTCGAGGTGATCGGCCTGATGGTGGCCCTGGGAACCCTGATGCGCCTGTCGGCCAAGGGGCGCTTGCGCAAGGCGGATCGCGATGCGCTGGCCCGTTCCAAGGCCCGTGCCCGCGCCGCTTCGGCCTGAAAACCGCGGCGGGTGGCATACGTCGTCAGCTTAGAAGCTCTTCGGCGTATTGACCCAGAACAGTTCCACGGTTTGCTCGCCGACGACTTTCCACGAATGAGGCCGTCCGCTCAGGAACGAAATGCTGTCTCCGGCGCGCAAGGTCACGGGCGCCGCCAGATCGACCGTAATGCTGAATTCGCCGGCGATGACGTGTATGCACTCCTCTCCATGGTGCGTATAGGCGCCTTCACTGCGGGCGCCCGGCGCCAGGACCCATTTCTGGCAGTCGAGCGAAGGCAGGCTCGTCGCGAGCTGCAGGATCTGGATGCCCGCGCCGAACGACGGGGCATGTCTTTCCTGGCCCTTGCGCACCACCTCGGCCGCGTTGCGTGACGGCTTGGGCGACACCTCCGACAGGGCCGTCAGCGACGTGCCATAACAGGTGGCAAGCAGCTTCAGGCTGGCGACGGTGGCCCCGCGGCCTGTCCGTTCAAAGGTGGAAATGAAGGACACGGGCAGGCTGGTTTCATCTGACGCTTCTTTCAGCGACAAGTCGGCGCTGCGGCGCGCGGTGCGAAAACGCAGTCCAAGCGCGGCGGCGTCAGCCATTTCACGGGCCTGGGATGCCGTGGCGCCTGAGGCGGTCGAGGGTGGCGCCGCGGACGCTGATCCGGCCTGCGACTCCTCCAGTACGCGACGGATCGCAGGCATGTTCAGGCCGTTGATCTGCCGCAGACGAACGATATGGGATACCCGAGCCAGATCTGCATCTGAATAGATGCGCTGTCCCGTTTCGGTGCGCGCCGGAACGAGGAGGCCGTGTTGCTCCCATAGCCGCAGCGTCGAAATGTTCGTGCCCGTGAGGCGCGCGACGTCGCCGATTCGATACTCAGACATGCGAGTGAAGTTCCTGTGCTGGTGCGGTGGATGGACCAGTGTGGCAGTTCGTACAGAATATATATAGATAAATTATATAAATCCGATCCTTCATGATAGGACCGGACATATCGGGGAAAGCCCCTATTTTTTGCAAAAATCAGCTTCGATAGGATCACAACCTACAGAAATTATGTAGATATATTCAATTCGAGGCGCGGCTGGATTAAAGCCGCTTTGCTCATGATCATTTCACGCCATACAAGCCAAGCCGAACCTTTCCTGCAACGCAGCTTCTGGATGCAGGAGGCGGAGCCCGCCATGCAGGCAAGTGCGCCCATGACCGGTAGCCAGGCCGCCGACATCGTGATTATCGGTGGAGGCTATGTAGGCCTGTGGACGGCGTTGAGCATCAAGGAGCTCAGTCCTTGGTCCAAGGTCGTGGTCCTGGAACGCGACGTTTGCGGCGGGGGCGCTTCAGGGCGCAACGGCGGCATGGTCATGTCCTGGTGGCCGAAAATCGCTTCGTTGCTTGCTTTCGCGGATGCCGACGAGGCGCTGTTCCTGGCCCAGGCCTCGGAACGCGCCATCGATGAAATCGAACAGTTCTGCGGCCGCCATCGCATCGATGCGCACATCCGCCGCGGGGGATGGCTCTGGACTGCCACTTCCGAGGCGCAACAGGAGTCATGGGACGGCACGCTCCAGGCCTGCGCCCGGGTCGGCGCGCGTCCCTTCGAGTACGTACTCCCGGAGGATGTTGCACGTCGAACCGGGTCTCGTATGCACAGGGCGGGCGTGTTCGAGCGCGGCAATGCCACGGTGCAGCCGGCACGGTTGGTGCGCGGTATGCGCAGGGTGGCCCTGGAGCGCGGCATCGTGATCCACGAGAACACGCCGGTGCTGGAGTTGAGCGACGGCTATCCGGCGGTGATCCGCAGCGCCTTGGGCACCATGCTGGCCAAAAGCGTCGTGCTGGCGACGAATGCATGGGCCGCGGCCATTCCTGAAATCTCAAGGCTGATCGTGCCCGTCAACAGTTCCATCGTCGTGACGCAGGCGATCCCCGAGCGCCTGGCTTCCCTGGGCTGGACCGGAGGCGAAGCCATCACCGATTCGCAGTTGATGGTCGGGTATTACCGGACCACAAGAGACGGGCGGATCGCGTACGGCAAGGGTACGGGGGCGCTTTCCCGGGGAGGCGTCATCGACGCCACCTTCAGCCGCCACGAAGAAAGCTGCCGGATGGCGGAACAGGATTTCCGCCGCGCCTACCCGATGCTTGCCGATGTGCGCGTCTCGCATGCGTGGTCGGGCCCGATTGATCGGACTTACGACAGCCTGCCCGTTTTCGGCACCTTGTCCGGTACGGGGCACATCCACTACGGAGTGGGTTGGAGCGGCAACGGCGTCGCTCCCAGCCTGTTGGGCGGCAGGATTCTGGCGAGCCTGGCCCTGGATCGCAACGATTCTTGGCGCCGCTGCGCCCTGGTTGGCCGCAAGCCCAAGCGGTTTCCGCCCGAACCCATCAAGTACTTCGGCGGTTCGCTGGTCCGCAACGCCGTACGCAGAAAGGAAGCGCGCGAAGCGCGGGATCTTGCGCCGCGCTGGCTGGACGCGCTCCTGGCCGGGTTCGCGCCCGCGGGACTTGAAGATTAGGGTCAGGCGCGCCTTGCATCAGGCCTGTGCGGAAAAAAACAAAACAAGCGCGTTCCATACCGGGGGCGCGGTCAAAGGAGAAAGCATGTCTAAGGGTGAGGGACTCAAGGGTGGGCTGCAATCGCGCCACATGACGATGATTTCCATTGCCGGGGTCATCGGCGCGGCCTTGTTTGTGGGGTCCGGCAAGCAGATCGCGCTGGCCGGACCCGCAGTGATCCTGGCTTATCTGGGCGGCGGGATCCTGGTGTTTCTAGTCATGCGCATGCTGGGCGAGATGGCCGTGGCCCAGCCCGATACCGGTTCCTTTTCGACTTACGCGGATCGCGCTATCGGGCGCTGGGCGGGTTTCACCATCGGTTGGCTGTATTGGTACTTCTGGGCGCTGCTGATGGGGTGGGAAGCCTATGTCGCGGGACAGATTCTGCATGGCTGGTTCCCCGTGGCGCCCAATTGGGTCTACGCGCTGCTCCTGACGCTTGGGTTGATAGGCGTCAACTTCATGAACGTCAGGAACTACGGGGAATTCGAGTTTTGGTTCGGCCTGATCAAAGTGGTGGCCATCGTCTTGTTCCTGGTGGTCGGAACGCTGGCGGTTGTGCACCTGTGGCCCTTTGGCGATGCCGGCGGCATGTCCAATCTCGCCGATCGGGGTTTCATGCCTAATGGGCCTGGCGCCGTGGTCACCGCATTGCTGGGCATCATGTTCGCAATGATGGGCGCGGAAGTCGTCACGGTGGCGGCGGGAGAGACCTCCGAGCCCGGTGGCCAAATCGTGAAAGCCATCCGATCGGTAGTCTGGCGGATCTGCCTGTTCTATGTAGGGTCCATCTTTCTGGTGGTTTGCCTGGTGCCCTACGACACGCCCGCCCTGGTCGACCCGACGCGTGGCAGCTACAACGTGGTGCTGGACGCGATGGGCATTCCCTACGCACAATTGATCGTCAACGCCATCGTGCTGACTTCGGTCTGCAGCTGCTTCAACTCGGCGCTTTACGTCTCGTCGCGCATGCTCTATTCATTGGCCCGTCGCGGCGACGCGCATCGCATCATGGCCGTTACTGGCGCTTCGTCCGGTGCGCCGTACGTGGGCGTGGTCATATCCAGCGTGTTCGCATTTGTTGCCGTCTACATGATGGCGACGTCCTCGATGGACCTGTACGACGTCCTCATGCAAACCACGGGCTGCGTGGCGCTGTTCGTCTACCTGACCATCGCATGCTGCCAACTGCGCATGCGGCAGCGCCTGCAGGCTCAGGGAGCCGAACTGAAGTTCAAGATGTGGTTGTTTCCCTGGCTGACCTGGGCGGTCATCCTGTTCATCTGCGCAGCCTTGCTGACGATGGTGCTGGAGGGTACGTACCGCCAGGAGGTGCTGTACACGTCCGCACTGGGCGCCGTGATCGTCCTGATGGGCGTGGCGGCACAGCGCTTTGGCATCGGCGGGCCGAAGGCCCATGAGCCCTCGGCGCGGAAGATTCTGGAACAAGGCTTCAACGGCCGGCGCGAGGCCGCGGCGCTCAAGCCTTGACGCGGCACGAATAGCCGCAGGCTTGCGGCTATTCCGGCAGCAGGCCGTGGTACTTCTTGCCCAGCGCCACGGTGGCCTGGAACATGCCGGCCTTGCTGCCACAGTCGTAGCGCACGCCTTCATAGCGGTGCGCATACACGGCGCGCTCGCGCATCAGCGAGGCGATGCCGTCGGTCAGCTGGATCTCGTTGCCGGCGCCCATCTTGGTCGAGCGCAGGTGGTCGAAGATCGCGGCTTCCAGCACGTAGCGGCCCACCACGGCGAGCGTCGACGGCGCGGCTTCGGGGTCGGGCTTTTCGACGATATGGGTGACGCGTTCCGTGCGGCCGTTGGCGCTGGCCTCTCCCTGGCGGGTGGCCACGATGCCGTACTTGCGGGTATCCGCGCGCGGCACGTCCTGTACGCCGAGCACACTGGCGTTCTGCGCCACGGCCACGTCGATCAGCTGCTTCAGCGCGGGCTGGTCGGAGTCGATCAGGTCATCGGCGAGCAGCACGGCAAACGGTTCGTCGCCCACGGCCGGTGCGGCCGACAGCACCGCGTGGCCCAGTCCCAGCGGGGCCGACTGGCGGATGTAGAGGCAATTCACATGCGCAGGTAGAATGCCCCGCACCATGGCCAAAAGCTCGTGCTTGCCCTTGCTTTCCAGGTCCGATTCGAGTTCCGGCGCGGAGTCGAAGTGGTCTTCGATGGCGCGCTTGTTGCGCCCCGTCACGAAGATGAGATCGGTGATCCCGGCGGCCACGGCTTCTTCCACGGCGTATTGGATCAGCGGCTTGTCGACCACGGGCAGCATTTCCTTGGGCATCGCCTTGGTGGCGGGCAGGAAGCGCGTACCCATGCCGGCGACGGGGAAAACGGCTTTACGGACAGGACGCATTGAGACCTCGTTGGGGCTATCGATGAAACATTTTAAGCGCATCGCTATCATAGGCTTATGAACCGCAGGAAAATGCCATCCATTTGCTCGATTGCGAAACGGGGTGCAATCGTCGGGCTGTCCGTGGCCCTGGCCGTCCCAGCCCTCCCCATCGCCGCCTGGGCGCAGCCCGTAGGCCTGCCCTCGATGGGTGCGGCCTCTGCCGCTGAACTGTCCCCTGCGCTGGAGCGCAGCCTGGGCGAGGCCATCATGGCCCAGGGGCGGCGCGACCCGACCTATGTGGACGATTCCGAACTCAGCCAGTACCTCACCACCATGGGGCGCAAACTGGCTGCCTTCGCGCCCGGCGCGGTGCCCGAGGTCGAGATGTTCGGCGTGCGCGACCCCGAAATCAACGCTTTCGCCATGCCCGGCGGCTTCATCGGCGTCAATACGGGACTGATCGTGGCTTCCGCCAGCGAGTCCGAACTGGCGGCGGTGCTGGCGCACGAAATCGGCCACGTCGTGCAGCGCCACATCGCCCGCGGCATGACCCAGCAGAACCAGAACAGCATGGTGATGCTGGCGAGCCTGGCGGGGGCGCTGCTGGCGGCCCTGGCCGGGGGCGGCGGCAACCTGGCGGTGGGCGTGGCGGCATTCGGCCAGGCCGCGGCCATCAACCGGCAGCTGGGTTTTTCACGCGATGCGGAACGCGAAGCCGACCGGGCCGGGCTGCAGATGCTGACCAAGGCGGGCTACGACGCCGAAGGCATGGCGCAGATGTTCGGGCGCCTGATGAATGCGTCGCGCCTGAATGAAGGCGCGGGCGGCGGCTCATGGGCCAGCACCCACCCGCTGTCCATCGAGCGTATGTCGGACGTGCAGAATCGGGTGCGCAACCAGTCTCCGGTGGCGCGCCACGTGGATAGCGACGATTTCTGGTACATACGCGCCAAGATGCGCGTGGTGCAGGGCCGCGACGCGGTCAGCCTGCGCACCGCCGGCCAGCAATTGCAGGACGAGGCCCAGGCCCTGTCGGGCGTGCGCAAGTCGGCCGCCTACTACGGCCTGGCGCTGCAGGCGTTCCAGCGCAACAACCTGGCCGAGGCCGAGCGCAACTGGAACCTGGCGTCGGCGGACGGTCGAAGCTCGGCCCAGCTGGCCAAGCTCAGTGTGGATATCGCCCTGGCCCGCAAGGAGTACCCCCGGGCGCTGGAGCTCGCCCAGGCTGGCACCAAGCGCTGGCCCGCCCACCGGGCCCTGGGCATCGCCTACGCCCAGGCGCTGCAAAGCGTCGGCCGCCACACGGACGCGCAGGAATACCTGCGGGCCAAGATCAAGCAATGGGGCAGCGACGAGCCCAGCCTCTACCAGATGCTGGCGCAGAGCGAAGACCGCAACGGCAAGCCCGTGGCCGCGCGCCGCGACCAGGCGCGCTTTTACGTCATGACGGGCGCATACGCCGCCGCGGAATCGCAGCTGCAGCAGGCGCGCAACATGTCCACCGACTTCTACGAGCAGTCTCAGATCGACGTGCAGATCAAGGAAGTGAAGGACAAGCTGGCCGAAGAGCGCCAGTTGCTGGAACGCTTCAAGTCGGGCTGAGCGCCCGGCCGAGCCGGGCAGGGCGCAGGACGCGCCCTACAGGCCGGTTTCGAAGAAGCGTCCCAGCCGCTGGGGCAGCCAGTTCAGGTGGGCGGGGAAGCTGCCGGTCGGAAAACCGGCATGGCCGCCATCGGTAGGCTGATGCAGCAGGATGGTGGACGAGCATTCCTCGGGCGTCGGCAGCGACGCGGCCGGCACGAACGGATCGTTGCGGGCATTGAGCACCAGCGTCGGCACGGATATCTTCGGCAGCCAGGGCTTGCTGGACGCCCGCGTCCAGTAATCCAGCGCATTGCGAAAACCGTGCATGGGCGCGGTGTACGTGTCGTCGAATTCGCGCAGATCATGCGCATGGGCGATGCGCATGACGTCCACGGCGCCGGGATAGCGGTGCGCCTTCTCCAGCACCTTGTGCTTGAGCGTCTTCAGGAAATGGGCGGTGTAGACCCTGCGGTTGAATATGCCGGTGGACAGCGTCTTGCCGCAGGCCACCAGGTCCAGCGGCACGGACACGCCCGCGCAGGCCGTCAGCCAGCCGGTATCCTCCTGGTGTTCGCCCAGGTATTTGAGCAGGGCGTTGCCCCCCAGCGATACGCCGACCGCATGCCATCGAGCATGCGGGATGCGCTGGCGCACGGTATTCAGCATGAAGCCGACCTCGGCCGAATCACCCGAGTAGTAGGCGCGGGCCAGGCGGTTGGGCACGCCCGAGCAGCCGCGGAAATGCGCGATCACCACGATCCAGCCGCGCGCGCGGAAGTGATGCGCGATGGACTGCGCATAGCGGCTGTTGCTGCCGCCTTCCAGGCCGTGGAACAGGATCAGGGCTGGGGTATCGGGCGTATGCGGCAGGGACTTCCAGTCCGCATCCGTCATCCACCGGGCCGCGGCGGTCTTGCCATTGGCAACCGGACGCTGGCCGCTGACGGGCGCACCGTCGGCGGACTTGTGTGGGAACAGGCCCGGACCGGTCCAATCGAAATCGACGAAGTCGGTGTCGGGCGTGTCCACCCGTTCGCGTACGAATGCGATGCGGTGATACTGCGCGAACAGGGCGGCATAAACCGTCTGGCTGTCGCCTCCGGGCAACCAGGAGGGGACGGGACAGGGCGTTGTATCAAGACGAGCAGCGGCCAACTAAAAATCCACCCGATTCAGTGCAGCATGTCGGGTACGTCGTGCAAGTCGAGCACCCCGGCTTCGGTGGGCGCCGGCGAGGCATGGTGCATGACCATGCGCCAGCCGGTGGGCCCCTTGTGGTAGATGTTGGTGGCGTAGCAATTGGCGAATTGCGTGCCTTCCCGCGTCTGCACCGCCACCTGTTCCACCAGCACGTGCACCGCGCACATCATGCTGAGCATGACCAGCGGGCGCAATGGGCGCACGTGCAGCGGGCCGTTGGCCAGCACCTGCTGCCAGGAATCGTGCACCGCCGAGTGGCCGACGATGCGCAGGCCCCCCGGATGGATGCAGACGACTTCCTCGTCGTCCGCCCAGACTTGCATCAGGCGTACGACGTCCGCCTGGTCGAGGGCTTCGTAGAACGCGTGCTCTGCTTCTTCGGGCGTGGCGAACATGGCGGCGGAAACGGGTGGACGTTATAGAGCGGGTGACTCAGTGCCCGTGGCCGTGCAATACGGTGCCGGGCTTCAGGCGGTATTCGGCGCCGCAGTAGGCGCAACTGGCGGAGCCGGTGCGGGCCACGTCCAGGAACACGCGCGGATGCATGCTCCAGAGCGGCGCCTTGGGGCCCGGACAGAACACGGGCAGGTCGTCAGCGCCGACCTCGATGACTTCGTGGGGGTGGGGGACGGCGGCCGGAGCAGCAGCGGTCATGGATATTCCTGAAAAAAAACCGGTAATCGGCAGGTTGGGGCAATGATGCGGCCTGGTCATGGACCGGGCCGCGCGGATCAGACTTTACTCAGCCAGTGATGGTACTTCGGGTTGCGGCCATTCACCACGTCAAAAAAAGCTTTCTGCAGCCGCTCCGTGATCGGGCCGCGCCGGCCGGAGCCGATCTGGCGGTTGTCCACTTCGCGGATGGGGGTCACTTCGGCGGCCGTGCCGGTGAAGAATGCCTCGTCGGCGATGTAGACGTCATCGCGTGTCAGGCGCTTGGTCACCACGCGCAAGCCCAGGTCGGCGGCCAGCGCATGGATGGTGGAGCGGGTAATGCCGGTCAGGGCGGATGCGATCTCAGGCTCGCAGAGCACGCCGTCCTTGACGATGAAGAGGTTTTCGCCGGAACCCTCGGCCACGAAGCCTTCCGTGTCCAGCAGCAGGGCTTCGTCGTAGCCGTCCTGCAGGGCCTCGGTATTGGCCAGGATCGAATTGGCGTAGGTGGTGGCCACCTTGGCGCGCGGCATCGTGACGTTCACGTGCTGGCGCGCGAATGACGACACCTTGACGCGGATGCCTGCGGACAGCGCCTCTTCGCCCAGATAGGCGCCCCAGGGCCAGGCGGCGATAGCCACGTGCACCCGGGCGCCCTTGGGCGACACGCCCATTTTTTCGGGGCCGTAGAACACCAGGGGGCGCAGGTAGCCGGCTTCCAGCTGGTTTTCGCGCACGACCGTCCGCTGCGCCTCGTTGATCGTGTCGCGATCGAAGGGCATCGGGATCTGGTAGATGTGAGCCGAATTGAAGAGGCGGTTGGTGTGGTCTTCGAGGCGGAAGATGGCGGTGCCGATCTCGGAGCGGTAGGCGCGCACGCCTTCGAATACCGACAGGCCGTAATGCAGGGAGTGCGTCAGGACGTGCGTGGTCGCGTCTCGCCACGGTACGAGCTTGCCGTCATACCAGATGAAGCCGTCGCGGTCTGCCATCGACATGGTCTACTCCCAAGCGCCCAAGAATCCCGAGGCCCGTATTGTATCAAGCAGCGAGGTTACAATACGCCCCTATTCGCGCCCCGGCGCGGCGCCGCCAGGCCCGCGCGTAGTGATCCCGGCGGGCGAACGGGTTGTCGTGCGTTCCTTTTCCTTAGAGTTTCCATGTCGTCCTGTCCGAATCGCCAGGGGCCAGCAGTTGTCCTCTGAATCCGCGCTTCCTGAATCCGAAGACCCCGTCGCGGTCCGCCAGGAGCGTATCGCTGCATTCCGGGCTGGCGTGCACGCCATCGTGCCCGCCCTGATCGCCACCGCCACTTGGGGGCTGGTCACCGGCGTGGCCATGGTCAAGTCGGGCTTGACCGAAACCATGGCGCTGGCCATGACCCTGTTGCTGTACGCGGGCTCGGCCCAACTGACGTCCCTGCCGCTCATCGCTACTGGCGCGCCGCTTTGGCTGATTTTCGCCGCCGGCTGCGTGGTGAACCTGCGCTTTCTCATTTTCGGCGCGGCGCTGCATCCCTATTTCCGCCACCTGTCCTGGCCCAAGCGGCTGGGGCTGGGGTATTTCACGACCGACATGGGCTTCGTGCTGTTCATGCCGCGCTTTGGCGATGCGGCCGTGCGCGGCACCCGCG
Source organism: Achromobacter aegrifaciens (assembly GCF_902859965.1). Classification (NCBI taxonomy): domain Bacteria; kingdom Pseudomonadati; phylum Pseudomonadota; class Betaproteobacteria; order Burkholderiales; family Alcaligenaceae; genus Achromobacter; species Achromobacter aegrifaciens. The sequence continues at coordinate 257,098 of NZ_CADIKO010000003.1, forward strand.
AGCAGCTCTGGTTCTTCCTGGGCGCCATCGCGCCGGGCTGGTTCGTGTGGCAGACCTCGTCCATCGTCGGCATCTATCTGGGCTCCATGGTGCCCACGGACTGGTCGCTGGACTTTGCCGCGGTGCTGGCGCTGCTGGCCATCACGGTGCCGCTGGCCAGCACCAAGCCCATGCTGATTTCCATGCTGGCAGCCGGCGTGGTCGCCTGGACCGGGCAGGTCCTGCCGCTGCGCCTGGGCCTGGCCGCCGCCGTGGTGGCGGGCGTGGTCGCCGGCATTTGGGCCGAACGCTACTTCAAGGCCCGCGCATGACCCTCTGGCCTGCTGAAATCTACGTCTATTCCGCCATCCTGCTGCTGGCGCTGTGCAGTGTGCTGACGCGCGCCGGCTTCATGCTGTTCGGCGACTACATCCCCCTGCCGGAAGGCGTGCGCCGCGCCTTGCGCTACGCGCCCGCCGCCGCCCTGACCGCCATCATCGTGCCCGACCTGCTGCCCTGGAAGGCCGGCCTGGGGCCGGTGTTCGACTACAAGCTGGTCGCGGGCGTACTCGCCATCCTGGTATTCCTGCGCACCCGCAGCGCGGTGCTGGTCATCATCGTCGGCATGCTGGCGCTCTGGGGCCTGCGCTGGCTGGCCGGCTAAGAGTCATTACCCAAAACGTCCATCCAGTGGACGCGACTGGTATGCCCGGCGGGCGCTTGCTGACAGCGGGCGGAAGGCGTTTGCAATGCCTTTCAGAAGGCGGCTGGACCGTGTGGTAATGCGGCTGCGCTAAAATCATGTTATCCACAGCAATCCGGGCCTGGTACTGCCCTCATAAGTATCGAATCCAGAATGCGCCGCCTGGCCAGCAAGGCAGGATGCAGATTGCGCGTGTTCAGGTTGTTCCGATGCATATGTAGTGCAGTGCGCGTAGCACTCTCGTTTTGTTCTTTTTCACTGGTCCCGGTATCTGCCTAACCCTGATGACTGAATCCACTCAATCCGTAGCACCTGCCGCGCCCGCGCCGACGTTCACCGATTTCGGGCTGCACCCTCTGCTTCTGCAGTCCATCGCCGAAACCGGCTACACCACGCCCACGCCGATCCAGGCGCAGGCCATCCCCGTCGTGGTGGAAGGGCGCGACGTCATGGGCGCAGCCCAGACCGGCACCGGCAAGACGGCCGCCTTTACGCTGCCCATCCTGCATCGCCTCATGCCGCTGGCCAATACCAGCGCATCGCCCGCGCGCCATCCGGTGCGCGCGCTGATCCTGACGCCCACGCGCGAACTGGCCGACCAGGTCTACGAAAGCGTCAAGCGCTACAGCAAGCAGACGCCCCTGCGTTCGGCGGTGGTGTTCGGCGGCGTGGATATCGGTCCGCAGAAGGAAGCCCTGCGCCGCGGCTGCGAAGTGCTGGTGGCCACGCCCGGCCGCCTGCTCGACCACGTCGAGCAAAAGAACGTGAACCTGAGCCAGGTCGGCATCCTGGTATTGGACGAAGCCGACCGCATGCTGGACATGGGCTTTCTGCCCGACCTGGAGCGCATCATCCGCCTGCTGCCCGCGCAGCGCCAGGGCCTGCTGTTCTCCGCCACGTTCAGCAATGAAATCCGCAAGCTGGGCCGCTCGTACCTGAATCAACCGGTCGAAATCGAAGTCGCGGCGCGCAACGCCACCGCCAACACGATCACCCAGATCGCCTACAAGATGCCCAGCGACGCCAAGCGCGCCGCGGTCGTGCATCTGGTGAAGTCGCGCGGCCTGAACCAGGTCATCGTGTTTTCCAACACCAAGATCGGCACGGCGCGCTTGGCCCGCGACCTGGAACGAGACGGCGTCAAGGCTGAATCCATTCACGGCGACAAGACCCAGGCCGACCGCATGAAGGCGCTGGAAGCCTTCAAGGCCGGCGAACTGGAAGTGCTGGTGGCTACCGACGTGGCCGCGCGCGGCCTGGACGTGGCTGGCGTGCCTTGCGTCATCAACTACGACCTGCCGTACAACGCGGAAGACTACGTGCACCGTATTGGCCGCACGGGCCGCGCGGGCGCATCGGGCGAGGCCATCGCCTTGTTCACGCCCGACGAAGAACGCTTCCTGCTCGACATCGAAAAACTCATCAAGCGCGAAGTGCCGCGCGGCACCCTGGATGTTCCTGCCGACCTGGTCGCGCGCAGCCACCGCCGCAGCGACGAGCGCCGCGGTTCGTCGTCGCGCGAAGGGCGCGAGGGTCGTGAAAGCCGTGACAGCCGCGGCGACCGCGGCCGTTCGTCCGACCGCCGCTCCGGCTATTCGTCCGGCGCGCCGCGCCAGCCCGTGGACGATTTCTTCCTGAAGCCCTACGAGCCCTCGGCGCCGTCCGCGCCCGCCGAAGAACCGGCGCCCAGGAGCAACGGCGCATCCTCGGGGCCGAAGCGCCAGATCGCCGTCCTGCTGGGCGGCAGCCGCAAGCCCTGAAAGGCGCCGGCATGAAAAAACCCGCAAGCCCTTAGGTTTGCGGGTTTTTTTATGGCTGGCCCGCGTGACGCCCGCTGCGGCTCAGGTGGCCAGCATGCGCGGCAGGTCCGGCAGCGCGGTGGCGACCGCAGGGCTGTTTTCATTCAGGCTTTCGAGCAGGCGTTCCAGGTGGCCGATGTGCGGCAGCATGGGGCCGTAGAACACCACCTTCGATCCGATCTGCACCAGCAGCGTGGGGAAGTTCTCCACGTCTTCGTCGCCCAAGAGTTCGGCGTGGTCCTCGATGTCGATCCAGGCGAAGACGTGCTGCGGCATGGCGGCGGCCAGCGCTTGCAGCTTGGGCTTGTATTGCTCGCAGGTGTCGCACCAGGCCGCGCAGAAGCAGGCCACCAGCCAGGCGTCGGGCGATGAGCCCAGCCGCGCGCGCAGCGCGGCCAGGTCGGTATCGGGTACAAGTAGGGACATGTGGGCAGATGAAGGCGTGTTTGACTATCATACCCGGGATGTCTACCCCCTCATTCCTCGTCCATGACTGCTTTGCGCACTGATTCCGCCACGCCCGACAACGGCCGATTTTCCGCTGCCGGGGCCGGCGCCGTCAGCGTGGGCCAGGCGTTCAAGCGCGCCCTGGTGTCCCAATGCCATCCCTCCATGCTGTTCGCGGTGCTGCTGCCGTTCCTGATCGCGCTGGTGGGGGCCCTGTTGCTGCTGTACCTGTTCTGGACGCCGCTCAACGAATGGCTGGCTGCCGAGGCGGCGCGCTGGGACTTCGTCAACCGGGCCGAGGACTGGATGCTGGCGATGGGGCTGTTCTCGCTCAAGGTCTACATGATCCCCGTGATCGCGGTGGCCATCCTGTTGCCGGTATCGGGCATCCTCGGCCTGGCGATTGCCGCCGTGTTCGTGATGCCGCTGGTGCTGAACCACGTCGGCAAGCGTGAGTATGTGAGCGTCACGCGGCAAGGCAAGCATGCGACGGCGGTCAGCGTATGGAACGCGATCTGGGTATCGCTGGCCTTTGCCGCGGGCTGGCTGCTGACGCTGCCGCTGTGGCTGGTGCCGCCCATGGCTATCGCCTTGTCGATCTTCTGGTGGGCGTTCGCGTTTTCGCGCATGATGCGCGTGGACGCCATCGTCGAACACGCCAGCCCCGCCGAGCGCAAGCTGATCCTGGAACGCAACAACGGCGGCTTCTGGACCATAGGCCTGATCTGCTCGCTGTTGAACCTGTTGCCGCCCGCGTGGGTCATCCTGCCGGTGTTCTCGGCCCTGGTCTACGCCCACTACGGTCTGGAAGCGCTCAAGCGCTTGCGCGAGGACCGGGTCATCGACGTCTGAATCGCGTCATTCTTCTCAACTTCTGGAATCGGACATGGCCGCAGAATCCGCCGCCCGCCGCATTGGCCTCATCATCGTAGGGGACGAAATCCTCTCGGGCCGCCGTCAGGACAAGCATTTTTCCAAGGTCGTCGAGCTTCTGGGCGCGCGCGGCATGCAGTTGGGCTGGGCTGAAATCGTGCCCGACGACCGCGACACGCTCATCGCCACCTACAAGCGCAGCTTTGCCACCGGCGATGTGGTGTTTTCCTGTGGCGGCATCGGCGGCACGCCCGATGACCACACGCGCCAGGCCGCCGCGGCCGCGCTCGGCCTGCCGCTGGCGCTGCACCCGGAGGCCGAAGAGGCCATCGCGCTGCGCACGGCCGAGATGGCTGCCAAGGGGCAGGGCACAGCCGACATGAGCGCGCCGGAAAACCAGCAGCGCCTGCAGATGGGCGTGTTTCCGGAAGGCTGCGAGATCGTCCCGAATCCCTACAACCGCATTCCCGGCTTCTTCATCAAGGACCACACCTTCGTGCCGGGCTTTCCCGTCATGGCGTGGCCCATGCTGGAATGGACGCTGGACACGCGCTATCGTGCGCTGCAGCATGTGCGCGCCCACGCGGAGCACTCCTTCCTGGTATTCAGCATGCCGGAGTCGCGCATTACGCCGGCCATGCAGGCCGTGGAAACGCGCTGGCCCGGCGTGCGCGCGTTCAGCCTGCCCAGCGTGGGCGAGGCCGGCGGCACCCCCCATATCGACCTGGGCGTGAAGGGCGAACCGGCCGCGGCAGCCGAAGCGCTGGAGTATTTGCGGGCCGAGGTGCTGCGCCTGGGAGGCAGGCTGGCGCCCCCGCCAGCAGCCTGAAGTCGGGGCCGCACCCGATGTGCGGCCCTTTTTTTGATACAAAAAGCGGTTGCCAAACGCGCCAGTAAATTTCACAATACGGGAAAGAACTGTTTGCTGCAATGCCGCAAGTCCGGTTCCCTAAGGTGGGGCCCTACAGGCGGCGCGGCTGTCCACGCCCCCCTTTCCATGTCCCGTCTCCCCACTACCCGCAACGCCCTGGACGCCGAGACCGAAGGCGCCTCCGCCCATCCCATCGCCATCCAGGTGATCGAACGCGCCATGCGTCTGCTCGATGCCCTGGCCGCGCAGCCGGATCCGGTTACGCTGAAAGAACTGTCCGCGACCACGGGCCTGCATGCGTCCACCGCGCATCGCATCCTTAACGACCTGGTCGTGGGCCGCTATGTCGAACGCGTCGACAACGGCCTGTATCAGCTGGGCATGCGCCTGCTGGAGCTGGGTTCGCTGGTAAAGGGGCGCCTGAACGTGCGCGAGGCGGCCATTTCCGCCATGCGCTCGCTGCACAAGCTGACCGGGCAGACCATCAACCTGTCGGTCCAGCAGGGCGACGAGATCGTCTACATCGACCGCGCCTGGAGCGAGCGTTCCGGCATGCAGGTGGTCCGCGCCATCGGCGGCCGCGCGCCGCTGCACCTGACCTCCACCGGCAAGCTGTTCCTGTCCACCGCCGATGCGCGCCAGGTCCGGGCCTACGCGCTGCGCACCGGCCTGGCCGGCCACACGCGCAACAGCCTGACCGACCTGGACCGCCTGGAGCGCGAACTGGCGTTAGTGCGGCGCCACGGTTATGCGCGCGACAACGAAGAACTGGAACTCGGCGTGCGCTGCATCGCCGCCGGCATTTTCGACGATACCGGCAAGTTGGTCGCCGGCCTGTCCATTTCGGCCCCCGCCGAGCGCCTGCAGGACGACTGGATCAAGGCGCTGGTCGACACCGCCGCCAGCATCTCGGAAGCGCTGGGCTACGAGCCCTCCGTTTCCACCGGCTTCAACGGTCTGGGCATGGCCGCAGAGGCTCTGCGCTCGTAATCCAGGGCCGGCCTGCAAAAAAGAAAAGCCCCGGACGGGGCTTTTCTTTTTGCATGCGCCGCCAGGGCGCATGGTTTGGGTTACTGCTGTTCGACGCCAGCCTTCTTGAACAGCTCGCCCCACTGCGGGACTTGCTGCTTGACCTTGGCTTCCAGGGCTTGCGGGTTCGCTTCGGACGTCAGCACCGTCGCGCCCAGCTGCTTCATGCGTTCCTGGAACTTGGGATCGGCCAGGCCAGCCTGCAGGCTCTTGACCAGCTTGTCGACGACGGGCTTGGGCGTGCCCTTCGGCACCCACATGCCATGCCAGATGCCCACTTCGAAGCCCTTGTAGCCGGATTCGTCCATGGTCGGCAGGTTCGGCAGCGTGGGGACGCGCTTCAGGCTGGTGACTGCGTAGGCCTTCACCTTGCCGCTGTCGATCTGCTGGGTGGTGTTGGTGGTCTGGTCGCAGAGCAGGTCCACCTGCTTGCCCAGCAGGTCGTTCATGGCGGGCGCCGTACCCTTGTAGGGGATGGTCAGCAGCTGTACGCCCAGCGCCTCGACCAGCATGGTGCCGCACAGATGGCTGGCGGCGCCGATGCCGGCGTTGGCCAGGGACACCTTGTCCTTGTTCTGTTTGACGTACTCGGCCAGTTCCTTGATGTTGTTGGGCGGGAAGTCCGAACGCGCGATGATGGTCATCGGCACGTCGACCACCAGGCCGATGGGCTCGAAGCTCTTGTAGGGGTCGTACCCCGGATTCTTGTACAGCGAGGGCGCCGTCGAGAAGCCGGCGTGCATCAGCAGGACGGAGTAGCCGTCAGGCTGGGCGCGCGCTACCTGGGTCGTGCCGATGGTGCCGCCGGCGCCGCCCTTGTTCTCGACCACGACCGTCTGGCCCAGGCTCGGCCGCATGGCTTCCGCGAGCGAACGCGCGACGTTGTCCGTCGGGCCGCCAGCGGCGAACGGCACCACCATGTTGATGGGGCGATCCGGATATTCGGCTTGGGCGGCGCCGGCTGCGAGCATGGCGCTGGCCGCGAGCAAGGCCGAAAGCGTGCGGGGGATGAGGGTCATGGAGTCTCCAATTGCAGGGTTTGCTGCGATTTGCTGTTGCGCGCTGACTTGTGGGTTTATTTGTCTGTCATCAGCGTGAAAGCAGTTTAGAAAACAATTGATACGACGTCACTTCGGGTATTTCCTGAATCCTGGGAAACCTTTGTGCTGGATCAAACCCGGACAAGGCATGCACCGTCAAAGTGCAATTCTTTGTTGCGTCGCACAAAAACTCCTTGACAAGGATTTTTCTCAGCCTAGAATGTCAATTGTGCAGTGCATCAAACGGGCCGGCGGTAGCTTGTAGTACCAGTTTCCGCGCACGTTTCTATAGTTCGTCGCAGACAACCATTCCTTATTTGCCGGACAGCCTCCGGCTACCCTGAAGGAGCATTCTATGAGCGCTATCCCGCAACAAGTCCTGGACCGTCAAAAGGCCAGCATCAACACCATCGTGGCCGCCCAGTCGGCCGTGTTCGCCGGCTTCGAAAAGCTGGTCGAGCTGAACCTGAAGGTCGTCAAGGCCACCCTGGACGAAGTCGCCCAGAAGTCGCAGCAAGCCGCTGAAGTCAAGGATCCGCAGGAAGCCGCCGCTTTCGCCTCGGGCCTGCTGCAGCCGGGCGCCGAAAAGGCCATGGCCTACACCAAGCACGTGTACGACATCGTTGCCGGCGTGCAGACCAGCCTGGTCAAGCTGACCGAGGAACAGATCGCCGAAGGCCAGCAGCAGCTGAGCGAAGCCGTCGACCAGTTCTCCAAGAACGCCCCGACCGGCTCCGAAAGCGCCGTTGCCCTGATCAAGTCCTCGCTGGCCACCGCGACCAGCGCCTACGATTCGATGACCAAGGCCGCCAAGCAGGCCGCCGAAGTCGCCGAGTCGAACCTGAATGCCGCCGCCAACGCGACCTTCAAGGCTGCCTCGGATGCCGCCGACGCCGCCACCAAGGTTGCCAGCCGCAGCCGCCGCAGCGCCTAAGTTTTTGGCGCGCAGTGCTGCGCAAACCGCAGTTATGTAGTACTGTTGAGTGACAGAGCAGAGCTGGAATTAGGGCCACCCACCGGGTGGCCCCTTTTTTTGCCTGCTTTTTTCGCTGTACGGCCGGCGGATGCCGGCCGCGTCCGGGCTCAGCGCGCCACGGCGCGCACGCACTCGCCCACCAGGGCCGGGCCGCGGTAGATCAGGCCGGTATAGAGCTGCACGGCGTCGGCGCCCGCATCCATCTTTTCGCGGGCCTGGCGGCCCGACATCACGCCGCCCACGCCGATGATCGCCAGGCTGCCGCCCAGCTTTTCCTTCAGGCGGCGGATGACGGCCAGAGACAATTCATGCACCGGGGCGCCCGACAGGCCGCCCGCTTCCTCGGCATGCGGTTGGCCGGTGACGGCGTCGCGCGAGAGGGTGGTGTTGGTGGCGATGACGCCGTCGATGCCGTGGCGCGGCAGCGTTTCCGCGATGGAATCGATCTGTTCGTGCGTCAGGTCCGGAGCGATCTTCACCGCCATGGGCACGCGCCGCTGGTGCTGGTCTTCCAGCGCGCGGCGCTTGTCCGCCAGTTGCGCTAGCAGGGCCGACAGTTCGTCGCCGCCTTGCAGCGCGCGCAGGTTCTTGGTGTTGGGCGATGAAATGTTCACCGTCACGTAGTCGGCATGCGGATACACGCCTTCCAGCCCGATCAGGTAGTCATCCGCGGCGCGCTCGATGGGCGTGTCCGCGTTCTTGCCGATGTTCAGCCCCAGAATGCCGCCTTGCTTGCGCCAGGTGCTGCGCTGCACATTGGCCAGGAAGGCTTCCAGGCCCTGGTTGTTGAAGCCCAGCCGGTTGATCAGTGCATTGGCGCGCGGCAGCCGGAACATGCGCGGCTTGGGGTTGCCGGGCTGCGCGCGCGGGGTCACGGTCCCCACCTCGATGAAGCCGAATCCCAGGTTGCCCAGTGCGTCGATATAGGCGCCGTTCTTGTCCAGGCCCGCGGCCAGCCCGATCGGGTTGGCCAGCTGCAAGCCCATCAGCGTGCTTGGCGCCTTCGGCTGCGCGTGCATGAGCTTGCGGGTGGCGCCGCATTCATAGGCGCGTTGCAGGCCCGACAAGGTGACTTCGTGGGCGGTTTCCGCGTCCATGGCGAACAGCGCCGGGCGGGCCAGGGGATAGGCGTGGAAGAGGATAGACATGGGGCGGAATTGTAGAGCGAATTTTGCCGGCCCTGCGCCGCCCCAGGCGCTCCAAAGAAGGGGCGGATCAGGCGGGCGGCAACGCGGGTTGGTCGCCCCACACGCCGTCGACCAGGAACTGGGCCGGATGGAAGCTGGATTTGTAGGACATCTTGCGGCTGTCGGCGATCCAGTAGCCCAGGTACAGCCAGGGCAGGTTCAGCGTGCGGCATTGTTCGATCTGCCACAGGATGCTGTAGGTGCCCAGGCTGCCGGCAATGTCGGGATCGTAAAACGTGTAGACGGACGACAGGCCGTCGTCCAGCACGTCGATGATGGACACCATGACCAGCTCGCCGGTCTCGTCGCGGAACTCGACCAGGCGGGTGTTGACGCGGCTGGTGAGCAGGAATTGCGCATACTGCGTGCGGCTGTCCTCGTCCATGCCGCCGCCCGGATGGCGGCCCTGCTGGTAGCGCGTGTAGAGCCGGTAGTGCTCGGGCGACCAGGCCAGCTCCGCCACGAATGACTGCAAACCCTGGTGATCGCGCCAGGCGCGGCGCTGGCTGCGATTGGGCGCGAAGCCTGCCGTATCCACGCGCACCGGGATACAGGCGTGGCAGTTGTCGCAATGGGGCCGGTAGGTGAACAGCCCGCTGCGCCGAAAACCTTGCTCCACCAGTTGCGAATACGTCCCTGCGTTGATCAGATGGCCGGGCGCGGCAACCTGCGACCGTGCCTGGCGACCCGGCAGATAGCTGCAAGGGTAGGGAGCGGTGGCGTAGAACTGCAGGGTGGAGAAAGGGAGTTCTTTGAGCTGGCTCATCGGAGGTCCCGCAATGCGGCAGCAGGCCCGCAAGGGGAGTGGCTACATATTAACGCCGAACCCCGGGCCCGATGCTGTGTCGGGATGCAAGCGGCCAGCGCTGTCCAGCGTGCCCCGCGCCCACGCGACGGCAGGTAGCGCAGTGGCGGTGCGCACATGCTGCAGGAAAGCGGCGCGCGGGATGGGGCGCGCGCCCAGGCTGGCCAGGTGGCGCGTCTGCTGCTGGCAGTCGATGCGTTGCACGCCTTGCGCGGCCAGATAGCGCACCAGATAGGCCAGCGCGATCTTCGAGGCGTTGGGCGCGCGGGTGAACATGGATTCACCGAAGAACATGCGGCCCAGGCTGATGCCGTAGAGGCCGCCGGCCAGTTCGCCGTCAATCCAGGTTTCGATGCTGTGCACGTAGCCGGTCTCATGCCAGGCGCGATAGGCCTGCTGCATGGCTGCGGTGATCCAGGTGCCGGGCTGGCCGTCACGCGGCGCGGCGCATTGCGCCATCACCTCGGCGAAAGCGGTGTCCACGCGTACCTGCACGCGCGGCGCGGCGCCTTGCTCCTGGCTGGCGATCTGCCGCAACAGCTTGCGCAGCGAATGCGAGGGCGCGAAGTCCTTCACGGCGAGCACCATGCGCGGATCTGGGCTCCACCACAGGATGGGCTCGCCCTCGGAGTACCACGGGAATATGCCGTTGGAATACGCCTCGATCAGCCGGGGCGTGGATAAGTCCGCGCCCGCCGCGAGCAGGCCGTCGGGATCCGCAAGCGCAAACTCCGCGGGCGGAAAAGGGGTGTCGACGGCGAGCCAGGGCAGTTTCAACGGTGCGATTCTAGGGTGTAGTGATGGGGGGGATACACGCCCTGCTTGCGGTCGTCGAAGTAGTGGCGCAGCGTGGTCGCCACGGTGCGGAACGCCAGGTCGTCCCAGGGGATCTCGGATTCGTCGAAAAAACGGGCCTCCAGGCTTTCGGGGCCGGGGTCCAGCGCGTCCGACAGCGCATCGGCCAGGTAGAACACGTGCACCTGATCGATCTGCGGCAGGTCGATGATGGTGTAGAGCTCGCCCAGCTTGATGCGCGCGCCGGATTCTTCCAGTGTTTCGCGGGCGGCGCCCTGCGCCGTGCTCTCGCCCAGCTCCATGAAGCCGGCGGGCAGGGTCCAGGTGTTGTAGCGCGGCTCGATCGCGCGCCGGCATAGCAGGACGCGGTTCTCCCAGACCGGCACCGTGCCGACCACCAGCCTTGGATTCTGGTAGTGGATCGCACCGCAGTGATCGCAGATGTCGCGTTCGCGGTTGTCGCCTTCGGGAACCCGGCGGCTGATGGGCGAGCCGCATTGGCTGCAGAAATGTGAACGGCGCGGCGCGGGGAAGTATTCGAGGGGCGATTTTGCGGTCATGGGTACGATTCTAACGGCTGCGGCGGGGGCTGGCGCGCCGGCCCGGAACGGCTGGGGAGGAGGCGCCGAAGCGGCCTTCCAGATGCTCCACGAAGGATCGTACCTTGGGCGACAGGAAGCGCCGGTGGGGGTAGACGGCGTACATGGAGATCGGGGTGTGGGCGTAGTCGGTCAGCAGCGCAATCAGGCGCCCGGCGCGGACGTCGTCGCCCACCAGGAAATCGGGCTGCAGGATGACGCCGTGCCCGGCCAGGGCCGCGGTCCGCAGCACATCGCCGTTATTGGCCCGCAGGGCCGCGTTCACGCGCACCAGATGGGTCACGCCGTCTTTCTCGAAATGCCATTCGTTGCCGGTGCTGGCATAGGCGTAATGCAGGCAGCGGTGCTGCTTCAGTTCCTCGGGCGTCTGCGGCGTGCCATGGCGTTGCAGGTAGTCGGGCGCGGCGCAGACCAGCAACTGCTGCGGCGCCAGCGGCCGCGCGACCAGCGAGGAATCCTGCAGCGGCCCGATGCGCACCGCCACGTCGTAGCCGTCCTCCACCAGGTCCACCACGCGGTCGTTCAGGTCCAGGTCGATGATCACGTCCGGGTAGCGTTGCAGGTACTCGGCTATGGCAGGCCCCAGGTGCAGGATGCCGAACGACACCGGCGCGCTCACCCGCAGCCGGCCGCTGGGCCGTTGGCCCTCGGCCTGCAGCGACAGCTCCAGGTCCGCCACCTCGGCCAGGATGGGCCGCACGCGTTCATAGAAGGCGCGTCCGGCGTCGGTCATGCTCAGTTTGCGCGTGGTGCGGTTCAGGAGGCGCACGCCGTACTTCTGTTCCAGATAGGCGATCTGGCGCGTGACCACGGAACGGGCCTGGCCCATCTTGTCGGCCGCGGCCGCGAATGAGCCCAGTTCCACGACCTTGGCATAGGTCTGCATGGCGGTGTGCGTGTCCAAGATTGTTTCCTATCGGGGAACAATAATTTGCAATTCTGCATGTTTATCTTTGTTTTTGGAATCGCAAGAATAGCGCTCATCAAGAATCTTCCCATCCTGGGCGATTCCCCTACCGCTCTAGGAGAGTGCAATGGTTGATACCCGTACCGCGCCCTATGCCGCGCTGCTGCTGCGCGTGGCGCTCGGCGTCATGTTCCTGGCCCATGGCCTGACCAAGCTGCTGGTGTTCACGCTGCCCGGCACCGCGCAGTTCTTTGCCAAGATCGGCTTCGCCGGCTGGCTGGCATACCCGGTGACGTTTTTCGAGGTCGGCGCCGGCGTGCTGTTGATCCTGGGCGTCGTGCCGCGTTGGGTCGCCGTCATTGCCGTGGTGCAGCTGTTCGTGGCGTCGACGGTGCATTTTCCCAATGGCTGGGGCTTTGGCAATGCGGGCGGAGGCTGGGAGTATCCGATCTTCCTGACCGTGGCTGCGGCCGTACTAGCGTTGCTGGGCGACGGCAAGTACGCGCTGGTAAAGAGCGGCCGCGGCTGATCGCTGCGCGCACCAGACTGTCTACTGCCACGGACGTGGCCGACAGGACGGCCGGACCATAGAATGGCCCGGCCGTTTTTCCATTCCGGAGTTCTCCATGTTCTTCTCCAAGCCTTACTTCAAGCGCGCCGCTGCCGCAGCCATGCTGGCCCTGGCCCTGTCTCCCGCCGTCCATGCGTCCGCCGAACAGGAAGCCGCCAACAAGGCGGCCGTGCTGGCCTTCTACGAAAAGGGCCTGAACCAGAAGGACGCGGATGCCGCCTTGAAGTACGTCGGCGACCGCTATGTGCAGCACAACCCGAATGCGGCGGACGGCCCCGAAGGCTTCCGCAAGTTCATCGCCTTCCTGCGCGACAAGTTTCCGCAGTCGCGCAGCGAGATCAAGCGAGTCTTCACCGATGGCGACTACGTGATCCTGCACGTGCATGCGGTGCGCCAGCCCGGCGATCGTGGCAGCGCCATCATCGATATTTTCCGCCTGGAGCAGGGCAAGATCGTGGAACATTGGGACGCGGTGCAGCCCATTCCCGAGCAGTCCGCCAATCCCAACGGCATGTTCTGAACGCGCCGTTCAGGCGCGGGGATTCGCTTCGAAGCCCAATTCCCGCGCCACATCCTTTTGCGCTATCAGCGCCAGCGGCGCGGCCGCATAGGTTCCGGGCAGGACGGCCTGGACTGCGCCACCGGGCGCAAGATCCGCCAGCGCATCCAGCAGCGGGGCGCCGTCCGCCGTGGCCATCTTCTCCAACAGCGGCTGCAGATCGCGGTCCAGCACGATGCCGGCGCCCAGGGGCGTCATCGCATACAGCTGTCCCGCGTCGTCCAGCTTCCACGTATCGACCGAATCGACCGCGACGTTCGTGTGCGTGAGCAGTCGGCGGCTGTCGTCGCTCAGCCGCAGCACATAGGGCGCGGCGTCCAGCCGCAGGAACACGCGCTGCGGACCATTCTGGAAGAACCAGCGGCCCGCTTCATCGTGTTCGTAATTGCGGTTGATGAATTCCAGGATCTGGGTATTGGTGATGGACTCGCCCGGGCCGCCTTCGGCTGATTGCCCTTGCGGATGCAGGCGCCAGCGGCCGCGCGCGTCCAGCGACAGCCAGCCGTATACCGCTGGCACGTCGGGCCAGCGGGCTAGCGCGTCCTTCACCGATTGATCCATGTTCAGGGGCGGATGATGATGGGGGGCGGGTTGATGACAATGGCGGGCGCCGGCATCACGGCCACCGGCTGCGGCACCTGCACATAGCCGTGGCGGTAGTCGTCCCGGCACTTGCGCTTTTCCTGGTAGTCGCCATTGCGCTTCCATTTGCGCTCGACCTTACAGGCGCCGTCCCAATACTGCTCTTTATACTCGCGCCCGTGGCGATGGCGGTGCTTGTCCGAATCGGCCTGCGCCGCAAGCGGGGCGAGCGTGAGCAATGCCGCCGTGGACAGCGTCAACAACGCGGAGGAGGGGCGGGCTCGAGAGTTCGGAATGGTACGCATAGGGTCCGTCATCAGTTGCAAACGGCGTCACCATAGCAATCATTTGATTGACGGCGCGTAGGGATGCGTAACCAGATGCTGGCAGAAAGCCGCAATCGTACCTGAGCCGCGGTTTACTGCGGCGCGGCAGGGCGCCGCTGCGAGCGTCTTTCGCGCCTTATGAATCCCAAGAGCGCTTCGGCAGCGGGTGAAAGGCTGCTGCCGCGGCGTTGCATCAGCACGAATGCCCGCGACACAGCGGGGCGCACCAAGGGCACCGCCGCCAGCATCGGATAGGCCCCAGGTTGCAGGGCGAGATCGGGAACGATGGCCACGCCCACTCCCGCCGCCACCATGCCCACCGCGGTCGTGCTTCTCTGGACCTCGAAGCGGGCCTGCAAGGCGATGCCCGCGGGCAGTTGATCATCGAGCAGGGGGCGGTTGCTGCTGCCCGCGCCAGGCAGGATCAGCGCTTCGTTCTCCAGCTCGGACCAGGGAACCGCCTTGCGCCGGGCCAGGCGGTGTTCATTTCCGCAAACCAGCACGAAACGGTCGTGCAGGAGTTCCTCGTATTCGATTTCGGGTACGAGTCTGTCCGCGATCCCTATGCCGAACTCGGCGGCGCGGTCCAGAACGGCCTGCTGCACGGCAGCGGAAGAGTGGTCCAGCACGCTGACCCGGTTGTCCGGAAATGCCGAGGCATAGGCTTGCAGCACGCGTGGCAGAAAGCGGACGCCCACCGTCGGCACGCAGGCCATGGTCACGTTACCCGCGAGCGCCTGCCGTTGTTCCCGGATCTGCTGCAGAGCGCTTTCCAGTTCACCCAGCAGGCGCCGCGCCTGCGGCAGGAAGCTGCGGCCCACGGTGCTCAGCGAGAGCGTGCGGGTGGTGCGATCGACCAGGCGTACGCCCAGGTGGATTTCCAGGTTCCGGATGCGGCGGCTCAGCGCCGCCTGCGAGAGGAACAGCGACTCGGCGGCCTTGCCGAAACTTTCCCGTTCAGCCAATGCCACAAATGCTTGAACACCCAGGACGTCCAGTTTCATAGATTTTTTGCATCAATGAACGAAATCATTTCATTTTACGAGGGGCCCCGGGCAGCGTAAAAATTGAGCACTCACTCTCACCCAGCGGGGTACCGCAAATGAAGATCGCTATTCTGGACGACTGGTTCGACACTCTCCGTTGCCTTCCTTGCTATGCCCTCTTGCGAGATCACGAGGTCACCGTCTGGACGGATCACGCCGAAGATACCGATGTGCTCGCGCAGCGCCTCGCCGATACGGAAGCGTTGGTCTTGATCCGCGAGCGCACCACCATACGCCGCGAGTTGATCGAAAAGTTGCCCAAGCTGCGCCTGATTAGCCAGCGCAGCGTCTATCCGCATATCGACGTCGCCGCATGCAGCGACCATGGCGTCCTCGTTTGCTCGGACCTGCACGCCGATACGCCCTCTTATGCCGCGGCGGAGCTGACCTGGGCGCTGGTGCTGGCCGCCATGCGCCAATTGCCGCAGCAGGTGGAGTCCATGCGCCAGGGGCGTTGGCAGTGTGGGGTGGGCCACACCGTGCGGGGCAAGACCATGGGCATCTTTGGCTATGGGCGCATCGGTCGAGTGGTTGCGGGCTACGCGCGGGCGTTCGGCATGCGGGTGCTGGTCTGGGCGCGGCCCGAGTCGCTGCAGCGCGCACGCGAGGACGGGCACGAAGTCGCGGCCTCCAAGCAGGAGTTCTTCGCGTCCTGTGACGTGCTGTCGCTGCATATGCGCCTGGTAGCCGCCACCAAGGGCATCGTCAACGCGGCGGACCTCGCGGCCATGAAGGAAGGATCGTTGTTCGTGAACAGCAGCCGTGCCGGACTTGTCGAACCTGGCGCATTGGAGCGGGCGCTGCGGGCAGGCCGTCCGGGTATGGCGGCGCTGGATGTCTTCGAGCAGGAGCCATTGACCGATACCGCGAATCCGTTACTGCAGATGCCCAATGTCCTGTGCACGCCTCACATCGGATATGTGACCTATGAGGAATGGGATCTGCAGTTCAAGGATGTGTTCAACCAGATTCTCGGCTTTGCGGCAGGCAAGCCCGTGAACATGGTGAATCCGCAGGTGGCATCGTCATGAACCTGTCCTTGGAACGCCTGGCGAAGCAGCTGGATCTGGCTGCCGCGAACCAGGAACGCCTGCGACTGGCTTTCGGCCTCGCCTGTGCGCAGCGGGTCGAGTATCTGCTCGAAGAACAGGAGGTCGTGGATTGCCTGGCGAGCCTGGGCCGTTTTCTGGACGGCGCGATCGACCACGAACAGCTGGAGCAGATTTCCAGGCGGGCTGCGCGCCTGGCGAACCAGCACCAGGGATCGAAATCGTTGGACGGCTGCGGCCATGCCGCGGTGTCCGCGACCTATGCGGTTGCCAGCGCCCTGGCCGGCAAGGCGCTGCGCGCAGCCGAATACGCGGCTTACGCGGCGGTTTACGGACAGGGTGGTTACGGCGCCGTGTCTGATCCCGAAGCGTTCAGGGTGGAGTTCGCCTGGCAGACGAAATGTCTGGAGTCCTTGGCTGCCGGTAGGGTTGAATAGTCCGTATCGATGCTGTGGAACGGCGCCTTGTCGTGCGGAGCCCGGCATCTCGGAAAACAAAAAACCCGCAGATTTTCATCTGCGGGTTTCGGAAAATCGCTGGAGGCGCAAGCCGGAATCGAACCGACGTACACGGATTTGCAATCCGCTGCATAACCACTCTGCCATTGCGCCAGCACTTGCAAGAAAAAAGGAAGCGCGGTGTTGGCCGTTGCTTCCTTTTTGTATTTGGAGCGGGAGACGAGTCTCGAACTCGCGACCTCAACCTTGGCAAGGTTGCGCTCTACCAACTGAGCTACTCCCGCGGGGGTACTGCAATTTGGTGTGTTTTCTGACTTGGTTTTCAGAAAGGCCGTGTCCACCAAAGACAGCGATTATACACAGAATTTTGGGCTTGTGTAGCCTGGCGGGGCGGGGAAGTGAAAAATCCCCGCCCGCCGGGCCAAACAATGTCCTCAGGGCGTATCGCTCGATGCCGGCGTTGTGAGGGTCGCGGCTTCGGGGGCGGCTTCAGGCGCGGGGGCGTCAGCCGGGGCGTCAGCGGATACGGCAGCCGGCGCGGCGGCCTTTTTCGCGGGACGAGCCTTGCCGGCCGGCCGGCGCGAAGCCTGGCGGCGCGCGTACGCGGCTTGTTCCGCCGTTACCGTGCCTGCGGGCTGGCCTTGCAGGTCGACGCGAGTGGCGTCCGCGACCATGCTGCTCCAGTAGCGGCTGCCCTTGCACCAGGTGGCGATGGCTTGTTTGAGCTGTTCTTCCGTCATGCCCAGCTTCTCGAGATGCTGGGCCGCGTCGGCCAGGATGCCTTGCTTGAGCGGCAGCTTGGGCGCGGGATTCTTGGGGAAAGCCTGCGGAAAGTGCTTTTGCAGGCGCCAGATGGCCTCGACCGCGGGGTCGACGGGCTCGCGTTTTTGCTGCGCGCGGGCGGCAGCCTTCGCTTGACCCGACTCGCGCTTTTGCTGCGGCCGCGCCGTAGGCTTCGCTTGATCAGGCTCCCGCTTCTTTGTCCGGCCTGCCGCCTTCGGTTGGACCGGCACCGCCTTTTGAGCCTGTGCCCGCAGCTGCTCGCGCAGGTCGGCAAGTTTTTCAAAACCCATTGTTATTTCCAAGACCTCAGATTTGTTCAGGCTGAAGGTTACCGCATGTGCGCGAATGCAGCACTGTCGAGGGGGGCATGTGTGGCGGCCACGCCATGGCCGCCGGCGTGGCCGGGCGTGGATTTGCCGGGGAATCAGCGTCCGGAGGGCGGGCAGGATGGCTGGCCGGGCACCTGTATTGCGCGGCCTTTCAGCAGGATGGGCGTGCCTGGATAGACGTTGAATGGTTCCACGGGCCGGCCATCGGCGACCGCATCCTTGACCTGATAGCGCACGTTGCCCGACGCGGCCAGCCAGGCGCCTTCCGGCGCGCAGCGCAGCGACAGCACCGAGATTTCGTTTTGCGGCAGCAGCCTGACCAGGGTGCTGAAAGCCAGGGTAACGACCACATTGCCGGAGGTGCCTGCCTCGCCGCGATCCAGCAAGTTGACGACAGGTTTGATGTCCAGCCGGTACACCTGTTCCTGTTCCACGTCGGCCAGCGGCTTGAGCGTGATGGTCTTGCTCTGTCCGGGGGCGAGCGAGAGTTTGAATGGGGAAACGTAGAGCGCGGGCTGCGCCGTTTGCGCGACAGGCTCAAGGCGTTCCTGTTCGGTCTCGACGCCAGGGTTGAGTAGGCGCGACAGGGCGATGGACACGTACTCGGCGCGATCGCCCTGGTTGACGATACGAACCGAGGCGGGCTTGCCTTGCACGACTGCGAGCTTGGGCGTGACGTCGACGTGAGCAGACGCTGGCGCCGCAGCCGCGCAAGCCAACAACAACAGAAAGTGGGAGGGTTTCATTCGCTTCTACTCGCAATCCGATCGCACGTTGCGCTTCAGGGGACGCGGGCTACCGGTTCAAAGACCAGCGACAACTCGCCGACATAGCTGCCCGCGGTCTCCTTGAAAGTGCCGGCTGGAGGGAGGGCCGAAATCGCCAGGCCGTAGTAGTCGATGAAGTCTTCACCCGCACCTGGAACCTGCAGACTCTGGAATCTGGTGTTCTGGCCGACAGCCAGGGTTTTCCGCTCTCCGCCTTCCAAGGCCAAAGAGACCTTGGGCTCGCGGAACATCTGGGCCGCGTTGGCCGTGTTGCGGATTTCCAGCGGCCGGTCCATGCGTACTTGAAACGCGCCGCTCGAGGACACGATGCGCAAGCGCGCTTGCGTCTCATAAGGCGATTCCCAGCCGCGTAGCTGCTGCATGGTCAGACCTTGATCGAACCAGCCGCCTTTGTCGTCCGTGACCATCAGCCTGTTGGCGGCCTTGACGATGGCGGTGATCCTGCTTGTGGTTGTACCGGTCACGAAGATGTCTACGGCGGGCGCCGTCACAGGCAGCATTGCCAGGGCCAGCAACAGGCAAGCGCGGGTTGCGATTCCGTTCATGTATGGGTCCTTATGGCGTTCAAGGCTGAGCGCTTTCGGCGAACTGATAGATCAGCACGCCATATGCCACGTTGATGACAAGGGGGGCTGCACTGTCATCAGCCGGGCCGGGATTCAGGATCACCCGCTCCCGGGGGCGGAATGTGATGCGCCAGACCTGCGTGCGGGCAGGCCGATTCAAAATACGCAGATTCATTCGGTACTTTTGTCCAGGTGCCAGGATCAGGCGGTTGGGGGTGACCAGCAGGCTGGGTTGCCCCGTCTCGCCAACCGGCGTCAACACTTCCGGCATCGATCCAGGATTGAGCAGCAATTGCTGCTCCACGTCCAGGTAGAGAGGGCTGTCGCCGCGGTTTTCCGCCAACAGTTCGGGCGGCGCGTGGCCAGGCTCTAGCCGCAGCTCGGCTCGTGGGAGATACAAGATGCCGGCCGCCAGGCCGTGCTGGGGCCAGGGCAGCGCGAGCGCTGCAAGGAGAAAGGCGGCGCTGCGGGCGATCCGCCGGAGGTGGGCACCGAGGCTCATGGCATGAGCTAGGGTTTGGCGACTACCGTGAAACTGAGCACGTCGCTGTAATCGCCTTCTTTCGCTGCTTTCGGTGTGTCGGCCGTGAATGTGGGGATGAAGCACTCACGGCCACTGTTTGCCAGGGCAGAGCCCACGTTGCCGTTGTTGGGCAGTGAGACTTGCGCACTGGTCACCGTGTTTTGCAGGACAAGCTGGTAGGGCACCGCGTCGGCAGGCGAAGAATGGTGCTTGAGCTGATACCAGCCGTTGCTCGCAAAACCATTTTGATTGGTGGCATTGATGGCATAAGGTAAGCCTGCCAATTTCGGACCGTCGTAGGTGAAGCAAAGTTGGTTGGCGGGTGCGGAAAATGGCTTGATCAATCTTTCTCCTTGCGGCAATTCACCCAGGTTCCAGTCCGGCGCGGTCATCTCGATCCGCGCTTCCAGAAGCGGCGGATGGGTGGGGTCTGGGATGATGTGGCAAACGCCGGGCGGGTCGCCTCGCCTGATGTAGACCATTTTGTTGTCAAGGATAAGTTCGCCTGAGACGTTGGTGTGCCACAGATCCGACCGCGCTACATCGACCATCGCGGTGATATTCGCGGCGCGTATGGCTATGGCAGGCGGTATTTTGGAGAGGTCCGGGATCCCTCTAAATTTGACAGATAGTGGCTCCAAGAATGCGATTCCTCTCTGCCAGATCAAATTGGGTATATAAAAACTGTCGTGGCCTCCGTGATAATGCAGCCAGCCAAGTGGCGGCACTGCCATGGCATTAACGCTGCGGATCTCTCCTAGGACTGCGGTCTCATATAGCCCAGGACCCGGCACACCCGATTTCGAGAAGCTTTGGTTAGGAATGATATTTCCGTCCTCGTCATAGAAATATAAGACTATTCCTCGGCTATTGAAGCGCTCCGGAAACAGCGAACCCAGATGATCTGTGATCTGTTTGAATTGCATCGTCACCAGGTAGGATGAGCCGGTAGACTCGAAGTAGCAATTGCTATAGCCACTAGTCAGGTCGCTGATTGTCGTACGCTTAATGTCACTCACGGGAATTGCTGAAGCGCTGCCGCTAGCAATGATTGCGCCTGCCGCCAGAAGCACGGACACCAACCGGATCCACATTCGTTCGGCGATGAGTCGTAGCTCCACGATGTGCAGCTTGGTCTTGGATATCGAGTTCATGAGCGGCAATCAATGGTGTGTTCGGTGTCTTCGATCTGCACGGTTAGGCGGCTTTCCGTGAAATGCTGAGGCGTGCCGGGAAACAGCGCCGTTTTGCCCAACTGTCGCTTGCGGTCAGGCGTCGCGATGTCCGAGAAGGACAGATGCACATTGCCGGTGTTCTCCAATGTCACGCCCGTACCCTCGCAGCGGTACGACCAGCCCGACAGCTGTTGGGCAGGTGGGGGCATGTGGTGAATCAGGACGCCATACCCCACCGATACGGACATGGGGGCCGTGATCTTGTCCTGGGGCGCGGCGTCCACCTGCATGGCCTTCACCGGAACCACGTACAGGCGATACAACTCCTCCGCCGCGGGCACGGACAATGACTTGAGATTGACCGAACGGCTTTGACCGGGTCCTAGCGTCAGCTTGTCCGCGCTGGCCAGCATGCCGGGATGTTCGATCTCGCTCAAGGGCACCTTGTCTTCGGGGGTGATGCCGGGGTTCTTCACCTTCATCAGCGATATTGATAAATAGAGCGGTGCGTCCCCCAGGTTCCTAAGCGTTACGCCGTACTCGTGGCCATTGAAGACCTTCAGGCGGGCCGGCATGACCATCAGCTCGCCTTCGGCTCGCGCCTGGGCTGCCGCCAGCAGTGTCAATCCGAATAGCAATGGCAAGGTAATGCGTCGCATGGTTGTGTTTTCCTGTTCCTTATCCGATTACCGGCAGCGGTAGTAGCTGCCGTTGAAAGTGTTTGTCAGGTCGCAGTTATGGCGCTGGCCGGACTGCTCTACCGTGATCGCACGCAGCACGGATTTGCTGGCGACCGAGAACAGGCCGTTCGGGAATGCGGTGTCGCCGGTCTCGAGGATTTTTCCGCCCACTGGCTTGCCTGATGCGTCAAGCAGAATGCCGCTATAGATCATATTGATCGCCACCTTGGCCTGTGCCGCATAGACCTGGCCGGGATGGGCGCGGACCACGTTGGCCGGCACTTCGATGTTCATGTCCATATGCTCGTTGTTGCTCAAAACCTGGGCAAACGGCAGGTCGCGATAGTTGTTCAACGGCACGGCGTAGGTGCTGCCGCCGGCGACCGGGTGGCCTTCGACGCTGAAACCGTATGCCGTTCCCTCGATATTGGGCGTCTCGAGCATCATGGCGCTGCCTCCGTTGCTATAGCGGCCAAGCGCGACGCCTTCCGCGCTGGCCGCCAGCATGCCGCGGTAACTGAAATCCGCGTTGCTGCCGTAGTCGCTGTGGCCCAGGCTAAGCGATGTATCGCCGCGCGTGCCAGAGCGGTTGCCATAGATGTTCACGCTATTGCTTGCGCGACTTCGGTTGACCGTCACGCCAGCCGTCGAGCTGCCGTAGCTGTCCTGAAAATCCTTGCGGTAATCGCCGCTGAGTTGCGTATCGTCGCCCTGGCGTGCGGCGCGGAAGCTGGCCTGCGTCTTGTCCAGGGTCCAGCTCATGTTGAAGTAGACGGCGTAGCCGCCGGCGCCTTGGCCGTAGCCGTTTTTTTGCACGCCCAGCGAGAAAGTCGACCAAAGGCCGTTGGGGCGGTAGCTCCAGCGCACCTCGGCTTGTTGTACTTCACCGCGGCTGTGCTTGTTGTAGTTGTAGTTCGCCACGACTTTTCCCAAGCTTCTGCTGTATGAAAAGCTGGTGCTGGGCGCACCCCAATAGAAACGCGATACGTTGTTGTTTTGGTAGCGACTGAGCGTCGCGCTGCCCAGTACGGGATCGTTCATCGACAGGTTGAAGTAGCCGCCGGCGCCGCGTTCGCCGCCCAGCAAGCCGACCGTAGGAGTGAGATCCGCCGTACCTATCCGGCCGGGGCGAGTGGCGTTGATTTCGCCCGCCCAACGAGATTGATCGCCGCTGATGAAAGAAGCGTTCAGGTAGAACTGGCTGAGGTTGCGGCTGAATGCGGCCTGGTACAGCTGTCCGCCCACACCCATTTCCTTGCCTGCCGTCATATGCCAGGAATTGCGGCCGCCGCCGCTGAAATTCAGATTGTTGATGTCGCGCGTTTCGCGATTGATCAGATTGCCGTTGCGGTCCACCAGCCGGATTTCCACCGGGTAGTAGCCCCCGGGCAGGTCGATGTAGCTGATTTCGTTGCGGCCAAGTATGGCGGGGCGCTTCAGGACTAGGCGTCCGTTGCGGTAGAACTCATAGTTACCCTCCGCGGTGGAATACAGCACCAGCGAGCCCGTGTCTTGCTCGGCCCGCAAATGGTCCTGACTGCCTATGGTGACGAACTGATCGAAGCTGGGAGATAGCAGGGTGCTAACCGAGCCCGAGGCATAGTCGAGGCTGTTCTGCTTGCCTGCCCGTACATAGGTGTTATGAAAGTTCTTCTGCAGGAAGTAGGACGAGATGCCCTGATTCCGGCTGCTCTGACCGCGCATGCGATTGCGGCTGCCGTACCAGCTCATGTAGCCGAAGCTGCGCAGGGGCAGCCCCAGCCAGGTCGAGCCGCTGATATTCGCGGAGCGATAGCTGTCGGACGACCCGCGCAGGTCCAGCGACTGATTGTTGATCAACCCCCAGGTGGTTGCGGGGGACAGGTAATCATCGCGCGAACTTCTGATCTGCAGCGTTCGGCGGACCTTGTCGATGGCTACGTAGTGCTCTGCCAGGCGCAGGTCGCAGCCGTTGACGCACCGCTTGTAGTCGATTGCGGAAACGACTTTGCGGATGATGTCAACTTCCTCCAGCGTCACCCCGTTTTCTGCATATCTCACTGGATCGAACGTGAGTTGATTCTGCTGCGCGGAATAGACAATCAATCCCGGCAGCGTCTTGCCGTTGAACGTGGAGACATAGCTCGCGCTGTTGTCCATTTCAATCGCGCTGAAACCTTCGGGAATGCCGTAGGAAATCTTCGTCTGCGCCAAGACCTGGGCAGTGGCAGCGGAAAGCATGCAGAACAGCAGTTTTTTTAGGCGACGAGGGGCCCGATGAGCGTGCATGCCCGGAAATCCAATGGGGAGAACGAGCCCCTGCAGGGGCTCAGGATGAAGAGGGTGATGCGGAATTACGGTTTGGGTTCGAACAGCAGGACCAGATCGCCGCTGTAGCTTCCGTTCGTGTCGGCCTTGCTATTGGCGGCCTTGACGGGTGCCTTGACGGAGATTTTCAGGTCGTGCACTTCGTCGTAGCCGTCGCTGGTTTGCGCGACCTGGGTGACCGTTGCTGGCGTGCCGTACTTCACATCCGCCGTGCCACCGGAGTGGGAGATGGAAACGGTGGCATCGGTCATCTGGAATATGCCGTTGGACAGCTGCAGGGGCTTATCCAACTGAACATTGAAGTTGACGTTCTTGGTCCAGACGCGGATCGGCAGGGTCTTGGTGAACTCTGTTTGTTTGTAGTCCTTCGCGTTGAGTTCCTCCGTGCCGTACCACGTGGAACCGTCGGGTTTGGAAACGAAAATCGCGTCGTGGATCTGGGCTTTCAGCGTGATGCTCTTGGTGACGTTGGCCGCATGCGCCACGCCGGCAAACGCGCCAGCCAATCCAATCGCGATCAGGACCTTGCTTAGTTTCATATAAAAACCTGGTGTTGAAGTTGAACGAATGCCTTCGTAGGGTCGTTGAAGGCGGGGGTGTGTAGCGGACGCTTCGTGTGCGTCCGACCCCATGCATCATCCTTGTTCAACGCAAATCCAGGTCTGAGAAATTTCTTGTTCTGATTCCGATGGCAGCGGGATGCCGCGCGACTATCGCGTCGGGCCTCCCACCTTGAAGTCCCGCCATCTGTCGCCGCCCATCGTCAGCAACAAGTCCAGGCTGTCCGCTCCGATGCGCGGGGATAGCAGATCTCCCTGGAACATCAGGTTCGGAAGCGACCGCAGCCAATGAAAATCGATGGCATGGTTGATGTCCGTGGCCAACACCGGCAGCTTGAGGGCTTGGGCGCTTTGCAGCAGCGAAAGGAACTTGCGATTCAGCATAGGCTGCTCTGAGAGGCGCTCCGGGATCTTCAGGTGCAGACCCACGACGCGCAGCACGCCGTGCGGGTGCGGCCGGCCCTCCACAAGCGTGGGGCCGAGCCTCACTCTCAGGCCGACATTGAAATCGCGGCGGTTCTTGTGGAGGTCCGCATCCGGCAGCAGATCCCAGACCATGGGTATGTTCAAGGTGAACAGCGGTGCGGGATAGCTCGGATCCACCTCGTGGCCTTCGGCGGTGGGCATGCCCAGGCGCAGGAGGCTTCGGTCCAGCGAGAGGTTCAGTTCGGCGCACACGCCTCGCGCCGACCACTCGACGTGCGGCGCATCGCGCGCATATCGGAATGACAGGGGAATACCCAGATACCCCTGTCGGAAGAGATACACCGCGTCGTGCAGTCTGTGCGCGGCGGAATCGTCGATGAGATGCCGGGTCGCCTCGGCCGGGGGGAGTTCGGGCAATGCATATTCGCATACCCGGCCATCGGCGGAGAAGACGGGTTGATATCCGACCAGCGCCGACGGCTGAAGCGCGGGGCGAAAATCGGCGCCGCCGCAAGAGAGATAGTCCATTTTTTGGAGGTGGCGCATGCCTGCGCGTTGTCGGCCAGGATGGCGACGGCGCTTGCGCGCATGGCATGCATTCGTTTGCAGGATGTGATTCTAGAAATCACTGGAAACATGAGCCATGGGAATATTCTCAATTATTCTGCTGCGATCTCGAGCATCTTGCCGCGCAACTGCGCGATGAAGGCGGCGACCTGCTGGGGCATCTCGCCGCCCAGGCCATCCTTGCGGTGCAGGGCGGCAAGGTCATCGGCCTGGGTCAGCAGAGGGATCATGTGCACTGCGGCCAGGCCTCCACGCAGCCGGTGCAGCAAGGCACGGATCTCCGCGCTGTCGCCGCTCTTCATCAAGGCTTCCAGCCGAACCAGATCCTTGTCCATGGTTTCGAGAAAAACAGCCTTGTATTTCGCGGGAACCGTGGGTTTTCCAGGGCGCGGCGGTTCGGTGGCAATCTGGAGCGGGTCGGCCGGCAGGTCCGGCTTGCGGGGAGGCGCGGCGGCGTACGCCTGGAGCTGCTGCCTGAGCGTGCGCAGGTCTATCGGTTTTGCGAGCCAGCCGTTCGTGCAGGCCGCTGCGCATCGCTGCTCGTCCGCGCGGGGCGCGCTCGTGACCAGGGCGATGATGGGAATCGTGGCGCCCCGGGCGCGCAGGGCCGCGGCGAGCGCGTAGCCGTTCAGGCCGGGCATCTCGGCATCCGCCATGACCAGGTCGTAGGGCTGTATGTCCCACAATGCCAGTCCTTCGGATCCGTCCGATGCGAGCGTGGCTTGGCAACCCAGGCGCGCGAGCTGGTCTTGTAGGGTGGCCTGGTTGATGAGGTTGCCTTCCACGACCAGGACGCGCAGGTTAAGAAGGCGGTGGGCAGGCAGCGGCGCATGCGGCTGCGAACCTGTTCCGCCTTGCGTCAGGTGTTGTACCGCGTAGCCGATCTGGCGCGCGGAATGGCGGTCCACCTGGACCGCGCCGCTGCCGCTTCTTGCGCTTCCCGCCACAATGCGCGGGCCCCTCCAGGGCGCAGGTTCGGCGTTCCTGTGCAAGGCCAGGTCGACCAATATGCTGTCGTCGTTGCCGTTGGCGACGATGCCTGCGGGAATGGTTCTGGACTGGGCGCCCCAATGCCGCAGCCACTGCGCCACGTTCTCGCCCGCTTCCTTGCGGGCGCTGCGAACCAGCACGCTCAGGCCCTGCAACTGCGGCGGTGGATGGGCCGACGTGTCCGCCTGATCCACCAGGAAGGAAACGGAGAAGCTGCTGCCCAGCCCCGGTTCGCTGATGACCTGGATGCGAGTCCCCATGAGCGCCGCCAGACGTGCGCAAAGGAACAGGCCCAGCCCCAGCCCCAGGCCCGCGCCGCGCGCGGCCTGCTGTCCGGTTCCGGCTTGATGAAAGGGTTCGAACAGCCTGGCCCGCTCGGCGGCGGCGATGCCGATGCCGCTATCGGCAACCTGCAGGTCAAGGCGGACTCTGGAGTCCGGCGTGGCCTGCGCGCGCAGCCTGGCGACGACGTGGCCGGAATCGGTGAACTTGATGGCGTTGCTCAGCAGATTGCTCAGTATCTGCCGGATGCGTTCGGCATCGCCTGTGACGCAATCCGGCACTGATGTGTCCAGGCAGCCATAGATGATCAGTCCTTTCCGTTCGGCCATTGGGGCATGCGCCGAGACCGTGCTTTCGACCAGCTCGCGCGGGTCGAACGCGTCACTCTCCAGGACGAACTGGCCTGATTCGATCCAGGCCGTGTCGATCAGGTCGTTCACGAGCTGCTGAAGCGCGAGGGACGCGTTCTGGATGCGGTCGACATGCTGCCGCTGCTCCTCGTTCAGCGCGGTCATGCCCAGCACTTCGAGGGTGCCCAGCATGCCATGCAGCGGCGTGCGGATCCCGCGGTTGATGCAGGACAGGATGCCTGCTGCGGACTCATAGACCTCGTCGGCCTGAGTCTTGGCGCGTTTCAGGAGACCTTCCATTTCGGCGCGAGCGCTGATGTCGGAGAAGGCGCACAGCACCACGTCCTGCCTGCGGTAGCGCGTTGGGGCATAGGCCACCGTCAGCTTGCGGCCGTCATGGGCGGTGAATGCTTCGATGTTGCCTGGCCCCCGCGCATTGATCGCTTGTCGTAGGAGGTTCCTGACGTCTACCGTGTCCGGCAAGGCTTGGCCGGTGCCAGCCCCCAGCCATTGCAGTGCAAGCGCATTGCCGAAGACCAGCCGGCCGCTGGCACACGAGAGCACGCACAACGCGCTAGGCGCTGTGGCGAGCATTGTGCGGTTGAGCGCTTCGCAGTCGGCCAACGCCAGTCGCGCCGCGTTCGCCGGCTGGATGATGCGGCGGCGGCACCACAACCAGAGCAGCGCGCAGGCATAGAGTCCGGCGGCCAGCAGCAGCAAAGCGCAGGCGACCAGCCAGCTATTGGTGTGGAGGATTGTCAGAAAGTCGAGCCGCAGCAGGTCCGCGTGCCGCCGCTGAATTTGTTGGCGCCCGCAGTAGAGAGCGGCGGCGCAAAGCAGAGCGGGGGGAAGGACGCAGAGGCAGACGGCACTCAGGCGGCGCAGGCTGCGGACTTTGCTATTTGGCGGCATATCCGGTGTCGGAGTGATGTCGGCGTACCCTAGTGGAGAGGCGGCAGCGGGTCGAAGTAGGAATTCGGTTCATAGGCCAGCAGTTCGCAGAACGTTGCGACGTTGACGGCGGCGGAAATCAGAAATCCCTGGGCGACATCGCAACCGATCCGCCGCAGGAATTCCAGGTCCTCCAGTGTCTCCACGCCTTCGGCCGTCACTTGGAGGCCCAGTTGCCGTCCCAGCTGAACCGACGCCACCAGGGCCGCTGCCAGTACCTCGTCGGCTGCGGCGCCGTTGACGAAGGCCCGATCGATTTTCACCTCGGTAAAGGGTGTGGAGATGAGGCTATGCATGGTGCTGTAGCCCTTGCCAAAATCATCCTGCGACAGACCGAAGCCTTTGAGGCGCAGGCGGCTTGCGCCCATGTGGAACTGGCCCGCGAGTACCGGCATTGCATCTTCGAGCAGTTCGAAGGTCACGTCCGATGCGGGTATGCCCAGCCTGGTGACCATGGCATACAGTTCGTCGGGAAGTTGCGGGTGATCCAGCAGGCTGGCCGAAAGATTGACCGAAATGGGAACCCGGTGTCCCTGAGCGCGCCATATGGAATAAGCTCTCAGGCCATCGTCCAGCATGCGCAGTAGCAGCGCGTGGTCCAGGCCGTAGGCCCGCAGCGCCGCAAGGAACGAGGACGGCAGCATCAGGCCCAGTTCCTTATGCTGCCAGCGGACCAGGGCTTCGGCCCCGACGATGTTGCCGGACGCAAGTGATTTCTTCGGCTGGAACCAGGCCTGGATACTGCCGTCGCGCAGCGCATTTTCGATCATGTGCCGGTCGAGCAGAGGCCGGGTCTGATCGGTGCAGACAGGAGACAGCGCTGGCGTCGGAGCGGGCTGCTTTCTCAGCAGACCTATTGCCAGGCCGGCGATCTGGTCCGCGGAAACTGGCTTGATGAAGGTTCCCAGGACAGCGAATCCGCGTTCTTTCGCCATGAGCCCGATGCTGTTGCTCATCCTGCGGGAGCATCCTGTGACGATGGCCAATATCGGATTCAGGCCGCGACAGGCGAGTTCATGAATGAACTGCGCGCCGTCCATGCCGGGCATGTCCACGTCCATCAGCACCAGTTGATGCCCCTCTTTGCGGATCAAATCCAGGGCTTCGTGCGCGTCCAGCGTCGTGTCGACGTGCGCGAAGCCCGCTTCTTCGAGCATGTCTTTCAACAGGGCGCACTGGTAGGCGTGATCATCCAGCACCAGGACTTTGAGTTTGGACAGCATTTTTTTAGCCTTCTGGGTATGCGTGCAGGGTTGCGGTCAGGGCCGGGAGGGGCAGGGGCTTGAGCAGCACCTGATTCATCCCGGCTTCCAGCCCCTTGGATATGGTTTCGGGCGCCGCGCAGGCGGTTACGCCCAGTATGGCTCCCTGGTAGCCGAGTTTGCGCAGCGCCCTGGCGAGTTCGTAGCCGTCCAGGATCGGCATATTGATGTCCGTGATGACGGCGTCGTACTTGTCGGGATCCCAGCGTTGCAGCGCTTCGCCGCCGTTGGACGTTATGGTGGCCGAGCACCCCAGGTGCTCGAGCTGTTCTCGCAGGATGATCTGGTTGATCGCGTTGTCCTCGACCACCAGGATCCGTCGCCCCAGCGACGGCCGTTGCGTGCTGGGCAAGGGTAGTGGGGCGTGTTCGCGGCCAAGTTGGGCCATACTCACCGCAGCCCCGATGCTGAATGGATTGTCCTGGCTCGTGACGCCTAGGCGGCCGCTACGCGATGCGATCGAAGCATGATCGGCGCCCGGGGCGAGCACGCGCACCTTGCGTCCGACCCAGGATGCTTCAGCCAGTCCGGGCGGCCAGGTCTGCAGCAAGATCGCGTTGTCGGCATCTTTTCCATGGGTTTGCCCGCGATAGGGTATGGCGATGGCGCCCCAGTTGTTCAGCCACGCGCACGCGTTCGCCACAACCTCCGGAATGGCGCCGCTGACGTAGACGGCGCTGCGCCGTAGCGCAATGGGCGATGCTGGTTCCATTTCGGTCACCTCCAGCGTGACGGTGAACGTGATGCTGGTACCCAGGCCGACCTCGCTGACCACGGACATGCTGCCTCCCATCAGGTCGACCAGACGGCGGCTGATGGCCAGGCCAAGTCCGGTGCCGGCCGCATCCTGGTCCAGTCCGGAATGCGCTCGGAAGTAGGGCTCAAACAACTGGGCTTGCGATTCCGCGTGTATGCCGACGCCGGTATCCGCGACCTGGAAGCGCAGCGTCGCCTTGCCGGGACCGACAGCGCTCGCGGTTGCACGCAGCGCGACGTGGCCCGCCTCGGTGAACTTGACCGAGTTGCTCACCAGATTGTTGAGGATCTGCTGTAGCCGGACCGGATCCCCTTTCACCATCGCCGGCATGCCGGTGTTGGATAGGGAAAAAATCTGCAACCCCTTGCCCTGTGCGCGCGCGGCATAGTTGGCCGCGACTCTCTCCAGCATCTCCGCGGGCGAAAACTCCGAAAGAACCAGGTCTTCGTGGCCGGCCTCCATGCGGGACAGGTCCAGTGTGTCGTTGATGGTGCGCAGCAAAGTCGAGGAGGATTGCTGGACGGTTTGCAGGTATTGCTGCTGCTGGCTCGTCAGGGGCGTGAGCGCAAGCAGCTCCAGCGTGCCGAGTATGCCGTACAGCGGGGTGCGTATTTCGTGGCTGATCGTGGCGAAGAACAGGGTCTTGGCGTCATTCGCCTGGTCGGCAGCGAGCTTTGCGTTGCGCAGGGTGTGTTCGATCTCCTTCTGCGCGGAAATATCGCTGATGGCGCATATCACGACGTTCTCGGATTGATAGCTGGTTGCGGCGTACGTCAGGCAGACGGTGCGTCCGTCGCCAAGCTGGTACTCGTGCCGGCCTGCCTGGTCGCCAGCGGTGAGAGTGTCTTCGCGCCACCTGTCGTGCGCGCCCAGCAGATGGCGGGCCGTCTCGTTGGATAGGACCTGGGTGCCGTCGGCGGGCCGGACCAGGCTGAGTCCGATAGGCGCGACGTCGATGATCTTGCGGTTCAGCGCGAGGCTGTCGATGAGCGCTGTCTGATGCCGCATTGCGGGCGAAACCAGCGTTTCCCTGATGTGGCGTACGCCCAGCAGGACTACCGTGCTCAGGCAGGCCGCGATCGTGCCTACGGTCCAGAAGGCGGATGCGCCATGATTCAGCACGTCCAGCGTCGGCACGTAGTAGATCAGTCGCCAGCCGGCTTCGCCGACAGCCTTGCTCAGAGCAAGGCTGTGGGGAAGCCAGCTGGCGCCTTGGAAGCTGAAGGAGTCGCGGGCCAACCTTGCCGAGATCGAGCCGGTTGCGGAAGGAGAGGGGCCGCCGTGCAAGGCGACCCGGCTGTCATTGTCGTAAAGCGCATAGCTTGCGCCGTCGCTGGCGTGTTCCGCTGTGATGACGGAGGCGATGTCGTCGACTTCGAGCCCTACCCAGGTCTGCTCGTTGCCAGCCCCTTCGAGCGGCGTATACAGAAACAGATGATCGGTGGCGTCCGTCAGGGGTCTGATCCAGACGACCGGTGCGCGTCCGTCGTCCGGATCAGGCGTGGCGTGGTGCGAGGCCAGGGTGTCGCGGAGCCATTTTTCCGCTTCCCTGGAAATGTGGTGTCCGCCTAGCCGCGTGTCGTCCACCGCCAGGCGCGTCGAGCCGGGGCCTGCCAGCGTCGTGTAGACGATGCGCGCGTTGGCGGCGGCTACGTCCGCCCGGTTGCGGCGGGTAAGAATCAGCGCCCAATCGTAGGAGTCCGCTCCGTTCATCAGCGGGATGACGTTGACCTGTCCGGTCTGGCCGAAGGTCCTGGGCGTGTGCTGGGCTGGCATGCGGTCGGTGTTGCGCACTGACGAGGCGGCCACTGCCCGGAGCAGCGTTTCGCGCTGATCGAAGAATATCTGCGCGCGGTCAGCGGCGGCATTCATGCGGCGGCGGTAGCTGGAGACCTCGTCACTGAACGACCAGTACATCGACAGCATCGTGCCGATGAGTATGCATGCCTGCAGTGCCATGGCGAGCAGATGCAGCAGGATCATCGGCAATCTGGCGGTTGCCGGCGTGTATCCGTCGGGGAGGCTGGGGGCGGCCATCATGCCAGCGATGGTATGGGGCGGGCCGGGCTTCACGGATAAGAAAATTCTGGAAGCGCGATGGCGCCGGAGGCCTCGTTCCCATACGGCTATGTCAATTTGTTTCCCGATTGCCTCGGAAATCGGGAAATAGTGCGCCAGTTGTGTCGGCGTGGATGGTATCCGACAAGAAAATTTAAATAAATCGGATATTGGTCATTTTATTTATTTTCTACGTGCGGATGGTATCCATATTCAAATTCTGCGATTTTGGATGGTATCCAAGATACTGAATTAATTAATAAAGATGGTATCTATTCATTAATTTTCGATATTGAAAGAAAAGGGGTATAAATTGCCTCCTTTTTTCGCGAAAACTTGTTTCGGCCATTAGGTTTACCCGGTTACTTAATAATACTTTTATAGCGATCCGGTAATGCCTTGGATATCAGATTTATTAATCGACATATGGAGGATTTACGTTGATACACGACACGAAGAAATGGCTGACGGCGACGCTCGCGCTGAGCGCGTCCTACTGCGGTGGCGTTACGGCTGCGGACCTGACGGTTACGTCGGGCAATACGCAGGTGTTCGACGGCTCGGCCAATTTCCCCGGCGGGGTGGATGTCAACGGCGGCACGCTGGTGATCGGCGGCAATGGCGGCGGCTCGGGCGTTACGTTGGGCGGTAACGTCAATGCGAACTCGAACGGCACCGTCGCGGGCTTTGGCTCGATCAATGGCGACCTCAACGTGTCCGGCGCGCGCGTGGCGCCCGGCTATGAAGTCGGCACGCCCACTGGCGTCTCCAACGGCAATCTGGTCGTCAACGGCAACCTGTCGATGAACAATGCCGTGTTCAATTTCGAGACCGGCTACGCGGGGCTGCCGATTACGCAACCCGGCACCGGCGACAACATCACCGTGCGCGGCGATGCCGCCATCAACAACACCACGCTGAACGTCACGGTCAACACCCTGGGCGTCAATGCCGGCTACTACCGGATCCTGTCCTACGGCGGCAATCTGAGCGGCAACGGCCTGACGCTGGGGTCGGTCTCGGGTGATTCCGCCCCTGCCGCGACCATCCAGAACCTGACTGGCGACAAGCAGATCAACCTCATCCTGGGGCCGAGCACGACCAATCTGTGGAACGGCAACGGCGCGGCATCTGCAACCCGCTCGGGCGGCGGCAACGGCACCTGGAGCGCGGCCAGCACCAACTGGAACAGTCCGAGCAATGCCACGGGCGCTCTGCCCGACGGCGGCTATGCGATTTTCACGGGCGCGGCCGGCACGGTGACCGTGGACGGCAGCGCCGGGCCGGTGCGCGTGTCGGGCATCCAGTTCGCCACCGACCGCTATCGCCTGCAAGGCGCTCCCATCACCCTGGTCGGAAGCGGCGGCAACCCGCCCGCGATCGTGGTGGGCGACGGCACCTATGCTTCGGGCCAATTCGTCGACACCATCGACAACCCGCTGCAAGGCACGCAGGGCTTCGTCAAGACCGGCCCGGGATCGGTGATCCTGACCGCGGACAGCAGCGGCCTCACGGGCCCCATCCTGATCGCCGACGGCGCCCTGGAAATCGACGGCAAGCTGAACGGCCCGATGGACATCGGCCGCGAAGTCGTGCTGGCGGGCGTGGGCCAGGTAGGCACCACCAACCTCTATCCCACCGCGGTCATTTCTCCGGGCAATGACGGCACGCCCATGGGCACGCTCACCGTCAACGGCAACCTGACCTTTGGCCAGAACACCATCTACCGCGTGCATGCCGATCCGGCCAGCAGCCTCAGCGACCGCATCCACGTCACCGGCGTCGCCTACCTCGACGGCACCGTGGCGCATGTGGGGCCAGACGGCAACTACGCGCCGCGCACGACCTACAACATCCTGACGGCCGATGGAGGCATCCAGGGCCAGTTCACCGGCGCTTCGAGCGGATACGCGTTCCTGACGCCCACGCTCAGCTACGACCCGAAGAATGCGTACATGACCCTGACGCGCAACGACGTGCCGATCGGCAGCATCGGCGGCTCGGGCAACGAGAGCAACGTGGGTGGCGCGCTGGACCAGGAAGAGCCGCCCGCGACGGGCAACGGTTCGTCCTCGAACGGCAACGGCTCGACGTCGACGGGCAATGGCTCGTCTTCTGCCGGCAATGGTTCGACGTCGACGGGCAACGGTTCGTCTTCGGCTGGCAACGGTTCGACGTCGACGGGGAATGGTTCGTCTTCGACCGGCAACGGCTCGACATCGACCGGCAACGGTTCGTCCACAGCCGGCAACGAAACGCCCCCCGCCGGTAGCGGGTCCTCCCTGGTCGACAGCGGCGTCGCCGCGGGCAAGAACACCGGCGCCAGCCAGGTGGCGGCGGCCGTGCTCGCCATGACGCCGAACGAAGCGCGTTCGGCCCTGAAGATGCTGTCGGGCGAAGCCTACGCCAGCACCGCCAGCGTGCTGCTGAGCCAGGGCGACACCGTGCGCACGCTGCCGCTGTCGCATCTGCGCGGCAATCTCGACGCGCCGGTGCTTGCCGGACGGCCCACGGCCCAACTGGGCGCGCCGTCGTCCGACGCCATGCCGCAAGGCGGCGCCTCGCCGGTTTGGGCGCAAGCGTTCGGCAACTGGAGCAAGTTCGGCAGCGACGGCAACGCGTCCAGCGTGAGCCAATCGTCGGGCGGCCTCTTCGTCGGCGGCGATGGCGCGGTCGGCGGCGGCTGGCGCCTGGGCGCTGCGATTGGCTACATCGGCAGCCACAACTCGATCGACGACGCGTCCTCGCGTACCAATGTGGACAGCTACACGGCCACCTTGTTCGGCGGACGGAACTTCCAGGCCGGCCCAGGTCACGTCCGGTTCATGGCCGGCGCGGCCTACACCTGGCATGACATCGACGCAAAGCGCGACGTGGCAGCCGGCAGCCTGAACCAGCGCCTCGAGTCGTCCTACCACGCCTCGTCGACGCAGGTGTTCACCGAACTCGGCTACAACCTGCCGCTGGGCGATGCCTACACCATCGAACCCTTTGCCGGGCTGGCATGGAACCAACTGCGCACGCGCGGCTTCGAGGAATCGGGCGGCACGGCGGCCCTGCACGGGTCCAGCAATTCCGATGACGTGACCAGCACCACGCTGGGACTGCGCGGCGGCTGGGAGTTCGGCTCTGACCGCACGCCGGGCCGTCTGACCGCGTCGCTGGGCTGGCGCCATGCCATGGGCGATGTCAAGCCCAAGCAACAGCTGGCCTTCGAAGGCGGCAGCACGTTCTCGGTGACGGGCGTGCCGATCGCGCGCGACGCCGCGGTGTTGGGCCTGGGCGCAGAAATGGCGATCACGCGCAACACGACGGCCGGCATTGCGTATGATGCGCAGTTCGGCGGCGGCAACCGCCAGCAATCGGGCGTACTCAAGCTGGCTGTGCGCTTCTGATTGGACGCCGCACAGGCACAACAGGCATCGCGATTGCGGCGCCCGTTGTGCCTGTGCGGGTTGGAATCCAGGCCAAATGAAAAGGGGCGAATCGAAAGATTCGCCCCTTTTTCCAGGACTTGCTCAAGAATGTGCGCTGAGCGGGGCCAGGGCGGACGAGACGCAGTTGGTCCTAGCGCTTATCGGCCCCTTGCCATCGCAGATAAGCCGAGCGGGTAACAGCAGACACTGAATCCAGGACTTTCCGGTGATCGACCTGATGCCGCAGCATCAGCCGTGCATCGGCCACGGCGCGGGATTTGCAGAACCAATGGCAACTGTGCTGCAGCAGATACAGCTCTGCCGAGAGGTGGTACGCGCGTTCTCTTGCGTCCCAGTGGCTCTCGTTGTCCACGACATGGCGCAAGCCGGATGCATGGATGTACAGCAGTTCACGAAAATCCCGTGTCCTTGCAGGAAGAAAGCGCTCGATGTATGGCACGCAGAACGAGAGCGTGCTCACACGGGTAGCCTGCGGACTTTCCTTTTGCATGGCGTCGGCCAGCGACCGTACTTGTGCCGCCACGGCGCGTTCGGTCTGAGCGAAGGTTTCCAGCACCTGTAGCTGGCGTGTTTCGGCGTCTTCGCGGATGGCGCGTGTGTAGCCTTGCGTCAGGGTTTCCATGTGGCGCTCAAGCTGCAAACCGCCCAGATGACGGCCCAGCAGCGCGATGCGGGCGCGCTGGTAGCGCACGCGCAGCACCTGCCATGCAGCGACAAGCACCAGCAGGATCAATGCGGTATCCATTGCCCGTGTTCCTTCATTTTTCAAGCGGCGCAAACCGCAATGAAAAAAAGGGCCCGTAGGCCCTTTCTCAAGGATTTTCAGAATTCCGAGAAGGAAGCTGGAAATCAAAATTTGGAGCGGGAGACGAGTCTCGAACTCGCGACCTCAACCTTGGCAAGGTTGCGCTCTACCAACTGAGCTACTCCCGCAATTTCTTGCCTGGAGCCAGCCCCAACTGGGCGGTTCCTGACAAGCGAGGCGGAAGTATACCCAATTTTTCCAAAGATGCACGCTGGCCGCGGAATGCCGCGATGCGGGCCTTCGAAGCGGCGCGCTGGCGCTGCTTCGGCGCCCCGGTGGTCGCCATTGATTGAACATGCGGCGGCGCGGCATGCGCCGGATCGCCAGTCCGGCGCTATGAAAACGGGCAAATTATCTTCAAAAAATATCAACCAAATCCATATTGCTTCACTCATACGCGAGATTCAGAATTCTGTTCATGGGCGCAGCCTGTCGCCCGAGGGCGGAAAATGGATACCAAGAACTCCACGAATCAGAGACAACTCACGGTCCGCATTTCCCGGGGAACCGAGGACGGGGCCTACTCCACGTACTCGGTCCCCTGGCGCGAAAACCAGACGGTCCTGGATGTGGTGACCGAAGTCCAGCGCACGCAGGAGCCCAGCCTCTCGTATCGCTACGCCTGTCGCGTCGGCGTGTGCGGGTCCTGTGCCATGACGGTCAATGGCAAGCCGCGCTGGACCTGTCGCACGCATGTGAGCCGCGTCGAGGAAGGCGGCGTGATCGTGATCGAGCCAATGCGCAATATGCCGCGGATCAAGGATCTCGTCGTCGATATGAGCGAGTTCTTCCAGAAGTGGGCGCGCGCCGGGAACACCTTCGTCGGCACAGCCACACGCAACGATCCGCCGGCGTTGGTGTCGCCGCAGAGCAAGAAGCGCAAGCAGGCCGACGCGGCCATCGAATGCATCAATTGCGGCGTGTGCTACGCGGCCTGTGACGTGGTGTCCTGGGACAAGGACTATCTTGGCCCGGCCGCCCTGAACCGCGCATGGACGCTGTACAACGACGAACGACACGCCGACCCCAAGGACGTGCTGCGCAAGGCCACCTCCGGCAGCGGCTGCAATTCCTGCCACTCCCAGGGCAGCTGCATGAAGCACTGTCCGGTAAGCCTCAGCCCCACCGGCAGCATTGCCGGATTGAAGCGCAGCGCCATCTTCAGCCTGCTCAAGGGAGGCTGACATGGAAGCTCGTCTTTTCGCGCTCCAGCGTCTGACGGCGATGGTGATGGCGCCCTTTGTCCTGGTACATGTGGGCCTGGTCATCTATGCCGTGCGCGGCGGCCTGACCGCGGGCGAGATCCTCTCGCGTACCGAGGGCAACTGGTTCTGGATAGTCTTCTACGGCCTGTTCGTCGTGAGCGTCTCGGTCCACGTGCCGATCGGCGTGCGCAACATCCTGATCGAGTGGCTGCAGTTGGGCCGCGGCGCGGCGTCCGCGGTCGGACTGGCGTTCGGCCTGGGACTGCTCATCCTGGGCGTTCGCGCCGTCGCGGCGGTGGGAGGCCTGATGCCATGAGATCCGCGCGCAACCATCAGGCGTACTGGGCTTTCCTGGGGCATCGCATTTCCGGCCTGGCGCTGGCCCTGTTCCTGCCGGCGCATTTCTATGTGCTGGCGATGGCGCTGGACGAAGCGCGGCTGGACGGATTCCTGAAGCTCGCCGACATGCCGGCGATGAAGGTCGGCGAGTGGGGGCTGGTGCTGCTGCTGACCCTGCACATGTTCTTCGGGCTGCGCCTGCTCGCACTGGAGCTGCTGCCTTGGCGTTCGCCGCGGGACGCGCGCGTCGCGTGGATCGGCTGGGGCTTTGCGGTCTCCATGGCGACGGGCCTGGTTTTCATCGCGGGAGTGATCTGAGATGCGGATCGAGAACATCAAGACGGACATCCTTGTGCTGGGCACCGGCGGCGCGGGCCTGTTCGCGGCGCTGCACGCCAAGAAGGCGAATCCGTCGCTGCGCGTGACGGTGACGGTGAAGGGCCTGTTGGGCAAGTGCGGCTGTACCCGCATGGTCCAGGGCGGCTACAACGTCGCGTTGGCCGCCGGCGACTCGGTGGAACGCCATTTCATGGACACCATCGAGGGCGGCAAATGGCTGCCGCGCCAGGACCTGGCGTGGCGGCTGGTCGAAGGCGCCGTCGAGCGCGTGCGCGAACTGGAAAACGAGATCGGCTGCTTCTTCGACCGCAATCCCGACGGCACCCTGCATTCCAAGGCGTTTGCTGGCCAGAGCTTCGACCGCACTGTGCACAAGGCAGACCTGACGGGCATCGAGATCATCAACCGGCTCATGGAGCAGGTGCGGGCGCTGGACGTCGATGAACTGGAAGAGCATCGCGCCATCGAACTGATTCCCGCCGCCGACGGCTCTGGTATTTCCGGCGTGCTGTTCATCGACATGCGGACAGGCCTTTACCGCTACATCCAGGCCAAGGCCGTGCTGCTGGCAACGGGGGCGGGGCCGACCATGTACCGCTACCACACGCCTTCGGGCGACAAGACCTGCGACGGCCTGGCCATGGCGCTGCGCTACGGCTTGAAGCTGCGCGACATGGAGATGGTGCAGTTCCATCCCACCGGCCTGCTGGGCGGGCCGGACACGCGCATGACCGGCACGGTGCTGGAGGAGGGCCTGCGCGGAGCGGGCGGCTACCTGCTCAATGGCGACGGCGAGCGCTTCATGGCCAATTACGACAAGCGCGGCGAACGCGCCACGCGCGACGTGGTCAGCCGCGGCATCTACGCCGAAATGCGCGCAGGACGCACGGGGCCGATGGGCGGGGTCTACATCCAGATGAGCCATCTGGGCCCGGACAAGGTGGCCAAGACTTT
This sequence comes from Achromobacter aegrifaciens, assembly GCF_902859965.1. Taxonomy (NCBI): domain Bacteria; kingdom Pseudomonadati; phylum Pseudomonadota; class Betaproteobacteria; order Burkholderiales; family Alcaligenaceae; genus Achromobacter; species Achromobacter aegrifaciens. The sequence goes on from NZ_CADIKO010000003.1 coordinate 296,132, forward strand.
TCCCGGCATGGTCAACCGATGCAAGGACTGCGGCTTCGATCTGGCGGGCGGCAAGGTGGAGGTGGTGCCGACGGCGCACTACCTGATGGGTGGGGTCGAATTCAATGTGGACGGTTCAACCGCGTCGCCGGGCCTGTATGCGGCCGGCGAGGATTGCGGCGGCGTGCACGGCGCCAACCGCCTGGGTGGCAACGGCGTCGCCAATTCCACGGTGTTCGGCGGCATCGCGGGCGATGCGATGGCGGCCTACGTTGCGAAGTCCGGCCAGTGGCGCGACCCCGACCAGGGCGTCATCGCGCGCGGCATCGAACGCGCCGAGTTCCCGTTTTCCCGGCCCGCGGGCCGCATCCACGAGCTGCGCGACGCGCTCTCGCAAACCATGTGGGACGACGTAGGCGTGCTGCGCCGCCAAGAGGCCATGGCGCATGGCCTTGATGCCATTGCCGGCCACCGCGCCGCCTTGCGCGATATCGGCGTGGCGGACGGCGACCGCCGCTACAACCTGACCTGGCACGACTGGCTCAACCTGGAAAGCCTGGTCGACATTTCCAAGGTCATCACGGTTTCGGCGCTGGCGCGAGAGAACAGCCGCGGCGCGCACTACCGCGAAGATTTTCCCGAAGCTGGCGACCTGCACACCAGCTGCTACACGCGCGTGAGCGCGCAGGACGGCGAGGTGGCGCTGGAGATGGTTCCGGTTTCCTTCGACATCGTAAAACCCGGCGAATCGCTCATCGAGGGCGAGGCGGGCATTCCCCAGAGCTGAGGCACTCCAACCATGAGCATTCCTGTCCAGAAAGTTGAAGAGGCGGCGCTGGAGATCATGCGCCGCGCGGCCATCGAGATTCCGGCCGACTACAAGCGCGGCGTCCAGGAGCTGCAGAAGAAGGAAACCGGCAAGCTGCCGCGTTTTGTCATCCACGCCATGGTGGACAACTGGGAAGCCGCCGATCAGGACCGGCGCCCAATGTGCGCCGACACCGGCCTGCCGCGCTACTACGTCAAGGTGGGCAACAACGCCTCGGTCGACAGCGGCTTCGTCGCCGTGGAACGCGCGCTGCGCCACGCCACGGCCGAGGCCACGGTCAGCGTGCCGCTGCGGCCCAACCGCGTGCATCCGCTCTGGCGTACCGACCATAACAACAACGTCGGCATCAATGCGCCAGAGGTCGAATGGTCCTTCGAGCCGGACTGCGACTGGATAGACATCACCACCGTGCACAAGGGCGGGTTGTTCGGCACCGACTACCGCATGCTGTTTCCAGGCGACGGCATAGACGGCATCAAACGCTTCGTGCTGGACACGCTGATCGCCTTCGGCAAGCGCGGGCTGGCCTGTCAGCCGGCCATCGTCGGCATCGGGCTGGGCGGCTCCAAGGACACCTGCATGCAGCTGGGCAAGCAGGCCGCCTGTCTGCGCACGGTCGGGGACCGTAATCCGGACCCCAAGGTGGCGGAGCTTGAATTGGAGCTGATGCAGCTGGGCAATTCCATCGGCATGGGCGCCATGGGTTTCGTCGGCTCCGGCATGGTGGTGGACTGCCATATCGAGTGCGGCTACACCCACACCGGGGGCATGCCCATCAGCCTGCACACTTTCTGCCTGTCTTCGCGCCGCGCCACTGCGCGGATCCATGCCAACGGGGAGATCGAGTACCGCACCGATCCCCAATGGTTCACGCCCTACATGCGCCGGGAGACGGTCGAATGGTAAGCAATGACGACGACATCAAGGTCTTTCATCTGGACCTGCCCGCCAGGCGCGAAGACATCGCCAAGCTGGAACTCGGCTCGGCCGTGTACTTGAACGGCGTGGTCTACACGGCCCGCGAAGGCGTATACAAGAAGGTGCTGGACCAGGGCCTGCCGCTGCCCGTGGACTTGCGCGCCATCAGCAATGTCAACTTCCATTGCTCGCCGGCGGCGGCGCCGGACGGTCGCGGCGGCTACAACGTGGGCGCCGTCACCGCCACCGCCTCGTTCCGATTCTCCAAGTGGATACCGCGTTGGCTGAAAGAGACCGGCTGCCGCATCCTGATCGGCAAGGGCGGGATGCCCGCCGACGATTACAAGCAGGTATTGGCGCCGGGCGGCGCGATCTACCTGACGACCGTGGGCTACGGCACGGGCGCACTTCTGGGCCGGGGCATCAAGCGCGTGCGCGAAGTGCATTGGCTGGACGAACTGGGCATAGCCCAAGCCATGTGGCTGTTCGAGGTCGAAAATTTCGGGCCCTTCATCGTCGAGAGCGACCTCGAAGGAAATTCGCTTTTCGCCCAGCACGCCGAGACCATCAATGCAGGCATCGAGAAACTCTACGCCGGGCTGAAGCCGCCCGCGTTGCACCGCTACGGCGAGACGGACGATCGCAAGGACGAAGTGATGTAGGCGTGCAAGCGCGGCCCGGGTAATTCCACCCCCTGACAAAGAGACTGCAATGATCATCGACTTTAGGCTGCGGCCGCCGGTAGGCGGCTTCCTGGATACGCTGATGTACTCGGCGGGAGAACGTCGCGATGGCTTTACGCGGACGGTGGGCTTCGAGCCCTCGGCCGCGGCGCAGCAGCAATCGATGGCGCTGCTGCTGAAAGAGATGGATGCCGCGCGGATAGACCGCGGCGTGGTCGTGGGACGCCTGGCCGGCGTGCTGGGCAGCGTGTCCAACGAGGACGTGCGAGGCATCGTGGCCGAGCATCCGGGCCGATTCATCGGCGCCGCCTCCATCGACCCCACCGACCGGCGCCGCGCGTGCCAGACCATCAGCCAGGCGCTGGAGGACGGCTTCAAGCTGATCAATATCGAGCCGGGCTCCTACCCGGTTCCCATGTACGCCGACGACAGACGCCTGTATCCGATCTACGGCCACTGCGAGGACCTGGGCCTGCCGGTGATCATGATGGTCGGAGGCACGGCGGGGCCGGACTTGAGCTATTCGGATCCGATACGGACCGACCGGGTGCTGGCGGAATTTCCCGCCCTGAACGTGGTGGTCGCCCATGGCGGGTGGCCCTGGGTCACTGAGATCCTGCACCTGGCGTTCCGGCGCCAGAACCTTTGGCTGTCGCCCGATATGTATTTTTCCCGCATGCCAGGCTGGGAGGAATACGTGAAGGCGGCAGACGGTTTTCTCTCGGACAGGATGCTTTACGCCAGCTCGTTCCCGTTCTGCCCGGTGCAAGGGTACAAAGAGTGGTTCGAGACCTTGCCGATCCGGGAAGATAATCTTGGGAAAGTCATGGGAGGGAACGCGCGGCGGCTGCTTGGCATCTGACGCGGCATACTCCTCCTTTCCGCAATGCCGTCAACACCAGGAACCTTCTTGCATGGATATCCGCACGCTCTACACGCTGATCGCGATTGCAGACCACGGCAGTTTCGCCGAGGCCGGCAATACCATCGGCCTGTCGCTGTCGGCGGTGAGCATGCAGGTTCGCGCGCTCGAGGACGAGCTGGGCATCACGATCTTCGACCGCAGCCGGCGTCCGCCCATCCTCACGGACACGGGGTTGGCGCTGGTGCACCGGGCGCGCGACCTGATCGCGCATTGGGAAAGCATGAGCGCCGCCTTGAAGAAGGGTACTTCGTCGGGATTGCTCAGGCTCGGCAGCGTCCATACCTGTGTGTCGGGCGTGCTGCCGCTGGCGCTGCGGCACCTGCAGAAGCAGGGCCACGGCCTGGAGGTCCATGTCACCACGGGACTCACGCACGACCTGGAGCGCGCCATCTATCACCGCCAGGTGGACGTGGCGATCGTGACCGAGCCCGATGCGCCGCGCTCGGGCCTGGATTTCCTGCCGTTCGTCGAGGAACAACTGGTCGTCATCGCCCACCGCTCGGTCAAGGGCGCCAGCGATCAGGAGATCCTGGAGCAGAATCCCTATGTCCGTTTCAATCGTTCGGCGCGCGTGGGGCATCTGGTGCAGGAAGAGATGGTGCGCAGGCGCATCACCGTGCGTTCGACCATGGAGATCGACAACCTGGAAGGCGTGATCGCCATGGTGGCCAATGGCCTGGGTGCATCGGTGGTACCGGCCTGCCGCGGCAGGAACGAGTTTCCCCCGGGCATCCGCGTCATTCCGTTCGGCTCGCCCACGGTCACTCGTCGCCTGGGCATCCTGGCGCCGAAGGAGAACCCGCGGGCCCATCTTACGCAGTTGTTGCTCGACGCATTGAAGTCAGTCTGTGCCGGCCAGTAGTTCTTAGTCCGGTAGTTCTGTAGTTCAGCAGCCTAGTAGTCCGCAGAAAAACACCGCAACGTCCCGAAAAATCGAGCCATCGGCCCGAGGGTCAGTTGCTGCCTGGCGAATCGTCAGCCGGCCGAACGCCGACCCGCTACGCCGTCCCGCGAACTGAAGGAGACAAAGCCATGAAGAACCAAACTCAACCCAATATTGCGCGCCGCCGCATCGTCAAGACGCTGGGCTGTGGCCTCGCGCTTACGCCGTTTATCGCCCTTCCGGCGCGAGCCGACTGGCCGGCGGACAAGGTCATACGCATGATCGTCCCGTTTTCGGCGGGCGGGGCCACCGACCTGCTGGGCCGCGCGTTGGCGGCCGAATTGGGCAAGGGCCTGAAGCAGAGCGTAATCGTCGAGAATCGCGCGGGCGCTGGCGGCAGCGTGGGCGCGCAGGCTGTCGCCAGCGCGCCGGCGGACGGCTATACGCTGTTGCTTGCGTCGGGCAGCATGTTCACGGTCAACCAGTTCATCTACAGCAAGCTGCCTTATTCGCTGACGGATTTCAGTCCCATCGGCAAGGTGGCAAACGGCCCCATGGTCATCACCGTCAATGCCAACCTGCCGGTCAAGAACACGCGCGAGCTGATCGAGTACGCCCGCGCCAGGCCTGGCAAACTCAGCTTCTCGTCCGCGGGCGTGGGCAGCCAGACGCACATGGCGGGCGAAGCTTTCAGCGATGCGGCCGGGATCGAACTCATGCACGTCCCGTACAAGGGCGAGGGGCCGGCCTACACCGACCTCATGGCGGGCGTGATCGAAGTCGCCGTGGGCAATATCAATGCCATCGTGCCGTTGCTCAAGGGAGGACGCCTGCGGGCGCTGTCGGTGACGGGCAAGGAACGTTCCGCGTTGCTGCCGGACGTGCCGACCACGGCCGAGGATGGAGTGCCGGGGTTCGAGTTCACGGGGTGGTTCGCCCTGCTGGCGCCGGCGGGCACGCCCCAGGCTTCGGTCGACCGGCTGCTGGCCGATGCCAGGACGGCGGTGGCGCAGCCCAACATGCAGCGCTATCTGGCTGACCAGGGGATGTCGGCGACCATCGTGCCTGCCGCCGCGCTCAGGGAGGAGATTGCCAGGGAGTCCGCCAAGTGGAAGGCGCTGGTGGAAAAGAAGAAGATCACCGCAAGCTGAATCCGCATGATGCCGCCCGATACGCTCGCCTTTGCCGCACCCGTCGTCCTTGCCGCCTATGTCGTCTTCGGGATGACGGGATTCGGCGCGGCCATGGTGGCCGTGCCGCTGCTGGTCCAGTTCATGCCCTTGCAGTTCGCGGTTCCGCTGGTGGTGCTGTTCGACCTGGCCTGCACCGCGCTGGTGGGCGGCAGCAACTGGCGGCGCGTTTCCCTGGTCGAACTCAAGCGCCTGTTTCCCTGGCTGCTGCTGGGGATAGGGCTGGGGGTGACGTTGCTGCACAACGCCGGCGCTCGCTGGCCTTTGATCCTGCTGGGCAGCTTCGTGCTGGCGGTGTGCATCAAGGGCCTGCGGGGCGCGCGCGGGGCCAAGCCGTCGGCGCCGCTGAATACTTTCTGGGCCTTGCCGTTCGGCGTGTTCGGCGGCATCTTCAGTGCGCTGTTCGGGACCGGCGGGCCGATCTACACCATCTATCTGTCGCGCCGGCTGGATGCGCTGGACCAATTCCGCGCCACGATCTCGGTGGTCATCCTGGCCAGCGGCCTCATCCGGGCGGCGGCCTTCGGCGCCGCCGGACTGTATGCGCAGCCGGAAATCCTGCTCGCGGCCGCCGTGCTGCTGCCCGTGGCCCTCATCGGCCTGTACGGCGGATCCCGCCTCAGGGTTCGGGTGTCCCCGGAACTGCTGAAGCGGGCCATCTTCGTTCTGCTCGCGATAGCGGGCGCAGGCGCCATCTATCGCGGATGGGTCTCGCCTGCGTGAGACAGGCTGCCGTTACTTGGCCGTCGGCATGGCGAACTCGGCGCCCTTGCCAATGCTTTCGGGCCAGCGCTGCATGATCGACTTCTGCCGCGTGTAGAAGCGCACGCCTTCTTCGCCATAAGCGTGCATGTCGCCGAACAGGCTGCGCTTCCAGCCGCCGAATCCATGCCAGGCCATGGGCACGGGGATGGGTACGTTGATGCCCACCATGCCAACCTCGATGCGGCGGCCGAACTCGCGCGCGACGTTGCCGTCGCGGGTGAAGCAGGCCACGCCGTTGCCGAATTCGTGGGCATTGATGAGATCCACGGCTTCTTTCAGATCCTTCACGCGCACGCAGCCCAGCACCGGGCCGAAGATCTCTTCCTTGTAGATGCGCATGTCCGGCGTGACGTGGTCGAACAGCGTGCCGCCCATCCAGAAACCGTCGCCGCAGCCTGCGCCTGCCTGAGAACCCTGGAAGCCGCGGCCGTCCACCAGCAGTTGCGCGCCTTCCTGCACGCCCAGATCGATATAGCCGCTGATGCGCTCATGCGCGGCGCGGGTCACGATGGGGCCCATCTCGGCCGCGGGGTTCTCGCCGTCCAGCACCTTCAGCGTCCTGGTGCGCTCGATCAGTCTGGGCAGCAGCCGGTCGGCCACGTCGCCCACCAGCACCGCCACGCTGATCGCCATGCAGCGCTCGCCGGCCGAGCCGTAGCCGGCGCCGATCAGGGCGTCGACCGCCTGGTCGATGTCGGCGTCCGGCATCACGACCATGTGGTTCTTGGCGCCGCCCAGGGCCTGCACGCGCTTGCCATGGCGTGCGCCGGTCTCGTAGATGTAGTTGGCGATGGGCGTGGATCCGACGAAGCTGATGGCTTTCACGTCCGGGTGTTCCAGCAGCGCATCAACCGCCACCTTGTCGCCCTGCACCACGTTGAACACGCCGTCGGGCAGCCCCGCTTCGCGCAGCAGTTCGGCGATGCGCAGCGATGCGCTGGGGTCGGTGGGGCTGGGCTTGAGCACGAAGGTGTTGCCCGCCGCGATCGCCACCGGGAACATCCACATGGGTACCATCACCGGAAAGTTGAACGGCGTGATGCCCGCCACCACGCCCAGCGGTTGGCGCAGCGTCCAGTTGTCGATGCCGGTGGAAACCTGCTCGGTGTGGGCGCCCTTCAGCAACTGGGGAACGCCGCAGGCGAACTCGACGATGTCGATGCCGCGAGTGACTTCGCCTTGCGCATCGCTGAAAACCTTGCCATGCTCGGCGGTGATCAGGTGGGCAAGTTCGTCGCGATGCTTGTTCATCAGTTCAAGAAACCTGAACAGCACGCGGGCGCGGCGGATGGGAGGGGTGTCCGCCCATTGCGGAAATGCCGCCCGGGCGCTGGCCACGGCGCGGTTCACCTCGTCGGGCGTGGCCAGCGCCACCTGCTTGGCGACGGCGCCCGTGGCCGGGTTGTAGACGGGCTGGCGGCTGCCTGTCCCGTCGACGAGGCTGCCGCCGATATAGTGTCCGGCATCGCGGGATTGGGCGCTGGCATTGCTTGCGGTCATGGCTGGCTCCTGGGCTCATGCATGGTGTTCTGGAGCTGGCAATGTCGCGCATTGCCGCCCGGACGTCGAGACCGCAGGGCTGGAATCAGTGTTTGATGTTTCGAACAATGGAGCAAGGCATGACGAAAACCAGGCGTCTGGAAGATCTGTGGTCGCATATCCATTGCCTTGGGGTGCTGGCCGATACCGGCAGCTATACGGCGGCCGCGCGCCGCCTGCAGATCAGCAAGGCGTCGGTGAGCCAGCGCATCGTGGAACTGGAGCAGGCGGCTGGCGTCCCCCTCGTGCGCCGCACCACCCGCAGCGTCGGCCTGACCGAGGCGGGGCAGAGCCTGGTCGACCAGACCGCGGCGGCCTTTCTGCGCATCGAAGAGGGCTTCTCGGCCGTGCGGGACCTGTCCGAGGGGCCGCGCGGCGTGCTGTCCGTGACCGCACCCGTAGCCCTGGGACGTCAGGTCATTGCGCCGCTGATACCCGGATTCCTGAAGAATTTTCCCGACGTGCGGATCCAGCTGGAACTCAGCGACCATCTGGCGTCCCTGGCTACCGAAGGCTTCGACCTGGCTATCCGGCATGTGGCCGGCGTGCCGGACACGCACGTCGCGTCGGTCATCTGCGAGACGCGCTCCGTGCTGGTTGCGGCCCCGGAGTACCTGGCGCAGCACGGCACGCCGAAGACGCCGATGGATCTGGCCGCCCACAATTGCCTGCACTACCTGCGGCGCAGCGGCAGCGCTACCTGGTCGTTCGAGTCGCGTGACGGAGACAAGCGCGTGGCGGTTCCGGTGCGCGGCAGCTTCACCGCGAACAACAGCGAAGTGCTGCGGGAGGTGGCTGCCGGATCCCTGGGGATCGCGCTGGTGCCGGATTTCAGCGCCAACCAGGCCCTGCGCAGCGGAGAGTTGGTCGAGGTCCTGCGCGGGTGGCGCGTGGTGGGCGAATATGCAGAACGGCTGTACGCAGTCAGGCCCTACACGCCGCGCGTGCCGCTGACCGTATCCTCATTCGTCGGTTACCTGCGCGAGGCGATCCCGGCGTCCGCCGGACTTGGCGGACCGCCTGGAGCGGGCAATGAGGCGGGTTAATTGACTTGCAACCCGGCCTTGGCCACAAGGTCGGCATAGATCGCGGCTCCCTGGCTGACGTATTTTTCCGTTTCCGCGGGGGACAGGACGTGGGGGATGCCGCCGAAGTTGGCGTTGCCGGCGATCCACTTCGGATCCTGTGCGATCTGCTTGAGCACGTCGGCCCATTTGGCCACCGCTTCGGGACTCATGCCCGGCGGCCCGAACAGTCCGCTCCAGCCTACGACAGCTTCGAGTTGAGGCAGCCCCAGCTCGCGCGCGGTCGGGATGTCGGGGAACTGCGCCAGGCGGTCGGGCGTGGTCGTCAGCAGGGCGCGCAGCTTGCCGCTGGCAAGTATGCCCGTCATCGAACTCAGGTTATTGCAGGCGAAGTCCGCATCCTTGCTGAGCACCGCCAGCGCGACTTCGTTGCCGCCCTTGTAGGGGACGTTGACCACGGCCTCGGATTTCAGGCCGAGACTGCTGAGCAGCAGCTGCGGCGCAAGATTCTGCACCGTGGCCGGACCGGAATGGCTGTAGTTGAGCTTGCCGGGATGGGCCTTCAAAGCCTGTGCCAGATCGCCGATTGTCTTGTAAGGGCTGTCCGGATGCACCACACAGACCACGGGGTTCAGCTCCAGCAGTCCGATGTACGTGAAGTCCCGGGCGGTATAGGGCGTGGTCTTGGGTTGTAGCGCGGGTAGCAGGACCTGGGAGCCTATCCGGCCGACGAGCAGGGTGTAGCCGTCGGGAGCGGCGTTCTTCACGGCGGCCGAGCCGATCGCGCCGTTCGCCCCGGCCTTGTTGACGACGACCAGCGGCTGGCCAAGCAGGCCTTGCGCGGCGGCGGACAAGTTGCGGGCCGCCATGTCGGCGTCGCCGCCCGCGCTGAACGGCACGATGAGCTGGACGGGTTTGGCGGGATAGGCTTGGGCGGTTGCCAGGCCCGGAAGCGCGGCCAGCATGCAAATCGCGGCGCGAGCGAACGCGCCCGGCCAGAGGCCGGTAGGTCTCATCATGAGAAGTCTCCTGTCGTGCTAAGGGACGAAACCGGACTGCAGCTGGGCTCGATGCTTCGAGGTCAATGACCGGTCGCGGACTGCGTTGATGCGCTGAAAACCGGAGCGGGTTCGCCCGCCAGGGATACGTTGATACATGCGGGCAGCCCGCTCTCCGCCGCCGCGCGCAGCGCGGTGGCGAGGCTGTCGCGGTCCCGGGCGGCGTAGCCGGCTCCGCCAAGCGCCGCGGCGACTTCGTGGTAGCGCGCGGTCGGAGCGAGTTCGCATCCGATCAGCCTTTGCGGACCGTAGGTGCGCATCTGGATCAAGTGTTCCGCGTTCCAGCGCAGGTCGTTGCCGATCACGGCGACGATCGCGGCGCGCTCGCGCACGGCCGTGTCCAGCTCCATCAGGTGAAAGCCCGCCGTGCCGTCGCCCATGAGCACGGCCACGGTGGCCCCTGGTTGTGCGATCTTGGCGGCGATGGCGTAGCAGATGCCTGCGCCGATCGCGCCCGACATGCCGTTGATGATGCGCACCGGCGCCTGGCAGTATGCCTGCGCCCACTGGCCGAATTCGCCGCCGTCGCAGACCAGGATGGGATTGGGGGCGGACGTGAGAAACGCTTGGACCGCTTCACATAGCGCGCGCGGCCCCAATGCTCCATCGGCGCAAGCCGCGGCGCCCAGAGTGTTCCGGTTGCGCAGCGCTTCGTCCACGCGCGCGCGCCACGAGGCGCGCGCGGCCGGGGCTGGCGCCGCTGGCAATGCCGGCAGCACGGTGTAGGGATCGCCCTGCAGGGCCAGAGCCAGGCGGTCGCCCAGCAGGCGGGCCGCGCGTTCCAGCATCGCGGGGTCGGGGTCTATCGCCACGACCCGGGCCGTCTTGCCCAGCGCGCCCGTGCCGCCGAAGCCCAGCGTGAAGTCCAGGCACTTGCCGGCCAGCACGATGAGGTCCGCCTGCGGAATGATTTCGGCCAGGGAGCCCAGGGAAGGGTCCTTCAGGCCGCGCGGGCTTTCCATGGGGATGAGGTGCACGCCTAGCGTTGCTTCCAGCTTCTCGCGAACCGCGCGCATGTGCGGACGCGCTCCGGTGGGGCCTGCCAGCAACAGGGGGCGCTGTGCCGAGTCAAGCAGCGCGGCGAGCTGTTCCAGGCCGGCTGCGTCCACTGCAGCGGGCTCGCGCTTCGGTGTAGTGGCGGGCAGTTCTGCCAAGCCCGTCTCCGCGGTCATCAGGTCGAAGGGCAGGGCCAGATGAACCGGTCCGCGCCGTGGGGCAAGCGCTTGCGCGACCGCGCGGTCGAGCGCGGGATAAAGCTCCTGCCCGGTCCGCGGACGCAGCGATAGCTTGGTCAAGGAACGGGTGATGGAAACCTGGTCCAGTTCCTGGAACGCGCCCATGCCGTCTTCTCCTACCGAGGAGTCGCCGGAGATGAGGAGCACGGGGCTTTCCGCCTGCGACGCCGAGTAAAGCGGCGCCAGGCCATTGGTGATGCCGGGCGCGGCGGTCAGCATCGCGACGCCAAGCTCGCCGGTGATCTGGGACCAGGCGTCCGCCATGAAGACGGCGGCCGCCTCATGCCGCACATGGATGATGCGGATGCCTGCGTCGATACAGGCATCGTAGAGCGGCATGATCTGATTGCCGGACAGGCTGAAGATGGTCTTGACGCCCAGGCGATGCAGCGTACGGATAATCAACTGGGATCCAAGCACCTGTCTCTCCGCTGGGGCTGCGTCGGCTGTGCGCCGCGCGCCTGTTTTTTACCGGCTATGGGAGAGTTCAGTGTATCGGCTATCCGTGGCGGGTTGGTTGATGTTTTTTGAACCTAGGGGGCGGCCCGCGGGCGGTCTTGTTCCGTCTGCGCGATCGCGTCGCGCACGCCTTGCCCATAGGCCGGGTCTGCCCGCGTGCAGTTGGCGATATGGCGTTCGATGACTTCCCTGGAGGCGCCGCGGATCGCGCGCGCGGTGTTCTGGAACAGTCTCTGTTTTTCGTCCGCCGCCATCAACCGGAACAGGTTGCCGGGCTGGGAGTAGTAGTCGGTATCTTCCCTGTGATCCCAGCGGGCCGCAGCGCCGCTGATCTCCAGCGGCGGTTCGGAATAGTCCGGCTGCGCCTGCAGGACGCCATGGCTGTTGGGCGTGTACGCGGGCGTGCTGCCGCCGTTGCCATCCACGCGCATCGCTCCGTCGCGGTGATAACTGTGAAATGGGCAGCGAGGCGCGTTCACCGGGATCTGCGGGTAGTTCACGCCCAGCCGATAGCGCTGCGTGTCGCCATACGAGAACAGGCGGCCCTGCAGCATCTTGTCTGGAGAGAAGCCAATGCCGGGAACGATTGCCGCGGGACTGAACGCGGCTTGTTCGACCTCGGCGAAGAAATTCTCGGGGTTTCGATTGAGCTCCAGGACGCCGACTTCGATCAGCGGATAGTCCTTGTGCGGCCAGATCTTGGTCAGGTCGAAGGGGTTGAGATGATAGGTATGGGCTTCGGCGTCGGGCATGATCTGTACATACAGGGTCCAGCGCGGAAACTCGCCGCGTTCGATCGCTTCGTACAGGTCACGCTGATTGCTTTCGCGGTCCGCCGCGATGACCTGACCGGCCTCGGCGTCCGTCAGGTTCCGGATGCCCTGCTGGGTCTTGAAGGTGAACTTGACCCAGAAGCGCTCGCGGGCGGCGTTGATGAAGCTATAGGTATGGCTGCCGAAGCCATGCATGTGGCGATAGCTCTTCGGAATGCCGCGGTCGCCCATGATGAGCGTCACCTGGTGCAGGGTCTCGGGCAGCAGCGTCCAGTAGTCCCAGTTGTTCTGCGGGCTGCGCATGCCGGTGCGAGGATCGCGTTTGACGGCCCGGTTCAGGTCGGAGAATTTCAGCGGATCGCGCACGAAGAAGACCGGCGTGTTGTTGCCGACCAGGTCCCAGTTGCCCTCCTCGGTATAGAACTTGAGCGCGAATCCGCGGATGTCGCGTTCCGCGTCGGCCGCGCCGCGCTCGCCCGCCACGGTCGAGAAGCGGGCGAACATTTCGGTCTGCTTGCCTACCTGGCTGAAGATCCTGGCCTTGGTGTAGCGCGTGATGTCATGGGTGACGGTGAACGTGCCGAAGGCGCCGGCTCCCTTGGCGTGCATGCGCCGCTCGGGGATCACTTCGCGGTCGAAGTGCGCCATCTTTTCCAGGAACCAGACGTCCTGCAACAGCGCCGGCCCGCGCCGGCCGGCGGTCATCGTGTTGTCGTCGTCGGGCACGGGGGCGCCGAACGCGGTGGTGAGTTTGCTCATGATGGGCTCCTTGCGTGGTTCAACGGGGCAGCGGCCTTCAAGAGCGGGAGCATCGCAACGGGCTCGGATCCGGCCGCGCCAATCTCAGACGTAGTGCTCGATGGGGGAATGGTCTTCCAGGCGCAGCACACGACCATCGATGACGAGGGACGGCAGGCGGGTGATGCCAAGCGCCCGGGCCTGGGCGGCGGACCCGGGCTGCCGCGCGAGATCGAATGATTCGTAGCGATGCTGAGGCGTCGCGAAGGCCGCGGCCATGCTGCGGTCTATGCCCAGGCAGAGATTGCAGCCGTCGTGGAACAGGGTGACTTGAATCAAGGCGATCTCCTTGGCGTGCCGCCAGGGCGGCTGCGTCCCGGCACCCGTGCCTCATGGGCCGACATGCCAGGCTGGTCTTGGAGGCGCGGGCTGGAATCGAACCAACCTCAGGAGATTTGCAATCTGCCGCATGACCACTCTGCCACCGCGCCGTTTTGTTTGTCCTAGGACGTAATGAATGGTACGGAAGCCGGGCAGGGCGCGGGCTTCCTCGAATCCACGAAAATTGTCCTGGCGTCCAGCATGAATGACGCAGGCCAAGGCCGCGTATGTCATAGGGCGTGTGACAGTGGGGGACGGAGAGGGCGGCGCAATATGGCCGCAGGCAGCGTGGGGAGATGCCCGCGTTGCGAGCAGAAATGAAAAAAGGGCCCGAAGGCCCTTTCTCAAGGATTTCCAGAAAGAATCTGGAAATCAGAATTTGGAGCGGGAGACGAGTCTCGAACTCGCGACCTCAACCTTGGCAAGGTTGCGCTCTACCAACTGAGCTACTCCCGCATGGGTTCTGCACTTGAAACAGCCAGAACCTGTTTTCTTATTCACTCTGATCAACTTGGTTATCGATCAGAAGGCGCGCATTTTACATGATTTTTTTGAGCTTGTCTTGGCCTGGACTTATTTGGGTCTGTTCACTGCAAGCAGTTTGCGAACAAAGCCTGAAATTCAGGGCAAGCACTCAATCAAGTAATATGAGCGAAGACAGAAACTATAGCAATCCGCAGCATCCATGTCAAATTCTCCCGCCAAAGTTCTTCCGTCCCCAGCCTTGTCGCCCGTCAGCCAGGATCTCACCCGGCTGAATACGTTGGGCCTGGCGTCGCGGGCCGGGGCCTTTGTGACCCTGGAAGATGCGGCGCAGTTGCCGGCGTTGTCGCAGCTGGCGCACGAGACGTCTTCCCTGCTGGTGCTGGGGGGAGGCAGCAATCTGGTATTGCCGAGCCAGGTGCAGGGATTGGTGGCTCGCGTCGCGTTCAAGGGCGTGCGCTTGCTGGAAGCTCGTCCGGATGCCTGGCTGATCGAGGCGGCGGGCGGCGAGACCTGGCACGGCTTTGTCGAAACCTGCGTGAACCAGGGCTGGGACGGGCTGGAAAACCTGGCGCTGATCCCGGGTACGGTGGGCGCGGCACCGGTGCAGAACATCGGCGCTTACGGCGTTGAACTGCAGGAGCGTTTCCACAGCCTGACCGCCTGGGACGTGCGCGCAGGGCGCCTGGTCGAAATGAGCGCGGCCGATTGCCGCTTTTCCTACCGCGACAGCGTGTTCAAGCACGACGAGCCCGGACGCTGGGTCATCGTGAGTGTGCGTTTCGCCTTGCCCCGGCCCTGGCGGCCTGTGCTGGGCTACCCTGATTTGCAGCGCCACGCGCGGCTGGCGGCGGGACAGCCGAGCGCCCGCGATATCTTCGACGCGGTGTGCGAGATCCGCCGCGCCAAGCTGCCCGATCCGGCGGTGACGGGCAACGCAGGCAGTTTTTTCAAGAACCCTATCGTGTCGGCGCAAGTGCGGGACAGGCTGCTGGACCGTTTTCCCGGTCTGGTGTCCTACGTCCAGCCCGACGGCGGCTACAAGCTGGCGGCCGGCTGGCTGATAGACCAATGCGGCTGGAAGGGCCGCTCGCTGGGGGCCGCGGGCGTGCATGAGCGCCAGGCTCTGGTACTGGTCAATCGCGGCGGGGCCACGGCGGCCGACATCATGGGCTTGGCGCATGCCATCCAGGCCGCGGTGTCCGAGCGCTACGGCGTGCGGCTCGAACCGGAACCCGTGGTGGTGTGAGGCCGTTTGGGCCGGGCAAGAAAAAAGGACCCCGTAGGGTCCTTTTTTGCAGGGTAGGGCTTCAGAGGCCCAGCACCGATTGCATGTCGTACAGGCCGTTGTGCTTGCCTTCCAGGAAGCGGGCGGCGCGCAGGGCGCCTTCCGCGTAGGTGGCGCGGCTGGCCGAGCGGTGCGTGATTTCGATGCGTTCGCCGGTGCCGCAGAAGGACACGGTGTGGTCGCCGACAATGTCGCCGCCGCGCAGCACCGAGAAGCCGATGGTGCCCGGCTTGCGCACGCCGGTATCGCCGTGGCGGCTCCAGGTGGCGACGTCCGGCAGGGCCACGTTCCAGGCCGAAGCAATGGTTTCGCCCATTTTCAGCGCGGTGCCCGAAGGCGCGTCGACCTTGTTGCGGTGGTGCGCTTCGAAGACTTCGACGTCGTAGCCGGAGTTCAGGATGCGAGCGGCCATGTCCAGCAGCTTGAGCGTGGCGTTCACGCCCACGCTCATGTTGGGCGCGAAGACGATGCCGATCTTCTGGGCGGCGACTTCGATCGCGGCGCGGCCGTTGTCGTCGAAACCGGTGGTGCCGATGACGGCGTTCACGCCGTGCTTGACGCAGGCCTGCAAGTGTTCAAGCGTGCCTTCGGGGCGGGTGAAGTCGATCAGGCAGTCGGCCTGGGCCAGGGCGTCGAGGTCATCGGTGATGGCCACGCCCGTCTGCTTGCCCAGCGGTGCGCCGGCGTCCTGGCCCAGCGCGGCCGAGCCCTGGCGGTCCAGCGCCACGGCGAGCTGCAGGCCGGAGGCGTTCAGCACGGCTTCGATCAGCATCTGGCCCATACGGCCGCTGGCGCCGGCAATTGCGATACGCATAGATAGTCCTTGGTGTTACTTGAGCGGCTCTGGGGCGTTGCCGGGCTGGCCAGGGTACTGGTTGAGGGGGCTGACCGGGGCGGCGGAGTCGCGCTTGCGCTGGTCTTCCTCTTCCTTCTGGCGGGTTTCTTCTTCGATGAGGCGCTTGTCTGCCTTTTCGTCGGCGACGGCGTTGGGCGTATTGATCTGGTAAGGCTGCAGTTCTGGCTGCTTGTCGCCTTCCCAGCGGGTCAGGCGGTCGTTTTCGAACCAGACGGTGAATTTGCGTTCCTGGGCGTCGCCGTAGCCAGGCTTGTAGTAGTAGGGGTAGTCCCAGCGGTTGGCGTGCAGCACGCTGGTCAGCGTGGGGCTGCCGAGGGCGAAGCGCACCTGCTCGCGCGTCATGCCGGGCTGCAGCAGGGCGACCTGCTCCTGGGTGATCCAGTTTCCTTGCTGGACGCCGGCCTTGTAGGGGAAGCCCCACTTGTCCCCCGAGCATCCAGCCAGGGCGACGGCCAGAGCGGCCACCGCCAGGCCGGTCTTCAGCGAGCGGGAGGGAATTCGTGCAATCATGGACACTACGCGCCCCTATTATTTGGAAGCAGACAAAACCGTTATCATAAAGGTTTCATAAGGATAGTTCCGCGTGGCGGCATGATTTCGGTGAGCCGGCTCGCGGTGAACCTATCCTGCCCATGCCAACGCGGACGGAGAGCGATTACACCATGAGCGACCAAAGCGAACTGAAGAACATGGGTTTGAAGGCGACGTTTCCCCGCCTGAAAATTCTTGATATTTTCCGGAAATCGGATCAACGGCACCTGAGCGCCGAAGACGTCTATCGCGCCCTGATCGGCGAAAACGTCGAAATCGGGCTGGCCACCGTCTATCGCGTCCTGACCCAGTTCGAACAGGCCGGCATCCTTGCCCGCAGCCAGTTCGACAGCGGCAAGGCGGTGTTCGAGCTCAACGACGGCGATCACCACGATCACCTGATCTGCACGAATTGCGGCAAGGTGGTCGAGTTTTCGGACCCCGAAATCGAAAAGCGTCAGCAAAAGATTGCCAAGGACAACTCCTTCGCGCTGGAAAGCCACGCCATGGTGTTGTATGGCATCTGCGGCAGCTGCATGAAGGGCCGCTGATCCGGCCCTGCCTACGGCCCGCGGCTACGCTCGCAGCGGGTCCGTGAGATCCAAATCCCCTTCAATGTGAAGGGGATTTTTTATGGCGCGAATCGGCCCTGTTTTTGCCGGCGTCCCGCCGTAAAGCGGCGGGCCAGCGCTTCAGTTCTGCCCGAAACCTTCCAGCATTTCGCGGGCGTGTTCGCGGGTGGTCGCCGTGAGCTTGATGCCGCCCAGCATGCGCGCGATTTCCTCCACGCGGGAGGAAGCGTCCAGTTCCTCGATGCTGGAGCGGGTGGCGCCGCGCGATTCCGCCTTGCTGACCAGGAATTGGTTGTTGGCGCAGGCCGCGACCTGGGGCAGGTGGGTCACGCACAGCACCTGATGGCGTTCGCCGAGCTCGCGCAGCAGCTTGCCGACGGCCTCGGCCACCGCGCCGCCCACCCCGCTGTCGACTTCATCGAAGATCAGCGTCGGCACGCGCGCAGCGCGACTGGCGATGACCGACAGCGCCAGCGAAATCCGCGACAGTTCGCCGCCCGAAGCCACCTTGGCCAGCGGCCGCGGCGTGGTGCCGGCATGGCCGGCCACCAGGAATTCAACCTGCTCGTTGCCGTGCGCGGACGGCGCCGATTCGGCCAGCGTGGGTTCGAACTTGCCGCCCTGCATGGCCAGCGTCTGCATGGCTTGCGTGACCTGCTTGCCCAGGTCCTTGGCGACCTTGCGGCGCGCCGTCGTCAGCTTGGCGGCCGTGGCGTCGTACTGCGCCTGCGCAGCTTGCGTCTGGGCGCGCAGGGCATCGATGTCGCCCGCGGCTTGCAGCGCCTTGAGCTGCGCATGCAGCGTGTCGCGCAGCTCGCAAAGCGCGTCGGGCTCGACGCGGAATTTGCGAGCGGTTTCGAATACCAGGCCCAGGCGCGCCTCGACCGCTACGAGCCGCTGAGGATCGAGATCGACTCGGCTGACGTAGTTGTTCAGGTCCGATACGGCCTCGCTGATCGCGATGCGGGCCGATTCCAGTTCATCGTAGACGCCCTGCAAGCCGGGATCGTGGCGCAGCATCTGCTGGATGCGGTGGTTGGCCGCGGTGAGCCGGTGGTGCGCGGAATCGCCTTCGCCGTCCAGCCCTTCGAGGATCTGGTTGGCGCCATCCAGCAGGGATTGCGAATGCGACAGGCGGGTGTGCTCGGACTGCAGCGCATCCCATTCGTCGGGACCGAGATTCAGCTGATCGAGTTCGTCGACCTGCCATTGCAGGCGGTCGCGTTCGGTAGCCAGGCTTGCGGCGTCCTTTTCGGCGGATTCCAGCTGGCGCGCCAACGCGCGCCATTGCTTCCAGGCCTGGCCGACCGAGTTGCGCAGTTCGCCATGGCCGCCGTGGGCATCCAGCAGGTCGCGCTGGGCGTCGGCGCGCATCAGGCTCTGGTGCGCATGCTGGCCGTGGATGTCGACCAGGCTGTCGCCCAGTTCGCGCAATTGCGCCACGGTGGCCGGCGTGCCATTGATGTAGGCGCGGCTGCGGCCCTGGGCGTCGATGACGCGGCGCAGGGACAGTTCCGTGTCGGCGTCGATCTCGCGCTCTTGCAGCCAGGCGATCAGGCCCTTGGGGGTATCGAAGACCGCGGTGATGTCGGCGCGCGGCGCGCCCTCGCGCAGCATGCTGGCGTCGCCGCGTTCGCCCAGCGTGAGCGCCAGCGCGTCCACCAGTATGGATTTGCCTGCGCCGGTCTCACCGGAAAAGACGGTAAAGCCGGGGCCGAAATGGATCTCGGTCTGTTCGACGATGACGAAGTCGCGGATATGCAGGGTGCGCAGCATGTCGGGGCGCTTACTACTCTACGTTGTCGGAGGCTTCGGGCATCAGGTTCCAGTGCAGCTTGCGGCGCAGGGTGGAGAAGAAACTGTAGCCTTCGGGATGCACGAAGCGGATGGTATAGGGCGCGCGCTGCACGACGATGCGGTCGCCCGGCTGCAGGTCGGACCAGGTCTGCATGTCGAAATGCACGCTGGCGCCGACTTCCACGCGGCCCATGGCCGTGAGCGTCATGTTCAGCACGCCGGAGTCGGGAATGACGATGGGGCGGTTGGACAGGGTTTGCGGCGCCACCGGCACCAGCACCATGGCGTTCATGCCCGGATGCAGGATGGGACCGTTGGCCGACAGCGCATACGCGGTGGAGCCCGTGGGCGTGGCGATGATCAGGCCGTCGGCGCGCTGCGTGTACATGAAGGCGCCGTCCAGCTCCACCCGCACTTCGATCATGCCGCCGCGTCCCGCGCGGTTCAGCACCACGTCGTTCAGGGCCGACGCGGAATACATTTTCTGATCGCCGCGCCACACGCTGCCTTCCAGCAGCATGCGTTCCTCGATCTGGAAGCTGCCTTCGAGCACGCGCGCCAGCGCGCCATGCGCGTCCTGCAACGCGATGTCGGTGATGAAGCCCAGGCGTCCGTGGTTGATGCCGACCAGCGGCATGCCATAGGGAGCAAGGTGGCGGCTGGCGCCCAGCACGGTGCCGTCGCCGCCCATGACGACGGCCAGCGACGCGGTCTTGCCGATTTCCTCGAGCGTGGCGACGGGGTATTCGGTCAGCCCGGTGTTGCGCGCCGTGTCCGCATCGATGAGCACCTGCCGGCCCGCTTGCGTCAGCGCGTGGGCGAGTGCTCTCAGCGGTGTGTCCAGGCCGGTGTCCTGGTATCTGCCGATCAGGGCTACGGTAGGAAAATGCATGGCTGCTTGCGTATCAAAAAAGGCCGGACCAGAAGCCGAAACCTGCCCGGAATGGGCGGTTTAGCCGATTATATGGGGCCGCATATGTGCTTGCGGGACAAAAATCGCCTCAATTGAAAAAGATTCCCTAAAATACTTGTTATGGATGACCGCGCACGCGCACTACTGAAAGCGTTGATCGAACGCTATATCGCCGATGGGCAGCCAGTCGGCTCGCGGACGCTATCGAAAGTATTCGACTTGTCCCCGGCCACGATCCGCAATGTGATGGCGGATCTCGAAGAACTGGGACTGATCCACAGCCCGCACACCTCCGCCGGCCGCGTGCCCACGCCGCGGGGCTACCGCATGTTCGTCGATTCGCTGCTGGCGGTGCAGTCCTACCAGCTCGAACCGCACAACATGGGCGAGATGCTGGCGGCCGCCGAACCCACGCGCGCCGTCAATGCCGCCGCGGCCCTGCTGTCCAACCTGACCCAGTTCGCGGGAGTGGTGCTCACGCCCAAGCGCGCCCAGGTGTTCCGCCAGATCGAATTCATCCGCCTGTCCGATAAGCGCGTGCTGCTCATCATCGTCACGCCCGACGGCGATGTTCAAAATCGCATCCTTTTCGTTCAGCGCGACTATGCCGAAGCGGAACTGCTGGAAGCCGGCAATTTCTTCAACATGCATTTCGCCGGCAAGTCCTTCAATGTCGTGCGGCAAACCCTGTCGACCGAACTGGCGCAATTGCGCGAGGACATCTCGCGCCTGATGCAGGCCGCGGTCGAAGCCAGCGCGGAAGCCGCCGAGGACGGCGATGCCATGGTCATTTCCGGCGAGCGCAAGTTGCTGGACGTGACCGACATCGCCTCCGACATGGACCGCCTGCGCAAGATGTTCTCGCTGTTCGAGAAAAAGACCGACCTGCTGCAGCTCCTGGACGTGTCCACCCGCGCCCAGGGCGTGCAGATCTACATCGGCGGCGATTCGCAGCTGGTGCCGATGGAAGAGGTCTCGGTCATCACCGCGCCTTACGGCGTGGACGGCAAGGTCGTGGGCACGCTGGGCGTGATCGGTCCCACGCGCATGGCCTACGAACGCGTCATTCCCATCGTGGATATCACGGCGCGCTTGCTGTCCAACGCCCTCAGCCACAACCAGTAGGTCCATCCGAAGCTACGTCCTCCTTGCGGAGGAAGGGGAGTGTTTGTGTTTCTTCGCCTGTTCAAGTACCTGTGGCCTGAGCGCTATCTGCCGGAACCCGAGCAGGAGGACCCCTTCAACGAAGACCCCGCGCCTCGCGGGCCGGCCAAGGTCGGCGTGCTGCTGGTGAACCTGGGCACCCCGGACACCCCGGGTAAGCAAGACATACGCAAATACCTGGGCGAGTTCCTGTCCGACCCGCGCGTGATCGAGATCCCGCGCTATCTGTGGAAGCCCATCCTGCATTGCCTGGTGCTGACGATGCGGCCCAAGAAGCTGGAGCCGCGCTACGCCGGCGTCTGGATGAAGGAAGGCTCGCCCCTGATGGTGTACAGCCAGCGACAGGCCGATGGTGTGCGCGCGGCCCTGGCCGAGGCCGGAATCGACGCCGTGGTGGAGCTGGGCATGCGTTACGGCAACCCCTCGATCCCGGACGCCATTTCCCGGCTGCGCCGGCAGGGCTGCGAACGCATACTGACCGTCCCGCTCTATCCGCAGTACGCCGCCAGCACCACCGCCACGGTGGTGGATGCGGTCACCCGCCATGCCGGCCGCCTGCGCGACCAGCCCGAGCTGCGCTTCATCAAGCGTTTCCACGAAGAGCCGGCCTATCTGGACGCGCTGGCCGGTCGCATCGAACGCTATTGGCAAGAGCACGGCAAACCGCAGAAGCTGGTCATGAGCTTTCACGGCCTGCCGCGCTATTCGATCGAACTGGGCGACCCGTACTACCGCGACTGCATGGAAACGGCGCGCCTGCTGGGCCAACGCCTGTCGCTGCCGCGCGAACAGGCCGAGGTGACCTTCCAGAGCCGTTTCGGTACGGCCCGCTGGCTGGAGCCCTATACCGAACCGACCCTGAAGGCGCTGGCCGCCGCCGGGGTTACCGAGGTCGATGTGGTGTGCCCGGGTTTTGTGGCAGACTGTCTGGAAACCCTGGAAGAGATCAGCCTGGAGTGCCGCGACGCCTTTATCGGGGCCGGCGGCAAGCGTTTCCGCTACATCCCGGCGATCAACGACGATCCGGCCTGGATCGCAGGGCTGGCCGACCTGGTGGCACGCCACTTGCAGGGGTGGCCCACGCAAATCACGGACTTGAAGGAGAAGGCGCATGCACCATGATCCCAAGACTGGAAAGATCGTCAAAAAGGGGCAGGTCAGTACCCCGGTGGACGAAGATCAGGTGGAACACGAACTGGACGAGGCGCTTGCCGAGACCTTCCCCGCCAGCGACCCCATCGCGATCAGCCCCGAGCCGGACGAGGACCGCGCCGTGGACCGCGCCCTGAAGGACAGTTTTCCCGCCAGCGACCCGGTGGCGCCCGCACAGCCGCACAAGAAATAGCCTGGCGCAGAGGGCGTCCGCCATTTGCCGGATGGCGTCGAAAAGCGCTGAATCTATGCTTGCAGTCTGAGATTTGACGGCATTTGGCAGAAATTGGGCGGATTTCTGATTACATTCCGCCTGCCTCTGCTGGCTGGCGCCGTCAGGGAATATTTGCTTTCCCGGGCTTGAAATAGGGGTATTGGCCCCCATTCATGTCTGCGAAAGCCATACTTTTTGGAGGATTCCCCATGACGGCACCCAACGAGCCTGTAGATCAGACGCCCGAAGTCGGCCAGAACGCCGATGCGGCCTCCGCCGCCGAGGACGCCGTGCAGGCCGAGCTGAACGAGTTGCGCGCCCAGCTGGACGCCGCCCAGGCTACCGTCAATGAGCAGCAGGACCAGCTTTTGCGCATCCGGGCCGAAGCCGAGAACGTGCGCCGCCGTGCACAGGAAGACGTGTCCAAGGCGCGCAAGTTCGGCATCGAGTCGTTCGCGGAAAGCCTGGTCCCGGTCAAGGACAGCCTGGAAGCAGCGCTGGCCCAGCCTGAGCAAACCGTTGAAACCCTGAGCGAAGGCGTCCAAGTGACCCTCAAGCAGCTGACGGCCGCCTTCGAGCGCAATCTGCTCAAGGAAATCGCGCCGGCACAGGGCGACAAGTTCGACCCGCACCTGCACCAGGCCATTTCGTCCATCCCCGCCGAGCAGCCCGCCAATACCGTGGTCCAGCTGCTGCAAAAGGGCTACGCCATCGCCGACCGGACCTTGCGCCCAGCGCTGGTCGTGGTGTCCGCCGGCCAGGGCTGAGCAGGCGGCGCGCCATGACGGATCCCCGGTTCGACCCCGCCCAGATATTCCAGGTGTTCGGCATGCGGCACGTCGACACCGAGGGATTCGACGCGGCGGTGGTGCAGGCGCCGGGGACGGATCTGCGCTGCGTGTTCCTCTGGGGACAGGATTGCTATAACTGCAATATTTTCAAGCAGACCGCCTTGCTGCACCGGGACGCGCTGCTGGAGCTGGGGCTGACCTGGTTCGAAGCCGACGTCTACGCGGACGAAGCGCTGGGAAGGCGCTTCTCGCTGCATGGTGTCCCCACTTTTGTGCTGTACCGCGCTGGCAAGCGGCTGGGCCGCGTCACCGGCTGGCCCGGCCTGCCGCAGTTCACCGCGGCCATGCGCCGCCTGCAGGAAACGGCTGTAGAAAATTCCGGCCAGGCGTCTTGAAAAACCCTGCGGGCAGCCCCAGTTATGTGGGGACAAGAAGTTTCTCCCTATTTTCATAGATTCAATCAAGGTAACCGACCATGAGCAAGATTATTGGCATTGACCTGGGCACGACCAACAGCTGCGTGGCTGTCATGGACGGCGGGCAGGTCAAAATCATTGAAAACGCGGAAGGCGCTCGCACCACCCCCTCCATCGTCGCCTACATGGACGATGGCGAAACCCTGGTCGGCGCGCCGGCCAAGCGCCAGGCCGTGACCAACCCGCGCAACACCCTGTATGCGGTGAAGCGCCTGATCGGCCGCAAGTTCGAAGAGAAGGCGGTGCAGAAGGACATCAACCTGATGCCCTATGCCATCGTCAAGGCCGACAACGGCGACGCCTGGGTGGAAGTGCGCGGCAAGAAGATGGCGCCTCCCCAAGTGTCGGCCGACGTGCTGCGCAAGATGAAGAAGACCGCCGAGGACTACCTGGGCGAAGAAGTGACCGAGGCCGTCATCACCGTGCCCGCCTACTTCAACGACAGCCAACGCCAGGCCACCAAGGACGCTGGCCGCATCGCCGGTCTGGAAGTCAAGCGCATCATCAACGAACCCACCGCAGCCGCGCTGGCGTTCGGCCTGGACAAGACCGAAAAGGGCGACCGCAAGATCGCCGTCTATGACCTGGGCGGCGGCACGTTCGACGTGTCCATCATCGAAATCGCCGATGTGGACGGCGAAAAGCAGTTCGAAGTGCTGTCGACCAACGGCGACACCTTCCTGGGCGGCGAAGACTTCGACCAGCGCATCATCGACTACATCATTGCCGAGTTCAAGAAGGAACAAGGCGTTGATCTGTCCAAGGACGTGCTGGCCCTGCAACGCCTGAAGGAAGCGGCCGAAAAGGCCAAGATCGAGCTGTCCTCGGCGCAACAGACCGAAATCAACCTGCCGTACATCACGGCGGATGCCTCGGGCCCGAAGCACTTGAACCTGAAGATCACGCGCGCCAAGCTGGAAGCGCTGGTCGAAGAACTGATCGAACGCACGATCGAGCCCTGCCGCGTGGCCATCAAGGACGCCGGCGTGAAGGTTTCCGACATCGACGACGTGATCCTGGTCGGCGGCATGACCCGCATGCCCAAGGTCCAGGAAAAGGTGAAGGAATTCTTCGGCAAGGATCCGCGCAAGGACGTGAACCCCGATGAAGCCGTCGCCGCTGGCGCCGCCATTCAAGGTTCCGTGCTGTCGGGCGACCGCAAGGACGTGCTGCTGCTGGACGTCACCCCCCTGTCCCTGGGCATCGAAACCCTGGGCGGCGTGATGACCAAGATGATCCAGAAGAACACGACCATTCCGACCCGGTTCTCGCAGACCTTCTCGACCGCTGACGACAACCAGCCGGCCGTGACGATCAAGGTGTTCCAGGGCGAGCGCGAAATCGCTGCGGGCAACAAGGCCCTGGGCGAGTTCAACCTCGAAGGGATCCCGCCGTCGCCCCGCGGCATGCCGCAGATCGAAGTCACCTTCGACATCGACGCCAACGGCATCCTGCACGTGTCCGCCAAGGACAAGGGCACCGGCAAGGAAAACAAGATCACCATCAAGGCCAACTCGGGTCTGTCGGAAGACGAGATCCAGCGCATGGTCAAGGATGCCGAGGCCAATGCCGAGGAAGATCACCGCGTTGCCGAACTGGCCCAGTCGCGCAACCAGGCCGATGCGCTGGTGCATGCCACCCGCAAGTCGCTGACCGAATATGGCGACAAGCTCGAGGCTTCCGAAAAGGAAGGCATCGAAGCCGCCATCAAGGAACTGGAAGACACGCTGAAGGACGGCGACAAGGCCGCGATCGACGCCAAGGTGGAAGCCCTGTCGACGGTTTCGCAGAAGCTGGGCGAAAAGATGTACGCCGACATGCAGGCGCAGCAAGCCGCCGGCCAGCAGCAAGCGGCCGACAACGCGAAGCCGGTGGACGACAATGTCGTCGACGCCGACTTCAAGGAAGTCAAGCGCGACCAATAATGGCCGGGCGCTGACCAGCCTCTGCCGCCCGGTAGCCGGAGAAATCCGCCTACCGGGCGTACTCATTCTGTAGCACTGAAAAGAAGGCTCGTTTTCGAGCCCACGGATCATGGCAAAACGTGACTATTACGAAGTCTTGGGCGTCGCGAAGAACGCCTCGGACGACGACCTCAAGAAGGCCTATCGAAAGCTGGCCATGAAGTACCATCCGGACCGCAATCCGGACAGCAAAGAAGCCGAAGAGAAGTTCAAGGAAGCCAAGGAAGCCTACGAGGTCCTGGGTGACGATCAGAAGCGCGCCGCCTACGACCGCTACGGCCACGCGGGCGTGGACCCCAACTCCGCCGGCATGGGCGGCGGCATGGGCGGCGGTTTCGCCGATGCGTTCGGCGACATCTTCGGCGAAATCTTCGGCGGCGGCGGCGGTGGCCGCCGTGGCGGCGGCCCGCAGGTTTACCGCGGCGCCGACCTGAAGTACGCGCTGGAAATCACGCTGGAGCAGGCCGCGGCCGGTTTCGACACCGAGATCCGCGTGCCCAGCTGGGAAAACTGCGACACCTGCCACGGTTCCGGCGCCAAGGCCGGCACCTCGCCCAAGACCTGCCGCACCTGCGGCGGCTCGGGCGCCGTGCGCATGCAGCAGGGTTTCTTCAGCGTGCAGCAGACCTGCCCGACCTGCCACGGCAACGGCAAGGAAATCACCGATCCCTGCCCCGCCTGCGACGGCGTGGGCCGCATCCGCCGCAACAAGACGCTGCAGGTCAAGATTCCGGCCGGCATCGATGACGGCATGCGCATCCGCTCCAGCGGCAACGGCGAACCGGGCATCAACGGCGGTCCTCCGGGCGATCTGTATGTGGAAATCCACATCAAGCAGCACAAGATCTTCCAGCGCGACGGCGACGACCTGCATTGCGAACTGACCATTCCGTTCACGTCGGCGGCGCTGGGCGGCGAGCTTCAGGTACCGACGCTGGGCGGCAAGGCCGAAATCTCGATCCCCGAAGGCACGCAGTCGGGCAAGACCTTCCGCTTGCGCGGCAAGGGCATCCGCGGCGTGCGCGGCAGCTACCCGGGCGATCTGTACTGCCATGTAGTGGTGGAAACGCCCGTGCGCCTGAGCGACGACCAGAAGAACATCCTGCGCCAGTTCGAGGCTTCGCTGAACGATGGCGGCGACCGCCATTCGCCGCAAAGCAAGTCCTGGACCGACCGGGTGAAGGAATTCTTCAGCTGAATTGGCTGAGGCATGCAAAAAGCCGCGATCATGATCGCGGCTTTTTTTTGCCCGGCGAGGGCGTGGGGGCGGGGGCAGCGCGCATATGAAAAGACCGCGGCTTGCGCCGCGGTCCAGTGCTACTGCTACTGCGAGTACTGCAACTGCTGTATCGACTGCAACTTCAACTTCAGCTTCTACTGCTACTTTCACAGCTACTGCTACTTCTACTTCTACTGCTACTTCGACCGCCGCTGTCGCCGATAAAAACCGGCCTCAAACCATGATGCCGTCCGAGGCCGGCCGGGCCACAGCAAGCAGCTCACCGGGTGATCGGCGGGTACTCGAGTTCGCCGAACGTGTATTGGCCGCTGGCCTTGGCTTGCGCCAGTTCCTGCTGGACTTCAGCGCTGGTCTTGGCGCTGGCGGGGGCGGATACAGCCGCCGGGTATTCCAGTTCACCGAAGGTGTACTGGCCGCTGACCTTGGCTTGTTGCAGCTGGGCTTGCACTTCCTGCGAGCTCAGGCTGGTGGTCTGGGGCAGGGCGGGCGGATAGTCCAGCTCGCCGAAGGTGTACTGGCCGCTGATCTTGGCTTGCTGCAGTTCAGTGGCGACCTGGGCGCTGCTCTTGGCTTGTTCAACGCCGGCGGCTTGGGCGCCAACGCCAACCAGGGCCAGGGATAGCAGCAGGGTGGTGGTTAGGGTTTTCATGGTAGACCTCCAATTCGTCTTGGTTGGGGACCGAATCCGGCGGCCCTCCGTCGTGGTTCGTTGTGTGTTCCCGATGACTGAATTGTGCTCGTTATCCCACCTGGGATAAACCCGTATTCCTTGAAAACATCTTTCCAAATAATCGAGTAATCACGTTCGCTTTTATGATTTCATCCATTTTTGGCATAGTCGGGGGGCGTTCTGGTGAATTTTGGTGAGCTGACCAGCGCCGGAAAGCCAAAAAAAGCCCCGCCGCAGCGGGGCTTGAGCGAGGCGGGCCTGGTCAGGGCGCCGGCTTCTTCTTGAAGTCGCCGGCAACCGCGGTGCTGAAACCGTCCGCGCGCAGATACTTGCGCAAAGCCGCATTGACCGAATCGGCCGTCAGCGCGGAGATCTTCTTGTCCATGTCGGCCGACCAGGCGAAGGTGCGGCCGCGCTGCATGTAATCCAGCCAGGTGCTGGCCAGGACGTCGTCCTGGGCGCGGGCCAGATTGCGGTAGTTCAGCAGGGCCGTGATGCCGTCCGAGATTTCCTTGTCCGTGAAGCCGTCCTTCAGCACGCGCGCCAGTTCTTCGCCGATGGCCTTTTCCAGGCGCTCGCGGTTTTGCGGCGCGTAGATGGCGTACATGGTCCAGCTGGCGGAGGGCTCGAACGACGAGACCGACAGCGAGCTGCGCACGTTGTACGAGAGGCCGTCGGTTTCGCGTACGCGGTTCCACAGGCGCGAGGTTTCGGAGGCGCCGAACAGGTAGTTGGCCAGGTACAGCGCGGCGTAGTCCGCGTCCGTGTCCTGCAGCTTCAGCGGCATGCGCGAAATGTAGAACGCATTGGCCTTGTCGGGCGTGTCGATGTCGAACTGCTTGGCGGGAATGTCGCGGTACGGATTGGGCACGCGCGTGTAGCCAGGAGCCTTTTTCCAGCCGGCCAAACCGGTCTTGAGCGCCTTTTCCACGGCTGCGGGCTCGAAATCGCCCACCGCCGAGTACTCGATGTTGCCGGCGCCGTAGAACTTGGAATGGAACTTGACCAGGGCGTCGCGGTTCAGGGCGCGCACGCCGGCCAGCGATTCCTCGAAGGTCGGCACGTAGCGCAGGTCATTGGCGGGCCACGGATTGTCCTGGCGGGCCAGCGCGCGTCCGGCCAGTGCCGACGGTTCGGTCATGGCGTTCTGGATCGAGGTTTCGAGCTGGCGCTGATATTCCTCCAGTTGCTCCTTGGGGAAGTTGGCGTTGCGGACGATGTCCAATGCCAGCGCGGTGAGTTCGGGCAGGTTTTCGCCCTTGGTCGACATGGCGATCTTGAGCGTGGTGCCGCCGCCGCTGAAGCCGAGTTCGGCCTGCAGCTTGTCCAGGCGGTCCTGGATGTCCTGGCGCGACAGCTTGGCCGTGCCGCGGGTCAGCAGGTCGGCCACGGCGCTGGAATTCACGCGTTGGCCGAGCAGGTCTTTTTCGTTGCCGAACTGGATCAGCATCTGCGCCTGCACCCGGTTGCCGCGCGTGGCCTTGGGCAGCAGCGCCAACTGCACGGAGCCGTTGGGCAGATCCAGCTTCTTGCGCTGCGTCAGCTTGTCGATGTTCTCGGGCGTGGGGTCGAAGGCCGATGCGGCCTTGAAGTCCGGATCGCCCTTGTAGTCCTTGAAGACGGCCGTCAGGTCCACCCGTTGTTCTTGCGGCGCGCGCACGGGCTTCTCGGTGGGGATGTAGCGGCCTTCGATGCTGTTGCTTTGGACCAGGTAGGTGGTCGCGGCGCGCTGCACTTCGGCCAGCGTGGCCTTGCGGGCGCGGTCGCGCTGCAGGAAGAACAGGCGCCAGTCGCCGGCGGCGATGGCCTCGGACAGCGCCACGCCGACCTGTTCGGGATCGCTATAGGTCTGTTCCCAGGCAGTCAGCCATTTGCTGCGGGCGCGGTCCAGCTCCTGCTGTGTGAAGGGCTTCTTGTCCAGGGTCTCCAGCGTGCCGGTCAGCGCCTTCATGGCGGCGTCCAGGCTCTTGCCCGGCGTCAACTGGGCGGCGAACATCGCCAGGCCCGGATCCAGGTTTTCCATGGTGAAGCCGAACACGCCCGAGGCCAGCTTGGTCGGGACCAAGGCATGGTAGAGACGGCCGGAGGGCGTGTCGGCCAGGATGGTGGCGGCCAGGTCCAGCGGCACGAAGTCGGCGCTGCCGGCGGCAGGAATGTGGTACATGGCCGCGACCAGCGGCGTGCCGCCCGTGCGGCGCAGGGTTACGGAACGTTCACCATCCTGCACTGGTTCCACCGTGTATTCGGGCGGGAGCTTGCGTTCGGGCTTGGGCAGCTTGCCCAGCGTTTCCTCGATGTCGGCCAGGGTCGCCTGCGGGTCGAACTTGCCCGCCACGATCAGCACGGCGTTATCGGGCTGGTAGTACTCGTGATAGAAGGCGCGCAACTGGCCGATGTCCACGTTCTCGACGTCGGAACGGGCGCCGATGGTGTTCTTGCCGTAGCTGTGCCACTGGAAGGCCGCGGCCTGCATCTTCTGCATCAGGATGCGGAAGGGGCTGTTTTCGCCGCTTTCCATTTCGTTGCGGACTACGGTCATTTCCGAGTCCAGGTCTTCCTTGGCGATCAGGGAATTGACCATGGCGTCGGCCTGCCAGCCCAGGTACCACTTGAGCGTGTCGGGGTTGGCGGCGAAGCTGGCGAAGTAGTTGGTGCGGTCGCTGGAGGTCGAACCATTGGCCTGCAAGCCGCGGCGCGAGAACTCGCCCATGGCGTTGCGGGTGGTCGAGGTGCCCTTGAACAGCATGTGCTCCAGCAGGTGAGCCATGCCTGTCTGGCCGTAGTTCTCGTTGCGCGAGCCGACCAGGTAGGTCATGTTGACGGTAGTGGACGGCTTGGATTCATCGGGAACCAGCAGCACCCTCAGGCCGTTGGCCAGGCGGTATTCGGTGATGCCTTCGATCGAGGCGGCCTCCGAGACGCCCACCGGCAGGCTGGCGGCGCCGGCCTGAAAGGCCAGGAAGGAGGAAAACAGCAGCACGCTCAGCGGGCGCGGCAGCTTCGACAGGGACAGGCGCATGGCAGACAATTCCTTTGGCATGGCAGAATCCGTTGGAGTGTATACGTTGGCAATGGTTCAGGGGCGCGGCGCGGCGTTGTCCACGGCGCGCGGCCCGGGACCGCAAGCAAGGAAGTCCGTCATGTCTCTATCCCTGGAAGTCGAAACGCCACGCCTGGTGCTGCGCCAATGGCGCGCCGCCGACCGTGAACCTTTCGCGGCGCTGAACCAGGACCCCCGCGTCGCCGAGTACCTGCTGCCGCTGAATGCACAGGAAAGCGATGCGCTTGCCGACCGGCTGGCCGCCGGCATCGACGAGCACGGCTGGGGCTTCTGGGCCGTGGAGGCGCCAGGCGTGGCGCCCTTCATCGGTTTTGTCGGCATCAAGCCGCTGGCGCCCACCCTGCCGTTCGCGCCAGGCGTGGAGATAGGCTGGCGCCTGGCGCAGCGGCACTGGGGCAAGGGCTACGCCAGCGAAGCCGCCGAGGCGGCCTTGCGCGCGGGGTTCGAGCAGGTGGGACTGGATGAGATCGTGGCCTTCACGGCCACGGGCAACCAGCGTTCGCGCGCGGTGATGGACCGCTTGGGCATGAGGGAGGATCCGGAAGGTTTCGACCATCCCGCCGTTCCACAGGGGCATCCGCTGTGTCGACATGTGCTGTACCGCATTGGGCGTGAGGACTGGCGATTGCGGCAAATTGGTGACACAGGTGAAGCAGCCGTGCCAGTTGCGGCGGCATAAGGGTCCAGGAGGGGCGTCCGGCTGTGATGTTGCGGCGCAATATGACGAAATGACGGGGCTGATTTGAGCTGTCCCGGCCCGCGGGTGTAAGCTTTTCAAGACGCAGTACCCAGTTGCAGACGGGATGCGCGACAGCCCGCCCACAGGTTTCCCGTCCAACGCCAGACGCCGTTTTCTGCCCGGCGCCGGTGCTTGTCGTTCGCGCCTTCGCCGCCGGCATTGTGCCGGCGCACTTACCGGAGGAACGACCCATGCTGACCGAGATCGTCACGCGTGCCTTGTCCCAATTGACCGGCAGCCCATTGAGCGGCGACGGGATCAAAGGACAGTTTCAGTACGCCTATGCCAGTGATGACGGCCAATTCGTGGCCATATTGACCCATGACATGACCACCTATGTGGTGGACTTGAGCACACAACGATATTTCGCGGAGTGCGGCGGCTCGCCACGGGGCTTCGCCGGGCACGTGCTGGAAATGGAAGGCGCGGCGGCGCGCAGCCATCCCTGGCCCGCCGCCAACGATCTGTTCGACCTGGACATGGATGCGGATGAGCTTGCATGGCGCAACTGCCCTGGCTTGCGTGGCGAGCCGCCCGCCGCCCGATCTGCTGAGAGCCGCGCCGCCTGAGAGTGGCCAGAAGCGGCAAGATCCAATTGAACCGGCGGCTCCGCCGGTTTTTTTTGCCTGTAGCGGCCGAAAGCCGAATCGCCGCAAGGCCTTGCGGGTCGCTACAATTTGCGCCATGACTACGCACGCCGAAACCCGCGCGCCGGATGGCGCAACCCTGGTCGATTGCACGCATGAGCGCCATGCCGACCAGATACTGGCCATATTCAACGACGCCATCGTCAATTCCACCGCGCTGTACGACTACAAGCCGCGGCCGCGCGAGGCGATGCTGGGCTGGTTCCAGACCAAGCAGCAGGGCGGTTTTCCGGTGCTTGGGTACGAGAATGCCGACGGCGAACTGATGGCCTTCGCCAGCTACGGCACCTTCCGCGCCTGGCCGGCCTTCAAGTACTCGGTGGAGCATTCCGTGTACGTGGACGGACGTTTTCGCGGACTGGGCTTGGGCGAGGCGCTGATGCGCGAGCTGATCCAGCGGGCGCGCGCCAATCAAGTGCACGTGCTGGTCGGCGGCATCGACGCGAGCAATCAGGGCAGCATCCGCCTGCACGAGAAGCTGGGCTTCACGCATGCAGGCACCATCCGCGAGGCAGGCTTCAAGTTCGGACGCTGGCTGGATCTGGCGTTCTATCAGCTGACGCTGGATACGCCTGAAAAGCCGGTCGACGGGTGACCGGCAGTCCTACTTCGATAGCACACGCATGGCCTGTTCCAGGCCGGCGACCGTCACCGGGTACATGCGGCCCTGCATGATGTCGCGCATCAGCGCGATGGACTGGCGGTATTGCCAGGACGCGGTGGGCTCGGGATTGAGCCAGACCGATTTGGGCCAGGCGTCCAGCAGGCGGCGCATCCATTCGGCGCCGGGCTCCTTGTTGTAGTGCTCGACGGAGCCGCCCGGCTGCAGGATTTCGTAGGGGCTCATGGTGGCGTCGCCGACGATGATCAGGCGCCAATCCGGGTTGTACTTGCGCAGCACGTCCCAGGTGTCGAAGCGTTCGTTCTGGCGCCGGCGGTTGCTTTGCCACAGGCTTTCGTACGGGCAGTTGTGGAAGTAGTAGACCTCCAGGTTGCGGAATTCGCTGCGCGCCGCCGAGAACAATTCCTCGACGCGTCCGATGTGGTCGTCCATGCTGCCGCCCACGTCCAGCAGCATCAGCACCTTCACGGTGTTGTGGCGTTCGGGGACCATGCGCAGGTCCAGATGGCCGGCATTGCGCGCGGTGCTGGCGATGGTGTCGTCCAGGTCCAGTTCCATTTCGGCGCCTTGCCTTGCGAAGCGCCGCAGGCGGCGCAGCGCCACCTTGAAGTTGCGCGTGCCCAGCTCGACCTGATCGTCGTAGTCCTTGAACTGGCGCATGTCCCAGACCTTGACCGCGCTGCGGTTGCCGGCAGAGTCGCCGCCCACGCGTATGCCTTCGGGGTGGTAGCCGCCATTGCCGAAAGGCGAGGTGCCGCCGGTGCCGATCCATTTGCTGCCGCCGGCGTGGCGTTCCTTCTGCTCTTCCAGGCGCTCCTTGAAGAGCTCCATCAGCTTGTCCCAGCCGTGCTTTTCGATTGCGGCTTTTTCTTCCGGGCTCAGGCTTTTTTCGAACTGCTTGATGAGCCAGTCCAGCGGGATTTCCTTGCCTGGGGGCAGGGCGGCCGCGATGCCCTTGTAGTAGGCGCCGAAAGCCTTGTCGTAGCGGTCGTAGAGCGCCTCGTCCTTGACCAGCGTGGCGCGCGCCAGGAAGTAGAACTCGTCCAGCGTGGGCGCCATGAGATCCTGGCGCAGGGCGTCCACCAGGGTCAGGTATTCCTTGACCGAGACGGGCAGCTTATGCGCCCGGAGGTGATAGAAGAAGTCGATCAGCATTTGCGGGCTGCCGGTAGTTGCTGGCGGATCGTTGCTGGCGGATCAGCGGCGCTGGCCGCCGCGCGTCATGGCCGCCAGGCGTTCCAGCAGGTGCACGTCCTGCTCGTTCTTGAGCAGCGCGCCGGCCATCAGCGGTACGGCCGTGGCCGTGTGCGCGTCGATCTCGGCGGCGGTCGAACCCTCGGCCAGCAACAGGCGCAACCAATCCAGCAGTTCGGAGGTGGACGGCTTTTTCTTCAGGCCCGGCGCGTCGCGCAGTGCGAAGAAGGTGTCCAGCGCCGCGCGCAGCACGTCCTGCTTCAGGTGCGGGTAGTGCACGGCCACGATGTCGCGCATGGTTTCGCGGTCGGGGAAACGGATGTAGTGGAAGAAGCAGCGGCGCAGGAAAGCGTCGGGCAGGTCCTTTTCGTTGTTGGACGTGATGATGACCAGCGGACGGTGCCGCGCGGAGATGGTTTCGCGCGTTTCGTACACGTGGAATTCCATGCGGTCCAGTTCGCGCAGCAGATCGTTGGGGAATTCGATGTCGGCCTTGTCGATCTCGTCGATCAGCAGCACCACCGGCTCAGGCGACTGGAAGGCCTGCCACAGCGTGCCCTGCACGATGTAGTTGCGAATGTCGCGGACCTTTTCGTCGCCCAGCTGCGAGTCGCGCAGGCGCGACACCGCGTCGTATTCATACAGGCCCTGATGGGCCTTGGTGGTCGACTTGATGTGCCACTGCAACAGCGGCCGTCCCAGCGCACGCGCCACTTCCTCGGCCAGCATGGTCTTGCCGGTGCCGGGTTCGCCCTTGATCAGCAGCGGACGCTGCAAGGTGAGGGCGGCATTGACGGCGAGTTTCAGGTCATCGGTGGCGACATAGTTGTCGGTCCCGTCGAAGCGGTCTGGCGAGGCGGAAGTAGCGGACTGGGCTGCGGACATGGTCTGATGGCTTCTGAGATTTGACGGTGATCAATACCATGGTAAAGGTATTAATCCTGAGCAATTATCGTACAATCAGGCGGTTTTGCTTTGGGTTCGACCCGCAACGTGTTTGCCGAGGGCCTTTTCGTGTGAGCAGGCCCTAGTCCTTAGCCATACCAAGAAGAGCCATTCCAATGAAGTTGCGAACCTCTCTGAAGTACACGGTATCCGTGTTGGCCGCGATGGCATCCTGTGCGATCGCCGGCCAGTCTGTTGCTGCAGACGCAGCAGTGGTCGGTAATGTCCAGAACGCCCGCGACAAGGTTTCCATGTGCATCGGTTGCCACGGCATCGAAGGCTACAAGGCAACGTTTCCCGAGCTGTACCACGTGCCGATGATCGCTGGGCAGAACGCCAAGTACATCGAAACCGCCCTCAACGAGTACAAGAAAGGCGCGCGCAGCCATCCCACGATGGACGCCATTGCCGGCAGCCTGTCCGACCAGGACATCGCCGATCTGGCCGCGTACTACTCGAATCTCAAGTAAGGGGGCAAACACATGAATCGCTACATGCTTGCCCTTGCGGGCGCGACCCTGGCCATGACGGGCGTTGCCGCCCAGGCGCAGGACCTGGCGGCCGGCAAGGCCGTCTTCGACAAATTCAACTGCGCTTCCTGCCACGGCGCCGACGCCAAGACGGCCGTGGATCCGGCCTATCCGACGCTGGCTGGCCAGCACGCGGACTACCTGGTTCACGCCCTGAAGGCCTACAAGCGCGGCGCGTCCGGCAGCGCGGCCACGGCCAACGTGCGCAAGAACCCCATCATGGGCGCTTTCGCGACGCAGCTGTCCGACCAGGACATCTCCAACGTGGCGGCATGGCTGTCGGCGCAGCCGAGCGACCTGGGCGTGCGCAGGTAAGCCGTCCGGATCCGTTCCGTAAACAAGAAAGCCCTCGGTCGAGGGCTTTTCTTTTTCCGCCGGGCCGTCCCAAGGAAAAATAGCCCCCTCGGGGGGCAGCAAGCCGAAGGCGCAGCGTGGGGGCTTTTCTTTTTCCGCCGGGCCGTCCCAAGGAAAAAAAGCCCCCTCGGGGGGCAGCAAGCCGAAGGCGCAGCGTGGGGGCATTTCTTTTTCCGCCGGGCCGTCCCAAGGAAAAAAAGCCCCTCGGGGGGCAGCAAGCCGAAGGCGCAGCGTGGGGGCGGTGCTCAGCGGCTGGCGCGCTGGCGGATCAGGTCGATATAGGTGTCGCTGTCCAGCGGCGTGCCCAGGCGCTGCGCTTCCCACACCACCTGCCCCAGGCATTCCATGATTTCATGCGCGGCCTGGTGCGCGTCGCCGCGCGACACCAGCTGCTGGTAGGCCTGCCGGATTCCCGGCGGATGGTCGATGGACAGCTGCTCTGCAATGGCCAGATGCATGGACAGGTGCAGAAAGGGATTGGTGCGCCCCTTTTCCACCGAGTATTCGGCCGTCATGGCCTCGGGGTTTTCCAGGTCGCCGTGGTATTCGGGATGTTCGATGATCCAGTCCAGCGCGATGGCCTCGAGCGGTGTCAGCACTTCGGAGGCGCGATGCTTGCGCCAGGTTTCGATGAAGAATTCGCGGACTTGGTCGCGTGAGGGATTGAACATCTGATGGGGCTGAAAAGCGGGCTGGTGATGCATTATTTTACCGCCGCGCGCGGGCCGTCAGGCCCGCTGGCCCCTTTGCGATATAGAATTGGTTGCTATCGGCCATCCAGTGCGCGGTTCCCGTGGGCGATCTTCCCCGCCGGAACGGACGCTTCCCGATGCCGGCGCGTGCAGAAAAACCACTCGGAGCAAATGGAGCATTCATGTCCTACCAACATATCAAGGTTCCCGCTGGCGGCCAGAAGATCACGGTCAACGCTGATTTCTCGCTGAATGTGCCCGATCAGCCCATCGTCCCCTACATCGAGGGCGACGGCACGGGCGCCGACATCACCCCGGTGATGATCAAGGTCGTCGACGCGGCGGTGCAGAAGGCCTATGGCGGCAAGCGCAAGATCCACTGGATGGAAGTCTATGCCGGCGAGAAGGCCACCAAGGTCTACGGCCCCGACGTGTGGCTGCCCGACGAGACCCTGGACGTCGTCAAGGACTACGTGGTGTCGATCAAGGGCCCGCTGACCACGCCGGTGGGTGGCGGCATCCGTTCGCTGAACGTGGCCCTGCGCCAGCAGCTGGACCTGTACGTCTGCCTGCGCCCGGTGGCGTACTTCAAGGGCGTGCCCTCGCCGGTGCGCGAACCCGAAAAGACCAACATGGTGATCTTCCGCGAGAACTCGGAAGACATCTACGCCGGCATCGAATACATGGCCGAAAGCGAGCAGGCCAAGGAGCTGATCCAGTTCCTGCAGACCAAGCTCGGCGTGAAGAAGATCCGTTTCCCGAACACTTCGTCCATCGGCATCAAGCCGGTGTCGCGCGAAGGCACCGAGCGCCTGGTGCGCAAGGCCGCGCAGTACGTCATCGACAATGACCGTACGTCGCTGACCCTGGTGCACAAGGGCAACATCATGAAGTTCACGGAAGGCGGCTTCCGCGACTGGGGCTACGCGCTGCTGCAGAAGGAATTCGGCGCGACGCTGATCGACGGCGGCCCGTGGTGCAAGTTCAAGAATCCGAAGACGGGCCGCGAGGTCATCGTCAAGGACGTGATTGCTGACGCGTTCCTGCAGCAGATCCTGCTGCGCCCGGCCGAATACGACGTGATCGCCACCCTGAACCTGAACGGCGACTACATCTCGGACGCGCTGGCCGCGCAAGTGGGCGGCATCGGCATCGCCCCGGGCGCCAACCTGTCTGATTCGGTGGCCATGTTCGAAGCTACCCACGGCACTGCGCCGAAGTACGCAGGCAAGGACTACGTGAACCCCGGTTCCGAAATTCTGTCGGCCGAAATGATGCTGCGCCACATGGGCTGGACCGAAGCCGCGGACCTGATCATCTCCAGCATGGAAAAATCCATCCTGTCCAAGAAGGTCACGTACGACTTCGCGCGTCTGCTGGAAGGCGCGACCCAGGTGTCGTGCTCGGGCTTTGGCCAGGTGATGATCGATAATATGTAACTGGCGGCTTGCCGCCCGCGTGTCCACAAAACCCGCCCGCCGTCATGGCGGGCGGGTTTTGTCTGATTAACCAAACTGCATGGCGCGCGTCGCGCTTGTTTCGTTTTTACTAGGTTGAGTGTAGTGCCCCGACTGTACGTTTTCTTGGCCGCGTCGCTGGTGGTGTTGGTTCCCGCGCTGGCGTTGACCAGCCCGGTGGGCGGGCCCGCCATTGCCTATTTGACCGGTTTGATCGCATTGACCGCGCTAGCCGCCAACGCGATCAAACGCTACGAACCGATGGATTTTCGGGCCTTGTGGCCCATGGCGCTGGCGCTACTGCTGCCGCTGTTGTGCATGTTCATCACGGCCGCCGTGCGAGGCGTATGGAGCGATTCCGAATTGGAAAAGCTGCTCCGGTTCGCGCTGGCGCTGCCTGTGCTCTGGCTGTTGCTGAGAGCGCCGCAAGATTGGCTCAAGCAAATCCAGTGGAGCATCTTAACCGGCGCGCTGGCGGGATCGGCGATGCTGATCGTCACCATGAAGTTGTGGGGCCGCGAGGCGGTCGTCGAGATCGGAGGGCGCTACAACGCCGTTTCCTTCGCGAACATGACTCTGCTGTTCGGCATGATGTCGTTGTTGTCGATCAGGTGGGGGCCGAGCAAGCCCTGGCCGCATTTTGCAACCGGCCTCAAGGTGCTGGCTTTCGGGCTGAGCGTGTGGGCGACGTGGGTTTCCCAAACTCGCAGCAGCTGGATGCTGCTCCCCATACTGGCGCTGGTGTTCCTGTTGGGGTTGCGAGGCTGGAGCCGTCGGCACAAGGCCTACTGTGCGCTGGCGGTCAGCGCGGCTCTGGTCGTCAGCGCGGCTGGGCTATGGCATTTCAGCAGCCGCATGCAGGCGGTCAAGACGGATCTACAGGATTTCACCACATCAGCCGACCGGGACTCTTCGCTCGGCATCCGGTTGCAACTGTGGCGGGCATCCATCGAGATGTTCAAGAAGAGCCCTGTCGTGGGCGTGGGGCCCAGCAACTTCCGCAAGGAACTGGCCGAGCTCGAGAAGCGCGGGGTAGTGTCGCGCGAAGTCGTCGAAGGCTACGGCGAACCCCACAACGACCTGCTCGCCGCCCTGTCCGGATACGGGCTGCTAGGCTTGTTGAGCATACTCGCGCTATATCTGGTGCCGGCCTACATTTTCCTGCGCCGGCTGGCCAGCAATGACCGTGTCATACGTGTCGGCGCGCAGTTGGGCTTGCTGTTCTGCCTGGGCTATTGCGCATTCAGTCTGACTGAAATGATGTTCCGCAATATGCGCAGCGTACCGACGTATTCCTTGATCGTAGTGGCGCTGATCGCGTTGACCACGCCGCGCTCCGCAGGCGCCGCACGGGCGCCGGCCTAGGAAAGGGCTGTACAAAAGGCGGAATGAGCCGCCACGACGAAAAAACGCAAGGCAAGCGCGCCTTGCGTTTTTTTTATGGGCCTTGCGTTAGATCAAGCACCCCGTGCAGTCTTGGTGAAAACCCTGGTGCTGTCCCTTATTCTGACGGAATGCATACATAAACCGTCACATTCTGCCTTGATTGGTTTCATTGGCTGGGTGAAGAAGGATGAGAGGACTATGAAGAATTCCAGTTTGCGCAGGGAACTGTTGTGGTTTGTGTTCGCGGTCGGCGCCGTCGTGCTGGCCCTGGGCGCCTGGGACGCCTGGGAGCGCCGCGCCGAGATGGTGGCCGAGCGCAGGACCGAGCTGCGCCACGTCCTTGATCTGGCGTCCGGCATCGTGCGCAATGGCAAGCAAAGCGTGCGCGAGGGCATGCCCCTGGACGAGGCCAAGCGCAATGTGGCGCGCCGATTGGCGCAACTGCGTTATGGCGAGGACGGCTATGTGGGCGCCTTCGGCGACGGCTACGACCTGCTGGTGCATCCCGATCCCAAGCTGGTCGGCACCAACGTCCGGGCCGTCAAGGACAGCGCCGGACAGCCGATCTTCGAAAACCTCTATGCCCAAGGCAAGGCGGGCGGCGGCTATACGCGCTACAAGTTCCCGCGGCCGGGAACGGATCGGGCGCTGCCCAAGATCAGCTATGCCACCTACGACGCCGACTGGGGCTGGCTGTTGTTCACGGGCCTGTACGTGGATGACGTCGATCAGGCGTTCTACGGCACTTTGTGGCGGCAAGGCGGTGTGACGCTGGGCCTTCTGGTGTTGCTATTGGCGGCGGCGCTGCGCTTTTTCCGCACGCATATCCTCGGTCCGCTGGACCAGGCGGTGGTGGTGTGCGAGCGCGTGGCCAATGGCGACTTGTCGGGCAGCGTGCCGCGCAATCAGCGCGGCGAGATCGGCCGCCTGTTCGACGCCCTGGCGCGGATGCAGCAACGCCTGGACGGGGCGGTGCGCAGCATCGTGCATTCCACGGCTTCCATTGCCGCGGCCTCGCGGCAGATCGCGGCGGGCAGCATGGACCTGTCGGACCGCACCGAGAAGCA
Source organism: Achromobacter aegrifaciens (assembly GCF_902859965.1). Classification (NCBI taxonomy): domain Bacteria; kingdom Pseudomonadati; phylum Pseudomonadota; class Betaproteobacteria; order Burkholderiales; family Alcaligenaceae; genus Achromobacter; species Achromobacter aegrifaciens. Next base: position 336,317 of record NZ_CADIKO010000003.1, read on the forward strand.
GGCCGCCGCGCTGGAGCAGACCGCCGCCAGCGTGGAGCAGATCACCGCGACCGCGCAGCAGAGCGCGCAACATGTGCGTGAGGTCAGCGCGCTGGCCGGTCAGGCAGCGCAACTGGCCAGGCAGGGCAGCGATGAAACGCAGCACGCCATCGACGCCATGCGCGAGATTTCGCATAGCTCGCAGCGCATCGACGAGATCATCCGGCTGATAGACGAGATCGCGTTCCAGACCAACATCCTGGCGCTGAACGCCGCGGTGGAAGCGGCGCGGGCCGGAGAACAGGGCCGGGGCTTTGCCGTGGTGGCGGGCGAGGTGCGCGCGCTGGCTCAGCGCTCGGCCACCGCCGCCAAGGAGATCAAGACGCTGATCGAAGCGTCGGCGGATTCGGTGGCTCGTGGCAGCCAGCGCGTCGAGCAGGCCAGCGCGACGATGGGCAACGTGCTGGAGTCCGCCGCCACCAGCGCGCCGCTGATGGGGGAGATTGCCACGGCCTCGGCCGAGCAGAGCGTGGGCATCGAACAGATCAATCAGGCCGTGACGCATCTGGACGGCGTGACGCAGCAGAACGCCGCGCTGGTGGAAGAGTTCGCCGCGTCGGCTGGCGCGCTGCGCGACCAGGCGGCCGAGCTGGCGAATGCGGTGTCCGTCTTCAGGCTGTCTGCAGCCGCCTAGGCGAGCCCTGCACCACGTTCATGGCCCGCTGCAGGCGCTGTCCAAGCTCTCGGCTGGCGCTGGTCATGGGCATGCGCAGCTCATCGGTGATCAGGCCCTGCATCGAGAGGGCGCGCTTGATCGGAGCAGGGTTGGGTTCGGTAAACAGCAGGCGGATCAGGCCGCGCAGGGGCTCGAAGAGTTCGCGCGCGGCCTCCGCGTGGCCGTCGCGGGCCAGCTGCATGACCTCGACATAGCGCTCGGGATAGACATGCGCGGCGGCCGGAATGGCGCCGAGGCCGCCGGCCAGGAAGTGGTCCAGCAGGGCCATATCCTCCCCGCATAGCGGCGTCAGCGTGCCGCGCCGGTTCAAGGCCGCCAGTACCGCAGGATTGCATTCCTTGACGGCGCTGAAGTTGGGCAGCGCGGCCAGCGCTTCCATGGTTTCGACCGTCATGGTGACGCCGGTGCGCTTGGGGATGTTGTACAGGATGATGGGCCGCTGCGTGGCCCAGGCAATCTGGCGGTAGTGCCACAGGATGCCGGCCTGCGAAGGGCCCAGGTAGTAAGGCGGCGGCACCAGGTAGCCGGCCGGCTGGTACTTGTCCAGGCGCCGGATGGCGGTTGCGACGCCGCGCGTGTCCACGCCGCCCGCGCCGAACACCAGCGGCAGCGCGTGCGGATCGCTCGATATGGCTTCTATCATGTCGACCTTTTCCGGCACGCTCAGCAGATTGCCCTCGCCGGTGGAGCCAAACAGCACCAGGCCGGCGATACCCGCGTTGCGGTAATAGCGGGCCAGCGCCTGCGCGGCGTCCAGGTCCACATAGCCGCCGCGCATCGGCGTGACCATGGGCAGCCAGATGCCTTCAAACGCGGTCTTGCGTGGCGTGTCCATGGCTTACTGCCCCGTCATCGCGTATGCGGGAAGCACCGGACCGAACTCGGCGCGGGGCAGGCCCGACATCACCGCGTGCATCAGCGCATCCAGCTGCCCGCGTTCGCACTGCAGTTGCAGCACGCTTTGCGCATGGACGTGATCCACCGACAGCACGTAGACGCCGATGCGTTCGCCCAATGCGCGATGCAGCGCCAGCCGCACGTTCAGTGCGTCCAGCGTGTCTATCCTGATGGTCAGCGCGACTCGTTCGACGCGGGCGTGCGTACGCTGCGCGGGCAGGATGTCGGACATGGGGGCGAGGCAGGCTTGAAGTCGGGGGATCATGGCGGGTAGCGGGACCGGAGGCGTCGCTTGCGGCGTTCCGGGGATCCGGTTGGTTAATGACGGTTCCACTATAGGAAGCGCGCCGTAAATCCTGCCGATAAAAGCGGACGCAGCGCGTAAAAAGCGCGTCAACGTCCGGGGCGCTCAGAACGTCTTGGTCAGCGACAGCAAGCCCGTTGCGCGGCCCATGTCGCGGCCGCGCGTATTGGTGTAGACGGCGCGGTCCGCGTTGGTGTCCAGATAGGCCAGCGAGACCGACAGGCCCCGGCCGAAGTCCTTCGTCAGCCCCAGCTTCCAGTCCGTGTAGTTGCCGTTGTCGACGTTGCGCACCAGTTGCCGGCCGACGTGCGCGTTGACGGTCAGGCCCCAGACGCCCGTATCGAAGTTGCCGGACAGGTCGAAGTACTGGCTGTGCTTGCTGTCGGCGAAGCCGAACAGGTTGGTCAGGGAGAGGGAGTACTTGAACATCAGAGGTCCAAAGCCGATGCCGGCATACAGCTCGGTGGTGTCGGGACTGGTGTAGCCGGACGGATAGTCGCCAGGGTAGTAGTACTGCAGGACGCCCAGGTCGACGGGCACGTCCTGCGCGAGATTGCCCTTGTAGCCGCCGTAGAAGTCCATTTCCACGGGCGCGGACACGTCGCTGTTGCTGTCGTCGAGCCAGCTGATGCTGGAGTTCCAGTTGCCCAGGTAAAAGCCGCTGGAGTGGGCCAGGTCGAATCCGCCCTGGATGGCCGGCTTGTTATTGCTTTGCATCAGGCCGCGATAGCGGTATTGGCTGGCCAGGGTGACGTTGGCCGTCAACGTGAGGTCGGACGCGGCAGGCGCCGCTTCGGCGGGCGCGTCGGCGGCCAGTGCGTTGCCGGCTTGCGAGGCGGCCAGGGTCAGCAGCGCGAGCGCGGCCAAGGTGTGGCGGGGCATGGAATTGCTCCTACTGTTGGATGGGACCGCAACAATAGGAGCAAGCGCGTAAAGGCCGAGACAAGACTTGCGGGTTGCGCGTAAACGCGGCGTCAATGCGCGTCCGGGGCGCGTGCCTCAGCCGGCGAAGCGGTAGCCCACGCCGATCTCGGTGAGCAGGTAAACGGGCTGGGCGGGATCCGCTTCCAGCTTCTGGCGCAGATGGCCCATGTAGATGCGCAGGTAGTGGTTGCTTTCCACGTGCGACGGACCCCACACCTCGCGCAGCAGTTCGCGGTGCGTCATGACCTTGCCGCGATGCGCCAGCAGCGCCGCCAGCAGGCGGTATTCCATCGCAGTCAGGTGCACGTGCTGGCCGCTGCGCTCCACCACGCGTTTGGCGAAGTCCACGCGCACGTCGCCGAAGCTGATCTCGGAAGCATTGCCCGCGCCGCCTCTTGCGTGCCGCCGCAGCAGCACGCGCAGGCGCGCCAGCAGTTCGCTGACGCCGAACGGCTTGGTGAGGTAGTCATCGGCCCCGGCGTCCAGCGCGGCGACCTTGTCGGTCTCGGCGCTGCGGGCGGACAGCACCAGCACCGGCACCTCGGTCCAGCCGCGCAGTTCTCGGATCAGGACCATGCCGTCTTCGTCGGGCAGGCCCAGGTCCAGCACCACCGCGTCGGGCTGCCGGGTGCCGGCTTCGATCAGGCCGCGCTTGACGGTTTCGGCTTCGTGGACGACGCAGCCCTCGCTTTCCAGGGCCTGGCGCACGAAGCGCCGGATGTTGGCGTCGTCTTCAATGATCAGGACGGTAGGCTGGTAATCGAACATGCGTTGCGGCGTTCAAGGGGTTTCGGATTGGATCGGGGGCGGCGCGCCCAGTGGCAGCGTAAAGACGAACTGGGCGCCGGACTCCTGGCCCGGCGCGTGTTCTACCCAGATTTTCCCATGGTGGGCGGCGATGATGGCTTCGCACACGGCCAGGCCCAGGCCGACGCCCGGGGTGGCGGACTCGCGGTCGCCGCGCGTGAATTTTTCGAAGATGCGGCGCTCAGCGCCCGGCGGCACGCCCGGGCCGTTGTCGCTGACCGCCACGCGCAGTTCGCCCTCGTGTACGTCCGCATGCAGACGCAGGGCGCTGCCGGCAGGCGTGTACTTGGCCGCGTTCTCCAGCAGATTGCAGAGCACGCGTTCGATCAGTACGCCGTCGCATTCCACCAGCGGCAGATGCGACAGGCTGTCCACGGTGACGCGGTGCGCGGCCAGCGGTTCGCGCATGGCGGCAAGCGAAGCGCCGACCAGTTCTTCGATGGATTGCCATTCCAGGCGCAGCGGCGTGTCGCGGTTCTGCAGCCGCGCCATGTCCAGCAGATTGACCACCAGCGCGTGCATGCGCTGGGCCTGGTCGCGCATGGCGCGGACGGTGTCGTGGATGTCGGGCGGCAGCGTCGCCTGCTGGCGCATCAGCGTGTCCGTCATGCCGACCAGGCTGGTCAGCGGGGTGCGCAGATCGTGCGACACGGCCGCCAGCAGCGAGTTGCGCAGCTTTTCGGATTCCATGCTGACCAGCGCCTGCTGCGCCACTTCCACGTAGTGCAGGCGTTCCAGCGCGATGGCGATCAGGGTGGCGTAGGCCTCGATCTGGCGGCGCGAGTCGGGATTCAGGAACAGGCTGCGGCGCGGAGCGGCCAGGGCCAGCACGCCGCGGGTGCGCATCGGCGCCTTCAGCGGCAGGTACAGCAGTTCGCTGTTGGACAGGGTGGAGGTGCCTGCGCCGGCCGGCTGTCCGTGGTCGTAGACCCATTGGGCCAGCGCGGATTCCAGCGGCGGCATGTCGTCCGCGGCGGGAGACGCCAGCTTCAGGCGGTCGTCCATGCCCAGGATGTATAGCGCGCAGCGCGAACCGAAGGTGGCATGCACGAAGGCGCCCGCCAGGGTGACGATCTGCTCGGGCAGCAGCGCGGACGACAATTCGCGCGCGAATTCGTAGAGGCTGCGCGCATCGGCTTCGCGCTTGACCGAAGCCTGCGCCTGCAAGCGCAGGCCGGCCGTCAACTGGCCGATCAGCAGGCCCACCGACAGCAGCACGCCGAAGGTCAGCAGATACTGCACGTCCGATACGGCGAAGGACGCCAGCGGTTGCACGAAGAAGAAATCGAACAGCCCTACGCTGATGACCGAGGCCAGCGCCGCCGGTCCGCGCCCGTGGCGCAGCGCAACGGCCACCACCGCCAGCAGGAACAGCATGACGATGTTGGTCTGGTGCAGCGCCGGGAAGGCCAGCATGGACAGCGCGGTGGCCGCGGCGCAATAGCACAGCGCCCAGGCGTAGCCCGCCAGCGGCCGCGGATTGCGCTCGTCGGCGGCCTGGCGCGTACGTTGTCCCAGCGTGAGCGGATCGCGCCCCGGCGCGGATGCGGCCGGCAGTGGCGGCGCGCCCAGGCGGATGATGTCGATCTCGGGGCAGCCCGCGGCCAGCATGTCGGCAAAGCTGTGGCGGCGCCACAGCCAGCCCGGCGAGATGGCCGCGGTCAGCAGCGCGGACAGCGACAGGCGCAGGCGTTGCAGGCCGCTGGCGCGGGTGCGGCCGATGATGGCCTTGGTGATGTTGTGGCGGCGCACATAGCGCACCACGGCATCGACCATGTCGCCGCCGGCCAGGACTTCGCTGCGCGCGCCCAATGCATCCGCCAGGGCCAGGCTGCGCTGGATGCGCTCCTGTTCGGCCTGGGGCGGCGGGGCCGCGCGCGGTGTGTCGATGGTGACCACGTGCAGATCGCATTCCAGCTGCTGGCTCAGGCGGTGTGCGCTGCGGATGACGTACTCGGCGTCCACGTCCGGACCGATACACGCGACCACGGCTTCGCGCGTACGCCACACGGGTTCGATGGCGCGGTCGCGGCGGTAGGCCTGGACGTCGTCGTCGACGTGGTCGGCGGTGCGGCGCAGCGCCAGCTCGCGTAGCGCTATCAGGTTGCCCTTGCGAAAGAAATTGCGGGTGGCGTGGCGGGCCTGTTCCGGCAGATAGACCTTGCCTTCCTTCAGTCGGCGCAGCAGCTCGTCGGCGGACAGGTCCACCAGAATGACTTCGTCGGCCGCATCGAAGACCTCGTCCGGCACGGTTTCCCAGACGCGCACGCCGGTGATGCTGCCCACGGCTTCGTTCAGGCTGTCCAGGTGCTGCACGTTCAGCGTGGTCCAGACGTCGATGCCCGCCGTCAGGAGTTCCTGGATGTCCTGCCAGCGCTTGGCATGGCGCGAGCCTGGCGCGTTCGAGTGCGCCAGCTCGTCCACCAGCACCAGGTTGGGATGGCGGGCCAGCGCGCCATCCAAATCAAATTCCTTCAGCACGTGGCCGCGGTACGGCACGTCCTTGAGCGGCAGGACAGGCAGGCCTTCCAGCAGCGTGGCGGTTTCGCGCCGGCCGTGGGTCTCGACGATGCCGGCCAGCACGTTGGCGCCCTGGGCGGCCTGCGCGCGCGCCGCCTCCAGCATGGCGTAGGTCTTGCCCACGCCTGCCGACGACCCGAAGTAGACGCGCAGCTTGCCGCGCACCGCCTGGCGCGCGGCGTCGTCCAGGGTCTTCAAGAGCGCGTCGGGGTCGGGACGCTCGCCAGCGATATCAGCCATGAACGCGCAGTAGGTGTGAGGGAACGGCTGGCAATACTATACGCCGCGGCATCAGCGGGCTGGACGCAATTGGTCCAGCGCCAGGTTCAGCGTCAGCACGTTGACCGCGGGGTCGCCCAGCACGCCCAGCCAGGGCTTCTCGGTATGGGCCTGGATCAGCGCGTCGACCTGCGCGCGCGGCAGGTCGCGGGCGCGCGCCACGCGCGCCGCCTGGTAGGCAGCGGCGGCCGGGCTGATGTGCGGATCCAGGCCGCTGCCTGATGCGGTGACCAGGTCCACCGGCACCGGGACCGGGTTGTCCGGATCGGCCGCCTTCAGGGCAGCGATGCGCGCCTGGATGGCATCGGCCAGCGCCGGATTGCGCGGCCCCAGGTTCGAACCGCCGGAGCCGGCGCCGTTGTACGGCATGGGCGCGGTGGCCGACGGGCGGCCCCAGAAGTAGGCAGGCGAACTGAACGACTGGCCGATCAGTTCGGACCCGACGACGCGGTCGCCTTGCTTGATCAGCGAGCCGGCCGCTTCGTGCGGGAAGACGGCGGCGGCGATGCCCGTGGTCAGGAAGGGATAGGCCAGGCCGGTCACCAGCGACAGCGCGGCGAAGACGACCAGCGCGGGACGCAGGATGCCGCCTTGGCGCGGCAGTGTGGCGGAATTTTTCATGATGGGTTCCTTGCGGTTTCGGGGCTCAGGCCCAGCCCAGGGCGGCCAGGACCATGTCGACCAGCTTGATGCCGGCAAACGGCACCAGCAGACCGCCCAGGCCATAGATGAGCAGATTGCGGCGCAACAGCACGGCCGCGCCCAGCGCGCGATAGCGCACGCCCTTGAGCGCCAACGGGATCAGCACCACGATGATCAGCGCGTTGAAGATCACGGCAGACAGAATGGCCGAGGCCGGTGTGGCCAGGCCCATGATGTTCAGCACGTTCAACTGCGGATAGACGGTGGCGAAGGCGGCCGGAATGATGGCGAAGTACTTGGCCACGTCGTTGGCCACGCTGAAGGTAGTGAGCGCGCCGCGGGTCATCAGCATCTGCTTGCCGATCTCGACGATCTCGATCAGCTTGGTGGGGTTGGAATCCAGGTCCACCATATTGCCGGCCTCCTTGGCGGCCTGGGTGCCCGAATTCATCGCCACCGCCACGTCGGCCTGCGCCAGCGCAGGCGCATCGTTGGTGCCGTCGCCCGTCATCGCTACCAGCCGGCCCTCCGCCTGGTAGGCGCGGATCAGCTTGAGCTTGGCCTCGGGCGTGGCTTCCGCGAGGAAGTCGTCCACGCCCGCCTCGGCGGCGATGGATGCGGCCGTAAGCTTGTTGTCGCCCGTGATCATCACGGTCTTGATGCCCATGCGGCGCAGCTCCGCGAAGCGCGACTGGATGTCCGGCTTGACGATGTCCTTCAGCTCGACCACGCCCAGCGCCCGATTGCCGTCGCTGACCATCAGCGGCGTGCTGCCGCGGCGGGCCACGTCCTCAGCCAGGCGCAGGGCCTGTTCCGGCACGGTCGAGTCCTGCTCGGCCAGCCAGGCCTGCACGGCGTCGACCGCGCCCTTGCGGATCATGCGGCCATTAAGGTTCACGCCGCTCATGCGCGATTGCGCGGTGAAGGGCACGAATTCGGCATGCGCCATGGGCGCGGCCGGGGCGTGGATGGACTTGTCGGCCAGCGCCACGATGCTGCGGCCTTCCGGCGTTTCATCGGCCAGCGAGGCCAGGCGCGCGGCCTCGGCCAGTTCGCGCGCGGACACGCCGGGGGCAGGCAGAAAGGTCGAGGCCTGGCGGTTGCCGAAGGTGATGGTGCCGGTCTTGTCCAGCAGCAGCACGTCCACGTCGCCAGCGGCTTCGACGGCGCGGCCGGACGTAGCGATGACGTTCGCGCCCATCATTCGGCTCATGCCGGCCACGCCGATGGCCGACAGCAGGCCGCCGATGGTGGTGGGGATCAGGCAGACCAGCAGCGCGACCAGCACCGTGACCGTCACCACAGAACCGCCGCCAGCGGCGTTGACCGCGTAGATCGAGAACGGCATCAGGGTCACGACCACCAGCAGGAACACCACGGTCAGGCCCACCAGCAGGATGGTGAGGGCGAGCTCGTTGGGCGTCTTCTGGCGCTTGGCGCCTTCGACCATGGTGATCATGCGGTCCAGGAAGCTCTCGCCGGGGTCGGCGGCGATGCGCACGAAGATCCAGTCAGACAGCACGCGGGTGCCGCCGGTGACCGACGAGAAGTCGCCGCCGGACTCGCGGATCACGGGCGCGGATTCGCCGGTGATGGCGCTTTCGTCCACTGACGCCACGCCGGCGATGACCTGGCCGTCGCCAGGGATGATGTCGCCCGCTTCGACCAGCACTACGTCGCCCCGGCGCAGCAGGCCCGAAGGCTGGCTGACTGCCTGGTTGCGCCAGGCGCCGGGCGCAGCCAGGCTGGCGTCGGCATCGCGAAAGCCCTTCAGCAGACGGGCGTCGATGGTGGTGCGCAGACCGCGCAGGGTGGCCGCCTGCTGCTTGCCGCGGCCTTCGGCCAGGGCTTCGGCGAAGTTCGCGAACAGCACGGTGAACCATAGCCACACGGCGATCGCCAGGATGAACCCGGCGGGCGCTTCGGCCCGGCCGCGCAGGGCCATGACCCACAGCACCGTGGTCAGGATGCTGCCGACGTAGACCACGAACATCACGGGGTTCTTCAACTGCGCGGCGGGCGATAGCTTGCGCAGGCTGTCCAGCACCGCCGGACCGATCAGGGCGCGCGACCACATGCCGAACTGGCGTTCACGCGCAACGCCAGTCGCGGCGCGGGCGGCGCCGCCGCCGGCGCCGGTAGTAGAAGTTTCAATCTTGGCCATTTTCATTCCTAGCCTTTAATTTGCAGGTGTTCCGCCACCGGGCCCAAGGCCAGTGCGGGCACGTACGTCAAAGCGCCTACCAGCAGCACCGCGCCGATCAACAGCACCACGAACAGCGGGCCGGTGGTGGGCATGCTGCCGGGACCGGCGGGCAGCCGGCGCTTGGCGGCCAGCGAGCCGGCCATCGCCAGGATGGCGACGATGATGGCGAAGCGGCCGAACCACATGGCGACGCCCAGCAGCACGTTGTAGAAGGGCGTGTTGGCCGACAACCCGGCGAAGGCGCTGCCGTTGTTGTTGGCGGCCGACGTCAGGCCATAGAGGATTTCGGAGAAACCGTGGATGCCCGGATTCAGCACGCCAGCCTGGCCGGCCGGCACCGAGACCGCCAGCGCCGTGCCGACCAGCACCAGCAGCGGGGTAGCCAGGATGACGATGGAGACCATCTTCATGTCATAGGCTTCGATCTTCTTGCCCAGGTATTCCGGGGTGCGGCCTATCATCAGTCCGGCGATGAAGACGCCCAGGATGGCGAAGGCCAGCATGCCGTACAGGCCCGAACCCACGCCGCCGAAGACCACCTCGCCCAATTGCATCAACAGCATCGGCGTCAGGCCGCCCATGGCGTTGAGCGAATCGTGCATGCCGTTGACCGCGCCGCAGGACGCCGCCGTGGTGACGGTGGCGAACAGCGAGGTGGCGGCGATGCCGAAGCGGGTTTCCTTGCCTTCCATGTTGCCGCCCGGCGAGAACGCGCTGAGCGCGCTGTCGGCGCCGGCCTGGGCCGCCATCGGATTGGGCTGCTGCTCGAAGTAGGCGGCGGATAGCGCAAACACCGCGAACAGCACGGTCATGGCCGCCAGGATCGCGATGCCCTGGCGCCGGCTGCCCACCATTTCGCCGAACGAGAAGCACAGCGCGGCGGGAATGGCCAGGATGGCCAACATCTCCAGGAAGTTCGCCAGCGGCGTGGGGTTCTCAAAGGGATGCGCGGAGTTGGCGTTGAAGAAGCCGCCGCCGTTGGTCCCCAGCAGCTTGATCGATTCCTGCGAAGCGACCGGACCCATGGCCAGGGTCTGGGTCTTGCTGACGGCGGGACCGGTCACGGCCTGTCCCTGGGCGTCCAGCACGGGCTGGCCTTGGGCGTCCACGCGGGGCTGCTCGTAATGCACCGCCTCGATCGTCTGGACTTCCTGATAGGGGCTGAAATTCTGGATCACCCCCTGGCTGACCAGCGCCAGCGCCAGGACCAGGGACAGCGGCAGCAGCACGTACAGCGTGCTGCGCACCATGTCGGTCCAGAAGTTGCCCACCGTGGCCGAGCAATGGCGCGACAGGCCGCGGATTAGCGCGAACAGCACGGCGATGCCGGTGGCGGCCGAGACGAAATTCTGCACCGTCAGCGCCAGCATCTGCGTCAGGTAGCTCATCGTCGATTCGCCGCCATAGCCCTGCCAGTTGGTATTGGCCACGAAGCTGATGGCGGTGTTCAGGGCCGAGTCCGGTGACACCGCGCCCATGCCGGCGGGATTGAGCGGCAGCATGCCCTGCAGGCGCTGCAAGGCGTAGACGGCCGCGATGCCGATGATATTGAAGGCCAGCACCGCCACGGCGTAGCGCTTCCAGCCCATTTCGGCCTGCGGGTCTATGCCCGCCAGCCGGTAGATGCCGCGCTCGATTGGACGGCCCCAGGCGGTCAGCCGGGATTGCCCGTTTTCCATGGCGATGCGGATGTAACGCCCGAGCAGGGGCGCGATCGCAAGCAGGACTGCCAGGTACGCGACCAGCAATCCGACGAATTCGGCGGTCATCAGAATTTCTCCGGTTTGAACAGCGCGACCAGCAGGTACACGAACAACAAGGCGGCCGTCAGGCCGCTCAGCCAATAGAGCCAGTTCATGGCTGCTCTCCCGCAGACAAGGTTTCGCAGAACCGCAACAGGGCGAAAGTCAGCCCGGCCATGACGGCAAAGATGGCGATATAGAAGGCATCCACGTTTTTCCTCCCGGGAGCGGCGCTCCCTTCGAACGACGGGCCTGCTCGGCGAATAGGGATGCGCGCCGGGCAGGCGTAGTGACCAATCAAGACATCGGCAGGTTACGGAGCGGGGGGTAAAAACGGGGTATACGTTTGGGAGGGGGGTGTAAATGAAACGTAAAATCCCAATATTCAGTACGGGAACACCGAATTGCACCAAGTTGGTGCATGGAATATGTAAATGAATGCTCCTTCTTAGGGCATTCCCCTAGTGTGACAATCCCGCATCTGGTGCAGAATCTCTTCCCATGCAGGTGAGGAGACAAAGCCCTGCATGGGCAAATACCGGCGGCACCGGTACATAAAAAAAGTAAAGCAGTACCCAAAAAAAGCAAAACGCACAACGGCTGGCACCAGGTAGTGCCGGCCGTTGTCGCATAAAAAGCCGGCATTTCAAGCGCAAAGGCTTTTCAAGCGCCGCGTTTCGCGATAATCAGACAGGGTTCGCTCATCCCAGCTATGTCGGAATCGCGCCTTTCATCCTCGGCACCCGCCACGACTCCCTATTGGCGCCGCAACTTGTGGCTGATCCTGGTGTTGCTCGTCGCCTGGGCCGCGCTGACCTTCATTCCCGCTTTTTTTGCCCGCAGCCTGAACTTCGATTTCATCGGCTGGCCGTTCGCGTTCTGGATGGCGGCCTATGGCGCGCCGCTGGCCTACCTGGTCATCATCGGCATCTACGCCCGGATCATGAATCGCGCCGATGAGCGCTCCGACGACACGGGAGGGCACCGCTGATGCCGTTTTTCAGCGGAGACACGCCCCAGCAATTCAGAGTCCGGCTGCGCCGCATCTACGTGCTGTACACGGCGGGCTTCGCGTTGATGATCCTGTTGATGGCGCTGGCCGAGATCCTGGGCATGCCGCGCAACTGGATCGGCTATGTATTCCTGCTGGTCACGGTCAGCCTGTACGCCGGTATCGGCATCGTCTGCCGGACCTCGGATCAGGTCGAGTACTACGTGGCCGGCCGGCGGGTGCCGGCGATCTACAACGGCATGGCCACCGCCGCCGACTGGATGTCGGTGGCTTCCTTCATCGGGGTGGCCGGCACGCTCTACCTGACGGGCTACGGTGGGCTGGCCTACATCATGGGCTGGACCGGCGGCTACGTACTGGTGGCGATGCTGCTGGCGCCTTATCTGCGCCGCTTCGGCCAATACACCATCCCCGACTTCATGGGTGCGCGCTATGGCGGCAACATGCCGCGCCTGGCGGGCGTGGCCTGCGCCATACTCTGTTCCTTCACCTACCTGGTGGCGCAGATCTACGGCGTGGGCATCATCACCACGCGCATGACCGGCATTTCCTTCGAGCTCGGCATCTTCGTGGCGCTGGGCGGCATGCTGGTCTGTTCGTTCCTGGGCGGCATGCGCGCGGTCACCTGGACGCAGGTGGGGCAGTACATCATCCTGGTCATTGCCTATCTGGTGCCGGTGGTCTGGCTGTCCATCAAGCACACCAACATGCCCGTGCCGCAGTTGTCGGCCGGGGTGGTGCTGCAGCAGGTCACCGAAAAAGAAATCTACCTGCAGAACGACCCGTCCGAAATCGAGGTGCGCAGGCTTTGGCAGGAGCGCGCCGACGAAATGGGCCGCCGGATGGCGGCATTGCCAGAATCCTGGACACTGGAAAAGGACAAGCTGCGCAGCCGGCTGGCGCAGTTGACGGCGAACGATGCGCCCATGGTCGAGATCCGCTCGGCCGAACGCGAGCTGGCCGGCTATCCCCCCAGCGTGGAGGAGGCGCGTGTCGCATGGGCGCAGGCCAAGGCCGCCTTCGAGGCGCGGGCGGCGCCCGCCACACCGCATGCGGAACCGTTCCCGTCCAAGGATCCGGAAGAGCAGCGCAATATGCGCGTCAACTTCCTGGCGCTGGTGCTATGCCTGATGCTGGGCACCGCCGGCATGCCGCACATCCTGATGCGTTCATACACCACGCCTTCAGTCATCGAGGCGCGCAAATCGGTGTGCTGGTCGCTACTGTTCATCCTGCTGCTGTATTTCATGGCGCCGGCGCTGGCGCTGCTTGTGAAGTACGAGGTCTATACACAGGTGGTGGGGTCCAGCTTTCTCAGCCTGCCCAACTGGGTGCATGCCTGGAGCGCCGTCGACAGCAATCTGCTGGACGTGACCGACGTCAACCGCGACGGCATCGTGCAGTTGAGCGAAATCAGCATGGGCGCCGACGTGGTGGTGCTGGCCATGCCGGAAATCGGCGGGCTGCCCTACGTCATATCGGCCCTGGTGGCGGCGGGCGGGCTGGCTGCGGCGCTGTCCACCGCCGATGGCCTGTTGCTGACCCTGTCCAACTCCCTGTCGCACGACATGTGGTACCGCATGGTGTCGCCGCGCATGTCGGCGGCGCGCCGCGTGATGGTGTCCAAGATCCTGTTGCTGCTGGTGGCGTTCGGTGCGGCCTGGGTGGCGGCGCGCAAGCCGGCGGACATCCTGTTCATGGTGTCGGCCGCGTTTTCCTTCGCGGCTTCGTCGTTTTTCCCGGCGCTGGTCATGGGCGTGTTCTGGCGCCGGGCCAACAAATGGGGGGCGACGCTGGGCATGGCGGCGGGGCTTGCGGCGACGTTCGCCTACATGACGCACACGCATCCGTGGCTGCGCGAATGGGTGCTGGGCATTTCACGCACCCAGCCCGTGGACCTGTGGTGGGGCATCCAGCCGATCGCGGCGGGCGTGTTCGGCGCGCCGGTGGCATTCCTGACGATCATTGTGGTGTCCCTGCTGACGCCGCCTCCCGACCGGGCCACGCTGGCGCTGGTGGACTACCTGCGGCATCCGGGCGCACCCAAACCGCAGGGCGAACGCGCCTAAGACGCTGCGCAGGCGTCGGCCTTCCGGTTTTCCGGATCGACGCAGGAAGCCCATGCCGCCGCGGGCATCGTTTGCAGCAGGGTATAGGTCTGGCCGGGCGCCCATAGCCATTGCACGCCGCCCGGCGTCTGGCCGGCGGCCTCCCAGACCCGTTTGCGTTGCGCGCTGGTCATGGGGAACTGTCCATCGTCGCCGCTTTTGCCTTTTGCCAGCACCTGGGCGGGGTCCCGCTTGGCGTCATAGATGCTGGCCATGCCTGCGGCGGTCTGCTTGGGTTGCACGATGGTCCAGTCGTAGTTGTACGAATCCAGCGCTGGCGCTTTCCAGGCCGGACCGGGCAACACTAGTACGGCATAGTGGCCCGGACTTTCGCGGTAGGGCAGTCCCAGAACGGCGGGCTCGTCCGCCCACGCCGTCCGCTGGCGCAAGTAGCGCTGCGCCCTGCGGCCCCGAGCGTCATACGTCACGACTTCGAACGCGTCTTCGGATCTGTCTTGATAGGAAATCGTGCGCAACAGCCGGCCCGCCGCGTCATGCACGTAGCGGGCCATGGGCCGGGAGCGCGCCGAGCAATCGTTGGCGCCCAGCTCGGCCAGCCAGCCGTGGGCGTCGTAGCGCAGGCAGTAGCGCGCCGGCCGGTTGCGGCGGCCGTCCCATGCGCGCGAGCGCTCCTCGTAGCCAGTCAGCCGACCGGCGGCGTCATAGTAGAAGCGTGTTTCAGCGTCTGGCGGGGGCAGCTCGGCCTTGCCCGATGCGCGGGTTTCGTGGACTGCGTTGGCACTGTAACGGGCGATGCCGCACAAATGCTGGCGGCCGTCGGGGGCGCTTTCCCAGCGCAGCATCGTGACGCCGATGCGGGCGTGCGGCGCGGCGGCGTAGACGGACCAGTCCACCTGTTCGGCCCAGATGGCGGGGGAGGCGCGTCCGTCCGTGTCTATGGCGACGCCAGGCAGCCATGACCGGATGCGCGAGCCGTCCAACGCCAGCAAGGTATTCGTGTCGTCCAGGGAAATGTCCATCACCCTGGTGTGGCGCTGCGCGGACGCCGCCAGTGGCTCGCAGAGCGCGCTGGCCAGCCCCGGCGCCATGGAAAGTGCCGTCAGCGCAAGCAGACGCAGAGAGCAATCAAAGCGCGGCATTGTGCAGGTAGGCGATCAGCCCCCAGAGTTCGCTGCTGACGCCGCCCAGGCGCAAGGCGTTGTCGCGGGTGTCCATCAGCAGGAAGGGGTAGGCGTTGCGTTCCAGCTTGCCCGGAGGAGGTAGTCGGTAAGGCTTGAAGTGCTCGCCCGACAGCAGGTAGGTATTGGTCATGTCGCCGACATCCACATGCAGGTACCAGACGGTCAACTCCGCGACGTTCAGGGCAGCATCCGCTTCCGGATACAGGCCGCCCTGGCCGGCGGGGATGGCGCTGTCCAGCACGGCCATGAGCACGGCGCGCGGGCCAGGCTTCGGAAAGTTTGCGCCTTCACTGCCGCGCTGCGTGAACGCCTGGCGGATGAATCCCGCGCCGCGTGAGCCGGGCACCACCGTGCGGGCGAACATCGCCTCCAACTGGGCTTGCGACAAGGGGCCGGGCGTAGCGGACAATTGGTCCAGGTCCTGCTTGAAAGCGCTCAGCCAGGTTCGGTAGCGCACGAGCTCAGCCGCGCGGTTGAACTCCTGGGCCCAGGCATTGCCGGCCGGCAGCAAGCCCAGACAGCCCAGGCACAGCCAGGCCGCCAGCCAGCGGCGGATCCGGGAACTCGCCGTGGACCCGTCGCGGGGCTTCAATGCGAAACGGATTTCGAGAACACGTTCATCACCACCACGCCGGCGATGATGAGGCCGATGCCGATGAGCGCGGGCGTGTCCAGGTGCTGCTTGAACAGCACCGCGCCCACGATGGATATCAGCACGATACCCACGCCGGACCAGATGGCGTAGGCGATGCCCACCGGGATCTCGCGCAGGGTCAGCGACAGGAAGTAGAACGAGATCAGATAGCCGAACACCGTCACGATGGACGGCGCCAGGCGGGTGAAGCCTTCGGACCCCTTGAGCGCGCTGGTCGCGAAGATCTCGGCGATGATCGCTATGCCCAGATAGAGCCACTTCATTTGCGCGTTCCTTCGGCTTGTCGCAGCAGCACCAGCAGGGCGCCCGCGCCGCCTTCGCGCTCGGGCGCCTCGGAAAACGCCAGCACCTCGTTTTTCTGCACCAGCCAGGTGCGGGCCTTGTCCTTGAGCACCGGTTCCAGCCCCTGTGAGCCATAGCCCTTGCCGTGCACGATGCGCACGCAACGGATGCCGTGCTCCTGGCATTCGTCCAGGAACGACAGCAGGGCGTGGCGGGCCTGTTCCACCCGCAGACCATGCAGGTCCAGTTCGGCGCCTGCGCGCCATTGGCCGCGGCGCAGGTTGCGCGCGGTGTCGGGCGCGGCGTCGCTGCGTACGAAGGCGGTGCCGCCTTCGGACAGCAGATGCGTGATTTCGCCGCCGTCTGAGACGCCGGCGTCGGCGCGCGTGGGCGTTTCGCCCAGCGCGTTGGCGCGGCGCAGCGCGGGCGCAGGCTGTGCCACGGGCTTGTGCTCCACCCGGGCGGCCTGCTTGATGGGCGTGACCGACTGCATCGTGCGCTTGAACGCCGCCATGTCGTCCACGGGGGCGGTGTCGGCTTTTTTCAGCACCGCCACCCGCTGGGCCAGGGCGGCGCGTTCGCGCTCGGCCTGCAGGTCTTTCTTCAGGCGTTTCAGGTCGGCCAGGCCGACCTTACTGCCCCGCATTCTCCAGCCACCGTTGTGCGTCCAGCGCGGCCATGCAGCCGGTGCCGGCGCTGGTAATGGCCTGGCGGTAGACGTGGTCCTGCACGTCGCCGGCCGCGAACACGCCCGGGACCGAGGTCATCGTGGCCATGCCGGACAGGCCGCTCTTGGTGACGATGTAGCCGTCCTTCATTTCCAGTTGGCCCTGGAAGATTTCGGTGTTGGGCTGGTGGCCGATGGCGATGAAGGCGCCGGTGGCCGCCATGTCTTCGGTGACGCCGGTGTCGACGTGGCGCACGCGCACGCCGGTGACGCCGCTGTCGTCGCCCAGCACTTCTTCCAGGGTATGGAACAGCTTGAGTTCCATGTTGCCGTTCTCGACCTTGCTCATGAGCTTGTCGACCAGGATGGGCTCGGCGCGGAACTTGTCGCGGCGATGGATCAGGGTGACCTTGCGGCAGATGTTCGACAGGTACAGCGCTTCTTCCACGGCGGTATTGCCGCCGCCGACGACGACGACGTCCTGGTTGCGGTAGAAGAAGCCGTCGCAGGTGGCGCAGCCGGACACGCCGCGGCCCATGAAGGCCTCTTCAGACGGCAGGCCGAGGTACTTGGCCGAGGCGCCGGTGGCGATGATGAGGGCGTCGCAGGTGTAGATCTTGCCGGTGTCGCCCGTGAGGGTGAACGGGCGCTTGGACACATCGACCTTGGCAATGTGGTCGAAGATCATTTCGGTGTTGAAACGTTCGGCGTGCTTCTGGAAGCGCTGCATCAGGTCCGGACCCTGCACGCCATCGGCGTCGGCCGGCCAATTGTCGACGTCCGTGGTGGTCATGAGCTGGCCGCCTTGGGCCAGACCTGTAACAAGAACAGGGCTCAGATTGGCGCGTGCCGCATAGACGGCCGCCGTGTAACCGGCAGGGCCGGAACCGAGTATCAAAACTTTAGCGTGCGTAGGCGTGGACATGGGCGGGTATCTTTAGGTTAACGCCCAATTATAATGAGCCGCATGCCGCGTATCTCGACTGCTTCTCCGCGCGCCTCGCGCAATACCCGTAACGGGCCTTCCCCCCTGCAGACGCGCTTGTCCGCTCTGCTGCGCGAAGCCCGCTGGATCCTCTTCGCCGCCCTGGCGGCCTGGCTGACGCTGGTGCTGGCCACCTGGAATGCGGCCGACCCTGGCTGGTCGCATTCCGTCCCCGCCGGCGCCATCCACAACAAGGGCGGGACCCTGGGCGCCTATCTGGCGGACATCCTGCTCTATCTGTTCGGCTTTTCCGCCTGGTGGTGGGTAATTTTGCTGCTGCACCGGGTGCGCGCGGGCTACCGCCGCCTGGCCAGCCATCTTCGCGTTACCAATAGTAAGCAGCCGGAAGTGTTGCCCCGCGTCCACTGGGAAGAGGGCATCGGTTTCTTTCTGCTGCTGGTGGGGTCGCTGGGCATGGAAGCCCTGCGCCTGGCCAGCCGCGGCACGCATCTGCCCGGCGCCTCCGAGAACACCAGCGGCGCCGGCGGCGTGATCGGCCAGACGCTGGCCGACCTGATCGGCCGCAGCATCGGTTTCACTGGCAGCACGCTGGCCTTTCTGGTCATGCTGGCCATCGGCCTGAGCCTGTTCTTCTCGTTTTCCTGGCTGTCCATCGCCGAACGCGTGGGCTCGTGGCTGGAGGGCCTGGTGCGTCGCGTGCGCGACTCCTACGCCGCCCGCGAAGACCGCAAGGTCGGCGAGGTCGCCAAGGCCGTGCGCACCGAACAGGTCGTGGCCAAGCAGGAAAAGCTGGTCCACGAGCAGCCGGTGCGGATCGAACCCGCCATTACCGTGGTGCCCAAGTCCGAACGCGTTGAAAAGGAAAAGCAGCAATCGCTGTTCTTCGCGCCCTCGGGCGGCGCCGAAGGCGATCTGCCCGCGATCAGCCTGCTGGATCCACCCCTGGCCAACCAGGAAACGGTGTCGGCCGAAACCATTGAATTCACTTCGCGCCTGATCGAAAAGAAGCTGGCCGACTTTGGCGTGTCGGTCACCGTGGTGGCGGCGCAGGCCGGCCCGGTCATCACGCGCTACGAAATCGAGCCCGCCACGGGCGTGAAGGGCAGCCAGATCGTCAACCTGGCCAAGGACCTGGCGCGCGCGCTCAGCCTGGTCAGCATCCGGGTGGTGGAAACCATTCCGGGCAAGAACCTGATGGGCCTGGAACTGCCCAACCCGCGCCGCCAGATGGTGCGCCTGTCCGAGATCCTGGGTTCGCAGACCTACCACGCCAGCCATTCCGTCGTGACGATGGCGCTGGGCAAGGACATCGCCGGCAATCCGGTGGTGGCCGACCTGGCCAAGATGCCCCACCTGCTGGTGGCGGGCACGACCGGTTCGGGCAAGTCCGTGGGGATCAACGCCATGATCCTGTCGCTGCTGTACAAGGCGGACGCGTCCCACACCCGGCTGATCCTGATCGATCCGAAGATGCTCGAAATGAGCGTCTACGAAGGCATTCCGCATCTGCTGGCGCCGGTGGTCACCGACATGCGCCAGGCCTCCAACGCACTGAACTGGTGCGTGGGCGAAATGGAAAAGCGCTACCGCCTGATGAGCAAGATGGGCGTGCGCAACCTGGCGGGCTACAACACCAAGATCCGCGACGCCATCAAGCGTGAGGAACCCATTCCGAATCCGTTCTCGCTGACGCCGGACGCGCCGGAGCCGCTGTCGCCGCTGCCCACCATCGTGGTGGTCATCGACGAACTCGCCGACCTGATGATGGTGGTGGGCAAGAAGATCGAAGAGCTGATCGCCCGCCTGGCGCAGAAGGCGCGCGCCGCCGGCATCCACCTCATCCTGGCCACGCAGCGTCCCAGCGTCGACGTCATCACCGGCCTGATCAAGGCCAACATCCCGACGCGCATCGCGTTCCAGGTGTCGTCCAAGATCGACTCGCGCACCATTCTGGATCAGATGGGCGCCGAAACCCTGCTGGGCCAGGGCGACATGCTTTACATGCCGCCGGGCACCGGCCTGCCGGTACGCGTGCACGGCGCGTTCTGCAGCGATGACGAAGTGCACCGCGTGGTGGAAAGCCTCAAGGCGCAGGGCGAACCCAACTACATCGAAGGCCTGCTGGAAGGCGGCCTGGACGGGGATGCGGGCGAAGGCGCCAGCAGCGTCACCGGCATCGGCGGCGACGCCGAATCCGACCCGATGTACGACCAGGCTTGCGAAGTGGTGCTCAAGCACCGCCGCGCGTCCATTTCGCTGGTGCAGCGCCACCTGCGCATTGGTTACAACCGTGCGGCCCGGTTACTGGAGCAGATGGAGCAATCGGGTATGGTGTCGGCGATGCAGTCCAATGGCAACCGCGAGATCCTGGTTCCCGCAGCCGCCGCCGCCCGAGAGGAAGCTTGATGAAGATGTTCCGCCGACTGGCCGCCGTGGCGGCCCTGAGCCTGGCGCCCGCCATGGTGTTTGCCGCCAGCGCGCAGGAGCAGCTGCGCGCTTTCGTGGCCACGGTGACCTCGGCCACCGGCTCGTTCTCGCAGTACACGGTGAACAATCAGGGCCGCACGCAGCCCGCCCAGACCGGCGTGTTCTCGTTCCAGCGTCCCGGCAAGTTCAAGTGGGCGGTGCAGAAGCCCTATGAGCAACTGGTGATCTCGGATGGCCGCCAGGTATTCCAGTTCGATCCGGACCTGGCCCAGGTCACCGAACGCAAGGTCGATGCCGCCATCGGCACCTCGCCCGCCGCCATCCTGTTCGGCTCGGGGTCGCTGGAGCAGTCGTTCGACGTTTCGGCCCTGCCGTCCAAGGATGGGATCGATTGGCTGCGGGCCAAGCCGCGCACCGCCGATGCGGGCTTTTCGCGCGTGGACATCGGCATGAAGGACAACCTGCCGGTGCGCGTGGAGCTGCTGGATTCATTTGGCCAGACCACCCGCGTGGATCTGTCCGGCATCGCAGCCAACCCACAGCTGCCGGCCAAGGAATTCCAGTTTGTCGCGCCCAAGGGTGTTGATGTCGTGAAGATGTGAAAAAAGCCTGGCAACGCCAGGCTTTTTCTTGTGTGGTGTCCGCTTAGGGACGCTTATACGCGATGCAGTCGACCTCGACCTTGGCGTCGACCACCAGCGACGACTGCACGCAGGCCCGCGCCGGCGGGTTCTCGCCGAAGTATTCCTTGAACACCTTGTTGAACGACGCGAAGTCGCGCGCGTCGTCCAGCCACACGCCGCAGCGCACGACGTGTTCGGGACCGTAGCCGGCTTCCTTCAGGATGGCCAGCACCTGCTGGATGGCCTTGTGCGATTGGGTCACGATGCCGCCTTCGACGACTTCGCCGTTGTCCATCGGCACCTGGCCGGACACGTGCAGCCAGCCGTCGGCCGCGACCGCGCGGGCAAATGGCATGTGCGAGCCGCCCTGGCCCGTGCCGCCGGCGACGCCGTAGCGGGTGATGCCGTTGCTGTCGGCGGTGGGAGCATTGCTCATGGTTCTCTCCTTGAAATGAATGGCCGGTTTTGCGCCGGGATTTCGCCCGTTGCTTACTGGAAGTTCTTGCGCAGGTCGCCGCTGCGCGGCAGCCAGCGGCCGGCGCGGTCGCCGGTGGCCTCGCCCTGGCGATAGGACAGGGCGCCATTGACCCACACCGCCTCGATGCCAGCGGCAGTCTGCACCGGCGCGGCGAAGGTGGCGCGGTCGATGACCGTGGCCGGATCGAACAGCACCAGGTCCGCGTGGTAGCCCTCGCGCACCAATCCGCGCTCGGCCAGGCCGAAGCGGGCGGCGGACAGGCCCGTCATCTTGTGCACGGCCTCCGTCAGCGGGAACAGCCCCACGTCGCGGCTGTAGTGGCCGAGCACGCGCGGGAATGCGCCCCAGAGCCGGGGGTGAGGCATGGGATCGTTGGGCAGGCCGTCGGAGCCCACCATGGTGAGCCGGTGCGACAGCACGCGGCGCACGTCGTCTTCATGCATGTTGTGGTACACGGCGCCGGCCGGCTGCAGGCGCGCGGCCGTTTCGAGCAGGCTCAGGCCCCAGTCGGAGGCAATGTCGGCCAGCTTGCGGCGGGCCTGCTCCGGATGCGGCACGGACCAGGTGATGTCGATGTCGAACTCGTCCGTGACCTGCTTCAGGTCCAGGGTCGAGGAGCTGGCGGAGTAGGGGTAGCAGTCGCAGCCCACGTGTTGCAGGCGGCCGGCGGTCTCGAGCGCGGACAGCACTTCTTTGGTGCGGCCCCAGTTGCCGGCGCCGGCGCATTTCAGGTGCGACACCACCACCGGCACGCGGGCATGCTGGCCGATGTCGAAGGCTTCCTGCATGGCCTCCAGGATGGCGGCGAACTCCGAGCGCAGGTGGGTGGTGTAGAGCGCGCCGAATTCATCCAGCGCCTCGGCAAGCAGCTTGACCTCTTCGGTGTCCGCGTCGAACGCGGAGGCATAGGCCAGGCCGGTGCTCAGGCCGATGGCGCCATGGGCCAGCGCGTCGCGCAGCTGCTCGCGCATGGCCAGCACTTCCTCGCGAGTGGCGGCGCGGTCGAGCCGGTCCATGTGGTTGCTGCGCAGGGCGGTGTGGCCGACCAGCGCGGCCACGTTCACGGCGGGGCGCGCGGCCTCGATGGCGCGGGTGTAGTCCGCGAAGGTGGGGTAGCTGAAGTCCGCGCGGGCGCCCAGCAGGTTCATCGGGTCCGGCGGTTCGCCGCGCAGGGCCACGGGCGACGCGCTGATGCCGCAATTGCCCACCACCACGGTGGTCACGCCCTGGGACAGCTTGGGCAGCATGTCCGGCGTGCGGATGACGTTGGTGTCGTCATGCGTGTGCACGTCGATGAAACCCGGGGCCAGCGCCAGGCGGGTGCCATCGATGATCTTGCGCGCCGCCGCGCCGGGCAGGTCGCCGATGGCCGCGATGCGGCCGTCGGCCAGCGCCACGCTGGCGCGGTAGGCGGGTTCGCCGGTGCCGTCCAGGACCAGCACATTGCCTATGAGGGTGTCGTACATCTTGTGTTCCAGTTCAATCGCCCAGCGGCAGGCGGTTTGGACCGCCGCGGTGTTCGTCCAGCGCCAGCTTGATGCGGCGCAGGCGCTCCCGGTTTTCTTCCTGGTTCAGCATGGCCAGTTCGGTCGAGAGCAGGTCTATGGCCAGCATCATCGCGTAGCGCGATGCCGAGGGCTTGTAGATGAAGTCGGTTTCGTCGGTGCGGATGGGCAGCACCACGTCGGCCAGTTCAGCCAGGGCGGAGGTGGCGTCGGTGATGGCGACGATGCGCGCCTGGTACTGCTTGACGATGCGGGCCGCGCCCACGATTTCCGGCGTGAGGCCCGAGGCCGACAGGATCAGCACCGCGTCGCGTTCGTCCAGCGTGGCCGCGACCATGCGCAGCAGCACCGCATCGCTGTACACGGCAATGGGATAGCCCAGGCGAACCAGGCGCGACTGCACTTCCTGCGCCAGCACGGCCGACGCGCCGCCCATGCCGAAGACATAGATCATGCGCGCGCCGTCGACAATGCCGGCGGCCGCCTCGAACAGTTGCTCGGTGAAGTTGGGCAGGTGGGCGCGCAGCGTGCTTTCGATGTCGGCGTAGATGCGGGCGTAGAAGGTGCTTTCCTCGGTTGGCGCGCTGGGGTCCAGGAAGCGGCTGCCCACTGTGCTGGCCTGGGCCAGCTTGAGCTTCAGGTCGCGGGTGTCGTCGCAGCCGACCGTGCGCGCGAAGCGCGAGATGGTTGCGATGCTGACGCCGGCCTTGGCCGCCAGCTGGTCGACGGTGGCGCTGGCGCCCCAGATGATGTCGTCCAGGATGGCGTCGGCGACCTTGCGTTCGGTCACGCTCAGCGAGTCCCGCCGACTGCGTATCTGGAAGACGATGTCGCGGATGATGTTCATGTGGGCTTCCTGGATCTGTTCTGGACTGGGCGGTTATCAGGCGGCCAGCTCGGCGTCGCCGATGCGCGAACACGCCACATAGTGGCCCGGGCCGACATTGGCGGCCTGCGCCTCGGTGGTTGCGCAGCTTTCGATGGCGTAGGGGCAGCGGGTGCGGAACACGCAGCCGGAAGGCGGGTTGACCGGGCTGGGGATGTCGCCCTTCAACAGGATACGCGAGCGCGGCGCGCGCGGGTCCGGCACCGGCGCGGCGGACAGCAGCGCGCGGGTATAGGGATGGCGGGGGCGGGCGTAGACCTCACTGGTCGGGCCGCGTTCCATGACACGGCCCAGGTACATCACCACGACCTCGTCGCACAGGTAGTCCACCACCGCCAGGTCGTGGGCCACGAACAGCATGGTCAGGCCCAGGTCGCGCTGCAGGTCCTGCAGCAGGTTCAGCACCTGCGCCTGCACCGACACGTCCAGCGCGGACACCGGCTCGTCGGCCACGATGAAATCGGGCTCGACTGCCAGCGCGCGGGCGATGCCGATGCGCTGGCGCTGGCCGCCGGAGAACTCGTGCGGATAGCGGCGGCTGTGGTCGGCGTTCAGGCCCACGCGTTCCAGCAGCTCGCCGATGCGGGCCATGCGGCGGTTCTGGGCAAGCCGGTGGGTGTCCAGCGCTTCGCCCAGGATCTCGGCCACCGTCATGCGGGGGTTGAGGCTGGCGTAGGGATCCTGGAACACGATCTGCATGCGGCGGCGCCAGGGCAGCATCTGCTTTTCGGACAGCTTGGTGATGTCCTGGCCGTCGAACAGGATGCGGCCGGCGGTGGGCGCGAACAGGCGCAGCAGGGCGCGGCCGGTGGTGGTCTTGCCCGAGCCGGATTCGCCGACCAGGCCGACGATGGTGTTGCGCGGCACGTCGAAGCTGACGCCGTCCACGGCCTTCACGACCGGCGCATGGCGCGCCTGCGAGGTGGGGAAGTGGACCTTCAGGTCCTGGATCCGCACCAGCGGCTCCTCGGCGCGGATGGGAATGGGGCTACTCGTCATATCGGATTCACCTTGATGCAGCGCGCGCGGTGGTCGGTCTGCACCGGCATGAGTTCGGGCACGGCGGCGCGGCAGTCGTCGGCGGCCAGCGGGCAGCGCGGCGCGAAGGTACAGCCGGCCGGCAGCGACAGCACGCTGGGCACGTTGCCCGGGATGGCGCGCAGCCGTTCGCCGGAGGCCAGCAGGGCGGCCGTGGGGATGCAGGACAGCAGGCCGCGGGTGTAGGGGTGCGTGGGCTTTTCGAACAGGTCGTAGACGCCGGCGTCCTCGACCACGCGGCCCGCGTACATGACCGCCACGCGATGCGCGATCTCGGCCACTACGCCCAGGTTGTGCGTGATGAACAGGATGCTCATGTTCATCTCGGCCTGCAGCCGGCGCAGCAGGTCCAGGATCTGCGCCTGCACGGTCACGTCCAGCGCGGTGGTCGGCTCGTCCGCGATCAGCACGGCGGGGTTGCACGCCAGGGCCAGCGCGATCATCACGCGCTGGCGCATGCCGCCCGACATCTGGTGCGGGTACTCGTTGATGCGCCGCTCGGCCGCCGGGATTTCGACGCGTTCCAGCATTTCACGGGCGCGCCGCATGGCCGCGTCGCGGGAGCCGCCCTCGTGCTGCAGCACGGCTTCGGCGATCTGGTCGCCCACCGTGTACAGCGGATTCAGGCTGGTCATGGGCTCCTGGAAGATCATGGCGATTTCGGCGCCGCGGATCTTGCGCAGGGTGGCGGGCGAGGCCTGGGCCAGGTCGTGCTGCGCGCCCTGGCGGTCGCGGAACAGGATCTTGCCGGCCTCGATGCGACCCGCCGGCTTGGGCAGCAGGCCCATGATGGACAGGCTGGTCACGGACTTGCCGGAGCCGGACTCGCCGACGATGGCCAGCGTTTCGCCGCGGGCCAGGTCGAAGGTAACGCCGTCCACGGATTTGGCGATGCCGTCGCGGCTGTGGAACCAGGTCTTCAACCCTTCCACGGAAAGCACGACGTCTCGGGTGCTTGCGGTCATGATTACAGCTCCTTGCGCAGGCGCGGATCGAGGACGTCGCGCAGGCCGTCGCCGACCAGTTGCAGCGACAGCACGGACAGGACGATGGCGATGCCGGGGAAGATCATGATCCAGTCGGCCGAGCCCATGTACTGCTGGCCGGCGTTGATCATGGTGCCCCAGGTGGGGATGTCGGGCGACACGCCCACGCCCAGGAACGACAGGCCGGCTTCGGCCAGGATCGCGTAGGCGAAGATGAACGTGCCCTGCACCAGGATGGGCGACACCAGGTTGCGCAGCACGTGCACGGTGACGATGCGCCAGGTGGGCACGCCCAGCGCGCGGGCGGCTTCGACGAAGGGCAGTTCGCGGATCACCAGGGTCGAGGCGCGCACGATGCGCGCCAGGCGCGGCGTGTAGACGATGCCCAGCGCGATCACCACGTTGACCAGCGACGGCCCCAGCGCGGCCACCAGCGAGATCGCCAGCAGGATGTCGGGAAAGGCCATCATGGCGTCGATCAGGCGCGACACGAACTTGTCCGCCGTGCGGAAGAAGCCCGCGATCAGGCCCAGCGCGATGCCCAGGATGCTGGACACGATCACGACGGAGAAGCCCACCATCAGCGACAGGCGGCCGCCGTGGATGACGCGGCTGAACACGTCGCGGCCGAAGTCGTCGGTGCCGAACCAGTGCGCGGCGCCCGGCGCCTTCAACCGGTTCATGATGGACAGCTTGAACGGATCGTAGGGGCTGATCCAGGGCGCCAGCAGCGCAGCCAGGACCAGCACGACGATCACGATCAGGCTGATCAGCACGGTCTTGCGCGACACCAGCAGGCGCAGGACCTGCCAGCGGTCGGCGCCCGCGCCGGAATTAGCGGTAGTTGCGATAGCCATATCAGTAGCGGACCCGGGGATCGACCAGCAGGTACAGCAGATCGATGAAGAGATTGATCAGGACGTAGATGGCCGCGATGATCAGCAGCGCGCCCTGGATGACGGGGTAGTCGCGGCGCAGCACGGCCGACACCACCAGGCTGCCCACGCCGGGCAGGCCGAACACGGTTTCGGTCACGACCGCGCCGCTGATCAGCAGCGCCGTGGTCAGGCCCAGCACTGTCAGGATCGGGATCAGCGCATTGCGCACGGCGTGCTTCAGGATCACCTTGCTTTCGGGCAGGCCCTTGGCGCGCGCGGTGCGCACATAGTCGTCGCGCAGCACGTCCAGCATGCTGGCGCGGATGAAGCGGGTGATCAGCGCCGAGTTCACCAGGCCCAGCACCACCGCAGGCAGGATCAGGTGCGACAGCCGGGTCATGAGCGAGGCGTCGGGCCCGCCGTAGCCGGCCACGGGCAGCCAGCCCAGCTTGACCGAGAACACCTGCATCAGCAGCAGCCCGAGCCAGAAGCTGGGCACGCTGGAGGTGAACATCGAGAACGACAGTACCGACTGGTCCAGCGTGGTGCCGCGTTTGACCGCGGACAGTATCCCCACCGGCAGCGCGATGGCGCTGGCGATCAGCAGCGACATGAGCGTCAGCAGGATGGTGGGTTCGGCGCGGTCGGCCAAGGCCGACAGCACCGGCTTGTTCATGAAGATGGATTGGCCCAGGTCGCCTTGGGCCAGCTTGCCCAGCCACGAAACGTACTGCACGGCCATCGGCTGGTCCAGCCCGAGCTGGGTGCGCAGGGCGGCGATGTCCTGCTGGCTGGCCTGCGGACCCAGCATCACGGCGGCGGGATCGCCTGGCGTGACGCGGATGATCACGAACACGATGGTCGCGACGATGAACATCACGGCCACCAGCCCGACCAGCCGGTTTAAGAGATAACGCAACACGATGGATGTCCTAAAAAAGCGTCGTATCGTGGGGAGGGGCGGCGCGCTTGTTGGAAGGGCGCGCTCCGCGGGTCATGCATTGATGCGTGGAGCGCGGCAGGAGGTCTTGTGTGCGCCTTTGCCCTGCCGCGCTACGCCATTACTTGGACTTCCAGGCGTTCCAGAAGTAGGGCCACGGCACGGCCTTGGTGCCTTGCAGCGACGGCGAGCGCGCGGCCTGGGCGTTGAAGTCGCCGACCTTGATGAAGGGCACTTCGTCGTACACGGCCTGCTGCACATCGGCCCAGCGCTTGATGCGCTCTTCCTGGTTGCTGGCCTGGTTGAAGGCGTCCAGCGCCTGGTTGCGGCGGGGGGTGTCCCACCAGCCCGGCGCGTCCTTGGACGGGAAGTCGATCAGGGCGGGTTCAGGCAGGAAGGGGCTGTGCGTGATGAAGACGTCCCACAGGGCCGGGTCCTGGCGGCGCTGCGTCAGCGTGGCCCAGTCCACCACCTGCATGTCCACGGTGAAGCCCGCGGCCTTCAGGTATTCGGCGGCGACCAGCGCCATCTTGTAGTGGAACTCGTACTGCTGGCTGGTCAGGATGCGGATCTTGCGGTCCTGCACGTTGGCGCCATCCACCAGCTTCTTGGCGCCGGCGGCGTCGCCCTTGTTGTAGACCTTGCCGCCCAGGGACGTGGCCCAGGGATAGCCCTCGGGATACAGGTCGCCGTTGAGCTTGTAGAAGTTCTTGTCGCCGAAGGCGGCGTACAGCATGTCTTCTTCGTTCAGCGCCAGCTGCACGGCCTGGCGGACCGCCAGGTTCGACATGATGCCTTGCTTGGTATTGAGCACCAGGCGCGGCCAGCCGAAGGGCTTGAGCATGACGGGGTCGGAGCGGCCGTTCTTGAGCTTGGGCAGCGATTCCACCGGCAGCGAGTCGACGTAGTCGAACTGGCCTGCCACCGCGCTTTCGACGCGGGTGTTGGCGTTGCTGACCGGTACGAAGCGGATCTCGTCCAGGTACTGCTTGCGCGCGCCGCCAAAGCCGTCAGGCTCGCCTTCGCGCTGCTTGTAGCCTTCGAAGCGGACCAGCTGGATGTACTGGTCGGGCACGCGCGCCTTCAGTTGGTAGGGGCCGGTGCCGACGAATTCGGTCAGGGCCGGAGCGATCTTGCCCTTGGGCATGATGACGGCGGCGCTGTTGTTCATGGCCAGCAGCGCGGTCAGGGGCGCATAGGGCTGCTTGAGCGTGATGCGGATGGTGTTGGCGTCCGGCGCTTCCATGCCGGTGATGATCTTGGCGGCCATCTTGCCGCGCGTGGCGGTCTCGGTCCAGCGCTTGAGCGAGGCCAGCACGTCGGACGAATCCATCTTGGATCCGTCATGGAAGGTGATGCCCTGGCGCAGCGGGATCGTGTAGGTCAGCCCGTCGGCGGAGACTTCCGGCAGCTTGTCGGCCAGGAGCGGGGTCAGGTTCCACTTGCCGTCGAAGGTGTACAGCGTTTCGAAGAAGTGCTGGGTCAGGATGCCCACCAGGTCGGCGGTGCTGGTCATCGGATCCAGCGTGGGCGGCTCGCCTATGGTGGCAACCGAAATCGTGCCTCCCTTGATCGGCGTGGCACAGAGGGCGGGGGTCGACAATGCGGTCAAGCCAATTGCGCCGGCCAGCAGCAGGCTATTGAGCCCACCGCCTCGCCGGGAGGTACGGAAGTTCATGATTCTCTCTCCAGAGGGTCAAAAACGGGTTTTGCTTGTAGTAATTAGAGGTTTGCGCCGGAATCCCGCGATTCCCCCTGCCCGCTGGGTACCGGCGCGGTGCGGCGGGCAGGGCCGTTCAGAAGAAGGTTTCGGCCACGTCGGTGACGCGGTATTGCTCGTCCACCAGCAGCACCTGGCGCCACTTGTCGAAGGTCAGGCACGGGTGGGAAATATCGAAGGCGATCATGTCGCCGACCTGGATGTCGTCGCCTGCGCCGATCTGCATGAAGGCGTGCTGGTCCATCATCGCGCTCAGCTTCCAGTGGCCGGGAGCCTGGCCGGGCGCGGCGTCACGGCCGGGGCGGTACAGCGCGGCGGGCGTGGGCAGGCCGGCGTCGAAGGCGGCGTCGCGCTTGCCCATGGCGACGATGGCGCGGCCCGGTTCGGGCAGAGACTGCACGTAGGCCCAGACCTGCAAGGCCGGCTGCAGGCCGGGTTCCATCTTTTGCGCGACCGGATTGTGGGCGTTGATGCGCTCGGCGGCCGAGCGGTAGATGCCGACGTCGTGCGACAGGTAGCAGCCGGGGCGCAGCACGATTTCCAGCGGCGCGCCGATGTCCAGTTGCGAGAATTCCTCGGCCACCACGTCGAACCAGGCGGAGCCGGCGCCAGAGATCAGGGCGGGGCCGTTCTTGCGCAGGCGGCCGGCGGCGGCGAGGCCGCGCAGGGCGTCGGCGGCGCGGCGCAGGAAGGCGCGGATGGCGTCTTCTTCCTGCAGCACGCCTTCGTAGACTTCGATGCCGGCCAGGGCCAGGCCGGGCCATTTGCCGATTTCGTCGACCAGCGCCCGCAATTGGACGTCGTCGCGCACGCCGGTGCGGCCACCCTGCGGGCCCAGCTCGATCAGCACCGGCAGGGTCAGGCCCTGTTCGCCGAAGTAGGCGCCCAGCTGGGCCGCGTTGGCCGGGGAGTCCACTATGCAGAAAAAGGTGAAGGCCGGGTCGCGCAGCACGTGCGCGATGATGGCCATGTTGGCGCGGCCCACCAGCTGGTTGGCCATCAGGATCCGGCGCACGCCGTGCTGGTAGGCGGCCCGGACCTGCGGGGCGGTTGCCAGCGTGATGCCCCAGGCGCCGCCTGCGATCTGGCGCTGGAACAGCGCCGGGCTCATGGTGGTCTTGCCATGGGGCGCAAGCTTGACCTTGTACGCTTCCATGAAGCGCTGCATCCATTGCAGGTTGTGGCGCACGCGGGCTTCGTACAGCACCGCCACGGGCAGGCTGACGTCCTCATTGAGCAGGTTCCAGTTCAGCGCCGCCACGCCGACGGTGGTACAGGATTCCGGAAAGGCGCCCAGGCCTTTGCCGTTCACGTCCAGGGGGGCTGCGGGGAAGGAGGAGTTCGTCATGGGGCGCCTGCTATGGAAAATATTTACGTCAAACCTGGTTTTTTTCATTATCGTGAAAAGAATTTACAAGCGGGAGTTAGGAGTTTCCCGTAGTCGGCGCTGGCCGGCGGTTGGCGCGACAATAGGAAAAACCTCCGACACAAGGAAGCGTCATGCTGAAAGTTGCTTTGGGCCAGTTCGCCGTCAGCCGCGTCTGGGAAGAAAACGCCCAGGTCTGCATAGACTTGATGGAGCGCGCCCGCGCCGGCGGCGCCGGCCTGCTGGTCTTGCCCGAAGGCATCCTGGCCCGCGACATCACCGATCCGCAGATCGTCCTGAAGGCTGCCCAGCCGCTGGACGGTCCCTTCATGAGCCGCCTGCTGGAAGCCAGCCGCGGCTCGCAGTTGGCGACCATGATGTGCGTGCATGTGCCGACCGGGGAAGGGCGGGTCTGGAACACGCTGGTGACGCTGCAAGACGGCAAGATCCTGTCGCAATACCGCAAGCTGCACCTGTACGACGCCTTCAACATGAAGGAATCCACCAACGTCACGCCCGGCGTCGACATCCCGCCGCTGCTGGACATCGGCGGCCTGCGCGTGGGCCTGATGACCTGCTACGACGTGCGCTTCCCCGAACTGGCGCGGCGCCTGGCGCTGGACGGCGCCGACCTGCTGGTGCTGCCGGCGGCCTGGGTTCGCGGCCCGTTGAAGGAAATGCACTGGGAAGTGCTGGTCACGGCGCGCGCGCTGGAAAATACCTGCTATGTGGCTGCCACCGGCGAATGCGGCGAACGCAACATCGGCTGCAGCATGGTGGTGGATCCGCTTGGTGTGGTGACGGCACGGGCGGGCGAAGCCCCGGCTCTGGTTTTCGCCGATATCGACCCCGAACGCCTGGCCCATGCCCGCAAGGTATTGCCGGTGCTGGCGAACCGGCGCTTCGCGCCGCCGGGACTGGCCTAGGACCGCTAAGGGAGGCAGGCCCGCGCCATGGTGTAATGCTGGCTTGAATTACTTGCTGTCTCCCCTCATCTTCTGCCAATGAGCAACGATCTCTTCGCGGCCGATCCTGCGCATCGGCCCTATGTGCCCCTGGCCGAGCGGCTGCGCCCGCGGACCCTGTCCGACGTGGTCGGACAGTCGCATCTGCTGGGGCCCGACAAGCCCCTGCGCGTCGCCTTCGACTCGGGCCGGCCGCATTCCATGATCTTCTGGGGGCCGCCAGGCGTGGGCAAGACCACGCTGGCGCGCCTGATGGCGGACGGCTTCGACGCGCAGTTCATCGCCATCTCGGCGGTGCTGGGCGGGGTCAAGGACATCCGCGACGCGGTCACCGTGGCGCAGGTGGCGCAGGGCCAGGGACGACGCACCATCCTCTTCGTCGACGAGGTGCACCGCTTCAACAAGGCGCAGCAGGATGCCTTCCTGCCCTATGTGGAAAGCGGGCTGTTCACCTTCATCGGCGCCACCACCGAAAACCCCTCGTTCGAGGTCAATTCGGCGCTGTTGTCGCGGGCGCGGGTGTACGTGCTGCAATCGCTTACCGCCGAGGAGCTGCAACAGCTGGTCGACCGCGCCGTGGAGGCCCTGAACGACGGGCTGGAAGAGGGCGAGCGCATCCATGTCGAGGCCGACGCGCGCGAACAGCTGGCGGCCTGGGCCGACGGCGATGCGCGCCGCCTGATCAGCGCGGTCGAAGTGGTGGCTGAATCGGCGCAGGCCGCCGGCCGCGATACGGTGGACGCGGCCTGGCTGGAGATCTCGCTGTCGCAGAACCTGCGCCGCTTCGACAAGGGCGGCGACGCGTTCTACGACCAGATCAGCGCACTGCACAAGTCGGTGCGCGGCTCCAACCCAGACGCCGCGCTGTACTGGTTCTGCCGCATGATCGACGGCGGCGCCGATCCCAAATACCTGTCGCGCCGGCTGGTGCGCATGGCGGTGGAAGACATCGGCCTGGCCGATCCCCGCGCCACCGACCTGGCCGTGAACGGCGCCGACATCTATGAACGCCTGGGCTCGCCGGAAGGCGAACTGGCGCTGGCGCAGGCGGTGGTCTACATGGCCTGCGCGGCCAAGTCGAACGCCGTCTACAACGCCTACAACCAGGCGCGCAAGTTCGCGGCCGAGCACGGCAGCGCGCCGGTGCCGATCCACCTGCGCAATGCGCCCACCAAATTGATGAAGCAGCTGGGCCATGGCAAGGCCTACCGCTACGCGCACGACGAGCCGCACGGCTACGCCGCCGCCGAGCAATATTTCCCCGATGGACTCAATCCCTCCTTCTATCGGCCGACCGATCGCGGCCTGGAGGCTAAAATCCAGCAAAAGCTGGCATTCCTGCGCGAGCTGGACGCACAGGAACGCGCCAAGAAACGGTAACGGGCGCCGCCCGTTGCTTCACGCAACCTCACCGATATCACCATGCTAGACCCGATACTGCTGCGTAAAGACCTGCAAACCGTCGTAGACCGCCTCAAGAGCCGTGGCGTGTCCTTCGACACGGAACGGTTCAATGAGCTGGAATCCCGCCGCAAGGCTGTCCAGACTGAAACCGAGTCCCTGCAAGCCCGCCGCAACGCGCTGGCCAAGCAGATCGGCCAGCTCAAGGCCAAGGGCGAGGACGCCAGCGCCGTCATGGCCGAATCGCAGGCCGTGCCCGTGCGCCTGAAGCAGCTGGAAGAAGAGCTGGCCGCCTTGCAGCAGCCGCTCAATGAACTGCTGATGTCGGTGCCCAACCTGCCGCACGCCAGCGTGCCGCTGGGCGAATCCGCCGACGACAACGTCGAAGTGCGCCGCTGGCTGCCGGGCGCGGCCGGCGCCGACGGCAATCCCCCGGCCCTGGCGTTCGAGGCCCGCGACCACGTTGCCATCGGCGAGCCCCTGGGGCTGGACTTCGACATGGCCGCCAAGCTGTCCGGCGCCCGCTTCTCGTTCATGCGCGGCCCGATTGCGCGCCTGCACCGTGCGCTGTCGCAGTTCATGCTGGACCTGCAGACGGGCACGCACGGCTACACCGAGTGCTACACCCCCTACATCGTCAATGCCTCGACGCTGTACGGCACGGGCCAGCTGCCGAAGTTCAAGGACGATATGTTCGCGGTGTCCAAGGGCGGCGGCGACGACGATCCCAAGGTCGACGACCAGGGCAAGCCGTACGTGCGTGAAGACCAGTACCTGATCTCCACCTCGGAAATCACCTTGACCAGCGTGGCGCGCGACACCATCCAGGCCGCCTCCGACCTGCCGCTCAAGCTCACGGCGCACACGCCGTGCTTCCGCTCGGAAGCCGGCAGCGGCGGCCGTGATACCCGCGGCATGATCCGCCAACACCAGTTCGACAAGGTTGAAATGGTGCAGATCACCCAGCCCGATCAGTCCTACGAGGCGCTGGAAGACATGGTGGGCCATGCCGAGCGCGTGCTGCAACTGCTGGGCCTGCCCTACCGCGTTGTGCTGCTGTGCACGGGCGACATGGGCTTCGGTTCGGCCAAGACCTATGACCTGGAAGTGTGGCTTCCCGCGCAGAACACCTGGCGCGAGATTTCCTCGGTGTCGAACTGCGAAACCTTCCAGGCCCGCCGCATGCAGGCGCGCTTCCGCAATGCCCAGGGCAAGCCGGAATACGTGCACACGCTCAACGGTTCGGGCCTGGCCGTGGGCCGCGCGCTGGTCGCCGTGCTGGAAAACCACCAGCAGGCAGACGGCAGCGTGCTGATTCCGGAGGCGCTGCAGCCTTATATGGGCGGCCTGACGGTGCTGAATCCGGCACCGAAAGCCTGACGCTTTTCAGCTGTCCATCCGTCATTTGGCGGAGTAAAAGACGGAGCCTTCGGGCTCCGTTTTTTTTTATTATCTGTACATATTCCTGTCGCCTCGGGCCTTTAAGCTGCCTGCGCTAGTGTTTGATTATGATGTGAGCAATTGTGTATTCCAATAAAAGGGCCGGATAGTTACGGCACAATATGCCCCGTGTGCTACACGCTTCATTCACTTAAATAACAAGGAGTTGCCCATGACTTCAAGAATGATTGGAGATTTTCGTGTGAGATGCTCCGTGGCTCAGGAAGACGAGCAGGGCTACCGTGTGCAGATATGGACGCGCCGGGTTGGCGGCACCGCGCCGGAAAAGTGCTGGACCGTGCCCGGACAGGCGCCGTTTTCGAGCCTGCACGAAGCCGAGCAGGAAAGCCTGCAACTGTTCCAGGGCATCAACGGCGTGCGTTTCAACGGTGAACCGGAGTTTGCCCATGCGTCCGCATAATGGTTGGTGGCGGTCGTCGAGCGAGCCCCGCCGTTGGATCGATCTCGTTCAGGAAACGCCGCGGTGGAGCGATGCCAAAGCCAGCAAGGCTCCGCAGCAACCGGTGGTGTTGGTCGGCAAACCCGTGCAGGCTCCTGCAGCCTGAGGTGCTTTCCGCGCGGCACCGGACATTGCCCCGCAGAAAAAAAAGGCCACTCGCAAGAGTGGCCTTTGCTTTTTCCGGCGCCTGGCGGCCGTCACGCGTTAATCGCGGTCATGTCCGCGGCCGCGGCCGTGGTGGTGGTCATGTCCGCGTCCGCGGCCATAGTAATAGCCGCGGTCGTAATAGCGGCCGCCGCCGCGGTAATACACCGGCGCCGGGTAGACCACCGGCGGCGCGACATACACCGGCGCGGGGCGGTAATAGACGGGCGGCGGGGGAGGCACATACACGGGCTGCGGCGCGACGTAGACCGGCGCGGGGTATACGCCCCCCGGTATGCCGATCGAGATGCCGACGTCCACGCGAGCCAGGGCGACGCTGGAGATCAGCAGACCAGCGGCACCAGCACCAGCGATAAGCCATTTTTTCATCTTGCACCTGCCTGCCGCTTGACGCAGCAAAGTTGAGTATTCGTTGATGCCATTTTCGGGCTTTTCGATCAGGCAGACGTAAGCGGGCCCGCGTCAATCGCGACAATCCGCAACCGTCCCCGCCCATATGGCATGCGGCTTGCTGCTACGCAACAGCGTGAGTCCGCTCTGATGCGGCCGCAATTGAAATGGATTGAAATCGCCTGGAATCAGGTGAAGCCGAGTGGCCAGGTTACAGGCAGTCACCATCCGCCCCTGTTTCCGCGTAACGACGTTGCGCGGGCGCACCAGTTTTTTGGGGCAGGAGCTAGGCGTCCAGCTCCCCATCGGCCTGTTGGCGACGGAATTCGACCACCCAGACCCACGGGTTCGCTGCCCAGGCGTGCGAGCCGTAACGCTCGCACCAGGTCAAGGCGAAGGCGGTCTGCAGCGGCACGCCCGGCAATAGGGCGGAGCTTTGGTACAGGGCTTGCGTGCCTTCGGCGCGGGCATCGGCTTCGGACAGCGTTTGCAGGCGCTGGACGCGCACGCCCACGATAACGGCGGTGGCGAAGGTATTGCCGGCTTCGTCGGTCAATTCGATACTGTCGCCGGATTTTCCAAATGGGCACCTGACCCAGCTTGAGGTCTTGCGCAATTCGGATGGATTATCCAGCGACGGGCCCATGGCCACCCATCTGCCGGAATCCGCGGCGTCCGCATACCAGACCGTGGTCAGTTTGGTCGGTTGC
Organism: Achromobacter aegrifaciens; assembly: GCF_902859965.1. NCBI lineage: Bacteria > Pseudomonadati > Pseudomonadota > Betaproteobacteria > Burkholderiales > Alcaligenaceae > Achromobacter > Achromobacter aegrifaciens. The sequence continues at coordinate 372,543 of NZ_CADIKO010000003.1, forward strand.
GGCTTCAGGATGCGCCGGCTCTGCACTTTACGGCCGTCCAAAACAGCTTGTTTAAGCGGCTCGCTGAATTGAAGAGACTGCCTTTTCATACGCTCGCGGTTCCTCCAACGGTCAAAGCATATGCGCCAATGCGGCGACAGCCTGGTCGACGCATGCCTACTGTGCGGGCGGTTTGGGCCTGGAATCGGGAAGTATGCCGCCTCAAGGCCATCATGTCAGGCATGAGCTGGATTTATGTGTCTTTTTGAATACGGCGCGGGGATGTTTGTATACTCGAAACATGACTACGAACCTGCATGATCTCAAGCCGGGTTACTACTGGTACACCATGGCAAATGACCCGCTCGCCATCATTCATATCCATGAGGATGGCGGCGCCACGCTGATGGGTACGGATTACCGCATCGGCGCCGAAGGCGTGGCCGACATGGTCCGCCAGGGTGAACGTTTCTTCTGGATAGAACCGCCCCAAGCCTGAGCTTGATGGCGCGTGCCGCCTGGTCTGCGCAAGGCCAGCCGCCACGCGCGGCGCCTGGAATCCTGCCATGACCAATCTGTTTTTGAAGAATGTCCGCGCCCCGCAAGGCGGCGCGGTGGACGTGCTGGTGCGCGACGGGCGCATTCAGGGTATCGGGCCGGGCCTCGCCGCCGCGCCCGGCATGCCTGTCGAGGACGGCGCAGGCGCCTTGCTGCTGCCTGGCCTGGTCGAAGGCCATACTCACCTGGACAAGACCACCTGGGATTCGCCCTGGTACGTGAACGAAGTGGGCCCGGCGCTGACCGACCGCATCGAGAACGAACGCGTCTGGCGCGCCCGCAGCGGCCATGACGCGGCCAGCCATTCGCGCGCCCTGGCGCTGGCCTTCCTGCGCGAAGGCACGACCCGCATCCGCACGCACGTGGACATCGATACCGACGCCGGGCTGCGCCATCTGGAGGGTGTGCACGCCACGCGCCAGGAGCTGGCCGGACGCGTCGAGATCCAGACCGTGGCCTTTCCCCAGTCGGGCCTGCTGGTCCGGCCCGGCACGGCCGAGCTGCTGGACCAGGCCCTGGCGCAGGGCGCGGATGTGCTGGGCGGGCTGGATCCCTCGGCCATCGACCGCGATCCGGCGAGGTCGCTCGACGTGCTGTTCGGCCTGGCGGACAAGCATCACAAGCCCGTCGATATCCATCTGCACGAGCCGGGCGAACTGGGCGCCTTTACCCTGGACCTGATCCTGGACCGCGTCCAGGCGCTGGGTATGCAGGGCAAGGTTGTCATCAGTCACGCCTTCTGTCTGGGCGGCGTCGACGCCAAGCGGCTGGACGGCCTGCTGCGGCGGCTGGCCGCGCTGGACGTGGCCTTGCTGACGACCGCGCCGCCGTCGCGGCCCGTGCCGGCCGTGCGCGCCTGTCGCGAGGCGGGGGTGACGATCTTCGGCGGCAACGATGGCATCCGCGATACCTGGACGCCTTACGGCAGTCCCGACATGCTGGCGCGCGCCATGCTGATCGGGCTGCGCAACGACCTGCGGCGCGACGACGAGGTCGAATGGGCGTTCGATTGCGTGACCGCCGCCGCGGCCCGCGCCTGTGGTTTCAGGGACTATGGCCTGGCGCCGGGCGCGCGCGCCGACCTGGTGCTGGTCGACGCCAGCTGTATTGCGCAAGCCGTGGCAACGCGCGCGCCGCGCCGCCTGGTGGTGTCGGGCGGCGTGGTCGTGGCGCGCGACGGCCGCGACGCAAACGCACAGGGCTGATCTTCCGCGCTCAGTCCAGGCCGAGCTGGGTCTCGGCCATTTCCACGAAGGCCTGCATCAGCGCCGAACGCACGCCGGAGCGCAGCCAGACCGCGCCCACGGTGCGCACCGGGCAGGGCGGCGGCAAGGGCCAGCGCCTGACGCGGGCTGACGGTTCACCGGTGGTCGCCCAATCCGGCAGCAGCGCCACGCCCAATCCTTCCGACACCAGTTTGGCAATGGAATCGATTCCATCCAGCTCGAAGCGCACGTGCGGCCGCAGGCTGCGCGCACGCAGGTAGTCGTCGGCCATCTTGCCGCCCACCACGCTGCGGTCATAGCAGATGTAGGGTTCGCGAGCGATGACTTCCAGCGGATCGCGCACCTTCATGTCGGCCGGCGTGACCAGCACCAGCGGTTCTTGCCGCAGGTCGCGCCAGGCGCAGGTCTTGGGGATGGCGAATAGCGGATGCACCAGCAGCGCGCCGTCCAGTTCGCCGGACAGCACCTTGCCGTAGAGCAGGGTGGTGGGCGCGGGTTCTATGTAGATTTCAATGTGGGGATGGCGCGCGGTCCAGGCGCGCAGCACGGGCGGCATGATGCCGGTCAGCGCGGTGGGCGTGGCGCCCAGGCGCAAGGGGCCCGCCGGCAGTTCGGTGTCGGACGCGGCCGAACGCAGGTCGCGCACGTCGCGCAGGATGGCGCGGGCGCGCTCCAGGATCCGCATGCCGGCCTGGGTGGGCTTCACGGTGCGGCCGGAGCGCGCGATCAGGGCGCTGCCCATGTCCGTTTCCAGCGCGCGCAGGCGCTGCTGCACCGTGGCGGGCGTCAGCCCCTGGTGGCGCGCGGCCTGGGCGATGGAACCCAGCTCCACCACGTGCACATAGGTTTGCAGAAAGCGCGAATCCACGAACCAGCTTCTCCTGAAAAGATGCTTTTTCCATATTCTAAAGATGGATGAAGATAATTGTTGTTTTCTTTTGCCGCGGCAAGAATACGTTCAGAGCGTTGAGGCCCCGCAAGCCGCGCAGGCCCCGCCCGACCATCCCGATTACCAAGGAGCCAGTTGTGCCCATCATTGAATCCATAGACGTGTGCGCCGCCGCGGTGCCCCTGGACAAGGTCACCTCGTTTTCGAACCGCACCGTGTCCACACGGCACTACGGCCTGGTGAAGGTCCGTTCCTCCGACGGCGTGGAAGGCATCGGCTTCTGCTACGTGGGCAGCGCCGGCGGCGCCATCTTCGAAGCCGCGGTGCAGAACCTGCTGGGCCCCGTGCTGCTGGGCAAGGATTCGCTCGCCGTCGAAGGCCTGTGGCAGGCGATGTACCAGGAAGCCCTGCTGCAAGGCAGGCAAGGCACGGTAATGCGCGCATTGAGCGCCCTGGACATCGCGCTGTGGGACCTGAACGCCAAGACCGTCGGCCTGCCGCTGCACAAGTACCTGGGCGCGGTCGAGCTCGAAACCGTGCCGGCCTATGCCAGCGGCGGCTATTACCTCGACGGCAAGACGCCCCAGCACCTGGGCGAGGAAATGGCGAGCTACGTGGACAAGGGCTTTCGCGCCGTGAAGATGAAGACCGGCCGCCTGTCCCCGGCCGAGGAAGAGGCGCGCCTGAAGGCGGCGCGCGAGGCCATCGGCCCCGACGTCGAGCTGATGATGGACTGCAACAACGCCTGGCAGGACGTGACTCAGGCCATGCAGTACATCCGCCGCTTCGAACAGTACGATCCGTACTTCATCGAAGAACCCTTCGGCCCCGACGACATCGACAGCCACGCCAAGCTCGCGCGCCTGACGCGCCTGCCCATCGCCACCGCCGAGATCGGCTACGGCCGCTGGTATCACAAGGAGCTGCTGGACAAGGGCGCAGCCGGCATCCTGCAGACCGACGCCGCCGTCTGCGGCGGCATCACCGAATGGAAGCGCATCGCCGCTACCGCTGCCAGCTACGGCGTCGTGGTTTGCCCGCACTGGTTCCATGACGTGCATGCGCCGCTGGTCGCCGCGACGCCGAATGCACGCTACGTCGAATTTTTCTGGGACGATCAGGTCCTGAACTTCCGCAGGCTGGTCGACCGCCAGTTGACGCACAAGCAGGGGCGCGTGGTGTTGCATCAGGAGCCCGGCCTGGGCTTCGGCTTCGACGAGCGCATGGTCGAGCGCTACGGCAAGTGGAGCCGGGTCGCTGGTTGAGGGCAGGGCGCGCGGCCTGCGGGCCGCGCGCAGCAGCGCAGGAGCATCGCAGCCAGGCCGCGCCAGACGGCCGCTTGCGGTGAGCGGTGACAGAGTTTCGAGAACCAGTCGCCGGCCATCGGACCGGCGCGCGAGGAGACAGCAATGCAACGTAGGCAATTCATGACCGGCGCCGCGGCGCTGGGAGCCGCGCTGGTCCTGCCGGCGGCGGCGCGGGCGCAAGACCTGCCGCAGGGGCCGGTGAAGATCGTGGTGGGCTTTCCCGCCGGCGGCGGCACCGACGTGCTGGCGCGCCTGCTGGGGCAGAAGCTGGGCGTGATGTGGAATATTCCCGTCATCGTCGAAAACCGCGCGGGCGCGGCCGGCATCATTGCCGCCGAACAGGTGGCGCGCCAGCCCAACGACGGCAACACGCTGTTGATGGCGCACGTCAACAGCCACGGCATCGCGCCGGGCCTGCAACCCAAGCTGGCCTATTCGGTGGACCGCGACTTCACGCCCATCGCGCTGGTCGGAAAGACGCCCACCATCCTGATCGGCGGCGCCTCTCAGCCCGCCAAGACGCTGCCCGAGCTGGTCGCGCTGTGCAAGGCGCAGCCGGGCAAGATCGTGTTCGGTTCGGCCGGCAGCGGTTCGGCGCAGCACCTGGCGCTGGAGATCTTCAAGGCCCGCGCCGGGATTGACGTGCTGCACGTGCCCTACAAGGGTTCGGCTCCCTTGATGAACGACCTGCTGGGCGGCCACGTGCAGTACTGCTTCGAAGGCATGACCACCGCCACGCCGCTGGTGCAGTCCGGCAAGGTGATCGCGTTGGCGCAGACTCTGCTGCAGCGCTCCAAGAGCCACCCCAATGTGCCGACCGTGGCCGAACAGGGCTATCCCGGCTTCGAGGCCAGCATCTGGTTCGGCATGGTCGGTCCGGGCAAGATGCCCGCCGCCATGGTCCAGCGCATGAACCAGGACATCGACCGGGCGCTGGCGATGCCGGATGTGCAGGAAAAGCTGGCGCAGGTGGGCGCGGAGGATGGCGGCGGCAGCGTCCAGCGCTTTGCCGACTTCATGAAGCAGGAGCAGCAGAAGTACGCCCAGACCATCCGCGACGCGAAGATCGTGGCGGAAGGCTGAAACGCCGGCTGCGAGCGGAAATTGATGGAGACACTGCCCCCTCAAAAAGTGTAAAAAGATATAACCTCGCCAGCCGGCGATCCCTGGGGACGGCCTCGATGCCGCGCAAGTTTGTAATCGGCATCGCCATCGCTCTCGCCGCCGCCGCGGCGCTGTTGCCCATCGGCTTCGCGCTGCACATGTCCTGGTCCCGCGCCGTCGCGGGCGAACAGCGCTATCTGGACGACCAGGCCCAGCGCATCCTGAGGGACACGCAGGACTTGCTGGACCAGACCGTGACCACGCTGCGCGATCTGGACGGGCTGGCATTCGAACCCTGTTCACCCCAGCACATCCGCCATATGCGGGCCCTGGCCCTGAGGGACCGGGCCGTGGACGATCTGGCCTACGTGGCGGGCGGCATCGTCCAGTGCACCACCTGGGGCGTGCCCAGCTACGAAGAGCCGCTGGTTCCGGCCCAGGTCGAACTGGCCAATGGTGGACGCCTGTTGCTGGACGCAGTGCCCGTCTTGAGCCCCGGCATCAGGATGGTGGCCGTGCGCCACGGCGATTACAGCGCCTTGTTCGAACCAGGCCGGTTCACCGAAAAGGCGCTCACGGACGGCGCGCAACTTGCCGTGGTCCTGCCGGGCGTGGGCATGCTGGGCACCCGCAACGACCCCGATCTCGTGCTGGTATCGCAGGCGCTGAATGGCGGCAAGCTGGACATCGACGAGGCCTATCTCAGCGCCGTCGCCCGCAATGCGGACCTGGCCGTCGTCCTGCTCGAACCTCAAACCGAAGCGCTGGACATGCTGCCGCGCGAACGCCTGTTCTGGTTGCCCATGGGGACGCTGGTCGCGGCGGCCATGATCGCGCTGGTCGTCTGGCTGTCGCGCCGGCGCCTGTCGATCGCGGGCGAATTGGCCGCCGGCATCAGGCGGCGGGAATTCGTCGTCCACTACCAGCCCATCATCGACCTGCGCACTGGCCGCTGCATCGGCGCGGAGGCGCTGGTGCGTTGGATCAGGCGCGGCGGCAAGACCCTGAGACCTGATCTGTTTATCTCGATCGCCGAGGACAACGGCCTGATGGCCCGCATCACCGAAGAGGTGTTTCGCCTGGTGATCCGGGATATGGAGGATCTGCTGGGCGAGGACCGGGGGGCGCACATCTCGGTCAACCTGAGCGCCAGCGATCTCAAGGATGGCGGGGCGTTGCGGGTGTTGCAGCGCATGCTCGAAGGCACGGTCATCGATCCCCGGCAGATCTGGCTGGAAGCCACCGAACGCGGCTTCATGGACGTGGACAAGGCCTGCAGCGTGATCGAACAGGCCCGGGCGCAAGGCCATGCCGTGGCCATCGACGACTTCGGCACGGGTTACTCCAGCCTGTCCTATCTGCAGCGGCTGCCGCTCGACTCGCTGAAGATCGACAAGTCCTTCGTCGACACCATCGGCACCGATTCCGCGACCCACAAGGTCACGGACCACATCATCGACATGGCCAAGTCGCTGAACCTGCTGACCGTGGCCGAAGGCATCGAACGTCAGGAACAGGAAGACCACCTGAAAGCGCGCGAGGTGGATTTCGGCCAGGGCTGGCTGTACGGCAAGCCCATGCCGGCGCCCGAGTTCATCGCTTACTACAAGAAAAACGTGGCCAGCACGCCGCCGCCCAGCCGGCTGCCCGACGCGCGGAGGTGAGGGCGGCAGAAGCGCCTAGCGCGCCTGCGGCTCCACCCAGCCTGCCGTTGCCGAGATCGAGCGGGCTTTTTCACTGAGCAGCCGCGCCGTGTCGGATTGCAGGTCGTCGTCGATGGCGCCCACCGGGCCCATCAGCGTGATGGCCGCCTTCATCTCGCCCAGCATGTCGAAAATGGGCGCGGACAGCGACGTGAAGTGCGGCAGCAGCGCGTCGCGGCAACGGCTGAGGTGGTGTTCGAGCACTTCCTCGCGGATGGCCTGCACGTCCTTTTGCGTGTAGGACTTGCCGCCATATCCGTCCGAACCGGCCGAGGCCATTTCCTGTTCCAGCAGTTCGCGCGTGCTGGCTTCCGGCAGGTGCGCCAGGAAATTGCGGCCCAGCGCCGAGGACAGCAGCGGCAGCACGCTGCCCACGCGCAGTTCCAGCAGGGGGCGGCTGCGGGCGCCTTCGACGCGGTAGACGATGGTCGGGCCCTTGTTGCCCCACACGCCCAGGAACACGGTGTGGCCGGTGACCGCGGCCACTTCGGCCATGATGGGCCGGGCGGTGGTGAATACGTCGAACTGTTCCAGGGCCGCCAGGCCCAGCCGCAGGGCATAGGGACCCAGGCCGTAATGGCCCGTATCCGCGTGCTGCTGCACCACGCCCACCTTCTGAAAGCTGACCAGGTAGTAGTGGACGTTGGGTACCGTCAGTTCACAGGCATCCGCGATTTCCTTCAGGGGCAGGGGGCGGCCGGCCTTGCGGATGACGTCCAGGATCCGGAATCCCACTTCGATCGACTGGATGCCCCTGCGCGCGGCGGCAGGCGCCTGTTCCGCGTTCTTTTCCATCTTGCCGGCGGGCCTTGCCATTGCTGCCTCCACTGTTTTTCTGGCGGGAGTGTAGCAGCGGGGCGGACCCTTGCCGCCCGGGCGCGCGGGCGGCTTCGCCGGGTTTCCCCTAGTTTTTCAGGTCCTGGGTTAAGTTTGATAATAGTTAATGAATACAGCATTATCAATCTAAAGCGATTGGGGAAAGCAAGCGTGGAAGCGAATGTGGCAATGCCGCGGATCGACGCCGGTCCGACGCTCAGCAGGAAAGAGGAACGCCAGGTGGTGGTGGCCTCGACCCTGGGCACCTTGTTCGAGTGGTACGACTTTTTCATTTACGGGACCCTGGCCGTCTTCATGAGCCAGGTGCTGTTCCCGCAGGACAACCCCACGGTGGCACTGCTGGCCGCGCTGGGCGCGTTGGCGGTGGGCTTCATCATCCGGCCCCTGGGCGCCGTGATGTTCGGCTACCTGGGCGACAAGCTGGGCCGCAAGTACACCTTCCTCATCACCGTGGTGATGATGGGCGGCGCAACCGTCCTGATCGGCTGCCTGCCCACCTATGAATCGGCCGGCCACCTTTCATGGATCCTGCTGCTGACCCTGCGCGTGGTGCAGGGCCTGGCGGTGGGCGGCGAGTACGGCGGCGCGGTCATCTATGTGGCCGAGCACTGCGAACCCAAGCGCCGAGGCCTGCTGACGGGCTGGATCCAGATCACGTCCTCGGCGGGCCTGATCCTGTCCCTGATCGTGATCCTGTGCACCCAGGCATCCATGAGCGCCGAGGATTTCCGCCAGTGGGGCTGGCGCCTGCCGTTCATCCTGTCGATCGTGATGCTGGCGATTTCGATCTACGTGCGCGCCAAGCTGCACGAGTCGCCCGTGTTCACGCGCATGAAGCAGCAGAACCGCCTGTCCAAGAACCCGGTCAAGGAGACCTTCGGCCAATGGTCCAGCCTGCGGCTGGTGCTGCTGGCGCTGATCGGCGTCACCGCCGGCCAGGGCGCTACCTATTTCACCGGCCAGTTCTACGTCATGATCTTCATGCAGCAGGCCGTGCAACTGGACCAGACCAGCGTCTACACGCTGATCCTGATCGGTTTCATCATCGGCGCGCCGACCTTCGTGCTGTTCGGCTGGCTGTCGGACCGCATCGGCCGCAAGTGGATCATGATGGTCGGCTTGTTCGTCGCGGCGCTGGGCTACCACTCCATGTTCGACGTGCTGCTCAAGGCGGGCAACCCGGCCCTGGCGCAAGCCATGCAGACCACCCCGGTGCGCGTGCATGCCGACACCAGCGGCGGCGCCTGCGACTTCGGACTGCAGGCCGCCATGATCGGCAGCCATGCCGACCACAAGAAGGTCTGCGTGCAGGCCAAGAAATTCCTGGTCGGCAAGGGCATCAACTTCGAATACGCCGCGCCGCTGCCCGGGCAGAGCATCGCCATGAGCGTGGGCGGCACGACCGTCAACGGCTTTGACCGCGCCGCCTACACCAGCGCGCTGACGGCCGCCGGCTATCCCGAGCGGGCCGATCCCGCGCGCGTCGACCGCACGACCATCATCCTGATCCTGGTGCTGATGACGGCCGTGGTCGCCATGGTCTACGGCCCGGTGGCGTCCTATCTGGTCGAATTGTTCCCGGCCCGCATCCGCTATACGGCGCTATCCTTCCCGTACCACATCGGCGCCGGCATCTTCGGCGGCATCGTGCCCTTTACCGCCACCTACCTGGCTCAGGCCAGCGGCAATATCTTTGGCGGCCTGATGTATCCGGTCGTCGTGACCGCGGTGGTCGGCGTCATCGGCAGCCTGTTCCTGCCGAACACCCGCGCCCGCGCCATCGACGAAGACGCTGCACACTGAGAAAGAGGAGAGACATGTCCACGCAACAGAGCTTCAAGGCTGCCGTCATCCAGGCGGCCTCCATTCCCACCGACAGCGTCGCCTGCGCCGAAAAGGCGGCATCGCTCATCCGCCAGGCGGCGGAGCAGGGCGCCCGCGTGCTCGTGTTCCCCGAGGCGTTCCTGGGCGGCTATCCCAAGGGCAACTCCTTCGGCGCGCCCATCGGCATGCGCAAGCCCGAGGGCCGCGACGCCTTCGCCAGCTATCACAACCAGGCCATCCGGCTGGATGGCGAAGAGGTCGCGCTGGTGGCCCAGGCCGCGGCCGACACCGACAGCTTCGTGGTCATGGGCTGCATCGAAGCCGATGGCGGCACGCTGTACTGCACGGTGCTGTACTTCAACGGCCGTGAAGGGCTGGCGGGCAAGCACCGCAAGCTCATGCCCACCGCCGGCGAACGCCTGATCTGGGGCTTCGGCGATGGTTCCACCATGCCCGTCTTCGACACGCCCTACGGCAAGATCGGCGCCGTCATCTGCTGGGAAAACTACATGCCCATGCTGCGCATGTACATGTACAGCCAGGGCGTGGCGCTGTATTGCGCGCCGACTGCCGACGACCGCGATTCCTGGATTCCCAGCATGCGCCACATCGCGCTGGAGGGGCGCTGCTATGTGCTCACGGCCTGCCAGCATCTGCGCCGCGATGCCTATCCCGACGATTTCGAATGCGCGTTGGGCGACGCGCCCGACACCGTGCTGATGCGCGGCGGCAGCGCCATCATCGATCCGCTGGGCGAAGTGCTGGCAGGGCCGGATTTCTCAGCCGAGACCATCCTGTACGCCGACATCAATCCCAACCAGATCCTGCGCGGCAAGTACGACTTCGACGTCTCGGGCCACTACGCACGCCCCGACGTGTTCCAGCTGCAGGTCGACACCCGTGAAAAGCGGGCCGTCTCGGCGCTGAATGCCGGGGAGGCTTGAATCATGCATTTTGATTTCAGCGCCTTGCCGACGCAGACGGTCTACAACGTGCTGACCTCGACCGTCACCCCGCGCCCGATCGCGTGGCTTACCACCATTTCGGACAAAGGCGTTGTCAACGCGGCTCCCTTCAGCTTCTTCAATGTCATGGGGCCTCAGCCGCCGACGGTCGCCATCGGCCTGATGCGCCATGCCAGCGGCGAACTGAAGGATTCCGGCGCCAACATCATCGAGAACGGCGAGTTCGTGGTGAACCTGGTGCCGGAGTCGCTGGTTGCGCAGATGAACCAGACCTGCGCCGATTACCCGGCGGACGTGGACGAGATGGCGGCGGCCGGCCTGACCGCGCTGCCGGCTACACACGTGCGTCCCCCGCTGATCAAGGGCAGTCCGGTGTCGCTGGAATGCGTCAGCCAGGCAACCATCGTGACCGGCCCGCGCCAGCTCGTGGTGATCGGCCGGGTGCTGGGCGCGCACGTCGACGATGCCTATGTGCAGGACGCCGAGCGCGGCTACATGGACACGCCGGCCATGGGGCTGATCGCGCGCATGCACGGCGGCGGCTGGTACGCGCGCAGCACGGACCTGTTCCAATTGGCGCGGCCAACGGCGCCCTTGTGATAGTCAGGCGGGGCGGCCCCGCCTTCGCTTGCTGCAATCCGATAGCGCTTCAGCAGGTTGAGGACATCGCCGGCGAAATTCCGGTCTCGAAAAGGCATGGGAGACGCCGATCTTCCTGTCTTGACAGGTATTGCCTCGCTCTGAATACTCCTGGCGCGCCGATGGGGGGCTCGAGTCTGCGGCTTGCCATATGGTGCCAAAGTGACATGGGTCCATATCTGGCGATGGGGCGCTGTCGGGCCATTTCGATGCTCACCCCGGTGGGGCTGCACTTCGGATCCCTCCGTCCGGCCACCGGCTCAAGGCATCTACCCATGAACGGGGTCCAAACCCAACGCATTAGGCAACTGCCAGCCGAGGACCCCGGAGCCATCCGAAGCGCAGCCCCACCGGGGCGAGCATCGGAATGGCGCAGGGCAGCCTCGGCGGCTAAAGGACTCTGGCATCCGCAAGCTCGAGGCCCTACCGCCCCGCACTTCGGTTTTGTGAGGCAGCGTTCTTGAGTCGCCGCCGTCCGGACTGCGGGATTCCGATGCTCGCCCCAGTGGGGCTGCGCTTCGGATCCCTCCGTCCGGCCACCGGCTCGCGGCATCTGCCCATTACGGGATCCAAAACCAACGCATTAGGCGCCTACCAGCCGAGGACCCCCCGGAGCCATCCGAAGCGCAGCCCCACCGGGGCGAGCATCGGAGTGGCGCAGGGCTTGCCTACACGCAAGCCGGCGCGCGCCGAGCCTGTGCGTTTTTAGTTTTTATGAAGTCCGAAGGAAAAAGAAAAAGGCCAATCCCGAGGGATTGGCCTTTTTTGCAATACTTGGCGGAGAGGGTGGGATTCGAACCCACGGTACGGGGATACCGTACGCCTGATTTCGAGTCAGGTACATTCGACCACTCTGCCACCTCTCCGTGGCTGGGTTTCGTAACGGTGGTGTTCCTGGCTGGCCTGGGTTACCCCCAAGGGCCGGGTCTTCCACTAAAGATCCCTGGTCGGAAGGATCTTCGTTGTCGAAGCAGCGAAGCCCGCAATTCTACAGGATTTTTTTTGTTTGTGTAAAGGGGGTGGTTGAAAGTCCCCCACAGCGGGTTTCAACCGGCTTTCAGCGGCGGCGATCTTTGCCCAGAATTCCGACATGCCCGGCGTCCCTGCCCGGCACTCTTCTCTTCTCGGCGCTCATCCCGGAACCGCTAGTCCCATGGATCTCATCCTTATCCTTTTGCTTGCGGCCGTGCTGTGCGTGCCCCTGACCCAGCTGCTGGGCCTGGGCGCGATCCCGGGCTATCTGCTGGCCGGCGTGCTGGTGGGGCCGTCCTGCCTCAGGCTCGTCACCAATGTGGACACCATGATCAATGTGTCCCAGTGGGGCGTGGTGATGATGCTGTTCATCATCGGGCTGGAGCTCTCGCCCAAACGCCTGTGGGCCATGCGCAACGAAGTCTTCGTGCTGGGTTCCTTGCAGATGCTGGCCTGCGGGCTGCTGCTGGCGGTGGTGTTCGGCGCGGCGCTGCGGCATCTGGCCGGCATGGAATGGCAGGCGGCAATCCTTTGCGGGCTGTCGCTGGCCCTGTCGTCCACGGCGGTGGCCTTGCGGCTGCTGGACGAACGCGTGCTGACGCGCACGCCCCTGGGCAGGTCGGCGCTGGGGATACTGCTGTTCCAGGACATGGCGGCGATCCCGATGCTGGTGGCGGCGGGCCTGCTGGGTTCGGATGGCGCCTCGGCGCCTTCCTTCAAGGAGGCGCTGATCGCCGTGGTGGTGGTCGCGGCGGCGTACCGGCTGCGGCTGCTGGGCTGGGCTGCCAAGGCGCAGTTGAATGAATTGTTCACGGCCGCCGCCCTGCTGATGGTGGTGGGCGCTGCTCAACTGTTCGACTACGCCGGCCTGTCCGCGGGCCTGGGCGGGTTCCTGGTGGGCGTGCTGATGGCCGAGTCGCGCTATCGGGATGACCTGGAAAAGGCCATCGACCCGTTCAAGGGGCTGCTGCTGGGCCTGTTCTTCGTAGCCATCGGCATGTCCGTGAATCTGAAGGTGGTGGCCAACCACTGGCCCTTCATTCTTGTAGGCGTATTCGCGCTGCTGCTGGTCAAGGCCTTGATTCTGTACGGCTTTTCGCGCTTTCTGGGCCTGCCGCGCTATCACCGCCTGCTATTCGCGCTGGCGCTGGCGCAGGGCGGGGAGTTCAGCTTCGCCATCTTCAACGAAGCCTGGGACAACAATCTGATGAACCTGGAACAGCGCGACTTGCTGTCCGTCATCGTGGCGATTTCGATGGGCGTGGTGCCGATGCTGATCAAGCTGCTGGAACGCATACCCGAGAACCGGGGCGGCATGGCCGATCTGCCGGCAGCGGAACCGGTCCAGGACGAGGCGCCGAAACCTCCCGCGCCGCGCGATCCTCCTCCCGCTGCTTGACCCTGCGTGCCGTACGGGCATGGCATGATTGCCGTCATGCCGGGCAGCTACACTTGACCCTTGCTTGGCCCGTCCAATGTGCCCGACCACAGGAGAATGCTCATGCTTAAAGGAAAAGTCGCCCTTGTCACCGGTTCCACCAGCGGCATCGGCCTGGGTATCGCCACTGCCTTCGCCCAGCAAGGCGCCGATATCGTCTTGAACGGCTTCGGCGATGCGGCCGAAATCGAAAAGCTCCGCGCCGGCCTGGCCGACAAGCATGGCGTGAGGGTCATCTACGACGGCGCCGACCTGTCCAAGGGCGCGGCCGTGCGCGAGCTGGTCGAGAACGCGGTGCGCCAGTTGGGCCGCATCGACATCCTGGTCAATAACGCCGGCATCCAGCACACCGCGCTGATCGAGGACTTCCCCGCTGAAAAATGGGACGCGATCCTGGCGCTGAACCTGTCGGCAGTGTTCCACGGCACCGCCGCCGCCCTGCCGCACATGAAGAAGCAGGGCTTCGGCCGCATCATCAACATCGCCTCGGCCCATGGCCTGGTGGCTTCGGCGAACAAGTCGGCCTATGTCGCCGCCAAGCACGGCGTGGTCGGCTTCACCAAGGTCACCGCGCTGGAAACGGCCGGCCAGGGCATCACGGCCAACGCCATCTGCCCGGGCTGGGTACGCACTCCGCTGGTCGAAAAGCAGATCACCGCGCTGGCGGAAAAAGATGGCGTGGACCAGGAAACCGCCGCGCGCGAACTGCTGAGCGAAAAGCAGCCGTCGCTGCAATTCGTGACGCCGGAGCAACTGGGGGGCACCGCCGTGTTCCTGGCCTCGGACGCCGCCGCGCAAATCACAGGTACGTCCGTCTCGGTCGATGGCGGCTGGACGGCACGCTAAAAAAGGAATTCCCGAATGCTGTTTTTGCTTTCTCCCGCCAAGAAGCTGGATTACGACTCGCCGCTGCACATCGAGACGCATACCCAGCCGCTGTTCGTGGACCAGGCCGCCGGCCTCATCAAGGTGCTGAAGACCAAGTCGGCCGAGGACATCTCCGAGCTCATGAGCTTGAGCCCGGCGCTGTCCGAACTCAACGTGCAGCGCTATGCCCACTGGAAGCGCAGCTTCACGCAGGCCAACTCGCGCCAGGCGGTGCTGGCCTTCAACGGCGACGTCTACGAAGGGCTGGAGGCCGCGACCCTGTCGGCCAAGCAGCTGGACTGGGCGCAAGAGCACGTGGCCATCCTGAGCGGCCTGTATGGCGTGCTGCGCCCGCTGGACCTGATGCAGCCCTACCGCCTGGAAATGGGCACGCGCCTGGCCACGCCCAAGGGCAAGAACCTGTACGAGTACTGGGGCCCGGCCATCGCTGACTATCTCAACGAACGGCAGGCCGGCCAGAAGGCGCCCGTGATCGTCAACCTGGCGTCCGAGGAATACTTCAAGTCGGTCGACCTGAAGACGCTGAAGGCGCGCGTCGTGCAATGCGTATTCCAGGACTGGAAGAACGGCGCCTGGAAGGTCATCAGCTTCCACGCCAAACGCGCGCGCGGCCTGATGGCGCGCTACGCGATCCTGCACAAAGTGTCCAAGCCCGAAGGCCTGCAAGGCTTCGACCTGGAAGGCTACAAGTTCGACGCCTCTGCCTCGTCGGAAGACAAGCTGGTGTTCCGCCGCAAGGTCTGATCCGGTCCCGGGCCTTGCGCCCGGGACTCCCCATTCCCGTCAGAGCCATCCACGCCGGTCATGCTGCCGCCGCCACCGGCGGCGCGTGCGTGGGATCGGCCAGCGCGTGCAGTTCCTGGCGGATCATGTGCGCCGCCTTCAGCATCTGCTTGACCGGATAGACCAGCGCCGCCTGTTCGCCTTCCGTGTCGAACTGGGTCGGCAGGCCGGCCGGCGCCTGCGCCCGGTTCTCATCCAACAGGTCCACCATGCCGGTCAGCGCCCGCTGTACCGCTTCGGGCGTAGCCGGCAGGCTGGCCAGAATGGGGATGGCCGCTGTGATCTGCGAAGCCAGGATGTGGTTCTGGATCAGCAGGTTGTTCAGCTCCGGCACGCTTACCTGATGCGACGTGGGCTCGCTCATCATCCGGTAGAAAGCCTCGGCGAAATTGCTGAAGGAGATGTGCACGTTCTTGCGCGCCAGCCGCCAGGCCAGGTCGGCGTCCGTGACCGCCGGAGTCTCGCCGGCGGCGGCGCCCACGGGCGCGCCGTGGGCCTGCATGGCCTCGACGTAGCGCAGGCCGGCGATCAGGTATTCGCGGTTGGCGCGCGTGGCCGCGGCCGCCAGCGGTTTCAGGTAGCGGGCCTCCCACCAGGGCAGGATGTAGCTGCAGATCAGCGCCAGCGCGCAGCCGATCAACGTATCGATGGCGCGTTCGCCGATCACTGACATGGACACCGTGCCCGGCGACACGAAGTGGAACACCAGCACCACAAACAGCGTGTTGAAGGTGGCGCTGGCCATGTAGTTCAGCTGCACCAGGCTGTTGCCCATGATGCAGGCGCCCAGCAGCGCGGCGAACAGCAGTTCGGGCCGGTCGGTCAGGTTGAACAGCAGCAGGGCCAGGATGCAGCCGATCAGCGTGCCCGTCAGGCGCCAGCTATTGCGCTGGCGGGTCAGCGCGAAACCCGGCTTCATGATGATGACGATGGTCAGCATGATCCAGTAGTTGTGCGCGGAAAACGCTGGCGAAAGCCATTGGCTGGCCAGCGTCATGGCGATGGCCGCGGCCGCGGTGACGCGCAGCGCATAGCGGAAGTGCGGCGAATCCAGGCGCAGGTTGCTGGTCAGGAGCCCCACGCGGAATTCCTGCCGCGAAATGAAGCGCGTCAGCGACTTGTTGATGCGCAGCACGTCGGTGGGCTTGGCGTCGGGCGAAGCGGCGGTGTGGTCGGCCAGGCGGTCGACGATGCGCGCCGAATTGCGCAGCCGGCGCAGCACCTGGACGATCAGCGCCAGCATCTCGGGCTCGCGCTCGCCCAGGCCCTGCTGCTTGAGCTGTTCGATCTCGTATTCGATGGCGCGCAATTCGGCCTTGGCGCTGCTGCGGTACTGCACCTTGCGCCCGCGCGACACGTCCAGCGCGATGCGGTTGAGCTCCAGCGACATCTTCACCAGCGCATCGCGCATGAACATCAGGCAGTCGCTGCCGGCCAGCGCGCGGCGCAGCGCCGCGTAGTCGGTATGCGTGGCCACCAGCGTATCCAGCAGCTGCAGCATATCGACGAACATGTTCCAGATCATCACGCGCTGGCGGTCGCCCAGGCCTTTGCCGCGGGGCAGGGCGCGCAGCACCATGTCGCGCGCCGCCTGGTGTTTTTCCGTCATGACGGATTGGCGCTGGATCAGCTCGCGGTAGGCGTCGTCCAGATCGGCGGTTTCATCGTAGAAGGTGGCGCGCGCCGCCACGTAGTCGGCGGTGGCGAAGAGCGCCACCGACATGGCCTGCTGCTCCTCGCGCAGCCAGAACAGGCGCGAGAACCCCAGGCTGAATGCGACGTAGAACAGCGCCCCGCCCAGCGTGGCCGTGGCGTGCGCCAGCACCTCATGGGGCGCCAGCGGCGAATGCATGGTCAGGGTCATCAGCAACAGGCCGGCAAAGCCGATCAGCCCGCCGCGTTTGCCGAACACCGTGAACATCGAATAGACGAAGCACTGCGCGATGACCGCCAGCCAGATCAGCACGGGGTGCGATGACGCCAGCCCTGTGATGATGACCGTCAGCGTGCCCAGCGCGGCGCCGCCCAGCATCTCGTTGGTGCGGTGGCGCTGCGGCCCGCCCGGCTGGTCGATGATGGCCAGGCATTGCGCCCCGAACGTTGCAACCAGACCCGTGGTGTAGTTGCCGAACAGGCCGCCCAGCACCAGCACGGGCAACAGCATCCCCACCCCCTGGCGCACCCCTCCGAAGAAGTAGTGGCTGTAGAGGAAGCGGCGGATGCTGGCAATGCGCAAATCCATGAGGCGGCGGCTCGGTTTCGGATGACGAAACAAGTATAGAGAGACTGCCTAAATTTTTGGGGTCGGATAGTTACCGAACCTTCCAAGCAACGGTCGAAGAAAAGTCGATTTGCTACCTTTGACGCAACGCGGTAAATTGCTCCACTTGCATCGGTCTGCCTATCCGAAACCGGTGCGTTGAGGCGGATTGCCAGGGTCACCTCCCAGCCATCCCGCAGCAGTTACACCTGCCGTTGGCCGCGCCACAAGCGTGTGTTGCCAAGGCTTCCATTTCGACCTCCAGCGTCCCCCAGGGGCGTTTGCACTGCGTTCTGTCGAGCGTGTGCCGGGTCGGCAAGGTGTCCGGGTGGCGTGGCTCCGTGAGCCGCAAAGCGCCGGATCATGTTGTCGGGACCGGTATGGGTTCAGTTGCCGCCGTATCCGGGCGAGCAGCAGTCAGGGTTGCAGGGCCGGTACTGAAAGGAATGACAACATGGAACTGAATGGCGCCGATATCGTCGTGCGCTGCCTGGCCGATGAAGGCGTGGAACACGTTTTCGGCTACCCCGGCGGCGCGGTGCTTTACATCTACGACGCGATTTTCAAGCAAGACAAATTCCAGCATATCCTGGTTCGTCACGAGCAGGCCGCCGTGCACGCCGCCGATGCCTATTCGCGCTCGTCGCAAAAGGTCGGCGTCTGCCTCGTGACCAGCGGACCGGGCGTGACCAATGCCGTCACCGGCATCGCCACCGCCTACATGGATTCCATCCCCATGGTCATCATCAGCGGGCAGGTGCCCACTGCGGCCATTGGCGAGGACGCCTTCCAGGAATGCGACACCGTCGGCATTACGCGTCCCTGCGTCAAGCACAACTTCCTTGTGCGCGACGTCAAGGACCTGGCCGAAACCATGCGCCGCGCGTTCTACATCGCGCGCACCGGCCGTCCCGGCCCGGTGCTGGTGGATATCCCCAAGGACATCACCATCGCGCAGTGCAAGTACACGCCGCCCAAGGGCGAGATCTCGATGCGCTCCTATGCGCCCGTCAACAAGGGCCACCAGGGGCAGATCAAGAAAGCCGTGCAGATGCTGCTGGCCGCCGAGCGGCCCATGATCTACACGGGCGGCGGGGTCATCCTGTCGAACGCCGCGCCCGAGCTGAACAAGCTCGTGTCGCAACTGGGCGCGCCCTGCACCAGCACCCTGATGGGTCTGGGCGGCTACCCGGCCAGCAGCGGCCAGTTCGTCGGCATGCCCGGCATGCACGGCACGTACGAGGCCAATATGGCGATGCAGCACTGCGACGTGCTGCTGGCCATCGGCGCCCGTTTCGACGACCGCGTGATCGGCAACCCCAAGCACTTCGCCCAGAACGCCCGCAAGATCATCCATATCGATATCGATCCCTCGTCGATCTCCAAGCGCGTGCGCGTGGACGTCCCGATCGTCGGTAACGTCAAGGACGTGCTGGCCGACCTCAGCGCGCAGTACGACATCGCCGCGGCCGAGCACAAGCCCGCTCCGATCGCCAAGTGGTGGGAGCAGGTCGAGTCCTGGCGCGGCAAGGAATGCCTGAAGTTCGCCAACTCGGACGAGGTCATCAAGCCGCAGTTCGTGGTGGAAAAGCTCTGGGAAGTGACTGGCGGCGACGCCTTCGTGACTTCCGACGTGGGCCAGCACCAGATGTGGGCCGCGCAGTACTACAAGTTCGACAAGCCGCGCCGCTGGATCAACTCCGGCGGCCTGGGCACCATGGGCGTGGGCCTGCCGTACGCCATGGGCGTGCAGATGGCCAATCCTGGGCACGACGTCGCCGTCATCACGGGCGAAGGGTCGATCCAGATGAACATCCAGGAACTGTCGACCTGCCACCAGTACCGCCTGACGCCGAAGATCATCTGCCTGAACAACCGCTTCCTGGGCATGGTCCGGCAGTGGCAGCAGATCGACTACGGTTCGCGCTATTCCGAGTCCTACATGGATTCGCTGCCCGATTTCGTCAAGGTGGCCGAGGCCTATGGCCACGTGGGTCTGCGCATCGAACGACCGGCGGACGTCGAGCCGGCGCTGCGCGAAGCGTTCAAGAAGCACAAGGATCGCCTGGTTTTCCTGGACTTCATCACCGACCGCACCGAAAACGTGTGGCCGATGGTCAAGGCCGGCCGCGGGCTGACCGAAATGCTGCTCGGCTCTGAAGACCTGTAAGGAGGCCACCCATGAAGCACGTGATTTCCGTCCTCCTCGAGAACGAACCCGGCGCGCTGTCGCGCGTGGTGGGCCTGTTTTCCGCGCGGGGCTACAACATCGAGACCTTGACCGTGGCGCCCACCGAGGACTCCACGCTGTCGCGCATGACCATCGTGACCACCGGTTCCGATGAAATCATCGAGCAGATCACCAAGCACCTGAACCGCCTGGTGGATGTGGTCAAGGTGGTCGACCTGACCGAAGGCGCGCACATCGAGCGTGAGCTGATGCTCGTGAAGGTGCGCGCGGTCGGCAAGGAGCGCGAGGAAATGAAGCGCATGGCGGATATCTTCCGCGGCCGCATCATCGACGTGACCGACAAGTCCTACACCATCGAATTGACCGGGGTGCAGGAAAAAGTACAGGCCTTCCTGGAGGCCCTGGACCGCAGTGCAATCCTTGAAACCGTGCGCACCGGTGTGTCCGGCATCGGACGCGGTGAACGGATTTTGAAGATTTGACCGGCCTTCCAGGCCAAGCCGCACCCTACATCTGAATTAAACAAATATCCAAAATACTGGAATCTGGAGCACAACCATGAAAGTTTTCTACGACAAAGACTGCGATCTCTCCCTGGTCAAGGGCAAGACTGTTGCCATCATCGGCTACGGCTCGCAAGGACACGCGCACGCGCAGAACCTGCATGAGTCCGGCGTGAAGGTCGTGGTCGGCCTGCGCAAGGGCGGCGCCTCGTGGAACAAGGCCGCCAACGCCGGCCTGGAAGTCAAGGAAGTTGCCGACGCGGTCAAGTCCGCCGACATCGTCATGATGCTGCTGCCCGACGAGAACATCGCCTCGGTCTACAACAAGGAAGTGCACGCCAACATCAAGCCCGGCGCCGCCCTGGCGTTCGCCCACGGCTTCAACGTGCACTACGGCCAGGTCGTGCCGCGTGAAGACATCGACGTCATCATGATCGCCCCGAAGGCCCCGGGCCACACCGTGCGCAACACCTACAAGCAAGGCGGCGGCGTGCCCCACCTGGTGGCCGTGTACCAGGACAAGTCGGGCGCCGCGCGTGACGTGGCCCTGTCGTACGCCAGCGCCAACGGCGGCGGCCGTGCCGGCATCATCGAAACCAACTTCCGCGAAGAAACCGAAACCGACCTGTTCGGCGAACAGGCCGTGCTGTGCGGCGGTACCGTCGAACTGATCAAGGCCGGTTTCGACACGCTGGTGGAAGCCGGCTACGCGCCCGAAATGGCGTACTTCGAATGCCTGCACGAACTGAAGCTGATCGTCGACCTGATCTATGAAGGCGGCATCGCCAACATGAACTACTCGATCTCGAACAACGCCGAGTTCGGCGAGTACGAAACCGGCCCGAAGATCGTCACCGACGAAACCCGCAAGGCCATGCGCCAGTGCCTGACGGACATCCAGACCGGCGAATACGCCAAGAAGTTCATCCTGGAAAACACCGCCGGCGCTCCGACGCTGACCTCGCGCCGCCGCATCAACGCGGAATCGCAGATCGAGCAAGTGGGCGGCAAGCTGCGCGCCATGATGCCCTGGATCGCCGCCAACAAGCTGGTGGACAAGTCCAAGAACTGATCCATGCCATTGCGCGGGGCCTGCCCCGCGCAATCAGGGTCGAAGCGGCATGCCTGCGAGGGCATGCCGCTTTTTTTGCAGGCTTCCCCTCGATTGGCCAGGCACGCGGCTTGCTCCGCCCCGCAAGCGGGGCCAGATGGGTTAACCTTTCAATGTTCGTTGTAAGTTATTGAGACCATGCCCAATTTTTCCATGCGCGATTCCGAGAACCGCCACCGCAGCATCTACCTGCTGCCCAACGCGTTCACCACCGCGGCACTGTTCGCGGGGTTCTACGCCGTCGTGCAGGCCATGAACGACCGCTTCGAAGTGGCCGCCATCGCCATTTTCGCGGCGATGGTGCTGGACGGCATGGACGGCCGGGTCGCCCGCCTGACCAACACCCAGTCCGCCTTCGGCGAGCAGTACGACTCGCTGTCCGACATGACCTCCTTCGGCGTTGCGCCCGCGCTGGTCATGTACGAATGGATCCTGAACGACCTGGGCCGCTGGGGCTGGCTGGCCGCGTTCGTCTATGTCGCCGGCGCCGCGCTGCGCCTGGCGCGTTTCAACACCAACATCGCCGTGGTCGACAAGCGCTACTTCCAGGGCTTGCCCAGCCCGGCTGCCGGCGCGCTGGTGGCGGGTTTCGTCTGGCTGGCCGTGGACAACAAGCTGCCCATCCATGACAGCCTGATGGCCTGGGCGGCGTTCACGCTGACCATGTACGCGGGCATTTCCATGGTGTCGAATGCGCCGTTCTTCAGCGGCAAGAGCTTCGCCCTGGGCCGCAGCGTGCCGTTCTGGGGCATCCTGCTGGTGGTGGCCGTGTTCGTGTTCGTGTCCAGCGATCCTCCGGTCGTGTTGTTCGGCCTGTTCGTGCTGTACGGCCTGTCGGGCTGGATCATGTGGGCCTGGCGCTGGAACCGCGCGCGCCGCCTGACGCAGGAACGCCGCAACCAATCGTCCTGATTGGTGAACGCCTTGAAAACAAAACCCGCCTGATGGCGGGTTTTGTTTTTTTAGAGAGGCGGGGGAATCAGCGCCACATGAACCTGTCGTCGTCGTACATGGGGTCCGGGCCGGGATGGAAGTGCGTCAGCTTGCTGCCGTCGCGGCTCATGTAGACATACATCAGCGAGTTCCAGACGCCGTTTTCCTTGTAGCGGTACGACCAGACCACCTCGCGCTTTTCTCCCAGGCCGGCTTCCTCGATCTTGGCGGGCGGGCCGAATTCGCAGCGCACGCGGTCGGGACCCCATACGCCTTCGCTCAGCACCTTGAAGTGTTCGTCCGTCAGCAGCGGCACCACCTGGCCCACGCGTCCGTCCGCGCCGACGTTGGTGCCCCAGGCGTACTGGCCCATGGGCTGCTGGGTCCAGATCACGCGCCGCCCGCCATTGGCTTGCGGGCATTCGAAGTTGGGCCGGCCGAACTGGGCTTGCACGTCGGCGTAGGGCGTGCCGGGAGGAATCTGGGCCATGTTTGCGCAGGCGGCCAGGCCGGCCAACGCGGCGGCAGCCAGTGCCAGGCGCGCGCTTCTGTAATATTTAGACATATCTTCTCCTTACGTGGCATCGCGGCCTGCGGCGGGGCAGGCGGCCCTCATTGGGGTAATTCTAGCGAATCGGCTATAATCATCGAGCTTTATCAAGTGTATTGATCTTGCAACATCCTTTGCGCTGGCCGCAGAGCTGGTCCAGGTGCCAGGCCCCGGTGTCGAAACACCGCGTCCAACACCCGGATTCCAGGCTTCTGTTTGAGTCATCAATGGCAGCAGTGAGAAAGCGAATTCCGCCAGGTTCGCGCAAATTTTTTCCAAACCACGTCAGGGCGCCTCGGCCCTGTCGCATGTCCGAAGAGGTCATAAATGTCTGTAGCTGACATCAAGAAATCCGATATCGTCGCGCAATTCCAACGCGCTCAAGGCGATACCGGCTCCCCCGAAGTTCAGGTGGCTCTGCTCACCGCCCGCATCAACGAACTGACCGGTCACTTCAAAGAACACATGAAGGACCATCACTCGCGCCGCGGTCTGCTCCGTATGGTCAGCCGTCGCCGCAAGCTGCTCGACTATCTCAAGGGCCGCAATCCCGATTCGTACCGCGCACTGATCGAAAAACTCGGTCTGCGCAAGTGATCGACGGGGCTGGCTCCCCATGACGCAACCGTGGTCGGTGCGACGTATGTCGCGACGGCCACGGTTTTTCATTTGTAAGGAATAATCGTCATGTTCAACAAAGTGACAAAATCGTTCCAGTACGGCCAGCACACGGTCGTCCTGGAAACTGGCGAGATCGCTCGCCAGGCCTCCGGCGCCGTTGTGGTGTCGATCGAGGACACCGTCGTCCTGGCCACCGTCGTGGCTTCCAAGAAGGCCAAGCCGGGTCAAACGTTTTTCCCGCTGACCGTTGACTACATCGAGAAGACCTACGCCGCCGGCCGCATCCCGGGTGGCTTCTTCAAGCGCGAAGGCAAGCCCTCCGAGAAGGAAACGCTGACCTCGCGCCTGATCGACCGTCCCCTGCGTCCGCTGTTCCCCGAAGACTTCTACAACGAAGTCCAGGTGGTCATCCACACGCTGTCGGTCAATCCTGAAATCGATCCCGACATTCCCGCCATGATCGGCGCCTCGGCCGCGCTGGCCATCTCGGGCATCCCGTTCAACGGCCCCATCGGCGCCGCGCGCGTGGGTTACATCGATGGCCAGTACGCCATCAACCCGACCGCCTCGCAGCTGAAGTCGTCCAAGCTGGACCTGGTCGTCGCCGGCACCGAAAACGCCGTGCTGATGGTGGAATCCGAAGCCGACCAGCTGTCCGAAGAAATCATGCTGGGCGGCGTGGTCTACGGCCACCAGCAAATGCAGGCCGTCATCAACGCCATTCACGAACTGGTGAAGGACGCCGGCAAGCCCGATTGGGACTGGCAAGCGCCCGCCAAGGACGAAGCCCTGATCGCCGCGGTCACCGCAGCTGCCCAGGAAGGCCTGAACGCCGCCTACCAGATCCGCGAAAAGCAGGCCCGTACGACCAAGCTGCGCGAAGTGTCGGCTGACGTGTCGGCCAAGCTGGCCGCCGCCGCCGCCGAAAAGGGCGAAGCGCTGCCGGACGCCGTCGCTGTCGACAACATCATGTTCTCGCTGGAATCCGCCATCGTGCGCGGCCAGATCCTGAACGGCGAGCCGCGCATCGACGGCCGCGATACCCGCACCGTGCGCCCCATCAGCGTGCGTCTGGGCGTGCTGCCCCGCGCACACGGCAGCGCGCTGTTCACCCGCGGTGAAACCCAGGCGCTGGTCGTGGCCACGCTGGGCACCAAGCAGGACGAGCAGATCATCGACGCGCTCATGGGCGAATACCGCGACCGCTTCATGCTGCACTACAACATGCCTCCGTTCGCCACCGGCGAAACGGGCCGCATCGGTGTGCCCAAGCGCCGCGAAATCGGCCACGGCCGCCTGGCCAAGCGCGCGCTGATCCCGCTGCTGCCGGCTCCGGAAGACTTCCAGTACACCATCCGCATCGTGTCGGAAATCACCGAGTCCAACGGCTCGTCGTCGATGGCTTCGGTCTGCGGCGGCTCGCTGGCCATGATGGACGCCGGCGTGCCGGTCAAGGATCACGTGGCCGGCGTGGCCATGGGCCTGATCCTGGACGGTGGCAAGTTTGCCGTGCTGACGGACATCCTGGGCGACGAAGATCACCTGGGCGACATGGACTTCAAGGTCGCGGGCACCGAGAACGGCGTCACCGCACTGCAGATGGACATCAAGATCCAGGGCATCACCAAGGAAATCATGCAAGTGGCGCTGGCTCAGGCCCGCGAAGGCCGCCTGCACATCCTGGGCAAGATGAAGGAAGCGCTGGACGGTTCGCGCGGCGAGCTGTCGGCTTTCGCTCCGCGCATGCTGACCATCAAGATCAACCCCGAGAAGATCCGCGACGTGATCGGCAAGGGCGGCGCCACCATCCGCGCGCTGACCGAAGAAACCGGCACGCAGATCGACATCTCGGACGACGGCACGATCGTGATCGCCAGCGTCGACGAAGCGCAGGCCAAGGAAGCCCAGCGCCGCATCGTCGAACTGACCGCCGACGTCGAAGTGGGCCAGATCTACGAAGGCGCCGTGCTGCGCCTGCTGGATTTCGGCGCCATCGTGCAAGTGCTGCCGGGCCGCGACGGCCTGCTGCACATCTCGGAAATCGCCAACTACCGCATCGCTAACATCAACGATGTGCTGAAGGTCGGCCAGCAAGTCCGCGTCAAGGTCATCGAGGCCGACGACAAGGGCCGCCTGCGCCTGTCCATCAAGGCGATTGGCGGCATCGAGCAGCAGCAAGCCGCTGCGGCTCCCGAAGCTGCCCCGCAATCGGAACCGCAAGCTGAATAAGCCTGCTTGACCGGTAGCATGAAACGGCGCCTGCGGGCGCCGTTTTTCATGGGCCGACGCGCACGCTTGTGGCCGGCATGATTCATCTTCTTGCTTCTTCAGACCCCGGACATCTCCCAACTGCGCTTACCTTCCTGTAAAGTCTTGCGCGAGAGCGAGGCCCCCCGACCACGGAGGATGGCCTGCGCGACGTGGCAAAGAAGGGGGAAACGGATGGGCAAGGCATGACGGCGTGGGCCAGATCCGCCAGTGCCGCGGCGCTGCTTGCGGCCGTGCTGAGCGGCTGCATGAGCAGCCCCGCGCCGGGCAAGGGCGGTCCCAAGAGCGAGGACATGTCCGCCGACCAGTTCGGCCAGACCGACTTCAACCGCACCGTCACGCTGGAGGTGCGCGACAACCTGGCCAGCCTGTATGTCCTGCTGGACAAGCTCTACCGCCGCAATCCGCGCGAATGGCGCAAGTCCGGCGCGCCCGACCTGGCCAAGGCGGTGTCGCTGGTCAAGCATTCCATCGAAGTCCGCATCCCGCCCAAGGACCTGGCGGGACTGCGCGACATCCAGATCCTGGCCGTGTCCCTGGACCCCAACTATTCGGGCGACCGGGTCGGCGCTTTCATCTACGGCTTGGCCGACACCATCATCGCCGCCCACAACGGCAAAACCCGCCTGTACGCTACCGACGCGCTGGACGGGCAGCGGGTCTACAATGCCGCACGGAACGTCGAGGCAGCCGCCTGGCTGCTGGCGTCGCGCCGCAATACCCAGGGCGAACCCTTGCTGCTGGCCAACGAAATGTCCCAGAACGCCACCAACCTCAGCTTTGAACGCGAATTCGGCGCCATCATCGGCCGCCTGGATCTGATCGCGAACCTGCTGGGCGAGAACACGCGGCGCATCGGGATCAACTACGCGCAGGGCCTGCTGCTGTTCAATTTCCTGCCGGTGCGCTAACAGGATTTCCATCGTGATCGATATCGCCTCCATTCAGACCGCCCGCGAGAACCTGCGCGGCCAGGTGCTGAAGACCCCGTTTACCCTGTCCCGCACGCTGTCCGACATCTTCGGCGCGGAGATCTGGCTGAAGTTCGAGAACCTGCAGTTCACGGCTTCGTTCAAGGAGCGCGGCGCGCTCAACCGCATGCTGACGCTGTCGGAAGCAGAACGCGCCAAGGGCGTGATCGCCGTGTCCGCCGGCAACCACGCGCAGGGCGTGGCCTACCATGCCCAGCGCATGGGCGTGCCGGCCGTGATCGTGATGCCGCGGTTCACCCCCACCGTCAAGATCGCCAACACGCGCCGCTTCGGCGCCGAGGTGGTGCTGGCCGGCGACACCTTCGACGACGCCAAGGCGCGCGGCTACGAGTTGGCGCAGGAGCGCGGCCTGATCATGATCCACCCGTACGATGACGAGGCGGTCATATCGGGGCAGGGCACGGTGGCGCTCGAGATGCTGGAAGACCAGCCGCAGCTGGACACCCTGGTCGTCGCCATCGGCGGCGGCGGCCTGATCTCCGGCATTGCCACCGCGGCCAAGGCGCTCAAGCCCGGCATCGAGATCATCGGCGTGCAGACCGAGCGCTTTCCGTCCATGTACGCCGCCGTCAAGGGCGTGTCCATGCCGCAGGGCGCCTACACCATCGCCGAAGGCATCGCGGTGAAGTCGCCGGGCGCGCTGACCCAGCCCATCGTCACCCAGCTGGTCGATCGACTGGAGCTGGTCAGCGAAAGCGATATCGAGCACGCCATCGTGGTGCTGCTGGAGATCGAGAAATCGGTGGTCGAAGGCGCGGGGGCCGCCGGCCTGGCCGCGCTGCTGCGCGCGCAGGAAGAGGGCAGCGACCGCTACAAGGGCAAGCGCATCGGCCTGGTGCTGACGGGCGGCAACATCGACCCGCTGATGCTGGGCGAACTGATCGAGCGCGGCATGGTGCGCGCCGGCCGCCTGGCGCGCATCCGCGTGGACCTGCGCGATCTGCCGGGCGCGCTGGCACACGCCACCAAGCTCATCGCCGACGCGCAGGCCAACATCACCGAAGTGCACCACCAGCGTGCGTTCACGTCATTGCCGGTGCGCAATGTCGAGGTGGATTTCGTGCTGCAGACGCGCGGCCACGAGCACATCCAGGAAGTGATCGACATACTGAACGCGGCGGGCTTTGCCGCCAGCAACCACGACCACTGAGCACGCTGGCGCGGTTCAGGCGCCGCCGTTCTGCGCGGCGTCGCGCGCCAGCAGGTTCTTCAGGCCATACAGGCGCTCGCGGTGCAGCGTCGCCGACAGCGGCTCGGGTTCGCGCCCCAACGCCACATAGTCCGCGGGCACCTGTGCCGCCGCCGCACGGATGGCGTCGGGCGCGGCCTGCCACCATTGCGTCAGCATGCGGTCGGGGTTGTAGACGTCCAGCCCCTGGCGCCGCAGTTCGGAACGGTTGAAATCCTTCAGATTCCAGGTCAGCACCTGCACCACCGGCGGCTGTTGCAGGCCGCAGCGCGCGCGCCGCGCCAGGCCGGCCGCGATCACGTGGAAGTCCTTGGGGTCGCTGTAGCGCAAGGAGGCCTCGTAGACCTGGGTGTCCGTCTCGCGGGCGCCGGGAAAGCGCGCGTTCATGTCGTCCCACATCTCCATCATCACCTCGGGCGGGATCTCCCAGATGCGCGAGGCGTTGCGGCGCCATTCCTCGCCGATGCGGTCGGTCCAGACCGGCGTGTATACGCCGGCCTCGGCCAGCCTGAGCAGCAGGCGGCGCAGGATGCCTGACATGAGGATGCAGGCGTCGAGGACGATGAAGGGCGGGGAGGAGGAAGCGGCGGTCAAGTGAGGTCTGAAGCCCCGCCGGCGCATGGCGGGCAGGGCGAAAACGTGGAAAACGAGGCGCAAGAATAACGTTTTTGGAAGCCGTCCGGGGCGGGCGGCCGCGCGCGGGAAGGGCGTCAGGCCTTAACCGAGTTCGGCGCGCACGGCATTGCACAGGCTCACCAGGTTGCGCCGCGACACCAGGCACTGTTTGAGCGGCGTGTCGATGGCGTAGAAATAGATATTGGCGAGAAAGCCGTAGAGCCCCGCGTCCACGCTACCCGGATTGGGGCCGAACATGAAGCCGTTGTCGCCCAGCAGGCTGGAGACGGCCTCCAGGTCGGCGATCCCGCGCGCATAGGCGTCTTCGGGGGCGTAGCGGCCTATGCCTTGGTAGTGGTAGCGCTGGAAGTTGTATTGGCGGGCGGCTTCCAGCTGCTCGGGTGTGACGTCCGGGTGGGCGTCCAGCAGCGCGCGGCGGAAGGTCGGCCAATAGCGGTCATCGCGCCAGCGCGAATAGGACATGACCCAGTACAGGTCGTCCAGCGCGCGGCGCACCAGCAAGTCCTGGCGCTGCTGCTCGGACGTGAGGGAATCGTCGATGGTCAGTTCGTACTGGCGCTTCAGGTAGGCGATGATGGCGTCGCTGTCGCCGATGCGCAGATCGCCGTCGGCGATGTAGGGCAGTTGGCCACGCGGGGCGGACTGTACGTCCAGCGTATGCCGGTGGTCGAACGGCAGCCGGCAGAGCTTCAGGAAGGCGTAGATCTTCAGGCCGTAAGGATTGTTGTCTTCCAGCCCATAGAGTCCGGGGTACGAGTAGAGGGTGATCATGGCGCGCTCCCTGGTTACCGGACTAGATTAGATCGGCGGGGGCAATTTTGCGCGCTTCAGTTTGACGAGGCAGGCGTTCGCCGGTTTGCGACGAAGGATGGACGCCTGGCCTGTGGCGGGGTGGTGCCCGAGACCGGAATCGAACCGGTACGGCCGCGAGGCCGAGGGATTTTCTTACCACTTCGGCTTTCGCCGCCAGCGCGGATGCGCTGTTCGTGGTCTGGAGCACGCCTTCACCATAGCCTTGCGGCCTTAGGTGCCCGCCGTCTGCTCTCTACACCTTCCCCGGCCGTGCGGCCAGGGCTTGGCTCGGCGTTGGCTCGGAACGGGTCCAGGGCATTCGCCGAGTTTGACGGGCTACACCTTTGGAGTTTCCCCCAAAGGGCTCAAATTAGTTCAAGTCCCTTGTGTCTACCAATTTCACCACTCGGGCGTTGCGCGGCCCGGAAGGGCCGGCAGCGGGCGAGACTATACCATCCCGGCGCCAGGGGCCTGGCTTGCGGGCTCCTGGTGGACGGGACATTCAGGAGACGAAGCGCACGGCGGGGCGCGGGCGTTCGTCCACGGTCAAGGAAAAGACGTCGGGGCGCGAGTAGTGGCCCACCACGTCGAAGTCGTAGCGGGCGCGCACCAGTTCCGCCGTGTCGACCTGGGCAGTCAGCAGGCCGGCCTTGCCGCGCAGCGGGCCCGCCAGCACGTCGCCCAGCGGGCCGACGATGACCGAGCCGCCGTTGATCAGAGGGCGGTTGGCGTCCCAGCCCGGCACGTCCTGGCCCAGTTCGGCGGGCGAGGGTTGCACCTGGCAGGCGCTGACCACGAAGCAGCGGCCTTCGTGGGCGATGTGGCGCATCGAGCACTGCCAGATGTCGCGTTCGTCCACGGTGGGCGCGCACCAGATTTCCACGCCCTTGGCGTACATGGCGGTGCGCAGCAACGGCATGTGGTTTTCCCAGCAGATGGCGCCGCCGATGCGGCCGGCTTCGGTGTCGACGACCGGCAGGGTCGAGCCGTCGCCTTGGCCCCAGATCAGGCGTTCGGTGCCGGTGGGCATGAGCTTGCGGTGCTTGGCGGCGAGGCCGGTAGCAGGTTCGAAGAACAGGGCGGTGCAATACAGCGTGTTGCCGCCGCGTTCGATCACGCCCACCACCAGGCTGGCCCCGGTGCGCTGCGACAGGGCGGCGAGCGCTTCGGTTTCGGGGCCGGGCACGTCGATGGCGTTGTCGTAATAGCGGGCATAGGCCTCGCGACCTTCGGGCAGGCGGTAGCCCAGGCGGGTGCCGAAGATCTCGCCCTTGGGATAGCCGCCCAGCAGCGCTTCGGGCATGACCACGAGCGAGGCGCCAGAGGCGATGATCTCGCCCTCGTAGGCGAGGATGTCTTCCAGGGTGCGGGCTTTGCCCTCGGGGGAGGAGCCGATCTGCAGGGCGGCGACGGTTTTCGTGGTCATGGCGGGGGCCTCGGAAACGTGGCAATGGGCTTCAGTGTCCGGCCGGCCCTAAAATCAATCAATCCTGGTCAGAGATAAATGATATGAACCAAATTGATATCGAGTCAGCCGACCTGAACCTGCTCAAGATCTTCGAGGCCATCTATGACGAGGGCGGAGCGGGACGTGCCGCGCTGCGCCTGGGCGTGACGCAGTCCGCTGTCAGCGCGGCGCTGGGCCGCCTGCGCGCGCTTTACGGAGACCCCCTGTTCACGCGCACCGGCAGAGGGCTGACGCCCAGCCTGCGGGCGCGCGAACTGCGGCCCGTCATTGGCGAAGCCCTGGACAAGTGCCGTCAGAGCCTGTCGCTGGCGCGGCCTGGCGCGGCGGGCTTTGCCGGCAGGTCGGTGACGCTGGGGCTATCGGACGATTTCGAGATCGCGCTGGGACGAGACGCGATCCACGCGCTGGCGCAGAGCGCGCCGGGGCTGCGCCTCATCTTCCGCCAGACCCACAGCCGGCTGGCGGCCGACATGCTGATGGCGCGCGAGGCGGACCTGGTGATCGCTTCGGGCGGACTGGCCTCGCAGGCCTTGCAGCGCGTGACGGTCGGGCAGGGCGGCTATGCCTGCCTGCTGGATCCCGCCAGCGTGGCGCCAGGCCAGACCACCTTGTCGCTGGAGGAATTCATCCGCCGCCAGCACATTCTGGTGTCGTCCGGCGGCTTCATCGGGGTGGTGGATGAAGTGCTGCACGGGCTGGGACTGACGCGCCGGGTGCAGGCCTCGACCACGCATTTTTCGGCGTTGGCGTTCCTGTTGCGGGGCAGCGATGCCCTGTCGACCTTGCCCGCGCACGCGGCGCGCGGCCTGGCTGCCGCTTCCGGCCTGCGCATGCTGCCCTGCCCGGTCGCGATGCCGGGCTATGCCATCGAAATGGGCTGGCGCGCCGACGCCTTGCGGGATGAGGCAGTGGCCGTGGTCAGGCGCGGTTTGCTGGGCTTGCTGACTGGCTACGCATGGGAGGGCGGTATGGGCGTGCGGGGTTAGAGGCGCAAGGCGCCCGGACCGGGAAAACCCCGATCCCTGCGCAGGCGCGCAAGGCACGACACTTCCCGGCATGAAGCCCGTCCCGTCTCCCCCGCCGCATCCCCGCGATATCGATCCCGTCTCGCTCCGCCTGTTCCTCGCAGCGCTGGAGGAAGGCAGCCTGGCGCGCGCCGCCGCCCGCGAGAATATCGTTCCTTCCGCCGTCAGCAAACGCATGTCGGAGATGGAGGATGCCTTCGGCGTGCCGCTGCTGGAACGCGGGGTCAGGGGCGTGCAGCCCACGCCGGCAGGCAATGCGCTGGCCACGCACGTGCGCATGGTGCTGCAGAGCATGGACCGCATGCGCCGCGAGATGGTGGGCTTTGCGACCGGCGTGCGCGGCAGTATCCGGCTCGCGGTTAGCGTGGCGGCGCTGTCCGGCGAACTGCCGGCGCAGATCCAGTCCTTTCGCCGCGCCTATCCCCAGATCGATATTTCCCTGGAAGAGGGCACCACCCAGGAGGTGTTCCGCGCGGTGCTCGACGGCCAGGCCGACGTGGCGGTGGGTTCCGATTTTGGTCATGACGGTTTGCAGGTCTTTACCTGTGGCCGCTGCGATCTGGCGGCGGTCGTGCCCGGCCAGCATCTGCTGGCCGACCGCGACACGCTGGACTACGCGCAATTGCTGCCCTTCGAGCAGATCGAACTGAACCGCGACAACGGCATCAGCGCGGTGTTCGAGCAGGCGGCGCAGGATGCGGGCGTGGCGCGGCGGATCAGCGCGCGGGTCAGCTCGCATGAAACCATCTGCATGCTGGTGGCGCGCGGCATGGGCGTGGCCGTGGTGCCCATGTATCTCAAGGCGCGCCACGCCAACCTGGACATCCGCTTCATTCCGCTCTCCGGAGCCTGGTCCAGCACTTCCTTGTGCATCGCCGTGTTGGGGCTGGACGCCTTGCCGCCCGCCGCTCGCGTGCTGTTGGCGCATCTGGGCGTGGCGGAGGCCGCCTGAAACGACGGGGCTCAGGGCTTTCCCGGACGTTCCCAAACGAGAATGCCCCCGTGCTGAAAGAGCGCTACCCGCTGATCCGGCTTGCCGCCGATGATGGGGCATGGGGCGGCGGCATGCATCGATCTTGCCGTTGCCTGTTTTTCAGCGCATCAGGCCCGAGGATATGCAGATGGCAGCAACACCGGCTTCACCCTTCATGGACCACACCGAATTACCGCTGCGCGGCATCAAGGTGCTGGAGCTGTCCCACATGATCATGGGCCCGGCGGCCGGCCTGGCGCTGGCGGACCTGGGAGCCGAGGTCATCAAGGTGGAGCCGATCGAAGGCGACCGCACCCGGCGCCTGAAGGGCTCGGGCAGCGGCTACTTCCCGGTCTTCAATCGCAACAAGCAAAGCCTGGCGATCGACCTGAAGGCGCGCGAGGGGCAGGCCGTGGTGCGCCAGCTGGCCTTGCAGGCGGACATGGTGGTGGAGAATTTTCGCGACGGCAGCCTGGCCCAGTACGGGCTGGACTATGAGTCGCTGTCGGCCGAGAACCCTGGGCTGATCTACGTATCGCTCAAGGGCTTTCTGTCCGGCCCCTACAAGCAGCGCACCGCGCTGGACGAAGTGGTGCAGATGATGGGCGGGCTGGCCTACATCAACGGCGGCGCGGACACGCCCCAGCGCGTGGCGGCCTCCGTCAACGACATCCTGGGCGGCACCTTCGGCGTGGTGGGCGCGCTGGCGGCGCTGCACGACCGCCACGCCACGGGGCGCGGCAGGCATGTGCGCTCCGGCCTGTTCGAGAACAACCTGCTGCTGGTCGCGCAGTTCATCGCGCAATACCAGCTGACGGGCGCGGCGCCCAAGCCCATGGGCGCGGAGCGCCGGCCGCCCTGGGGCGTGTATGACGTGTTCGAGACCGCCGACGGCCGCGTGTTCGTCGCCGTGGTGGGCGATGCGCAATGGCGCAACTTCGCCCAGAAATTCCTGCCGCCCGAGTGGGCCGCCGATCCGCGCCTGGCCACCGCCGTCGACCGCGAGGCGGCGCGGCCCTGGCTGGTGCCGGGCGTGGGCGAGATCCTGAAGACCTGGAAGACCGACGAGCTGTGCGCGGCACTGGAAGCCGCCGGCCTGTCCTATGGCCCGATACGCCAGCCGCACGACCTGCTGGACGATGCGCACCTGAACGCCGGCGGCGCGCTGCTCAAGACCCGGCTGCCGGACGGCGGGGAGATATCCGCGGCGGCGCTGCCCATCGAGTTCGACGGCCTGAAGGCCGGCAAGCGTTCCGATCCGCCGCGGCAGGGCGGCGACACGCAGGCCATTCTGCAGGGCCTGGGCTGGGATGCCGCGCGCATCGAGGTCCTGCGCAGCGCAGGCGTTATTGCATGAACGGGCGGTAGCGCCCGATATCGGTCGAGGCGGCGCAGACCGCCAAGACTTCCATCAAAGAGGAGACAAGATGATCCGCAGACTGTTCGCGGTGGCCGCGCTGGCCGCCGCCTGTGCCGCACACGCCCAGGACTATCCCAGCAAGCCCATCCGCATCATCATCCCGTCCACGCCGGGCGGAGGCACCGACTACATCGGCCGCCTGATGAGCACCAAGCTGCATGAACTCAACGGCTGGTCAGTGATTCCCGAGAACAAGCCGGGCGCGGGCACGGCGCTGGGCCTGGCCGAAGCGGCGCGCTCGCCTGCCCAGGGTTACGACCTGGTGATCGGCCAGTCCGACAACGTCACCCTGATTCCGCTGCTGATGAAGGTGTCGTACGACCCGGTCAAGGACCTGGCGCCGGTGGCGCTGGTGGCCACTACGCCCATGGTGCTGCTGGTGTCGGACAGCTCGCCCTACAAGACGCTGCCCGAAGTGATCGACGCCGCCAAGAAGGATCCGAACAAGATCTCCTATGGCACCTCGGGCACGGGTGGCGGCGTGCACATCGCCATCGAAATGCTGCAGCACGCGGCCGGCTTCAAGATGCAGCACGTGCCGTACAAGGGCTCGGCCCCGGCGCTGGCGGACCTGATGGGCGGACACCTGCAGTTCGCGGGCTCTTCGATTTCGTCGGCGGCCACGCTGATCAAGTCCGGCAAGGTGCGCGCGCTGGCAGTCACTTCGCCCAAGCGCAATCCGGCGCTGCCGGAGGTGCCCACGGTCGCGGAGCTGGGCTACAAGGATTTCAGCGTGGTGACCTACTACGGCGTGCTGGCCCCGGCCAAGACGCCGTCCGCGGTCGTGTCGCGCCTGAACAGCGACTTCAACAAGCTGCTGGCGCGCAAGGACGTGCAGGAGGCGCTGGCCTCGCAAGGCCTGGAAACCGATCCGGTGTCCACCGAACAGTTTGCCGCGTTGATCAATTCGGACATCGCCAAGGCGCGCCAGACCATCGAAAGCGCGGGCATCGTGGTGCAGCAGTAGGCCGGCCGGGAAAGGACAGCACATGAACCAGGAAATCAGGCTTTGCGAAGTGGGTCCGCGCGACGGGCTGCAAATGGCCAAGGGCATGATGTCCGCGGCCGACAAGCTACGCTGGATCCGGCAGCTGGCCGACGCCGGCCTGCGCGAGATCGAGGCGGGCAGCTTCGTGTCGCCGCGCTTGGTGCCGCAGATGGCCGATACGGGTACGGTACTGCCCGACGTCCTGAAGATCGAGGGCTTGACGGTGGTTGCCCTGGTCTGCAACCTCAAGGGCGCCATTGCGGCCTACGAGGCTGGCGCGCACGCGCTGTCGTTTCCTGTCTCCGTTAGCGACACGCATAGCCGCGCCAACGTCGGCAAGGGCACCGACGCACAGGTGGAGGTGCTGGCCTCCATCGTCGATTGGGCGCGGGCGCAGCCGCGGCCCGTGCGCATCGATGCGGCGGTCGCCACCGCCTTCGGATGTTCGATGGAAGGCGCGGTGCCGGTGCGCCGTGTCGCGCAGGTGGCCGCCGCCGCCGCGTTGGCCGGCGCCGACGAGATCGCGCTGGCCGACACCGTGGGCTATGCCCATCCGGCGCTGGTGCGCGATGCGGTGCGCGCCGCGCAGGACGCCGTGGGCGCGCGCCTGGTCAAGCTGCACCTGCACGACACGATGGGGCTGGGCCTGGCCAATGCGCTGGCCGGGCTGGACGAAGGCATCCGCGCTTTCGATTCCTGCCTGGGAGGCCTGGGAGGCTGTCCCTTCGCGCCTGGCGCGTCGGGCAATATCGTCACCGAAGACCTGGTCTTCATGCTGGAAAGCATGGGCTACCGCACGGGCGTGGATCTGTCGCGGTTGCTGCAGGCGCGGCCCTTGCTGGCCCAGGCGCTGCCGCAGGAAAGCCTGCGCAGCGGCGTGGCCGCCGCTGGCATACCGAAGACCTACGGAGCGCGCGCCGCGGTCTAGTCCAAGCGCCGGTCTTAGCGGTAGACGATCACCGGCAGCGTCGAATGCGCCATCACCTTCTGCGTCTGGCTGCCCAGCAGCACGGCCGCCAGTCCGCCGTGGCCGCGCGAGGCCATGGCGATCAGGTCGCAGCCTTGCGTCATGGCGATATCGATGATGGTCTGCGCCGGGTTGTTGCTTTCGCGCATTTCGGTGGTGCAGGGCACGCCCGCGGCGCTGGCTTGCGCGGCCGCTTGCGACAGGTACGACTTGGCGAGCTCCTGGGCCTCGCGCTCATATTCCGTATGCACGCCCTCCAGGTGCACCGTTTCCATGGAGGTCGGGCGGTAGGCGCTGTACACCGTCAGCACCGTGACGCTTGCGCCCAGGGCGCTGGCCAGGCCCAGTCCTTGCGCCAGGCCAGCATAGGAACGCTCGGATCCGTCGATGGGGATGAGTATGTGCTTGTACATGACAACCTCCTGAGGGTGTGGAGGGCGGCGCGAGTCCGCGCGGCCCTAGGAGCGTGAACAGCATCTATCCCCATACTACGCCTAGTGGTGCCCTTAGCCCACCTTTCTCTCCTCATGCGCCCAGTGCGCGTCCCTCAGTTGCTTGCGCGCGAGCTTGCCGTTGGCGTTCTTCGGCAACTCCGCCACCAGTTCGATGCTGCGAGGCTTCTTGAAATCCGCCAGGTGCTTGCGGCAATGCTCGATCAGATCGGCCGGGGTGGTGGTGTCGCCAGGCTTGAGCACGAGCACAGCCTTGACGGACTCGCCCCACACCTTGTCGGGCACGCCGAAAACGCAGGCTTCGTACACGCCCGGATGCTGATACAGCGCCTGTTCGACTTCAGTAGGGTAGATATTGAATCCGCCCGAGATGATCATGTCCTTCTTGCGGTCCACGACATAGAGGAAACCTGCATCGTCCATCCGAGCCAGGTCGCCGGTATGCAGCCGGCCATCGCGCAGGGCTTGCGCGGACAGCTCGGGTTCGCGCCAATAGCCTGCGAAGATGTCGGGGCCGGTGGCGGTAATCTCACCGACCTCGCCGGGCGCGACCTCACGGCCGTCTTCGTCCAGCAGACGAACCTCGCTTTCGCCGAATGGACGCCCGCAGGAGAGCAGCCGTTCCGGGTGGCCCGACATGGCTGCGGCATGGTCCAGGGCACTCAGCAGCACCAGGCCGCCGGTGGTTTCACCCGCGCCATAGCCCTGGCTGAGCTTGGGTCCCAGGGCTTCCCAGGCTTCGCGGATGCGGGCCGGCGCCATCGGCGCGCCGCCATAGGAAATCTGTCGCAGCGCGCTCAGGTCGTGCTGATGCAGCCGCGGATGCGCGATCAGCATGTTGACCATCGTGGGCACCATGAAGCTGAAGGCGGCGCGATGCCGGGCAGCGGAGGCCAGGAAGCTCTCGGGGTCGAACCGGTCATGCAGCAGGATCGTTCCGCCCTGGAACAGGAAGGGCTGCATGAACATGCCGCTGGCGTGGGTAATGGGGCCGGCGAGTGCCAGCACTTCGCCGGGATTGGCGCGCATGCGGCCCATCACGACCTTGCGCAGCGACGCCAGGCGGTTGCCTACCGTCTGCATGGCGGCCTTGAGCTTGCCCGTCGAGCCCGACGTAAAGTGCAGCACGGCCAGGTCGCCGGGTTGCATCGGCACGTCCGGGTTGCTGTCGGCGGCCGACTCCAGCAGGCGTTCGTATGAGCGCCAGCCTTCGATGTCGCTGGCGCCCATCACCAATCGATGCCGCACGTTCTCCAAGCCGTCCAGCAGGGATTGCGCTGCTTCCACATGGGCTGGGTCCACAATGAAGGCCGCCGCATCGGCATTGTTGACCGAATCCAGCACCTCCTGGTTCGACAGGCGCGCGTTCAGGGCCACTTTCACCAGTCCCGCCTTGTACAGCGCGCATTCGAGTTCGATGATCTCCGGGCAATTCCAGGCCAGAATGGCGACGCGATCGCCTTTCTTCAGCCCCAGGCCCAGCAAGGCGTTGGCCAGGCGGTTGGAGCGGGTTTCCAGCTGTCCGAAGCTCAGCGTCCTGTCGCCGAAAATGACGGCGGGACGGTCGCGCCAATAGCGCGCATTGCGGGTGGTGTATCGGCCTTGGTTCATGGTGTGTCCGTGTCTGGGGTTGGCTTGCCGCTATCCTGCGGGGCGGCAAGGCGCCCGCGGATAACCAGGACGCGAATCCTCATGCCGCGCCGTTATCGTGCGGGGGCGATTCCCCTGCGTTATGGAAATCGTTGGATGCGGCATGACGTTCAGGCGGCCTGCGGGTTACCTCTATGCGAAAGCGGGGCCAGCATCGGTCCCGCCTTGCACAAGAACAGGAGACAACATGAACCAGCGAAATTTCCGCCTGCGGGACAGGGCGGCCCGTTGCCTGGCGGCCGTCAGCCTGGGGCTTGCCGCGCTCATGGCGGGACCCGCGCAGGCGGCTGGCGCCGGGGCTGCCGGCTACCCCGATAAGCCCATACGCTTCATCGTGCCGTTCTCGGCTGGCGGCCAGTTCGACTACATCGCCCGCCTGGTCGCCGTGCCCCTGGGCAAGGAACTGGGCCAGACCATCATCGTCGAGAACGTGGGCGGGGGCGGCGGCAATCTGGGCGGCGCCAAGGTCGCGAACGCGCCTGCGGACGGCTACACCCTGCTGGAGTACGGCGGCAACTTCGCGATTGCCAAGCATCTTTCGCCCAAACTGTCGTTCGACCCCATCGCGGATCTGGCGCCTGTATCCGGACTCAGCATCGCTCCGCACGTGGTCCTGGTCAGCAGCGCCTTGCCGGTCAAGACATTCCAGGAGCTGCTCGCATACGCCCGCGTCAATCCAGGCAAACTGAGCTACGGCAGCCCGGGGGTGGGCTCATCCATGCATCTGACGTTTGAAACGCTCAAGCAGCATTTCGGCCTGGACGCCATACACGTGCCCTATCGGGGTGGCAGCAACGCGCTCAATGACCTGGCAGGCGGCCAGATCGATATCGGCATCGTCGCGGTCGCGCCCGCCATGCCCTTCATCGCCTCAGGGAAGATCCGCGCGCTGGCCGTCACCAGCGCCAAGCGCGCCGCTTCCCTGCCAGAGGTGCCTTCCGTGGCCGAGCTGGGATATGCCGGCTTCGACAGCGGCAGCTGGGCGGGAATCGCCGTGCCGAAAGGCACGCCGCAGGAAATCATCGACCGGCTGAATGCCGCCGTCGGCCGCGCGATGCAGGATGCCCAGGTGCTGGAGGCCTTGGCGTCGCAATCGTTCACGCCCATACCCGGCACGCCGCAGCAGCTGCGCAAGCTCATCGATGATGAGTCCGCCCGCTATGGGCCGCTCATCGACAAGCTGGGCTTGCAGGCGGATTGAGGGCTAGGCGCCCGCCCGGGCCCGGGCATGCTCCCGCAGGATTTCCAGCAGCCGCTGCGTCAGCGGCGACTGGTAGCTGTTGCGCCGCGTCAGCACGCCGATCTGCCGATGCCATGTCATGTCGTCCAGAGGCAGGATGCTCAGGCCCTGGCCGGCATGCGCGGACAGGGTGATTTCGCTGACCAGCGTCAGCAGGTCCGTGCTGTGCAGGATGCCCAGCAATCCCGATACCGACGCGTTGGATTCGATCGTCACGTTGGGCGGCGCCGACCCGTGTTGCTCGAACTTGGCTTCCAGCCAGCGCCGTGATGCCGCCTGCGGTCCCGGCAGCATCCACTGGCACCCCGCCAGATCGGCAAAGCGGATCTTGCGGCGGCCCAGCAAGGGATGGCCCGGGCGCACGGCAACGAAAAGCTTGTCTGCGAACAAGGGTTCCCGTTCGAACTCCGCCGCGGAGGCGGATTCGAACAGCGAACTGATGGCGAAGTCCAGGTCTCCCTGCCGTAACGCTGGAATCAAGGCATCGTTCAGGCTGACCATGACCTGGACCTTGGCGGCGGGTCGTTGCGCCAGCAGTTCGATGCAGGCCGGATTGAAGAACGATTCCGCGAGCAGCGGCGTGACGCCGACGCGCAGCAAGCCGATGCTTCCGCGGTGCAGGTCACCCGCTTCCTGCATGGCGTCGTCGAGTTCCCGCCTTGCCTGCATCGAGCGCTGGTAGAACGCGCGTCCTGGAATTGTCAGCTCCATGCCCTTGGGCGTGCGGACAAAGAGCTGCAGTTTCAGTTCTTCTTCCAGGCGCCGGATGCCCTTGGTCAGTGCAGGCTGGCTGACGCCTATGCCGTCGGCGGCCCGGCCGACATGGCCCAGCCGCGCGACCGCCAGGAAATAGTCCAGATCTTCCAGCCTCATGATTCCGCCAGGTTATTGAAAACGAAGAAAAGATAATTGCGAGGATGCCGGGCGCTGTCAAGCTGGGGACTACTCAAAGGAGACGACATGGCCCAAGACGACAAACAGGCGCTGACCGGCCTGCGCACCCGGTTGCAGCAGTACCTGCAGGACGAACTCATACCGTTGGAACAGTCGCTCGGCCTGGGGTACGAGGACAAGTTCGGGCGCGACCTGGTGCAGTCCGTGTGGAAACGATGCCGGGCGCTGGGATTCTATGGAGCGCAGCTGCCGCGCGAGCTGGGCGGGCAGGGGCTGTCCTACCGCGACCTGTGCGTGCTCAAGGACGACGTCGCGGCATCCGGCGCCATCCTGTTCCCCCATGTGCTGGGGGATTGGGGCGGTCCTTCGCGCATCGGCAACCTGGTCCAGTATGCGACCCCGTACCAGCACGACCGCTACATCATGCCCGTGGTCAACGCCGAGCGCGGCGCCTGCTTCGCCATGACCGAGCCGCAGTCGGGCTCCGACGCTACCCGCTTGCAGACCGTCGCGGTGGCCGACGGCGACGATTACATCGTGACCGGGGTCAAGCACTACATTACCGCCTCGACGTTCGCCGATTTCGCCATCACCATGTGCGTCACCGATCCTGACCGGGGCGCGGAAGGCATATCCGCGATTTTCATCGATCTGGACAGCCCCGGCGTACGGCTGGTGCACGATTGCGTGCCGATGACAGGCCAGTATGTCGATGCGGACATCGTGCTGGATCAGGTCCGGGTGCCGAAGAAGAACCTGATCGGCAAGGAAGGGCAGGGTTTCAAGATCGCCATGAACCGCGTCAGCGTGAACCGCCTGCTGCATTGCCCGACCATGATAGGCCTGGCGCGCCAGGCTTTCAGGCTGGCTGTGGACTACGCCAAGCACCGGCAGCAGTTTGGCGGCCCCATCAGCCGCTTCCAGGCCATCCAGCACATGCTGGCCGACATGGCGACGGCCCTCTATGCCTGCGAACAGATGGTGCTTGCCACGGCAGAGCGTGCCGACTCGGGCGAGGACGTGCGCGACGCGGCGTCGATGTGCAAGCTGTTCGTGTCCGAGCGTTGCTTCGAAATTGCCGACAAGGCCATGCAGATCCATGGAAACGTGGGAGTGACGAAGAACCATCCGGTGGAGTTCATCTTCCGCCGCCTGCGCCTGTACCGCATCGTCACTGGAACCAGCGAAATCCAGCGCAATACCATCGCAAAGGGGATACTCGCATGAGCGCCGGCGCAGAGCAGGGGGCGGCGGACTACCTGAGCGGCATGTCTGTGCTCGACCTGGGCCAACTGCACCCTGGGCCGTACACCGCCATGTTGCTGGGTCAGTTGGGGGCGACCGTGATCAAGGTGGAAAAGCCGCAGGGCGACACCGCTCGCCAGTTGGGAGCCGAGACCTTCGCCAAGTACAACCGGGGCAAGCAGTCCATCTGCCTCGATCTGAAGCGCGAAGAAGACAAGCGCGTCCTGCTGCAACTGGTGGCAGGCAGCGACGTCGTGGTGGAGGGTTTCAGGCCTGGCGTAATGGCCAATCTGGGACTGGACTACACGCAATTGGCGCGCGTCAATCCGCGGGTGGTGCTGTGTTCGATTTCGGGATTCGGGCAGACAGGGCCCTATGCGCAACGGCCCGGCCATGACGTGAATTACATGGCCCTGGCCGGATACTGGGCCGTGCCGTCGCAGGTGCGCGATGTCATGGCGCGGCCGCGATTGCGCCTGTCGGACTACTGCGCGGCCATGCACGCCGCGCTCGCGATACTGGCTGCCGTGCAGGACGCGCGCGAGTCCGGCGTGGGGCAGCATTTGGACGTGTCGATCCATGACACCATGACGGCATGGATGGCCCCTGCATTGCAGGCGATGAACGGTCCTGCTGGCCCGGAGGTGGCGCATCTGCCCCATGTCATGCCTGACAACGACGTCTTCGAGACGGCGGACGGCCGGCATCTTGCGCTCGGCATTCTGGAGGAATCGTTCTGGCGCAACCTTTGCGTGGCGCTGGCCCCGGCTTGCCCGGACCTGAACGCGCCGGGCTACCAGACGAGGGCGGGGCGGATGCGCGACAAGCGAGCCTTGAACGATCGACTGCGCGAATTGTTCAAGAGCCGCAACCTGGCGGATTGGGAACGCCTGTTCGACGGTCACGATATCCCCTGGGCGCCAGTACTGCGGCACGATGAAGTGTTCGAGGACCCGCACGTCAGACATCGCGGGGTCGTTGCCGATACGCCGGCAGGACGCGTGGTGGGCTTCCCGGTGAAGTTCTCCAAACCCCTGCCGTCGATGGCGCGGGAGGTCCCCGGCCTGGACCAGCATCGCGCACAGATCCTGGCGCGTTTGCGTGCCCAGGCGTCCTGAACGCCCCTGGCGCACCCATTGCACTTGCGTCGACCGTACCTATTGCAGCCGCCTGTCGCTTCCTACACTTCCTCCTGAAGCCTTATTTTGCGCAGCCTGGCTGCAAGGGAGGGAGTAGTGAGCGGAACGGTTTACCTGGTTGGCGCCGGTCCGGGCGATCCCGAATTGCTGACGGTGCGCGCCTTGCGGCTATTGCAGCAGGCCGATGCCGTGGTCTGCGACAGGCTGGTAGGCGGCGGCATCCTGCCCCTCATCAATCCCGCCGCGCAGTTCCATGACGTAGGCAAGATGGCGGGCGACTGCCGCCACCGGCAGGAAGACATCCATCAGCTGCTGTTGGCGCTGGCGGGGTCTTGCTCCCGCGTCGTGCGCTTGAAGGGCGGCGATCCGTTCATTTTCGGGCGCGGCGGCGAGGAGCTGCTGTTCCTGTCGCGGCACGGCGTGCCGGTTGAGGTCGTGCCGGGCATCAGCGCCGCCAACGGCTGCGCGGCAGCGCTGGGCATACCCCTGACGCATCGGGGCGTGGCGGCCAGCGTGCGTTTCATCACGGGCCATCTGCGGGACGACGCCGGCCTTGAACTGGACTGGAGTTCGCTGGCCGATCCCACCTGTACCCTGGTGTTCTACATGGCGGTGGCCAACGCCGCCGAGATCGTCGCGTCCTTGCAGCGGCATGGGCGCGGCGGCGACACGCCGGCCGCGCTGGTTCATTCCGGCACCACCGAAGCCCAGGACTGGACGGTGGCCCCCTTGCGCCAGATTCCGCAGCTGGTGGCCGGCTTCAAGCCGCCCACGCTGCTGGTGGTCGGCGACGTGGTGCGACTGGCGCAGCGCGCCTGGTCCGCCGCCGCGGCGGGACAGCTGTTGTTGCGTGACGCGGCCGAGCCATGCGCCCCGGTCGCGGCCTGACATGCCTGGCGCTGGCCTGTTGCACGGGGCTGGGAGCGGCGGTGGGCCGGACGCAGGCGGCGCCGGACCTCGATCCCGTCGATCAGCAGCGACTCATACACCTGGTGCGGCAGGACTGCGGCTCCTGCCATGGATTGCGCCTGAATGGCGGCCTGGGGCCGGCGTTGACGCCGCAAGCGCTTGCTGGCAAGCCGCCGGCCTATCTCGAACAGGCGATTCTGCACGGGCTGCCCGGCACCGCCATGCCCGGGTGGCGCGGCATGCTTGCGCCCGACGAAGCCGCCTGGATCGCCGCGCGGCTGCTCA
This sequence comes from Achromobacter aegrifaciens, assembly GCF_902859965.1. Taxonomy (NCBI): domain Bacteria; kingdom Pseudomonadati; phylum Pseudomonadota; class Betaproteobacteria; order Burkholderiales; family Alcaligenaceae; genus Achromobacter; species Achromobacter aegrifaciens. Next base: position 416,356 of record NZ_CADIKO010000003.1, read on the forward strand.
AGGGCTTTCCAGAGGAATAAAACGTTCATGAAACTGCGTTTCCTGTTCGTCCTGGCCGCCGTTGTGCTGGCCGGCTGCGCCGCGGCCACCGACCCGCGCGGCACCAACGACCTGGGCATGGTGATAGAGCGTGCCGACGGCGCCGTCTCCATCGTCGAAACCAGCGGACAGACCCGGCTGGCGCGGGTCGAAGGGCTGGGCGACCTTTCCCATGCGCACATCGCCTATTCCCGCGATGGCCGCTACGGCTACGTCTTCGGCCGGGACGGCGGGCTGACCAAGGTGGATCTGCTGCGGAAACGCGTGGACCGTCGCAGCATCCAGTCCGGCAATGCGATCGGCGGCGCCATTTCGCAGGACGGGCGGCTGATCGTGGTGCAGAACTACACGCCCGGCGGCATCAAGGTCTTCGACGCTGTGACCTTGCGCCAGATCAGCGAAGTGCCCGCCGAGTATGCGCCGGGCAGGCGCTCCAAGGTCGTCGGCCTGGCGGACCTGCCTGGACAGAAGTTCGCCTACGCGCTGTTCGACGCGGGCGAGATCTGGATCACGGATCTGTCGGACCCCGCCCGGCCGTCCACACAACGCCACAAGGCCGGTCGCCAGCCCTACGACGCGCTGGTCACCCCGGACGGCCGCTATTACATCGCCGGGTTGTTCGGCGAGGATGCGCTGGCCATGATGGACCTCTGGCATCCGGAGGCCGGCGTGCGCAAGATCCTGCAGGGCTATGGGCGCGGCGAGGAAGCGTTGCCGGTCTACAAGATGCCCCACCTGCGAGGCTGGAGCGCGGCGGGCGGACGCCTGTTCCTGCCCGCCATCGGCAGGCACGAGGTGCTGGTGGTGGATACCGCCACCTGGCAGGAGACCGGCCGCATCGCCACGCTGGGCCAGCCGGTGTTCGTCATGGCGCAGCCCGATGGCCGCCGCGTCTGGGTCAACTTTGCGGTGCCGGACAACGGCCAGGTACAGGTCATCGACACCGAAACCCTGGCCGTGGTCCGGACGCTGGCACCTGGCCGCGGCGTGTTGCACATGGAATTCACGCCGCGAGGAGAGGCGGTATGGCTGTCGGCGCGCGACGATGACCGGGTGGTGGTGTATGACACCCGGACGCTGCAACGCGGCGCCACGCTGGACATTCCCAAGCCCAGCGGCATTTTCTTCACCAACAGGAGCGGCCGCATTGGCTTCTGAACTGTCCGATTCCGATCTGCGTCTGCTCGATGGCTGGCAGCGGGACTTTCCGCTGGTCTCGCGGCCCTACGCCTTGCTGGCCGAGCGCGTCGGCCTGGATGAAGACACGGTGCTGGCGCGCTTTCAGCGGTGGCAGCGCGAGGGGCTCGTGAGCCGTGTCGGTCCGGTGCTGCACCAGTCCTGCTTTGCCAGCGCGCTGGTCGGCATGCACGTGCCGTCCGCCCGCCTGGATCAGGTTGCCGCCTACGTCAGCAGCCTGCCACAGGTCAATCACAACTACGAGCGCGAACATGCCTTGAACTTGTGGTTCGTCGCCGCCTGCCGCAAGCCTGGCGCGTTGGCGCGCTTGCTGGCGCGGATCGCACAGGCCTCCGGCTGCGAGCCGCTGGCCTTGCCCATGGAGGCCGAGTACCACATCGACCTGGGTTTCAGTCTGAGCGCGCCACAACAACGCACGACGCCGCAGCGCAGCGGCGGACGAGCCGTGCTGCCACCCGCCGGCAGCGCGCAAGAGGCCTTGCTCCATGCCGTGCAGGATGGGTTGGACCTTTGCGCGCACCCCTATCGCCGGTTGGGACTACTTGCGGGGCTGGATGAGGACGAGACGCTGCGCCTGCTGGAGCGCTGGCAGCGCGCAGGCCTGTTCCGCCGTTTCGGCGTGGTGCTGAGACATCGCCAGCTGGGCTTTCGCGCCAATGCGATGTGCGTCTGGAACGTGGACGACACGCGGGTGGATGCGCTGGGGCAGCGGCTTGGCGCCGAGCCCGGCGTCACGCTTTGCTACCGGCGCACGCGGCGCTTGCCGCAATGGCCCTACAACCTCTTCTGCATGATCCACGGCAAGGAGCGGAAAGCGGTGCAGGCGCTGCGCAATGCCATCGCCGGCCGTCTTGGACTTGATGCCTGGCCGCATGCGGTGCTGTTCTCGACCAGATGTTTCAAGCAGCGCGGTGCGAGGTTCGTGCCGGAAGAGGCGACGCATGGTTAGGTCCAAGGACATTGCCGCGGGCATGCCGCTGGGCTTGGACGCTGCCGACCGCAAGCTGATCAACCGCCTGCAGGGCGGCTTTCCGATCAGCCCGCGTCCGTTCGCGGACGTCGCGCGGGCGCTGGGGCTGGACGAAGACGCCGTGATCGCGCGGGTAGCCCGCTTGCGCGAGTGCGGCGCGCTGAGCCGTTTCGGCCCGCTGTTCCAGATCGAGCGCGCCGGCGGCGCGTACTGCCTGGCGGCGATGGCCGTGCCGCAGGCGCAATGGGAGCGGGTCGTGGCCCTGGTCAACCGCCGGGTCGAAGTGGCGCACAACTACCGCCGCGAGCATGCGTTGAACATGTGGTTCGTGCTGGCGGCGGCTGATCCCGCCGAAGTTGCCGCCTGTTTGCGCGCCATTGAGCAGGAGACGGGCCTGCCCGTGCTGGCGTTTCCGAAGGAGCGCGAGTACTTCCTTGAAATGAAGCTGGAGGTCTGAGATGGACGCAGCCGGCCTGACTCCGTTCGAACTGTCCCTGGTCCGCGCCACGCAGGAGGGGCTGCCGATCCGGCGGGATCCATACCGGGCCGTGGCCGCGCGGCTGGGCGTCACCGAAGCCGAGGTGATGGCGCAGTTGCGCGACATGCTCGCGCGCGGCGTGATACGGCGCATCGGCGTGGTACCCAACCACTACGCGCTCGGATTCGTGGCCAACGCCATGTCGGTCTGGGACGTGGAAGACGGTCAGGCCGACGCTGTGGGAGCCTGGTTGGGCCAGCGCGCGGACGTGAGCCATTGCTACCGGCGTCCCCGGCATCCGCCGCTGTGGCGCTACAACCTCTACGCCATGCTGCACGGGACCGATCGCGCGGCGGTGCTGGCGCGCATCGATGACGTCGCCGAGGCCTTGCACGCGCGCTTTCCGGACGCCCTGCGTGCGCACGACGCGCTGTTTTCCTCGGCAATCCTGAAAAAGACCGGCCTGCGCCTGAAAGAAGGCCAGGGGCCGGCAGCATAGCGAGGAATTCCGCATGTTCCGCATCTCTGCCTTCGTGTCTGAACTGCTGCGTCCCACGCCGCTTGCGCCACGCCGTGGGGCGGCCGGACCCGTGGTGATCTGGAACCTGATCCGGCGCTGCAACCTGCATTGCCGGCATTGCTACTCCGCTTCGGTCGACAAGGATTTCGCCGGCGAATTGGACTACGCCGAGGTCTGCGCAGTCATGGACGATCTGCATGCCTACGGTGTGAGGGCGCTGATCCTGTCTGGCGGCGAACCGCTGTTGCGGCCGGACATTTTCGATATTGCGCGCCGGGCCAAGGCCATGGGCTTCTACGTGGGCCTGTCGTCCAATGGCACTCTGATAGACGGGTGCAACATCGAGTCCATCGCCGGTTGCGGCTTCGACTACGTGGGCATTTCGCTGGACGGCCTGGGCGCGACGCACGACCGCTTCCGGGGCGAGGCGGGCGCCTTCGATGCCTCGCTGGCAGGCATCCGGCTGTGCAGGGACCGCGGCCTCAAGGTCGGCATCCGCTACACCCTGACCCAGGGCAACGCCGACGATCTTCCCGGGCTGCTGGCATTGCTGGACGCCGAGAATGTCGACCGCTTCTACTTTTCACACTTGAACTACGCCGGCCGCGGCGGCCGCAACCGGGGCGAGGACAGCCATCACCGCATGACGCGCGCGGCCATGGAGCGGATCTTCGAAACCTGCCTGGAACAAGCCGCGGCCGGCAGACCGCGTGAGTTCACGTCCGGCAACAACGATGCCGACGGCGTGTTCTTCCTGCACTGGGTGCGTCGCCGGTTCCCGCAGAGCGCGCCGCATATCGAGGCCAGGCTGCGCCTGTGGGGCGGCAACGCCAGCGGCATGAACGTCGCGAACATCGACAATCGCGGCAATGTCCATGCCGACACCATGTGGTGGCACTACACTCTGGGAAATGTGCGCTTGCGGCCCTTTTCGGAGATCTGGTCGGATCCCGCCGAACCCTTGCTCAAGCTGCTGCGGCTGCGGCCGCGGCCCGTCAAGGGACGCTGCGCCAGCTGCGCCCACCTGGACATCTGCAACGGCAACACCCGCATCCGTGCGCAGAAGCAGTCGGGCGACCTCTGGGCCGAGGACCCCGGCTGTTATCTGACCGAAGACGAGACAGGAGTGTGAATGGAATTCCCGCCCAACCCGGTGGATGCAGAAGACGCGCCGCTGCAGCGCGCCTGGCAGCTGTTCGATGAGTACAACCGGCGCGATCCCAATCTGGTCGCCTGGAATGGCGCGATGCAGCCGCGCGAATGGCTGCACGCCCAATTCCTCCACGCCTGGGTGACGAAGCTGGCCCCGCAGGCCGGCTCTGCCTTGCGGCTGGCCGCCCGCTGCCAGCACATCGGCCGCTGGGAGGTCCCGCGCGAGGCCTGTCCGGCCGGCAGGGCTGGCTATCTGCAATGGCGCAATACGCTCAAGGAGCATCACGCGGACGTCGCCGCAAGGCTGTTAGCCAGCGCAGGCCATGACGCGCAAACCATGCAGGCGGTGCTGAAGATCGTGCGCAAGCAGGGCATCAAGCGCGATGCCGACGTCCAATGCATGGAGAACGCGCTGTGCCTGGTGTTTTTGGAGCACCAGTACGAGGAATTCTGCGAACGCTATCCGGACAAGGTCGTCGCGGTGTTGCAGAAGACCTGGCACAAGATGGACGAAGCCGGCAGGCAGGCGGCTGCGTCACTGTCCTTCAGCGAGCGGGGCCAGGCTTATCTGGCGGCTGCGCTGGCGGGTGGCGAGGAAGCGGGGACCTGACTTCCTGATCGCGGCGCTGGTCCGGGGCCGGACGTTCACAGGACGTTGCATGCCACGCCGCAAGCCGATATTCGTCGAGCCAGCAGCTTCGCGTCATGCGCGGTTCCCAGCAGCAGGACGGCGCGCTGGCCCGCCTGCACCTGGCGGGCCAGCCAGTCCAGTCCCGCGCCTGCGGCCACGGCCGGATCAGGCTGCAGGCCCGGGCCTTTCAGCTCGATTCTCGCCGCGTCCCGCCGTGCCTTGTCCAATATGGCCGGATTGACCGCCGGCACGTGCGCGACCAGGTCGGCCTGGTTCAGCAGGCGCAAGGCGCGCAGGGTCAACAGATCGGCGGGGCCGTCGGCGGCTGCCAGTATCGTCGCGCTGCCTGTGCGGGGCAGGGTATCGGCCTGCATCGCGGCCTCGAGGGCCAGACCGGCCTGCCTGCCGTCGCCGGCCGCCAGCAACGAGGGCAGCGGGCCGTCCAGCATCCAGTCGTAGAAGTCGCGACGTTGCTCCAGGTCGCGGAAGCGCGCAACGATGCGGTTGCGATAGCGTGCCGCGAGCCGCGCCAGATCTCCCGTGCTTTCGTCGAGCAAGGCTTCGAGCCGTTCGCGGATGCGCCGCGCCAGCACGGGCGCACAGCCTCCTGAAGAAATCGCCACCACCAGCGGAGAACGGTCCAGGATGGCGGGCACTTGTATCGTCGAAAGAACGGGATCGTCGACCACGTTGCAGGGAATGCGGCGCGCAAGCGCCGCCGCGGCAACCGCCTGGTTCGTGCCGCCCTGATCGGTCGCGGCCACCGCCAGCCAGGCGCCGTCCAGGCAGGCCGGCGAGAAGACGGCCGGCATATGCTGGAACTGGTCCTGGTCCGCGGCTGCGCGCAGCCAGGGCGTCAGGGCCGGCGCCGCCACGGCAACGGCGGCGCCGGCCCTGAGCAGCAGCCTGATCTTGCGTTCGGCCACGGCCCCGCCGCCCACCACGACCACCCGCCGGCCGGCCAGGTTGAAGTACACCGGGAAGAGCATCGCGGATGGCGCGTCCATGGCGGCCTGCTCCCTTACTTGCGGCTGGAGAAGTACTGGGCCAGTTCCTGGATGGCTTCGGGGCTCAAGGGCTCGGCCATCGAACTCATGACCGGGTCATTGCGCTCCCGGGTCTTGAAGGCATTGAGCTGTTTGACCAGGTACTCCATCTTCTGCCCTGCAAGATTGGGGTACAGGCCGACGGCGCTGATGCCGTCCGCGCCATGGCAGGAGGCGCATAGCGGCAGCATGGCGGAGACGCGGGGCGAGAGCGTGTCGGGATTGCCGCCGGCGACCAGGGCGGGCTGCCCGTCGGCGGCCAGCGCGTGCGCGGCGGCCTGGGACAGCAGCAGTGCCGTGAGTATGCGGAATAGCGTTTTCATATGTGGGTTCCTCGGCTCAGAATTTGCGCGTTTCGGACAGGCCGATGGTCAGCCAGCGGGTGCGGGCGCGGGAGAAAATGCCCGAGGGGCTTTCCATCTTGTGTTCCGCCACCAGCTCCAGGGTCTTGCTGTCGTAGATCTTGATGCGGTCGCCCCAGTAGCCCGAGCTGACATAGAGGTAATTGCCGGTGCGGTTGTAGTCGGGGAAGAAGGCATGCCCGCCCACGTCCAGCGTCTTGGCCACTTCCAGCGTGTTCTTGTCGATCAGCTGGATCCAGGCCGCGCGCTTGTCCTTGTCGACAATGTCCACCGCCACGTAGGGCGCGTTCGGATGCGCGGCGGGCGATTCGGTGGCTCCGGCCACCGGGATCTGCTTGACCACGGAAAAGTCCTTGGTGTCCCAGACCGTGACCACGGAGCCCTTTGCGCAGGTGCCGATGTTGGTGCCGAAGGCCAGGAAGCGGCCGTTGACTTCGGTCACCGCGCCCGATCCGACGTGAGGCTGGCAGCCGGCGGGTATGTCGCGCACCACCTTGTCGTCCTTGAAGTCGATCGCGACGATCTTGTTGTCGTCATAGGACGCGACCATGGAGTAGCGCCCGTCGGGCGTGAGGAAGGTGTCATGCAGCATGCGGCCGACCTTGGTCAGCTTGGTCACGGGCATGTCGGGCTTGTCGGGGTCGATGATCCAGATCTGGCCAGCCTGGCGCAGCGTCAGCGCGAACTTATTGTTGATCCGGCTGCCGATGACGGGCCCGCCGGCCGATTTGACGAACTTGCCGTCCGGATCTTCGCCCTCAAGGTCCATGTACTTGACCGGTTCCAGCGTGTCCGCCTTCAGGATGGCGACGCTCTTGGGCACGAACGAACTGATGGCCAGCCACTTGCCGTCGTTGGACAGGGCGATACCGGGGCCGGTCAGGCCGACCTTGGCCTTGCGCACGATCTGCAGCGAGTACAGGTCGATCTTGTAGACCATGCCATCGTCGCTCTTGAGCCAGGCCCAGCGTTCCGCCACGGGGCTGAAATCCATGATGTGCGGCGCCACCGGCGTGGCGATCTCGCCGACCACCTTGTTGGTCTTGCCGTCCAGGAACACGGTGCGCGCATTGTTGCCCGCGTCGCCGCGCCCATAGCGTCCGCGCGCCATGACCACCATCAGGTCGTAGACGGTGTCGATGGCGTAGGTCGGCTTGGCGGGCAGGGTGGCTTCGTCTACCACCACCTGCACGCTGGCGCGGATCTGGTCCAGCCCCCATTTGGGATCGTCCGCCGTCTGCGTCTTGATGAGCCGGGCCAGCGCCCGGATCTCTTCGTCGGACAGGCGGCCCACGAAGGGCGGCATCAGCGTGTCGGGGATGCCGGTCATGATGGTGCCGCGCAGCGCCGCCTCGCTCTGGACCAGGCGGTCGCTGGTCAGGCCCGGCGCGATGTAGCCGCCGCGGTCGGCGCCATGACAGACGGCGCAGTTCTGCTGGAACAGCTGATTCGCCTTGAGGTACTCCCCGGTCGGCGCACTCCAGGCGGCGCCGGCCGAGACGAACAGCAAGGCCGCGCTCAATAGCTTGGTGTGCATGTCGATCTCTCCCGTAAGGTTTTGCCGAAACTGCGGCACATGCACTGTGTCATCGCGGCGCCGGGCCGATAAGGCACGGCTCACGCCTGCGCAATGGTTACGGTCCAATCTGTTTTTTGACATAGGACAAAGTGAGGCCGTGGCCAAAGCACTACCGTGATAGCAAACGGAGCGCGGCCGGCCCGCGCCGCTTCGAAAGGCCGGCGCCATTTTTTGTCCTGTGGTTGTCCGCCATGTTTTCACTCCCGCTCTCTCTATCCCGCCAGGATGCAAAACCCTACAAGCAGCAGATCGCCGACCAGATCGAGGCGTTGATACGCGCCGGACGGCTGCAGGAAGGGGACAGGCTCCCGGCCATCAATCGGATGTCATCGCTGCTGCAGGTGTCGAAGAACACCGTGCTGGGCGCGTATGAACTGCTGATCGATTCCAGCCTGATCCAGAGCAAGCCCAGCCGCGGCTATTTCGTGACGTTGAATCGCAGCCTGGTCATCAATCCGCGTTGCCCCGATTTCGTCCAGGACCGTCCGCCGGTCTACGCCGACGCCGTCAGCCAGGCTCTTTCCAGCGGCGTCTGCGGCCAGTCGCCGCCGATGCCCCTGCGCTATGACTTCAAGGTCGGCCGTCCCTCGGCCCACGCCTTTCCGCTGCGCCAGTTCATCACGCTGTCGAACCAGCTGCTGCGGCATGCGGGCTGCGCCATGGCCGAATATGCGCCGCCGGCCGGCCTGTGGGGCTTGCGCGTGCAGATTGCCGATTACCTGTCGGCGGCCAAGGCGTTGAAGGTCGAACCGGAACAGGTGCTGATCACGGCCGGCAGTCAGGAGGCTTTGAGCCTGATCGCCTCGCATTTCCTGGACCGCCACGGCAGGGCGGTGTTCGAGTCGCCCTGTTACGCGGGATTCAGGAATCTGGTGCGGCGGCATGGCGCGCAGGAGGCGCCGGTTCCGGTGGACGGGCAGGGACTGCGCACGGATCTGTTGCCGGAAGGGCCGGCCAGGCTGGCCTATGTGACGCCGTCGCACCAGTACCCCCTGGGCCACGCCATGTCGCTGTCTCGCAGACGGCAGTTGCTCGAATGGGCGGGCCGCAGCGGCGCGCTGATCATCGAGGACGACTACGACGGCGACTTTTGCTATGAGTCTGTACTGCCCATGCCGCTGGCCGCGATGAGCCCGCGGCAGGTCGTGTACCTGGGGACGTTCTCCAAGACGCTGGGGCCCGGCCTGAGGCTGGGATACATGGTTTGCCCGCCTGCGCTGGTCGACGATTTCGTCGAACGCAAGGCCTTGCTCAACAACGGCAGTCCATGGCTGACGCAGGCCGTGCTGGCGCGCTACTTCGATGAGAACTGTTTCGCGCGCCACCTGCAGACCTTGCGGCGGCGCTACAAGGCGCAGCGCGACGAACTGCTGCGCGGCATCCGCAAGGTCTGGGGTGGACGCGGCCGGATCAGCGGACAGAATTCAGGGATGCACCTGGCCTTCGAACTGCCGGCGGACAGCCCACCCGCCGACGCGGTCGCCGCGGCCGCGCTGGCGCAGGGCGTGAGGCTGTATCCACTGGCCCAGGCCGCCGCCTGTGCGGCCGAGGGCGCCGAGCCCCGACATCTGCTGTTCGGCTTTGCCGGTCTGGATACTGGCGAGATCGCCCAGGCCATGGCGCGCGTGCACGCGGCTTGCAAACAATTGCAGGAATCCTGTCCGGACCGGGCGGCGTCTCGCCCATCTTTGGACGAAGCGCGCTGCGCGGGTGTCTAGCACGCCTGCCGCGTTTCCGGTAGGGACGGTGGCGCAGCGCGGGGACCGGCGGCATCGCTATGCGGCGCTGCCGCGTCGTTCGTAGAATCAATTTGTCCTATGACAATATAAGATTCGTTCGGCCTGTGGGCAACCTGGGGCGGACGGTCACGCATGGAGATGCTGCGATGCCGATTACCGCTACCGGGCCCGTCCCGCTGACTTCCCGCCGGCCCGTGCCGGAGGTTCCGAATGCCGCAGCCCGGAACGGCAGGCGCCTGAACCGGACCGATGCCGCGTTCCTGCTGATCTGCCTTGCCGGCTGCGCCTATGCGTTGGCGGAGTTCGGCCCGTTCCTGAACGGCTACGAGAAAGCGATGCTGATCGGCGCCGTGCCGGCCCTGGCCTGGCTGGGATGGTTGTGGCGCCCCTTGCGGACTCTGGCCCTGTCCAGCGGCGCCAGCGCGCTGCTGGCCGTGTGGCTGTATGCGGGCGGGGCAGGGCTGCTGCAGGGCGATCTAGGGCGCGCCGAAAGCGTCTTCCTGCTCAAGTACCTGCTGTCGTCGCAGTCGTCCATACTCTGGATGAGCTGCCTGTTCGTGCTGGGCACGCTCTGCTACTGGGCGGGACTGGCCCGGCCCGCGATCGCCTGGCTGGGCACTGTCCTGACGTGGGGCGGGGTATGGGCAGGGCTGACCGGCCTGCTGGTGCGCTGGCGCGAAGGGCATCTGCTGGGACCGGATGTCGGACACATTCCAGTCAGCAACCTGTACGAGGTATTTGTTTTTTTCGCGCTGGTCACGGCGCTGTTCTACCTCTACTACGAGGCCCGCTACGCCACGCGGGCGCTGGGCGGCTTCGTCATGCTGGTGGTCGCCTCGATGGTCGTCTTCCTGTCCTGGTATTCGCTCGCGCGCGGCGCCCATCAGATCCAGCCGCTGGTCCCCGCGCTGCAAAGCTGGTGGATGAAGCTGCACGTGCCGGCCAATTTCATTGGCTACGGCACGTTCTCGCTGGCGGGCGCGGTGGGTTTCGCCTACCTGGTCAAGCTGCACGGGCAGAGCGCCGCAGGCAAGCGTCTGATTCCGGTTTTCCTGCTGGGTGCGCTGCTATGCGCCGAGCCGATGATCTTCGGCTCGCGGCGGCTGTCGCCTGTGTGGATGCTGTATTTCGGCGCGGGCGCCATCCTCGTGGGCGCGGTGCTGGCGCTGCGCCGGCCGATTGCCCGCCGGCTGCCGTCCCTGGAGGTGCTGGAGGACATCATGTACCGGGCCATCGCGCTGGGTTTCGCCTTTTTCACCGTGGCCACCGTGCTGGGCGCGTTGTGGGCCGCCGACGCCTGGGGCGCGTACTGGCAATGGGATCCCAAGGAGACCTGGGCGCTGATCGTATGGCTGAACTATGCCGCCTGGCTGCACATGCGGCTGCTCAAGGGGCTGCGGGGAGAGGTGGCGGCCTACTGGGCGCTCGCCGGCCTGGTGGTGACGAGCTTCGCCTTCCTGGGGGTGAACATGTTCCTGTCGGGGCTGCATTCGTACGGCAGCCTGTAGGCCCCTGCCGCCTTGCGGGCGGCGATGCGCGCTGGCATCGGGTGTCTTGGCGGAAGCGGTGAGATTCGAACTCACGAACGGTTGCCCGTTGCCGGTTTTCAAGACCGGTGCAATCGACCACTCTGCCACGCTTCCTGGTATTGCGTATATTCCGGCGATCCGGCCATCAGGCAAACAATATGCCAGGCCGGGAACACGATACGCCGTAAAGGGCGCAATAATAATCCATTTGCTGCAAAGGAGGCACGCGATGCACGCCGTAGAAATCTCTCGCCCTGGTGGCCCCGAGGTCCTGGTCCCCGTGGAGCGCCCCACGCCGGAAACCGGCGCGGGTGAAGTTCTGATCAAAGTCAGCGCCGCAGGCGTCAATCGTCCCGACGTGTTCCAGCGCAAGGGCAACTACGCGCCGCCGCGCGGCGCCTCGGACCTGCCGGGCCTGGAAGTGGCCGGCGAAATCGTCGGCGGCGACCTGGCGGGCAGCGGTTTCGCCATGGGCGACAAGGTCTGCGCCCTGGTGGCGGGCGGCGGCTACGCGGAATACTGCGTGGCGCCCGCGGCGCAATGCCTGCCCATCCCCAAGGGTCTGTCCGACATCGAGGCCGCCGGCCTGCCGGAAACCTATTTCACGGTCTGGAGCAACGTCTTCGACCGCGGCCGCCTGTCCGAAGGCGAGGCGCTGCTGGTGCACGGCGGCGCCAGCGGCATCGGCACCACGGCCATCCAGCTGGCCCGCGCCATGGGCCACAAGGTCTATGCCACCGTCGGCAGCGACGACCGGGCCCGCGCCGTGGAAGCGCTGGGCGCCGAACGCGGCATCAACTACAAGACCCAGGATTTCGTGAAGGAAGTGCTGGACGCCACCCGCGGACGCGGCGTGGACGTGATCCTGGACATGGTGGCCGGCGATTACATCGGCCGCGACATGCAGTGCCTGGCCGACGACGGCCGCATCGTCATCATCGCCCAACTGGGCGGTTCCCACGCCAATGTGGACACGGCCCAGGTCATGCGCCGCCGCCTGACCATCACCGGCTCGACCTTGCGTCCCCGCCCGGTCGCCTTCAAGGGCGCCATTGCCCGTGCGCTGCGCGAACAGGCCTGGCCCTTGCTGGAAAAAGGGGCCATCAAGCCCATCGTGCACGCCACCTTCCCGCTGGCCGAGGCTTCCCGCGCCCATGCCATGATGGAAAGCGGTGAAAACATCGGCAAAATCATCCTGACCATGTAAGAAATGGGGGGCGCTCGGCGTAGCGTCCCGCAACAGGATACAATCACGGGTTTCGCCTGGAATTTTTTCCAGGCAGGCCCGTGGGCGGTTGCTACGCAGCCCTTGGCTCGCCCCAGTCCAACCGATACAGATACCTCGCCATGACTTCAGTCGAAAACCGCGCCCGCCTCGTGCTGGGCAACTGGAAGATGCACGGCAACCTGGCCGAGAACGCCGCGTTGCTGACCGAGCTGCGCGCCGCGGATGCTGCGAGCCACTGCGAAATCGGCATCTGTGTGCCGTTCCCCTATCTCGCGCAGGCGGCGTCGGCCCTGACCGGCAGCAGCGTGTCCTGGGGCGCGCAAGACGTCAGCGCCCATGAAAAGGGCGCCTACACCGGGGAAATCTCCGGCGCCATGCTGAAGGAATTCGGCTGCCGCTGGGCCCTGGCCGGCCACTCCGAGCGCCGCGTGCTGCACGGCGAGACCGACGAAGCCGTCGCCGCCAAGGCCCAGGCCGCGCTGGCCGCCGGCCTGACGCCGGTGGTGTGCGTGGGCGAGTCCCTGGCCGACCGCGAAGCCGGCAACACGCTGGCCGTGATCGAACGCCAGTTGAAGCCCGTGCTGGCGCTGGGCGCCGAGGCGGTTTCGCGCATGGTCCTGGCCTATGAGCCCGTCTGGGCCATCGGCACCGGCCGCACCGCCAGCCCCGAGCAGGCGCAGGAAGTCCATGGCGCCATCCGCGCCGCCCTGCGCGCGCTGGGCGCCGCGCAGGTGCAAGTGTTGTACGGCGGCAGCGTCAAAGCTGCCAATGCCGCCAGTTTGTTCGCCATGACTGATATCGACGGAGCCCTGGTCGGCGGCGCGTCGCTCGTGGCCGAAGAATTTTTGCGAATCGCCGCTATCTAAGTTTCCGTTCCGGAGTCTGTAATGCCCTTGATGCTCAAAATCCTGCTGGCCGTCCAAGTGATCTCGGCGCTGGCTATCATCGTCCTGGTCCTGCTTCAGCAGGGCAAAGGCGCCGACATGGGGTCCGCCTTCGGCAGCGGCTCGGCCGGCAGCCTGTTCGGCGCCACCGGCGCGGCGAACTTCCTCTCGCGCGCGACCAAGTGGGCCGCCGTGGTCTTCTTCGCGTCCACCGCCGGCCTGGCTTATGTCAGCCACAAGGGCAATAGCGGCCCGGCCGTCGACTCGGGCGTGATGCAGAGCTTCCCGGCCGACCGTTCGGTGCCGCAAGTGCCGGGCGCGGCGCCTGCTCCCGCTGGCTCGTCGGTTCCCGGCGCCGCCTCGGTTCCCGGCGCGGGTTCCGTGCCCGCCGCTCCGGCCAAGCCCGACGCGTCGGTGCCCTCGGCCCCGGCCGCTCCCGCCACCCCGGCCGCTCCGGCCGCAGGCGAAAAGCCCGCCGAAACGCCCGCGAAGTAAGGCACAGCAAACGGAAAGGCCGGCACATGCCGGCCTTTTTCATGGGCGGCGCGCGCCTGCCCGGACATCCTGTCATCGGCGGCCGTTAGCATGCGTCGTCGCCGCGCCGGCAGCGGGTAGGGTATCGTTGCCTGCGCACCCGGTTCCCGTTTCTCGATCTCCGCCATGGCCACATCCAAACGCACTCCCCGAACCCCGACCGCCGCCGATCAGCAGCGGGGCTCGCCGCAGGCCATGCTGGCGCGTATCCAGAGCCTGTTGCCCTCGATGGGGGCGGCCTCGCAGCGCATTGGCGAGTTCGTCATACGCAACCCCGCCGAGGTGGTGCACATGTCGGTCAGTGAAGTGGCCGAGCGCACCCAGTGCAGCGAAGGCAGCGTGGTGGGCTTTTGCAAGCTGCTGGGGGCCACGGGCTTTCAACAGCTGAAGATCGCGCTGGCGCAGCAGATCGTGCAGCCGGTGCAGTACATCCACGAAGACCTGGCCGCCCAGGACACGCCCGAGCAGGTCGTCAGCAAGATCTTCCATAGCAATATCCAGACCCTGCAGGAAACCGAATCGGTGCTGGACGTGGCAGCGCTGTCGGCCGCGGTGGACCTGATACGCGGCGCCCGCCGCGTTGAAATCTACGGCATCGGCAGCTCGGCCGTCATCGCGCACGACGCGCACTACCGCATGCTGCGCATCGGGCTGCATGCCACCGCAGTGACCGATTCCCACGTGCAGGCCATCAGCGCGTCGCTGACCGGGCCGGACGTCGCTGTGCTGACCATTTCGCACTCGGGCAGCACGCACGAGACGGTGTTGGCGACGCGGCTGGCCAAGGAAGCCGGCGCGCGCACGATCTGCATCACCAATTTCGGCAAATCGCCGATCCAGGAGCATGCGGACGTGGTGCTGCACACCATGTCGCGCGAGACCCGTTTCCGCACCGAGGCCATGACCAGCCGGCTGGCCCAGCTCGCCATCATCGACACCCTCATCGCTTGCCTGGCCTTGTCCGACTACGACAAGGCCGTCTCCACGCTGCGCAGCACCTTCGACGTGCTGTCGAACAAGCGCTACTGATCGTCTTCAATGCCCGCCGGCAGCGCATGTCGGCGCGGGCACGCGCTGTCCAGCAGCCTCGCCACGTCCGGCGCATCCGCGCAGGGCGCATTGCCCACCAGCAGGTAGCCGATACCCAGGCGTACCGCACCCAGCCCATCGGTGCGCACGTTGTCGCCGATCACCGTGACGTCCGCAGGCGCCAGGCCCAGCCGGCGCAATCCTTCCTCCAGCAGCATGGCTCCCGGCTTGCCGAGTATGTGCGGCCGCGCGCCGGGCGCGCAGGCCAGCACCGACTGCAATAGCGCGCCCGTCTCCGGGACGATGGCGCCTTGCGGGCCGGGATGGGTGAGGTCGCCGTTGCTGACCATCAACGCCGCGCCCCGCGCCAGCTCGCCTGCCAGGGTCTGCAGCGTCCCGTAGCCGAAGGAGAGATCGCGCGCCAGCAGCACGATGTCCGCATCGCGGTCGACCAACGCCAGCCCCAGTCCGGCCGCGAAACTGCGCAATGCGTCCGAGGCGCAGAGCAGCACCGCGGCCCGCGGGTTTTGCCGGGCGATATGGCGCACGGCCTGTTCACCGGCCAGGACCAGCATTCCGGCCTGCACCGGCAGGCCCATCGCCCGTAAACGCGGCGCCAGGTCCGCCGCCGTGTCGGTGGAATTGTTGGACACGATGACGCAGCGCCCTGCCCAGCGGGTCAGCAGCTCGCTGGCGCCCGGTATCACTTCATGCCCCCGGATCAATGTCCCGTCCAGGTCCAGGATCAGGCCGCGTGATCGGGCGGTCCAGGGCGGTTCTGCCGTCGGCGCTTGGGGGAAGGAAGCGAGGGGAGTGCGGGCAATGCGGGTCATGGATCGGCGTGGTGGCGTCGAAGCGCGTGCAGGGTTGAAAGAAGTGGGCGCCCGCTACGGTTCGGGCCTGCCCGGCGGCTGTGATTCTATCTGAACAAAATTCAAAAATTCATTTTTTTGATTTGAGAAATTTTCATTTGCCTGTCATGTGCGGTGACTAATCTGCGTTCCGGAATCAGGGCCGAGCACGCTGCGCCCCGATGGCAACCTCAACAAGACTAGGAACAGAAAAATGAAGATCCGCACCTGCGCGTCCGCCCTGGCGCTGGTTTCCCTGCTGGCCGCCGCGCCTCTCGCACAAGCCCAATCCCTGGCAGACGGCTCGCAGCAACGTCCGCTGCGCGTGCTGCTGATACCCGCCGACGGCGGCACCGAGTCGGGCACCAAGGCCGACTACGCGCCGATCTTCAACGCGATCACGCGCAGCACCGGCCTGCATTTCCAACTGACCGTGGGCCAATCCTACGGCGCCGTGGTCGAAGGCATGTGCAACCAGTTGGCCGAGGTCGCGTTCCTGGGTCCGGTTTCCTACGTGCAGGCGCATGAGCGCCAATGTGCGCAATTGCTGGCCGTGGGCGTGCAGAAGGGCGAATCCGCCTACTACGCCGCGATGTTCGCCAAGGCTGATTCGCCGATCAATACGTTGGCTGATCTGAAGGGCAAGCGCGCCGCGTTCGGCGACGTGAATTCGGCCTCCAGCTTCACCTTCCAGGTGGCATCCATGATCAAGGACGGCATGGACCCGGCCAAGGACCTGGCGGCGCTGCAACTGACCGGCAGCCACGCCAGCAGCCTCGCCGCGCTGGTACAGGGCCAGGTCGACGCGGCCGCGCTGTCGTTCGATTCCTTCGACAAGGCGGTGCGCCAGGGCGCGGTGGACCCGAAGTCCGTGAAGGTGATCTTCAAGAGCGAACCCATCCCGTATCCGCCGTTGGCGATGAACACCAAGCTGCCCGAGACGCTGAAGGCCACGCTCAAGCAAGCCTTTGCCACGGTCCATCAGGCGCCCGGTGTCACGCCTGACATGGTGCGCGGCTATGGCGGCGCCAAGCTGGATCGTTTCGACACCGAGTTCTCCGAGGCGCAGTTCGCCGGCCCGGCCTCGAAGATGGCCCTGCTGACCGACGAGATCAAGGGTGAAATCCTGCAGAAGGCGGCACAGCGGTGATCGGCGGAGCAAGCGAAATGGACATGCTGCGCTATGACGCTGTAGGCATGCGCTATGCCGATGGGACCGCGGCGCTGAACTCGGTATCGCTGCAGGTGCCGCGCGGCCAGTTCTGCGTGATCCTGGGCGCCTCGGGCGCGGGCAAGTCGACTTTGCTGCGCATGGCCAACGGCTTGACCGCGCCGACCCAAGGCGAAGTGTGGGTCGATGGCACGCAGGTGCAGCCCTCGACGCTGGCGGCCGTGCGGCCACGGATCGGCATGGTGCATCAGCACTTCAACCTGGTGTCGCGCGCGACGGTCGCGACCAACGTGCTGTCGGGCGCGCTGCCCGGCTTGCCGGCATGGCGCGCCTATCTGATGCGCTTCCCCGCGGAATTGCGCGAACGGGCCTGCAAGCTGGTGCGCGAAGTCGGCCTGCAGCCCGAGCACCTGCAACGCCGCGTGAGCGAATTGTCCGGCGGCCAGCAGCAGCGCGTGGGCATCGCCCGAGCGTTCATGCTGGCTCCGGCCTTGCTGCTGGCCGACGAGCCGGTGGCCAGCCTGGACCCGCGCATCAGCCGCGACATCCTGGAGTTGTTGCGCAATCAGGCACGCGAACGCGGCGCCACCGTGCTCTGCAGCCTGCATCAGGTCGACCTGGCCCGCGAGTTCGCCGACCGCATCGTGGCCCTGCGCCATGGCGTCATGGTGTTCGACGGACCGGCGGGCGCGTTCGATGAGGCCACTGCCCGTGCGCTGTATCAGGCGCCGCAGGCGGAAAGCGGCATGGCCGCGCTTGCGGGCCGCGGCCATGCTGAACCTCGCATGGCCAGGCCGATCCGGCCGGCGGTGCTGTCGGCGGGAGGCGCGCAATGAACACGCATGCATTGAAGACGCCGGCCGACAACGCGGCCTGGCGCCTGGATCCGCCCTATGGCGCCCGCGCGCTGCTGATCGTGATCGCCGCGCTGATGCTGTTCCTCTACACCGGGCAGCGGGTCGAGATGGGTCGCATGGCGGCGCTCACCCTGGACGGCGCGCTGGCGGCGGTGGGCCTGAAGGAGCAGTCCCAGGTCACCTCGGGCCTGGGCGCTCTGGCCGACAACCTGTTCCCGCTGCAGGTCTCGTACCGCACCGAGACTTCGCGCATAGAGGGCTTCGACCCGGACAGGCTGCCGTGGCTGGCGCATGTGGAAACGGTGCAGGTGACCGAGAGCCGGCTGAATCCGCACACGCTGAAGATGGAAGACGAGGTATCCACGCAGACCTATCTGGTCGAGCCGCTGGGCTATCTATGGCGGGTGGCGGTGAAGATGGTAGAGACCTTCGAGATCGCGATCTGGGCGACCTTGCTGGCCGTGCTGGGCAGTGCGCCGCTGGCCTATTGCAGCGCCCGCAACTACGCGCCCAACCGCCTGCTGTACGTGGCGGCGCGCGCCATCGTCAGCATGTTCCGTGCGATGCCCGAGCTGATCTGCGCGCTGTTCCTGGTGCTGGCCTACGGCTTCGGCCCGATTGCCGGGGTGCTGGCGCTGGCCATCCATTCGATGGGATTCCTGGGCAAGTTCTACGCCGAGGACATCGAAACGGCCGACACCAAGCCGCAAGAGGCGCTGGCCGCGATCGGCGCCAGCAAGCCGCGCGTGCTGGCCTACGCAGTGCTGCCGCAAGTCATGCCCAAGTTCACCGGCTACACCCTGTACATCCTGGACCGCAACGTGCGCATGGCGACCGTCGTGGGCCTGGTGGGCGCGGGCGGCATCGGCCAGGAACTCAAAGGCCGCTACGACATGTACCAGTACGCCCACGTCGGGACCATTCTCGTCGTGATCTTCATCACCGTGTTCTTGCTGGACCAGGTCGCCGCCCGCTTGCGGCGCCGCTTGAGCTGAGCCGGCGCGGCGGCCAGCCAGGCCGCCGCGCCCCGATAGGTTTTCTGCCGGACGGACCCGGCAACGTTCCCTGACCAGGAGTTTTCATGACCCCGTACTTTGCACTGGGCCGCGCCCTTGTTGCGGCCATCGCCTTGAGTTTGACCCTTGCCGCCTGCGGCGGCGATGACGACTCGGATGACGGCGCGACCACGCCGCCCGAGACCGGACAGCCAGAGACGCCGCCGCCCGCGCCGCAACTGCGCTGCGCGCCCTGAACGCCCGATCCGCCCAACCCCACGCAAGAGTAGCCCCATGACCAAGACCTATCCCTCGCATCCCGCCAGCGCGTCCCCGGCCTTGCCGGGCCGCCGGCAGTTTTTCCGCGCCTCGGCCCAGGCGGCCGGCGCCCTGTCGGCAATGGCCTTGCTGCCCGCCTCGATCCAGCGCGCGCTGGCGGTTCCGGCCGCGGTTGAAAGCGGCACCATCAAGGACATCAAGCACATCGTGATCCTGATGCAGGAGAACCGCTCGTTCGATCACTATTTCGGCACCATGCGCGGCGTGCGCGGTTTCGGCGACCGCTTCCCGATTCCGCTGGCCAGCGGCAAATCGGTGTTCTTCCAGCCCGACCCCAAGGGCGGCCAGGACATCCAGCCCTTCCGCCGCGATTCCAGGACCAGCAACGCGCTGATCGGATCGGGCACGCCGCACAATTTCCCGGACCAGCAGGCAGCCTGGAACCAGGGCAAGATGGACCAGTGGATCCAGTACAAGAACCAGGCCACCATGGGCTTCTTCATGCGCGAGGACATTCCGTACCAGTTCGCGCTGGCCGACGCCTTCACGGTCTGCGACGGCTATCACTGTTCCATCCTGACCGGCACCGATCCCAACCGCATCGTGTTCTGGTCAGGCGCCAACGCCAATCCCGAACTGCGCAAGCTGGGCGTGAACAGCACCGACACCGATTCGGAACCCGTCAACTCGCGCTGCTGGCCTAACCCGTCCAACTGGGTGGCGGGCCGCGCGCAGCTGGCCGACGGTTCGGGCCAGGTCGACCCCGCGACCGGCGCCTACAACTACAAGTACGTGAACAGCGCCTTCAAGTGGGACACCTTGCCCGACCTGCTGCAGCGCGCCGGGGTCAGCTGGCACATCTACCAGAACATGAACAACAACTGGACGGGTGCCATGCACGGCTGCCTGGCCTTCAAGAGCTTCCGCACCGCGCAGCCGGGTTCGCCGATCTATGAACATGGCCTGACGGGCGGCCCCGAGAAGAACGACGGCGCCGTCAACTTCCTTGCCCAGCTCAAGCAGGACGTGGCCAATGGCACTTTGCCGCAGGTGTCGTGGGTGTTGCCCACGCAGGCCCTGGCCGAGCATCCTGGCAGCAGCGAAGGCGTGGCCGGTGCCGCCGATTTCATCGCCGACGTGCTGGACGCGCTGACCTCCAATCCGGAAGTCTGGAGCAAGACCGCACTGTTCGTGACCTTCGACGAGAACGACGGCTTCTTCGATCACGCCGCCATGCCCGCAGTGCCGTCCTATGACGCCAATGGCGTGCTGATGGGCAAGTCCACCGTGCCGCTGGAGGGGGAGTATTTCGATGCCTCGGTGGGCAACTACCTGAAGGCCGACGACAAGATCACCGGCAACATCCGGCCGTGGGGCCTGAGTTCACGCGTGCCGATGTACGTCGTGTCGCCGTGGAGCAAGGGCGGCTGGGTCAATTCCCAGGTGTTCGACCATACCTCGGTGGGCCGGTTCCTGGAGCAGCGCTTCGACATCAAGGTCGACGCCATCAGTCCTTGGAGCCGCGCGGTCTGCGGCGACCTGACCACCTGCTTCGACTTCGTCAGTCCCAACGATCCGCGCGTGCCCACGCTGCCCGACACCAGCAACTATCCCGCGGTCAACGCGGCGCAGAAGCTGTTGCCCACCACCGCCGTGACCCAGGCGCCCGCAATCCCGCAGCCGCTGTTCCAGGAGACCGGCACGCGGCTGTCGCGCGCGCTGCCCTATGAACTGCACACCAGCGCCCGGTTGGGGGCGGATGGCGCGGTCGAACTGCTGTTCAGCAACACGGGCGAAGCCGGCGCGGTGTTCCATGTGTACGACAAGCGCAACCTGGACCTGATCCCGCGGCGCTACACCGTCGAAGCCGGCAAGACGTTGTCCGACACCTGGACCGGCGGCGACTATGACCTCTGGGTGTACAGCAGCAACGGCTTCGTGCGGACCTTCTCCGGCAATACGCAGCGTGGCGCGGCCTTGGAAGTGCAGGTCTGCTACGAGCCGGCAGGCAGCGCGCTCTACGTGAAGGTGTCCAACCGCGGCACGGCCAGCCTGCAGGCGAACCTGCAATCCAACGCCTACCGCAAGGACGGCCCCTGGACCCTGGCGGTCGAGCCGGGCAAGGTCGCCGAACACCACTGGTCCATCAAGGAAAGCGGCAACTGGTACGACTTCACCGTCACCGCCGAAGGCTTCGAACGCCGCTTCGCGGGACGCATGGAGAACGGCCGCGCGAGCGTCAGCGATCCGGCCATGGCGCTGCATCTGTGATGGCTCAGGCATGAGCGGGCCGGGCGCGCATCGGGGTGCGCGTCCGGCCGGTCCGCAACAACAATCGATCAACATACAAATGAAGCACACATACGCAATTCTGGCCGCCAACGGCTTGTCGGTGGCGGTTCTGGTGGGCGCGCTGGCCGGGGGATCGGCCGCGCAGGCGCAGACCGCGCCGCCTGTGAAGTGGGACGGCAGCAACCTCGGTTATGGGCCGGGCGCCGCTCAGGGCGTGACGGGCAAGGGCAATCACGCGATCGGCAAGAACGCTGGCGCCAACGTGAAAGGCAGCAACAACATCGGCCTGGGCAATGGCGCGGGCCAGGACGTGAGCACCAACTGGAACCTGGCGATCGGCGAGGGCGCGGGCTCCAAGGTCGGCGGCAAGAACGCCAACCAGGCCATCGGCTATTACGCCGGCACCAATGTGCAGGGTGGCTGGAACCAGTCGTTTGGCCGAAGCGCCGGCCAGAACGTCACGGGCGACTACAACGATGCGTTTGGCTTCTGGGCCGGCACGGATACGGTGGGCAACAACAATGCCGCCTATGGCACCAACGCCGGGCGCAATGTCACCGGCAACGGCAATTCGGCCTTCGGCCAGGAAGCGGGCCGCAACGTCGTCGGTGACGGCAACCTGGCGCTGGGCCAGAACGCGGGGCAGAACGTGGAGGGCGAGGGCAATCTGGCGCAGGGCAAGAACGCCGGGCAGAACGTGACCGGCGCCAACAACACGGCTGCCGGCGCCTACGCCGGCTATGGCGTGCAGGGCGACGGCAATACGGCTGGCGGGCTGGCTGCGGGGCGCGACGTCGTCGGCAATAACAACGTGGCGCAGGGCACGGCCGCGGGGTCGGGCGTGCGGGGCAACGACAACGTGTCGATAGGCTCGAACGCCGGACGCGGTTCCGTTGCCGACCGCAGCGTGTCGGTGGGAGCGGATTCGTCCGCGGCCACGCAGAGCGTCGCGGTCGGCGCAGGCGCGGTGGCCAGCGCGGGCAACAGCGTGGCGCTGGGGGCGGGGTCCTCGGCGGCGCGCGGCGCGCAGGAGAACTACGAAGCCTACGGCATGGCGCAGCCCCAAAGCTCCACGGGCGAGGTGAACGTGGGTGGACGCCAGATGACGGGCGTGGCTGCAGGCAGCGAGGACACCGATGCCGTCAACGTGGGCCAGCTGCGCGCCGCAAGCAGCGCAAGCGAGGCGCGCGTGGGCGCCGTCGAGCATTCCCTGCAGAACCTGCGCAGCGATCTGGAGTCCCAGGAGCGCATGCTGAGCGCGGGGGTGGCTGCAGCCATGGCGACGGCTTCCTTGCCGCAGGCCTACTTGCCCGGCCGCAACATGCTGTCCATGGCTGGCGGCACCTGGAACGGCGAATCGGGTTACGCCCTGGGGCTGTCGCGCGTGTCTAGCGGCGGGCGCTGGGTCTACAAGGTGTCGGCCAACGGCACGTCCCGCGGCGACTTCGGCGGCGCCGCGGGGGTCGGATACCAGTGGTGAGGCCGGGCCTGCGATAATGCCGCAAGCGCGGCGGCCGGCGATGGAGCGCGGGCCGCCGCCAGCACAGGCATACCCGGATCGGCCCCATGGAAAAGCGTTTGATGCCATCGATGATGGCGCTGCAATGTTTCGAGGCGGTGGCGCGGCACATGAGCTTCACGCGCGCCGCCGAGGAACTGCACATGACCCAGAGCGCGATCAGCAAACAGATCGCGCAGCTGGAGGCGCTGCTGCGCAACCCGCTGTTCCTGCGGGTGCGGCGGCGCCTGCAACTGACGCCTGCGGGAGCCTTGTACCAGTCCGAGGTCAGGGCCATCCTGAACCAGGTGGACATGTCCTCGCGCTACATCCTGACCTACGGCAGCGAGACTCAGGTGCTGACCATCGGCACCCAGCCCACCTTCGGCGCGCGCTGGCTGATCCCGCGCCTGCAGGGCTTCATGGCCGCCCATCCCGACATCCAGGTCAAGGTGCGCAGCGAAACGCGGCCCTTCGACCTGATGCAGGCCAAGATCGACATCTCCTTCTTCTTCGGCCATGGCACCTTGCCGGGCGCCCAGTGCCGGGAATTGTTCGAGGCCGAGGTCGTGCCGGTGTGCGCGCCCGGCTTTCTTCCGGGTGACAGGGTCGACAGCCTGGAGGCGCTGAGCGCCCAGGCGCTGATCCAGTGCGCTTCGCGCCCGGAAGCCTGGCACGACTACTTCTCGCGCCAGCAATTCCAGTCCGACCGCAGCTACCACGGTCCCCGCTTCGATACCTTCTACATGTGCGTGCGCGCTGCGGAGGGCGGTTGCGGCGTGGCGTTGACGCCGCGCCTGCTGGCCGAAGAAGAGCTGCAGGCCGGCAAGCTGGTGATTCCCTGGGACTACGTGCAGCCCAGCGACGGCGCGTACTTCGTCGCCTATTCCGAGCACTCGGCCGAAGTGCCCAAGATCAAGCAGTTCGTCGCCTGGGTTGAGGAAGAGGCCGCGCGCAAGCGCGAGCGCGACGCCCAGCGGGCGCGGTCCATGAAAAAACGGACTGATTAAGCCGATTTTTTTCATTTGATCGCACGCGCGGCGCATGATTTCATGCGGGCCATCCTTGTTTACCGATGTGCCGAGCCCGCCATGAGTCAGAATTTCGTCAATCCGGACCAGATCCGCGCCTGGTTCTCCCGCGCCATGTCCGACATGTACAAGTCGGAAGTGCCGCTGTACGACACGCTGCTGGACCTGGTCGCCCAGGTCAACGCCAAGACGCTGGCCGAACAGCCCGAGTTGGCCGCCCAACTGGCCCGCACGGGCGAGATCGAGCGCCTGGACATCGAGCGCCACGGCGCGATCCGCGTCGGCACCGCGCAGGAACTGGCCAACATGCGGCGCGTGTTCTCCGTGATGGGCATGCAGCCGGTGGGCTACTACGATCTGTCGCCGGCCGGCGTACCGGTGCATTCCACCGCCTTCCGTGCCACCCACGAAGCCTCGCTGCAGGCCAGCCCCTTCCGCGTCTTCACCTCGCTGCTGCGGCTGGAACTGATCGCCGACGAGGCCCTGCGCGAGAAGGCCGCGCGCATCCTGGCCGCGCGCCAGATATTCACCGCGCGTACGCTGGAACTCGCGGCCCGCTTTGAGGCGCAGGGCGGACTGGTTGAAGCCGAGGCCCGCGAATTCGTGGCCGAAGCCCTGCACACTTTCCGCTGGCACAGCGAGGCCACCGTCAGCCTGGAAGACTACGAGGAACTGCACGGCCAGCACCGCCTGATCGCCGACGTGGTGGCCTTCAAGGGCCCGCACATCAATCACCTGACTCCGCGCACGCTGGACATCGACGAGGCCCAGGCCGAGATGCCGCGCCGCGGCGTGTCAGCGAAGGCCGTGATCGAAGGCCCGCCGCCGCGCAAATGTCCGATCCTGCTGCGCCAGACCAGCTTCAAGGCGCTGGAGGAGGCGGTCCTGTTCGCCGGCGTCGACGGCCAGTCCGCGGCCGGCAGCCACACGGCGCGCTTCGGCGAGATCGAGCAGCGCGGCGTCGCGCTGACCCGCAAGGGCCGCGCGCTCTACGACCAATTGCTGGACCTGGCCCGCAGCCGCATCAGCGGCGCGCCCAACGAAGGCAATGCCGCGGCCTACATGCAGAACCTGCAGGACTGTTTCGCCGCCTTCCCGGATGACTATGATGCGCTGCATGCGCAGGGGCTGGCCTATTTCCGCTATTTCCTGACCGGCAAGGACGGCGCGGATGCGCAAGCCAGCCTGCAGGACCTGATCGCCCAGGGCTACATCCGCTTCGAGCCGCTGGTGTACGAGGACTTCCTGCCCGTCAGCGCGGCCGGCATCTTCCAGTCGAACCTGGGCGACAAGGCCCAGGCCGAATACGCGCAGAACGCCAGCCAGGCGGCTTTCGAGCAGGCCCTGGGCGCCCAGGTGCAGGACGAGCTGGCGCTCTACCAGGACACGCAGGACCGTTCGCTGGCCGCCTGCATGCAGGCGCTGCGCGCGCAGGCCGGCTCGCCGGTGGCCGCATGAGCCGTCTGGATCGTTGCCTGTCCGTGCGCGACTTCGAACGCGAGGCGCGGCGCATCATGCCGCGCTGCGTCGAAGGCTACGTCTGCGGCGGCACCGAGGACGGCGCCTCGCTGGCCGAGAGCGTGCGCGCATTGAGCGACGTGGGTTTCCGGCCGCGCGGCCTGCGCGTGGTGGACCAGCGCAGCAGCCAGGTCGAACTCTACGGCCAGCGCTACGCCATGCCGGTGGGCTTCGCGCCTACCGGGTTCTCCGCCATCGTCATGCATGAGTGCGACCTGGCGCTGGCGCAGGTCGCCCAGCAGGCCGAGATACCGTTCATCATCAGCGGCGCTTCCAGCGTGCCGCTGGAACGCTTGCAGGAGGCCACGGGCAAGCGCTGCTGGTACCAGGCCTATCTGCCGGGCAATACCGAGCGCATCGGCAAGCTGATGGCGCGGCTGCGCCAGGCCGAGATCCCGGTGCTGGTGGTGACCATCGACACCTGCGTCGGCGCCAACCGCGAGAACCTGCAGAAGCTCTCGTTCACCGTGCCCTTCAAGCTCAGCCCCAGCGTGATGCTGGACGGCATGCGCCACCCGCGCTGGAGCTTCAACGTCTTCCTGCGCACGCTGCTGGGCAGCGGCATCCCCAGGTTCTCGAACCTGTACGAAGATATCGGCCCGCCCATCACCCAGGACCCGCCCAACGGCTTTCGCGGCGAACGCGACAAGCTGTCGTGGGAACACATCCGCTGGATCCGCGAGAACTGGCCGGGCAAGCTGGTGCTCAAGGGCGTGATGCATCCCGATGATGCGCGCCTGGCCTGCGCGGCGGGCGCCGACGGCGTGATCGTGTCGAACCACGGCGGACGCCAGCTGGATGGCTGCATCTCGCCCTTGCAGGCGTTGCCCGACGTGGTGGCCGCGGTGCCGCCCGGCTTCCCGGTCATGGTGGATGGCGGTTTTCGCCGCGGCTCCGACGTGCTCAAGGCCGTGGCCCTGGGCGCGCGCATGGTCTTCACCGGCCGGCCCCAATTGTTCGGCGCGGCCGTGGCCGGCAGCGCCGGCATCCGCAAAGTGGCGGACATATTCCGCAGCGAGATCTCGACCAACATGGCGCTGCTCGGCTGCGCGACGCTGGCCGACCTCACGCCGGACCTGATCGCGCCCTTGCGGCCGGCAGGCGCTGCCTGACGCGGGCGGCGGTGCCGCCCCGGGCAGCAGCGCCCGCACAACAACAAAAAACGGTGCGCATCCCCATGCGCGCCCATCCGTTTTCGACAGGAGGAAACATGAAGAAGATCTATACCAAACTGGCCGGCGTGGCGGCAGTGCTGGCGTGCATCGCCAGCGGACCGGCGCAGGCCCAGGCCGGCGCCTATCCGACCAAGCCGGTGCGGCTGGTCGTGGGCTACGCCCCGGGCGGCACCACCGACATCAGCGCGCGCATGATCGCCGACGTGCTGGGCAAGGAGTTCGGCCAGACCTTCGTGGTGGAGAACAAGCCCGGCGCCAACAGCAACATCGGCGCCGAGTCCGTCGCCCGCTCGGCGCCCGACGGCTACACGCTGTTCGTCGGATCGATTTCCACCGCGATCAACCAGTCGCTCTATTCCAAGATGTCCTATGACGCGCTCAAGGACCTGGACGCCGTCGCCCTGCTGAACGTGGTGCCCAACATCCTGGCCGTCAACGCCAGCGTGCCCGTCAAGTCGGTGCAGGAATACATCGCCTACGCCAAGAAGAACCCCGGCAAGCTCACCTGCGCTTCGCCCGGCAACGGCTCGTCCGCCCACCTGGGCTGCGAACTCTTCAAGATGAAGACCGGCATCGATATCCTGCACGTCCCGTACCGCGGCAGCGGCCCGGCCGTGGCCGACCTGCTGGGCGGCCAGGTGGACTCGATCTTCGACAACCTGCCGCCGCTGCTGCCGCATGTGCGCGCCGGCAAGCTGACCGGCCTGGCCGTCACCACCGCCAGCCGCGTGCCGTTCGCCCCGGAAATCCCCACCATCGCCGAATCCGGCGTGGAAGGCTTTGACGTGGCAGCCTGGTTCGGCGTGTACGCGCCGGCCGGTACACCGCCCGAAATCGTCCAGAAGGTCAACGCCGCCATCAACAAGGCCCTGACCTCCGACGCCGCGCTGGCCGCCAGCTACCAGACCAACGGCTTCCTGATGCCCCCGCCGCCCAACACGCCGCAAGCATTCAAGGCCTTCATGGAAAGCGAAACCCGCAAGTGGGGCGAAGTCGTCAAGGCGACCAACCTGCAGATCAACTGATAGGCGGGGGGAGGGGGCATTCGCGGCTCCTCTGGATAGTACTTGGGGACGGATTGGTGGCATGCCAGCGACAAAGCGGCACGGAACCACCCGTTTCCCAATTTGCGTGATAGAATGTTCGACTTTCCAGGAAAGCACGCTTTTCTGGCTGAAGTTAGCCGACGTGGTGAAATTGGTAGACACGCTATCTTGAGGGGGTAGTGGCGAAAGCTGTGCGAGTTCGAGTCTCGCCGTCGGCACCAAGAATTTGTTCCAGGGGTCGCCCCTGGAAAATGCAAAAGACCCGCATTCCTTTGACCAGGATGCGGGTTTTTTCATTTCGCGGTGTTCCCAGCGCCGCGGCAACTATCGGGAACGCATGGCCAGCCAGCTGCGGCAGTCTACCCGCAATCAAAGGCGCTGCCATATGCCGCGAGCAGAGTCTTGCACCCTCAGACCGGCAATGTTTCGAAGCAATTGCCCGTGAATCCCTGATTCCAAGAGCCTGCTATAAAGTCGGCTACAGCTTTTCTGCAGGACCAGGAAATGTCCATTCAAACGTTGAGCCGCTGTGGTGTGGCGATTTTCGCGGCTGCGCTGATGGCCGGTTGCTCGTCCAGCGGTTCCAAGACTTCGGATCAGGCTGCCGCCAAGTCGTATTCCTCCTCTGCCCGCGCCGGCGGCGAGTGCGCGAGCCGCAGCAAGTGCATCTACAAGGGTGCCTACGAATCAGGGGAACGGAACTACGCCGAAGCGGAAGCCAAGCGCCTGAACATGGCCGAGCTGGAGCGCCTGCGTCGCGCTTTCGGCAATTGAGCCCGGCAGGAAACCGGCGCGCGCCCACGCCGGAAGAAATCATGCGGCACTACGACTCGGATCCGGACGAGGATCCCTGGGTCCGTGGCAAGCCGGCGCCGGAATTGGTCGCGGTCGTACCCTATGACCCTGATTGGCCGGTCCGTTATGGCCAGCTTGCGACGCAGGTGCGCGAGGCCTTGGGACCGGCGGCGCTTGCGGTCGAGCATATGGGATCGACGGCGGTTCCGGGCCTGCCGGCCAAGCCGGTGATAGATATAGACCTGACAGTGGCCGACCCCGTCCAGGAGGACTCTTATGTCCCCGCGCTGGAGGCGGCCGGTTACGCGCTGGTCTTGCGGGAGCCGTCCTGGCATCAGCACCGTCTTTTGCAGCTGGCCGCGCCGCGCGTGAACCTGCATGTGTTCGGCCCGGACTGCCCCGAGAACGTCCGCCACCGGATGTTCCGCGACTGGCTGCGCCAGCACGACGCCGATCGCGATCTGTATGCCCAGGCCAAGCGCGAGGCGGCGGTCGGCGCGATGCAGGTCATGGACTACAACAAGCGCAAGGAAGCGGTCCTGCGCCAGATCTACCAGCGCATGTTCCGCGCCGCCGGCTTCATCTGAGGCGCGCCGGCGCGGACTTTCTCCATTCGCCTCAGTAGTGGCTTTTGAGCGGCACGGCCGGGTCGGCCAGCACGTCGCGGGGCGGGTTCAGACCCAGCTCCAGCAGCTTGCGCGCCGCCAGGTGGTCCATTGGGGCGTTGATCGATTCGACGCAGACCAGATGGCCGTCGGCAAAGTGCAGGATCGAGAAGCTGCCGGGCTTGGCGCCCGGGCGCAGTACGCGCTCGGTGTCCGGCGGCGCCAGGCCGGCGATCTGCAGGCGCAAGGCGCCCTGGTCGGACCAGAACCAGGGCAGGGCGTGATACGGGGTCTTGGTGCCGAGCAGCACGCCGGCCAGGGTGCGGGCCTGGTCGTTGGCGTTCTGCACCGACTCCAGGCGCAGGGTCTTGCCCCAGCGCGCATACGGAAACGAGGTGCAGTCGCCGATGGCGTAGATGCCGGGCGCCGAGGTTTGCATCAGCCCGTCCACCACGATGCCGTTCAGGCAGTCCAGGCCCGCGGCCTGCGCCAGCGTGATCTCGGGCACGGCGCCGATGCCGGCGACCAGCAGGTCCACCGGATGCTCCACGTCGTTGACGACTACGCTGCGCACGCGGCCGTTCTCGGTCCGGATGTGTTGCAGGTCGGAGGACAGGCGCAGGTCGACGCCGGACTCGTGCAGCACGCGGGCGACGTGGTCCGAGGCTTCGGGCGACACGGAGCGCGCCAGCAGGCGCGGCGCGGATTCGAAGACGGTGACCGGGCGTCCCAGGGCGCCGGCCGTGGCCGCGATTTCCAGGCCGATGAAACCGCCGCCCACGACCGTGACCGAAGGCGCGTCGGCGATCGCGGCGCGCAGGCGCGCGGCATCGTCGGCGTTGCGCAGGTAGATCAGGTTCTGGAGCTCATCAGGGACGTCCGGCAGGCGCCGCGCGCGCGTGCCGGTGGCCAGCACCAGCGCGTCATAGTCCAGCTGTTTGCCCGAAGCCAGCGTCAAGCGGCGCGCGTCGCGGTCTATGCCGACCGCGGGATCGGCCAGCAGCACCTGCACGCCGGCGTCGGCGTAGACCGCCTCGGCGCGCAGCAGCTGGATCGGGGCTTCCGGATCCTTGATGTAGGTCTTGGAGAGCGGCGGGCGGTGGTAGGGCAGCGAGGCCTCTTCGCACACCAGCGTCAGGCTGCCGGGAAAGCCGCCTTCTATCAGGCTGGCGCACAATTGCGCCGCCGCGTGGCCGCCGCCGACGATTACCACCTTCTGCATGCATGACTCCTGTTCTGCCTGGCCCGGTCTCGGGCCGAATCGGCAATGCTACCGCAGGTGGCAGCTGGAGGAAGTGCATGAAAGTGGGCACTGCGCGTCCGAACGAGATCGGGTCGCAGCGATTGGGGGCGGGTTCAGGCGCCCGGCAGCATGTAGCGGGCGGAAACGGCCAGGATGCGCTGCGCGGATTCGCGCAGCCTGCGCGCTTCGCGGTGGGCGTGGAGGGAAACCACGGCGTCGTAGCGGCGCGCGCTGAGCGGGCCGGCCAGTAGCACCGGGCGGCGGGTAAGTATGGGGGATATCAAGCGTTGCATGTGGAGCATTCCTGCGGGCGTCAGGCCCTGTCGATGCCAGGTATCGTAAGGCGGCCAGGGGCGGCGGCCAACGAAATACCTTTTATATGAATATCCGGCGCGCGCCCGGGATCGGGGGCTGGCGGATATCCGGACGCCAGTATCGCCCGCGAGTGTGACAGCCATATGCCAATGCTCCGCCACGTTCCAGGCGCGGCCGGAGCCCGGGCTTGTCAGTTCTAATACTACGCGGTAGCATTAAAAAACGAATGCTGGATCGGAGACAAAAATGGCATTGCCCCTGGAAGGTCTGCTGGTGATCGCTGTGGAGCAGGCAGCTGCAGCGCCGTATGCCTCGTCGCGGCTGGCTGATGCCGGCGCGCGCGTCATCAAGATCGAACGCGCGGCCGGCGATTTCGCGCGCGGCTATGACGGGGCGGTCATGGGCGACAGCACATATTTCGTCTGGCTCAATCGGGGCAAGGAATCAATCGTTCTCGATTTCTCGCAGCCTGAGGATCTGGCGCTGCTGCGCACGCTGATCTTGCAGGCTGACGTGCTGATCCAGAACCTGGGCCCGGGCGCGGCGGAACGCGCCGGCTTCGGCTGGAAGGAAATGCGGGCCGCCAATCCCCGGCTGATTACCTGCGACATCACGGGTTACGGCGAGTCGGGCCCCTATGCGGAGATGCGCGCCTACGACCTGCTGGTGCAGGCCGAATCGGGCATCGCGTCGGTGACCGGCACGCCGGAGGCCCCGGGCAGAGTGGGCATATCCGCCTGCGATATCGGCACCGGCATGTATGCGCACGCGGCCATCCTGGAGGCGCTGTTGCAGCGCGAGCGGACAGGGCAGGGCAGCGCCCTGCACGTGTCGTTGTTCGACGCCATGGCCGACTGGATGACCGTGCCCCTGCTGCACTACGACTACGCCGGCACGGTGTGGCCGCGCGTAGGCCTCGGACATCCGACCATCGCTCCCTATGGCGCCTTCGCCTGCCAGGGCGGCCAGTCGCTCCTGATCGGCGTGCAGAACGACGGCGAATGGCGCCGCTTTGCTTGCGACGTGCTGCTCAAGCCCGAATGGGTCGACGACGAGCGCTACCGCAGCAATCGCGACCGCGTGCTGCATGCCGAGGAATTGAAAGCCGCAATCGAAGCTCTGCTGAGTACGGTGGCGCTGGAGGAATTGCGACGGCGTCTGACGCTGGCGAAGATTGCCTATGCGTCAGTCAACGGCGTCAAGGAATTGTCGGCGCATCCGCACCTGCGCCGCTCGGAGGTACGCACCGCGCACGGGGTGGCGTCCATCGTGGCACCGCCTGTCCAGATCCGGGGCGAGCCGCGCCGCTTGGGCGAAGTGCCCGCCATAGGCGCCCATACGCAGGCGGTCCGCGATGAGTTCGCGGGCGCCGGCCGACAGGCCTGAGGGTAGAATTTCGCGTTTATTTCCGCCACAGCAAGGACATTATGGGACGGCCCAGCCTGATAGACAGCACGGAAGGGATCGAGAAGCGGCTCGCCATTCTCGATGCGGCCGCGTCCGTGTTCATGAACCTGGGCTTTTCAGCGGCATCGCTGGACGACATCAGCGTGGCCTACGGTGCGACCAAAGGCATCATCTATTACTACTACCGCAATAAGTCGGCGCTGTTCTTCGCC
This sequence comes from Achromobacter aegrifaciens, assembly GCF_902859965.1. Lineage (NCBI taxonomy): Bacteria > Pseudomonadati > Pseudomonadota > Betaproteobacteria > Burkholderiales > Alcaligenaceae > Achromobacter > Achromobacter aegrifaciens. Next base: position 448,563 of record NZ_CADIKO010000003.1, read on the forward strand.
GTGCAGCGGCGCGCGATGGAACTGACCCGCGAAGCGATCGAGCCGCATGCGCTGTCGGCCGAACGGCCGGCCGTCAAGCTGCGGAAGATGGCGCATGATCATACCGTGCTGATGATGGAGCATCTGGCCTACCTGCGCGTCGCGGCGCAAGGGTTGGAACTGCATCTGACGGGGCGCACCACCGCGTCCGAACGTGCCGAACTGGAGGAAATCCTCAAGTTGCGGGCGGCGAATGAAGCCTTGTATATGCGTGTGATCGAGGAAGGCGTGCAGTGCGGCGATTTCCGCGCCATGGACGCCAAGCTGCTGGTCAAGCCGCTGCTGGGGGCTTTGAACTGGACTTCGCGCTGGTATCACCCGCGCAAGAACGAAACCGCCAAGGACCGCGAGCGCGTCGCCAACGAACTGGCCGGCTTCGCGGTCAGCGCCTTGTTGCCGCATCCGCAGTAAAGCCGGGCCGCGCGAACGGACTATTCTGCGCGGCTTTTTTCTAATCATTTTAATACTGCTTGGTATTATTCAAACTACAGGACGACAGCGATTCATGGCTCCGAAAATCCTGGTGGAACGCGCCGGTTTTGTGACCACGGTAATCATCAACCGGCCCGAGGTGCGCAATGCGTTGGATCGCGAGGCTGCCTCCGAACTGGCGCGAGCGCTGCGCGAATTCGATGCGGACGAACAGGCCCGGGTGGCCGTGCTGTGCGGCGCCGGCGGCGCCTTCTGTTCAGGCGCTGATCTGAAGGAATTGGCGGGAGGCACCGACTACGAGCCCTGGGCAGGCAGTCCGGACGGCCCTTTGCATGCGCCGCTGTCCAAGCCCGTCATCGCAGCGGTGGCGGGGCATGCCTGCGCGGGCGGGTTGGGCGTGGCGCTGTGGTGCGATTTGCGCATCGCGGAGGAAAGCGCCTCGTTCGCCGTACTGTCACGCCGTTGGGGCGTGCCGATGAGCGATGGCACGACCGTGCGGCTGCCACGCCTGATAGGCATGAGCCGCGCCCTGGACATGTTGCTGACCGCCCGTATTGTGCTGGCTCCGGAAGCCGAGCGCTTCGGGCTGGTCAACCGAGTGGTGCCGGATGGACAAGCGCGTGCCGAGGCCCAGGCGTTGGCTCGTCAGATGGCGCAATTCCCGCAGATCGCGATGCGCTCGGACCGGCAATCGGCCTATGCCCAGATCGCCTTGTCCGAGCGGGATGCGGTGGCTGCGGAGATGGCCTACGCCGCCGCCGCGCGAAAACTGGAGGCGCGCGCTGGCGCGCAACGTTTCGAGCAGGGTGCGGGGCGTCATGGCGCCTTGCCCGAAGCCGATTAGGAGAGAACCATGCGAGCCGTCATCTGCCGCGGGCTGGACGATCCCAGCCAAGTCAGCGTCGAGACCTGCGCCGCGCCGCCTTTGCCGGCGGACAGCGTGCGCATCGAAGTGCATTCCTGCGGCGTGAGCTTCGCCAACCTGCTGGTGTTGCAGGGCAAGCACCAGAACCGGCCGCCGCTACCCCTGACGCCAGGCACCGAGGTCGCGGGCATCGTGCGGGAATGCGCCCCGGGCGTGACGCTGTTCCGTCCGGGCGACCGGGTGGTGGCCGGCGTGCAATCGGGCGGCTTTGCCAGCGAAGTGGTGGCGCCGGTCGACACGACATTCGCTCTGCCCGACGGTGTGGATTTCGATAGCGCCGTACAGTTTCCAACCATCTACGCCACGGCCTATGGCGCGCTGCGCTGGCGCGCGCATCTGCAGCCGGGCGAGACGGTGCTGGTGCACGGGGCCAGCGGCGGCAGCGGGCTGGCGGCCATCGAGATCGCCAAGCGGCTGGGCGCGCGCGTGATCGCGTGCGCCAGCACCCAGGCCAAGCTCGACGCGGCGCGGGCGCACGGTGCCGACCACGGGCACAACTACCGGGAAGGCGGCTTCCGCGACGCGGTGCTGGCCCTGACGGATGGGCGCGGCGCCGATGTGATCTTCGATCCGGTGGGCGGCAAGGTGTTCGAGGAGTCGTTGCGTTGTGTCGCGCCTGAAGGACGCTTGATTCCGATGGGATTCGCTGGCGGTGACATTCCGCAGATTCCCGCCAACATCCTGCTGGTCAAGAACGCCACCGCGATCGGCATCTATTGGGGCTACTACATGGGCTGGGGCAGGGTACCTGTCCCGCCCGAGCGCAGGGCGGCGGTGCGCGCCGCCTTCGCCACGATGTTCGATTGGGTCGTCGAAGGGGCGCTGAAACCCTACACCCAGCAGACCTACCCGTTGGAGGCACACGCGGCAGCATTGGCCGCGCTGGCCTCCCGCGAGGTCATCGGACGGGTCGCCTTGCATCCGCAGTCATCTTCCTGACCGCGAAGCGCTGGCGCCCGCAATTCCAAAAGACAACAGAGCACACAAAGGAGTTGGAGACATGAAACGATTGACCACCTTGCTCGCAGGCGCCATGCTGGCGCTGGGCGCCCAGATCAGCCATGCATTTCCGGACAAGCCGATCCGGCTGATCGTCCCGTATCCCCCCGGCACGGGTACCGATACGCTGGCGCGCTACACCGCGCGCCAGTTGGAGGCCAAGCTGGGCCAGCCCGTGATCGCCGAGAACCGCCCAGGCGCGAGCGGCATTATCGCGACCCAGGCCGTCGTGTCGGCGGCGCCCGATGGCTATACGCTGCTGCTGGCGGCCAATGCGCCCGTGGCGACCAACGTCGCGGCGTTCGCCAAGCTGCCGTACGACCCCTTGGTCGACCTGGCGCCGGTGGCGGTGCTGGCACAGGCGCCCATGGGCTTTTATGTCTACCAGGATTCGCCCTACAAGACGGTCGCGGACCTGGTGGCGGCCGCCAGAAAGGATCCGAAGAAGCTGAACTACGGGGCGGGAAGCGCCACCTACCAGATTGCCAGCGAATGGTTCCTGTCGCTGGCGCAGGCCAGCGCCAACGGCATTTCCTACAAGGGGGCGGGGCCGGCCTTGAATGATCTGGCGGGCAAGCAAGTTGACTTCGTGATCGCTGAGTACAGCGGCGCGCAGGCCCTGGTGCAGGTGGGCAAGCTGCGCTTGCTGGCGGTGACGACCGATAAGCGATTGGCCAGCGCGCCGGACGTGCCCACCTTGCAGGAACTGGGCTACAAGGACTTCTTCAAGGTGGCGTGGTGGGCCATGTTCGCGCCGGCCAAGACGCCCGCGCCGGTCGTGAAGACCCTGCAGGACGCGCTGCTGGAGATCTACGCCGATTCCAAGACGCAAGCCTTCCTGGCGCAGAGCAATTTCATCTCCTTCATCGGTGATGCCGCCGCGCTGGCCAAGTTCCAGAGGAAAGAGATCGAGCTTGAGATTGCCACGGCCCAAAGCGCCAACATCCCCAAGCAATAGCGCCCAGCCCCTACGACAGGACGTTCTTCCATGAACATGCAAGCTACGCTCGCGTGGCCGTTCTTCGAGCCTCGGCATCAGGACCTGCTGCGGCAGGCCGATGCCTGGCTGGAGGCGACGCCCGCCTGGACCGCGCCGCAAAGCCGGGCGGAGATGGACGAGCAATGCCGGCGCCTGGTGGCCGGCATGGGCCAGGCGGGCCTGCTGGCTCACGCCGTGCCCGACCCGTTCGACGCCAGCGCCCGCATCGACACGCGCGCGGTCTGCCTGCTGCGCGACCGGCTGGCGCAACATGGCGCGCTGTTGGATTTCGCGTTCGCCATGCAGGGCCTGGGTTCGGCCGCCATTGCGCTGGACGGTACGCCCGCGCAACGGCAACGGTATCTGGCTCCCGCCCGGGCAGGTCGCCGCATTGCGGCGTTCGCGCTGTCGGAGGCGCAGGCGGGTTCCGACGTGGGCGCCTTGTCGTGCGCGGCCAGGCAGGATGGCGACGCCTATGTCCTGGACGGCGAGAAAACCTGGATTTCCAACGGCGGCATTGCCGACCACTATGTCGTCTTTGCGCGCGATCCGCGCAGCGCCGGGGCCAAGGGGGTATCGGCTTTCCTCGTGGACGCGGATACGCCGGGACTGGAGATCGCGGAGCGCATCGACGTCCTGTCCCCGCATCCGCTGGCCACCCTGAAGTTCACCGCCTGCCGTGTCGCGGGCGGGCAATTGCTGGGCGAGCCGGGGCAGGGCTTCAAGCTCGCGATGCGCACGCTGGATATCTTCCGGACCTCGGTGGGCGCGGCGGCGCTGGGCTTTTCGCGCCGGGCGCTGCAAGAGGCCACGCAGCATGCGCTGCAACGCGAGATGTTCGGCAAGACGCTGGCCGATTTCCAGCTGACCCAAGCCCGGTTGAGCCAGATGGCAACCCAGACCGAGGCTTCGGCGCTGCTGGTCTATCGCGCCGCCTGGGCCCGCGATGCGGGGCAGGGTGCGTCGCGCGATGCGGCCATGGCAAAGCTGGCCGCCACCGAGCATGCGCAGCAGGTGGTGGATGCCGCCTTGCAGATGCATGGCGGGCTGGGCGTGCGGACCGGGCACATCATGGAGCAGTTGTACCGCGACGTGCGGGCGCTGCGCATCTACGAGGGCGCGACCGAGGTCCAGCATCTGATCATTGGACGCGATCTGTTGCGCGAGGCGCGTGAGCAGCTCACGCCGGCGCTCCCGTCCACTCAAGGCCCGAGCAGGGCAACCCCTAACCAGGAACGAGCATGACAGGCCCTTTGTCCGGTATGCGCGTCATAGACGCCAGTAACTTCGTGTTTGGACCGATGGCGACCCAGTTGCTTGCCGACATGGGCGCCGATGTGATCAAGGTCGAGCCGCCGCAGGGCGACCCGATGCGCATGGTCGGCAAGTCGCGTAACGCCAGGATGGGATCGTTCTTCCTGAACCTGAACCGCGGCAAGCGCAGCGTGGTCCTGGACTTGAAAAATGCCGCCGATGTGGCGCGGCTGGACACACTGCTGGCCACCGCCGACGTCTTCGTGCACAACATGCGGCCCGCAGCCGCCAGGCGCCTGGCCATAGACTACGACAGCCTGGCGCAGCGCCATCCGCGGCTGGTCTATGCCGTGGCTCTCGGTTTTCATCAGGACGGCCGCTACGCCGAGCGCCCCGCGTATGACGACGTGATCCAGGGCATGAGCGGCGTCGCCGGCCTGCATGCCAGGATGTATGGCGAGCCGGGCTTCATTCCGATGCTGTTCACCGACAAGCTGTGCGGCGTCTATCTGGCGGGCGCTATCGCGTCGGCGCTGGTGGCGCGAGCCGCCAGCGGGAAGGGGCAGCAAGTGGAGGTTCCCATGTTCGAAACCATGGCCTCTTTCAATCTGGTCGAACATCTGGCTGACAGCATATTCAGCGGTTCGGAGACGGCGGCCGTACCGCGCGGCTATGAGCGGGTCTTCAGCCGCTACCACCGGCCCTTGAAGACCCGCGAGGGCCATGTCTGCCTGGTGGCCAACACGGACGCGCAGTGGCAGCGCCTGTTCGCCTTGCTGGATCGGCCTGATTTGGCCGCCGACCCGCGGTTCCTGACCATGGGAGACCGCATCCGCCACGCCGAACCCTTATATGAGGAAGTCAGCCGCAGCCTGCTGGAACGCGACGCGGCGGAATGGCTGGCGCTGTTCCTGGAGCACGACATCCCCGCGGGACCGGCCAACAGCCTGGATGACCTGCTGCGCGACCCGCATCTGGCCGACGTGGGCTTCTTCGAGACCGTGGAGCACCCGACCGAAGGCGAACTGCTTTGCGCGACCACACCGCTGCGGTTCTCCGCAAGCCCCAGAGCGTCCGCGGGCGTGGCGCCCGGGCTGGGCGAGCACAGCGCCGAACTGCTGGGCTAGGGGCCGCACAGCGCTAAAGCACGGATCATTCGGGCGGCTTCAACCGCGACGGCACCTCGCCCACGTCGCTGCACACCGCCAGCACTTCGGCGGGCTTCTTGCTCATGGACAGGTACACGTGGCCGATGCTGCTGTCGAAGTAGGCGGTCTCCAGCTTGCCCAGCACGACGCTGTCGCCATTTTCGAACTGGATGCGGACCTTGCCCGACAGCACCAGCGCGAATTCCTGGCCCGGGTGCCGGATGTAGTCCTCGAACTCCACCACCTTGCGCGAGTCGATGAGCGCCAGCATGGGCGTCATCTTCTTGCCGGGGTATTCGCCCATGAGCAGGCGGTAGTGGTAGTTCTCGGTGACGTAGTCGCGGGCGTCGCTGAGCTTGTTCTTGACGAAGGTGGGGGCGACGGCGGCCTGCGAGGCGTCCGGCAGCATGAACATGCGGGTCATGTCTATGCCGAGCGCGCCCGCCAGGGCGGCGAACTTCTCGTAGCTGAGGGCGATCTGCCCCAGCTCCGCCTTGGACAGCGTCGAGACCGCGATGCCGCTGGCGCGGGACAGCGCCTGCAGGGTCATCTTGCGCGCCTTGCGCTCGGCCCGCAGGCGAGCGCCCATTTCTTCCTTGCCGACGATCTCGGGCGGGGATGTAGTGCCGGGTAGGGCCATGTAGCGATCTGGCAGGTAGGAGGTGGTTGGGGCAGGGCCCGCAAGCCCCGCTGCGTATGCCGGATTGTAAGGGCTGGCCGGGATCAGGCACCCGCCCGGTTGAGGACGCGGCCCGCGTGCTGGCCGGTGAAGGCCTGGCCTTCCCAGACGGGCGCGCCGTTGACGTACACCGAGTGGATGCCCGCGGCGCGCTCGGTGGGACGATCGAAGGTGGCCGAGTCGGCCACGGTGGCGGGGTCGAAGACCACCAGGTCGGCGTAGTAGCCGGGCTGCACCTGGCCGCGTTCGGCCAGGCCGAACTTGGCGGCGGTCAGGCCGGTCATCTTCCAGACCGCGGTTTCCAGCGGGAACAGGCCCAGGTCGCGTGAGTAATGGCCCAGCACGCGCGGGAAGGTGCCCCACAGTCGCGGGTGCGGACGCTCGTCGTGGGGCAGGCCGTCGGAGCCGATCATGGTGGGGCCGAACGCCAGGATGCGCTGCACGTCGGGCTCGTCCATCATGAAGTAGATGGCGCCGGCGGGCTGCAGCTCCGGCACCACGTCGTACTTGGATTTGCCGCGCTCGGCGGCGATTTCCTCCAGGTCGCGCCCGCTCAGTTCGGGAAAGGGCTTGCACCAGGTGATGAGCGTGCGGCCAGCCAGCAGCACGCGGTCCTGCTTGAGCATGGTGGAGCCGGCCACGTAGGGATAGGCGTCCAGCGACACGTCCTGGCTGGCCATGGCGGCCTCGATCAGCGCCAGCGTTTCCTTGGAGCGGCCGAAGTTGGGCTTGCCCATGACCTTGTGGTGCGAGATCACCACCGGCACGTGCAGTTCGCGGCCGATGCGGAAGGTCTCTTCCAGCGCCGCCACGATATGTTCGCCTTCGTCGCGCATGTGGGTGGCGTAGACGCCGCCATGCGTGCCCAGCGGGCGGCACACCTCGATGATTTCCTCGGTGCTGGCATGGGCCGCGGGCGGATAGAACGCGCCGGTGGAAATGCCGATGGCGCCGCTGGCGAGCGCGTCGTCGGCCAGCGCCTGCATGGCCTGGATTTCCGCCGCCGTGGCTTCGCGCTTCAGATCGGGCATGACGGCGGCGCGCAGGGTGGAATGGCCTACCATGCAGGCGGCGTTGACCGCGGGCGGCGCGGCGCGCAGGGCCTCCAGGTAGTCGGAGAAGCGCTCGAAGCGGAACGAGCCGCCTTCGTCCAGCAGGTCCAGCGGCGCGGGCGGGTTGGCATGCGCCAGCGGCGCCAGGCTGATGCCGCAGTTGCCGGTGACCACGGTGGTGACGCCTTGCGAGATCTTGGGCGTCATGTCGCGGTGCTTGAGCAGATAGTTGTCGTCGTGCGTGTGCGAATCGATGAAACCCGGCGACACCACTTTGCCGGCCACGTCGATGCGCCGCCGGGCACTGCTGGCGCTCAGGTCGCCGACGGCGGCGATGCGGTCGCCGCGCACGCCGACATCGGCCAGCCGGCCCGGCGAGTTGGTGCCGTCGATGACGGTGCCGCCGGCAAGGATGTAGTCGAACGGGGTGGCGTCGGTCTGGGACATGCGTATCTCCGGCTAAACGGGGGTGGCGAAGTGGCAGGCGACCTGCTGTTCGGGGGCGATCTGGCGCGGCTGCGGCGCTTCCTCGGCGCAACGCGGCTGCGCCATCGGGCAACGGGTGCGGAAGGCGCAGCCCGAGGGCGGCGACAGCGGGCTGGGAATCTCGCCCTTGAGCACTTCCACGGGCTTGCGCTCGCCCTGTCGGGCCGAAGGGACGGCGGCCAGCAGGGCGCGGGTATAGGGATGGGCGGGCCGTTCGAAGATGGCCTCGCGGGTGCCGGTCTCGACGATCTTGCCCAGGTACATCACGGCGACGCGATGGCTGATGTGGCGCACCACGCTCAGGTCGTGCGAAATGAAGACATAGGTCAGCCCCAGGTCGCGCTGCAGGTCCATCAACAGATTGATGACCTGCGCCTGCACCGACACGTCCAGCGCCGACACCGGTTCATCGCAAACGATCAGGCCCGGGTCCAGCGCCAGCGCGCGGGCGATCACGATGCGCTGGCGCTGGCCGCCGGAGAACTCGTGGGGATAGCGGTCGGCGGCGTCCGGGCGCAGGCTGACGCGGGCCAGCAACTGCGCGACTCGGTCGCGGATGGCCGCGCGGCTGTGGCCGAAGGCGCGCAGCGGCTCGCCGATGATGTCGCGCACCCGCATGCGCGGGTTCATCGACGAGAACGGATCCTGGAAGATGAACTGCATGCGCTGGCGCATGGCGCGCAGCTCGCGGCTGTTCATGGCGGCCAGGTCGCGGCCTTCCAGCAGGATGCGACCTTCGGTGGGATCGGTCAGGCGGATCAGGCATTTGCCGGTGGTCGATTTGCCGCAGCCGGATTCGCCCACGAGGCTCAGCGTCTGGCCGCGCGGCACCGACAGGGAAACGCCGTCGACCGCGCGCAGCACCTTGGCGCCGCTGCCGCTGTCCACGGGGTAGTGTTTCTTCAGGCCGACGACTTCCAGCATGGGCGGGGCGTCGGCGGCGGGCGCGGACACGGCGCTCGCAAGGGGGATGTCGTGCAGATTCATGGCGGGCCTCAGGCGGTCAGGGCGGCGGGGGCGGGTTCGGCCGCGCGGGCCCAGCACCAGACGCGGTGGCGGCTGCCGGCATCGGCGGCCGGAGGCGCCTGCTCGGAACAGCGCGGTTGCGCCTCCGGGCAGCGCGCCGCGAAGGCGCAGCCGCGCGACTCGGGCGTCATCACTGGCACGATGCCAGGCAGCTCGGCCAGCCGCGCCGTATGGTCCTGGCCGTCGGCGAAGTCAGGCAACGAGCGGATCAGCGCCTGGGTATAGGGATGCTGCGCACGGTCCAGGATGTCGTCGACGCTGCCTTCCTCGACCTTGCGCCCGGCGTACATCACGATGACGCGCTGGCACATCTGCGCGACCACGCCCAGGTCATGGGTGATCAGCACGATGGAGGTGCCCAGCCGCTGCTGGATTTCCCGCAGCAGGTGCAGGATCTGCGCCTGGATGGTGACGTCCAGCGCGGTGGTGGGCTCGTCGGCGATCAGGACCTTGGGCTGGCAGGCCAGCGCCATGGCGATCATGGCGCGTTGGCGCATGCCGCCCGACAGCTGGTAGGGATACTCGCGCACCCGGCGCGCCGGGTCGGAGATCTGCACCAGCTCCAGCAGCGATTCGGCCTGCGCCATGGCCTCGCGCCGCGACAGGCCCTGGTGCAGCATGAGCGATTCGCTGATCTGCCGGCCCACCGTGAACACCGGGTTCAGCGAGGTCATGGGTTCCTGGAAGATCATCGAGATCTGGTTGCCGCGGATCGCGCGCATGGCCTTTTCTGGCAGCGCCAGCAGATCCTGGCCGTCGAACTCGATGCTGCCGCCGGCCACTCGCCCGGGGGCGCGCAACAGGCGCATGATGGACAGGGACGTGACGCTCTTGCCGCAGCCGGATTCGCCGACCAGGCCCAGGGTTTCACCGGGCATCAGGTCGAAGGACAGGCGGTCCACGGCAAGCACTGTGGTTTCATCGCCATCGAAACAGGTGGTGAGGTCGTGCACGCGCAAGACGGGTTGGGTTTGCATGGGCGCTCCTACAGCTTTTTCGCCAGGCGGGGATCGAGCATGTCGCGCAGCCCGTCGCCCACCAGATTGACGGCCAGGACGGCCACGCCCAGGAACAAGCCCGGATACAGGATGATGTGGAAAGCCACGGCCACGAAGTTGCGGCCTTCGGCCATGATGTTGCCCCAGCTGGGGATCTGCGGCGGTATGCCCACGCCCAGGAAGCTCAGTACGGCCTCGGTCAGGATGGCGGACGCCGCGATGAAGGTGGCCTGCACCATCAGCGGGGCGAACAGGTTGGGCAGGATGTGGCGCAGCAGAATCGCGGGCACGCGCGTGCCGGACGAAATGGCGGCCTCGATATAGGGCTGCTCGCGTATCGTCAGCACCAGCGCCCGCACCAGCCGCACCACGCGCGGCACCTCGGGGATGACGATGGCGATGATCACGGTGCCCAGGCCGCCCTTCAGCGTGGCCATCAGGGCGATGGCCAGCAGCACGCCCGGAATGGCCATCAGGCCGTCCATGATGCGCATGATGAAGGCGTCGATGCGCCGGAAGTAGCCCGCGGCCATGCCCAGGGCCACGCCGGCGACGGTGGAGACCATCGCCACCACGATGCCGACCACCAGCGAGACGCGGGCGCCCCAGACGGTGCGCGAATAGACGTCGCGGCCCAGCGCGTCGGTGCCGAAGAAGTGTTCGGACGATGGCGGCTTCATGCGCGCCAGCGGATTGATGTCCTGCGGATCGACGGTGGCCAGCCAGGGCGCGGCCAGCGCAATCGCGGCCAGCGCCAGCAGGATGGCGCCGCCGATGTAAAGCATGGGATGGCGGCGCAGCGAGCGCAGCACGCGGCGATGGCGCGGCCGGCGCGCGGGCAGGGACAGGGTAGTGGTCGTCATGCGTAGTCCCCGTTCAATAGCGGATGCGCGGATCGAAGAGCCGGTAGCTCAGGTCGACCAGCAGGTTGATCAGGACATAGATGCCGGAGGCCACCAGCAGCACGCCCTGGATCACGGGATAGTCGTGGCGCAGCACGGCGTCGATGGTCAGGCGGCCCAGGCCGGGAATCGCGAATACGGTTTCCGTGACCACGACGCCGCCGATCAGCAGGGCCACGCCCACGCCGATGGTGGTGACGATGGGATTGGCGGCATTCTTCAGCGCATGCCAGACGATGGGGCCAGCCGCCAGGCCCTTGGCGCGGGCGGTGCGGATGTAGTCTTCGGACAGGGCTTCCAGCATGGTGGCGCGCGTCATGCGCGTGAGCAGCGCCATGTAGACCAGGCCCAGCGACAGGCAGGGCAGCACCAGATGGCGCAGGTAGGGCACCACGCCGTCGGCCAGGGGCTTGTAGCCCTGCACCGGCAGCCAGCCCAGCTTGATCGAAAAGCCGTAGACCAGGCTGTAGCCGATCAGGAACACCGGCACCGAGAATGCGCAGACCGCGCCTATCATGACCAGCCGGTCGAGCCAGCGTCCCGCGTGCCAGGCCGCCAGCACGCCCAGCGGAATCGCCGCGATCACCGCGAACAGCATGGTGAAAATGGCGATGGACAGCGTCGGCCCCATGCGCTGGCCGATCAGCTGCGAGACCGGAATCTGTGTCGACATCGACGTGCCCAGATCACCAGTGGCGATGTGGCTGACCCAGATGCCGAACTGCTGCAGCAATGGTTTGTCCAGCCCCAGGTTCTGGCGGATCTTCTCCACGTCGTCGGCGGTGGCGTTGTCGCCCGCGATCACCGCCGCGGGATCGCCCGGCGACAGGTGGATCAGCAGGAACACCACGACCGCGACCACGGCCATGACAGGAATGACGGCCGCGATGCGGCGCAGTATGTATTTCACGCTGGTTTTCCCCCGGCTTGTGGCCGGGCGCACATGGCGCCCGGCGCCCGCCTTACGGCTTCTCGATGTTCCACATCACCGGGATGCCGGTCTTCAGCAGTTCGGTGTGCTGCAAGCCGCGGAACGCGGACACGGGCTTGAATTCCCCCCACATGACATACGGCACGCTCTGGTAGGCGCGCGCCTGCATCTGCGCGGCGATGTCCTTGCGCTTGGCCGGGTCCGTTTCGCGGATCCAGCTGGTGCGCAGCGCGTCCAGTTCCTTGTCGCAGGGCCAGCCCGGCAGGCTGTTGCCGCAAGCGGCGGACATCCAGGGATTGGTCACCGGCGTGCTGGCGTCGTAATAGCCGCCCCAGGTCAGGAAGACGTTCCAGCCGCCTTGCGCGGGCGGATCCTTCTTCAGGCGGCGTCCGGCCAGGGAGGCCCAGTCCATGGATTGCAGGTCGACGTTGATGCCGGCCTTCTTCATGTTCTGCGTCAGCACCATGACGGCGGGCGCGCTGAGGTGGTCCGTGGGGTACAGCACCACGACTTTCTCGCCCTTGTAGCCGGCTTCCTGCAGCAGTTGCTTGGCGCGCGCCGGGTCGGTCTTGGCATACGGCGCCGCGCCCGCGTCGCTGGCCAGCGGCGAGCCGCAGACAAAGAGGCTGGGGCAATAGTCCACGCGGTATTTCTCCGGGTAGCCCATGGCCGACAGCATTTCCTTCTGGTTCACCAGGTGGTAGAGCGCCTGGCGGGCAAGCTGGTTGTCGAAGGGCGGATGCAGCGAATTGAGGATGACCATGCCCTGCGTCGCGACGGACGTGTTCAGGGTGATGTCCTTGTTGGTCTCCAGCACGGGCAGGAAGTCGGGCGTGGTCTGTTCGATCATGTCGACTTCGCCGTTCATCAGGGCGGCGGTGGCCGTGTTGCCGTCGGGAATGTAGACCCACTCGACGCGGTCCACCTTGACGTTCTTGCCGCCCGCCAGGCCGTCGGCAGGTTCCGTGCGCGGCACGTAGGCCGGGTTTTTCACGTACACGACCTTGTTGCCCGGCACCCATTCATCGCGCTTGAAGAGGAAGGGGCCCGAGCCGACCATTTCCGTGACCTGGGTGTTCGGGTCCGTCATGGCCAGGCGCTTGGGCATGATGAAGGGCGGCATGCCGGAAGGCTTGGACAGGGCGTCCAGCACCAGGCCGAAAGGCTCCTTCAGCGTCAGCGTGAAGCTGTTGTCGCCGGTCACCGCGAGTTCCGCGCCCGCGGCCATCATGGCCTGGCCCAGCGTGTCCTTCTTGGCCCAACGCTGGATCGACGCCACGCAGTCCTCGGCCTTGACGGGTGTGCCGTCATTGAACTTCAGGCCTGGGCGCAAGGTGAAGCTCCAGCTCTTGCCGTCCTCGGACACGGTCCAGCTGTCCACCATCTGCGGCTTGACCTGGCCCTTGCTGTCCTGCGAGAACAGGGTGTCGAACACCATGTAGCCGTGGTTGCGCGTGATGTAGGCCGTGTTGAACAGCGGGTCCAGCGTCTTGAGGTCCGCGTGCGGCACCAGGCGCAGGGTCTTGGTCTGCGCCAGCGCGCCGGTGGCGGCCCCCATGGCCAGCAGGGCGGCTGCGCCCAGCAAACTGAAACGTCTGATCATTGTTATCCCCTTCGTTATTCCCATGCCCTGGTCGGGCGGCGATCGTTGAGCCTCAGGCCTTGAACGGCCACTTCGGCAATTTGCGCTTGGTGTAAGGCAGCGCGTTGTAGTCGGTGGTGATGGCGCCCGGCGTTTCCACGTAGATGACGTGGCGGCCGACCTGCGAATACGAGGCGTAGAAATGCTGCGACGATTTCACGATGATGAGCCTCATGGCCTGCAGGTCCACGCCGAACTGCGTGAACAGGTCGGTGCCCATGGCCTGGGTGCGGTTGGTGGTCAGGGCGATGGTCACGCCCTGGCTGCGCACGATGGCCACGTCGCCCAGCAGGGCGGGCGTGCCGGCCAGCCCGGTCATGATGGCGTCGCGCTTGAGCGCCACGATTTCGCAGTCCAGGTCCAGCGGCTGTCCCGATACCGGCGCGACCTTGCCGCCGATGCGCAGCTGGATGCGCGCGCCTTCGCCAGCTTCGAAACAGAGCTGCACCGCCACCGGATCCCAGAAGGGGCCGGTCGCGACGTCGGTGATGCCGCGCGCCAGCACGCGTTCCAGGATGAAGGTGGCGTCGCTGGGGGCGCCGCCGCCCGCGTTGTCGGCGGAATCGGCCAGCACCACCGGGAAGTCGTTCAACGCCAGGGCCTGGTCCAGCGCTTCGTCGGCGCCGGGGTAGGGCGGCGCCAACTGGTTGCGAAAGCCGATGATCTCTTCGCCCAGCGCGCGCGCCAGGGCGTTGGCCTGGGCCTGGTCGCCGTCGGTATAGACCAGCACCTTGGAACCCATGTCGGGGGTGTCGCCCCACGGGAAGCCATGCGCGATCGACACCGACAGCACGCCTTCCTTGCCTTCCATCGCGAGCAGGCGGTCGACGAAGCTGCGCATGGGTTCGCGGCTGGTGTGCATGATGGAGATCATCTCGCAGTCGTACACGGCGCGCGCCGGCTTGATGCGGCCTTCGGCGCGCGCCACGCACAGGTCCACCAGGTCGTAGGCGCGTTCCAGGATGTCGGTGTGCGGATATTCCTTGAAGCACACCAGGAAGTCGGCGCTTTCCACCATGTCCGCCGTCATGTGGCAATGCGGGTCCAGTTCGGCGCCGATCACGGTGTCGGGGCCCACGATCTCGCGCGCGCGGCGCAGCAGGTCGCCTTCGCAGTCGTCGTAGCCGTCGGCCACCATGGCGCCGTGCAGGCCGAACAGGGCGATGTCGACGCGGCCCGCGCGCTTCAGGTCGCCCAGCAGTTCGTCGCGCAGGGTTTCGTAGGCGTGGCGGGTGGTGATGCCGGCCGGCGTTGCGCCGGCGGTCAGGCCTTCGATCAAGGTCCAGTTCTTGCCTTGCGCGCGCTGGCGCGCCGCCCACAGCGGCCCCGAGAACATCTGCATGCGGTCCGGATGCTGGCCTGCGGGGTAGTAGCCGCGCGCCCGATAGGCCGACAGCCCGGTCGGGATGGGAGAGAAGGTGTTCGTCTCGGTCGCCAGGGACCCGGAAAAGATTTTCATGCTGCCGCTCCGCGTAAGGATGTGCACATGGGGGCGCAGGCGTTGCCGCGAGCGCAAGGAAAAGACCGCACCGCCTGGCGCGAGGGCCGGGCAGTGTCAAACCATCGGACAGGCCCGCGGGGCGGGATCAGGCTTCGGACACGGGGCCCGGCGTGTAGCCGCCGTGCGCGACTGCCGCGCCCAGCCAGGCCTGCACCTCGATTTCCACGTCCACGCCCATGGCCAGCTTGGCCTCGACCGTCGAACGCGAAGGGAAGTCGGACGAGAAATGGCTGCGGTAGGCGTCGTTGAACTGCGCAAAGAGCTCCAGGTCCGACAGCCATACCGTCACGCGCACCACGTCCTTGAGGGTGGCGCCCGCCAGGGCCAGCGTTTCCTTGATGCGCTCGATGGCGGCATGGGTCTGGGCGGTGATGTCGCCGCGCACGACCTGGCCGTTGGCGTCCATCGGGATCTGGCCCGACAGGAACAGGAAGCCGCCGGCCTGGGTGGCGCGGGAGAACGGCAGGGGCAGGGGGCTGGGGTAGCGGGCAATGGTGGTCATGGTGGACTCTCGCAGGCAAGGGGGTGGGTTCAGCGCAATCGCGCAGGACGCACGGCTTCGGCATTCACGCCGTGCGCATGCAGATGGGCGGGCAGCGGCTGGCGCGTGAGCAGCGCGGCAGCCAGCTCAGAAGTCGCCGCGGCCGTCTGGATACCATAGCCGCCTTGGGCCGCCAGCCAGAAGAAGGCGGGCGCATCGGCATCCCAGCCGACCACGAAATCGCCGTCGCGCACGAAGGAACGCAGGCCGGCCCAGGTGTGCTTGGGGCGGCGGATGGTGAGCGAGGTCGCGCTTTCGATGCGGTAGATGCCGGTGGCCACGTCCAGTTCTTCCGGCACCACGTCATGCGCGGCGACCGGATCGGCGTTGGCCGGCGATCCCAGCAATTGGCCGGCATCGGGCTTGAAGTAATAGCTTTCGTCGACGCCGACCACGGCCGGCCAATGGGCAAAGTCCACGTCCTGCGGGCCGGAGAACGTGAAGGCGGTGCGGCGGCACGGCTGAAGGCCGACGGGCGAGGCCCCGCAGAGGGCCGCGGTATGGTCCGCCCAGGCGCCCGCGGCGTTGACCAGCGCTCGCGCACGCAGGCTGCGGCCATCGGCCAGCGTCAGCGTCCAGACGTCGCCCGCATGGGCGGCCGACACGACTTCGGCATTGTTGTGCAGCACTGCGCCCTGGCGCGACATGCCGCGCAGAAAGCCCTGATGCAGCGCGTGCACGTCGATGTCGCGCGCGTCCGGTTCTTCGATGGCGCCGCAGATCTGGTCGGCGCGCAGACAGGGCACGCGCTCGACGGCCGCTTCGGCGTCGATCAGCGCCACATTGGGCGATTGGCTGCGGAAGTCGTCATAGACCTGGCGCAGCAGGTCCCGCTGTTCGGGCGTGGCGATGTACAGCACGCCGCGCGGGCTGAGCAGCGGATGCTCGCTGAAGCCCTGCGGCGGATTTTCGTAGAAGGCGCGGCTGGCGCGCGTGAGCGCCTTGATCTGGTCCGTGCCGTAGGTTTCCATGAACATGGCCGCGGAACGGCCGGTGGAGTGGTAGCCCGGCTGGGCCTCGCGTTCCAACACGGCCACCGAGGCCGTGGCGCTCAGGCGGTAGGCCACGGAAGCGCCGGCGATGCCGGCGCCGATCACGGCGTAATCGAATAGGGGTTCTGCTGTCATTTTGTCGGAAGCGAGAATTCTCTTATTTGATAATTCTCGAATACGATAGTTTTTTGACGGCAGACAAGTAATAGGGGAAAGCCCCGATGGAGGAAACTCCGGGGCTCGGGAGGTCAGGTCAGGCGGGTGCCATTGGGAACCTGATCGTCCGGCACTGCCAGCACGATGCCGCCGGACTCGTCCGCGAAACCCAGCACCAGCACTTCGGATTTCATCGGCCCGATCTGGCGCGGCGGAAAGTTCACCACCGCCATGACGCGCTTGCCCGTCAGCTGTTCCAGCGTGTAGCGATCGGTGATCTGCGCCGAACTCTTGCGGATGCCCACGCCGGCGCCGAAATCTATCGTCAGCTTGTAGGCGGGTTTGCGCGCCTCGGGAAAGGCTTGCGCCGACTGGATGGTACCGATGCGGATGTCGACCTTGAGAAAGTCGTCAAAGCCGATATCGGCGGCGGCGGGGGTGTTCGGGTCTTGGGTGTAATGCACGTTGGGTCCTTGGATTGGGCTGTCCGTCACCTTGCGCAGAGCCGATTTGGTCGATAGGCGGAACAGTTTGTTCCGCGCAATGGGGTGTTTTTTGGCTTCCTGGACGTATTCGGGACAATTGCCGGTCGGTAGAATTCGCCATGCATTTTCCTCTATCTACTCGTCGGAAGGCCACAACGTCATGAGCAACGCTTATCTGGACGCCCTCAAGCAGCGTCGCACGCAGTACTCGCTGGGCCGCAACCTGTCGATCTCCAAGGAGGAACTGACCTCCCTGATCCAGGAAGCGATCAAGCACAGCCCCTCGTCGTTCAATTCGCAAAGTTCGCGCGCCGTGATCCTGTTCGGCGCCGAGAGCGAAAAGCTCTGGAACATCGCGATCGAAGAAGTGCGCAAGGTCGCGCCGGCCGAGAGCTTTGCCCAGACCGAAGCCAAGCTCAAGAGCTTCGCCGCGGGCGTGGGCACCGTGCTGTTCTTTGAAGACCAGGGCGTGGTGCAGGGCTTGCAGGAAAAATTCGCGCTGTACGCGGACAACTTCCCGGTCTGGTCCGAGCAGGCGGGCGGCATGGCCCAGTTGTCGGTCTGGAGCACCCTGGCCAGCGCGGGCGTGGGCGCCAGCCTGCAGCACTACAACCCGCTGATCGACGCCGCCGTCGCCCGCGAATGGAACGTTCCGGCGTATTGGAAGCTGCGCGCGCAGATGCCGTTCGGCTCCAACGAAAACGGCTTCGGCGAAAAGGCGTTCATGGACGACGCCGAGCGCTTCCGCGTGGCCGGCTGAGTTTTCGGGACGCCTTGCGCGTCCCGGTCCGAGCGCATCGGAAAGCCCGCAATTCCCAGGGAATCGCGGGCTTTTTTACGTCCGGCTCCTGGCGGACTTCAATCCGTCTTCCAGCCCCATTTCTTGAAGATCGCCCGGCCTTCGGGCGCGGTCAGGAAGTCGACAAAGGCCTGCGCCTGGGCATTGCCCTTGCCTTTCCTGGTCACGACGGCGCCCGCGTCGCGATAGATGCGGTAGGGCTCTTCCACCTCGACCATGCTGGCGAGCTCGGGGTTGGACACCTGCCAGATGTTCCAGATCAGCCAGGCGTCTATGGTCTTGTCCTCGGTCCATTGGGTGCGCGCCTGTGCGCTGTTGCCGGCCTCCGGCAGCACGAGGTTGGCGCGGAAGGCGCGCACGGTTTCGATGTCGCCAAGACGGCCGGCCACGTCTTCCCACAGTCCCGTCTGGCCCGCGCCGGACACGGCCATGACCTTGATGCCGGGCTTGAGCAGATCCTTGAAGCCCTTGATTGCCTTGGGATTGCCCGGACGCACCAGGATGGCCGAGGGCCTCAGGTACAGCGTGCGGGCCTCGCGCAGCTCGAACACGCCGGGCAGCGCCGAGGCGAAACCACTCATCATGTTTTCGGCGCCGCTGTAGATCACGTCGGCGTCCTGTTTGGCCTTGTCGGCCCAGGCCGGCGTGGGGCCCGCGGTGACGCTGACGTCAATGCCGTGCAGCTTGCCGAACGCAGTGGCCGCTTCCTTCATCGCCGGCGCGGGACCGCCGGGGCCGTACACGTTCAGGCCCGGAGCGGCCCAGGCGCTGCCGGCGGCGGTGCAAGCCAGGGCAATGCCGCAGGCAAACGATCTGATCGACTTCATATCAAGACTTCCATTTCTGCGCTGACCGACGCCGGGCGTCCGGCGCGTTCGGCTGGTTGATCCGTGGCGTGCTGCGTGGTCTCTTGCGCGGCTTGCCACTGAGTAGACGAGCAGGGGAAGGGGAATATTCCAATGGACTGTGCAATCCGCGCTGCGTTGCAGAGCGTTGAACTCTGTTTCCAGTCTGTTAAAAAGTCGCGTGCAAAATTGCAGCCTTGCTGCCGCCTTGCGATGAATGGCTTAACGGTCTGCAAGCATCGAAACGCTGCGCAGCGCATTCTCAAAGAGAAACGTCACATGAAATCTGGAATCCCCGTGGGCCGCCTGCTGTGCGTCGCCGGCCTGTTCGCGCTTGCCGCGCCCGCCTATGCGATCGATTGCGCCAAAGCCGCCAGCGCCGTGGAAAAGCTGATCTGCTCGGACCGCAAGACCGTGGCGGCGGACGCCGAGTTGAACCGGGCTTACGCCGCGATTCTGAAACAGGCTCCCGACGGAGATATCCGCGCCATGCTGGCGCACAACCAGAAGCGCTGGATTGTGGCGCGCGACCGCGCGCTCACGAACCTGATCGAGGACCCGAGTTCGGTTCCCGACGGCAAGACGGCCGCAGGCGTCGCTCGCGATTTGATCCAAAGCCGCACGGCGCAGCTCAAGGAGACGCACAAGGGCGCAACGCTCCCCGACATGATCGGCAGCGCAGTCCGCCAGCAGCAGTTCCAGGCGCAATTCACCGGCGGCGCTTACGCCGGCTACTCGACTTCTTGCGACGTCTTCCCAGGCGAAAATGCCTACTACGGCTGCTTCGCGACGCGGCATTACCAGAATAATGACCGCATCTGCTCGGTCGACGAGTACTGGGCGTCGGGCGGCGTCTACACCAAGCGTTATGTCGCCAACGTCGTGGACGGCAAGCCGCAGTTGGCGGCATCCTGCTCGTTCAGCAGCTCGGACGAGGCATGCTCCGATAAGGCGGGCGAGACAAAATGGAACATGAAGCCGAAAAAGCCAGACTTTTCCTATCCAGCCCAGCCGCTGCCCAAGATCGATGGAGAGATCGTGGGCGATGACGACTATGAGTGGGCTCGAGCCTGCCTGACGGGCGCGGCCTACCCTGCCAATTGACGCTGGCGAGCCGATCGCGAGCGCGCGATCGGCCTTGTATTGCGGTGGTTTGCGCGTATTGCGTGCAGTTCCCGGTGGATTGGCAATACTTGCAGTATTTTGAGGGTTATGTATTTAGTTGTAAGTCAAGCGGAACCTCACGGTGATCCGCTGGCAGGCAAGAGCGCTATACGTTTACCTAGGGAAAACCCGTAGATTGCGTTGCTCTGAGGGTGTTTTTCAGGCCGGATCTGCGGCAAGATTTTGAAACCGACTGGATGGCTGCGTGTTTAAAACGTCCATCCCGCGAACGTAGAATCCCGTTTTTCATCAGTGCCATCCGGCTGACAGGACACGAACCATGAAGAAAACCATCCTCCTTGCGTCCGTATGCGCCGCGCTGCTGCAAGCTTGCGCTCCGACTTCCTCTCCCCGTGAAGGATCGTCCTCCATGCCCACTACCGCCACCACGCCCGCCAGCCCTGAAGTTAGCCTGCCCGCCTATTACTGGCGCCTGGCTTCCGCCACCGATGCAGCGGGCAAGCCGATAGCCGCGCTGCAGGCTGGCGTCGAACACCAACTGCGCCTGTCGTTCACGCAGGACGCCTTGAACATCCGCGGCGGCTGCAATGCGCAGTTCGGGGGCTACACCTACAAGAACGGCGTGCTGCAGGTGGCGAACCTCGCGTCGACCATGAAGGCCTGCGACCAGAGCCTGATGCGCCTGGACGCCGAGATCGGCCAGCGCATGAAGGGCGACCTGCGCGCCACGCTCAGCGGACACGCTTCCGAACCCGGACTGGAGCTGGTTGCGCAGGACGGCAGCGTCCTGAAGTTCGTCGGCGAACCGACGCCCGAGACCCTGTACGGCAGCGCTGGCGAAATCATGTTCCTGGAAGTTGCCGCGAAGAAGACGGAGTGCAGTCATCCGCTGATTCCCAATTATCAGTGCCTGATGGTGCGCGAGCGCCGCTACAACGAAGCCGGCGTGCAGCAGCCTACCCAGGACAAGTGGCATCCGTTGTATCAGTCCATCGAAGGCTTCCAGCACCAGGATGGCGTGCGCACCGTGCTGCGCGTGAAGCGCTACGACTGGAAGAACCCGCCCGCGGATGCGCCCAAGCAGGTGTATGTGCTGGACATGGTGGTGGAGCAGGACGCGTCGAAGAAGTAAGACGCCAGCTTCCCTCTGGATTTCCCCATTGCGCCCGGCCCCTGGATTCAGCGGCCGGGCGCAGTCATTTCACCCGGTGCAGGGTACTATGTTGTAAATTGTAGTCATTCTCATTTATAACCGTGCGTCTTCATGGCCGCCTCCGATCCCTCTCCGCGGCACCCCCTGCATACGCTGTACCAGGAACACCAAGGCTGGCTGCAGGGCTGGCTGCGTAAAAAACTGGGATGCGCTTTCGACGCCGCCGACCTGGTGCATGACACCTATCTGCGTGTGCTGGCCCGCCGTGATCCGGGCGACATCCGCGAGCCGCGTTCCTATCTGGCGACCATCGCGCACGGTCTCATGGTGAATCACCTGCGCCGCAGGGATCTCGAACGCGCCTATCTGGAAACGCTGGCGCAGCTGCCCCAGGCGCAGTCGCCGTCACCCGAGGAGCGCGCCCTGGCGCTGGAAGCCCTGTGTGAAATCGACGCCATGCTGGATGGCTTGCCCGTCCCGGTGCGGCGCGCTTTCCTGCTTTGCCAGCTTGAAGGGCAGACGCACGCGGATATTGCCAAGACGCTGGGCGTGTCGGTCGGCTCGGTGCGGCTGTACATCGCGCGCGCCCTGCGCCAGTGCCTGGAGTTCGCGCCATGAGCGCCGGCGAGGCAGGGCGCATCGATCCGCGTGCGTTGGACGGCGCGGTGGACTGGTTTCTGCGGCTGACCTCGGGCAGCGCCAGTCAGGCGGACCGAGAGGCGTGGCAAGCCTGGCGCCAGGCCGATCCTGAACACGAGCGCGCCTGGCAGCGCACCGAAGCGCTTACGCGCCGTTTTGAGGCGTTGCCCAAGGGCATGCTGCCCGTGTTGGGGCGACCGCGCTCGTCCGCCCGCCGCGCCGCGCTGGGCAAGCTGCTGGTGCTGATCGGCGCCGGAGGCGCCATCGGCTACGCGCAGGTCGATGAAGCCTGGCGCGGCTGGGTGGCGCAATACCGCACTGCTGTCGGCGCCCGGCGCGAGGTGATGCTGGCGGACCATAGCCGCGTGGTGCTCAATGCCGCCACCGCCATGGACGTCCTGTTCGATGCCCAGCAGCGGCTGATCGCGCTGCACGGCGGCGAAATCCTGATCGAAACCGCGCCGGACCCGCAACAGGTTTCCCGGCCGTTCATCGTGCGCACCCGCGAAGGCAGCATCACCGCATTGGGTACGCGCTTCGTGGTCAGGCGCGACGATGGCGTATCGGCGGTACAGGTTCTGGAAGGCGCCGTGCGCGTGGCGCTACCGGGCGCTTCGGCGGATGCGGCGCGCATCGTGCCCGCCGGCATGGGCCTGCGCTTTGGCGGCGGCCATATCGATGACGCCCAAGCGCTGACCGGCGACCCCGCCGCCTGGCAGCGCGGCATGCTGCAGGTCGACGGCATGCCTTTGAATGAATTCCTGCGCGAGCTTCAGCGTTACCGCACGGGCTGGATCGATTGCGCGCCCGAAGTGGCGCATCTGCCGATTTCCGGCGCCTTCCCGCTGGCCGAACCCGACCGGGTGCTGGCCACGGTGGCGGACACCCTGCAACTCGGCCTGCGCCATCGCACCCGCTACTGGGTGTCGCTGGTGCCGCGCGGCGGGACTATTTTGTAACGGCGACTAGCACTTTCTGCGTCTTATCTGGCTACGAGGGTAAGACCAACATCTGGAGTGCATGTCATGCCCCGTCAGCTTCCCCCGTTGCGCGCAAGCGTCTCCTTCCCCGCCTTGCTCGCGGCAGGCGTATTCGCGCTGCCTCTGGCCGGGTTGATAACGCCTGCCCAGGCGCAGACGCAGGCGGGGCAGGTGAGCGTAGCCATCGAGCCCGGGCCGCTCAGCGCGGCGCTGTCGGCCTACGCGGCCCAGGCCGGCGTCCTGCTGTCGTTCGATCCTGCTCTGACGCGCGACCTCCAGTCGCCGGGATTGCGCGGCAGCTATGGCTTCGAGGAAGGGCTGCGCCAGCTGCTGGCCGGCAGCGGGCTGGAATCGGCGCGGCGCGCGGACGGCGGCTACACGCTGCGCAGATTGCCGCAGGGCGAAGTCACGGCCTTGCCCGCCGTGACCGTCACCGGCGCTGGCGACGAAGGTCCCTCCGAAGGGACAGGCTCCTATACCGTGCCGGCAACCAGCGCCGCCACCCGCATGCCGCTGTCGCTGCGCGAAACCCCGCAATCCATCAGCGTCGTCACGCGGCAGCAGATGGACGACCAGAACCTGAACACGCTGGACGAGGTGATGCGCCAGACTCCCGGCATCGCCGTCGACCGGCTGGATGAGCGCGTGCAATTCACCTCGCGCGGTTTTGCGTTGAACACCATGCTTGACGGCGTGCCCACGCTGTCGTTCAAGACGCCGTCGGCCGAGGCGGGCATGATCAACACCGCCATCTACGACCGGGTGGAAGTCGTGCGCGGCGCCGCAGGCCTGCTCAACGGCGTGGGCGAACCCGGCGGTTCGGTGAACCTGGTGCGCAAGCGCCCCACATCGGAGTTTGCCGGACACGTCACCGGCGGCGTCGGCCGCTGGAACAGCTACAACGCCGAAGCCGATCTGGGCGGCCCGCTGAACAGCGCCGGCACGCTGCGCGGCCGCGTGGTTGCCGCCCGCACCGCGGGCGACAGCTTCATCGACTACAAGAAGCGGTCCGACGATGTCTTCTACGGCATCCTCGAGGCCGACATCCTGCCCAGCACCACGGTCAGCCTCGGCTACGAGCACCAGAAGACCGCCATCGACGGCGCGAACTTCGGCCAGGCGCCGCTGTTCTACAGCGACGGCACGCGCACGAACTTTCCCAGGTCCTTCAATCCCGTGACGCCGTGGAGCCAATGGGACATGTATACGGACCGGATATTCGCGACCTTGGACCACCGCTTCGGCAGCGGCTGGCACGTCAAGATGGACGCCAGCCGCCTGAAAAACGAAAGAAAAGCCGCCTGGGGCTATGTCCTCGCGTATCAGCCTGTCGATCCGTCCGGCGCGTCCACCATCGAATTGCGCGACAACCCCGCAAGCTCCACCAACAAGTCCTTCGACGTCTACGCCGAAGGGCCGTTCCAGGCATTCGGCAGGGAGCACCGGGCCGTCCTGGGGCTGAGCTACAACCGCTACACCAGCGAACTCAACCTGAACTCGGCGAATCCCGCCGGCTGGGACCGTCGGCGCGTGAATCTCTACGAGCTGCGCGACGTGCCGCGGCCCGCCATGCCCTACACGTTCTACAACACCTTCCTGGATGCGAAGGAGACCGCCATCTACGGTTCCGCGCGCCTGAAGGTGGCCGAGCCTGTGTCGCTGATCCTGGGCGCGCGGACCACCTGGTACGAAGAAAACTCATCGGCCTACAACGGTCCCGCCAACACCTGGACCCACAACCCCACCGCAAAGGAAAACGGCGTCTTCACGCCTTATGCCGGCGTGGTCGTGGACCTGAGCAAGGATTATTCGGCCTACGCCAGCTACACCCGGATCTTCATTCCCACCACCTCGCGCGACGCCAGCAACGTGGTGCTGCCTCCTCAAACCGGCCAGAACTATGAAATCGGCCTGAAGGGCGAACACCTGGACGGCAAGCTGAACACAAGCTTCGCGATATTCCGCACCCAAGAGGAAAACGTTGCGGTGGAGGATCCGTCCAGCCCGCCGCTGCCGGACGGGAGCACTCCCTACCGCGCCGTCAAAGGCGCGCGCAGCAAGGGTTTCGAGCTGACCGCATCCGGCGAAGTGGCGCCGGGCCTGCAGCTGATGGGCGGCTACACCTACTTTGCCAAGCGCGACGCCGAAGGCGCATTGCTGTTGCCGAGCACGCCGCAGCGGCTGTTCCGCCTGGCCGCCAGCTACAGGCTGCCGGGCGAATGGAGCAAGCTTACGATCGGCGGCAACGTCAGCTACCAGAGCAGCATCTACTACGACGAAGCCGGCGGGCTAGGGCGCGCCAGCCAGGGCGGCGTCACGCTGTTTGGCCTGATGGCGCGCTATGACTTCAACAGGCATGTGTCCGCGTCCGTCAACGTGGAAAACCTGACCGACAAGTATTACTACAGCGGTCTGGGGGGCTACAACGGCTACAACTACGGCACGCCCAGGAACGTCTGGATGAAGGTGAGCTACAAGTTCTGAGGACCGGGCAAGCCAGGCGGCGGGGGCGCGCGGAGGCTTTCGCGCGAGGCGGGTTTGATGTTTGTCATGTCCGCGGCTTCCGGGTTGATGGGACAATCCTCGTTGATGGCCATTCCCGATCGCAGCCATGAACACCTACCCCTTGCTGCTCATCCTGCACCTGCTTGCCGCCTTCCTGTTCGTCGGCACCGTTACGTTCGAGGTGCTGTTCCTGGAACCCGTGCACAAGCGCCTGCCGCCCGACGTGCGCCGCGCGCTGGGCAGCCAGCTGGCGCCACGCGTGCGGGCCGTGCTGCCGTGGTCGGTCGTCGTGCTGTACCTGGCCGGCCTGGGCCTGGCCTGGCAATACCGCAGCGCGCTCGCCAACCCGTTTGCATCGTCCTTCGGCGTCCTGCTGTCGCTGAAGATCGCGCTTGCCTTGAGCGTGCTGGTCCATGTCGCGACCGCCTTGACGCTCGCTCGCCGCAAGCGCCTGACTGGCGCATTGAGCCGGCGCATGCATATCAGCGTGTTCTGCCACATGGTGCTGATCGTGGTGTTGGCCAAGGCGATGTTCCACGTGGCCTGGTGAGCGCGGAGGCCGCGGCGCCGTAGGAGCCCCTGCCGCAGTGCTATGCCGGCAATGCGAGCGGCTCAAGCGTTCCGTAGCCTTCCTCCCCATATACCAGCGCCGGCAGCGGCGAACGGCCCTGGCCGTTCGTTTCCCAAAGTTCCGCCACCCATTGCATCGCCGTATCGACGATGACGTCCTGGACGTTGAAACCACCTTCGTCCGACGCGAACAGAGGAACCTCGGGCTCGATGCCGTCTTCCGTGTGGCGCACGTCGAACAGGTAGCGGTGGCCTTCGATGGCCTTGTTGAGCACGAACAGGTCCGGGCCTTCCAGGCTGGCCACCACGGAGAATGTGCCTTCGCCGTCCTGGTCGGGGAACACCACGAAGTGGATCTCGCGCGCCTTGGGCGGCAGGGCGGCGATCAGCGCTGTCAGTGTGGCGCGCGCCGCGGCGTCGTGGGCGCGCAGGATGCGCAGCAGTTCGGTTTCGTATTCGGATCGGTTCATGGCATTCCGTTCAGGACTGGTTGGCGCATTTTGTCGCCGACCTCTGGAGAGGCGGCAGGGAGTGCCGTGGATTATCTGCCATTTCCTGTCGCCGTCACCGCGCCAGCCGCAGGCACTCCATGAAGTACGCCGCATGTTCCGAGGCCAGCGCGGCGTCTCGCCACACCATGCCTGTAATCCCGCGGCTGCGCATCGCCAGCGGCAATACCTTGATCATGTGCTGCTTGGCGAAATGCTTTGCCAGCCGCTCGGAGATCGGCAGTACCAGATCCGATCCGTCCAATAGCGCCAGGTTGACCAGCACCGACGACGATTCCACCTGATGCCAGGGCGCGGGCTGGCCGGCCAGCGCCAGTTCGTAATCGATGCGTATCCGCATCGGTGTTGAAGCGCCGGGCGCGATCCAGGGGTATTCCTGCACGTCCTCCCATGTCACCTTGCGCTTGTTCGCCAGCGGATGCGCCGTGCCCACGGCCAGGCAGATGGGCTCGCCGTACAACTCTTCGTAGTGCAGGTTGCGCGGCAGCGAGTGCTGTTCCAGGCGTCCCACCAGCACGTCGAACGTGCCTTCCTGCATCAGCGGCAGCAGGTAGTCCAGCGTGTTCTCGGCCAGGCGCAGCAGCACGCGCGGATAGCGTTCGCGAAAGCGCCGGATGCTGGGCGGCAGCAGCACCGGCGCGATATTGGGCGTAACGCCCACTGCCAGCGTGCCGGTGGCGCCGCGGGCCAGCTGCGCCATGGAGTCCTGGGCGCGGCCCAGCTTGCCCAGGATCTCGCGCGCATGCGTGCGCAGTTCCAGTCCATACAGCGTGGGTTCGATGCCGCGCGCGTGGCGCTCGAACAGCGTCAGGCCGATGTCTGCTTCCAGGTCCTTCAGCCACTTCGACAGCGCCGGCTGTGTGATGTTGAGTTCCGACGCGACCTGGCTCAGGTTGCGGGTTTCGCACAGGCGCACCAGGATGGCCAGGTGGCGCAGGCGGATGCGGTGGGTCCAGTCCATGCGGGCATCCTTGAGACATAAATGCAGAGTTATGGCTCGGTAATATTAATTCATTATCAATTTATGTCTCCTCTACACATAATGGCCTGACAACAGAGCCAAGCCGGCGCAAAGCTGGCGGCGAGGAGACACGATGCAGCCGAATTTCCTGCTATTCATCACGGATCAGCAGCGCGCGGACCATCTGGGCAGCTATGGCAACCCCATGCTGCGCACGCCGGAGCTGGACGCGTTGGCGGGGCAGGGGTGGTCGGCGGACCGCTTCTATGTGGCGTCGCCCATCTGCATGCCCAACCGCGCCACCCTGATGACGGGCCGCATGCCCTCGGTGCATGGCGTGCGCCACAACGGAATTCCGCTGTCGCAGCGCGCCACCACGTTCGTCGACCGCTTGCGCGGCGCGGGCTATTCCACCGCATTGATCGGCAAGTCGCACTTGCAGAACATGACCGGCAAGCCCGCCGTCTGGCCGCCGGCGAGCGACGGCGCGCACGGCGAGGCCTGGACCGTCGAGCCCGGCAACTACGATCAGGAATGGGGCCCGCTGTGGCGCACGGATCCTGGGCATGATCTGCAGACGCCGTTCTACGGCTTCGAGCGCGTGGCGCTGGCGGTGGATCACGGCGACCAGGTCTGGGGCCATTACGAGCGCTGGCTGGCCCGCGAACATCCCGAGGCGCGGCGCCTGTGGGGGCCCGAGCATGCCCTGCCCGCGCCCGGCTATGTGCTGCCAGAGCATCATCAGGCCTGGCGCACCCGCGTGCCGGAAGAATGCTCCACCACCGCCTACATCGGCGACCAGACCATCGCGCAGTTGCGCGACAACGCGGCCAACGGCAAGCCCTTCTTCATCCAGTGCTCGTTTCCCGATCCGCATCATCCTTTCACGCCTCACGGCAAGTACTGGGACATGTACCGCCCGGAAGACGTGACCCTGCCCGAGTCGTTCCACGCCAGCGCCGCGCCGGGCCACCAGCCGCCGCCTCACGTAGCCTGGATGCACCAGCAGCGCAATCAGGGCAAGGCCGTCAAGCACACGCCCGCCATCTTTGCCTGCACCGAGCGCGAGGCGCGCGAGGCCATCGCGCTGAACTACGGCTCCATCAGCCATATCGACGCCACCATCGGCCGCGTCATGCGGGCGCTGCGCGCGACCGGGCTGGACCACAACACCATCGTCATCTTCACCAGCGATCATGGCGACTACTTCGGCGACCACCAACTGCTGCTCAAGGGGCCGATCCATTATCAGAGCCTGATCCGCACGCCCTTCATCTGGCGCGATCCGCAGGCGGCGCCCGTCGCTGCGCGCAGCCAGGCGCTGTGTTCCACCGCCGACATCCCCGCTACCGTGCTGGCGCGCGCGGGCCTGCCTGCCTACAACGGCATGCAGGGCGCATCGTTGCTGCCGCTCATGTCGGGCGAGACCGAGCGCGTGCGCGACGCGGTGCTGATCGAGGAAGAGGGCCAGCGCACCATGTTCGGCTTTCCCGGCCGCACCCGCATGCGTACCTTGCAGACGCCGCGCCACAGGCTCAGCGTCTATGCCGATGCCGCCTGGGGCGAACTCTACGATCTACAAGAAGACCCCCACGAACTGCGCAACCTGTGGGACGACCCCGCCGCCGGCGCGTTGCGCGCAGAACTGCTGCTGGAACTGTCGCGCAGCATGATCCGGCACGCCGAGACCAGCCCGCACCCCACCGCCATCGCCTGATTCCGCCGCCACGGCGCCTGCCTGCGGGTTGGCGCCATCCAGGAGAAAAGCATGATCAAGTCCTTGTTGCTCTGTACGGCGCTGCTCGTGGCCGCAACCTCGGTCGCGGTGGCGTCCGACTATCCGTCGCGTCCCGTGCGCCTCATCGTCAACTTCCCGCCCGCGGGCCCGCTGGACCTGGAAGCCCGCGCCATCGCGCAGCATGCCGGCAAGATCCTGGGCCAGACCATCGTCGTCGAAAACCGCTCTGGCGCGTCCGGCAACATCGGCGCCCAGTCCGTGGCCCAGGCCGCGCCCGACGGCTACACGCTGCTGATGACGCTGGACACGCTCATGACCGTCAACCCATACATTTTCAAAGGCTTGGACAAGGACGTCACCCAGCGGCTGGAACCGCTGAGCCTGGCCGGCTCCTTCGGCCTGGCGCTGGCGGTGCGCCCCGAACTCGGCATCAATACGCTGGACGAATTCCTGCGCTACGCCAAGGCCAATCGCATCACCTATGCCTCAGCCGGCTACGGCAGTCCCGGCAACCTGGCCTTCGAAAAGCTCCGTCTCGCGGCTGGCATGGAAGTCGCGCATGTGCCATATCGCGGCAACGCGCCTGCCGTGAACGCGCTGCTGGGCGATCAGATACAGGCCGCCTTTCTTGCCACGCCCGGCGTCCTGCCGCATGTACGGGCAGGCAAGCTGAAGGCCTTGGCGGTGTCGGGCAAGGAACGCGACGCCGACCTGCCTGAAGTCCCCACGGCGGCGCAGTCGGGCGTGGCTGGCTTGAAAGACTACGACGTGTCGTTCGCCTTCCTGGTCATGGCGCCCAAGGGCACGCCCAAGGAGGTCGCGCAGGTCTGGGAAGACGCGCTGGCCAAGGTCTACGCCATGCCGGAGTTCCAGCAGAGCATGGCCGTGCTGGGCATGCGCGGGCCGTTCGCAGGCAAGGCGCGGGCACAGGCATGGGTGGACAGGGAGGCCAAGGGCTGGAAAGAGGTGATCGCGAAGGCGGGAATACGCGGGGAATAGCGCTGTAACACGCCGGTCAGCAGGCTCTGCTAGACTGGTTTCACTCTTTGGGGAGTAGCCTCCCTGCGGCCAGTACCGCAGGGGCTTGCGTCAACATTCTTGGCTTCCTCGGCCATGGCGCAAGCGGCATCCATGCTTGGCGAGACCACGGATTTTTCGCGCGATGCCGGGCGGCGCGGAGGATCCGTGCCGTTTCCGCCCAGCAGGATCCCCACTCCAATGAATCCCATCGCCATCATCGTTCTCGCGTTCGCCATGTCCACGGACGCGTTCGCCGCGGCCATCAGCAAAGGCGCCGCGCTCTACAAGCCCCGATTTCCGGAGGCCCTGCGCACAGGGCTGATCTTCGGCGTGATCGAAGCCATCACGCCGGTGATAGGTTGGGGACTGGGCTCGGTCGCGGCAAAGTATGTGATCGCCTGGGACCATTGGATCGCGTTCGCGATGCTCTGTATTCTGGGTTTGCTGATGATACGCAACGGCCTCAAGGAAGAGGACGAGGACGCCGCGCCCGTCACCCGGCATTCCTTCTGGCTGCTGGCGGCTACGGGCCTGGCCACCAGCATCGACGCCATGGCGGTCGGCGTGGGCCTGGCGTTCGTGGATGTGAACATCGTGGTGGCGGCCATCGCCATCGGCTTGGCCACGACGCTGATGGTGACGATAGGCGTGATGCTCGGACGCGTGCTGGGCAGCGTCGCCGGGAAGCGGGCCGAGATCCTGGGTGGAGTCGCGCTGATCGGTATAGGCGCGGCAATACTTTATGAGCATCTGAGCGCAGCAGCGGCTTGACGCCGCATGGGAAGGCGGCGCTCGTCGGCTCCGCGGATGATGCTTATCCGCGAGTACCCCCGATCAAGGCCGAACGCGCGCTGTCGAAGTTGCGGCACTCGGATTTCAACCACTCGGAAAAGATCCGGGTGCGCCGCTCTTCAGGCCGGCGCGACAGCAGCACATAGCGCGCCGGCGCGGGCACGTGCTTGCCGAACACGTCTACCAACCGTCCGCTGCGCAGTTCGTCGTAGACCATCGCGCTGCGCCCGATAGCCACGCCCTGGTGATTCAGCGCGGCGCCAATGGCCAGGCTGGCCAGATTGAACTGCGGCCCGTCCAGGTGGCGGATCCACCCCGGCCGATGCGCTTGCATCCAGGTGCGCCACTCGATGAACTCCGCGGCGCCGACCCAAGGAGAGGCGTCGTGCAGGAACTCGACGCCGTCGAGCGATTTGCCGGTGCGAAACGCGGGGTGCGCGGCCAGGTATTCGGGCGTTGCGACCACGAGCAGATACTCGTCCAGCAAGGCGTCCGCCTGTAAATGGCTGTAGTGCGCCGGGTCATAGCGGATGGCGAGGTCTATGTCTTCTTCCTCCATCAGCTTGCGGTCCAGCAGTTGGAACTCCGCCTTCAACCGGACTGATACCTCCGGCTGTAGGCGATGGAATTCCGTCAGGCGCGGCATCAGCCATTGCAGCGCGAACGACGGCAGGCAATTGACCTGCAGCGCGGACGCCGGCAAGCCCAGCCGCTCGATTTCCTGCTGAATGTCGCCAAGCGCACGGCTGACCGTCGTGTACAGCGATTCGCCCTTGGGCGTGAACTTCAGGCCGCGTTGCTGGCGGACAAACAACAGGTAGCCCAGGCGGTCTTCCAACTGCCGGATCTGCTGGCTCACCGCGCTTTGCGTGAGGTTCATGGCCGACGCCGCCCTGGTGAAGCTGAGATGGCGGCCGGCCATGTCAAAACACCGCAGGGTTCCCAGGAGTGTCGAGTCGAAATGGGCAGACATAAGTCAAACTAATGGCTGAATTAGAAATGATCGCTATTCTTGCATGCCTTCGGAATCTACGATTTGCGCCGAACCATCAACCCGCAAGTCCATGATGACCGCCAATTTCGATCCTCAGCTATTAGAAAATCTTCAATCAAGAACGCCTTTGCTATGGCTCAACCCGGCTAGGGGAGGGCTCTTGCCCGGCTCCGCGCCGTCCCTGGCCCTGATCGATGAGGCCGAAAACCGCCTGGCGCGTTGCGCGCCGCTGCTGGCCGCGCTGTTTCCCGAGCTTGCCGCTGCGGGCGGGCATATCGAGTCCCGGCTGATGCCCGCCAAAGCCTTGCAGCAGGCGCTGGGCGCCGGGGATGTGTCGGGCAGCTGGTATCTCAAGCGCGATGATGAACTGCCAGTCGCCGGGTCCATCAAGGCGCGCGGCGGCTTTCACGAAGTGCTGGCCATTGCCGAGTCGATCGCGTTGGAGCACGGCCTGCTCAAGGATGAGGCGACGGACAGGCGCATCATGGCGACGCCGCAGGCTCGCGCCTTGTTCAGCCAGTATGCCGTGACCGTGGGCAGCACCGGCAACCTGGGCATGAGCATCGGCGTCATGGCCGCCGCGCTGGGATTCGATGCCGTGGTGCATATGTCCGCCGATGCCAAGGAATGGAAGAAGGACCGCTTGCGCAAACGTGGCGTGCGCGTGGTGGAGCATGCCGGCGACTATGCCGAGGCCGTCGCGGCCGGGCGGGCGCAGGCGCTGGCCGCGCCCCGCAGCCATTTCGTCGACGATGAGCAATCCGAGCTGCTGTTCTTCGGCTATGCCGCAGCGGCCCGCGGACTGGCGCGGCAACTGGCTGAAGCAGGGCGCGTGGTCGATGCGGCACACCCTCTGTTCGTGTACATCCCCTGCGGCGTCGGCGGCGCGCCGGGCGGCATCAGCCATGGCCTGAAGGCGCTGTTCGGCCCCAACGTGCATTGCTTCTTCGCCGAACCCGTCGCGTCGCCGTGTTTTCTGGTGCAACTGGCATCGGGCGCGGATTCCCCCGTGTCGGTCTACGACATCGGCCTGGACAACCGCACCGAGGCCGATGGCCTGGCCGTGGGCCAGGCTTCCGAACTGGTGGCGTCGCTGATGAGGCCCCAGCTAGGCGGCGTCTTCACCGTGTCGGATGACGAGCTCTACCTGAACCTGCTGGCGCTGAAAGACACCCTGGGCGTCGAGGTCGAGCCGTCGGCCGCGGCCGCGGTCTCGGGGCCTGGCTGGCTGGACTCTGCCGCAGGGCAGGTCTATGCGTCGGGCACCGATATGTCCGCAGCCACTCATGTCATCTGGGCCACCGGCGGTTCGCTGGTGCCCCCTGAAGCGCTGCACGGCTTCCAGGAGCACGCCAGGAAACTCAGCCAGCGCCGCGCGGCATAAGCCGCAGCACCCAAAAAACGACATACCAAGGAGAAAACCCGTGAGCGGAAGTGCAACCCTCCCCGCCGGCCGCGCACCGCGCCCGGACCAGCAAGCCTTTGAAGACGCGACCTACAGAAAGGTCGCGCTGCGGTTCATTCCCTTTCTGATGCTCTGCTACGTGGTCGCGTACCTGGACCGCATCAACATCGGCATCGCCAAGCTGAACATGCTGGCCGACCTGCAGTTCAGTGAGGCTGCCTATGGCCTGGGCGCGGGATTGTTCTTCATCGGCTACATGTTGTTCGAGGTGCCCAGCAACCTGATCATGCACCGCGTGGGCGCGCGCCTGTGGATCGCGCGGATCATGATCTCCTGGGGCATCCTGTCCGGCATCATGGCCTTCGTCACCGCGCCCTGGCAGTTCTACACGGTGCGCTTTCTGCTGGGCGTGGCCGAGGCCGGGTTCTACCCTGGCGTGATCCTTTACCTGACCTATTGGTTTCCCAACCGCCGCCGCGCCAAGATGACGGCGATCTTCCAGGCCGGCATACCGGTGGCCGGTCTTATCGGCAACCCGCTGTCGGGCTGGATCATGGAACGATTCCATCTGGTCGGCGGACACCCCGGCTGGCAATGGCTGTTCGTGTTGGAAGCGCTGCCCACCATTCCGCTGGCCATCGGCGTGCTGCTGATCCTGACCAACCGCGTACAGGATGCCGCGTGGCTCACGCCGGAACAACGCCAGCTGATCGAGCGGGACATCGCTGCCGACAACGCGGGCCGCGAGCACATGCCGCTGCTGCAGGCGCTGCGCGACGCGCGCATCTGGAAGATCGTCGCCATGACCTTTCCGGCGATGATGGCGCTGTACACGCTGGGCTTTTATCTGCCCACGCTGATCAAGGATGCCGGCGCCGAGGGCGGCTTGCGCATCGGCCTGCTGAGCGCCATTCCGTATCTGGTCGCCATGGTGGCGATGGTCCTGGTCGGGCGCAGTTCGGACCTGCGCCGCGAACGCCGCTGGCACCTGGTCTTCATCCTGGTGCTCGGCGCGGCGGGGCTGGTCGCCAGCGTGTCCGCCGGCACCAACCTGACGCTGGCCGTCATCTCGTTGTCGGTGGCCGCCGCCGGCATCATCAGCTTTTCTCCCATCATGTGGACGCTGCCCACCGCCTTCCTGGGCGGGGCCACCGCGGCTGCGTCGATCGGCATCATCAACAGCCTGGCCAATCTGGGCGGCTTCGTCAGCCCCTACCTGATCGGCTGGATCCGCGACATCTATCACAGCACCGCGCCAGCCATCTACATCATCGCGGGTTCGCTTCTGGTCAGCGCCTTGATTGCGCTGAGCTTCGACCCCAAGAAAGTCAATCGCTGAAGGCAAGGAATACGCCATGGAAAACGTTAAAGATGCCGCGCCGCGACTCGCCGTCGCCGGCCTGATCCATGAAACCAATACTTATGCCGCCGAGGTCGCCGGCCAGACGCCGTTACGCGCGTTCGAGCAGTACGGCGGGGACGAGATACTGCAAGCCTTCGACAAATCGAATCACCAGGTCGGCGGCTTCATCGAAGGCGCCAGGCAGACGGGCGCCGAACTGATCTGCACCTTCGTCGGCCAGGCCACGCCCTCGGGCACGATCGAGGCCCAGGCCTACGCCGACATGAAGCGCAGAATCCTGGACGGCATCCGCGCCGCTCTGCCTGTCGACGGAGTGTTGCTGGCGCTGCATGGCGCCGGCGTCGCCGATGGCATCGAGGACATCGAAGGCGATCTGTGCCTGGCGGTCCGCCAGCTGGTTGGCGCCGATGTCCCGATTGCCGCTGTCTATGACCTCCATGGCAACATGACCGAGGCCATGCGGCAGGCTTGCGATCTGACCTTGCCTTGCAAGCTGTATCCGCATACTGACTTTCACGACCGAGCGGTCGAGGCGGTGGCGCTGTTGCTCGAGATCATCGGCGGCCGCCTCAAGCCGGCAACCGCCATGCGCCTCTTGCCCATGCTGCCCTACATCGTCACGACGCAGGAAGGCTTCATTCCCGCCGAGGTCAATGCCGTATGCGCCAAGCTGGCCGCGCTGCCGGGTGTCATCGACTGTTCGTGGTTCCACGGCTTTCCCCTTGCGGATATCGCCGCGCCTTGCCCGGCCGTGGTCTGCACCACGGCGGGCGATCAGGCGCTGGCAGAGCGCTGCGCGAATGAAGTCGCGCAATGGATCTGGTCGCACCGCGAAGCGTTCCGGCCGTCACTGCCAAGCCCGGAGCAGGGCGTCGCCATGGCGCTGGCCGCCTCGCACGGTCCCGTCGTCGTCAACGAGTACGCGGACAACCCCGGCGGCGGCACGCCCGGCGACGGCACCTACCTGTTGCGCGCCATCCTGGACGCCAAACCCGTGGCCGGAACCTGCTGTTTCGCTTCCATCAACGATGCGTCCGTCGTCGAGCAGGCCCGCCAGGCCGGCGTCGGCGCGACCATCAGCGTGTCGCTGGGCGCCAAGCAGGGCCGCTTCCAGGGGCAGCCGCTGCGGGTGCATGCCTATGTGAAAGCCATCACCGACGGCCGCTTCGTCAATCGCGCGGGCTCGATGTTCGAAGGCGTGCGCTTCGACCTCGGCGCCATGTGCCGCCTGGTCATCCAGGGCGTGGACGTGATTGTCGCCTCGCGCGCCGAACAGATCTACGACGAGGAGCCATTCTTCCTGCATGGCATCGACGTGACCGCATACAAGCTGATCGCCATCAAGGGCGCCAACCATTTCCGCGCGGGCTACCGCCGCCTTGCGGCGCAGATCATCTCTGTCGATAGCGTGGGCTTGAGCACTGCCGACATCACCTCGTTCCCACGGGAACGGCTCGCAGGCGAATACTGGCCGCTGGCGGACATCGCCGACTACGCGCCGTATTCCAACGCGTAGCGGCTTTGCACGAAGCCGAAGGGATAGGCCACGGTCGCTGCATGCCGCAGGGCGACGTCCGCCGCCAATTCACCGAACAGGCGGCGCCCGCCGCCGATCAACACCGGGATCACCGTGATGGTGATGTCGTTCAGCAAGCCCGCCTGGATAAAGGACTGCACCGTCTTGCCGCCGTCTATGTACAGGCTCTTGCAGCCGTCCGCGCCGGCGCGTTCCAGCAGTTCCTCCAGCGAGCCCCCGTGCAGCCCGACCGAAGCGGGCGCGCTTGCCGGCAGGCTTGTCATGCTGCGGCTCAACACGTAGACCGGCATGTCGCCGTAAGGCCATTCCGGAAACGAGGCGACCTTCTCGAACGTCGCGCGGCCCATCACCAACGCATCCACGGTCTTCATGTACGCGCCATAGTCACAGTCCTCGCCGGCAGGCACGGTCTGGTTGGCGCTGTCCAGCCAGTCCAGGCCGCCGTCCTCGCGGGAGATGTAGCCGTCCAGGCTGGTTGCGATGAATGATGAGCAGTGCAGTGCCATGGCGCGGAATCCTATCGGTTGCGGAAAGGCGAAGATGGTATCGCAATGCCCGCCTGTTGCACTGGCGCACGATTTTGCCGTCCCACTCAGTCGGTGGCCAGATACTCCTTTCCGCCCGGCTTCAGATAAGGCGCCAGCGCTGTGAACGGCACGCTGGCATGCGTGCCCAGGCAGGCGCCCGCCGAGTGCCCGACCCCGGACACGGACAGGCTCAGCGCGCCGGGCGCCTGGACGCCCAGCGCCAGATAGTCGGGCCAGAGGTCCGCGCAGTCTTCCAGATTGGGACGATCCTCGGATTGTTGGACCGTTGTTCCCGCCTTGACCGCTTGTTGCACCAGCGCGAGCAGGGCAGGGCTTTTTTCGCCGCCGAAGCTGCGCTTGCCCGGCACATAGGCGTCGAACACGCGATTCCAGTCCAGGTACTCGCCGCGCAGCAGATCGTAGGTATAGGGTTCGAAATGGTTGTACGGATGGGCCCCGCCGCAGTCCAGGCTGCCCGATTCGGTCACCGTCATCAGCGCGCGCGACAGCCAGGTGACGTGCACGGCTTCTTCATCGAACCCGCCCAGCGTGCCCGCGCCGGGATTGTCGCTGGTGTAGGCCGATGCCATGCAACCCAGCGCGCCCAGGCTCTTCTGCCAATGACGCTGTTCCAGCAGAGTGTTCGTGCGCTGCAGGACCTGCGCATCGGGATGCCGGCTCAGCCGGGGATAGCTGAACTTGGTGCGCGGGTCGCGCCACATGCGATAGGCCACGGCGCCGTCGCCGATCTCCTTGCCGACCGGCTGGGCGTATCCGGTCAGTTTCAGCGTCTCGTAGGGCGCGCGCGTGGCGTTGATGCCTGCCTGGACATCGATGTCGCCGAGATTGACTTGACTGGCGCGGGCCAGCTTGCGGTCCTTTTCCAGCTGCCCGGTGTCGTACTGCGCGACCCGCTTCAGGTCGAAGCGTAGCTGCTTGCCGTTGCCGGCGTCAGTCCAGATACCGCGGAAGCCGTTTGCGTCGCGCGTGCCTTGCCAGCTTGCGGCCTGATCCGCCGGCTTGCCTTCCTGGCGGGGCTTCGGTTCGAAGAGCTCCTTGGCCGTGCCTTGCAGCGGAATATCCACGCCGTGCCTGGCGTAGAAATAACGGCCGGTCAAGGTGCCGTCGGCAGCCGCTTCTGTGTCCAGCTCCAGCACGATGTCGCCGGCGCCTTGCAGTGTTCCGGTGTAGACGGTGCGGGGTGCGGCATGGGCCTGGGCGGTTAAAAGAGACAGGATGGCCAGCGCAAGCGCGGTGCGGACGTTGCGGTGCATACGGGACGGTGAGCGAAACATCAAGAGTCCTGGGATCCAAAGGGATAGCGTCGGCTGACTATACCGGAACCATCAGCCCAGCAACGCAGCCGCCTCGCCATCCGCCAGCATCTGCTCGAACAGGTCGCCAAGACCGCTGGCCACCTCGCTGACCGCCTCGAACTCGGGCTCGACGCCATGCACGATCCTTCCCGAAATCCGGTCGATCGCGAGAAACTCGTAATCACCGTCCACGCTCATGAAGATCGGCACATGGCGCGCCCAGAAGGTCTCGACGGCGTGCCGGTCGGCATCGCTGATGGCGGCTTCCAGGCTGATGTCGCGAAAGGCGTCCCACCCGAAGGCGCTGTCGGCGGTTCCGGCATAGTCGGCCGCGCTCAGGAACCAGCGCGTATCGTCCGCGCTGCTCAGTTGCGTGTACAAGGACAGGAACGCTGCGTGTTCCGAGGCGTCAGCCGGTGCAGCCATGGGCGTCGCGCGTAGCACTGTCCAGCCGCGCGCGGCAAGCAAGCCCAGGAAACGTTCGTGCAAGATGCTCATCGGGTCCGCCATGGCTATCGCGTCGCCGCGATGTTCGCGCGCGGCAAGCGCGCCTTCAAGGTCTGTGCCAACTCGCCCAATCCCACATCGCCGCAGCCGACCAGCGTCAGCTCCCGCAATCGGGTCAGCATGTCCAGCACGCCGATATCCGCAATCCGTTTGCAGTACTGAATGTCCAACCGTTCCAGGTTTTCAAGGGCGCTGATCGGACCGATCTTCTCCAGCGCACCAAGGTTCTTCAGGCGCAAAGAACGCAATCCTGTCAGTTGCTCGATGCCGGACAGCGTCTTCAAACCACGGCCCGCCAGCAAGCCCAGCGCCGACAGCGGCAGTCCCGCAATGCGGTCGAATATCGACGAATCGAACGGCACGTTCCAAAGGTTCAGTTCCTTGAGCGGCAGGCTCAAGGCGCGGTCCAGCAGCATGCCGCGCCGGTCTGGGACCATGGACAAGGAAATCAACGCCGGAAAGTCTTCCGGCTCGAACCGCAACGTGGCGCCCACTGTCAGCGCCTCCAGCCTGGGCAGCGGGCCGGCCTGCCAGGTGTACGTGCCAGGCTCGGGATGGATGGAAAGATGGCGCAGGCTGGCAGGGAGCATGTCTGCGCGCAATCCCGTCAGAACGCTGCCCGCGACCGCGCCGGGGCCGATGGAAAGGTGCGCCAGCGCCGGCAGCCGGGCGAGGAGTCCGGGCAGCTCGCGCAGCGGGTCACCCGGCGGCGCCCATAGATGCACGTCTTCGATCGAGGCCAGGACGGCCTCTTGCGGCGGAGCATCGTAGAGCACGACGCGTTCATCCGCGCCGGCGAATTGCGAGCGCTGGCGGCTGTGCATGAAGCGCCAGGTCTGGACGCGGTCCGGGAGAGGGATCGAAAACGGGATGAAGGACATGTGGCTTTCCGAATCCGTGAAAGGCTAGTTTACGGTGCTCATCGTCCGGGCGGAAAACTGTGCGATGACCGATGGGATGCTCTTCCTCCGTAACTTGATAGTCGCAAACTAAGTGGTTACATTCAAGATGGAGAACATCATGACCACCACTACCCCCACGCCAGAATTCCGCCTGCTTGGCGACCACGCGGCGTTAGATCTGATCAACACCGTCGAGCAATCCGACGATGGCCCTCGCGATCGCCTGCAATCAGACGACGATGTGCGAGCCTGGCTGGAGGCCTTGGGTTTTTCGCCCGCCCAGCGCAAGACCCCGAAGGGTCTGCTCGAATCCGCGAGGACATTGCGCGAGACGGTGCGCGCATTGGTCGCCCAGAGAAAGGCCGGGTTGCCGCTCAAGCTCAGCCCGCTCAACCGGGCGCTCGCCGCCGGAGGCAGCCATCTTGAGGTTTCCGTGGTGGCGGGCGCGCCCAG
The DNA here is from genome assembly GCF_902859965.1 of Achromobacter aegrifaciens. NCBI lineage: Bacteria > Pseudomonadati > Pseudomonadota > Betaproteobacteria > Burkholderiales > Alcaligenaceae > Achromobacter > Achromobacter aegrifaciens. The sequence continues at coordinate 488,370 of NZ_CADIKO010000003.1, forward strand.
CCTTGCCCGTCGCTATGAAGCGGCTACGCCCGATCAATGGCTGCTTCCGGCCGCAGAGGCCGCCGCAGACTTGCTCGTGCATGGGGACTTCGAGCTGGTGCGCAAATGCGAAAGCCCGCTCTGTTCCCTCTGGTTCTACGACCGTACTCGCTCCCATCGCCGCAGGTGGTGCAGCATGTCGCTTTGCGGTAACCGCCACAAGGTGGCGGCATTTCGACAGAGAGAAGCCCAGGACGCTGCTTCCTGAGCGCTTGCTAGCCCACCCATCCGGCCGTCTGGCCGGATTTTTTTTGAATGAGTCTCTCCATGTCATAGCTTTGAACTATTTAGGTAACCATTAAAACTTAATTTGACGGGTTACTAAAAAGGCGTAAGAATGGCCCGCACAGCCTGCAGGAATTCGGCTATTGATCCAGTCCCAGACCACGGAGATCGTCATGTCCAGCCCCCCAGAAAACCAGATCCAAACGCGCCGTTTGCAAGCCGACGGCCTGAACTTCTTCTATCGCGCGGCGGGCAACCCCGATGCGCCCGTGTTGCTGCTTCTGCATGGTTTCCCCAGTTCTTCGCACCAGTTCCGCAATCTGATCCCGATTCTGGCCACGCGTTTTCACGTGATTGCGCCGGATCTGCCCGGCTTCGGCTTCACGGAAGTACCTGGGGAGCGCGGCTACCGGTACACGTTTGACGACTTGGCCGTGTCGCTCGGCGCGTTCGTCGATGCCTTGGGCCTGAAACGCTATGCGATGTACGTTTTCGACTACGGCGCGCCTGTCGGGCTGCGCCTGGCGCTTGCCCACCCCGAGCGGGTGACCGGCCTGGTCTCTCAGAACGGCAACGCTTATCTCGAAGGGCTGGGCGATGCCTGGGCGCCAGTCCGCGCCTATTGGGCGGAGCCGACCGCGGCCAACCGGCAGGTCATCGCGGATGCCGTGCTGAACCTGGAAGGAACGAAGTGGCAGTACGTGCATGGCGTCGCCAATCCGGACGACGTGGCTCCGGAAAGCTACACGCTCGATGCCGCCTTGCTTGAGCGGCCTGGCAACAAGGAAATCCAGCTCGATCTGTTCCTGGACTACGCCAACAATCTGAAGCGGTATCCGGATTTCCAGGCGTTCTTCCGCGCGGCGAAAATCCCGACGCTCGCCATCTGGGGGCGCCACGATCCGTTCTTCATACCGCCCGGCGCCGAGGCGTTCAAGCGGGACAATCCGGAAGCGCAGGTCGAGTTGCTGGATACCGGGCACTTTGCGCTCGAGACGCATGCGGCATATATCGGGCGCCGGATTATCGAGGTGTTGGCGCCTTGAGGGATTCTGAAAGAGGCCGCGAATGCGGCCTTTTCAATACGGCTACCTTTCGGCGTTCATCACGCACACGCCACGGCCGACGGATTCACGCTAAAGTGCCCGTTCATTTGAATCGAGGATGGATAGGGTATGTCAAACGAAAGCCCGCTTCTTGATGACAACGCGGTGTACCGAACCTTGCTCGAGTCCACCAAGGCAATTCCCTGGAAGATCGATTGGGCCACGAAGCAATTCGCCTATATCGGTCCGCAGATCGAGGCGTTGCTGGGCTGGAAGGCCGACAGCTGGGTGAGCGTGGAGGACTGGGCCATGCGCATGCACCCGGAGGATCGGGACTATGTGGTGAATTTCTGCGTCACCCAATCCCAGGCCGGCGTCGATCACGAGGCGGACTACCGCGCGCTGACCAAGGAAAACGGCTACGTATGGATCCGGGACGTGGTGCACGTAGTGCGCAATGACAGCGGCGAGGTCGAAGCGCTGATCGGCTTCATGTTCGACATCACCGAACGCAAGAAGACCGAGGAAAAGCTGCTGGCCTTGCAGAAGGAGCTGGAGGCGCTGTCCTTCAAGGACGGTTTGACGAATATTGCCAACCGGCGTCGCTTCGATAGCGGTTTTGAATTGGAGTGGGAGCGCGCGCGCAGCGAACGAAAGCCGCTGTCCATCCTGTTGTTCGACGTCGATTTTTTCAAGCAATACAACGATCTGTATGGCCACACCCAAGGCGACCAATGTCTGGTGGATATCGCCCAGACCCTGAGTTTGGCGCTGGATGGACCTCGCGATCTCGTTGCGCGCTACGGTGGCGAAGAGTTTGTCGTGCTGCTGCCGGAAGCCGATGCCGGAGTGGCGCGAAAAGTCGCTGAACGCTGCCAGCGCTTGCTCAAGAAAAAGGCTATCGTGCACGCGCTGTCACCGCACGACAGGCGCGTCACGGTCAGCATTGGAGCCGGAACGGCGGTGCCAGACGGACAGAGCGACCGTGCTGGCTTCATCAAAGCCGTCGACCAGCAGCTATATGCAGCCAAGAAAAACGGGCGGGACCGCATCGAGCATGTGCAGTTGTAGAGCCGACCGTGAATACAAGGTTTTCTCAGTAACAAGCGCTGAACCTTCTGGTCCGGCGTCTATACAGGAATTGATTCAATGAGCAGTATTTTCCCAGGCGATCTGTGGGCAGTGGGTGAAGCACAGGTCGAAGGTTTGACGGTCATCGTTCGCTTTCGCACCGGCTTGCCGTCGGCGACTGATCGTGAGATCAATGAGAACCTGGTCATCATCTCTTGGCCGTACCAGGGCATCGAGTCCGGCATGCCCAATGACGAAGACAAGCAGAGCCACAATAGCTTTGAAGAGGCCATCGAGAAAGGCTTTGAGAATTCCGATATCGGGGTGCAGGTGGCTTGCCTGACTGGAAATCACAACAAGGAATGGCGTTACTACACGCGTGACGTCGAGGCCTTCCTGGATGCATTCAACGCATGCCTGGCGGGGCACCCGGTCTATCCCATACAACTGCGCATGTACAAGGATCCTGATTGGAATGCCTTGTCGGGCTTGCAGCCCCAGGGTTCAGATCAGCTTCATTGAAAGAGGCCAGGCGGCGCTTGCGCGCCGCCTGCTACGCATAGCGCTTGGCGCCCGCCACGCAAACCACCGCCGCCAGCGTCACGACCAGCATCGTCCAGCTGACCTGCTCATGCAGCAGCGCGGCAGCCAATCCCAGCCCCATGAAGGGCTGGAACAACTGCAACTGCCCCACCGCCGCAATTCCGCCCTGCGCCAGCCCGCGGTACCAGAACACGAACCCGATAAGCATGCTGAACAGCGACACGTAGGCGAGGCCTATCCACGCCGGCGTGCCGACGTGCTCGAACGAGGCCGGCATGGTCAGCAGCGCGATGGGTAGCATGAGGGGCAGAGACAGCACCAGCGCCCAGCTGATGACCTGCCAGCCGCCCAGCTTGCGGGACAGCTTGGCGCCTTCGGCATAGCCCAGGCCGCAGACGATGATGGAGGCGAGCATGAGCAGGTCGCCGGTGGGCGAGGCCTCCAGGCCGCCCCAGGCGGCATAGCCCGCGACGCAAGCCGCGCCGACGATGGAGAACATCCAGAACGGCGGACGCGGCCGTTCGCCGCCGCGTATCACGGCGAAGATCGCGGTGCTGAGCGGCAGCAGGCCGAGGAAGACGATGGAATGGGCCGAGGTGACGTGCTGCAGGGCCAGCGCCGTCAGCAGGGGGAAGCCGACCACCACGCCCAGTGCGGTCAGCGTTAGCGAGGGGAGGTCGGACAGGGTAGGCCGGCGTTGGCGCAGCAGCATCAGCAGGGCCAGGCCAAGCAGGCCCGCGATGGCGGCACGCGCGCAGGTCAGGAAAATGGGATCCAGGTCCGCCACGGCGACCCGGGTCGCGGGCAAGGAGCCCGCGAAGATCACTACGCCGATAAAACCGTTCACCCAGCCGCTGGTGGCCTTTTGCATCTGAAGCTCCTTGATACCGGGCTCCAGTACAGCACGGCCTGAGCGCGCAGTCCAAGCACAATCCAGTACAATTTCAAGAAACTGTTATGTATTGAAAGCCAGTACGGCGGAGAATCCCATGGCGCGCGGCGGCACTCTCATCAAGCAGGTCATGGGCGAGATCCAGGGGCGGATTGCGGCCCGCACTGCCTTGCCTGGCTCCCGGCTGCCTTCGGTAAGAGTGCAAGCCAAGACGCTGGACGTATCGGTGTCCACAGTGGTGGAAGCCTACGAGCGGCTGGCGGCGGAAGGCGTGCTGGTGTCGCGCCCCGGCTCCGGGTTCTATGTGGCCGGGCAGGTGGCGCCGCTGGCGCTGACCGAGATGGGGCCGAAGCTGGACCGGGAAGTCGACCCGCTGTGGGTATCGCGTCAGTCGCTGGCGGCGGACGCGGATAGCTTGCGGCCGGGCTGCGGCTGGCTGCCGGTCAGCTGGATGTATGAAGACGGGTTGCGGCGCGCCATGCGCGGCATGGCGCGCGCCGAAGCCGCGGAACTGACCGAGTATGGAACGCCCTTGGGCCATGCGCCCCTGAGGCAGCTGTTGGCGCGGCGCATGGCGGGCATGGGGATAGAGGCAGGGCCCGAGCAGATCATGCTGACCGACTCGGGAACGCAGTCCATCGACCTGATCCTGCGCTTTCTGCTGGAACCGGGGGATACGGTGCTGGTGGACGATCCCTGCTATTTCAACTTCCATGCGCTGTTGAAGGCGCATCGCGTCAAGGCGGTGGGGGTGCCGTACACGCCGAACGGTCCGGATGTCGCGGCGTTCGAAGCGGCGCTGCGCGAGCATTCCCCGCGGCTCTACATCACGAACTCCGGCATACACAATCCGACGGGGGCGACTTTGTCGCCTTTGGTCGCGCACCGTCTGCTGAAGCTGGTGGACGATTCCGAGCTGGTGATCGTCGAGGACGACATCTTCGCGGATTTCGAGAACACGCCCGCGCCGCGGCTGGCTGCGTTCGACGGGCTGTCGCGGGTCATACATATCGGCAGCTTCTCGAAGACGGTGTCGGCGTCGGTGCGTTGCGGCTACATCGCGGTGCGGTCCGATTGGGTGGAAAGCCTGACCGACCTGAAGGTCGCCACGACCTTCGGCAGCAGCCGGCTGGCGGCCGACATCATCTTCAGGACGCTGACGGGCAGCGGCTACCGCAGGCACATGGAATCGACCCGGCTGCGCCTGGCGCAGCAGATGGACAAGACCGCCGCAAAGTTGCTGAAGCTGGGCATCAAGCCCTGGCTGACGCCCCGGGCGGGCATGTTTCTGTGGTGCCGCCTGCCCGAGGGCAAGGACGCGGCTACTGTGGCCCGTCTGTGTCTGAAGGAAGGGGTGTTGGTGGCTCCCGGAAATGCGTTCAGCCAGTCGCTGGCTGCGGGAGATTTCCTGCGGTTCAACGTTGCGCAGTCCACGGACGAGCGGATATTCACGGTGCTGTCCAAGGCGTTGAGCGCGGCTTGATGCAAGGGGCACGGTTGGTTGCCTGAAGTACTGGCAGCCGGCATTCACGAAAAATTTCCGTGTCGCCTGATACCTTTTGCTTTCTCGACTGACAGGCGCAGGCAATCCAGCGGCCCGCCTGGCCGCCGGACTGTCGTATTGATGACTACAGGTAGGCGAGCGTGATGATGTAGCCCTGGGCGTCCTGTTGCCCGGCGTGGCGCGCCCTGAGCGGCACGGTCTGCACGTCGACCTTCACTCGATTGGCGCTTACGCGGTAGCGGTCGGCGGGCTTGCCAGCGGCGCGGGCGCGTTCAGCATCGCATTCCACGCGGACGGTGGCTTTTCGGGATTGAACCTGCGGTGTGCATGATGCAGCCTCGACGATGGCGCCGTGGAAATAGATGGTTCCATCCGCGGCGCGGGCTGCGGGCAGGACGCTGGACGCGCACAGCAGAAGCAGGGAAAGGCGATATTGGAGCTTGGACATGACAGCGACTCCTTGCGACTGGAAACGGAGGGGGGGCTATGTCTGTCTTCACTTCTTTAACGGCATCCGGCAGCGAAAGTTAATCGCAATCCGCCTTCGGGCCGCGTTCGCGCGTGCGAGCGGTGCCTGGCTTGCAACTGCAACGCAGGCGCGTCAGTCCGCACGGCGATAGGCCGCCGTGGCGGAAAGTCCGCGGCTGGACCGCTTTTTTGTAAGGAGAGAGTCGGCTCGCTACGCGAACACCGGAAGGACTATGGGCGGCATCGTGGGCTCCTTTGATCGCGCCCTGGAGGACGCGGTGATGGTCAGGGACCTGGAACGGACTGTCGGCCAATATGAAATGCGTGGTTTCATTGTCGCAGGTCGCGGGGAAAAATCAATACCTGGCGTCCGGCGCATGCGATCACTATCTTCCGGATTCTGGCGACGGGATGTTTCGCACCGTATTCGCTCTGGCTCGAATGCTCGCTGCTGACGCGTCCTGCGCCGCTTCAGTAAACTCCGGGGCTGCCGCGCGGCGCTCACCGCCGCTTTCATGCTCGCTGATCTCCATGACTGCTTCCGACACGACATTCGCCGCCGCGCTTCGTACTCCCGTCTCCACCGCCGACGATCTTGATCCGCTGGATCAGTTCTTCCAGCGCCCCGAGGTACGCGCCTTTTTAGCCCAGGCCCGCAAACCTGGGCAGGCGGAAGTCTGCTTGCGGACCTGCGCCGATCTGCTGCCTACGCTGCACCCGGGCCGCGCCGCTGCCGTGGCCTTGATGTGCGGTTCGCTGGTGGAAGACGGCGCCGATCCGGCAATACTCTTTCCCGTCCTGCAGGACTTGCTGCGGCAGTGGCTGAGCACCCTGAGTCCGTATTGCGCGCAGGAGGTCGAGGACGACGACGATGAGGTGGAGGAGGCCGACCGCCGGGCTTGGCAGGATGCCAGGTCGCGGATGGCCGACGTACCCGAGGGCAGGCGCTGGGAAGTGGAAGCCTTGCATCAGGCGGCAGACCTGCTGGTGCTGCCGATGATGACCATGGTCTTGCGCGACCGCCGCAATCACGCCGCCCTGGTGTCCGACGCGGAGCTGATGGCGCTGCTGCATCCCATGGCCACCAGCAACGACAGCCTGCCCTTCGAGCATCTGCACTATCTTTGGCTGGCCTCGCAGTTGGGCTACGAGGAGGAGTTGGTAGTGGTGCTGCCGACTTCCATGACGGGCTTCATTGCGCGGGCGCATGCCGTAAACAACAACTTCCACGCCTTCACGCTGTTGCAGATCATCATCGGCGAACACGCGCAGGCCTTGGGCGTGAAGCGCGAGATCGCAGCGCGCGAACCGGACCAGGACAGTGATACCGCGGACTTCCAGTGGTTGCAGGCTGATGCCTACGCCGGCGGCGAGCTGGTCAACGCCATGCGTTACGCCTGGGGCGAGGCGGCGTTGCGGCACAACCTGTCCCGCCACGGCAAGCGAGTGCTCATCGCGTTGGAAACGGCCGAGGGCATGAAGCGCAATTGGTCGGGGTTCAACGGCGCCATGCATGAAGCGCAGCAACCGTCCATGACATTCACGCGCTATCTCACGCGTGACGAGGTGGCTTCGTATCTGGCTTGATCCGGCGCGGACGGGGCCGCATGGCGGGCGGTATATTCGAAAGCTCCCCTCTCAACAGGAGCGCCACATGCAGACCAATGAAATCCATCGGGGCCGGCTGATTGACCACATCCAGCTGGTGGTGCGGGACCTGGCAGCCAGCCAGCGGTTCTATCAGGCAGTCTTCGATGCGCTGAAAGTGCCGATGGGCGGCACGGGCGACGGCTATTTCTGGGCGGACGAGCTATTCGTTTCCACGCCCGACAACAAGGCTGCGGCGGGGCAGTTGACCGGACGCCATCATCTTGCGTTCCAGGCGCAGGACCAGGCCATGGTCGCTGCCTTCTACAAGGCGGCGCTGGCCCATGGCGGCACGGACAATGGCGCGCCGGGCTTTCGGGACTACCATCCAGGGTATTACGGCGCTTTCGTGCTGGATCCGGACGGCAACAACATCGAGGCCGTGTTCCATGGCGAGGCGCAGCGCAGCGCGCCTTCGGTGAAAGTGACGTTCTGAGCGGCGCGCGTTTGGCTCAGACGCGTGCCGCCCCGTAATCACACTCCCAGGTAGGCGCGGCGCAGCCCCTCATCGGCCAGGAGTTCAGCGCCCGGCCCGGACATGACGATTTCACCGTGCTCCAGCACATAGCCGCGCGCGGCCATGCTGAGCGAGCGGTGCACGTCCTGCTCCACCAGCAGGATGGTGATGCCGCGCGCGTTGATGAGCGGCAGCTTGTCGAAGATGTCCTTGACCATGATGGGCGCCAGGCCGATGGACGGTTCGTCCAGCAGCAGGAGCTTGGGCGAGGTCATCAGCGCGCGGCCGATGGCCAGCATCTGCTGCTCGCCGCCGCTGAACGAGCGAGCCAGCTGGCGGCGCCGTTCCCGCAGACGCGGGAACAGCTGATAGACCCAGTCCAGGTTGTCGCGGCTGCGGCGCTTGTCGCGCAGTACGTCGGCGCCGACCAGCAGGTTGTCCTCGACGTCCATGTGGCCGAACAGGCGGCGGCCTTCCATGACCTGGGCCATGCCCAGGCGCGCCACCAGGTGCGCGGGCAGGCCGCTGATGCGCTCGCCCAGGAAGCGGACCTCGCCGGCCAGCGCGGGCAGGGAGCCCATGACGGTGCGGATCAGCGTGCTTTTGCCGGCGCCGTTGGCGCCGACCAGACTGACGATCTCGCCTTCGCCCACGTGCATGTCCACGCCGCGCAGCACCTGCACGTCGCCGTAGCCGGCGTCCAGTTGACGGATCTCCAGCATCACGCGGCCTCCCCGAGATAGGCGCGCACCACCTGCGGATCGCGGGCGACCTGCTGCGGCAGGCCATCGGCGATCTTGCGCCCCTGCTGGATGACGACGATGCGGTCGGATAGTTGCATGATGGCCTTCATGTTGTGTTCGATCACCAGGACGCTGATGCCGTCGCAGCGCAGGGAAAGGATCAGCGCCACCATTTCCTCGGTCTCCACCGGCGTCAGGCCCGCCATCACTTCGTCCAGCAGCAGCAGGCGGGGTTGGGTCGCCAAGGCCTTGGCGACTTCCAGGCGCTTGCGGCCCGACAGCGTGAGAGTGCGCGCGATCTGATGCTCGCGTCCGGCCAGGCCGACGCGCGCCAGCACGGCCTGGGCGACTTCCTCGGCCTGGGCTGGAGCGCGGTGGCGCAGGAAGGCGCCGATCATGGCGTTCTCCAGTACCGTCATGTCGCCGAATGGCTTCACGATCTGGAACGTACGTGCGAGTCCAGCGGCGCAGATGCGCGCCGGATCCTGGCCGTTGATGCGGCTGCCATTGAAGCGGATGTCGCCGCTGCTGGGCGGCACGAAGCCGGATGCCATGGCGAACAGCGTGGTCTTGCCGGCGCCGTTGGGGCCGATCAGGCCGACGATCTCGTCGGCGCCGACGGCGAAGCTGACCTCGTCGGAGGCTCGCACGCCGCCGAAATTGCGGCTGACATTATGGAACTCGAGCAGGTTCATTGTGTGCCCCCCATCGCGGGACCGGCGGTCTTGGCTGGCGTGCCGGCCACGCGCGCAGGCGCCTTGGCGCGTCGGGACAGTATCGCCATCAGTCCTCGCGGCTCCCAGCGGATGATGATCATCAGCAAAAGGCCATACAGCATCATGTCGGCCCCCACCATGCCCCCGGTCAGGGAGCGCGCCAGCTCTTCGCCAGGCAGCAGCAGCAGCGCGCCCAGCACCGGGCCCCAAAGCGTGCCGCGGCCGCCGATGATGCAGACCACGGCGATGACGACGCTGAGATTGGCGCCGAATACCTTATCGGGGCTGATGTAGAGGACGAACTGCGCATAGAAGGTGCCGCCCAGCGCGGTCATGGCCGCGCTCAGCATGGCTGCGGTCAGCTTGTAGCGCCGCACCGGCACGCCCAGCGCCATCGCCGCGTCCTGGTCGTTGCGCACGGCCGTCAGGCAGTAGCCGAAGCGGCTGCGCAATACATGGCGGTTGATCAGCAACGCGGCGATGGTGAAGGCCAGCGCCACGATGTAGTAGTAGGCCTTGCCGGTATGCTGGAAGTACAGCGGAGCGTCGCGCAGCAGCGTGACCTCCATGCCGCGCGGCCCGCCCAGCAGGGTGTCGGCGTTTTCCACCAGCGTCTTGAGCACCATGCAGGAGGCGATCGTGGCCAGCGCGAAGTACGCGCCGCGCAATTGCAGGCAGGACAGCCCCACGATCAACGCCGCGCCCATGGCCACGACGGCGCCGGCCCACATGCCCAGCCAGGGACTGATGCCCAGGTTCACGAACAGCCAGGTCGAGGTATAGGCGCCCAGCCCGAAATAGGCGGCATGGCCCAGCGAGAGCTGGCCGGCGATGCCGCCCAGGATGTTCCATGACAGCGCCAGATAGGCGTACAGCAGCGTCATGGCGCCAACCGACAGCAGGTACTGGTTGCCGCTGGCCAGCGGCAGCAGCGCCAACAGGCCCAGCGCGGCGATGCCGGCGGCCGAAGTCTTTGTGGTCTTGGCCATCATTCGTTCTCCACGCCGAACAGCCCGCTGGGCCGGAAATACATGGTGGCGAGAAACAGCAGGAAGATGAGCGCCTCGGCATAGGTGATGGGGATCAGCTGGCTGCCGACCGATTCCAGCACGCCGACCAGGATGCCGCCCCAGAACGCGCCTGCCACCGAGCCGATGCCGCCCAGCACGACGATGACGAAGGCGCGCAGGCCGAAGATGTCGCCGACGAAGGGGTTGACGGGATAGAGCGGCAGCAGCAGCGCGCCGGCCGCGCCCAGCACCAGCAGGCCGATGGCGAACGACAGCCGGTAGACGCGGGCGCTGTCTATGCCCAGCACGCTGGCAGCTTCGCGGTCCTGTCCGGTGGCGCGGATGGCGCGGCCTGTGCGCGTGTGGCGCAGGAACAGCACCAGGGCCGCCGTGATCAGGCAGGCGAAGAACAGGCCGGCGATCTGCGGATAGGTGAAGATCAGGTCGCCGGGCATCCAGACTTCGTTGGCCCAAGGCGCGTCGATGGTCCGGCTGTCGGGGCCGGCCAGCGCCAGGAAGGCGTTGTCCAGGAAGATCCACAGGCCGGTGGTGAAGATCAGAACGCCGATCGGCTCGCGCGAACTTTCCTTGCGGTAGATGCCGTCGATCAGCCAGCGCTGGCAGGCATAGCCGACGACGAACAGCGCGGCCGCCGTGAGTGGCATGGCGGCCAGCGGGTGCAGGCCGAAGTGGCTGGTGAGCGCGAAGCAGACGTACATGGACATCATCAGGAAGGCGCCATGGGCGAAATTGATGATCTTCATGACGCCGAACTGCAGGCTCAGGCCCAGCGCGATCAGGCCGTAGACGGCGCCGCTGGCGATACCGCCCAGCAAGGCCTGGAGTAGGGTAGTGGTCAAGTGGAGGCTCCTAGCGGTAACGGGGCGCCGGCGCCACGCGCAGGGCGTGGCGCGGCGACGCCAGGTCGGTCAGGGCTGAGCGGCAGGCCAGACCATCTTGTAGGATTTGGAGGCCAGGTTCTCCGGCCACACGGTGCGGTACTGGCCGTCGGGCGTGATCTGCTGCATGACGTAGCGCTTTTCGGGGTTCTGGCCCTTGGCGTCGATCACGATGTCATAGCCCACCAGCTTGTTCAGGTCGGTGCCTTGCAGCTTGGTCTGGGCCAGGGCGTCGCGGATGGCTTCGGGATCCGCCTTCCCGGCGCGCTCCAGCGCGTCCTTGATGACCCAGACCGCGGCGTAGGCGCTGACCGACAGTTCGTTGGGATCGACCTTGTAGGCGGCGACGAAGTCGTCCCAGAACTTCTTGGCGAACGGCGTGGTGATGGACGACTCGTAGCCGGCCCAGCCATTGGTGGTGTAGACATTGCCCGCGATGTCCTTGCCGACCAGCGGGATGAAGGTACTGTCGATCTGGCCGGCCGCGCTGCCGACGTAGGTCGAGCCCACCCGCATCTGCGCCAGCAGTTTGTGCAGCTGCACGGCGTCGGCGCCATAGGAGGTCACGGTGACGACGTCGGGCTTCTTGCCCTTGATCTTCAGCACCAGCGGACGCAGGTCAGGCGAGTTGGGCGGGTATCCCTCGTCCAGCACCAGATCGATGCCGGCTGCCTTGAACTTGGCGCGCAACGTGTTGGCCATGTCCTGGCCCCAATCGGTGTTCTCGTAGACCATGGCGACCGTCTTGGCCGGCTTGCCGGTGGTCTTGCCCGCGTAGTCGATGAAGTCCGCCATGCTTTCGGCGTTGCCCGAGGCCGGGATCTGCGTGGGACGGAACACGTACTTGAAGCCGCGTTCGGTGATGTCGGCCTTGGCGGCCAGGTCCACCACCCATGGCACGCGGTTCTTTTCCGCGACGGCGGTGGCGGGGAAGGTCACGCCGCTCTGGAAAGCGCCCAGCAGCACCGGGGTCTTCTCGCGGGTGATCAGGCGTTCGACCTCGGTCATGGCGACCTTGGCATCGCCCCGGGTGTCCACCTCGACCAGCTGCAGTTGCGCGCCGCCCAGCGACTTGATTCCGCCGGCGTCGTTGATGTGCTTGACGGCCAGATGCGTGGCGCGCGACATGTCTTTGCCAATGGAAGCGGTGGCGCTGCCCGACAGAGGAATCAGATAGCCGATCTTGACGGGCTCGGCAGCCAGGGCGGCGCCCTGGACCAGCAACGTGGCGCCGGCCGCGGCGAACAGACGCCGCAGGGCGGCGGGGCGATAGGGGTTGCTCGTGTTCATGAGGATTTGTCTCCAGGTTTTTTTGTGATTCGAGAGTGCGGCGCGGGCTTCAGCCTGGCGGCCCTGCGCCGAGTGCCGCGTGCGTCGCGCACACCAGGCGATGGGCGCGTTCATCGAGCAGCACCGTGCGTCCCATGCGGTTCATGGTGTAGGCAAAGGAAAGCCGGCGCTGCGGCCAGGCGAAAGCCAGCGACCCGCCAGCGCCCGTGTGGCCGTAGGCCTCGTCGCCGAAGCAGGCGCTGTCCAGGCCTTGCGCGCGGTTATCCATCTGGCGCATGAAGCCGCTGGCGTAGCGCGTGGGTACGCGCAGGCAGGCGTCGTCGTCCGTGCGCGCCGACAGGGCCGTGGCCGCGGCCAGCGTGTCCTCGCGCAGCAGGCGCACGCCGTCGCGCTGGCCGCCCAGCGCCAGTGTGCCGTACAGACGCGCCAGGCTGCGCGCATTGCCGATGCCGCCAGCCGCGCATAGCCCGGCTGCGTGGCCGGCGCGGCTGTTGAAGCCGGAAGGGCGCCAGCCGCCGGTGTTCTTGGCGTACAGCGCGGTAGGGCTTTCGGGTTCGTCCTTCAGGGACTGCTCGAAGGGACTGAACGGCGCTTGCGGCGCGGGCGGCGGCACGATGGGTGCGACCCGGGCTTCCTCCGTTTCCGGCAAGCCGATCCAGAAGTCCAGGTCCAGCGGCTGCGCGATATGGCGGCGGAAGAATTCGCCGGGCATGCAGCCGCCCAGCCTGCGCACCAGCTCGCCGACCAGCCAGCCGTAGGTCAGGCCGTGGTAGGCCACGCGTTCGCCCGGAGCCCAGAAAGGCGCGGCCCCGGCCAGCCGGCGGATCATGCCCTCCCAGTCGAAAGCGGCGTCAGCGGGTAGCGGCTCGCGCAGCGCGGGCAGGCCAGCGGTATGGTTGAGCAGCATGCGCGGGGTGGTGGCGGCCTTGCCTGCTGCGGCGTATTCGGGCCAGTAGCGGGCGACAGGGGCGTCCAGGTCCAGCTCTCCCGCTTCGGCCAGCATGTGGGCGCAGAGCGCCGTGGCCGGCTTGGTATTGGAGAACACGATACAGACCGTGTCGCGCTGCCAGGGCTGGCTGCGGTCCGTGTCGGCCCATCCTGCCCACAGGTCGACCACCGGATAGCCGTCGACTTCGATGGCGACGGACGCGCCGAGCTCGCCACCGTCCTGGAAGTTGCGCGCGAATGCTGCGCGTACTGGTTCGAAGGCGGGATCGCAGTAGCCGTGTATGGCCGGCGCCGCGGGTGCAAGCGCCGGAGACGAGGTTGCGGCGGCCATGGTCAGCGCGTCAATGGCGCGCGCGCGCCGTAGCCCAGCAGGTAGCGCGCGTCGTTGGACAGCGCGGCCGCGACGCCTTCGGGCAGCGTGCTGGTGAAGTCGGCGAAGCCGCGCAACCAGGACACGTTGTAGTTGCAGAGTATGGCGCGGCGCTCGCGGTCGGTATGGTTCGGGCCGGAGCGGTGCCAGGTGTTGGACAGCCAGATGGCGACCGAGCCGGCGGGTGCGGTCAGCGTGACCTCGCCGTCCAGCGGGCCGCTGCCCCACGGTGGCGACTTGCGCAGCTTGTGGCTGCGCGGCATGACCCGCGTGGCGCCGTTGTCGGCGGTGAAATCGTCCAGCATCCAGACGTTCTGCAGCGTCAGCGGAAACTCCGGCAGCGGCTCGGCGATCTGGCCCAGCGGCGCATCCACGTGCCAGGCGCCGCCGCCTGTGCCGGGGCCGATGCTGGTGGCCTGGAAGTCGTGCAGGTTGCAGTCCTGGCCCATCACGCTGCGCACCATGGGCAACACCGCCGGGTGCTCGATCAGCGGGATCATGTCGGGCGCCTTGTTCAGGAGGTTCCAGACGCGTTGCGACTTGTCGTCGTCGAACAGGGTGGGCAAGTGCAGGAAGTTCTTCGACACTTTGTTGATGGGCACCGGCCAGCGCGTGTTTTCGTTGTCGCGGCGATACTGGTGCACGCGCGCCACCATGCGCTGCGCTTCCATGTCGCTCACCGTGTAGTGGCGCTTATAGTAGGCCAGGATGTCGTCATCGTCCTCGTGCCGTTCGTCGTCCAGCGGGAACGGATCGGCGCGTTCCGCGGCCATCAGTCCGGCCACGCATTCGCGCGCCTGTTCCAGCTGTGCGGCGTCCAGCACGTTTTCAATGACGGCGTAGCCTTCTTCGGCGAGCTGGTGTTGCAAAGCCTGCAGATCGAGTTGCTTCATGTTCCTCCCCTTTTATGTGGAATGTCACTGCGAATTCGGGCCGGGCACGGCCACGGGCGCGAGCGCGCTGCGTGCGAGCTTGCCTATGCTGGTGCGCGGCAAGGCTGCCGTCGCGCCGATGCGGCGCGGCACTTTGTAGCCGGCCAGGTGCGCGGCGCAATGCGCCTGCAGGGCGGCCATGTCCAGGCGTTGGCCGGGGGCGGGCGTGACCCAGGCGTGGACCACCTGGCCCAGCCGCTCGTCGGCCACGCCGAAGGCGGCCGCTTCGCCGACTTCGGGGCGCGACAACAGCACCTGTTCCACTTCCAGCGGATAGACCTTGAAGCCGCCCACGTTGATGCAGTCGTGCCGGCGGCCCCGCAGATGGAGATAGCCCTCGTCGTCCAGGATGGCGACGTCGCCGGTGTAGAACCAGCCTTCGCGCAGCGCTTGCGCGGACTCCGGCGCCGCTTGGCGGTAACCTGCCATCACGTGCGGCCCGCGCACGCGTATTTCGCCGGGCTGGCCCGGCGGCATGACGCGGCTGGCGCCATCCAGGTCCACCACCTGCAGTTCGCCGCCTGGCACGGGCAAGCCCACCGAACCGGGTTTGCGTGGACGGTGCATGGGATTGAAGGCCAGGCAGGGACCCGCCTCGCTCATGCCGTAGCCCTCATGGATGGGGCAACCGGCGCGCAACTCGAAACGCGTCAGGGTTTCGCGCGGCAGCGGCGCCGCGCCGGAGAAGCAGGCGCGCAGGCTGCCGAGTTTTTCAGGCTGGAAGGCCGTGCTCAGCAACAGGTCATGGAAGATTGCGGGCGCGCCCGGCAGCAGGGTCACGCCGTGGGCGGCGATGGCCTCGATGGTGCGGGCGGCATCGAAGCGCCGCATCACCACCAGCTCGCCGCGGGCATGCAGGCTCAAGTAGAGCGACATGGAGACGGCCGACACATGGAATAGCGGCATCACGCAGAGCACCACCTCCGAATCGCGCCGCGTCGGCAGCCAGGCTTCGCGCTGCGCGATGTTGTAGGCGATCTGCCGGTGCAGGATGTTGACGCCCTTGGGGCGTCCGGTGGTGCCGCCGGTGTATTGCAGCGTGGCCAGATCTTCATGCCGCGGCAGGTCTTCGGGCAGGGCGCAGGCCTGCGGCAGCATCTCCAGCAGGCCGGCGCCGTTGCCTGTGCGGAGAATGGCGCCGGCATCCAGGCCCGGGCACACGGCGCTCAGATCCAGCTTCACGCTGTCGTCATGCAGCAGCATGCAAGGCTCGGCGTCTTCCAGCATATAGGCCAGCTCGCGCTCGCGATAGCCTGGGTTCAGCGGCACGGCCTGCGCGCGCAGCGCATGCACTGCAAAGGTGGCAACGGCCAGGTCCAGCGAGTTCTGCATCAACAGGGCCACCCGGTCGCCGGGCCGCACGCGTTCGCCCAGGCGGCGTGCCAAAGCTCCAGCCAAGCCGGCGTATTGCGCATAGTTCAGGCGCACGCCTTCGAAGGACAGCGCGGGAAGATCGGGCGCTTCGAGAGCGGCGTCGCGCAGCAGATGGATCACCGAATCCGGGACCCTGGGCAGGGCGGGGGCGTTCATCATGCCTTGCGCTCGGCAGCCTTGCGGGCGGCCTTGGCGTCGCTGGCCTGCCAGACCGTGGGCCGGCCAGCGCCGCCCAGCAGGGTGATGGGGTCGGCATTGTCGATGTGGCCGTACTGCCCCTTGTAGATGCTGTAGCCGCACAATTCCTGCAGGCGGCGCGGGAAGCTTCTCGCCACCTCGGCCGGAATGCCGAGCTGCAGGTTTTCCTGTTGCCGCATCCATCCGGCGCAGTAGTAGCACGACAACGCGTAACGGCGGGCGTTGCTGTTGTTGGCGCCGCCCTTGTGCCACAGCGCGCTGTCGAACAGCATGACACTGCCCGCCTTCATGGTGGCCTGCACGGTGTCTATGTCCTGCGCGCCGTAGGGCGGAGACGAATCGTAGCGATGACTGCCGGGCACGATGTGGGTGGCGCCGTTCTCGGCCGTGAAATCGCTCAAGGCCCAGATGGCATTGACCGCCAGCGGCGGGCGCGGGCGCGGCAGCGCCAGTTGCTGGGTATCTTCGTGCAGGGGCTGGGCGCCTTGGCCCGGCGCCAGCGTCAGTGAGCACAGCGACGACAGCAGCAGCTCGCGGTCCAGCAGGCGTTCGGCCAGGCTCAGCACGTCGGGCTGCAGCGGCACGTCCCAGAAGCGTGGATCGTAGACCAGCAGGTTGTTGATGCGCACCGTCTTGCGGCCTTCGAACGAGGTCTGGGCGTAACCGAGGTTGTGCTCGGCCTCGATCCGGATCAGGGCTTCCTGCAACTGGCTGACCTGCTCGGGCGGGATGATTCCCGGCAGCACCACGAATCCGTCGCGTTCAAAGGCTGCGATCCGCTCGTCGAGCGGTTCGGGCGTGGACATCTTTTGTCTCCTGATTGGGCCTGGATCTGAGTCCGGCGATATAGGTCTGTGCGTATAATCGGCCGGTAGTCTTCGCCCTGCCAGCGCGTAGCGTCCACGGCAGTGGCGCAAAGCGTCCATCCCCTAGAAGATGGCGGCCCCAGTCGGCATGATCCGGTACTCAACATGAGCGCGCAGGCCTACCACCACACCACCGATGTCATAGCGCCGCAGGAGCAGTTCGCGTATTGGCGCGATGCAATCTGCGATGCCTACGTGCCGCTCGAACCCGAGCGTGACGCCGCGCGCAGCTTTCGCGGCCAGATCGACGGCCTGCTGCTGCCGGACCTGCACGGCTCGACCATCACCGCCCAATCCCATGTGGTCAGGCTGTCCGCGGCCGGTCTCTCGGCCCGCAAGCAATCCCCATTCTTCGCCAATTTGCTGTGCGCGGGAGAGGCCCTGGTTTCGCAGGACGGAAGCGCCATGCGGGCGCGGGCTGGCGACGTCTACGTGGTGGATTGCGCTTCGCCCTGGGAAGTCGATTTCCGCACCGATTTCCGCATGTTCTGCATAGAAATCCCGGAAGGCCTCTTGCGGCCGCAACTGGGCCGGCGCGGGCGGCTGGCCCTGCCGGTGCTGGACGGAAGTTCAGGGGCAGGGCGGGTGCTGGCCAGCTACATGCGCCTGGTCAGCGAACTGCCGGCAAACGAGTTGCAGCAGGTGCAGGCGCTGATGGTCAGGCATTGCAGCGAACTGCTGTCGCGGACGCAGCTCGAAGGGGCGGATGCCGGCGCGCAGATCGCCGAACGGGTGCGCCACGAAGTCCTGGACCGCATTCTGGCGCTGGTGCAGCGGCGTTTGGCCGATCGCGGCCTGACGCCGGCTTCGGCCAGCGAGGAGCTCGGCATCTCCCGCAGCTATCTGTTCAAGATCATGGCCGAGCATGGCCTGAGCTTCAGCGCTTACGTGCGGCAGTGCCGGCTGGAAAGGTGCCGCCTGGCCATCGAGGCCCAGCCTGGCCGCTCCATCGCGGACATCGCCGCCAGCTGGGGATTCGAGGAAGTTTCCACATTCAATCGGGCGTACCGCGCGCACTATGGCCGCTCGCCAGGCAGCGAGCGCGGCGGTGCGTCCTTGCGGGCTCAATAGCGCGCATCACCATTTGCCCTGGCCCTGCGACTGCTGCATCTGCGGGGCGTTGGCAGGCCTGACCGTGTCGACATACTTCCGGTAGGCGGCGACATACTCGGGGCTATTGATGTCAGGGGTGCTGTCGCTGTCCCAGTTTCTTTCAACGCCGGATTGCTTCCAGGCGGCCAGGTCGCGTTCGACTTGATCGCGGCTGAGTTGGACGTCGGAGGGCGGAGCTGCGGTGGTTGGGGCGGCGGACATTTGCGCGGCCGCGGGGCCGGAGAGCAGGGCGCAGGCCGCCAGGACGACGGGAATCATGGCGCGGACGGTTAGGGCAGTTTTCATGAAATGCTCCTGATGACGAGAGTGACCGCAGCATTGGAGACCGGTGTCCATGGGGGCTCGCGGCAATGCAGCCCGGTGCAGGGACAGCTGCGCAACCGGATTGGCGCATTGGTTTTTTTCTTGGGCAGGCCGGCCCGGCCCGCGGCGCGCGCGGACACGTACCTGGCGCTGGGTTCCACCGCCAGGTTTACGACTCGGGCCGGACCGGGCGTCCGGGCCTCATGCCTTTGTGCTCATCGTAGGACGGCGCGGGTGGGCGCCACATACTCAATATTGGGTACGTCATACCGATGGCGCGCGCTCAGAGCAGCGAGGCGAGCCTGACCAGTTCGGACTGGCGATTGCATTCCATCTTGTTGAGCAGGGACGCCACCTGTTTACGCACGGTCAGCACCGAGGCGTGGCGCAGGGTCGCGACTTCCTCCACGCTGTGTCCCATCGCAAGACCGGCCAGCACAGCGGCTTCCGCGTGCGTGATCGAGAACACGGATTCCAGTCTGTCGACGTCAGGTTGGGCAAAGGCGCTTTTTCTGCGCATGCGCACCAGCAGCATGCGGCTGCCGATCAGGCTCAGCGCTTGCGGGGCCGCGCTGATGTCGATCCAGGTCAATTCGCCCCATCCGGCGGCTGCCGCCAGGGACCGCGCCTTGCCGTCGCGCGCGACCGCCTGGCAATACGCGTCGAACAAGGCCTGTATCTTCGCGTCGGGATGGCGCAGCTTGCCGCCGCGCACGTTCCAGCCATGGCCGTCGCTCAGATAGTGCATGGCGAGGGCCGATCTCTTGTCTACCATCGCGTCGTGGCTGACCAGCAGCACGGCTTCGCCGACATCCGAGAGTGCGCTTTCAATGGCTGTCCAACCGATGGCGAGCGCCTTTTCGCGTTGGGCCAACCGGCTTTTCAGCAGGCGGAAGTAATGGGCTACGTCGCCGGACTGAAGCCGTTCGCTGGCCTTGTCGTCCACGGTCGAGCGTTGGAAGGCGATGGCGGCGCGCAGCATGGCGCTGGATTCGATTACCAGGCACAGCACTTGCGCCATCCGGTGCTTGAGCATGAAGTCCGTGTAGAACTCGGAACGCTGCAGCTGCTTGTGGCCGCACATGTTGGCGGTATCCAGCCAAGTGCCCACGGGCAGCAGCCGCGAATCCTGTTCGACGATGTCGCAGCTGTAGTAATGGTTGCGGTAGTCCGTGGCGGCGGCTTCGGGAAAGCTGACGGTGGACAGGTCCAGCAGCTTGTGGCGGGCATCGAAGACGATCAAGGTGCCGCTGTCCGCACCCACCATGTCGCGGGCGGTCAGCAGGATGTCATGCCAGGGCGGATCGGGATCCGCCAGACGGTCCAGGGCTTCGATCGCGCGCCGGACGGCAATCTGGTGTTCGGCCATTTCGTGCCTCCAACTCTGGTTCAGACGCAAACGCTGTCACGTATCACAGATCGTTGTAGAGGTGGCTCCGGCCAGATCGGGGGAGCGCTGCGCGGCGGTGATTTGCCGGCATGGGAGAGGCTGGCCGGCCTGGATTGCCGCGGCGCTGCCACAAGGAAATTATCCTCGCAAAACCCCGGGGCGGATGAAAAAAGTGGGTGCATTGTCCGGACAAAAAGGGTCCGGATTCAGAGGTGGTCTTGGTGTACCGGGTTGTGTATACCAGTGCGGGCGGGGAGATCGCGTCAGTGGTGGGGGCCGCCGGGCGGACGGACCGCCGCGCGCCACAGATCCAGGAAATGCCGCTTCTTGAGTGCATCCAGATACACCAACAGTCCTACGCCCAGCGCCACCGGCCGCACGCCCGCTTCCGGGTTGGCCGATGCGCTCACGGGCCGCATGCCCGATTGCCGCGCGACCATTTCCTGGCCCCGCGGCGACAGCAGATAGTCCAGGAACATCGCGCCCAGATCCGCCCGCGGCGCCTGTCGGGGAATGATGGCGGAGCGCGACAGCATCAACGTGTAGTCCTGCGGATAGACGATGGCCAGCGGCGCGCCCAGGTCGATGCGGTGCCGGGTGTAGGACTCCAGCAGGTTGTAGGCCAGCGTGATCTCGCCGCGTTCGAGCTTGTCCAGCGCGTCTTCGGTGGACGCGTGCACGGCCACGCGGTTGCGGCCCAGTTCGGCCAGCAGCGCGCCAGCCATGCTGTCCAGCCGCGTGTCCTGCGTGGCCGCCAGGTAGCCGATGCCGCTGCCCTCGACGTCGTAAGTGGAGATCGCGCCGGCCAGGGGCTGGTCCGGCGCCTGCAGCAGGGACAGCAGCTCGCGCCGGGTGCGCGGCGCCCTTGCGGACGCGAGCTTGCTGGTGTTGTAGACCATGACGATGGGATCGGTGCCGATGCTGAAGACCTCGTCGCGCCAGTTGGCCCAGGCGGGCAGGGCGCGGGTCTCCGGCGAGATGTGGGGTTGCGCGTAGCCGTCGTTGACCAGTTTGGTCTGCAGGTCCATCGCGCTGCTGATGACGATGTCGGGGCCGGATCTGGTTGCCGGCGCCTGCGTGGCGCGGGAAACCGTCCCGGCATACAGCTCCTGCGTGGACAGCTCGGTGTATTCCAGGCGCAGGCCGGGGTTGAGCCTGCTGAAGTCTTCCAGCACGCCGCGGAACACCTGCACGCTGTTGGATGCGTGCACGACCAGTACGTTCCTGCTGTCCGCGGGCCCCAGCGTCAGGCCGTCGGCGCTGGTTTCCGCGGCGTTGCCGGCAGCAAAGGGCAGCAGCGCGGTGAGCGCCGCCAGCAGGCGCAGGGGTTTCAGGAGATCAAGCTTCATGGGGGCGGGGCGGCAGCGTGACCACGGCGTCCAGGCCGCCGCCCACGCGGTTGCTCAGGGCCAGCCGGCCCTGATGGATGTCGACCACGCGCTTGATGATGGACAGGCCCAGGCCGGCGCCGGACGCGCGCGGGTTGGGACCGCGCACGAAGCGCTCGAAGGCGGCGTTGGCCAGCGCCGGCGGTATGCCCGGACCCTGGTCGGATACGGATATGCGCCAGCCATCGTCCTCCGGCTCCAGCCGCACGTCGATGTGGCCGTCGTCCGTGGCGCCGTGACGCAGGGCGTTGTCGATAAGGTTCTTGAACGCTTCGCGCAGCATCAGGCTGTCGCCCAGCACGGTGGGCGGATTGCCGGGCGCAGTGGCGGGCAGATGCAGGCGCAAGTCGGGCTGGGGATCGGCTTGCGGGACCGTGTCATACACCGCCTGCCGCAGCAGCTCGGCCAGGTCCACCGGCTGGAACTGGCGCACGTTGCTGCGGTGGATGACGCTGGCGTCGCTCAGCAGCTGGTTGACCAGGCGCGAGAGTTTCTCGGCGTTGCGCAGCACGGCCAGCAGGCTGCGGCGCTGTTCGGCGGGATCTTCCTCGTCCAGCGCCACTTCCATCTGTGCGTGCAGCGCGGCCAGCGGCGTGCGCAGCTGATGCGCGGCTTCGGCGATGAAGAGGCGCAGGGTGTCCAGGTTTTCCGACAGGCGCGCCATGAAGCCATCCAGCGAGTGCACCAGCGTGTCGAGTTCCTCCGGCACGGGAGCGGCGATGGGATGCAGGTCCGCCGCGCTGCGGGCGGCCAGTTCGCGCTCGATACGGCGGATCGGCGACAGCGAGCGCAGCAGGCCCCAGTAGGCCACCGCCAGCGCCGCGGCGGTAAAGCCGATCAGCGCCAGCGTGCCTTGCCACAAGATGCCCGCTGCCAGCGCGTTGCGGGCTTCGCGGGTCTGTGCGACCTGGATGAGGGCGGTCTCGGCATTGCGGGGACCGGCGATCTTGCGTTCCATCCAGGCGATGCGCACCGGCTCGCCCTGGTAGCTGGCGTCGTACAGGCGGGGCGAGTACGCCGGGCCTTCGCTGCCACGGGCGGGCGGCGCTGGCAGGTCCGCATAGCCGGAAATCAGTGCGCCGCCCGCGTCGCCGACACGATAGAACACGCGGTCGCGCGGCGCCTGCTCCAGCAGCGCCAGCGAGGCATAAGGCATGTCCATGCGCCATTCTCCCTGCACCAGCTGCAGGCTGTCGGCGATGGACAGCACCGAGGAACGCAGCAACTGGTCGTAGGTGGTGTCGGCGGTCTGATTGGCGTAGCCGCGCACCAGCAGATACAGCGTGGCCAGGGCGGCGACGAACAGCGCAAGCAGCATGGCCAGCAGGCGGCGCTTGATCGAGATGCGGCCCTGCGCGGCGGCGGGCGTGGCGGGGTCACTCCCGGCCGGGGCCGGGCGCGGCGGGGCGGTCGTGGTCATCGGTGGCGGTCAGGAGGTAGCCGGTGCCGCGCTGCGTTTCGATGCGCAGCGGCGAGCCTTCGAGCTTGCGGCGCAGCCGGGCGATGTAGACCTCGATGGCGTTGGGCGCGGCATCGTCGTCGAAGGCGAACAGCTTGTTGGCGATTTCGGTCTTGCTGACGGCGCGGTTCATGCCGGCCAGCAGGATTTCCAGCAGGCTGTATTCGCGCTTGGGCAGTTCGATGCGCTGGCCGGCCAGCGTGACCTGGCGCGCGGCGCTGTCGATGACCAGCTCGCCAAAGCGCAGCATGCCGGACGCCTGGGGGCTGGGGCGGCGCAGCAGGGCGCGGCAGCGGGCTTCCAGCTCGCGGAAATCGAAGGGCTTGGCCAGGTAGTCGTCGGCGCCGGTATCCAGGGCGTGGACGCGGTCTTCGATGTCGATGCGGGCGGTCAGCGCCAGCACGGGCGTCTTGCTGCCGCGGTCACGCAGGCGGTGCAGGATGTCGAAGCCCGACATGCGGGGCAGGCCGATGTCCAGAATGACGAGGTCGAAGGTTTCGTATTGCAGCACGCCGTCAGCGCTGAGGCCGTCGTTCTGGCAGTCGACTGCATGGCCGAGACGGCGCAGCCGGCGCACGAGTGCGTCGGCCAGGTCCGCGTCGTCTTCGATCACCAGTATGCGCATAGGGGCGATTGTCGCATGGCTGGACTAGCCCCCCCGCGCCGCACCCGCGTTCAAAAACGACAGGTTGCCGACAGCTTTTATTTCTAGTCTTGCGGTCGCGCATCCCCAGCCGGAGGCGCGTTTACGCATAACAACGACTAGTCGGAGATAACCCTCATGCTTCTGACCCTGCTTGGCTTCGGCATGGTGATCACGTTCATGACGCTGATCATGACCAAGCGCCTGTCGCCGCTGGTGGCGCTGATCCTTGTCCCCATTATTTTCGCCCTGCTGGGCGGGTTCGGGTCGGGCATCGACAAGATGATGCTGGACGGCATCCGCAAGATCGCGCCCACCGGCGTGATGCTGATGTTCGCCATCCTGTATTTCGGGGTCATGATCGACGCCGGCCTGTTCGATCCCATCGTGGGCCGCATCCTGCGCGCGGTGAAGGGCGATCCGCTGAAGATCGTGGTGGGCACGACCGTGCTGGCGCTGGTGATTTCGCTGGACGGCGACGGTTCGACCACCTACATGATCGTGGTGGCGTCGATGCTGCCGCTGTATCGCCGCCTGAAGATGAACGCGCTGTCCATGACCTGTCTGGCGATGCTGGCCAGCGGCGTCATGAACCTGACGCCCTGGGGCGGCCCGACGGCGCGCGCCGCAAGCGCCTTGCACGTGGACGCGGGCGACATCTTCGTGCCGCTGGTGCCGGTAATGGGCGTGGCCATTGTCGCCATCCTGATCCTGGCGTTCTGCCTGGGCCTGCGTGAACGCCGCCGCCTGGGCGTGCTGTCGCTGCCGGACGGCGCTTCGCTGCACGCCGGCTATGACGAGGACGGTCCCAAGAACCTGCCCGAGATCGAGGTCGACCAGGACCTGCGCCGCCCCAAGCTGCTGTGGGTGAACGCCGGACTGACGCTGGCCCTGATGGTGAGCCTGGTGATGGGCGTGCTGCCGCTGCCGGTGCTGTTCATGATCGCCTTCGCGATCGCGCTGGTCATCAACTATCCGGACCTGGCCGAGCAGCGCCGCCGCGTCGCGCAGCACGCGGGCAATGTGCTGTCGGTGGTGTCGCTGATCTTCGCGGCCGGGATCTTCACCGGCATCCTGTCGGGCACGGGCATGGTCGAGGCGATGTCGCGCAGCCTGCTGGCGGTGATTCCGGACGCCATGGGCCCGTACCTGGCCGGCATTACCGCCCTGGTGAGCCTGCCCTTCACCTTCTTCATGTCCAACGACGCCTTCTACTTCGGCGTGCTGCCCATCCTGAGCGAAGCGGCCCAGGGCTACGGCATTTCGCCGGTCGAGATGGCGCGCGCCTCGCTGATCGGCCAGCCCGTGCACCTGCTGAGCCCGCTGGTGCCTTCGACCTACCTGCTGGTCGGCCTGGCCGGCGTGGACTTCGGCGACCACCAGCGCTATTCGCTCAAGTGGGCCACGATGGTCTGCCTGGTGATGCTGGCCGCGGCGCTGGCGTTCGGCCTGTTCCCGCTGGTCGGCCAGATCGGCTGAGCGGCGGCGCGATACCGTCTTTTCAAAAGGGGAAGTACATGGCTTTGCGCATTGCTTACGTCACCAGCGGAATGGGCCACACGGGCACCGCGATCTGCCAGGCGCTGCACAACGCGGGACACCGCGTGGTGGCAGGCTGCGGGCCGCGCTCCTCGCGCAAGGACCACTGGCTGAAGGAACAGAAATCCCTGGGCTACGACTTCGTCGCCTCCGAGGGCGACGCCACGGATTGGGCCTCGACCGAGGCGGCCTTCGCCAAGGTGCGGCGCGAGGTCGGCGAGATCGACGTGCTGGTGAACAATGCTGGCGCCATGCTGGACATGCGCTTTCGCCAGATGAGCCAGGCGGACTGGTCCGCGGTGCTGCGCAGCAATCTGGACACGCTGTTCAACACCACCAAGCAGGTGGTCGACAGCATGGCGGATCGCGGCTGGGGCCGCATCATCAACATCGGCTCCGTGGCCGCGGAGAAGGGCCAGATCGGCCAGATCAACTACGCCACCGCCAAGGGCGCCGTGATCGGCTTCACCCGTTCGCTGGCCCAGGAAGTCGCGGCCCGCGGCGTGACCGTCAACCTGGCCTCGCCGGGCTTCATTGCCGACGACACCGTGAAGGCGTTCCCGCCGGCGCTACTGGACCGTATCGTCGAAAGCGTGCCGGTGGGCCGGCTGGGTACTGCCAAGGATCTGGCGGGGCTGTGCGCCTGGCTGGCGTCGGATGAGGCGGCGTTCGTGACGGGAGCCAACTACGCCATCAATGGCGGCGTGTATATGAGTTGAGGGCAGGTTCTCAATTCGCCAGCTTCACCGCCCCGCTGTCGATCAGCTTCTGCCACTTGGCGCTGTCGGCCTGGATGAATGACTGCAATTCCTCTCGCGAGCCGCCGCCGGCGATCATGCCGGCGTTTTCCAGGGCGGCCTTGAATTCGGGCGTGGCGACGGCGGCGCGCAGCGCGGCGTTGACCTGGTCCAGCTGCGCGGCCGGGATGTCCTTGCTGGCCGCGACCGAGAACCACTGGGTGGCGGCGTAGCCCTTGAAGCCGGACTCTTCCACCGTGGGGACGTCGGGCAGGCTGTCCAGGCGGTAGGGCGTGGTGACGGCGTAGGCCTTCAGCGTGCCGGCCTTGATCTGCGGCATGACCGGTGCCGAACCCAGGATCGCCAGGGGGATCTGGCCGCCGGCCACGTCGGCCACCGCCTGGCCGCCGCCCTTGTAGGGCACATGCACGATGCGGGTGCCGGCATATTGGTTGAGCAGTTCGCCCGCCAGGTTTTGCGATGTGCCGTTGCCCGAGCTGCCGTAGCTCCATGCTTCGGGCCGCTGGCGGGCATCGGCCAGCACGTCCTGCAGGGATGCCCGGGCGTCCTTGGCGGGACCGACAATGACCATGGGGCCTTGGGCCATCAGGATGACGGGCGCCAGTTCGCGGCCGATCTCGGGCTGGGACGTGGGGTAGATCAGCGGGCCGGGCACGGTCAGCAGATAGCCGTCGCTGGCCTTGCTGCGCGCCACCAGCTGCAGGGCGATCGCGCCCGCCGCGCCGGGGCGGTTTTCCACGATAACGTTCAAGCCGCTGCGCCGCGCCAGTTCCTGCGCGGCGATGCGGGTCAGCACGTCGGCGGTGCCGCCCGGAACGAAGCCGATCACCCAGGTGATCTGCTTGCCGGGCCATTCCAGCTTGGCGTCTGCCGCGCCGGCGGTGGCGGTCAGCGCGGCGCCCAGCAGCAGCGCGCAGCAGCGGATAGCGAATTTCATGATTTCCCCTTTGTGTTTTTTTGCTCAGGCCGCCGCGCGTCTCAGCTCGGATCCGGCTTGCCGGGTGGCGTATTCGGATGCGCGGCGCAGGACTGATTGAAGGACTGCACCATTTTCAGGATGGGCCCCAGCACCCAGGTATTGAAGATGAGGATGTCGCTTTCTTCCTTGGGGTCCTGCTTCAGGTTGAAGAGGTACGGCGACTCCAGTTTTCCCTTGCCTTCGTTGACCTCGGGCTCCCAGTAGAAATGCAGCTTCCAGTCGCGCCATTTGACTGCGCGCAGGTCGTTCTTGATGTAGAACAGGAAGCCCTCGCGCAGCGAGGTCGGGCTGGCGCCGGTGAAGAAGTCGGTCTGGTCTATGCCGTCGATGGGACGGTCCTGCGGCATGGACGCGCCGCCGATGCGCGACAGCGTGGTGTACAGGTCGGTGACGTGCACGATCTCGTTGGAGACCTGGCCGGGTTGGACCTTGCCCGGCCAGCGGATCATGAAGGGCACGCGCAGGCTGCCTTCCATGGCCGTGTGGTAGGTGCCGGTCCAGGGACCGGCGGTGCCGCGGTAGGGCTTGCGGAATTCCGGGCCATTGTCGCTGCAGAAGATGAACACGGTGTCGTCGCGCAGCTTCAGTTCATCCACCGCCTGCACGATCTGGCCGACGCGGTGGTCCATTTCCACCATGGAGTCGGCGAAGTCGCCGGCGCCGGTGCGCCCCGCGAAGTCCGGGTGCGGCAGGGTGGGAAAGTGCAGGTGCACCAGCGGCAGGTACAGGAAGAAGGGGCGGCTGGCCTCTGCATGCTTGCGCATGAAGCCGATGGACCGGTCGACCAGTTCGGCGTCGATGCCGCGGCGGGTCTCCAGATCGTAGACCTTGACGTTTTCCGAAGGCGAGCCGGCCTGGCCCTGCATGATGTGCGGGATGTCGGCGACCGAGGGATCGAAGCCGATGGACGAGGTGAACTGGCTTTCGTCCGTGGTGCGCGGGATGCCATACCACTCGTCGAAGCCGCGATCGGACGGATAGCGGCCGGGGATGTCGCCCAGGTGCCACTTGCCGTAATGCGCCGTGGCGTAGCCCTGGCCGGACAATTGCTGGGCCAGCGTGATTTCATCGCGCGCCAGGCCTTGTGGCAGGCCGGGAGGGACGGATTGCAGGCAACCGGTGCGGATGGGATGGCGCCCGCTCATCAGCGCGGAGCGCGTGGGCACGCAGTCGCTTTCCACGTTGAAGTTCTGCAGCAGCAGTCCTTCCGAGGCCAGCCTGTCGATGTTGGGGGTGGGCGCGCCGCGCAGCGCGCCGCCGCCGTAGCAGCCCAGTTCGCCCCATCCCAGGTTGTCGGCCACGATCAATACGATATTGGGCTTCTTGTCCACGCGCTGCGTCTCCTGTCTGCGGGTTTATCCAGGGATTCTAGGAGCGCAGGCCCGGCTTAATATTCCTGAAGCTGAGTCTATGCATAACCAACGATTATGAATCTGTCCCTGCGCGACATCGAGTACTTCCTGGCCGTGGTGGAACACGGCAACCTGGACCGCGCCGCGGCCGCCTGCGGCGTCAGCCAGCCGGCGCTGTCCAAGTCCCTGCAACGGCTGGAAGCCGATACCGGGCTGGCGTTGCTGGACCGCGGCGGCCGCGGGCTGCGCCTGACCTCGGCGGGCCTGGCGTTCCGCGAGCATGCGCAGCGGCTCTGGGCGGAGTACCGCGACGCCGTGCGCAATGCGATGGAGCTGCGCCTGGGCGAGGCCGGGCTGCTGCGTATCGGCGCGACCGGCGCTACCGTGGACAGCGTGGTGATGCCGGCGCTGCGCCGCCTGCTGCCGCGCCGGCCCGCGCTGCGGGTGCAGCTGACGCAAGGCCAGTCGGACGATCTTAACGAGCAGGTCGCGGGCGGCAGGCTGGACCTTGCGGTGACACCGATCTATGCCGACGTGTCGGGCTCGCTGCATCAGGAATCGATACGCGAGGACGGCCTGTGCGTGGCCGCCAGCCGCAAGCACCCGCTGGCGTCGCGGCGCAAGCTGGCGTTGCGCGACCTGGCAGGCCAACGCTGGATCCTGCCCATGCAGGGGTCGGTGGCGCGCCAGGCGCTGGAGGCCCGCTATGCCGAGGCGGGCCTGGCGCAACCTGCGGCGGCGCTGGAGGTGCAGCATTTTTCCGGGGGCGCGCTGGCGTTGTTGGCGGCCTCGGACCTGCTGGCGCTGATGCCGCATAGTGCGCTGGGTCCAGGCATTGCGGAACTGCCGGTGGCGCTGGGCCGGCCTCTGCGGCGCAGCATGGCGCTGGTTACGCGCCACGGCGCCACCTGGTCGCCGCTGATGCAGGAGTTCCGCGCGGCGGTGCTGGAGGCCACGCCCCGCGCTTAGCCAGCTTGCGGAAAGCCCCCGTAGGGCGCCCATCCAGATCCTGCGATGACGCCGCCGTCGCAGGGGATGGTGGCGCCAGTGATGACCGAGGCCGCCGGCGACAGCAGGAAGAACACCACTTCCGCGATCTCGCGCGGCTGCATCAGGCGGCCCAGCGGCGTGGCGTTCAGGATCGGCGTCATGTCGCGCTCGCCCTGCCGTTCCTTGGGTTTCAGGAAGGGCGTGTCGGTCCAGCCGGGCGCGATGGCGTTGACGCGCAAGCCGCGGCGCGCCCATTGCACCGCGAGGGCTTCGGTCAGATTTACCACCGCGGCCTTGGCCGGGCCATAGGCCAGTACCGGGCCGGGGCGGAACGACAGCACGGACGCCACGTTGACGACCGCCCCGCGTCCGCGTTCGGCCATCGCGCTGCCGAATACGCGGCAGGCGATATAGGTGCCTTTCAGGTGGGAATCCACCACACGGGCCCAGGCCTCCACCGGATAGTCTTCGATGGCGGTTGGAACCTGGGCGATACCGGCGCAGTTCACCAGTCCGTTGACCGCGGGTAGGAGGGCGGCAAGCCGTTCCTGAGTGGCCCGCAGTCCGGCCTCGTCCAGCACGTCGCCCGGGGCGGCCACCGCGCGCGGCCCCAGTTCCCGCGCCAGCGTATGCGCGGCTTCCTGGTTGAGGTCAAGGATGGCCGCGTGGCCGCCCGCTTCGATCACCCGCCTGCATACCGCCGCGCCGATGCCGCTTGCGCCGCCCGTGACAATGACCGACAAGGTTGAGTCTGGCGTTGCGTGGTCCATCAACGTCCCCAGCGCGCCTTCAGGCGCTGTTCAAACATGCGCAGCGCAACGTCGATGCAGATGCCGACGATGCCGATGGCGATCATGCCGGCCATGACGATATTGGTGGCGACGTTGAGCTGCCCCTGGACCATCATGTAGCCGATGCCGTTGCCCACCACGATCAGTTCCGCGCCCACCAGCGATTGCCAGCCGATGCCGGCGCTGACGCGCAGGCCGGCCAGGATGGAAGGCAGCGACGCCGGCAGCAGCACTTCGGCCACGATGCGCGGGCCACTGGCGCCCAGCGTGCGCGAGGCTTCCAGCAGTCGCGTGTCGACGAACTTGGCGCCGCGGTAGGCGCTGATCAGGCAGGGCGGAAAGGCGCCGGCGAAGATGATCAGGGTGGGTCCGCCGATGCCGGTGCCGAACCACAGGCCGGCGAACGGCACCCAGGCGATGGGCGCCACGAAGCGCAACGCATCGAAGAACGGACTGACCACGTCGTCCAGCCAGCGGTACCAGCCCATCAGCAGGCCCAGCGGTATGCCTACCGCCGCGGCCAGCAGGAAGCCGCAGGCGAAGCGGTAGAGGCTGGCGCCCAGGTGCGTCCAGAGCGTGGCGCCGGAATAGGGTTCGCTGCTGTACTGCGCGATGGTCTGCAGCACGGTCAGCGGGCCGGGCAGGTAGTTGGGCGGGAACACGCCTGCCACGCTCAGCAGATGCCAGGCCAGGAAGAAGCCGGCCAGCCCCAGGCAGGACAAGCCGAAGGTGAAGGCGGGCGGGTCGCCCGAGGCGCGTGTCAGCGTAGCCATGGCAAGGCCCTCTTTTCGATCCATTCCAGTCCGCGTGTCATCACCGCGCCCAACAGGCCCACCCAGACCATTGCGTACAGGATCATGCCGGGCCGGATGTCCAGCGCCGCGGTGTCCAGCACCTTGCCCAGGCCGATGAAGGCGCCGATGAGTTCGGCTGCCACCAGCGTCATCCACGCGGTCTGCAGCGACAGCCGCAGGCCGGTGAAGATCATGGGCATGGAGCCGGGTATCAGGACCTCGCGCAGCATGCGGACGGGATTGCCCGCGCCGTGCACGCGCGCGGCCTCGATCAGCGTGGGGTCGATGTTGCGCACGCCTGCGTAGGTGTTGATGACGGCAGGTGTGAACGAGGACACCCAGATCAGGAAGATCTTCGCCGGATCCCCCAGGCCCAGCCACAGGATGGCCAGCGGGATCCAGGCCAGTGGCGGAATCGGGCGCAGCAGCGAGAACACCGGCCCGACCAGCGCGTCGATGCGCTTGCTGAATCCCATCAGCAGCCCCAGTGGCACGCCGGTGCCGATCGCGACCAGGAATCCCAGGAATACCAGGCGCAGGCTGTGGCCGATGTGCTGGAACAGCGTGCCGCCGGCATAGCCGGAATCGCGCGAGAGCTGCACCGCGGCCTGCCAGGTGGTGAGCGGGGTGGGAAAGCGCGCGCCATTGACCAGGCCCAGCGCCGACACGATCCACCAGGCGGCAAAGGCGATGGCGACGGCCGCCACGCCCACGGTGATTCGGCGGCGCGATGCGCGCGGCCGCCGCGCGGGCAGGGTTGCAATGTGCTCACTCATGGCCGGACCCCGTCGCCTGGCGGTCCAGATGGGCCACGTCCTCGAGCAGCAGCAGCATGGCGGTGCAATCCTGCTCCTGCCGTCCCCATGATTTGGCCAGCGCGAACATCTCGCGGGCGTAGCCGCCCAGGCCCAGCGGCGCGCCCACCGAGGCGGCCAGGTTCATGGCCAGGTTGATGTCCTTGTAGCCCATGCGCATGGGGAAGTCGGGGCTGATGTCGCCCGCCAGCACCTTGCCGGGAAAATTGGTCAGGAGCTGCCCACGCCCCGCAGTGGTGTTGGACAGCACCTTGACGACAGTGGCGCGGTCCAGCCCGAGCTTGGCGGCGAACATCAGCGCTTCGCCCGTCAGTACCATGCCGACCATGGACATGTAGTTGTTGACCAGCTTGAGCCGGATGCCCGAACCGAAAGGGCCCACGTGCACGATCTCGTTGGCCATGGCGGCGAAGATGGGCGCGGCCTGGTCGAAGTCGGCCTGCGCGCCGCCGGCCATGATCAAGGCCTTGCCCTGCGCCGCCTCGCGCGGCGTGCGCCCCACGGGGGCATCCATGCAACGCAGGCCCAGGGCTGCGAGATCGGCGGCGATGCGGTCCGTCTCGACCGCGTCGCCCGTGCTCATTTCAATGACCAGGGCGCCCGGATTCAAGCCCGCCGCCGCGCCATCGGCGCCGAACAAGGCGTCGCGGACGTGGGTCGAGGTGGGCAGCATGGTGATCGCCACGTCGCAGCCGCGGGCGGCGTCCAGTGGCGTGGCGGCCCGCCGGAAGCCGGTGTCGGCCAGGCGCTCCATGGCTGCAGGAACGACGTCGTAGCCTGATACTGCATACCCTTGCGCGGCCAGGTTGCGCAGCATCGCGCTCCCCATGACGCCCAGGCCCAGGAATGCAATGCGGGGTGATTCGATGTGTTCCATGGGGCTTGCTCCGTTGTGGTCAGCGGCCTAGCCGCGCACTGGTGCTGCTGCGCGGCGGCGCGGTGGTGTCGCGGACGATCAATTCCAGTTCGATGCAGACGTTTTCGGGCGGCGTGTCGGCATCGGCGGCCAGCAGGATCTGGGCGGCGCGCTGGCCCAGCTCGAAGGCCGGCACGTTCAGGGTGGTGATGCCGGGCCGGCAATGGGCCGCCATTTCGATATTGTCGAAGCCCGTAATCGAAATCTGCTCGGGCACGCGCAGGTTTTGCCACAGGCATTCCTGCAGCGCCCCATAGGCCAGGATGTCATTGCCGCACATGACCGCGGTGGGCGGCTCGGGCAGGCGCAGCAGGGTGGCCATGGCGCGGCGGGCTTCCGGCACGGTGTAGGGCTTTTCGATGATGTATTGCGGCGGCAGTTCGATGCCGCGGCGCGTCAGGGCGCGCGTGAAGCCGGCGACGCGGTCGGCGGCGCGGTCGTTGTCCTTGGAGATGCCGGCGATCACGCCAAGTCGGCGGTGGCCGATGTCCAGCAGGTAGTCGGCGATGCGCTGCGCAGCCGCGGCGTTGTCCCAGCCCACCATGGGCCAGGAATCGGCGGCGTCGTAATGGCAGGTGGTGACGAAGGGGATGCCCTTGGAGTGCAGCAGTTCGTAGAGTTCCGGGTCGCGGCTACGCCCGACCAGCATCATGGCGTCCACGCCGCGCTCGATCAGCGCGCGCACTTCACCCGCTTCGCGCGCGGGGCTGTAGTTGGTGCTGGCCAGCAGCAGCTGATAGCCGTGTTCGTGGATCGCTTGCTGCATGCCGTCGACCAGCTTGGCGAACAGGGCACTGTCCACCGTGGGGATGATGGCGCCCATGGTCCGGGTCTTGCGGGAAGCGAGCGAACGGGCTGCGCCGTGCGGCACGTAGCCAGCCTCGGCCAGCAGGGCCATGGCGCGCGCGCGCAGGTCGGGCCGCACTTTTTCCGGGTGGTTCAACACCCGCGACAACGTTGCCGACGAGATGCCGCCGGCGGCGGCGATGGACTTCAGGGTGTCCCCGGATAGGGGAGCCGACTTTCGCTTCATGTTTTGAAAGCGCTTTCAGAAATTTGATGGTGTGAATATACAGTTATTGAAACGCTATGGTCTATCTCTAGGGTTTTCTCGGGGTTGAACGAGATTCTTCCGCGCTTATTCTTTGTATGCGCTTTCAAAAAACGAGCCCGGACGCAGATCCGGGCCTGCTATCCGGGGAATGTCGCGGCAGCTCGCGCATGCAGACCGGAATCCACTATCGGAGACTAAGCATGTCGAGAATCCCCCGCATCCTGGGTCTGTGCCTGGCGCCGCTGGGCGCCTTGTTGTTGAGCCCGTCCGTGTCGGCCCAGACGCCGACTCCCATCAAGGTCAGCTACCAGATTGCCTATTGGGCGCTGCCGATCTACATCGCCACGGAAAAGAACTGGTGGGCGGAAGCCGGCCTGAAGCCGGAGTTCGTGGTGTATCCGGCGGGAGCGCAGCAGATTGCCGGCGCCGCATCCAAGTCCTGGGACGTGGGCGGAACGGGGTCGCCGCCCGCGGTGCTGGGCGCGCAGCGCTATGGCATCGTGACCCTCGGCGTCACTAATGACGAATCGACCGCCAACGGCGTGATGGCGCGCAAGGAAAACGCCGCCGCCGTGCGCAGCAACGCGGCCAAGGAAGTGAAGGGCAAACAGATCCTCCTCAGTCCGAACTCGACGGGCGAATACGCCACCATGGCCTGCCTGAAGAAATGGGGCATGCAGCGCAGCGATGTCAGCGTGGTCACGCTGGCCCCGGCGCAGCTGGTGTCCGCCTACACCGGCGGCAACGGCATGCTGGCCGGCACCTGGGCGCCCAATTTCTATACGCTCAACGAACAGATCGGCGCGGAAGTCGTGTGCAGCGGCAAGGACGCGGGCGTGATGATTCCTGGCGCGCTGGTGGCCCGCGGTGAATTCGCCCAGCAGAATCCGGACGCGGTCGCCAAGTTCCTGGCGGTGTACTTGCGGGCCGTCAGCTTCGAGAAGAACAACAAGGCGGAAGCCATGGGCTACCTGCGCAAGCTGTTCCAGGCCAACGGCATCAAGCTCAACGACGGTTACCTGGGACAGGAGCTGGAACGGCCGATCTTCACGCTCGACGAGCAGCTCAAGCTGATGTCGCGCACTGGCGGCAAGTCCACGCTGGACAACGCCTACGAGGCGCTGTCGGGCTACCTGAAGAGCGTGGGCACGCTCACCGAGGTGCCGGACCCCAAGGCCTACATCACGGACGACTACATGAAGCGCGTCGACCAGACCCCGGCGCTCAAGACTTTCGCCAACAAGACCAACTGAGCTTCATCCATTCTTCCGCGAGGCCATACCATGGCAGTAAGCAAGCTCAAGTCTGCGTCCAGGCAGCCCCAGGCCAACGAGGCCGCCGCGCGCGAGGTCGCCGCCGAAATGCTGGCGAACATCAAGTCGGGCGGCGAGGCCGCGGTGCGCGACTACGCCCGGCGGCTGGATAAATGGGAGGGGGACATCCTGGTCGGCGCCACCGAGATGGAACGGCGCACCGCGTCCATTCCCGACGGCATCAAGCGCGACATCGAGTTCGCCGCCGGCCAGGTGCGCAAGTTCGCGCAGGCCCAGATGGCTTCGGTGCGCGAGTTCGAGCTGGAACTCGCGCCGGGCCTGGTCGCAGGCCAGCGCCTGATACCGGTCAACGTGGCGGGCTGCTATGTGCCCACCGGGCGCTACGCGCACATCGCTTCGGCCTACATGAGTATTGCCACCGCCAAGGCGGCCGGCGTGCCCATGGTCATCGCCTGCTCCACGCCGTACCGCGGCGAGGGCATACATCCGCAAGTGCTGTATGCCATGCAGGTGGCGGGCGTGGATGCCGTGATGACGCTGGGGGGCGTGCAGGCGATCGCCGCCATGGCCTATGGCCTGTTCACCGGCAAACCGGCCGATATCATCGTCGGGCCGGGCAACAAGTTCGTGGCGGAAGCCAAGCGCATGCTCTTCGGCAGCGTGGGCATCGACGTGTTCGCCGGACCTTCGGAGGTCTGCATCATCGCCGACGCGTCGGCGGACCCGGCTATCGTCGCCTCGGATCTGGTCGGGCAGGCCGAGCATGGCCACGAGTCACCGGCCTGGCTGATCGCCACCGACCGCAAGCTGGCCGAAGCGGTGCTCAAGCAAGTGCCCGAACTGATCGCGGCCCTGCCGCCCACCGCAAGGGACGCGGCCGGCGCCGCCTGGCGCGACTACGGCGAGGTGGTGCTGTGCGATACGCGCGAAGAGGCGGTCGAGGTCTCGGACCGCTACGCCAGCGAACACCTGGAGGTCCATTGCGAAGACCTGGACTGGTGGTTCCGGCATCTGACCTGCTATGGCTCGCTGTTTCTGGGCGAGGAAACCACGGTGGCGTTCGGCGACAAGGCCAGCGGCACCAACCATATCCTGCCCACCAAGGGCGCGGCGCGCTATTCGGGCGGCCTATCCGTGCACAAGTTCATCAAGACCGTCACCTGGCAGCGCATGACGCGCCAGGCCAGCCGTGACACCGCCCAGGTGACGGCGCGGATCTCGCGCCTGGAAGGCATGGAAGCGCATGCGCGCACGGCTGACGACCGCCTGGCCAAGTACTTCCCCAAAGAGTCCTTCGAACTGGGCGAACCCGTGCGGGAGTAAAGCCATCATGCAGAATGACATGTCCCGCCTGTTCGACCTCGACGGCCGCGTCGCGCTGGTAAGCGGCGGCAGTTCCGGCATAGGCCGGGCCATTGGCCTGGCGCTGGCGCGGGCCGGCGCCAGCGTGGTGCTGGTGGCGCGGCGCGAGCACGAGCTGGCTTGCGCCGCCAGCGAATTCGAAGCGCAAGGCCTGCGTGCGCGCGCGTTGCCCTGCGATCTGGCCGACCGCGATGCGTTGCGCGACTTTGCCGACCGCGCGGCGCAACCTTTCGGCGCGCCCGACATCCTGGTCAATGCCTCGGGCATCAATGTGCGCAAGTCCTTCGAGGACACGGCTGACGATGATTGGGACCGTTCGCTGGCGATCAACCTGACCGCACCGTTCCTGTTGACCCGCGCGCTGGCGCCGGCCATGCGCGAACGCGGCTGGGGCCGCATCATCAACATTACCTCGCTGCAGTGCGTGCGCGCCTTTCCTGACAGCGCGCCCTATGGCGCGTCCAAGGGCGGCCTGATGCAGCTGACCCGAGCCATCGCCGAGTACTGGTCGCGCCACGGAGTCACCTGCAACGCGATCGCGCCGGGCTTCTTCGAGACGCCGCTGACCGCGCCCGTGATGAGCGACCCGGCCCGCGTGCAGGCCCTGGCGGGCAGCACCATGATCGGCCGCAATGGCCGGCTGGAAGACCTGCACGGCGCGGCAGTGTTCCTGGCGAGCGAGGCGTCGGCCTACATAACCGGGCAGACCCTGTTCATAGACGGCGGCTTTTCGGCCCGCTGACCGGCATCTCCATGGAGCCTCGCCATGAAAGCCCTTGTCTACACCGCGCCCGGCCAGCTGACCTTCCGCGATGAACCCGATCCCGCGCCAGCGGACGGCGATGCGCTGCTGCGCATCGAGGCCGTGGGCATCTGCGGCTCGGACATGCATGCCTACCATGGGCATGATCCCCGCCGCAATCCGCCGCTGATCCTGGGCCACGAGTTCGTCGGCACGCTGGTGGGCGGCAGCCGCGCCGGCCAGCGGGTCACCGGCAATCCGCTGATCCACTGCGGCCAGTGCGATTTCTGCGTGCAGGGCCGCAACAATCTCTGCCGCAACCGCGGCATGGTGGGCATGACGCGTCCCGGCGCCTTCGCCGAGTTCATGGCCATACCCGAACGCTGCCTGATATCCGTGCCGCAGGACATGCCGGCCGCCGCGGCCGCGCTGACCGAACCCGCGGCCACGGCCTTGCACGGCGTGGCGCTGGCGCAGCGGGCGTTGTTCCGGCCGTTGGCCGAAGCCCGCGCGCTGATCGTGGGCGGCGGCGCCATAGGCCTCCTGACGGCGCTGCTGCTGCGCAGCCAGGGCTGCCGCGTCAGCTTGGCGGAGACCAATCCCTTGCGGCGCGCTTCGGCGCAGCAGCACGCGGGCTGCACGGCCTTCGATCCGCGCGAGGCGGCACCCGAACCGGGCGCATATGAACTGGTGGTGGACGCGGTAGGCGGCAAGCTCACGCGCGCCGCGGCGCTGGCCGCGGTGCAGCCGGGCGGCGTCATGCTGCACATCGGCCTGCAGGACTGGGCCAGCGAGATCGACATGCGGCGGCTGACGCTGGAGGAGATCACCCTCATCGGCGCCTATACCTACACCAGCGCGGATCTGCGCGCCACGGTGGACGCGCTGCATCGCGGCGTCTTCGGCGACCTGTCCTGGATCGAGGAGCGCGAACTGGGCGCGGGCGCGCGGGCTTTCTCTGACCTCGATGGCGGACGCGCGGCGTCGGCAAAGATCGTGCTGAGGACGCATTGACATGGCCCGCCATCCTCTTTCCCCGCCCGTCGTCGGGGGCGTACCGGCCGCCCTGGCCCTGCTCGATCGGAGTGCCGCCATGACCGTAGCCAGGCCTCCCGCCCCTCCACCCGCGCTGGTGCGTCGACGCCTGTCCCTGCGCTGGCTGGTCAGCGGCGCGTCGGTCGCGGCGCTGCTCCTGGCCTGGTACCTGGCCACCGGCCCTTTGGAATTGTTGAGTCCGGTGCAGCTGCCGTCGCCCAGCGATGCCTGGGACGCACTACTGGAGATCGCAGGGGACGGCTATGCCGACGGCACGCTGTGGCAGCACATCGTGGCCAGCACCGGA
This sequence comes from Achromobacter aegrifaciens, assembly GCF_902859965.1. Classification (NCBI taxonomy): domain Bacteria; kingdom Pseudomonadati; phylum Pseudomonadota; class Betaproteobacteria; order Burkholderiales; family Alcaligenaceae; genus Achromobacter; species Achromobacter aegrifaciens. Next base: position 526,612 of record NZ_CADIKO010000003.1, read on the forward strand.
CTGGTGCTGTACGGGTTCGCAGCGGCGGCGCTGACGGGCGTGCCGCTGGGGATCCTGATGGGGCAGAACCGGCTGGTCGAGGCCTACGTCAATCCGGTGTTCCAGATCGTCCGTCCCATTGCGCCCATCGCCTGGATTCCGCTGACCATCCTGTGGTTCGGGCTGGGCACCAGCGCCAAGGTCTTCGTCATCTGGCTGGCAGCTTTCGCGCCGACCGTGATCAATACCTACACCGGCGTGCGCAACATCGACGACACGCTGCTCCAGGCGGCGCGGGTCAATGGCGCGGCGGGCCGCCTGATGCTGCTGGACGTCATCGTTCCAGGCGCGTTGCCCGCCATCTTCACGGGCCTGAGGACCTCGTTGCAGGCTTGCTGGATGGTGCTGGTGGCGGCCGAGCTGGTCGGCTCCTTCGTCGGCCTGGGCCACGTGCTGATCATCGCCACCCGCGACCTGAACTCGGGAATGATCGTGGTGGCCATGGCCGCCGTGGCCGGCATGGGCATGCTGATGTCGGCCCTGCTGGCGCAGGTCGAACGCAAGGTGATGCCATGGAAAGCCTGAACCGCGCCGGCCCGTCGCGCGCGCACTCCCTCGTGTCGCGCCGCGTGCTCGAACGCTGGCTGATGCCGGCGCTGGGCATCGCCACCTTGTTCGGCGGCTGGGCATTGCTGTCCGGGCTGGGCCTGGTATCGCCGGCCTTCCTGCCTGGACCGCTGACGGTGCTGCGCAGCATGGCCGAGCACACGCGCGAACCCTATGCGGGCTCGGTGCTGCAGATGCATCTGCTGGCCAGCCTGGAGAAATTCCTGATCAGCTTCTCCATCGCGGTCCTGCTTGGTGTCCCGCTGGGCTTGTTCATGGGGCGTTTCAAGGCGCTGGATTGGGCGGTGACGCCGGTGTTCGAAGCCTTCCGCTTCATTCCCCCAATCGCCTGGGTGCCGTTCGCGATCTTCTGGTTCGGCACGGGCTTCCTGTCGCCCACCCTGGTGATATTCGCCGGCGCCTTCGCGCCCTGTGTACTGAACGCCTATCGCGGCGCCAGGCAGATCGATCGCGCCTTGATCGAGGCCGGCCAGATGCTGGGGGCTGGGCGCTGGGCGACGTTGACGGAAATCCTGCTGCCGGCCGCATTGGCGCACATCGTCGCTGGCATCCGGGTCGGCGCGGGGTTCGGCTGGCAGTCCTTGATCGGCGCGGAACTGATCGTGGGTTCGACCGGGCTGGGCTACATGATCGTGCAGGGCGGCAGCAATCTGGAACCCGCCATCGTGATCAGCGGAATGATCACCATCGGCCTGATAGGCGCGGGCATCGACTACGGCATGCGCGCCCTGCAGCGCAGGGTGCAGCGCGACTGGTCGCGCTGACCCGGGAAAAAAGGAGGGAGTACAGGCAGGCAGTGCAGGCAGCGTCATTTCATACTGGAGAGAGACAGATGAAACACTACAAAGGCCTCAAGGCCTTGGCAGCGCTCGTGATCGGGTGCTGGCTGGGGGGACCCGGACAGGCGACGGCCCAGGCCGCGCCGGCGGGCGAGGAACTGTTCACCATCCGCATCGGGCAGCAGCCACAGCGGTGGGCGCTGGAGTGGTACATCGCCAGCGAGAAGGGATGGTGGAAGGAGGTGGGCCTGAAGCCTGAGATTTCGACCTTTGCTTCCGGCGCGGTCGAAATCGCGGCGGGCGCGTCCGGTTCATGGGACGTGGGCGGGGCGGGCAATATTCCGTCGCTGCTGGGCGCGTCGAAGTACGGCCTGCAGACCATAGGCATCGCCGACGGCGAGGCCGCCATCATCACGCTGATGGCCACCAAGGACCGGGCGGATGAGTACCTCAAGAACCCGGCGCTGCTCAAGGGCAAGACCATTCCGGTCACCAGCAACTCCACGGGTCAGTGGGGCGCGGCGCAATGCCTGTCACAGAAGTTCGGCCTCAAGCCCGACGACTACCGCTTCGTGAACCTGTCGCCGCCCGACATCAATGCCGCGGTAATGAGCGGCAAGTACGACATTTCCTCGGTGTGGGCGCCCAACACCTACATCCTGGAAGAGGCCATAGGCGCAAGGGTGATCTGTACTGGCGCCGAGCTGAAAATGCCTATCCACAGCTACCTGTTCACGACGCCGGCCTTCGCCAAGAAGCATCCCGACAAGGTCGCCCGCTTCCTGGCGGTTTACCTGCGCGCGGTGGCCTGGCAGCGCGCGCATCCCGAGGAGGCCAAGGCGTATCTGAAAGCCTTTTTCGGCAGCGTGGGCGTGAAGTTCCCCGACAAGTACCTGGCGCAGGAATTGCGCGACCGTCCGGCTTTCGACCTGGCGGAGCAGACCAAGCTGTTCGCGCCGGGCCCCGGCGGGTCCTCGGAGATCGTGGAGTGGTGGAACAGCGTGGGGGAATTCATGGTGTCCGTGGGCGTGGTCAAGAAGATCCCTGATCCCAAGACCATGGTCACGGGCAAGTATCTGCAGATGATCCAGGACGATCCCAAACTCAGGGCTTTCGTCGCCGATGTCGCCAGGTAAGCCGGCGGCCGCGGCTCTCAACAAAGGAACGCAAGCATGAGTCAGATTACTTTCGAGCGGGTGCAGCGCACTTTCAGCCGGGGCGGGGAAAGCTTCCTGGCCCTGGACGACGTGAGTTTCGAGGTGGGCGAGAGGGAGTTCGTTTCCATCGTCGGACCGTCTGGCTGCGGCAAGACCACGCTGATGCGCATGGCGGCCGGCCTGGAGTTTCCCTCGGCCGGCAGCGTGCGGGTGGGCGGCAAGGAAGTCGAGGAACCGGGACCGGACCGCGCCGTCGTGTTCCAGCAGTTTGCGCTGTTTCCCTGGAAGACCGTGACCGAGAACATCGGCTTCGGCTTGAAGTGCAAGGGCGCCTCGCGCGAGGCGCGGGCGCGGACCGTGGCGCGCTACATCGAACTGATGGGCCTGGCGGGCTACGAGCAGGCCTATCCGCACCAGCTGTCCGGCGGGATGCAGCAGCGCGTGGCCATCGCCCGCAGCTACGCGCTGGATCCCGACGTGCTGCTGATGGACGAGCCCTTCGGCGCGCTGGACGCCCAGACCCGCGTGGTCATGCAGGAAGAACTGGTCAAGTTGTCCCGCCTCAATCCGCGCACCGTGCTGTTCATCACCCACAGCGTGGAAGAAGCGGTGTATCTGTCCGACCGCGTGGTGGTGCTGACCGGCCGCCCGGGACAGATCAAGGAAATCATCAACGTGGCCGACGTGCGCAAGCGCGAGGACTGGGACAGCATGGAGCGGATCGAGGACGTGATGGACATGGAGGCATTCGTGCACCTGCGCACGCACATCTGGAAGCTGCTGCGGGCGCAGGAAACCGAACCGCTGGATGCCGCCCTGGCCGCGGCTCACTGAAGGGAAGCGTAGATGAAGCACATCAATGAAGGCGCGGCGCCTGCCGCGAAACCCTCGCGGCTTGCCGCCCTGCACACCGACACGCCGTGGTGGCGGCTTACCGCCACCGCCGCGGATGCGGGGGCCATCGCGCCGCGCGAGATGGTCCGCATGCTGGAGCAGTTGATACTGATCCGGCGCTTCGAAGAAAAGCTGCTGAAGCTCAGCGTGGCCGGCATCCTGCATGGTCCGGCGCATTCCAGCATCGGCCAGGACGGCGCCGCCGTGGGCGCCATGTCGGCGCTGGAGTCGGCCGACAAGATCAACGGCACCCACCGCATGCACCACCAGTTTCTTGCCAAGGCGCTGAACCACGCCACACCGGCGGACTATTCGCCGTTGGACTCGGAAACGCTGGATTCGCACCGTGAGGTGGTCTACCGGACCTATGCCGAGATCCTGGGCCTGACGCCTGGCTATTGCGGCGGCCGTGGCGGTTCCATGCATCTGCGCTATCCCGAGGCCGGCATCTATGGCTCCAACGCCATCGTGGGCGGCAATCCGTCGCATGCGGTGGGTTACGCCTTTGCCGACAAGCTGCGCGGCCGCGACCATGTGTCGGTGGCCTTCTTCGGCGACGGCGCCATGCAGAGCGGGGCGGCCTACGAGGCCATGAACCTTGCGGCGCTCTACAACACGCCCACCATTTTCTTCGTGGAAAACAACCTGTACGCCGTGTCCACCCACGTGTCGGAACAGACCCGCGAAACCCGCTTGTCGGCGCGCGGCCTGTCCCTGGGCGTGCCGGCGATAGAGTTCGACGGCATGGACGTGGTCGCTGCGCGCCTGGCCATGCAGGAAGCCCGGGCCATCATCCGCCGCGACGGCGGGCCGGTGCTGCTGGAGGCGCAGACCTACCGCTACCTGCACCAGTCGGGCGCGCTGAAGGGCAGCGCCTTCCGCTACCGCGACAAGGACGAGGAAGAAGCCTGGGGCGCGCGCGATCCCATTTCGACGTTTCCCGAGCAGCTGAAGTCGCTGGGCCTGATCGACGATGCCGGCATCGCCCGCCTGGAGCGCCGCGCGGAAGAACTGATAGACGGCGCGCTAGGGCGGCTGCTGGAGCACTACGGCGACGAGGCGGCGCAACGCATCCGGCCCGAACTGTGGCCGGACCCGGCCAGCGTGGACAGCGGCATCCGCGGCAACCTGGGCGAACTCGCGGGTCAGCGCGCCATCGAGCTGGAGGAGCAGACGCCAGCGAGTCTGGCGGACGCCAAATTCCAGGACGTGATTTCGCGCGCCATGCTGCTGAACATGCAGCGCGACGACGGCATCTTCATCCTGGGGGAGGATGTGCATCGCCTGAAAGGCGGCACGGCTGGCGCTACCAAGGACATCGGCGACCATTTTCCGGAACGCCTCATCGGCACGCCCATCTGCGAGAACGGCTTCACCGGCCTGGCGCTGGGCGCGGCGTTGAACGGCATGCGGCCGGTGGTGGAGATCATGTACCCCGACTTCGCGCTGGTGGCGGCGGATCAGCTGTTCAACCAGATCGCCAAGGTACGCCACATGTTCGGCGGCAAGTTCGCGGTGCCGGTGCTGGTGCGCAGCCGGGTCACGGCGGGCACCGGCTACGGTTCGCAGCATTCCATGGACGCCAGTGGCCTGTTTGCCCAGTATCCAGGGTGGCGCATCCTGGCGCCGTCGCGTCCCTACGATTACATCGGCCTGCTCAATGCCGCGCTGCGCTGCGACGATCCGGTCCTGATGGTGGAATACAACGACCTGTTCAAGACGGTGGGCAAGGTGCCGGCCGAGGACTGGGACTACATAGTGCCCATCGGCCGGGCCCGGGTGGCGCGTGAGGGCACGCGCTGCACCATCCTGACCTATGGCGTCATGGTCGAGGTCTGCTGCCAGGCGGCGGAGCGCACGGGCATCGATGCCCAGGTGATAGACCTGCGCACGCTGGATCCGCTGGGCATCGATTGGGACACCATCGCGGCCGGCGTCAAGCGTACGCAGGCGCTGATGATCGTGGAGCAGACTACCCGCGGCACCTCGATCGGCTCGCGGGTCGCGAGCGAGGCGCAGTCGAGGCTGTTCGACTGGCTGGACCACGAGATCGTGCACGTCACGGGCGCCAATTCCTCGCCCGTGGTCTCCAAGGTGCTGGAGCGCGCCGCGCTGGCGGACGCGCAGGCCGTGGAGACGGCCCTGAAATCCATGGACAGCCGCCGCGGCGGCGCCCGCTGAACCGGACGCCATTGGAGAGAAAAATGCTCAAAGACAAACTGCTTGCCACGCATCACACGGCTGTCTGCGTCAATGATTTCGAACGCGCGCGCAATTTCTACACCGGCTTTCTTGGCTTCGAGCTGGAGGGCGAGATGGACCACCGCAGCGAGCCTGCGCTGGGCGAAGTGGTCGGCCTGCCGGGCGCGACCATACGCTGGGCCATGCTGCGCCACGGCGGACACCGGGTGGAACTGTTCAAGTACTACACGCCGGACGGCGACAGGCAGCCGCGCCGCCAATGCGATTTCGGCTACAGCCACATGGCGTTCGAGGTGGAGGACGTGGATGCCGTATACGAGCAGGCCACGCGCGCCGGCTATGAAAGCGTGTCTTCGCCGCGCGTCATGCGGCAAGGGCGCACCAAGGTGTTCTATCTGATGGAGCCTGAAGGCGCCATCACGGAGTTCATCCAGTTCATGAATCCGGCGGCCTGACGCCGAGCTGCGTCACGCTCCGCCGGCCGGGGCGCGCATCGATCTTCTGAGGAACAAGCATGACGAGAACGCTGGATATGGTCGTCCCGCCGACGGGCGAGTCCCTGGACGCCGCCCGCCTGGTCGCCTGGATCGTGGCGCCTGGCCAGGCCTTCAAGACGGGGGACGTGCTGGTCGAAATCGAGACCGACAAGTCCATCATCGAGGTGCCCGCGCACGACGACGGGATCATGGTGGAGCATCTGGTCGCGGTGGACGGCATCGTCAACGCGGATACGGTGATCGCACGCGTGCAGATGGAAGGCGAGGCTGCGCCGGCGGCGAGTGCGGCCGGCGTGCCGGCTCAATCCACAGCGGCAACGCCTGCGGCGGCCGCTGCCGCCCCGGCCGCCGCGCGGGCGCCGGTGGCGTCGCCGTCGTTGGCGCGTCCACTCGCGCAGCCTTCAGGAGAGCGCAAGTTCGCCACCCCTGCCGCCCGCCGCGTCGCGGCCGAGCGCGGTATCGCGTTGGACGCGGTTGCGGGGACCGGGCCCAACGGTCGCGTGACGGTGGCGGATGTCGGCCTGGCAAGCGGCAACGGACAGGAGGGCATGCTGGCCCGCGGCGCGCCAGGAGCAAAGCGCGAAGCCTGGGCGGCTACCCGCCATGGCGACATACGGTTCACGGTGTGGGAGGGGAGCCGTCCGGACAGCCAGACGGCGGTGCTGATCCACGGCATGTTCGGCGACCGCGACGCCTGGGCCAGCCTGGCGCATGCGCTCAGCCGCGCCGGACTGCGCGTGCTGGCGATGGATCTTCCTTGCCATGGCGCCACGCGTTCGCAGGCCACGCGCTTCGAGCATATCGTCGATGCGGTGGCCGACACGGTCGCATCCCAGTGCATCGGCCCCGTGAACCTGATCGGCCATTCTTTTGGCGCGGCGGTGGCGGCCCGGGCGGCGTCCCGCCCCGGCATGGCCGTGGACAGCCTGGTGCTGATCGCGCCGGTCGGCCTGGGCACTGAAATCGACCAGAGCTTTCTGACGGGCATGACGCATGCCGGCACCAACGAAGCGGCACAGCGCGAGCTGCAGAAACTCACCGTCTCCGGCATGACGCCGTCGGGAAACTTCATCGACGCCCTGCGCCAGAGCACGCAGGCGCGGCGCGAGCCCCTGATCGAGCTATGCCGGGAAGTAGGCTGGAACGGCGTGCAGCAACTGAGCATCGCGGCCGACCTGGCCAGCCTGCAATGCCGCTGCACGCTGATCCACGGCCGGCGCGACGCCGTCATCCCATGGCGCCACGCGCTGAACGCACCGGCCAGGACCGCGCTGCACCTGCTGCCGGATGCCGGCCACATGCCGCAATGGGAGGCCGGCAAGCTGGTGGCGGATATCGTGTTGGAGGCTTTCACCCGCCAGGCACCAGCGTCTCCATATGCTTGTTGAAGCGTTCGCCTTCCACCATCAGCCAGTCGCAGAAGGTCTTCAGCAAGCGGTCGTGGCGGCGCTCTTCGCGGATGATGAGGAAATAGCCCGGCGACTGCACCGTCAGCGGGCCGAAGGGCGCCAGCAGCCGGCCGTCCTCGATGTCGCTGGCCACCAGCGATGAATAGCCTATGGTCATGCCCAGGCCGTCGAGTGCGGCCTGGAGGGCGAAGTACAGGTGTTCGAGCTCCAGCGATTCGGCCGGCACGACCCGGCTGTGCTGCACGCTGGCCAGCCAGTCGTTCCAGGCGCTACGCCGCGCGCGGCAGTGCAGGAAGGTGTGGCGCGACAGGTCGGTGATGCGTTCCAGCGGCAGCCGCTGCAGGAGGCCGGGCGCGCATACGGGAAAGAAGCTCTCGTTCAGCACACGGCGCTTGTAGAGGCCGGGGGTGGGCTCGGCCTCGCGCCGGATCACCACGTCCAGATTCGCGGGCAGGCGGCTGAAGGGCTCCAGTCCGGTGGATATCTCCACCTCCACCTCGGGATACTGCTCACGGAACCGGGCCAGCCGGGGAAACAGCCAGCGCATGGTGAAGGTGGGCAGGGCATTGACCCGCAGCACCTCGCGCGAACGCAGGCTGCGCGAGGCCGAGGCGATGGCGTCCAGCGCCGGGCTGATGGTGTCCAGATAGAGCCGGCCCTGATCCGTCAGTTCGATCTTCTTGCCCAGGCGGCGGAACAGCTTCACACCCAACCAGTCTTCCAGCGCCTTGATCTGATGGCTGATGGCGCCATGCGTGACGGATAGCTCGTCCGCGGCCTGGGTGAAGCTCAACTGGCGGCCCGCCGATTCGAAGGCGCGGATGGACGTCAGCGGCGGCAGTCTGGGTTTCATTGTGAATTTACCTCACAACAGTCGCTAGAAATGATGCCTGGCCCCGGCGTCCGCCCCGTGCTGGAATACGCCGCAAGGTTGCATACCGGGAAATCGGGGCGGCGGATGCCGTCCCGGAACACGCTGTGAATTTAACTCACCGGAAAGGGAGCAGGCATGCTGCAGGGCAAGGTCATACTGGATCTGACGTGGGTGCTGGGCGGGCCGTTTGCCGGCCAATTGCTGGCGCAACTGGGTGCCGAGGTCATCAAGGTCGAACCGGTGGGCGGCGATTACGCGCGCTCGGTGCCTCCCGTTTCCGACGTGCAGGATTCGCCGTTCTTCCTGTCGGTGAACCGGGGCAAGCGCAGCGTGGCGCTGGACCTGAAGCATCCTTTGGGCCGCCAGGCGTTCCAGGATCTGGTGCGCGAGGCGGACGCGGTGATCTATGGCTTCGCCTCGGACGTGCCGGCACGGCTGGGACTGGATCACGACACTCTGGCCGCAATCAATCCACGCATCGTGGTCGGCCAGCTGATCGGGCTGGACGACCGAGGTCCCTATGCAGGCGCGCCAGCGTTCGACCTGATGCTGCAGGCCATGTCGGGTTTGATGAGCATCACGGGGGAGGCCGGCGGCAAGCCGGTGCGCGTCGGTTATCAGGTGGCGGATCTGGCGGGCGGGCTGTACCTGGCGCTGGGTGTCGCCGCTGCGCTGGTGCAGGCGCAGGCCAGCGGCGTGGGAGAGCAGGTGCAGGTGTCGCTGTTCGATGCGCAGATGGCCATGCTGACCTGGCAGGCCCAGGGCTATCTGCAGGGCGGTCCCGTGCCGCGCGCCAGCGGGGCGCGTCACGGCATGATCGCGCCCAGCGACATTTACCGCACGTCGGACGGGCGCTGGATCGCCTTGGCGCCCACCGGCGATGCGTTCTGGCAGGCCTTGTGCGCCGCGATCGGGCTGCCGGAACTGGCCACGGACGCCCGCTACGCCACGCCCGCGGCGCGCGTGGCCAACGTGGATGCGCTGACCGAGGCCTTGTCAGGCGCCATCGGCGCGCGCAGCGCGCAGGAATGGCTGGATATCTTCGAGGCGCGGCGCGTGCCCGCCGCGCTGGTGTTGGGCGTGGACGAGGCGCTGGCGCATCCGTTGGCGGCGTCGCGCGGCATGGTGGAAGAGGTGGCCAGGCCGCAAGGCGGCGAGCCCGTTCGCATGCTCGGCAATCCCTTCAAGTTCGCAGGCCAGCCGCGGCTGGACTATCCGCCGGCCCTGGGGCAGGACACCGAGGCGTTGCTGCGCGCCATGGCGGGTTATGACGACGCCAGCCTGGCCGCCTTGCAGGCGGCGGGCGTGATCCGGACTGGCGCCGCGACAGCGGGAGCAATGCAATGAACGCCGCCGCGGACGAGCGCGACGCAGGCTTGCGCGAGGACGAGCGCGCGCTGCTGCGCGGCCTGGCGTCGTTTGCGCAGGAGGCGGTGGCGCCGCTGGCCGCGGCCGGCTGCGGCGCGCAGGATTGGGCCGGCGTCCATATCCGCGACGCCTGCCGGCGCGGATATGGCGGCATCGAGATCCCGGCGCGGGACGGCGGGCTGGGACTGTCCTACCGCATGCGGGCCCGGGCGGCGGAGACGCTGGCGGCGACGGATTTTGCCTTCGCCTTCGCGTTCATCAATCAGCACAACGTGGCCTTGCGCATTGCCGAACATGGCAGCGCCGCGGCGCGCGAGCGTTACCTGCCGGGGCTGCTGGCGGGCGACCTGATCGGGGGCACCGCCATGTCGGAGCCGCGCGCGGGCAGCGATTTCGCCGCCATCGCCACGCGGGCGCGGCGGCAGGATGGCGGCGGGTGGATCCTGGACGGCGAAAAGGCCTGGGTGGCCAATGCCGCGGGCGGCGAGCTGGCGCTGGTGTTCGCGCAGACCGATCCGGCGCGCGGGCCGGCCGGCATCGCCTGCTTCATCGTCGACCTGCGTGCGCCGCAATGTCTGCGTCTGACGGGCGCGGCGCTGGAAGGCCTGGGGGCGGCCGGCATCGCCGGCATCCGCCTGGAAGGCTATCGGGCCGAGGACAGCGACATGCTGTATGCGCCGGGCCAGGGTTTCCAAATGGCGCTGGCCGGCGTGAACAAGGCGCGCACGCACATCGCGGCGATGGCGGCGGGCCTGCTGGACAGCGCGTTGAGGCTGGCGGTGCGCCACGCGTCCGCGCGCCAGGCTTTCGGCCGCCCCATCATCGAACAGCAGGGTTTGCGCTGGTCGCTGGCGGACGTGTCGATGCGGCTGCAGATCCTGCGCATGTTGACGGACCGCGCCGCGGGCCTGATCGATGCCGGTTCGGACGAGGCGGTCCCGGCCGCGGCCATGGCCAAGAAATACGCCGGCGAGGAATGCCTGGACGGCGTTTCCGCCTGCATCCAGGCCCTGGGCGCAACGGGCTTGCTGCCGGCGCAGGGCATGGGACGGCGGCTGTTGGCGGCCAAGGCATTGTGTTTTGCCGACGGCACCACCGAAATGATGAACGAGCGTATCGCGGCCGGCCTGGCCTTGCGATTCGCAGGGACGGCGCCTGCCACGGTGGCTGGCGCAACGATGCACAGGGAGGAAGGAATGTCGTATCAGGCCTTGAAGCTGACGCGAGGCGAGGACGGCGGCACGCAGGCGCGCCTGACACAGATCGCGCAAGACGAGCTGCCTGAGGGCGAAGTGCTGGTGGAGGTGGCGTACTCGTCGCTGAACTACAAGGACGCCCTGGCGATCACCGGCAAGTCGCCGGTGGTGCGCAGTTTTCCCATGGTGCCTGGCATCGATTTCGCCGGTACCGTGCGCCGCAGCGCCGATCCGCGCTTCAAGCCGGGCGACGCGGTGCTGCTCAATGGCTGGGGCCTGGGCGAGACGCGCTGGGGCGGATTGGCGCAAGCCGCGCGCGTGCCAGCCGACTGGCTGCTGCCCTTGCCGGCGGGCCTGGATGCCCGCCAGGCCATGGCCATCGGCACGGCGGGCTACACGGCCATGTTGTGCGTGATGGCGCTGGAACGCCACAACGCCACGCCCGAAGGCGGGCCGGTGCTGGTGACAGGCGCCAACGGCGGCGTCGGCACCGTCGCCATCGCGCTGCTGGCGGGCAAGGGATACACGGTCACGGCGAGCACCGGACGTCCGCAGGAAGCGGACTACCTGCGGAGCCTGGGCGCCAGCGGCATCCTGGACCGCGCCGCGTTGTCGGCGCCGGGCAAGCCGCTGCAGAAAGAGGCTTGGGCGGCGGCGGTCGATTGCGTCGGCAGTCACACGCTGGCCAACGTGCTGGCCGGCATGCGGTACGGCGCGCCCGTGGCGGCCTGCGGACTCGCCCAGGGCATGGATCTGCCGGCCACCGTGGCGCCGTTCATCCTGCGCGGGGTGACGCTGATCGGCGTGGACAGCGTGTATGCGCCCATGGCGCTGCGCGCGGAGGCTTGGCGCAGGCTGGCCGATGAATTGCCGCGCGGCATGCTGGAGGCCAATACGCAGGAGCTGGGCCTGTCGGAAATCGCGGCCGCCGCCGCGCCGTTGCTGGAGGGCAGGATACGCGGCCGCATCGTCGTCGACGTGAATCGATAAGGGCCGCAGCATAGCGACCCGCATACCACCAAAGGAGACTGGGCATGATGAAGCAACGATGGCGTTCCGTCATCGCTGCGGCGGCGCTTTGCGCCACCGCTGGCGCGGCATGGGGACAGGGGTATCCGGACAGGCCGGTGCGGCTGATCGTGCCGTTTCCGCCTGGCGGTTCGGTGGATTACGTGGCGCGCAACATCGCGCCCGTGTTGTCGCAGAAGCTGGGCCAGACCGTGGTGGTGGACAACAAGGGCGGCGCGTCCGGCACCATCGGCACCGCCGAGCTGGCGCGCGCGCCGGCCGACGGCTACACGCTGATGCTGGCTTTCGACTCGCACGCGGTTAACGGTTCGCTGTACAAGAATCTGTCGTACGACACGATCAAGTCCTTCGACTACATCAGCCTGATCGGCACCATGCCCGCAGTGCTGCTGACGGCCAAGAAGACCGGCATCACCACCCTGCAGCAGTTCCTGGACTATGCGCGCGCGCATCCGGGGCAGGTGAACTACGGTTCTTCAGGCGTGGGCGGCTCCAATCACCTGAACCTGGCCGCCCTGGCGGCGCGCACGGGCATCAAGGTGACGCACGTGCCTTATCGCGGGGGCGGCCCGATGTTCAACGCGGTGCTGGGCGGCGAGGTGGACGTGGTCATCGCCAGCCTGCCGACCATCGTTGGCTTCGTGCAGGGCGGGCGCCTGAACGCGCTGGCCATCGGCACGGCCCAGCCCGCGCCCGCGCTGCCGGACGTGCCGCCCATCGCCACGCTGGTGCCCGGCTTCGAAGCCTATTCCTGGGTTGGCATGCTGGCGCCGGCGGGCCTGCCGCCCGAGGTGCGCAAGCGTGTGCAGCAGGCGCTGCGCGACACGCTGGCGACCCCGCAGGTCAAAGACAGCATGGAGCAGGGCGGCTTCAACATCGTGTCCAGCTCGCCGGAGGAATTTCAACAGCGCGTGCAGGCCGAATCGCAGCGTTGGGGCAAGCTGATACAGGACACCGGCATAAAGATCGAATAGCGGCCTGGCATGGGCAGGGCTGCGGGGGCTGCCGGCGCCCCACGCCGCGCCTCAGCCCTTCAGCCCGATGCGTCGCGCCAGCTTGTGCAGATTGCTGGAGTCCACGCCCAGCGCGCGCGCCGCATGGGCCCAGTTGCCCTGGTGCGTTTCCAGCGCCCGGCGGATGGCCTGGCGCTGGCAGGCGTCCACCGCCTCGCGCAGCGTCTGGTCTGGACCGGCGGGCGCGTCGGCATCCTCCTGCGGCGCGGCCAGCGGCATGTCGCCGTCGGACAGGTCCAGCAGCTTGGCGCCCAGCGTCACGATTTCATTGCGCGTGGCGCCGTGGCTGACGGCCTTGATCGCGGCGCGGCTGATGACGTGCTCAAGTTCGCGCACATTGCCGGGCCAGCGGTAGCGGCGCAGCATGTCCTCGGCCTCGGGCGACAGCCGCAGGCTGCGCAGGCCCAGCCGCGCGCGGTTCAGTTCCAGGTAGCGGCCCGCCAGCAGCAGCACGTCATTGCCGCGGTCGCGCAGCGGCGGAATGGGGATGGGATAGACCGACAGCCGGTGATAGAGGTCGGCGCGGAAATCACCGGCGCGCACCAGGTCGCGCAGGCTGCGGTTGGTGGCAGCCAGGATGCGCACGTCGACGCGGCGCGGCCGGTCGTCGCCCAGGCGCTGGATTTCGCCGTTCTGCAAGGTGCGCAGCAGCTTGGCTTGCACCAGCAGCGGCAGTTCGCCCACTTCGTCCAGGAACAGCGTGCCGCCGTTGGCGGCCTCGAAGCGGCCGGGGCGGTCGGCCACGGCGCCCGAGAAGGCGCCCTTGGCGTGGCCGAACAGTTCGCTCTCGGCCAGCGATTCGGGCAGGGCCGCGCAATTCACGTGCACCAGCGGCTTGTCGCGACGGCGGGAGAGCCGGTGCACGCGATGCGCGAACAGTTCCTTGCCGACGCCAGTCTCGCCTAGAAGCAGGATGGGCAGCTCCGAGTCCGCCACCACCTGGATCTCATGCAGCAGTCGGCCGATGGCTTCGCTTTGTCCCAGGATCTCGTTGTTGTCGGCGACGGCGCTGTCGGCCGGTTCGGCGCCGCGCGCCACGCGCAGCGCGCGGATTTCCGCTTCCAGGCGCGTGGTGCGCAAGGCGGCTTCCAGCAGCACGATGTAGTCGCGCAAGTCCGACTGGGCCTCGGCGTCGAAAGTGCCGACTTCCAGCGCGTCCAGCGTCAGCACACCCCAGGGGCGGCCCTCGATGTGCAGGCTGGTGCCCATGCAGTCGTGCACCGGCAGCGGTTCCCCGGCCATGCCGTTGATCAGGCCGTCATAGGGATCGGGCAGGGTGCTGTCGTGGTGGAAACAGGTGACGCCGCGCCGCGCCAGGATGGCCGCCAGCCGCGGGTGCTGCTGCACGGCGAAGCGGCGGCCCAGGGCATCTTGCGTCAGGCCGTCCACCGCGATGGGGCGCAGATGGTCTTCCTCCAGTTGCAGCAGCGCCACCGCGCCGCAACGGAAATGCGTGCGCAGGCTGGACACCAGCCGCTGCAGGCGGACGGCGGGGGGCAGGTCGGCGACCAGATCGGCAAGCAGGAGGTTTTGCATGGGGTGAATTTTACCGTTCGGGGTGGTTTAAACCTCACGTTTGCAGGGTGATATTCACCCTTTAATTTGCAGTTCATTGATAAATAGCAAGTTTTTCCTGGCACGGATTTCGCATTGCTTTCTGTACCCGTCACGAACTATGGAGAGACGCGATGAGCATGGTTGAGCAATCCCTGGGGCAGTTGGCCCGCAGCATCCCTGGCGCCACGCAGGTGTTTCATGAGTACCAGCTGGACTTCTGCTGTGGCGGCAAGAAGAGCCTGGCCGAGGCGGCGGCCCAGCGCTCGCTGGACGCGGCACAGATCGAGGCGCGCCTGATGGAGCTGGCGCGCAGCCCGTCCCACGAGACGGATTGGGGGCTGGCCTCGCCGGCCGAACTGGTCGATCACATCCTGGCGCGCTACCACGAGGTGCATCGCCAGCAACTGCCCGAGCTGATCCGGCTGGCGCTGAAGGTGGAGCAGGTGCATGCCGACAGCCCGGACTGCCCGACCGGCCTGGCCGATCACCTGCGCGTGATGCAGCAGGAACTGGAAAGCCATATGCAGAAGGAGGAACAGGTGCTGTTCCCGATGCTGGCGCGCGGCCATGGCGCCATGGCCGGCATGCCCATCATGGTCATGCGCGCCGAGCACGACGACCACGGCGTGGCGCTGGAACGGCTGCTGGCGCTGACCCACGACATCACGCTGCCGCGCGCCGCCTGCAACACCTGGCGGGCGCTGTACCTGGGGCTGCGCACCTTCAAGGAAGACCTGATGGCGCACATCCACCTGGAAAACAACATCCTGTTCGAGAACGCGGCCAGTCCGGCGGCGCACGCGCGCAGCTAGTGTCCGCGTCCGGGCGCCGCAACAGCTAGCGGCGTTCCGGCGGAATGCCGTCCAGGCTGCGCCGCAGGGCCTCGTGCGCGGCCAGATCGACCGGGCGGTGCTTGCGCTCGGCGCTGGCTGGGTACTTGCCCAGGAAATTCCCGCCTTTGCGGTCGCTGGCCGGGCGCACGGGCCGGGACGCGAAGCCGCCGCCGCAATTGGGGCAGACATTGCCCAGCAATCCTTCGGCGCAGGCAGCGCAGAAGGTGCATTCAAAGCTGCATATCCGGGCGGCGGTGGAGTCTGGCGGCAGCGCCGCATCGCAGTGTTCGCAGCTGGGTCGCAAGGCAAGCATGTGGCCTCCTGGGGCGAGTGTCGGGTTCTGGCGCCAGGGTAGGCCGGGATGGCCGGCGGCGCCATTGGCATTACGGACAGAAAAGAAGTGAAAACGGCCAGGCTGGTTACGCTTGGCGGGCGGCTGCCGCCTGTACACTCGAAAATCCTTTCGAGGCACAGGGGATTCTTGATGGCTGGAAGCAGCTTCTTTGCACTGTTCGACGATATCGCGACCATCCTGGACGACGTGTCCGTGATGACCAAGGTCGCGGCCAAGAAGACGGCCGGGGTGCTGGGCGACGACCTGGCATTGAACGCCCAGCAGGTCACGGGCGTGCCGGTCAACCGGGAACTGCCGGTCGTCTGGGCGGTGGCCAAGGGCTCCTTCATCAACAAGCTGATCCTGGTGCCGGCGGCGCTGCTGATCAGCGCCTTCGCGCCCTGGGCCGTGACGCCCCTGCTGATGGTGGGCGGGGCCTTTCTCTGCTACGAAGGCGTGGAAAAGCTGGCGCACAAGTTCCTGCCGCACGGCGATTCGGACGAAGGCAATCACGCCGCGCGGGCCGAAGCCCTGCAGGACGACTCGGTCGATATGGTGGCGTTCGAGCGCGACAAGATCAAAGGCGCAATACGCACGGACTTCATCCTGTCGGCGGAAATCATCGTCATCAGCCTGGGGGCGGTGGCGGATGCGGACTTCACCCGTCAGGTGCTGGTGCTGTCGGTCATCGCCATCGCGATGACGGTCGGGGTCTACGGCCTGGTGGCCGGCATCGTCAAGCTCGACGACCTGGGCCTCTACCTCAGCCAGAAGTCGTCCCAGGCCATGGCCTGGCTGGGCCGGCGCATCGTGGGCGCGGCGCCCTATCTGATGAAGACGCTGTCGGTGGTTGGCACCGCCGCCATGTTCATGGTGGGCGGCGCCATCCTGACTCACGGCATCCCGCCGGTGCAGGCCGCGGTCGATCAGGCCGCCGCCGCGGTCGGCGGGGGCGGGGTGGTGCAGGCGCTTACGGCCACCTTGCTCAACGCCTTGTTCGGCATCGTGGCCGGAGCCGTGGTGCTGGGGGCGGTCAGCCTCGCCAAGCGGTTGTTCAAGAAAGGTTGAAGCGGGCAGGCGTCGTCCCGCCCGGCGGGACGCGCCCCGAGCCATCCAGGGGAGCGCCGCGGCGCTCCCTTTTTACGTTCCTAGGGAATCCCCTGCCTTGTTGGGCCGGAATACGTGCGCCTAAAATTGGCGCCAATTTATGTGATCATTATTTTGACCACCGGCACAGACCATCGGCCTCTGCGGCCATGGAAACGAGGAAATCATGCAGTCCAACGCAGCACTTGCCATCCAGCCCGACGCCGCCCGCGCGCGGGCCATGTACGACCTGGGCCACAGCACCGTCTTCGCCGCCCGCTCCGATCCGCGCTTTTCCTATTGCACCTATGTCCCGCCGCACATCGACAGCGCCAGGCATCCGATGCAACTGGTGGTGATCATGCACGGCACCGGCCGCGCCTTCGTGGAATACCGCGACGCGTTCGCCGAGTTCGCCCGCTGGAACGACTGCATCGTGCTGTGCCCGCTGTTCCCCGTGAGCCCGCTGGGCGACGGCAATCGCGACGGCTTCAAGCAATTGCGCGAAGGCAACATCCGCTACGACGAGATCCTGCTGGACATGGTGGCGGAAGTGGGCGAGAAGTTCGGCTGCGACTTCAAGAAGTTCGGCCTGTTCGGCTATTCGGGCGGCGGCCAGTTCGTGAATCGATTCGCCTACCTGCACCCGGAAAGCCTGTGGGCAGTGTCGATCGGCGCGCCGGGCTCGGTCACGCTGCTGGATCCCAGCCAGGATTGGTGGGTGGGCGTGCGCGATGCCGAGACCCGTTTCGGCAAGCGCATCGACATCGAAGCGCTCAAGCAGGTGGCGGTCCACATGATCGTGGGCAAGGCCGACCTGGAAACCTGGGAAATCACTCACCGCGAAGGCGGAAAGTTCTTCATGCCCGGCGCCAACTCGGCCGGCAATACCCGCCCGGAGCGCCTGGAGTCGCTGCGCCGTTCGTTCGAAGCGCAAGGCGTGAACGCGGTGCTGGACGTGGTGGAAAACGTGCCGCACGACGGCTTGAAGTGTGTGGGCCAGGTGCAGGACTTCCTGGCCTCCGCCCTGCGCAAGCTGCGACATGAAGACAACTGAGACCGGCGGACGCGGCGCTTGCGGGCATCCGCGGGTCCGTGACCAGGAATAGGAGAGGGGCATGCTGCGTTTTGCGCTATCCCGGATCGTCATGGCCATACCGACGCTGCTGATCGTGGCGGTGGCGGTATTCGTGATGATCCGGCTCATCCCGGGCGACCCCGCCCAACTGCTGCTGGGCGACCTGGCGACGCCAGCCGCGCTGGCCGACCTGCGGGAGCGGCTGGGGCTGGACCAGACCTGGCTTACCCAGTTCGGCATCTGGTTCGGCAACATGCTGCACGGGGACCTGGGGTCGTCCATCAATACCGGCCAGCCGGTGCTGCCGCTGGTGTGGGACCGCTTCCTGATCAGCGGCCGCGTGGTGGTGGTGGCGGTGCTGTTTGCCGCGCTGGTGGCGGTGCCGGCCGGCATGATCGCCGCCTGGAAGCAGAACAAGGCGCCTGACCTGTTCCTGGTCGGCACGGCGACGTTGCTGGTGTCGATTCCGACCTTCTGGCTGGGTTTGCTGCTGCTGATCTTCTTCGGCCTCAAGCTGCAGTGGCTGCCAGTGGTGGGCTACGTGTCCATCGGCGAGGACTGGAAGGCCGGCCTGCTGTACCTGGCCATGCCCATCCTGACGCTGTTCCTGCATGAGATCGGCGTGCTGATGCGCATGGCGCGGGCCAGCACGCTGGAAGTGCTGCGGCTGGACTACATCACCCATGCGCGCGCCAAGGGGCTGTCGGAATCCGCGGTGCTGATGCGCCACGCGTTCCGCAATGCCTTCGGACCCACCTGGACGCTGATCGGCCTGGTGCTGGGCAACCTGCTGGGCGGCATCGCGGTGGTGGAAACGGTATTCACCATCCCCGGCCTGGGGCGCCTGCTGGTGGACTCCATCTTCGCCCGCGACTACCCCGTGATCCAGGGCTGTCTGCTGTTCGTGGGCGTGGTCTACGTGATCGTGAACCTGTTCATCGACCTTTGCTATCCCCTCTTTGACCCGAGAGTGACCGCCGAATGAAAAAGCGAATTGCAGCCAACGCGCTACTGGGCGGCGTCATCGTGGCGCTGATGCTGGTGGCGGCCGTCATGGGCGCCTTCTGGACGCCGCATGACCCGCTCAAGATCAACTTCGTGGCGCGCCTGAAGCCGCCTGGCGGCGAGTTCCTGCTGGGCACGGACGAATTCGGCCGCGACGAGCTGTCGCGCCTGCTGGCGGGGGCTTCCAGCAGCGTCTGGATCAGCCTGCTGACGGTAAGCTTCGCCATCGTCGCGGGCACGATCATCGGCACCCTGACCGGCTTTGTGCGGGGCTGGACCGACCGCATCATCATGGCCTTCAACAATGCCTTGCTGGCCTTTCCCGGCCTGCTGCTGGCGCTGGGCCTGCTGGCCGTGGTGGGCGCCAACAAATACGGCATCATCCTGGCGCTGGGCCTGGCCTACACGCCCTCGGTGACGCGCATCGTGCGCGGCACGGTGCTGTCGCTGCGCGAGAAGGAGTTCATCGAATCCTCGCGCGTGCTGGGCAACTCCGAGCTCTACACCATGTTCCGCCATGTGCTGCCCAATTGCGTGGCGCCGCTGACGGTGCTGGCGACCTCCATGTTCGGCTGGGTGATCCTGGCGGAAAGCGCGCTGTCCTTCCTGGGCCTGGGCGTACCGCCTCCCGCGCCCACCTGGGGCAACATGCTGGCCGCTGCCCGACCGTTCATGGCGCAGGCTTCCTATCTATCCATACTTCCCGGCCTGGCCATCGCGCTCGCGCTGCTGGGAATCAATCTGCTGGGCGACGCGGTGCGTGACCGCCTCGATCCCCGCATGAGGGGCGTGTAATGAGCGCATTGGTATCGGTATCGAATCTGTCGCTGACCGTCGGCCCCGGCGGGCGCGAGATCGTCAGCGGAGTGTCCTTCGAGGTGGCGCCCGGCGAGATGGTCGGCATCGTCGGCGAATCCGGCAGCGGCAAGACGCAGGCCGCGCGCGCCATCATGGGCCTGACGCCGTCGCCGTTGGTGGTGGCTGGCGGCTCCATCAAGTTCGAAGGCGTGGACGTGACGCAGGCGTCGCCG
Organism: Achromobacter aegrifaciens; assembly: GCF_902859965.1. NCBI lineage: Bacteria > Pseudomonadati > Pseudomonadota > Betaproteobacteria > Burkholderiales > Alcaligenaceae > Achromobacter > Achromobacter aegrifaciens. The sequence continues at coordinate 546,560 of NZ_CADIKO010000003.1, forward strand.
GCTGCGCTGCGCAAGCTGCGCGGCGCGCGCATCGGCATGGTGTTCCAGGAGCCGATGACCTCGCTGAATCCGTCCATGCCAATTGGCCGCCAGCTGGATGAGGGCCTGCGCCTGCATCGCAAGGACCTGTCCGCCGCCGCGCGCCGCGAACGCATCCTGGAAATGCTGCGACGGGTCGGCATCCGCGATCCCAAGGGAGCGATGGAAGCCTGGCCGCACGAGTTCTCCGGCGGCATGCGCCAGCGCATGATGCTGGCATCGGTGATGCTGCTGGAGCCAGCGCTGCTGATCGCCGACGAGCCCACCACCGCGCTGGACGCGGTGGTGCAGCGCGACGTGCTGGAACTGATGGTGGACCTGACCCGCGAACACCATACGGCGGTGCTGATGATCAGCCACGACCTGCCAATGGTCGCGCGCTACACCGAGCGCATGGTGGTGATGCAGCATGGCAAGGTGCTGGAGACCGGCGCCACCGCCAGCATCCTGGAGCGGCCGCAGCATCCCTACACGCGCAAGCTGCTGGACGCCATGCCGCGCCGGCTGCCGGCGCGCCAACTGGGCAAGGAGCCGCCCATTGTCGAGGTCAAGAATCTGGTGGTCGATTACGCCGGCCACCAGCGGCTGTTCTCGCGCACCGGCGCCAAGCGCGCGCTCAACGGCATCGACCTGCATGTCAAGCCGCGCGAAGTGGTGGCGGTGGTGGGCGGCTCGGGTTCAGGCAAGACCACGCTGGGCCGGGCCATTGCCGGACTGCTGGCGCCCACTTCGGGCCAGATCCTGTTCCGTGGCCAACCGGTGAACCGCCGGTCGGCGTCCTGGCGCGACTACCGGCTGAACTGCCAGATGGTGTTCCAGGATCCGTATTCCTCGCTGGACCCGCGCATGACCATCGGCCAACTGGTGGGCGAGGGCCTGCGCATGCTGGACGACATGCCCGCGGCGGAAAAGCGACGCCGGGTGGACGAAGTGCTGGCCGAAGTGGGCCTGGGCTCCGAGTACGCCAAGCGCTATCCGCACGAGATGTCGGGCGGGCAGCGTCAGCGCGTGGCGATCGCCCGCGCCATCGTGCGCCGTCCGGCCTTCGTCATCGCCGATGAGCCGGTGTCCGCGCTGGACGTGACCGTGCGCGCGCAGGTGCTGGACCTGTTTGCCGACCTGCAGGAACGCCACGGCTTTTCCTGCCTGTTCATCAGCCACGACCTGGGCGTGGTGGAGCAGGTGGCCGACCGCGTGGTGGTGATGCGTGACGGCGGCATCGTCGAGCAGGGCTCGCGCGACGCCGTGTTCGACCAGCCGCAAGAGGAATACACCCGCAGCCTGCTGTCGGCGATTCCGGCGCTGGAATCCACCGATACCGGCGGCGTGCGCCTGCGCTGGCGGCTGGACCAACAGGAGCCGTTGCGGGCCAGCGCCTGAGGGCCGGGTATCCCAGGGGGCGTCGGCGCCGTCCCCCAGGGATACTTACGCATAAAATACGCGCTTCGGATTTGATAGACGGGAGTGGTCCATGCCGAAAGCGGCAACGGCGCAACCCGGCCTGGTTGATCGCATCGCCCACGATATACAGGCGGGCGTTTACGGTCCCGGCGCCTGGCTGAAACAGATCGACCTGCAGGAACGCTACGACGCCAAGCGTCTGGACGTCCGGCGGGCGCTAGACCAATTGGCCGCCAAGCGGCTGATCGCGCACATCCCGAACCGGGGCTATCACGTCTATGCCATGGATCCGGACCAGCATCTGCAGATCCGCGACATCCGCATCCTGCTGGAAACGGGCGCGGCGGCGGACCTGATGCCCAACGTCACCGCGGGCAAAGTCAAGGCACTGCGCACCCTGGCCGAACGCTTCGCCAAGCTGTTGCAGGACGGCACGCTGCTGGAACAGTACGAGGTCAACCTGGCTTTCCACGCGGGCATGTACGACATGTGCCGCAATCGCGAACTGGTCGCGCTGATCCACGAAACGCGCGCCCGCGGCCCGGCGGCGCCAGCCAAGGAATGGGTGACGCGTTCGCGCATCGAGATCTCCGCGCGCGAGCATTTCGACATGGTGGACGCGCTGGAAGCCCGCGACGTCAAGCGTCTGCAAAAAATCATTGCCCAGCACGTGGGGCAGGACATCTCCTGACGCTGCCAGCGTGTCCCGCGCTGCACGCATGCGGCGGCCTTCGGAAAGAAGGCCGCCGTTTTTCATTCCGGCGGCGTCTTCAGGGATACCCCCGATAGCGGAGCGGCGCATTCCGCTCATAATGGGCAGCTAATTTTGGCGCCAATATATGCGTGAATTTTGCGCCGCACGCCGGGGAGTTTTTGCATGCACCACGTTTTCGTACCTAGAGCGCTCGCGCTCAGCCTGGCGCTGGCCGCCGCCGGTTCGGCCCAGGCCGCGCTGCTGACCATCGCCCAGCCCGCCGACATCCGCTCGACCAACCCCGGCGTCAACCGCGACAACACCACCGACGGCGTGGTGCTCAACATCGTGGAAGGTCTGGTCGGCTACCGCGAGAACGGCACTGTGGGTCCTCTGCTGGCGAAGTCGGTGGACCTGTCGGAAGACGGCCTGACCTACACCTTCAAGCTGCGCGACGGCGTCAAGTTTCACAACGGCGCCGCGCTGACCTCGGCCGACGTGATCTGGAGCTGGCAGCGCTACATGGATCCCAAGACGGACTGGCGCTGCCGCAGCGACTTCGACGGCCGCAACGGCCTGAAAGTGACGGACGTGTCCGCGCCCGACGCGCAGACCGTGGTGATGAAGGTGGACCGCAAGTCGGCCGTGTTCCTGGATTCGCTGGCCCGCACCGATTGCGGCATGACCGCCATCATCTCCAAGGATTCGGTCGCGGCCGACGGTTCCTGGATCAAGCCGGTGGGCACCGGCCCCTACATGTTCAAGGACTGGAAGCGCGGCGAATACACCTTGCTGACGGCCTACAAGGACTACGTCTCGCCCGCCGGCGACAAACCGGACGGCTACGTGGGGTCCAAGCGTCCGCTGGCCGACGAGGTCAAGTTTCTGGTGGTGCCGGATCCTTCCACTTCGAAGGCAGGCCTGCTGTCGGGCGCGATCGACGCCGCGCAGATCACCAACACCGACGTGGGCGAACTGAAGAACGCCAAGAACCTGACGGTGTTCAGCCCGCATGACGCGGTCAAGCACGTGCTGCTGTTCCAGACCGAGGATCCGGTCCTGAAGAATGTGAAGATCCGCCAGGCCATCGCCGCCTCGCTGGATATTCCGCAGGTCGTGGCCGCCGCCTCCGAAGGCCTGGGCCAGCTGAACAATTCCGCCGTCTACGCGGGGTCGGCTTATTACAAGGACGCGGAAAAGCGCGGCTACAAATACGATCCGGCCCGGGCGCAGCAATTGCTGAAGGAAGCCGGCTACAAGGGCGAACCCGTGGTCATCTACGCCAACAAGCGCGCCCACGTACCGAGCTATCAAGTCGCGGTGATCGCCCAGGCCATGATGCAGGCGGTGGGCATCAACGCCAAGATCGAGGTGCTGGAATGGGCCACGCAGTTGGACCGCTACAACACCGGCAAGTACCAGATCAGCTCGTTCTCGTTCTCTTCGCGCCTGGATCCGTCGCTGAGCTTCGAGCAATTTTCGGGCGACAAGGCCAAGCAGCCGCGCAAGGTCTGGGATGATCCGGCGGCGCAGAAGCTGATCGATGAGAGCTTTCTCGAATCCGATCCGGCCAGGCGCCAGGCGCTGTTCGACCAGCTGCACGCCCTGATGCTGGAACAGACCCCCATGCTGATGCTGTACAACGGCGCGGATGCATGGGCATCCAGCAAGCGCGTGGAAGGATTCTCGGTCTGGGAAGGCAAGCCGCGGGCCTGGGAAACCAAGGTCCGCGACGGCAAGTAAGACGCTTGACGGCGCCGGGCCGCGAGTGCGGCCCGGCCTGAATCGCTAGTCGAGCTTCACGCCCGCCTGCTTGATCACCGCGGCCCAATCGCGCACTTCATTGCCCAGGAACGCACTCAGCTCGGCCTGCGTGGACGGCGCCAGGATCAGGCCCTCGTCGGCAAAACGCTTGCGCAGCTCGGCGTTGGTCAGCACCTTCTCCAGCGCCGGCTGCAGGCGCTGCACCACTTCCGCCGGCACGCCTGCGGGCGCCATCAGGCTGTACCAAGTGGTGGCTTCCAGTCCCTTCACGCCTTGCGATGCGGCGGTCGTGACTTCGGGCAGGGCGGGCGACTTCTCGATACCCGTCACCGCCGCGGCGCCGACCCGGCCGCCCTTGTACTGCGGCAGCATTTCCACCACCTGCGTCACGCCCATGCTCAACTCGCCCGAGGCCACCGCCAGCAGCACGGGCGCGCTGCCCTTGTAGGGCACGTGCACCAGTTTCCCGCCCGTGGCCAGGTTCAGCACTTCACCGGTCAGGTGGGTGATGCTGCCCGCGCCGGAAGAGCCGAAGGTCAGCTTGCCCGGATCCTTGTTCGCCAGGGCGATCAGCTCGGGCAGGTTCTTCGCCTGCAGGCCCGGATTGACCGCGAATACCAGCGGGCTCTTGCCCACCAGCGTGATCGGCGTGAAGTCCTTGACCGGGTCGTAGTTCAGGTTCGGATACAGGCTGGGCGCGATGGCCAGCGTGGACACGTTGCCCAGCAGCAGCGTGTAGCCGTCGGGCTCCGCTCGCGCCACCGCATTGGTGCCGATGGTGCCGCCCGCGCCGGCGCGGTTTTCCACGATGACCTGCTTGCCCAGCGTGTCGTTCAACTGCTGCGACAGAGCACGCGCCAGGGTGTCGGCCGCGCCGCCGGGCGGGAAGGGCACGACGATGCGGATCGGTTTGCTGGGATAGGCCTTGGCTTGCGCCGCCGGGCTCAGGCCCAGCGCCAGCAACCCGGCCAGGGCCGTGGCCAGCAGGCCGCGGCGATTGATTTTCTGGTACTTCGACATGCTGCTCTCCTGATGAGAAAACGTGGGCGATGCAGAAAATGAATCAGCGCGCGGCGCCCTGGGCGGCCGGATGGTGCGCATGCCAGTGGCGCGCGATGTCGGCGCGCCGGCAGACCCAGACGTCGCCGTGCGCCGCCACGTGGTCCAGGAAGCGCGCCAGGCCCGCCGCGCGGCCCGGCTGGCCGACCAGGCGCAGATGCAGCCCCACGGACATCATCTTGGGAGCCGTGGCGCCTTCCTCGTACAGCATGTCGAACGCGTCGCGCAGGTACTCGAACAGGTCCTGCCCCGTGGCCATGCCGCCGCGGATGAACTTGGCGTCGTTGTTGGCCAGGCCGTAGGGCACCAGCAGATGAGGCTTGCCGGCAACTTCGGTCCAGTAGGGCAGCTCGTCGTTGTAGGTGTCGGAGTCGTAGAGAAAACCGCCTTCCTCGGCCAGCAGGGCGCGGGTGTTCAGGCTGGGGCCGTAGCGGCAATACCAGCCCAGCGGCCGCGAGCCCACCGTGCGGGTGATCGATTCCACGGTGCGGCGGATGCGCTCGCGTTCCTCTTCCAGCGTCAGGTTCTGGTGCCGTTCCCAGCGCCAGCCGTGCGCGCACACGTCATAGCCCGCCGCCTTGATGGCCTCGCAGACTTCCGGATTGCGTTCCAGCGCCAGGCCGCAGCCCAGTATCGTGGCCGCCATGCCGCGCTCCTGCAGCAGCCGGTGCACGCGCCAGAAGCCGATCCGGCTGCCATACTCGAACATCGACTCGGCCGCCAGGTCGCGCCCGGCGAAGCCGCCCGCGCCGCCCTCGGTCAGTCCGGTTTCGGATTCAGCGTCGCCGTCCGGCACCGAAGGCTCGCCGCCTTCCTCGTAGTTGATGCAGAGATTCAACGCCAGGCGCGCGCCGCCCGGCCAACGGGGATCGGGCGGGTTGGCGCCGTAGCCGACGAAATCGCGGCGCAAGTGGGGATGATCGGTAGTCATAGCGGGCTAGCCATCGGGATAGAGTCAATCGGAAATCGAAACCAGGGCGTGCGGAGCCGGCGCCTGCCAGAACTCGTCGTCATCGCCGCGGCCGGTCTGGCCCATCAGGACCAGGAACTCCGCCGGCCCCCGCAGCACGGTCAGGCCGTGATGCCAGGCGCCCACGCGGTAGCACACGCCCTGGCTGCCGGTTGCGAGAAACGCTTCCAGCCGCGCCATGTCGGGCAGGTCGTCGGCCCCGGTAGGCGCCACCACCACCAGATAGGGCGAGTCCGTCAGCGGCACGAAACTCTGCGCCGCATAGCGGTGGCGCTCCATCAGCCGGATCTCCACCGGCCCGGGCGGCGCCGCCTGCACCCGGCTGACCCAGCTGGCGTGCCGCACAACTTCGGGGCTGTGCCGCATGGGCTCGGTCAGATGGTGACGGCGCTCCGCGCCCTGGTGCGCGATCACTTCGCCATAAGGCGCGAAGGCCTCCGGCGTGAGCGGCCGCGGGCGGATCACGAGCGGGGAGACATCCATGTCACGCGCCATGGCTCAGATACCCCAGCGAATTCACGTAGCTGCGCCGCACGTTCTCCAGATGCGCCGCCATCGCCTGACGCGCCCGGGTCGATTCCCCCGACAGCAGCGCTTCCACAATCGCCAGATGTTCTTCCCGCGCCTGCACCTGCCGCTGCGGCAGCCGCTCCACATCGCACATCCGCACCTGCCGCCGCGTCGCCGTGATCATCGTCGCCAGATTCCGGTTGCCGCAATACGCCGCCACCAGATCGTGCAGCGCGTTGTCGACCTCCCAATCCGACTTCTCGTCCGGCGTCTTCGCATCCAGCAAAGCCTGCAGCCGCGCCCGCAGCCCTTCCAACGGCTCCGCCGGAATCCGCCCGGTCGCCATCGCCGCGGCTTCGCTCTCCAGCAGGCTGCGGATCTGCAGCAGCTCCAGCAGGTCCGTCACGCCAAACGAGCGCACCACGATGGACCCGTTGGACAGCCGCTCCAGCATCCCTTCACCCAACAACCGGTTCATGGCCGCGCGCAAAGGCGTGCGCGACACCTCCAGCTCATCCGCCAGTCGGCGTTCCTCCAACACTTCCCCCGCCGGAATCCGGCGCGAAACGATCTGGTCCAGCAGGGTTTGATAGGTGCGTTGCGTAGCGTTCATGTGTATTGCAGCGTAAGAAAAAGGCGCGGACGGCAGAGACTCCGAGTTGCCGTCCGGCGCAATGGACGAGAAGGTACCCCACTGGTATCCCAAAGAGATACCAGTAGTATCCCTAATAGGCCGGACTGATGCTGCCAGCCAATCTGAGAGGAGTGAGACGGGGAGAAGAAGAAAAAAGCGGAGGGAAAACTGCGGGGAGAGGAAACTGCGAGTAGAGAAAAAACAAGACCCACGCCAGCGCGCCAGCGCGCCAGCGCACACCGCCCCGACGCCCCACCACCACGTAAGCTGCTTGCGGCCGCCTGCGCGGCCGCAAGCGGCGGGCCCCGCAAACCTCGCCACTACCCACGGGTCTAACCGCGCAGCGAACCAAGAAACTCGTAGCCCGGCGGCGCGGGCCCTGAGGCTGCGAGCAACCTCGATGCGCCCGAGGGAATCGGAAGGAGCCGCCGCAGGCGGTGACGACGATGACGACGGGGCAGTCCGGAGCGAACGCTCCGGACCGCAATCGTGGGCGCGAGCAGCCTCAGGGCCCGCGCCGCCGGGCGACCTACGAAGACAACGAAGGCACCAACAAAGACAACAAAACCAACATCAAGGCGCCGAAACCCGCTCCACCTCCCAAGCCCGCGGCTTCTTGACCGCCCAAGGCTGATACCCCCTGATATCCGCCCGATAAGCCCCAATATCCAACCCGTTATACAAAGGAATACTAGGCACATCCGCCAGGAACAGCCTATGCAGCTGATCAAACGAAGCCTGCCGCTTCGCATGATCCGTATCCGACGACGCCGCCTCGATCAGCTTCAGCGCCTGCGGATTGTCCCAGACCTTGCGCGGCTGCTTCGCCTTGTCCCCCGTCACCATCTCGTAGTTCAGCGCCGCATCCAGCCGCGCCGAATAGGGGAACGTCATCATCTGGTAAGTGCCCGCGTTATAGCGGTCCAGCTGCGTCGCCCATTCCACCACCGACAACTGCGCCTTGATCCCCACCGCCTGCAGCATCGCCTGGATGATCACCGCCGAGTTGTACGACTGCGGATAGCGCTTGGTCGTCAGGATCGTCAGATCCTGCCCCTTGTAGCCCGCTTCGCCCAGCAGCTTCTGCGCCAGCGCCGGATCGTAGTTCCAGCCCTGCTTCTGCGCCGCGTCATAGTAGGGCGACACCAGCGGCACGATCGAATTGTTGGGCTGAGCCAGGCCTTCCGTCACCGCCGCCGCCAGTTGCTGGTAATCGATCGCGTGCGCCAGCGCCTGCCGCATCTTCGGATTGGCCAGCACCGGATCCTTGGTCTGCATCAGCAATGCCGTCATGCTCATCACCGGCGCATGCGCCACCTTGACGTTCGGCGTGCCTTGCAGCACCGGCACGTCGCTATTGGACACGTCCTCGATGATGTCGATGTTGCCGCGCTGCAGGGCCGCCTTGGCGGTGGAATCGTCCGGCACGATCAGGAAGCGCACCTCGTCCACCAGCGGCCGTTTCGATCCCGTATAACCGTCACGCTTGCCGTCCAGGTTCGAATAGCCCGCGAACTTCGTCAGCCGCACGTACTCGCCGCGCTTCCATTCCGCCAATTCGAACGGCCCGGTGCCGATGGGCTTGTCCCAGGAACCGTCCGCCCGCACCGAATCCTTGGACAGGATGCCAGTGCCGCCGCAGTCGGCGCGCGCCAGCGTCGCCAGGAACAGGCTGCTGGGCTTTTCGATGTGGTAGACCACGGTCTGCGCGTCCGGCGCTTCCACGCCCGTCACCTTGACCGTGCCGCGCCCGTCGAACTCGCTGGCGCAACGCCAGCCCGAATTGGCCGCGGTGTAATGCTGCCAGGTCCACAGCACGTCGGCCGACGTCATCGGCTTGCCGTTGTGGAACTTGATGCCTTCGCGCAGCTTGAAGGTATAGGTCTTGCCGTCCGGGCTGATATCCACCGACTTGGCCAGCAGCGGCCGCACCTCGGCGTCCTCGCCGTAGGCCACCAGGCCCTCGACGATGTGCAGCACCACCGCATCGCTGTTGCTGTCGCGGTTCACGCCGGGTTCGGTGGAGCGGATATCGGCCGTGAACGAAATGCGCAGCGGCGGGGCGGATTGCGCCCAGGCCGCGCCGGCCATGGAGCCCAGCGCCAGCGCAACCGCGGCTCTCAACAAATGGTTTTTCATCGATACGTTTTCCTGGGGTTGCGCGGGCGCGCCGCTTCAGGCGGCAGCCAGCAGTTCGGGTTCGGCGGTCAGGCTGTAGCGGGTGAAACTGCGGTTCAGCGCCGGCAGCGGCGCCACTTCCATCAGGCCGGCCTCGGGCTCCATGATCACCATCGCCACCGTGGCCGACAGATTGTCGTGGCTGCCGGGGCGCGGCGGACGGCACACGGAATAGGGCGCGCCGAAGTCATCGAACAGCGCGCGCTTCAAGTCTTCGCGCGTCAGCTTGGATTCCTCGTTCAGCAGGCGGCGCACGCGCCAGTCGCGGTAAGCGCTTTCCGGCGTGCTGGCGCGGCCCGTGTCGCGCAGCTTGCTCAGGGCCACTTCGCTGACCCAGTGGTTGGCGTGGACGATGAGATCGTCGCTGCCCGGGTAGATGGGGAAGGCTTCATCGGTGGTGCATTCGTAGTCGACGCCGAAGCCCGCCGCCATGCCGATCATGATGTTGTTCGAGCAGGACTTGGGCGTGGTCGCCACCGCCTTGATCGCCAGCGCGAAGTGTTCCTGTTCCAGCACCTTGCGGCGGATCAACGACAGCGGCACGCCCAGCTGGCGGAAGTCGCGGTCGGACTCCAGGTAGTTGGCGGTGATCGAGACGCCGGCGCTGTTCAGGCCGCTGCGCGCCAGTCCGCCCGCTTCGACGAAGGTCAGCATGTCGGGGCCGTTGTCGTTGCGCACGCGCAGCACGATGGCGGTCTCGGCGCATTCCGCGCGCCAGTCCCAGTTCTGCCCATGGATCAGGCGGCCGTTGGCCGAGCGGGTCGGCAGGATCAGCGCGCCGGTGCAGCCGTCGCCCGGCTCCAATTCGGCGGCCTTCTTCTTCTCGGCGCGGGCCTTGGCGATGACTTCGGTGCGCGCGTTCACCATCACGATGTCTTCGAAAGGCACGTCGGCGCCCGCGGCGATGCCGCGCATTTCTTCCAGGTAGTGCGGCGCGAAGTTCTCGATCTCGCGGGCGAAGCCATTGATCAGCTGGGTGCGCGCCATGGCGTCATAGCCCAGGTCGACCAGGGTCTGGCCGTACATCTTGGCGCTCTTGCGCACGCGGTCGGCGGCTTGCTGGCCATACGAGCGGCCGCGGGCCTCGGGCGCGCCCGAAACCGATACGAAGGGAAATTGGGTGATCTGGGTCATGGACTTGGGCGGCGCGCCGCGCCGCAATCTGGGGGTGGGAATTGGATGGCGAAAAAATGTTAGCTTATTTTGGCGCCAATATTGCTCAGGGTTTACCAGTGCAAGCACGCCATGGGCGTCTTGCGTTCAGCGCGTATGGGGGGAGGCGGCCAGCTCGGAGCAGGTCTTGAAGCTGGCGCCTGCGGCGCGGAAGCGCTCCAGCAATTGCTCGACTTTCACCAACCTGGCCGCGCGGCCGACGCCGTTGTCGGCGCGCGGATGCAGGGTCAGGCAGGCATAACCATCGGTCGCCAGCAGCGCATCGCCTTGCTCCACCCAGTGCGCATAGGCACGGTCCTGCGTCACGCGGCGGCTGAAATGGGTGGCGTCGCACAGGCCTTCGCTCCAGGGCAGCTCCACCATGCCGGGGCCGCCGTCCGCGTCCAGCGCGTAGGGGGCGTCGTCGTCGATGGCGCTGCTGTCGTAGCGATAGCCGAGCTGGTGGAGCAGCGGCACGGTATTGGCGGTAAACGCGCTGGCATAGCGAAAGCCTTGCGGGGCGGAGCCGGTCAGTTCGGCCAGCCGGTCGCGGGCCCGTTCCAGCACTTCGCCTTCGCGCTCGCCCAGCGCGGGCAGGTCTTCGTAGGCATTGCCGTGCGAGGCGGCCTCGTGGCCGTCGCGCAGGCTCTGCTCCAGCAGGCCGCGGCAGCGTTCGGCTTCGAATACCGGCCAGAACAGCGTGGCGCGGATGTCCTGGCGGCGCAGCATGTCCAGCACGCGCGCCAGGCCGCCGCCGTAGGTGTAGCGGCCATGCGCGTCGCGCCCGTGCAGCGAGGTTTCGGGCTGGGTCGCGGCTTCGGGGCCGATGCCCTGCACATTGATGGTGACCAGTACGGTTTTGTCGGCGCTCATGCGCTTCTCCAGGCGTCGGGGCGGGCCAGGCAGTGCCGCGCCAGCGCTTCCAGCGTCATGACGTGCACATCGGGTTGTGCGGCCAGATAGGCCAGGAAGCGGTCCAGCGCCGCGGCGCGGGCCGGCGTGCCGGAGCCGCCGGCGGCCTTGGGGTGTACGGTCAGGTGCACATAGCCTTCGGCTGCGCGCAGCGCCTCGAATTCCTGCACCCAGTTGTCATAGGCTTCCGCGGCGAGGCTGTGGCCCGAGAAGTAGAACGGATAGTCGTCCAGCGAGACCGTGTTGTTCGGCAGCATGATGAAGTCCGTCGTGTCCGCCGGCAGGTAGGGACGGTCCTGGTCCTTTTCGCTGGCGTCGTAGCAGTAACCCAGCCGCCGCAGCGCGGGCAGGGTGCGATGGCTCTTGCGGCCCGAGGGCGAGCACCAGCCCGCGGGCGTTACGCCCAGCTCGCGCTGGATGATGCGGTGGGTCTTTTCCAGCAGCGCGGGCTCGTCATCGCCCAGGTCCCAGGCTTCGTGCAGATAGCCGTGGGCGGCGATCTCGTGGCCCGCGTCCAGGATGTCGTGGAAGGTCGCCGGATAGTGCTCGACGTCATAGCCGCAGGCAAAGAACGTGGCCGGCATGCCGTGGCGCGCCAGGATCTCCAGATGCCGCGCCACGCCGCGGCGGATGGCATAGCGGCCCGCGGTGTGGGGACCGGCCGGGAACTGCTTGCGGCCGACCTCGACGGCGGGGCCGTCGACGTGGACGGTGACGCAGACCACCGCGCGCACCGGTGCGGCGCTCGCGGCGCGCAGGCCCTGCGCGCGCAGCTCGCGGTCCAGCGCCAGCCAGGGATTGGAGTGGGCGTCCACGGGGACGCCATAGGGTATGCGTTGCATCAGGTGGCCTTGATGTTGGCGCTCTTGATCAGCGTGCGCCACTTTTCGCTTTCGGTGGCGACGAATCGGCTTAGTTCTTGCGGGGTGCTGCCGTGCAGCTCCAGCCCGTTCTGCGTCAATTGCTCCAGGGCGGGCTGCTTGAGCGCGCTTTGCACGGCGCCATTGAGCGTCTGGATGATGGCGGCGGACGTGCCCGCGGGCGCGAACACGCCGTTCCAGCCTATGGCCTGATAGCCGGGAAAGCCCGATTCCGCCACGGTCGGCACGTCGGGCAGCGCCTGCGCGCGCTGCGCCGAGGTCACGGCCAGCGGGCGCGACTTGCCGCTGCGGATGAACTGCTGCTGGTTGATCACCACATCCATCAGGATCGGGAACTGTCCGCCCAGGAAGTCGTTGACCGCGGCTGCCGCGCCCTTGTACGGCACGCCGGGCAGGTCCAGGCCGGCCGTGGCCTTGAGCAGTTCCATGGCCAGGTGCGCAGAGCTGCCGTTCTGCGTGATGCCATAGAAGTACTTGCCCGGATTGGCCTTGATGATGGCGACCAGCTCCTGCAGCGTGCGCGCCGGAAACGACGGATGCACCACCAGCACGTTGTTGTAGTAGCAGACCATGGACACCGGTTCGAAGTCCTTGACCGGGTCATAGCCGATGTTCTCGTACAGGCTCTGGTTCACCGTGTGCGTACCGGTGGAGCCCAGCGCGATGGTGTAGCCGTCCGGCGCCGAACGCGCGGCCTGCTGGGTACCGATGTTGCCTGCGGCGCCACCCTTGTTGATGACGACCACGCTTTGTTTGAGCGCTTCGCCGATGCCCTGGGCCAGCGGACGCGCCACCAGGTCGGTGCCGCCGCCAGCGGGGAAGGGCACGATGAACTGGATGGCGCGTTCGGCCGGATAGCCGGCCGCCCAGGCGCGGCCGGGCCGCGCCAGCGCCGCGCTGGCCAAGGTGGCGGCCGAAGCCCCCAGGAAATGCCGGCGGCTGATGCCGCCCTTGGTGCCGCAAGACTGCTTCATGGATTTTCCCCTGATGTTTTCCGCAGGTGCAGTGGCGTGTTGGACGTCAATCTGCCCATTGCTTGAATATCATTATTCGATAAAAAATTATCTAATCCAATTAGTTTTTATCTATAAATGATAAAAAATAGAAAAACGATAGTTTGCGCCTGGAGGGAAATCAGGGTCTGGTAGTCAGCGCCTATGGCCCAGGCGCGCCGCGGGCATCCCTGTGATACGCTGCGCCCGATCCCGCGTTGTTCCCCGTCCCACGACCGCCATGTCCACCCTGAAGCGAGCCCTAGCGATACTTGACCTCTTCAGCCTGGAAACCCCGGTGCTGTCGGCGGAAGAGATCATTTCGCGCCTGTCGTATTCGGCGCCCACGGGCTACCGCTACATCCGCGACCTGACGGACCTGGGCTATCTGCTGCGCGTGACCGGCGAAGGCTACAAGCTGGGGCCGCGCATTATCGAACTGGACCACCTCATCATCGACGGCGATCCGGTGCTGGGCGTGGCGCGTCCGATCATGCGCGAGGTGGTGGATCAGGTGGGCGGCGACGTATTGCTCAGCGTGATCCACGGCCTGCGCATCCTGAACATCCACCACGAGCGCGGACCCGACGAACTGGGTATTCCGCACGGCCGCGGCCGCGCCCATCCGCTGTTCCGCGGCGCCACGGCCAAGACCATCGTGGCTTTCCTGCCGCGCAAGGATCAGCGCCGCCTGTACGAGGCCCATGCGGACGAGATCCGCGACCTGGGCCTGGGGGCGACTCAGGCCGAATTCACCGGCAAGCTGGACCGGATCCGGGTGCAGGGTTTTTATCTGGGAGTGGGCGAGATCTCGCCAGAACGGGCGGGCATCGCGGTGCCGGTGTTCCAGGAAGACCGGCGCGTGTTCGGCGCGCTGACCGTCACCTTTCTTGCGGCTCGGCTCAACACTATCGCGCAGGACAAGACCACGGCCTTGCTGCAGTCGGCCGCCCGCCGCATCGAATCGCTGGCGCTGGCCACGCGCATGAAGGAACAAGCCCCCGCGCCGTGAGCGCGAGGGCTTGCGTGCTGGTCCGCGTCGGCCATGGCCGGATGTGGCCGGATGCGCCTATTGCTGCGCGGCGCGGGCCGGCGACCCCATGGCCTGGAACAGCGCCGCCGTTTCGGTCAGGCGCGCATTGGCGTATTCGATCTCGCGCAGGCGGGCCGCCACGTAGTGCTGCTCGGCGGCGTACTCGGTATATGGCGCCAGCGCGCCCAGCCGCACGCGGCTGGCGGTGTTGCGGTAGGACTGCTCCGCGGCGCGGCGCGACGCTTCGGCGGAGGCCAGCGCCTGCCCGTCGGCGTCCAGCCGCGACAGTGTGTCGGCCACGTCGCGGAAGGCGGTCAGCACGGTCTGCTTGTATTGCAGCAACGCGGCTTCGTAACGTTCCTTGGCCGCGCTGCGCTCGGCCAGTAGCGCCCCGCCATGGAAGATAGGCTGCGTGAGCGAAGCGCCGATGGCCCAGACGGCGCCGGCGCCCGACATCGCAGCGGGCCAATTGAAGCCGCTCTTGCCCATGGACGCGGACAAGGACAGGCTGGGGAACAGCTGCGCGGTGGCCAAGCCCACGTCGGCCGCCGCGGCCTGCACCACCGCATCGGCGAACAGGATGTCCGGGCGCGCGGCCAGCAGTTCGGACGGCACCACCACCGGCACTTGTTGCGGCACGGCCAGCATGCTGAAGGCGAGATCGGGCGGAGCCTGGTCCGGATTGCGGCCCAGCAGCACCGCCAGCGCATGGCGCGTCGCATGCCAGCGCGCGCGCAGGCCGGGTAGCGACGCTTCCAGCGTGGCGGCGTCCTGGTCCGCGTCCAGCGCGTCGTTCTGCGAGGCTGAGCCCAGTTCGTAGCGGCGCTGCGTGTCGCGCGCGACCTGCCGCGCCAGCACCACCTGCTTCTCCGTCAACGCCACGCGTTCGGCCAGCGCCGCAGCAGTGATGGCGCCTGTGACGATGTTGCTGGCGAGCGAACGGCGGGCCGACTCCAGCTGAAAGGCCTGCTGCTCGACCTGGGCCGCGAGCGAGGCGTTGGCAAAACGCGCCGCGCCGAACAGGTCCAGGTCGTACTTGGCGTGGACCTGGCCGGTGAAGACGTTGTACTGCGCCGTCGGTTCGGGCAGGTTCGGCATGGTCAGCGCGCGCCGGCGGGAGGCATCGGCGCCCGCGTCCACCGAAGGCAGTAACGATGAATTCACCTGGCCGCGCAGCTGTTCGCGCGCGCCGGCCAGGTTGCGTTCGGCGGCGGCAAGGTCCGGGCTGTTGGCGAGACCTTCGGCCACCAGCGCGTTCAGCGCCTCTGATTCATAGCGCTTCCACCATTCGGGCACGGGCCGCGCGCCTTGCTCGAAGCGCTGCGCAACGCCCTGGGCGGCGGCGCTCGCGGGGGGCGTGGCTTCGACGCCGTACTGCGCCGGTTGTGCGACCGCGGGCGGCTTGCTGCTGGGCGCGAAGGCGCAGGCGCCCAGCGCCAGCATCAAGGGCAGGGCGGCCATGCGCAAGGATAGCTGGGTCATCGTCATGCTCCCCGTTCCACCGTGTCGCCGGCGTTGGCGCCCGGCGGCACGCCTTCGGGTTCGTCGCGCTCGTCATGGCGGACGCGGAACCACGCGGCATACAGGGCCGGCAGGAAGAACAGCGTCAGCACGGTGGCGATGGTGATGCCGCCCATCAGGGCGGTGGCCATGGGGCCGAAGAAGTTGCTGCGCAACAGCGGAATCAGCGCCAGCACGGCGGCCGCGGCCGTCAGCGTGATCGGGCGGAAACGCCGCACCGTGGCGCCGACGATGGCGTCCACGCGCTTGTGGCCGGCGCCGATGTCCTGTTCGATCTGATCCACCAGGATGACCGAATTGCGCATGATGATGCCGAACATGGCGATCACGCCCAGCATGGCCACGAAGCCGAAGGGCTTGCCGAACAGCAGCAACGCCGCGACCACGCCTATCAGCCCCAGCGGCGCGGTCAGCACCACCATCAGCACGCGGGCGAAGCTTTGCAGCTGCAGCATCAGCAGGGTCAGCACGGCCACCGCCATCAGCGGCATCTGGGCATTGATCGAGGACTGGCCTTTTGCGCTTTCCTCCACCGGGCCGCCCACCTCGATGCGGTAGCCGACGGGCAACCCGGCGCGCAGGGTGTTGAGCCTGGCATCGATGGCGCGGGTGACGTCTATGCCTTGCGCGCCCGCCGCGACGTCCGCCTGCACCGTGATGGTGGGCTGGCGGTCGCGTTCCCAGATGACGCCATACTCCAGGTCATAGCGCACGTGGCCCAGGCTGCCCAGCGGCACCGCGCCGTTGGGCGTGGGCATGGCCAGGGTGGCCAGGCGCGCGGGATCGATCCGCTCCTCTTGCGGCGCGCGCAGGCTCACGGTGATCAGCTTGTCGCGTTCGCGGTATTGCGTGACCGCGTAGCCCGACAGGGTCATGGCCAGGAAGTCCGAGATATCGCTGGAACTGACGCCCAGCTCGCGCGCTTTTTGCTGGTCGATCTCGAAGCGCACCGAACGTTCGGACGGTTCGTCCCAGTCGAACTGCACATTGGTCGAGCGCGGGTCGGCGCGGACCTCGGCGGCCACTTGCTCGGCCACGGCGCGCACGTCGGCGATCCTGTCGCCGCTCACGCGGAACTGCACCTGGAAGCCCACGGGCGGGCCGTTCTCCAGGCGCGACAGGCGGCTGCGTATGGCCGGGAACTGCTCGCGCAGCACGGGCTGCAACCATTGCGCGAGCTTCTCGCGGTCCTCCACCGAATGCGTGGTGATGACCAGCTGGGCAAAGTTCGGGGTGGCGAGCTGCTGGTCCAGCGGCAGGTAGAAGCGCGGTGCGCCGGTGCCAACGAAGCTGACCGAGTGATCGATTTCCGGACGGCCCTCCAGCGCCTTTTCCAGCCGCTCGACCTGGCGCAGCGTGGCCGCGAACGAGGCGCCTTCCTGCAGGCGCACGTCCACCAGCAGTTCGCTGCGGTCGGAACTGGGGAAGAACTGTTGTGGCACGAAGCGGAAGCAGGCCATGGACACGACGAAGATCAGCGCCGTGGCGCCCAGCACCAGGTAGCGGCGGTCCACGCACCAGCCCACCCAGCCGCGCAGGCGCTGATAGAAGCGGGTGTTGTAGATGTCGTGTTCGTGGTCGTCGGGCAGATGGGCTTCGCGCTTGCGTTCCGGCAGCATGCGGTAGCCCAGCAAAGGGATCAGCACCACGGCGGCGAACCACGAGGTGATCAGCGCGATGGCGGACACCTGGAAGATGGAACGGGTGTATTCGCCCGTGCTGGACTTGGCCAGCGCGATCGGCAGGAAGCCCGCCACCGTGACCAGCGTGCCGGTCAGCATGGGAAAGGCAGTGCTGGTGTAGGCGAATGCAGCGGCGCGCGCGCGGCTCCAGCCCTGTTCAAGCTTTACCGCCATCATCTCGACCGCGATGATGGCGTCGTCCACCAGCAGGCCCAGCGCCAGCACCAGCGTGCCCAGCGATACCTTGTGCAGGCCGATGCCGAACATGTCCATGAACAGCGCCGTGACCGCCAGCACCACCGGGATCGAGATGACCACCACCATGCCGGTGCGCAGGCCCAGGGACACCAGGCTCACCGCCAGCACGATGGCCACGGCTTCGGCCACGGAGCGCAGGAAGTCGTCGACCGAATGCGATACCGCCTTGGGCATGCTGGAGACTTCCTTCAGCGTCAGCCCGGCGGGCAACTGGGCCTGGAGTTCTTCGAACTTGGCGCTCAAAGCCTTGCCCAGATGGACCACGTCGCGCCCCGGCTGCATGGTGATGCCTATGCCCAGTACGGCGTTGCCGCCCAGCCGCATCTGCTCGATGGCCGGATCCTGGTAGCCGCGGCGGATGGTGGCGATGTCGCCCAGCCGGATCGATTTGCCGTTGACCCGGATCAGCGTGTCGGCCAGGACGCGGCTGTTGGCGTACTGGCCGCTGGGCCGCACGAAGATGCGGTCGTCGGCGGTGGTCAGCGTGCCCGCGCTCGTCACGGCGTTCTGGCTGTTGATGGCCTGGGCGATCTGCTGCGGCGACACGCCCAGCCGCGTGAGCTGGGTGTTGGAGATCTCGACGTAGATGTGCTCAGGCTGATCGCCGAAGTAGTCCACCTTGGCCACGCCCGGCACGCGCAGCAGCACGGTGCGCAGCCGGTCGGCGTAGTCATGCAGCTGCGCGGGCGAAAAGCCGTCGCCCTGCAGCGTGTAGATGTTGGTATAGACGTCGCCGAATTCGTCGTTGAAGAAGGGGCCTTGCACGCCCGGTGGCAGCGTGGCTGCGATGTCGCCGACCTTCTTGCGCACCTGGTACCACTGTTCGGCCACGGTGCTGGCGGGCGCGGAGTCCTTCATGGTGTAGAAGATCAGCGATTCGCCCGGCCGCGAGTAGCTGCGCATGAAGTCCGTGTTGGGGGCTTCCTGCAGCTTCTTGGCGATGCGGTCGGTGACCTGCTCCTGCACCTGCTGCGCAGTGGCGCCGGGCCATAGCGTCTTGATGACCATGACGCGGAAGGTGAAAGGCGGATCTTCCGATTGCGCCAGCTTCGAGTACGACAGGACGCCGAAGAGTGTGATCAGCGTGATGATGAAGATGACCAGCGGCTGGTGCCGCAGCGCCCATGCCGACAGGTTGAACCGGCCTTCCTCGTGGCGAGGCACCTGCACGGAAGCGTCATGCTGCGGGCCGCTCATGAGGCGAAATCCTCGGGATGCAGCGGCGGAACGGCGCGGACTTTCTCACCGGCGGCCACCGCGTGCACGCCTTGCCAGACCACGCGTTCGCCCGCCTGCAGGCCCTTGGACAGGGTGACGGTGCGGGCGTCGTAGCGCAGCACCTCGACGCGGCGCAGCTCCAGCGTGTCGGCGTCCGGCTTGACGATCCACACGGCGGGCGCGGGGCCGTCATGGAACAGCGCGGTGGCCGGCACGGTGTAGGTCGTCAGGTTTTCGCCAGAGCGGTTGTCGAAGCTGATATTGGCCGTCATGCCCAGGCGCACGTCCGGGGTCG
This sequence comes from Achromobacter aegrifaciens, assembly GCF_902859965.1. NCBI lineage: Bacteria > Pseudomonadati > Pseudomonadota > Betaproteobacteria > Burkholderiales > Alcaligenaceae > Achromobacter > Achromobacter aegrifaciens. The sequence goes on from NZ_CADIKO010000003.1 coordinate 565,753, forward strand.
GGGATTCCAGCGTGAGCTTGGCGCGATAGGTGCGGCTTTGCGGATCCGCGGCCGGCGCGATCTCGCGCAGCACCGCGGAGAACGTCTGGCCGGGCAGCGGGCCGAGCGTGACGCTGGCGCGTTGGCCGATGGCCAGGCCCGCCAGCACGCTTTCCGGCACGTCGCAGATGGCGTCGATGTCGCCGGACCAGGCCAGGCTGTAGACCGGTTCGCCGGCGGCCACGTTCTGTCCGGTGTCCGCCTGCTCCGCGGTGATGACGCCAGCATGGTCGGCCTGCAACGTGGTGTATTTGAGCTGGTCGGCCGCCAACGCCGCCTGCTGTTGAGCTTGGTCGCGTTGCGCCAATGCCGCGGCGTAGGCGTTGCGGGTCTGTTCCAGCTGGGTCGCGGCGATCAGGTTTTCGCGGGCTTGGGCGCGGTCGCGGTCCAGCTGCTGGCGCGCGTAGTCCAGCTGGTGCTGGGCCGCCGACAGCTGCGCGCGGGCGCTGGCCGCGTTCTTGGCGGCGTCGGCCGGATCCAGTTTGGCGACGATCTGTCCGGGGGTGACGGCATCGCCCAGCCGGACCTGGCGCTCGATGATCTTGCCATTGACCCGGAACGACAGCGGGGTGCTGTAGCGCGCCTGCACTTCGCCAGGCAGCGTCCAGGCCGGCAGGCGTTCATCGGCCTGGGCGGGCATGGCGACCACAGGGCGCGGCGCGGGCGGCGGCGCTTCATTGCGGCCGCAGGCAGCGAGCAGCAGAGCAAGTGATGCGGCGGCAGGCAGCGACCACAGGCGCGGCCAATGGCGGGAGCGGTTGGAGGGTGAAAGCGGCGCCGCAGAGGCGGCCGCGGCGGCGCGCGCGGCAAAGCGCGCGGCAGGGCCAGGGCAAGTCACGGAACACCTCGCGGCGCGGAGATTCGGGAATAAGGGCCGGTTTCGACCCGATACGGCCTGGATTCTAATACAGGTATGAATTCGAATTCAATATTGAATCTGAAATGCTCCCCAGTGCTAAACTCCCGCCATGTCAAAAGTCCGCCTTACGCGAGAGCAAAGCCGTGACCAGACGCGCCAGCGTCTGCTCGACGCTGCGCAATCGATCTTTCTTGCCAAGGGATTCGTGGCTGCCAGCGTGGAGGACATCGCCGAGCAGGCGGGGTACACGCGCGGGGCCTTTTATTCCAACTTCACCAGCAAGTCCGAACTGTTCCTGCAACTGCTCAGGCGCGATCACGAGAGCGTGATGAGCGACATGCGCGCCATCTTCGAGGACGGCGAATCGCGTCCGCAGATGGAAGCCCGCGTGCTGGAGTACTACTCCACGCATTACCGCGAGAACGACTGTTTCCTGCTGTGGATGGAAGGCAAGTTGCAGGCGGCGCGCGATCCGGATTTCCGGGCTGGCTTCGTGGCTTGCATGCGGGAATTGCGCGAAGCCACCACGGAATACATCCGCCAGTTTTCTGCGCGGGTCGGCACGCCGCTACGCATGCCGCCGGAACAGATGGCACTGGGCCTGCTGGCCCTGTCGGACGGCATGCAGTTCAGCTATGCCTTCGACCCGCAGGCCGTCACGCCGGAAATGACCGAGGCCGTGCTGGCCGGTTTCTTCCGCAGCGTGGTCTTCGGCGAACCGAAGACCGACTAAGGCGGCCGGTTCCCGGCCTCAGGCCAGCAATTCCGAGATTTCGATGAGATTCAGGTCCGGGTCGCGCAGGTAGACCGAGCGGATCTTGCCGGTGGCGCCAGTGCGCGGCACGGGGCCTTCGATGATCCGGGCGCCTTCGCGGTTCAGATGCGCGATCACGTCTTCCAGCGGGCGATCGGCGATGAAGCACAGGTCCAGCGCGCCCGGTACGGGCAGGTGGGCCTTGGGTTCGAACTCATGGCCGCGCACGTGCAGGTTGATCTTCTGGTTGCCGAAGCGCAGCGCCTGGCGGCCTTCGCCAAAGGTTTCCAGGCGCATGCCCAGGATCCGGGTATAGAAGTCCACCGTGGCGTCGGGGTCGGTACAGGTCAGGACCAGATGGTCCAGGTGATCGATCATGGGATATCTCTCCTCTGGCCGGCCCGGCTTGCGGTTTCAGATTGTCAGACGGCCTTAGGCCGTGATAGTAATACTTGCGGCGCGCGGCCGGACTGAGGGGGGACGCGTGCTGGGAATTTCCAACCCTCGGGCGAAAGGAGCGGCAGCATGACTTCAGAAACCCGACCATCCACCATCAATCGCCCAGTGTTCTTTCCGGCGGCCGTGTTCACGCTGCTGCTGGTGGGGTTCGCGATCCTGGCGCCCAAGGTCGCGCAAAGCCTGTTCGAGTCCGTGCAGGGCTGGATATTGGGCAACGCCAGCTGGTTCTATATTCTGGTCGTGGCCATCATCCTGATCGCGGTGGTATTCCTGGCGGTCAGCCGGTATGGCGACATCAAGCTGGGACCCGACCACAGCGAACCCGATTACCGCAACTTCACCTGGTTCGCGATGCTGTTCTCCGCGGGCATGGGGATCGGCCTGATGTTCTTCGGCGTGGCCGAGCCCGTGATGCACTTCATCGCGCCGCCCGTGGGCGAGGGGGGCACCGCCCTTGCGGCCCGTGAAGCCATGAAGATCACCTTCTTCCACTGGGGCCTGCATGCCTGGGCCATCTACGCGGTGGTGGCGCTGATCCTGGCATTCTTCAGCTATCGGCACGGGCTGCCGCTGACCCTGCGTTCGGCGCTGTATCCGCTGATCGGCAACCGCATCCACGGGCCCATCGGGCATGCCGTCGACATCTTCGCCATCATCGGCACGGTGCTGGGCGTGGCGACTTCGCTGGGTCTGGGCGTGGCGCAGATCAACAGCGGCCTGAACCATCTGTTCGGCATTCCGGTGGGCGTGACCACGCAGATCATCCTGGTCATCGTCACCTGCGGCCTGGCGACCTTGTCGGTGGCCAGCGGCCTGGACAAGGGGATCCGCATCCTGTCCGAGACCAATCTGGTGCTGGCGGCGGTGCTGCTGCTGTTCGTGCTGGTGGTCGGCCCGACGGTGTTCCTGTTTCAGACCTTTGTTCAGAACACCGGCGCCTACCTGTCTGACATCGTCAACAAGACCTTCAACCTGTATGCCTACGAACCCACCGACTGGATCGGCGGCTGGACGCTGTTCTACTGGGGCTGGTGGATTGCGTGGTCGCCCTTTGTGGGCCTGTTCATCGCGCGCATCTCGCGCGGCCGCACCATCCGCGAATTCGTCACCGGCGTGCTGCTGGTGCCGGCCGGCTTCACGCTGTTCTGGATGACGGTGTTCGGCGATACCGCCATCCACATGATCCTGGTCGACAAGGTGCAGGGCCTGGCGGAAGTGGTGCAGGCCGATTCTTCCTTGGCGCTGTTCGCCTTCCTGGAACAATTGCCCTGGAGCGGGGTGCTGTCCGTCGTCGCGATCGCGATGGTGGCGGTGTTCTTCGTGACCTCGGCCGACTCGGGCGCGCTGGTGGTCGACCTGCTGGCCTCCGGCGGTTCGGACCGCACGCCCGTGTGGCAACGCATCTTCTGGTCGGTGCTGATGGGGGCGGTGGCGATCGCGCTGCTGCTGGCCGATGGCCTCACGGCCCTGCAAACCGCGACCATCGCCAGCGCGCTGCCTTTCTCCATCATTCTGCTGCTGTCGCTGTGGGGCCTGTTCAAGGCGCTCAAGCTGGACGCGACCAAGCGCGGCATCCGCTACCAGTCGCTGACCTTGTCACGCCCCGCGCGCGGCGGACAGTCATGGGAGCGGCGCCTGCGCAACATGGTCATGATGCCGCGCCGCGCCCATGTGCAGCGCTTCATCAGCGACGTGGTGCGGCCCGCCATGGAAGACGTGGCGGACGAACTGCGCAAGCAGGGCTACCAGGTGGAAGTGCGCGAGCACGGCAACGACGAGGGCGTGATCATGGAAGTCTCCCATGGCGAGCACCTGGACTTTTCCTACGCGGTGCAGCCCGAGGCCTTCGTGCGTCCCAGTCTCACGCCCGAGGAAGCGGCCGACGAGGACGAGCGCAAGTACTTCCGCGCCGAGGTCCACCTGCGCGAAGGCGGGCAGGATTACGACATCATGGGCTGGAGCCGCGACGCCGTCATCGGCGACATCCTGGACCAGTACGAACGGCATCGCCACTATCTGCACATGGTGCGGACCTAGCCGCGTTGCGCTCCACGAAACCGCCAGCCTGCTGGCGGTTTTTTTTTGCCCACACGGCCCGCAGGGGCTTGCGCGCCATAGTCCGCCGCTATGCAGGGGATTGGATTAACCCTTTTGACGAAATGCCCGATATCGTGGATTATCCAAGAACATTATTTGATAAATAGCGAGTCAATCATGAAGGCGAAATCAGGAGCGTGGGCGGCCGGGGTCGTGGCGCTGGCGCTGGCGGGCGGCGGACTGTACTGGAAGTACGGCGGCGCGCAGCAAAAGGGCGGCTGGGCCATGGCGCCGGCCAAGGTCGCGGTGGCCGCCGCGCGGCAGGCGGACTTCCCTGTCACGCTGAGCGGCATCGGCTCGCTGGAGGCGGCGCGCCAGGTGCAGGTGGCGGCCGAAGTGGACGGCCGGGTCGACCGTATCCTGTTCGCCTCGGGCGCGCAGGTCCAGGCCGGCCAGTTGCTGGTGCAATTGAACGACGCGCCCGAGCAGGGCGAACTGGCCCGGCTGCAGGCCCAGGCGCGCAATGCGCGCGCCTTGCTGGACCGCACCCGCCGCCTGCTGCCGCAACAGGCCGCCACGCGCGAACAACTGGACCAGGCGCAGGCCGACTACGACCAGGCCGCGGGCGACATCAAGCGCGTGCAGGCCTTGATCGAGCAAAAGCGCATCAAAGCGCCGTTTGACGGCGTGCTGGGCGTGCGCCGCGTGAACCTGGGGCAATTCGCCCGCGCCGGCGATCCGCTGGTATCGCTGACCGACGCTTCCGCCATGTACGCCAACATCACCCTGCCCGAGCAGGCCATGGGCGCGTTGCGCGCGGGCCAGCCGGTGGCGGTGACCGTGGACGCCCATGCGGGACGCGTCTTCGAAGGCCAGATCACCACCGTGGAGCCGCAAGTGGACGCAGGGTCGCGCACCGTGCGCGTGCAGGCGACCCTGCCTAACGCCGATGGCGCGCTCGCGGCCGGCATGTATGCCCAGGGCCAGATCGGCCTGCCCGCGCGTCCCGGCGTGATCACCGTGCCGGAAACCGCGGTCAGTTACAGCGCCTATGGCGATTCCGTCTACGTGCTGAACCCGCCCAAGGCGGGCGAGGCGTCCGCCGGCCCGACGGTCCGCCAGGCCTATGTGAAGACGGCCGAGCGCGTGCGCGGCCGCGTGGTCGTGACCGAAGGCTTGCAGGCGGGCGACCAGGTCGTGACCTCAGGCCAGCTGCGCCTGCACAACGGCGCGGCGGTCGAGGTCGGCGTCGAGGACACCGTGGCGTTGGACGCCGCGCAGCAGACCGTGGCGCAAGTCCGGTAAGGGCGCGGAGCAGAACATGAAATTCACCGATCTCTTCGTGCGCCGGCCAGTGCTGGCGCTGGTGGTCAGCACGCTGATCCTGCTGCTGGGCATCAAGGCCCTGAGCGGCCTGCCGGTGCGGCAGTATCCGCTGACCGAAAGTACCACCATCACCATCACCACCCAGTATCCGGGCGCTTCGCCCGACCTCATGCAAGGCTTCGTCACCCAGCCCATCGCGCAGTCCGTGGCCACGGTGGAAGGCATCGACTACCTGTCGTCTTCCTCCACGCAAGGCCGTAGCGTGATCACGGTGCGGATGAAGCTGAACGCCGACTCCAACAAGGCCATGACGGAGGTGATGGCCAAGGTCAACGAGGTCAAGTACCGCCTGCCGCAGGACGTCTACGACCCCGTGCTGGTCAAGTCCGCCGGCGAGGCGACCGCCGTGGCCTATGTCGGCTTTTCCAGCAGCACCTTGTCGCTGGCGTCCCTGACGGATTATCTGTCGCGCGTGGTGCAGCCGCAGCTCTCGTCCATCGACGGCGTGGCCAGCGTGGAACTCTACGGCGGGCAAAAACTGGCCATGAGGGTGTGGCTGGACCCGAACCGGATGGCGGCGCGCGGCATTTCCGCGGGCGAACTGGCCGACGCGCTGCGCGACAACAACGTGCAGGCGGCGCCGGGGCAGGCCAAGGGCCTGTACGTGGTGTCCAACATCCAGGTCAACACGGACCTGGTCAACGTCGCGGAATTCCGCGACATGGTGGTCAAGCGCGAGGGCGACGCGATCGTGCGCCTGGGCGACGTGGCCACGGTGGAACTGGGCGCGGCATCCACCGATTCCAGCGGCCTGATGGACGGCGAGCCGGCGGTGTACTTCGGCCTTAACGCCACGCCGGTGGGCAATCCGCTGGTGATCGTCAAACGCCTGAACGAGTTGCTGCCCAACATCAAGCAGAACCTGCCGCCCGGCACCAGCGTACAGGTGCCGTTCGAGCTGGCCCGCTTCATCAGCGCTTCCATCGATGGCGTGGTGCATACGCTGATCGAGGCCATCGCCATCGTGGTGGTGGTGATCTTCCTGTGCCTGGGTTCCTTGCGCGCCGTGCTGATTCCGGTGCTGACCATTCCCCTGTCCATGCTGGGCGGGGCTGCCATCATGGCGCTGTTCGGCTTCAGCGTGAACCTGCTGACCTTGCTGGCCATGGTGCTGGCTATCGGCCTGGTGGTGGACGACGCCATCGTGGTCGTGGAAAACGTGCACCGCCACATCGAAGAGGGCAAGTCGCCGGTGCGCGCGGCCCTCATCGGCGCGCGCGAAGTGGCGGGGCCTGTGATCGCGATGACCATCACGCTGGCCGCGGTCTACGCGCCGATCGGCCTGATGGGCGGGCTTACTGGTTCGCTCTTCAAGGAGTTCGCCTTCACCCTGGCCGGGTCCGTGGTCGTGTCGGGCGTCATTGCGCTGACCTTGTCGCCCGTGATGAGCTCGTTCCTGCTCAACAGCCGGGTCTCCGAGGGCTGGATGGCGCGCCGCGCCGAGCATTTCTTCGGACGCCTGGGCGATGCCTATGGCCGCGTGCTGGACGTCTCGCTGCATCACCGATGGGTGACCGGGCTGATTGCCGTGGCGGTACTGGCGAGCCTGCCGTTCCTCTACAACGCCGCGCAGCGCGAGCTGGCGCCGGTCGAAGACCAGTCGACAGTGCTGACCGCGATCAAGTCGCCGCAGCACGCCAATATCGACTACGTGGAGAAATTCGGCCGCAAGTGGGACGACGTCATGAAGACCCTGCCGGAACAGCAGGGGCGCTGGCTGATCAACGGTTCCGACGGCGTCTCCAACAGCATCGGCGGCGTGGACTTCGTGCCTTGGGAAAAGCGCGAGCGTTCGGCCGACCAGATCCAGGCCGACATGCAGGCTATGGTGAACCAGGTCGAGGGCAGCAATATCTTCGCCTTCCAGCTGCCGTCCCTGCCGGGCTCCACCGGCGGGCTGCCGGTACAGATGGTCATCATGAGCGCGTCCGACTATCCGGTGGTCTATGAGGCCATGGAGGGCCTGAAGAAGGCGGCGCGTGAAAGCGGCTTGTTCATGGTGGTCGACAGCGACCTGGACTACAACAATCCGGTGGTGCAACTGAAGGTGGACCGCGCCAAGGCCAACAGCCTGGGCGTCACCATGAAGGCCATCGGCGACACGCTGGCCGTGCTGGTGGGCGAGAACTACGTGAACCGCTTCGGCATGGACGGCCGTTCCTACGACGTTATTCCGCAGAGCCTGCGCGAACAGCGTATTTCGCCGGAGTCGCTGGCGCGCTACTACGTCAAGAGCGCCAGCGGCGCGCAGGTGCCGCTGTCCAACCTTGTGACCGTGTCCATGGGGGTGGAGCCCAACAAGCTGACGCAGTTCAACCAGCTCAACGCGGCCACCTTCCAGGCCATTCCGATGCCTGGTGTGACCATGGGCGATGCGGTGCAGTTCCTGACCCGGCAAGCCCAGTTCCTGCCTGCGGGCTTCAGCTACGACTGGCAGTCGGACGCGCGCCAGTACAGCCAGGAAGGCTCGGCGCTGATGATCACCTTCATCTTCGCCATCATCGTGATCTACCTGGTGCTGGCGGCGCAATACGAGAGCCTGCGCGACCCCTTCATCATCCTGGTGAGCGTGCCCATGTCGATCTGCGGCGCGCTGATACCGCTGGCGCTGGGCATGGCTACCGTCAACATCTATACCCAGATCGGGCTGGTGACGCTGATCGGCCTGATCAGCAAGCACGGCATCCTGATGGTGGAGTTCGCCAATGAAATGCAGGTCAGCCACGGGCTGGACCGGCGCACCGCGATGGAGCAGGCCGCCCGCATCCGGCTGCGTCCCATCCTGATGACGACCGCCGCCATGGTCATGGGCCTGATCCCGTTGCTGTTCGCCAGCGGCGCGGGCGCGCACAGCCGCTACAGCCTGGGCCTGGTCATCGTGGTGGGCCTGCTGGTGGGCACGCTGTTTACGTTGTTCGTGCTGCCCACCGTCTACACCGTATTCGCCCGCGACCACCGCGCAGCGCACGACACGCCGCGCGCCCGGGAACTGGCGCTGGCCCAGGCCGAGGACGCCGCGGCGCCCGGCGCCTCCGCCTAGCCGAAGGAAACCATCATGAAGCACTCACAACTTTCCATACGCATGCGCCGCGGCGCGGCCGTGCTGCTGGCCGCGCTGGCCACGGCCGGCTGCGCCGTCGGACCCGACTACCAGAAACCCCAGGCTGCTCCGGTGGCGTTGGCCAGCCCTGAACAGGCCCTGTTCTCAACCGATCAATTGCAGCGCGACTGGTGGAAGCAATTGCAGGACCCCCAGCTGGACCGGCTGATCGATCTGGCGCTGTCGCGCAATCTGGATATCCGCATGGCGCAGGCGCGCCTGGCCGAGTCGCGCGCGGTGCTGGACGAGAAGGAACTGGACCAGTTGCCGGCGGTCACGCTGGGCGGCGGCTATGAACGCAGCCTGTCGCAGGCCAATGCCGGCGTCGCGGGCCAGCGCAATCTGGCCGAGAGCTACCGGGCGGGCTTTGACGCCACCTGGGAGCTGGACCTGTTCGGCCGGCTGCGCCGGGCGGCCGAGGGCGCGGCCGCGCGCAGCGAGGCGCAGGCAGCGGACCTGGCCCAGACCCGCATCGTCGTGGCCGCCGAAGTGGCGCGCAATTACTTCGAGCTGCGCGGCGCGGAACAGCGCCTGGCCGTGGCGCGCGCCAACCTTGAAAGCCAGCGCGACAGCCTGCGCGTGATCCAGGCCATGGTGTCGGCCGGCCGCGGCGACGAAGGCGACCTGGCCAGCGCCCGCGCCGAACTGGAGACCGTGCAGGCCAGCGTGCCGTTGCAGATCGCGGCCCGACGGCTGGCGCAGTACCGGATCGCGGTGTTGGCGGGCCTGCGGCCGGTGGAGCTGGGCGAGCTCGATGCGGGCAAGGCGCTGGCGCCCCTGGATACCCGCCTGCCGATCGGCGACGTGAGCGCCTTGCTGTCGCGCCGCCCGGACGTGCTGGCGGCCGAACGCGGCATGGCTGCGGCCAACGCCGATGTGGGCGTGGCGACTGCGGAGCTCTATCCGCGCATCGACCTGGGCGGGTTCCTGGGTTTCGTCGCCCTGCGCGGCGCGGATTTCGGCTCATCGGCCAGCCGCGCGTTCAGCGTGGCGGCCACGGCCAACTGGCCTGCCTTCCATCTGCCCACGGCGCTGGCGCGCAAGCGTGGCGCGGTGGCGCGCGCGGACGGCGCCGTCGCCAGCTACGAGCTGACCGTGCTGCGCGCGGTCGAGGAACTGGAATCGGCGCTGACGGAGTACGGCCAGACCCAGCAGCGCCTGGGCAGCCTGGCGCAGGCGGCCGCGCATAGCGGCAGGGCGGCGGAACTGGCGCAGCTGCGCTACCGTGAGGGCAGTACGCCGTATTTGACGGTGCTGGACGCGCAGCGTACGCTTTTGCGCGCCCAGGACGCCGTGGCCGTGGCCGAAACCGAGTCCTATACCCGCCTGATCGCGCTGTACAAAGCCTTGGGGGGCGGATGGGAGGCGCCCTCGATGGATCCGCCGGCCGCTTCCGGCTGACCGGCAGGCCAGGTTCATGGCACCATAGGCAAACAACCGGAGTATGCACATCCATGTCTGACAGTCCGTCCCATCCCGTGGTCTGGGAGCATCAGCCCGCCGATCGCGTGCTCATGACCCTGAAGACGCGGGGCCCGCAATCCGTCGCCGTCATTGCCAAGGCCCTGGACGTGACGGCCGAGGCCGTGCGTCAGCAGATGACGCGCCTGCATGCGGAAGGACTGGTGGATTCCGAAAGCCACAGCGCGGGCCGGGGCCGGCCCACGCAGATCTGGTTCCTGACCGATGCCGGAAACGGGCGCTTCCCGGACACGCATGCGGAAATGACGGTGCAGATGCTGGGCGCGGTGCGCCAGGTGTTTGGCGAAGAGGGCATCGAAAAGCTGATCCAGGCGCGCGAAGCCGCCATGCTCAACAGCTACCGCCAGGCCATGCAGGGCGCCCGCAGCCTGAAGGAAAGGCTGGAGCGGCTGGTGGAAGTCCGCTCTGCCGAAGGCTACATGGCCGAGCTGCGCAAGGATGGCGCGGACTTCCTGTTCATCGAGAACCACTGCCCGATCTGCTCCGCGGCCAAAGCCTGTATGGGCTTTTGCCGCAGCGAGCTGGAACTCTTCCACAAGGTGCTAGGAGCAGAAGTCCGGGTGCGCCGCGAAGAACACATCCTCGCGGGCGCGCGCCGCTGCGCCTACCGCATCGACAAGGCTGGCTGACCAGTCATGAGCGGGGCTGCTCCCAGCCGCCCAGCGCCTTGTACAACTCCACCGCATTGACCAGCCGGCGCTGCTGCAGCCGGATGAACTCCTGTTCGGATTCGAACAGGCTGCGCTGCGCTTCCAGCATTTCCAGGTAGCTCGCTACGCCTCGTTCGTAGCGCCTTTCGGTCAGGCGCTGGCGGTCGCGGTCGGCGTCGCGGACCTTGCGCTGGGCGTCGATCTGGGCGCGCAGCGTGTCGCGCGCGGACAGCGCGTCGGCCACTTCGCGGAAGGCCTGCTGGATGCTGCCCTCGTACTGGGCCACCGCGATGTCCTTGCGCGCTTCCGCCAGCGACAGGTTGGCGCTGTTGCGTCCGGCGTTGAAGATGGGCAGCGTCAGCTTGGGCGCGAAGGTCCAGGTGCCCGTGCCCGAACCGAACAGGTCCGAGAAGCTGCCCGCCGTGGTGCCGATGTCGGTCGTCAGCTGCACCGACGGGAAGAACGCCGCGCGCGCCGCGCCGATGTCGGCGTTGGCGGCCCGCAGCGTGTCCTCGGCCTGGCGCAAGTCCGGGCGACGGACCAGCAGGGTTGAAGGCAGGCCCGCGGCCAGCGGTGTCAGGCTCTGGCTTTCCAGCGTGACGGCATCGGTGTCGGGCGGCAGCGAAAAGTCGCCCGCCAGCAGGCCCAGCGTGTGCACCGACTGCCGGTATTCCCGGCTCAGTTCGGCATGCGTGGCGCGCGAGGATTCCACCAGCATCTGCGCGGTACGCAGCCCCACGGCCGTTTCCAGCCCGGCGTCGTAACGGCGCTGGGTCAGTTTGAGCGAGGCCTCGCGTAGCGCCAGCGTGCTTTCGGTCAGGCGCAGCTGTTCGGCCAGTGAGCGCTGGTTGAAGTAGGCCGTGGCCGTTTCTGACACCAGCGACAGCGTGGCAGCGCGGTGCGCTTCCTCGCTGGCCAGGTAGCGCGACAGCGCCGCGTCGCTCAGGCTCTTCACGCGGCCGAAGAAATCCAGTTCGAACGCGGCGATGCCGACGGCGGCGCGGTAGCGGTCGGCCACCGGCATGCGCGGCTGGCCGGGCTCCGCGCCGCGTCCGCGGCTGAACTCGCCCGTGCCGTCGATGGACGGCAGGCGGTCGGCCTGCTGTACGCCGTACAGCGCCCGCGCTTCCTGGATGCGCAGCGCCGCCACCCGCAGGTTGCGGTTGTTCTCGAGCGCGGCGGCGATCCAGGCCTGCAGCGCCGGGTCGTTGAAGTAATCGCGCCAGTCCTGCGGCATCGCCGCCAGTCCGTCCGCGGCGACCGTGTCATAGGCCTGGGGGACCGGCGCTGCCGGTCGCTCATAGGTGGGGGCCAGCGAGCAGCCGGCCAGGGCCAGCGCCAGCAGGGTCATTGCCATAGCCTTCATGGCGTGGTCTCCAGCGTTTCGCGGCCTTGCGGACGCGAGGGGCGCACGCGCATGCCCAGCGCGCGGCCCACGATCAAAAAGAAGAGCGGCACCAGGAAGATGGCCAGCACCGTCGCCGTGACGATGCCGCCCAGCACGCCCGTGCCGATCGCGGCCTGGGCGCCCGAGGCCGCGCCGGTGGCCAGCGCCAGGGGCAGCACGCCCACGCCGAAGGCCAGCGAGGTCATCACGATGGGCCGCAGCCGCAGCCTGGCGGCCTCCAGCGTGGCGGACACGATGCCCTGGCCGTCGCGCACCAGGTCCTTGGCCACTTCCACGATCAGGATCGCGTTCTTGGCCGACAGCCCGATGGTGGCGATGAGGCCGACCTTGAAGTAGATGTCGTTGGGCATGCCGCGCAGCGTCACGCCCAGCACCGCGCCGATCACGCCCAGCGGCACCACCAGGATCACCGCCAGCGGTATCGACCAGCTTTCATACAGCGCGGCCAGGGCCAGGAACACGACCAGCACCGACAGCGCGAACAGCACGGGCGCCTGGTTGCCGGACAGCCGTTCCTCGTAGGACTGCCCCGACCAGTCGAAGCCGATGCCGCGCGGCAGTTCGGCCGCCAGCGCCTCCATGGCGCGCATGGCCTCGCCGCTGCTGTGCCCGGGCGCGGCCGAGCCGTTGATGGTGAACGACGGGAAGCCGTTGTAGCGGTTGAGCTGCGGCGGTCCCATCGACCATTTCAGGGTGGCGAAGGCCGACAGCGGCACCATCTGGCCCTGCAGGTTGCGTACATGCAGGCGCGACACGTCTTCCATGTCGACACGGCTCTTGCCGTCGGCCTGCACGGTCACGCGCCGCACCTGGCCATTGAGCATGAAGTCGCCGATATAGTCCGAACCGTACATTACCGCCAGGGCGGTGTTGATCTCGTCCAGTGGCACGCCCATGGCCTGCGCCTTGTCGCGGTCGACGCGCAGCTCCAGCTGCGGCGCTTCTTCCTGGCCGGCGAAGACAACCTCCGTCAGCGCGGGATGCTTGGCCGCCGCTGCCAGCAATTGCTGGCGCGCCTGCTCCAGGGCCTCGTAGCCCAGGCCGCCCCGGTCCTGCAGGCGGAAGTCGAAGCCCGAGGTGGAGCCCAGGTCCGGCAGCGGCGGGGAGTTCAGCGCATGCACCATGACGTTCTTGCGGTCGGCGAAGGCGGCGTTGATGCGTTCCACCACCGCGTTCACGTGCAGGTCGGCGCCGCCGCGCTGCTTCCAGTCCTTTAGCGTGACGAAGAACATGGCCGAGTTCGGTCCGCTGCCGTAGTTGCTGAAGCCGTTGACCGAATACACATATTCGACGGGCTCATGCTCCATCATGTAGCGCTCGACCTCTTTCACCATCGCCATGGTTTCGGCTTGCGGCGAGCCCTGGGGCAGGATGACCATGGCCATGAAGCTGCCCTGGTCTTCGTCCGGCAGGAAGGAAGAGGGCAGCCGGGCGAACAGCAGCGCCACCGCGGCGATCACCGCCAGATAGGCCAGGCCGAAGCGCACCGGACGGGCCAGCACGCCCGACACCCGGGCGGTGTAGCGCGCCGTCAGGCGCGCGAAGGCCCGGTTGAACCAGCCGAAGAAGCCGCGCTTCTCGTGGTGGCCGGCGGCGATCGGCTTGAGCATGCTGGCGCACAGCGCCGGCGTCAGCGACAGCGCCAGGAAGGCCGAGAAGGCAATCGACACGGCCAGCGTCACGGCGAACTGGCGGTAGATGTTGCCCACCGCGCCGTCAAAGAAGGCCATCGGCACGAACACCGACACCAGCACCACCGTGATGCCCACGATGGCGCCGCTGATCTGGCCCATGGCCTTGACCGTGGCCTCGCGCGGCGACAAGCCTTCCTCGGCCATGATGCGCTCGACGTTTTCCACCACCACGATGGCGTCGTCGACCAGGATGCCGATGGCCAGCACCATGCCGAACATCGTCAGCACGTTGATGGAATAGCCCAGCCCCAGCATCACGCCCAGCGTGCCCAGCAGCGCCACCGGCACGACCAGCGTCGGAATCAGCGTGGCGCGGAAGTTCTGCATGAACAGGTACATCACGCAGAACACCAGGGCTACGGCTTCCAGCAGGGTCATCAGCACCTTCTTGATCGAGATTTCGACGAAGGTGGATGTCTCGTACGGAATGTCCCAGGTCACGCCCGGCGGGAAATACTGGGCCAGCTCCTGCATGGTCGCGCGGATGCGCTTGGTGGTTTCGACCGCGTTCGAACCCGGCGCCAGCTTGATGCCCAGGCCCGTGCCGGTCATGCCGTTCACGCGCGACAGGTACATGTAGTCGGTGCCGCCCAATTCGACCCGCGCCACATCCTTCAGGCGCAAAGTGGCACCGTCCGGCTGCGCGCGCAGCGGAATGTTGCCGAATTGCTCGGGCGTGCGCAGGGACTCGCCCGCGACGATGCTGGCGTTCAGCGGGGCGTCCTTGGGCACGGCCTGGTTGCCCAGCTCGCCGATGGTGACGCGGGCGTTGTGGCTGCGCAGGGCCGAGACGATGTCGCCCGGGGTCAGGGACATGGCCGTCAGCTTGGCCGGATCCGGCCAGATGCGCATGGCGGCTTCCGCGCCGAACGACTGCACCTTGCCCACGCCTTCCACGCGGCGCAACGCCTGCAGCACGTTGGAGGCTGCCAGTTCGCCCAGCTGGATGTCATCCAGCCCGCCATCCGACTTCAGCGACACCACCAGCTGGATGTTGTCGGCCGCCTTCTCCACGCGCACGCCGTCGCGGCGCACCGATTCCGGCAGGCGCGGCTCCACCGCCTTCAGGCGGTTCTGCACTTCCACGGCCGCCAGGTCCGGGTTGGTGCCTTGCTTGAAAGTCAGGTTGATGCTGGCCCAGCCCGTCGAGTCGCTGCTGGACGAGGTGTACATCAGTCCCGGCGCGCCGTTCATCTCGCGTTCGATGATGGCGGTGACGGCCTCTTCGACCACCTTGGCCGAGGCGCCGGGGTAGCTGGCGCCGACGTTGACCACGGGCGGAGCGATGTCCGGATATTGGGCCACCGGCAGCGCACGGATCGACAGGATGCCGACCAGCACGATCAGCAGCGAGATCACCCAGGCGAAGACGGGGCGATCGATAAAAAAACGCGCCATTGCGGTTTATCCTTTTTGGCCCGGCGCGGACGTCCTAGCCTGGACGCCGGCCTCCGGGTTGCCGGCGGCGGGGGCCTGCGCACTGGGCGCGGCCCGCTCCACCGGTTTGATTTTCTGTCCCGCCGCCATATGCGCGGCGTTCTCGACGACGATGCGTTCGCCGCCTGCCAATCCCTGCGTGACGATCCAGTTCGGACCCTGCAGCCGCTCTGCGGTGACGGCGATCTTCTTCAGCTCTCCGTCTGCACCCGCGGCCAGCACGTGCGCGCCTTCGGCATTGCGCAGCAGGGCGTTGCGCGGCACCAGATAGGTGTCGCGGTTGATCGCCTGCTCCAGCCGCACCCGCACATACATGCCCGGCAGCAGATCGCGGCCCGGATTCTCGAACAGCGCCCGCATGGTGACGTTGTCCGTGCCGGGATCCACCGCCAGATCGGCGAACGACAGCGTGCCGCCGCGCCCGTACTCCGAGCCGTCGGGCAGCAGCAGCCGCACCCGCACCTGGTCCGGCGCCACGCCTTCCAGGGCGCCCGCGCGGATCTGCTTCTGCAACTGCATCACCTCGACCGCCGGCTGGGCGAAGTTCACGTAGATGGGATCGATCTGCTGCACCACCGTCAGCGGCGTGGCCTGGCCTTCGCCCACCAGTGCGCCTTCGGTCACCAGCGCGCGCCGCGCCCGGCCGTCGATGGGCGAAGTGACGCGCGCGTAATCCAGCTTCAGCTTGGCGCTCTGCAGGTTGGCGCGGGCCAGGGCGACCTCGGCCCGCGCCTGGCGTTCCTGCGCCACGCTTTCGGCGTGGTCGCGTTCGCTGATGGCGCGGTCCGACACCAGGTCAGCGTAGCGGCGCAGCTTGTCGGCGGCGGCGGAAAGATTGGCCTGCGCGCGCGCCAGGTTCGCGGCTTCCGAATCGTAGGCGGCCTGCAACGGCGCGGGATCGATCTGGAACAGGGCGGCGCCGCGCGTCACATCCTGGCCTTCTTCGTACAGGCGCGCGGTGACGATGCCGGCCACGCGCGCGCGCACTTCGGCTTCGCGGTAGGGCTCCAGCCGGCCCGGCAATTCGGTCGCGACGCTGGTGGGCGTGGCTTGGGCAACGATGACGCCGACTTCGGCGGGAGCCTCGGTGGCTTGTTGGGCTTCCGGTTTCGAGCAACCGGTAATAAGAATTAGTACGGAAGAAAGGGCGAGCGTGCGTAGAGAGACTCTTTGCTTCATTTTTAAAATTTCTGATGGGCCCGCAGAGGGCTGAGGTGGGGAAAGGCGCCGACTTTCCCGCGTGGGGAAGCGAGTCTATCATTTAATCCGTCACGCTTGATTAATTATTTTGTTCGGAAGTATGCTCCCCGCTTCACACTTATTCACAGTGACGAAAGAGGCGGCTTCTTGTTTTGAAGCCGCCGTTTTTTTGCAGCCGGTTTTTAAGAAGGAGGTCCCCCGCATGGCCCGCAAGACGAAAGAAGAGTCCCAACGCACCCGCGACCGCATCCTGGATGCCGCGGAGCACGTGTTCCTGTCCAAGGGGGTGGCCGCCACCACCATGAGCGACATCGCCGACCACGCAGGGGTGTCCCGGGGCGCCGTCTACGGCCATTACAAAAACAAGATCGACGTCTGCATCGCCATGTGCGACCGCGCGCTGGGCGAGGCTGCTCCCCTGACTCATGTCTCGACCGACGGCGAGGCGCTGGAATCGCTCTACACCTCCATGCGGCAATACATCCAGATCTACGCGCAGGAAGGCTCGGTGCAGCGCGTGCTGGAAATCCTGTACCTCAAATGCGAACGCAGCGACGAGAACGCGCCGCTGCTGCGCCGCCGTGACTTGTGGGAGCGCCACGCCCTGCGCACCTCGGAGAAACTGCTGCGCGCCGCGGTCAAGCGCGAGGACCTGCCGCGCGCGCTGGACGTGCGCCTGTCCAATCTTTATCTGCACGCCCTGGTCGACGGGGTGTTTGACAGCATCTGCTGGTCCGATCGCCTCAAGGGCGACATGTGGCCGCGCGTCGAGCGCATGCTCCGCGCCGCCATCGATACCCTCCGGTTTTCCGCGCACCTGCTGACGCCGAAAGCTGCCTGATTCCGCGGCGGGCGCTTTTCAACGGGATGCTCCTGAATTGAGCATCCCCATGCCGGACGCCCCTACAATCCGCGCATGACCCTCAAGCAACTCGAAGCCTTCTACTGGGCCGCCACCTGCGCAAGTTTCGCCGTGGCGGCCGAGCGCCTGCATCTGTCGGTATCGTCGCTGTCCAAGCGCATCACCGAGCTCGAGGAAGGCCTGGGCCAGTCCTTGTTCGATCGCAGCGGCCACAAGGCGGTGCTGACCGACGCCGGCCAGCGCCTGCTGCCGCAGGCGCGCGACCTGCTGGCCTCGGCGGAGCAGATACGGGCGTCGCTGGCGCAAAGCGCGGGGCTCAGCGGTCGCTGCCGCTTCGGCGTGGGCGAGCTGACCGCGCTCACCTGGCTGCCGCGGCTGATCCGGGGCGTGCGCGCCGCCTATCCGGACCTGGTGCTGGAACCCTATGTGGACATCGGCCAGGTACTGGAGCAGCGCGTGGCCGACGGCGAACTGGACTTTGCCGTGATCGCCGGCCGTTCCTCTCGGCCCAATATCGCTTCCACGGCCATAGGCCAGGCCGACTTTTCCTGGGTCGCCGCGCCGGCGCTGCTGGACGGCGCCACGCGCATGACGCCGGAGCTGCTTGCCCGCCTGCCGCTGGTCACGCTGCCGGCGGGGGCCGGCACCACGCGCATCATCGACGACTGGCTGGCGGGCCGCGATGCCGGCGGCGAACGCCTCTGCTGCAACAACTGGGGGGCGGTGGTCGGCCTTCTGATAGAAGGCACCGGGGTCGGCCTGCTGCCCAGCCATTGGGCCCGCGCCTTGCAGGCCGAGGGCAGCCTGCGCGTGCTGGAAGGCGATACGCCGCTGGCGGCCATGCCTTATGCATTCCAGTACCGCCGCGATGATGCCCGGCCGCTGGTCGCCAAGCTGCGCGCCGAGGTCCAGGCCGCCGTGGACTTCGCGGCCCCTTGCCGCATCCCCTGAGGGTGCGTCCGCAAGGCGGCCGTCCGGCGCGCATTTAGGCTTACGACAGCCGCCGCTCTATACAATCGCCGCGCGCCTGGCGCAGAATCCAACAAGAACGTGCGCAGCGGGGGATGGACCCGGATGCAGCACGGCTCGGGTCTGTTCCCTCATGCCGGGCGGCGCGTCCGCGTGGGGAACCAGGCCGACCTGAACCGACGGAGATCTTTCATGCGTAAACTTTGCCTCGCCATGGCCATGGCGGGAATGCTGGCCAGCGGATTGGCGCAAGCGCAATCCACCCTGCGTATCGGCTTGCAGGACGACCCCGACGTGCTGGACCCGGTGCGCGCGCGCACCTTCGTGGGCCGCATCGTCTTCGCTTCCCTCTGCGACAAGCTGGTGGAGATCACGCCGGACCTGAAGATCGTGCCGCAGCTGGCGCAATCCTGGACCTTCAGCCCCGACAACAAGGTCCTGACCTTCAAGCTGCGCACCGACGCCGTTTTCCATGACGGCACGCCGGTGAACGCCGCCGCCGTCAAGGCCAACCTGGACCGCGCCCGCACCTTGCCCGACAGCAACCGCAAGAGCGAGTTGGCCACCGTCGCCAGCGTCGAGGCCCCGGACGCCAGCACCGTGGTGCTGACGCTGTCCGAACCCGATGCCTCGCTGCTGTCGCAGCTGTCCGACCGCGCCGGGATGATGATGTCTCCCGCCAGCTTCGACAAGGACCCTGGCGGCAAGCCGGTGTGCTCCGGCCCCTACCAGTTCAAGGAGCGCGTGCAGAACGACCGCATCGTGCTCGAGAAATTTCCCAAGTACTGGGACGCCGCCAACTATCACTTCGACCGTCTGGTCTACACCCCGATTCCCGACAACACCGTGCGCCTGAACAACCTGCGCGCCGGCGACCTGGACATCATCGAGCGCGTCGCGCCCAGCGATGCCAAGGCGGTGAAGGACGACAAGAACCTGACCCTGGCGCCGGTGACCGGCCTGGGCTTCCAGGCCATTTCGGTGAACCTGGCCAATGGCGCGCGCGCCAACAACCCCCTGGCCAAGGACAAGCGCGTGCGTCAGGCGCTGGACCTCGCGATCGACCGTGACGTGCTCAATCAGGTGATCGGCGAAGGCATGTTCCAGCCCGCCTATCAGCCGTTCCCGCCGGCCAGCTTCGCCTACAACACCGCCTTCGAGCACAAGGGCCGCGACCCAAAGAAGGCGCAGGCGCTGTTGAAGGAAGCGGGCTATGACCGCGTCAAGTTCGAGATCACCTTTGGCAACAACACCACCATGCAACAGGTGTTCGAGCTGGTACAGGCCATGGGCGCCGAAGCGGGCTTCGACATCACGCTGCGTCCGGTGGAGTTCGCGTCCCTGCAATCCTCGCTCGCGCGCGGCGACTTCGAAGTGGGGCAGAGCGGCTGGTCGGGCCGCGTCGATCCCAGCGGCAACATCCACCAGTACCTGAGCTGCAAGGGCAACCTGAACGACGGCAAGTTCTGCGACGCCGCCGTGGACAAGCTGCTCAACGACGCCCGCGCCGAATCGGACACCGCCAAGCGCCGCGCCATGTATGACCAGGTGCTGACGGCGATGCAGGACCAGCGCCCGATCGTCTACCTGTTCTACCTGCCGTGGACCTTTGGCGTGCAGAAGAAGGTGGAGGGCTTTGTGCCTTACCCCGACGGCCTGATCCGTCTGAAAAATGTGAGGTAGAACCATGACCATGCTATCAAGCGTGCCGAATGCGCAAGCGAGCAACAGCATCCACGTAGCGCGGCACATCGGGGACGCCACGGATCCGGCTTTGCCGGTCCGCGGGCGTCGCCCCCTTGAGGGGGCCCGCGCAGCGGGTAGGGGGTGAGCCATGTTTACGACTCGCCCGGAAATCCTCGGCACCTTTGGTGTCGTGACGTCCACCCATTGGCTGGCCAGCGCGGCCGGCATGTCGCTGCTGGAGCGCGGCGGCAACGCCGTCGACGCCTGCGTGGCCTCGGCCTTCGTGCTGCAGGTGGTCGAACCCCATCTGGTGGGCCCGGCCGGCGAAGTGCCCGCGGTGTTCTATTCCGCGCGCACCGGCCGCGTCGAAGTGCTGTGCGGCCAGGGCACCACGCCCGCTGCCGCCACGCTCGAACGCTACCGCGCCGAAGGCCTCAAGCTCATCCCTGGCAACGGCCTGCTGGCCACGGTCATCCCTGGCGCCTTCGACGCCTGGATGCTGCTCCTGCGTGACCACGGCAGCATGCGCGTGCGCGACGTGCTGGAGCCCGCCATCTATTACGCGGAGCACGGCCACGCGCTCATGCCGCGCATCTCCAACACCATCGCCGGCCTGAAGGACTTCTTCCAGACCCATTGGCCCACGACGGCCGCGGTCTACGTACCGGGCGGCCAGGTGCCCGAGGCCCGCAAACTGTTCCGCAATCCGGCGCTGGCTCGCACCTGGACCCGCGTGCTGAAGCAGGCCGAAAGCGCCGGCGCAGACCGCGAGCGCCAGATCGAAGCGGCGCGCGACGCCTTCTACCGTGGCTTCATTGCGGAGGAAATCGACAAGTTTGCGCGCAACACCGATGTCATGGACGAGAGCGGGTCCACCCACCGCGGCGTCATTACCGCCGAGGACCTGGCGGGCTGGTCGGCCAGCTACGACACGCCGGTCACCTACGACTATCACGGCTACACCGTGGCGAAAGCCGGCTCCTGGAGTCAAGGTCCGGTCTTCCTGCAGACCCTGGCGCTGCTCAAGGAGATGGATCTGGCAGGCGTGAGCCCGACCAGCGCCGAATTCGTGCACCGCGTGACCGAGGCCATGAAGCTGGCCTTCGCCGACCGCGAGGCCTATTACGGCGATCCGGCCTTCGTCGACGTGCCGCTGGACCATCTGCTGTCCGACGCCTATAACGCCGAACGCCGCGCGTTGATCGGCGAGTCGGCTTCGCAAGATCTGCTGCCCGGCCAAGTGCCGGGTTTCGAGGCGCAAGTGAAGCGCGTCATGGACACGCTGGAGCGCCTGTCCAAGGTATCCGCGCCCGGCAGCGCCACCAATGAACCCACGCTTGCCGACATGCGCGCCTCCGCCAAACGCGGCGACACGACGCACGTGGACGTCATCGACCGCTGGGGCAACATGATCTCGGCCACGCCTTCGGGCGGATGGTTCCAGTCTTCGCCGGTGATCCCGGAACTCGGCTTCGGCCTGAACACCCGCGCGCAGATGTTCTGGCTGGAAGAAGGGCTGCCTGGCACGCTGGCGCCCGGCAAGCGTCCGCGCACCACGCTGACGCCCTCGCTGGCGCTGCGCGATGGCAAGCCCTACCTGGCCTTCGGCACGCCGGGCGGCGACCAGCAGGAGCAATGGCAACTGTTGTTCTTCCTGCGTCACGTGCACCACGGCCTGAACCTGCAGGAAGCGATCGACCTGCCCATGTCCCACACCATGCATTTCCCTACGTCCTTCTATCCGCGCGACCGCAAGCCGGGGCATCTGGCGGTGGAGGCGAGCTTCGGCGCCGAGGTCATCGCGGCGCTGCGCCAGCGCGGGCACCAGATCGAGGAGGTGCCCGAGTGGTCGGTGGGCAGGTTGACCGCGGCTTCGCGCGATGCCGACGGCCTGCTGCACGCGGCAGCCACGCCGCGCCTGATGCAGGCTTACGCCATCGGCCGCTGAACGGCGGCGGCGGGCGCGCCTGGCGCGTCCGCCGCCTGCCTTGTTGCGGCGCTTTGCCGGCATGGGGTATGTTTGTCGCATGACGCCAACCCAGCATAAACCGGCAACAGCGGCCCATTCCCTGACGGGACAAGAACCCCTCTTCATCGTCCTCAATACCGGATCGGGACGCGGCGACGCGCAGATCCTCCAAGACACGATCCGTCGCATACTCGACGAGGCCGGGCGCCGTTACGAATTGATGCTCGTGCAAGATCCGTCGCGCCTGACCGCCACGGCCGAGGCCGCGGTCACGCGCGCGCAGGAACAGCAGGGCGTGGTCATCGCGGCAGGCGGCGATGGCACGCTCAATGCGGTCGCGGGTGTGGTGCTTGGCAAAGGAGTGCCGTTCGGCATCCTGCCCCAGGGCACGTTCAATTACTTCGGGCGCAGCTACGGCATCTCGCAAGATACCGAGGTGGCTTTGCGCGGCTTTCTGCAAGGCCAGCCCAGGCCGGTGCAAGTCGGCATGCTCAACGGCCGGCTGTTCCTGGTCAATGCCAGCCTGGGTCTGTATCCGCAATTGCTCGAGGACCGCGAAGCCTATAAACAGAAGTACGGCCGCAGCCGGATGGTGGCGCTGTGGTCCGGCCTGGTCACCCTGCTGCGCGCGCCGCGCCAGTTGAGCCTGCTGCTGGATCATGGCGGGCAGGCCCGCAATCTGCGCTCGCCCACCCTGGTGGTGGGCAACAACAAGCTCCAGCTGGAGCACATCGGCATCGAATCGGCGGAGCTGGATCAGAACCGCCTGATCGCCATGGCGGCGCGGCCGGTCGGCACCTTGGCGCTCTATGGCCTGCTGTTGCGCGGCTTGTTCAGCCGCCTGGGCGAAGCCGAGCATGTGGTGAGTTTCGCCTTCGACCGTCTGACGGTGGCCGTGCGCGGGCGCCGCCGCGTCAAGGTGGCGATGGACGGCGAAATCTCCTGGATGGATACGCCGCTGGAATTCAAAGTGGCCGACGAACGGCTGCCGCTGGTGGTGCCGGCGGACTCGCAATATCTGGACCGTTCATGACCCGTATCCTGCATTTTTCCGATACCCACTTCGGCACGGAACGCAAACCCGTGGTCGAAGCCGCGCTGGACCTGGCCTGCACGCTTGCGCCTGACCTGGTGGTGCTTAGCGGTGACATCACGCAACGCGCGCGGCGCGGCCAGTTCGCCGCCGCCCGCAGGTTCATCGAGCGCCTGTCGCTGCCGGTGTTGACCGTGCCGGGCAATCACGACATTCCGCTGTTCAACGTGTTCGCGCGCGCGCTCAATCCTTACGGCAACTACAAGCGGGCTTTGGGGCCAGTGCTCGAACCCGTGTTCGAGAACGCCGGCCTGCTCGCCATCGGCGTCAACACGACACGCCCGCGCCGCCGCAAGGATGGCGAGATATCCGGCGCGCAGATCGCCCGGGTCGCGGAGAGGCTGCGCCAGGCCAGGCCCGGGCAGTTGCGCGTCGTGGTGGCGCACCATCCCGTGCGCGCCAAGGTCGAGTCGGACCTGTCCAATCTGCTGAACGGGCGCGAACGGGCTCTCGAAGCCTGGACGCAGGCGGGCGTGGACCTGATTCTGGGGGGGCATATCCATCTGCCCTATGTGCTGCCCGCGAACCCGGCGGCTCCTTCCGGCGGCTGGGTCGTCCAGGCCGGAACCACCTGCTCGCGCCGCGTGCGCGGCAATGTGCCCAATTCGGTCAATGTCATCACCTGCGAGGGGGCAGGCGAGTGCCATATCGAGCGTTGGGACTACGCCGCCGGGGCGCATGCTTTTGCACCGGTAGACAGGACCTTGGTCGCGCTGTAATTGAGAAGGATCGGGAGTTTCATCGTGGCGGGCTCTTATTCATGACGGACGCGTACGCGGCATGGGCCGCGGCCCATGCCTTGCAGTTGTTCATCGCGCTGCCGTTGCTGGCCGGCGGGGTGGCGCTCGTGTTTGCGCGCTGCGGCCTGAGTCTGCGCGGCCGTCGCCGCGACGCCCTCTTCATGACGGGTACGTGCGCCGCGCTCGTACTCTTCCTGGTCCTGGCTTTCGCGATAGAAAGCGAGGGGAGGGTAGTGGCGTTCGACCGGGCCCTGGCCAATTCCCTGAGCATGTCCATGTCCACGCCGTTGCTGTGGCTGCTGTCCTGGTTCACCTACCTGGGCGACCGGAAATTCCTGACCGGGGTCAGTGTGCTGATGACGCTGTTCCTGTTGTGGCGCGGAGAATGGCGGCTGGCCCTGGTCTGCGCCGTCGCCACGGGCGTGGGCGGCGCGCTCAACTGGCTGCTCAAGCACGCCTTCGAACGGGTTCGGCCGGAGCACGATCATGGCTACGCCAGCGTGGCGGGATGGAGCTTTCCCAGCGGCCACTCCTCTGCCGCGATGGCCGTCTACGGCATGGCCTGCTATCTGTTGTGGCGTCTGGCGCCGCCTGCCTGGCGCCTGCCCGGCATTGCGCTGCTGGCGGCGCTCATCATGGCGATCGGACTCAGCCGCATCCTGCTGCAGGTCCATTTCGCCAGCGACGTGCTGGCGGGCTTCGCGGTCAGCCTGGCCTGGTTGGCGCTGTGCGTGGCGGCGGCGCAGCGCCTGCGGCCCTCATGCGCCGCGGGCCAGCGCGTTCAGTAAGCGCGTCTCGGCGAGCGGAGCGTCCACCGCCGCGGCCAGGGGCGCGCAGGTGTAGCGGCCGCCCGCCGCGACGATGGCCTGGTCCAGGCTGCGCGCGCGTTCGGCGCAAGGCGGCTCCAGATCCACGATCAGCTTGCCTGCCACCGGCGCCGTCACGTTGCCGTCGCTGAAACGCTCCAGCGTGCGGTCGATCTCGCGTTCGCGTGGCAGGGCCAGCACGATGGTGTCGGATTCTTCCAGCGCTTCCCGCGCGGAGGTGGCCAGCGTCGCGCTGCCGCGGAAGTCTTCGCAACGCCCGGGCTCGATGTCGTAGAGGGTCAGCGCTATGTCCGGCTCGGCCGCCAGGAGGCGCTGTGCGGCCTGCGTGCCGATCCTGCCCATGCCGACGATGCTCACGCGCATGCTCATGGCTTTGGCACGGACCACGTGCTCACGATATGGGCAAGAGGTTCGTCCGAACCCTCGCCGGTCAGGATGACTTCCCCCGCGGACAGCCGGCCCACTTTCAGCAACCGGGCGTCGGCATAGATGGCGCCCGCGGGGCTCTTGCGCAGGAAATTGATCGTCAGGCTGGCAGTCACTGCGTGCGCCTGTCCGGTGGCGCCCACCACCGCCGCGTACATGGTCAGGTCGGCCAGGCCCATCAGCATGGGGCCGGCAACGATGCCGCCCAGCCGCTGGTGGGCGTCGCGCGCCGGCAGCACCGCGCGCGCCGTGCCGCGGCCGATGCGTATCACGTCTATGCCCAACAGCATGGAAAACGGATGCTGGTCGGCCAGCAATATATGGAAGTCGGCCAGGCTGATCAGCGGGGCGTCGGCCGGGGTGTCCAGGTCGGTTGCGGTCATCGTTGCTCCAGGGCGAGGCAGTAGTTGTCCAGCAGCGTTTCCGCTTGCTGGCCCAGGGATTTCAGGCGGCGGGTGTGCAGCAGCAGCAGCAACCCCATCAAATAGGTGAAGAGATTCATCTGTTCGACGGCGACGGTCGCGGCCTCCCAGGACTTGGTCCGGGCCAGCGCCACGCCCAGCAGATCTATGCACTGGCGCAGGCGGGCGTTGAGCCGTTCGTCCATTTCCCGGCCCAGGCCGCGCGGCCCCAGCCCCTGGAACAGGTACATGCCCAGCGAAAAGTCGGTCCGCCGTTCTGCGTAGTACCCGAAGAACGCATGGATCGCAGTGCGCGCCGCGGCCGGCGCCGGCCCGCTGGAGGCCGCCTCGGCCAGATGCGCATGCAGGCGTTCCAGCGATTCCTCCAGCAGTGCGCCATAAATGGTTTCCTTGCCGGCGAACCACGGATAGATGGCGCCGGTGGTGCAGCCGGCCTCCTTGGCGATCGCGCGGATCGTGGTCTTCTCCAGGCCGTCGCGCTCGAACACGCGCTGGGCGGCGTCCAGAACCAGCTGGCGGCGCAACGCATTCAGTCTTTCGGAACGGTCGGCGCGGGACGTGGGCGTAGGCATATGGCTGGATGGTGAGACGACGATTCGATCATATCGGCGATTTTTATAAATAACAACGTTATTGATAGTGGACGAGTCGGCGCATTCCTGCTGTGGGGGCCTTATGGCGAAGGTGCGATTCCGATGGCTGGTTGGAGGCCGCGGCGACGCGGAAACAGGGCTCGGAAGGGAGCTGTATTTGATGGCGAGGATGGTATCCGGAGCATCCGGATAATTAGGGGCAGGGCTGAAAGTCGCATGAATAGGTGCTTGGCCTAAAAACTAAGGGTAAGCCCTAGCGTGTCCGGCCAGGCTTCGCTGAGTTGTTGCAATATCCCAACAAGCCTGTCGTAAACCTGCACTTTTCTGGCGCCGACCATAGCCAGCCCCCCTGATTTTTGATGCAATAGCGTCAACTTCCCTTCGCGGAGTTAGGGGGGCGGCAGGCTGGTTTGCTGGATTGCTGCTCTTGTCACTCAAATCAACGGAGATTTCTTAAATGAAAAAGACTCTGCTCGCTGCCGCCCTGCTCGCCGGTTTTGCCGGTGTCGCCCAGGCAGAAACGTCTGTCACCCTGTACGGTATCATCGACACGGGTATCGGCTACAACAAGATCAGCGGTGGTCCCGATGCCATGAACGGCAGCCGTTTCGGCATGATCAACGGCGTCCAGAACGGTTCGCGCTGGGGTCTGCGTGGTTCGGAAGACCTGGGTGACGGCCTGCGCGCTGTTTTCCAACTGGAATCCGGCTTTGATTCGGGTAACGGCAAGTCGGCCCAAGGTGGCCGCCTGTTCGGTCGTCAAGCCACCATCGGTCTGGCCAGCGACAGCTGGGGTCAACTGGACTTCGGTCGTCAAACCAACATCGCGTCGAAGTACTTCGGCTCGATCGATCCGTTCGGCGCTGGCTTCGGTCAAGCCAACATCGGCGTTTCGATGAGCGCTGCCAACACGCAACGCTACGACAACATGGTCATGTATCAGACCCCGTCGTTCAGCGGCTTCCAGTTCGGCGTTGGCTACTCGTTCAACGCTGACGACAACAACGCTGATCAAACCGGCTGGCGCACGGCTGACAACACCCGCGCCATCACGACCGGTCTGCGTTACGTGAACGGTCCCCTGAACGTCGCTCTGACGTACGACCAGCTGAACGCTTCGAACAAGTCGCTGCTGGCTGATCAAGACGCTACCCCGCGTATGTACGCCATCGGCGGTTCGTACGACTTCGAAGTCGTGAAGCTGGCCTTGGCCTACGCTCGCACGACCGACGGCTGGTTCGCTGGCCAAGGCGTGAACACCGGTTCGGGCTCCCTGAGCATCGGCACCAACATCTTTGCTGACGGCTTCAAGGCCAACTCGTACATGGTCGGCCTGTCCGCCCCGATCGGCGGCGCAAGCAAGCTGTTCGGTTCGTGGCAAATGGTTGACCCCAGCAACGACCGTATCAACGGTGCTGAGACGATGAACGTCTTCTCGCTGGGCTACACCTACGACCTGTCCAAGCGCACCAACCTGTACGCTTACGGTTCGTACGCCAAGAACTACGCCTTCATCGAAGACGTCAAGTCGACCGCCGTCGGCGTCGGTATCCGTCACCGCTTCTAATCCAAAGCAGGGCGCAAGTCCTGCCTGGATTTAAAGTGCACAAACGGGCTTCGGCCCGTTTGTATAAAACCACCCTCCGGGGTGGTTTTTTCGTTTTTGCGCCTGTGTTTTTACGTGTGTTTGTGCGTGCATCGGCAGGCTGCTGTATGCTTGCGTACCGGTGCTGAAAGCAGCCATTGTTCCATTTAAGGAATGCTGTCTTTCGCCTGCTGTTCGAGCTACAGAGTTCAGCCAGAAGTAACCGCGCGAATGCTACAATCCTAAGGTTTGCGCATTTGACGGACGCCTGAATGAACCTGCAACAGTATTTTCCCGTCCTGCTGTTTATCGTAGTGGCCACCCTTATCGGGTTCGCGCTTCTAACGGCCGGCTCCCTCCTTGGTCCGCGGCGTCCTTACGCCGAGAAGCTCTCGCCGTACGAATGCGGTTTCGAGGCCTTCGAAGACGCCCGCATGAAGTTTGACGTGCGCTACTACCTGGTGGCGATCCTGTTCATTCTTTTCGACCTGGAAATCGCCTTTCTGTTCCCGTGGGCCATCGCCCAGGGCACGGTCGGTCTCGTCGGTTTCTGGACGGTCATGGTTTTCCTGGCCGTGCTGACGGTCGGCTTCATCTACGAATGGAAAAAGGGCGCGCTGGACTGGGAATAACCCGCCGGGTTTTTTCACAGCACGCTATCAGAGACGAATATGGCTATAGACGGCATTCTCAAGCAAGGGTTCATCACAACCAGCGCCGACAAGTTCCTTAATTGGGCGAAGACCGGCTCCATGTGGCCCATGACCTTCGGTCTGGCCTGTTGCGCGGTTGAGATGATGCACGCGGGCGCGGCCCGCTACGACCTGGACCAATTCGGCATCATCTTCCGCCCCAGCCCGCGCCAGTCCGATCTGATGATCGTGGCCGGCACGCTGTGCAACAAGATGGCGCCGGCGCTGCGCAAGGTCTACGACCAGATGCCCGAGCCGCGTTGGGTGGTTTCCATGGGCTCCTGTGCCAACGGCGGCGGTTACTACCACTACTCGTATTCGGTGGTCCGTGGCTGCGATCGCATCGTACCGGTAGACGTCTATGTGCCAGGCTGCCCGCCCACGGCCGAGGCGCTGGTCTACGGCTTGCTGCAAATGCAGAACAAGATCCGTCTGACCAACACGATTGCGCGCTGAGTTCCGCCGCGCCAGGCAGCAGCCTTTGCAGCCGGCCCCGCGAAACCAGCATATCGGTTCACCTAAGCGTACAAGATGATGACCAGGCTCGAAACCCTGAAAAACAATTTGCAGACCACCCTCGGCGCGGATATCGCGCTGACCGAGGCGTTGGGCGAGCTGACGCTCGAAGTACCCGCGCAGCAGTGGTTCTCCGTCTGCAACAAGCTGCGCACCGAAGCCGGCCTGCGCTTTGAAACCTGTATCGACCTCTGCGGCGTCGACTACCTGACCTGGGGCAACGGCACGCGCCAACTGCCCGAGGAAACCAACGCCAAGATCCACCGCTCGCGTTTCGCCGTGGTTGCCCATGTGCTCTCGATCGAGAACAACTGGCGCCTGCGCGTGCGCACCTGGGCCGAGGACGACGAGTTCCCGATGGTCGCCTCGCTGATGGAATGCTGGCCGGCCGTGGGCTGGTTCGAACGCGAAGCCTTCGACCTGTACGGCATCGTCTTCGAAGGCCACCCGGACCTGCGCCGCATCCTCACCGACTATGGCTTCATCGGCCATCCCTTCCGCAAGGACTTCCCGCTGTCCGGCACCGTCGAAATGCGCTACGACCCGGAACAGCGGCGCGTCATTTACCAGCCGGTCACGATCGATCCGCGCGAGGTCACTCCGCGCGTGGTTCGCGAAGACTCTTACGGCTTGGGGCGTTAAATCATGGCAGAAATCAAGAACTACACGCTCAACTTCGGTCCCCAGCACCCGGCTGCGCACGGTGTGCTGCGCCTGGTGCTCGAGCTCGACGGCGAAGTGATCCAGCGCGCCGACCCGCACATCGGCCTGCTGCACCGCGCCACCGAAAAACTGGCCGAACACAAGACCTACATCCAGGCGCTGCCCTACATGGACCGCCTGGACTACGTGTCCATGATGTGCAACGAGCACGCCTACGTCATGGCCATCGAGAAGCTGCTGGGCGTCGAAGCGCCGCTGCGCGCGCAGTACATCCGCGTGATGTTCGACGAGATCACCCGTCTGCTGAACCACCTGATGTCGCTGGGTTCGCACGCGCTGGACGTGGGCGCCATGGCGGTGTTCTTGTACGCCTTCCGTGAACGCGAAGACCTGATGGACTGCTACGAAGCGGTTTCGGGCGCGCGCATGCACGCGGCCTACTACCGTCCGGGCGGCGTCTACCGCGACCTGCCGGACTCGATGCCGCAATACGGCGACACCAGCAAGTACCGCGGCGACAAGGAAGTGCGCGCCATGAACGACGCGCGTTCGGGTTCGCTGCTGGATTTCATCGAAGACTTCACCAACCGCTTCCCGGCTTGCGTCGACGAGTACGAAACTCTGCTGACCGACAACCGCATCTGGAAGCAGCGTCTGGTGGGCATCGGCGTGGTCGACCCCGACCGCGCCAAGGCGCTGGGTTTCACCGGCCCGATGCTGCGCGGTTCCGGCGTGGCCTGGGACCTGCGCAAGATGCAGCCCTACGAAGTCTACGACCTGCTCGATTTCGACATCCCCGTGGGTGTCAATGGCGACTGCTATGACCGCTATCTGGTCCGTATCGCCGAAATGCGTGAGAGCAACCGCATCATCCGCCAGTGCGTGGAATGGCTGCGCAACAACCCGGGCCCGGTCATGATCGAGAACCACAAGATCGCCCCGCCCAAGCGCACCGCCATGAAGACCAACATGGAAGAGCTGATCCATCACTTCAAGCTCTTCACTGAAGGTTTCCACGTGCCTCCCGGTGAAGCGTACGCCTCGGTGGAACACCCCAAGGGCGAATTCGGCATCTATATGGTGTCCGACGGCGCCAACAAGCCTTACCGCCTGAAGATTCGGGCCCCCGGCTTCGTCCACCTGCAATCGCTGGATGAAATGTCGCGCGGTCACATGATTGCCGACGCCGTCACCATCATTGGCACGCAGGACATCGTTTTCGGCGAGATCGATCGCTGATCCGCCCAGACAGTCACGAGCACGCCCGCATAACCCGGATTCAAACTATGCTGCTTTCCGAACAGGCCTACCAGAAAATCGACCGAGAACTCGCGAAGTTCCCGGGCGACCAGCGGCAGTCCGCCATCATGGCCTCGCTTGCCATCGCGCAAGAAGAGAAGGGCTGGTTGGCTACCGAAATCATTGAAGATGTGGCCAACTACATTGGCGTTCCGCCCATCGCGGTCCAGGAAGTCGCCACCTTCTACAACATGTTCGACGTCAAGCCCGTCGGCAAGAACAAGATCGCCGTCTGCACGAACCTGCCCTGTGCCTTGCGCGACGGCGAACGCGCCGGCGACTACCTCAAGCGCAAGCTGGGCGTCGATTACCGCGGCACCACTCCCGACGGCCAGTTCACGCTGGTGGAAGGCGAGTGCATGGGCGCTTGCGGTGACTCGCCCGTGCTGATCGTGAACAACAAGCATATGTGCGTGCGCATGACCGAAGAGAAGCTGGACGCGCTGGTCGCGGCCCTCAAGGTGCAAGGAGAGTCGGCATGAACGCGCCCGACCTGTACAAACAGTTCGCGCAGGGGCTGGACCCCAACCCGCTGAACGATGTTTCCAATTCGATGTGCCTGCATGGCCGGCACATCCAGCCGCAGATCCTGGCTGACGTCGACGGCGCCAACTGGCGCCTGGCCGACTACGTCAAGCGCGGCGGCTACGAAGCCCTGAAGAAGATCCTGACCACCGGCATGAAGCCGGAAGACGTGATCGCCGAGGTCAAGGCCTCCGGCCTGCGCGGCCGCGGCGGCGCGGGCTTCCCGACTGGCCTGAAGTGGAGCTTCATGCCGCGCGCCTTCCCGGGCCAGAAGTACTTGGTCTGCAACTCCGACGAAGGCGAGCCTGGCACGTTCAAGGACCGCGATATCCTGCGCTTCAATCCGCACATCGTGATTGAAGGCATGGCGATCGCGGCCTACGCCATGGGCATCAGCGTCGGCTACAACTACATCCACGGCGAAATCTTCGAAGTCTACGAGCGTTTCGAAGAAGCGCTGGAAGAGGCGCGCGCCGCCGGCTTCCTGGGCGACAAGCTGCTGGGTTCGGATTTCAGCTTCCAGCTGCACGCGTTCCATGGCTACGGCGCCTACATCTGTGGCGAAGAAACCGCGCTGCTGGAATCGCTGGAAGGCAAGAAGGGCCAGCCGCGCTTCAAGCCGCCGTTCCCGGCCAGCTTCGGCCTGTACGGCAAGCCCACCACCATCAACAACACCGAGACGTTCGCGGCGGTGCCCTGGATCATCCGCAACGGCGGCCAGGCCTACCTCGAAGTCGGCAAGCCGAACAACGGCGGCACCAAGCTGTTCTCGATCACCGGCGACGTCGAGCGTCCCGGCAACTACGAGATCCCGCTGGGCACCCCGTTCTCGAAGCTCCTGGAGCTGGCGGGCGGCATGCGCGGCGGCAAGAAGCTGAAGGCCGTGATTCCCGGCGGTTCGAGCGCGCCGGTGCTGCCGGCCGACATCATCATGGAATGCACGATGGACTATGACTCCATCGCCAAGGCCGGCTCGATGCTGGGCTCGGGCGCCGTGATCGTCATGGACGAAACGCGCTGCATGGTGAAGTCGCTCCTGCGCCTGTCGTACTTCTATTTCGAAGAAAGCTGCGGCCAGTGCACGCCGTGCCGCGAAGGCACCGGCTGGCTCTACCGCATGGTGCATCGCATCGAAAACGGTCACGGCCGTCCGGAAGATCTGGACTTGCTGGACAACGTGGCGGGCAACATCATGGGCCGCACCATCTGCGCCCTGGGTGACGCCGCCGCCATGCCCGTCCGTGGCTTTCTCAAGCATTTTCGCGACGAATTCGCGCACCACATCGAGCACAAGTCTTGTGTGGTCCCGCAATATCTGTAGGTCTCAGGAACAGCAATGGTTGAACTAACCGTCGACGGCAACAAGGTCGAAGTGCCCGAAGGCAGCATGGTCATGCATGCCGCCCAGAAAGTCGGGCTTTACGTGCCGCATTTCTGCTACCACAAGAAACTGTCCATCGCGGCCAACTGCCGCATGTGCCTGGTTGAAGTGGAAAAAGCGCCCAAGGCGCTGCCCGCCTGCGCCACGCCCGTGACCAACGGCATGGTCGTCCACACCTGCTCCGAGAAGGCTCGCGCCGCTCAGAAGTCGGTGATGGAATTCTTGCTCATCAATCACCCGCTCGACTGCCCGATCTGCGATCAGGGCGGCGAATGCCAGCTGCAGGACCTGGCCGTGGGCTACGGCGGTTCTTCCTCGCGTTACCAGGAAGAAAAGCGCGTGGTCTTCCACAAGGACCTGGGCCCGCTGGTTTCCGCCGAGGAAATGAGCCGCTGCATCCACTGCACCCGCTGTGTGCGCTTCGGCCAGGAAATCGCCGGCGTCATGGAACTGGGCATGCTGGGCCGTGGCGAACACTCCGAGATCACGACCTTCGTCGGCCGCTCGATCGAGTCCGAACTGTCGGGCAACATGATCGACATCTGTCCGGTGGGCGCGCTGACCTCCAAGCCCTTCCGCTACAGCGCGCGCACCTGGGAACTGGCTCGCCGCCGTTCGGTCAGCCCGCACGACAGCCTGGGCGCCAACCTGGTGGTCCAGGTCAAGGGCGACCGCGTCATGCGCGTGGTTCCGTTCGAAGACGAAGCCGTCAACGAGTGCTGGATCAGCGACCGCGACCGCTTCTCGTATGAAGGCCTGAACAGCGAAGACCGCCTGTCGGCCCCGATGATCAAGGGCACCGACGGCAAGTGGCAGGAAGCCTCCTGGAGCGACGCGCTTGCCGCCGTGGCCCAGGGCCTGTCCCGCGTGCGCGACAGCTTCGGCGCCGGCCAGATCGGCGCCCTGGCGTCCGAATACGCCACCACCGAGGAATACGCGCTGCTGGGCCGCCTGGTCCGCGCGCTGGGTTCCGAAAACATCGACTTCCGCCTGCGCCAGACCGATGCCGCCTTCGACGCCGCCCTGACCGGCGCGCCGTGGCTGGGCATGCCCATCGCCGAACTCGACAACCTGGATCGCGTCCTGGTGGTCGGTTCCTTCCTGCGCAAGGATCATCCGCTGATGGCGCAGCGTCTGCGCCAAGCTGCCAAGCGCGGCACGCAGATCCTGATGGTCGACAGCGCTGCCGACGATCCCCTGATGCCCGTGGCTGCCCGTATCACCGTGGCTCCGTCCGAGCTGGCGCGCGCGCTGGCCGAAGTGGCAGTCGCCTTGGCCCAGGCCAAGGAACAGGCCGTGCCGGCCGAGTTCGCCTCGGTCACGCCCGGCGAAAACGCCAAGCTCATCGCTGCCAGCCTGGCTTCCGGCGCCAACACCGCCGTGCTGATGGGCAACCTGGCAGTGGCCAGCGCCCAGGCCTCGACCCTGGCCGCCAACGGCCGCGCCGTGGCTGAGTTGGCCGGCGGCAAGTTCGGTTTCCTGACCTCCGGCGGCAACACCGTCGGCGGTTACCTGGCCGGCGCCATTCCGGGCAAGGGCGGCAAGAACGCAGCCGCCATGCTGGCCGAGCCGCTGAAGGCCTACGTGGTCCTGCACGCCGAGCCGCTGCTGGATGCCGACAACGGCCAGCAAGCCATCGCCGCGCTGCGCGGCGCGCAGTTCGCCGTGGCCCTGACGCCTTACCGTTCGGCCGCCGCCGAATGGGCCGACGTCATGCTGCCGGTGTCGCCGTTCACCGAAACCTCGGGCACCTACGTCAACGCGCAAGGCCTGGCCCAGAGCTTCAAGGGCACGGTCACGCCGTTCGGCCAGACCCGTCCGGGCTGGAAGGTCCTGCGCGTGCTGGGCAACGTCCTGCATCTGGCTGGCTTTGACGACGAGACTTCCGAGTCCGTGCGCGACGCCGTGCTGGCTGGCGGCATCGAAGGCCGCCTGTCCAACGAGATCAAGGCCCCGCTGGGCCTGGGCCAGGCCGCCAGCGGCCTGGAGCGCGTCGCCGACGTGCCGATCTACCGCACCGACGCGATGGTTCGCCGCTCGGAGCCGCTGCAAGCGGCCCCGGCCTCGAAGAAGCCGGCTGCCGCCATGAACGGCCGCACGCTCACCAGCCTGGGCCTGACGGCCGGCGTCAAGGTGCGCGTGTCGAGCGGGCAGGGCGCCGTCGAACTCGAAACCGTGCAGGACGATGCCGTGGCCGACCGCGCCGTGCGCATCTCCGCAGCCTTTGAAAACACCGCAGCCCTGGGTGGCGCATTCGGTCAAATCAGCGTGGAGCGTGCCTGATGGAATGGCTTAATGTTCTTGAGAGCCAGGGTACGGCATTGCTGGGCCCGACGGTCTGGATGGTCCTCTGGACCCTCGTCAA
The DNA here is from genome assembly GCF_902859965.1 of Achromobacter aegrifaciens. Lineage (NCBI taxonomy): Bacteria > Pseudomonadati > Pseudomonadota > Betaproteobacteria > Burkholderiales > Alcaligenaceae > Achromobacter > Achromobacter aegrifaciens. The sequence continues at coordinate 600,871 of NZ_CADIKO010000003.1, forward strand.
GATTGTGGTCATCGCCGTGCCCATCATTCTGTGCGTGGCGTACCTGACCTACTGGGAACGCAAGATGATCGGCGCCATGCACGTGCGCATGGGTCCGAACCGCGTCGGCTTCAAGGGGCTGCTGCAGCCGTTCGCCGACGTGTTCAAGCTGCTGACCAAGGAAGTGGTGGTTCCGTCGCAGGCCAACAAGGTGCTGTTCATCGTGGCCCCGGTGGTCACGCTGATGCCGGCCCTGGCGGCCTGGGCGGTGGTGCCGTTCGGTCCCGACGTGGTCCTGGCCAACGTCAACGCCGGCCTGCTGTACATCATGGCCATCACGTCCGTGGGCGTGTATGGCGTGATCGTCGCGGGTTGGGCGTCGAACTCCAAATACGCCTTCCTGGGCGCGCTGCGCGCTTCCGCGCAGATGCTGTCCTACGAACTGGCCATCGGCTTCGTGCTGGTGACGGTGCTGCTGGTGTCCGGCAGCCTGAACATGTCCGAGATCGTGCACGTGCAGAACCGCGGCTGGTTTGCCGACAAGGGCCTGACGTTCCTGTCCTGGAACTGGCTGCCGCTCTTGCCGTTGTTCGTGATCTACGTGATTTCGGCCGTGGCCGAAACCAACCGCCACCCGTTCGACGTGGTCGAAGGCGAATCGGAAATCGTGGCCGGCCACATGGTCGAATACTCGGGCATGGCGTTCGCGCTGTTCTTCCTGGGCGAATACGCCAACATGATCCTGCTGTCCTGCATGGCCTCGATCATGTTCCTGGGCGGCTGGGCTTCCCCGATCGACATCGCGCCGCTGACCTGGATTCCGGGTTGGATCTGGCTGGGTCTCAAGACGTTCGTCGTGGTCTCGTTGTTCGTGTGGTTCCGCGCGTCGTTCCCGCGTTACCGCTATGACCAGATCATGCGCTTGGGTTGGAAAATCTTCATCCCGCTGACCGGCGTTTGGCTGGTCGTGGTGGCGATCTGGATGCAGACGCCCTGGAACATTTGGCGCTAAGCCGCCAGGCAGAGGCAGGATATGGAAGCGATCAAGGATTTCTTCGGCAGTCTGATGCTGACCGAATTGCTCAAGGGCATGCGCCTGACGGGCAAGTATTTCTTCAAGCGCAAGGTCACCTTGCGCTACCCCCAGGAAAAGACGCCTGCGTCGCCGCGTTTCCGCGGCCTGCATGCGCTGCGCCGCTACCCCAACGGGGAAGAGCGCTGCATCGCGTGCAAGCTGTGCGAAGCCGTGTGCCCCGCGCTGGCGATCACCATCGAGTCGGACCAGCGCGATGACGGCACCCGCCGCACCACGCGTTACGACATCGACCTGACCAAGTGCATTTTCTGCGGCTTCTGTGAGGAAAGCTGCCCCGTGGACTCCATCGTGGAAACGCACATCCACGAATACCACGGTGAAAAGCGCGGCGACCTGTATTTCACCAAAGACATGCTGCTCGCCGTGGGCGACCGCTACGAAGCCGACATCGCCCGCCGCCGGGCCGAAGACGCTCCCTATCGTTGAAGCCCAGGACCTGATCCATGACTTTTACCACTGTCCTGTTTTACATACTGGCCGCCGTGCTGGTGATCGCGGCGTTCCGCGTGATCACCGCGCGCAGCCCGGTCACCGCCGTCCTGCACCTGATCCTGGCCTTCGTCAACGCGGCCATGCTGTGGATGCTGCTTGGCGCCGAGTTCCTGGCGCTGCTGCTGGTGCTGGTGTACGTGGGCGCCGTGATGGTGCTTTTCCTCTTCGTCGTGATGATGCTGGACATCCGCATGGATGCCCTGCGCCAGGGCATGAAGACCTACCTGCCGCTGGGCCTGGTCATCGGCCTGGTGATGGTGGTCGAAATGGCCTTCGTGCTGGGTTCGACCTGGTACGGCGCGGGCCCGCAAGCCCCGGTTGCCGGCGACTACAACAACGCCCGCGCGCTGGGCGAGGCCATGTACACCCAGTACATCTACGCCATTGAAGTGGGCGCCGCGCTGCTGCTGGTCGGCATGGTCGCCGCCATCGCGCTGACCCTGCGCCGCCGCCGCGACGTGAAGTACAACGACCCGGTGGCCGCCGTCCGCGTGCGCTCGAAGGACCGTTACCGCATGGTGAGCATGCCCGCCCAGAGCGAGCGTGCCCAGGCGCAGAACGGCACCCCGACCGCCGCCGCGCCCCAAGGAGAACAAAAATGACGCTGACGCTGGCCCACTACCTGATCCTCGGGGCGATCCTGTTCGCCATCGGGATCTTCGGCATCTTCCTGAACCGCCGCAACCTGATCATTCTCCTGATGTCCATCGAGCTCGTGCTCCTGGCCGTCAACATGAACTTCGTGGCGTTCTCCAGCTGGTTCGGCGATACCGCCGGCCAGGTGTTCGTGTTCTTCATCCTGACCGTGGCCGCCGCCGAAGCGGCGATCGGCCTGGCCATCCTGGTGCTGCTGTTCCGCAACCTGAACACGATCAACGTTGACGAACTCGATCGCCTGAAGGGCTGACGGGGTATTGGAAGAAAATGTCTAGCTCACCCAATCTCTACTTGCTCATCGCGCTGGCTCCGCTGGCCGGGGCGATTCTCGCGGGCCTCTTCGGCACCGGGTTCCTGGGCCGTCCCATCGGCCGCCGTGCTTCGCACATGATCACCATCCTGGGCGTGCTCATCTCCACCATCGGTTCGGTGGTGGTGCTGAACGACGTGCTCAACGGCCTGCGCTTCGACGGCGCGGTCTACACCTGGAGCCTGATCGGCCAGACCAAGCTGGAAATCGGCTTCCTGATCGATCCCCTGTCGGCCATGATGATGGTCGTGGTGACTTCCGTGTCGCTGATGGTGCACATCTACACCATCGGCTACATGGCGGATGATCCGGGCTACCAGCGCTTCTTCTCGTACATCTCGCTGTTCACGTTCTCCATGCTCATGCTGGTGATGTCGAACAACATGGTGCAGCTGTTCTTCGGCTGGGAAGCGGTGGGCCTGGTGTCGTACCTGCTGATCGGCTTCTGGTACACCCGTCCCACGGCGATCTTCGCCAACATGAAGGCGTTCCTGATCAACCGCGTCGGCGACTTCGGCTTCGTGCTGGGCATCGGCCTGCTGTTCGCTTACGCCGGCACCATGCATTACGGCGAAGTCTTCGCCCAGGCCGACAAGCTGGCCACGCTGACGCTGCCCGGTTCCGACTGGATGCTGCTGACGGTCGCCTGCATCTGCCTGTTCATCGGCGCCATGGGCAAATCGGCCCAGGTTCCGCTGCACGCCTGGCTGCCTGACTCGATGGAAGGCCCGACCCCGATTTCCGCGCTGATCCACGCCGCCACCATGGTGACGGCCGGCATCTTCATGGTCGCGCGTTTCTCGCCGCTGTTCGAACTGTCCGACGTGGCGCTGTCCTTCATCATCGTGATCGGCGCCATCGGCGCGCTGTTCCTGGGCATCCTGGGCATCATCCAGAACGACATCAAGCGCGTGGTCGCGTATTCCACGCTGTCGCAGCTGGGCTACATGACGGTCGCGCTGGGCGCTTCGGCCTACTCGGTCGCGATCTTCCACCTGATGACGCACGCGTTCTTCAAGGCGCTGCTGTTCCTGGGTGCGGGCTCCGTCATCATCGGCATGCACCATGACCAGGACATCCGCAACATGGGCGGCCTGCGCAAGTACATGCCCATCACCTGGATCACCTTCCTGCTGGGCACGCTGGCCCTGGTCGGCACGCCGTTCTTCTCGGGCTTCTACTCGAAGGAACACATCATCGAGGCCGCCGGCGCCGCAAACGTCTGGGGCGCGAACTTCGCGTACTACTCGACCCTGATCGGCGTGTTCGTGACCTCGCTGTACTCGTTCCGCGTGTACTTCCTGGTCTTCCACGGCAAGGAACGTTTCGACACCAGCGACCACGGCCATGGTCATGGCCACGACGACCACGGCCATCATGGCGGCAAGCCGCATGAGTCGCCCTGGGTGGTCACGCTGCCGCTGGTGCTGCTGGCGATCCCGTCGGTCATCATCGGCGCCCTGGTGGTCGATCCGATGCTGTTCGGCAAGTTCTTCGACGGCGTCATCAAGGTCCTGCCGCAGCATCCCGCCATGCACGAGCTGCATGAAGAGTGGCACGGCTGGGTGGCCTTCGGCCTGCACGCCTTCCAGACGGTTCCGTTCTGGCTGGTCGTGGCTGGCGCGGTCATCGCCTGGTACTGCTACCTGATCAATCCCAAGGTTCCGGCCAAGATCCAGTCCAGCCTGTCCGGCATCAACAAGGTGCTCGAGAACAAGTACTACGTGGATTGGGTCAACGAGCAGATCATCGCCCGCGGCTTGCGCTGCCTGGGCCGTGGCCTGTGGCAGACCGGTGACCGCGGCATCATCGACGGCCTGCTGATCAACGGCAGCGCCCGTGTGGTGGGCTGGGTGGCAGCGGTCAGCCGTCACCTGCAGTCCGGCTTCATCTATCACTACGCGTTCGCGATGATCATCGGCATCATGGCGCTGGTGACTTTCTTTGTGCTGATTCCCCAATGATGGCAAGCGAGATGGCATCCAACACTTTCCCCTGGCTCACGCTTGCGATCTTTGTCCCGATCGTATTCGGCCTGCTGGTGCTGGCGGTGGGCCGTGACGACCGTCCCGGCCTGACGCGCGGCTTGTCGCTCGTCGGCTCAATCGCCGGTTTCCTCGTCACGATCCCGCTGTACACCGGTTTCGACTCCACCACGGCCAAGATGCAGTTTGTGGAGAAGACCTCCTGGATCGAGGCCTTCAACGTCAATTACCACCTGGGCATCGACGGCATCTCGATGTGGTTCGTGCTCCTGACCGCCTTCATCACCATCATCGTGGTGCTGGCCGGCTGGGAAGTCATCACCAGCCGCGTGTCCCAGTACATGGCCGCCTTCCTGATCCTGTCGGGTCTGATGGTGGGCGTGTTCTGCGCGCTGGACGGCATGCTGTTCTACGTGTTCTTCGAAGCCACACTGATCCCGATGTACATCATCATCGGCGTCTGGGGCGGCCCGAACCGCGTGTACGCGGCGTTCAAGTTCTTCCTGTACACGCTGATGGGCTCGCTGCTGACGCTGGTCGCCTTCGTGTACCTGTGGAACGTGTCGGGCGGCTCGTTCGACATTCTGACCTGGCAGCAGACCAAGCTGGGCTACACCCCGCAGATCCTGATCTTCGTGGCCCTGTTGGCGGCCTTTGCCGTCAAGGTGCCGATGTGGCCGGTCCACACGTGGTTGCCCGACGCTCACGTCGAAGCTCCCACCGGCGGCTCCATCGTTCTGGCCGCGATCATGCTGAAGCTGGGCGCCTACGGTTTCCTGCGCTTTTCGCTGCCGATCGCTCCCGACGCCTCGCACAGCCTGGCTGGCCTGATGATCACGCTGTCTTTGGTCGCCGTGATCTACATCGGCCTGGTCGCGATCGTCCAGGACGACATGAAGAAGCTGGTGGCCTATTCGTCCGTCGCCCACATGGGTTTCGTGACGCTGGGTTTCTTCATCTTCAACACGGCCGGCGTCGAAGGCGCCATCGTGCAGATGATCTCGCACGGCTTCGTGTCGGGCGCCATGTTCATGTGTATCGGCGTGCTCTATGACCGCATGCACTCGCGCCGCATCGCCGACTACGGCGGCGTGGTCAACGTCATGCCGCGTTTCGCCACCTTCTTCATCCTGTTCTCGATGGCCAACAGCGGCCTGCCGGCCACCAGCGGTTTCGTCGGCGAGTTCATGGTGATCATGGGCGCGGTCGAGCACAACTTCTGGATCGGCCTGCTGGCGGCGACCGCCCTGATTCTGGGCGCTTCGTATTCGCTGTGGATGGTCAAGCGTGTGGTCCTGGGCGACGTCGCCAACGACCACGTGCGCGAGCTGACCGATATCAACCGCCGCGAGTTTGTGATTCTTGGCGTGATGGCGATCGCCGTGTTGTACATGGGGATCTATCCCAAGCCCTTTACCGACGTGATGCACGTTTCGGTGGAGGCCCTGCTGCAACACGTTGCCGTCTCGAAACTGTAAGACAAGACAATGATGCAATCCCAAATCGATTTCGCCCTGGCGACACCGGAAATCCTCCTGCTGGTTTTCGGCCTGGCTATCCTGCTCGTCGACGCGGTCAGCAATCACCCCGAGCGCAAGCCGACGTTTCTGCTGACCATGCTTGCATTGGGCGTGCTGACCGTCGTGTCGGCCCTGCAATGGAAGAACGGCGTTGTTGGTTCGACCTTCAACGGCCTGTACGTTACCGACGAACTGTCGCATCTGCTCAAGATCGCGTCCTACATCGCCGTGGCCGCGACCCTGGTCTATGGCCGCGTCTACGCGCAATTGCGCGACATGATGCGCGGCGGCGAACTCTACGTCCTGACGCTGTTCGCCCTGCTGGGCCAGATGGTCATGATCTCCTCCGGAAACCTGATCTCCATCTACCTGGGCCTGGAGCTGATGTCGCTGGCGCTGTACGCGCTGATCGCGCTGCGCCGCGACAACGTCGTCGCCACCGAAGCCGCCATGAAGTACTTCGTGCTGGGCGCGCTGGCCTCGGGCTTCCTGCTGTACGGCATGTCCATGATCTACGGCGCCACCGGCCACCTGGATCTGGCCGAAGTGTCCAAGGTCATCGCCGCGGGCAAGGCCGAGAAGCTGGCCCTGGTGTTCGGCATCGTGTTCCTGGTGTCGGGCCTGGCGTTCAAGCTCGGCGCCGTGCCGTTCCACATGTGGGTTCCGGACGTCTACCAAGGTTCGCCCACCGCCGTCACCCTGATCCTGGGCGGCGCGCCCAAGCTGGCTGCATTCGCCATCACGCTGCGCCTGCTGATCGATGGCCTGCACGGCCTGGCCGCCGACTGGCAGCCGATGCTGATGATCCTGGCGGTGCTGTCGCTGGCCATCGGTAACCTGACGGCCATCGCGCAGACCAACTTCAAGCGCATGCTGGCCTACTCGACCATCTCGCACATGGGCTTCGTGCTGCTGGGCCTGATGTCCGGTTCGGTCGCGGGCAAGCCGGAACTGTCGTCGGCCGCCTACGGCGCCTCGCTGTTCTACATGCTGACCTACGTGCTGACCACGCTGGCGAGCTTCGGCATCGTGCTGCTGCTGTCGCGCCAAGGTTTCGAGTGCGAACACATCGACGACCTGAAGGGCCTGAACCGCCGCAGCCCCTGGCATGCCGCCATCGTGCTGCTGCTGATGTTCTCGCTGGCCGGCATTCCGCCGTTGGTGGGCTTCTACGCCAAGCTGGCCGTGCTGCAGGCGCTGGTCAGCGCCGGCCACGTGACGCTGGCCGTGATCGCGGTGCTGTTCTCGCTGATCGGCGCGTTCTACTACCTGCGCGTGGTCAAGGTCGTTTACTTCGACGAGCCGGCCGCCGATGCCGCGCCGATGGTCGCCACCTGCGGCCAGCGCGGCGTGCTGTCGGTCAACGGCGCACTGATCCTGATCCTGGGCATCCTGCCGGGCGGCCTGATGGCCCTGTGCGTGCAGGCCATCCGCAGCTCGCTCAGCCTGTAAGCGGAAAACGGGGCCATGAACCAGACTCTGGCGGTATGGCTGCTGATCGCGCTGGCCCTGGTCAGCGCGAATCTCCCGTTCCTGACGGAGCGGGTTTTCGCCGTCATGCCCTGGAAGCAGGGCGGAGTGGCGGCAGTCAAGCCGTTCTGGATGCGCCTGATCGAAGTGTTGGTGTTCTACGCCATCGTCGGCGCGCTCGGTTTCGCGTTCGAATCCACGCTGGGCAACCGGTTTTCCCAGACCTGGGAGTTCTACGCGATCACCCTGAGCCTGTATCTGGTGCTGGCTTATCCGGGGTTCGTGTACCGTTATCTGTTCAAACGGCACCCGCGCCTGCGCACCTGAAGGCAGCTTGGTTCATGCATGAAAAACGCCCCGCGGGGCGTTTTTTTTGCGCAATGAGGGAATGTCCTCTCTTATGCGCTTTGGCTTCCCAGAGGCCCTTCCGGGCGTCTCCATGGGCATTCCGCAGCGTGAGAGCCTGTGGGGGCGCGAGGCTGAACCCACTAGCCGCACCGCGCGAAAGTTCGGTATTGACCCTATAAGTATTGAGTGTTGTTTTTTTTCATTTTATGTGAGCGTAAAGCTATTTTTCAGGTTCCGTTCAGCCCTCGAGTTCACAATCGCAACCGGTAAAAAAACAAGAATCGTTGCTATTTACATTCGGAGAAGCTGGTTTGAAGCCCCAAGATACGTATTCGCTGAATACGCTCACTACCTCCCTGGCCGCCGCGATAGCGGCCCCCGCGTTGTTCATCAGCCCGTACGCCGCCGCCCAATCCGCGGATTCGGGCGTGACGCAACTTGCGCCCGTGCGCGTGGAGGGTGAGGGGTCGTCGTACCAGACCTCCACGGCGCAGTCGCCGAAGTTCACGGCGCCTCTGCTGGACACCCCGCGCACGGTGCAGGTCGTGCCGAAGCAGGTGATCCAGGACCAGGCCGCGTCCACGCTGCAGGACGTCCTGCGCAACTCGCCCGGCATCACGTTTGGCGCAGGCGAAGGCGGCCGCCCGGGCGGCGACCTGCCCATCATCCGTGGCCAGAACTCCGCCGGCAGCATCTTCCTGGACGGCATCCGCGATTCCAGCACGCAGGTGCGTGACACCTTCAACCTGGAACAGGTCGAAGTCATCAAGGGGCCGGACTCGGTCTACTCGGGCCGGGGCGGCGCGGGCGGCAGCATCAACATGGTCAGCAAGACGCCCAAGGCCACCGACTTCACGGAAGCCACGGCGCAGATCGGCACGGACAACAACTACCGCGCGACGATCGACAGCAACTGGCGCCTGGCCGACAAGGCCGCGTTCCGCTTGAACGTCATGGGCAACAAGGGCGATGCGCCGGGTCGCGACGACGCGGTGGACTTCGAGCGCTGGGGCGTGGCGCCCTCGCTGACCTTGGGCGTGGGCACGCCGACCCGCATCACGCTGAGCTACTACCACTACCAAGACGACAGCATGCCGGATTACTCCATCCCGTATGACCCGAAAACGGGTCAGCCGGTGACGGAGACCATGGGCGTGAGCCGCAAGAGCTTCTATGGCCTGAAGGGCCGCGATTTCATGAAGACCCGCGACGACGTTGCGACGGTGGACTTCCAGCACGACTTCTCCGACAAGCTGCAGCTGCGCAACGTGACACGCTACGGCCGCGGCACGACCGACTTTGCTGCGACCAACCCCGACGACAGCAAGGGCAACATTCCGAATGGCCTGGTGTACCGGGCGCTCAAGTCGGGCTATTACGTCACCAAGAGCTTCGCCAACCAGACCAACCTGACGGGCGAGTTCGATACCGGCAGCCTGAAGCACTCGTTCGACCTGGGCTTCGAGTACAGCAATATCAAGCAAGACAAGGACGGCTACACCGAGTCGGGCGTTCCCGCCGGCACCAGCGGTTGCGTGACTGGCACGGCCAATGGCAAGAACACCTACGCCAACCCGGCGCTGTGCGCTTCGCTGTGGGATCCGGACCCGGGTACTTACTACCCTGGCCATCTGCAGCGCAACAACAATCCCGCGCGCTACAACACGGATACGGTCGCGCTCTACGGCTTCGACACGATCAAGTTCAACGAACAATGGCAGGCCAGCCTGGGCTTGCGCTGGGACAACTACCGCACCAGCGGCAGCAACATCGCCAAGGGCCGTAACGACCCGGCAAGCACCCCGGCGTTCTACAGCACCAGCCGCGAGGACAATCTCTTCAACTACCAGATTGGCTTGGCCTACAAGCCGGCGCCCAACGGCACCATCTACGCGACGTATGGCACTTCGTCCACGCCGTCGGCCATCGCCTCCAGCGCGATCAGCGACGCCGTGTCGGTCTCGAACCAGTCGCTCGAGCCTGAGAAGAGCCGTACGGTGGAACTCGGCACGAAGTGGCAGGTGTTCGATGACCGCCTGACGCTGTCGGCGGCGGCCTTCCAGGACATCCGCAAGAACACCAGCGTGGCCGTTTCGGCCACCGAGACCGCACAGGTCGGCGAAGCCAAGGTGCGCGGCATCGAACTGGGCTTCTCGGGCAGCATCACGCCCAAGTGGAACGTGTTCGGCGGCTACACCTTCATGGACAGCGAAATGACCAAGGGCGCCTACAACAGCGGCGCCGTGGGCCAGGACCTGCCCAATACCCCGCGCAATGCCTTCAGCCTGTGGACCACCTACAAGGTGTTGCCCAAGCTGACGGTCGGCGGCGGCGCCTACTACGTGGACAAGGTATACGGCAATTCGGACGCGACCAAGAACGCCGACGGCTCGCCCAAGGCGCGCTGGGTGCCTTCCTACTGGCGCTTCGACGCCATGGCCGCGTATGAATTCAACGACCACATGTCGGCGCAGTTGAACGTGCTGAACATTTTCGACGAAACGTACTACACCAAGGCCTATGCGGCGCACTATGCGGCGCTGGGTACTGGCCGGGCTGCGCTGCTTTCGCTGCGCGTGCGGTACTGATACGCCGCTGCAATGAAAAAGCCACCGCGAGGTGGCTTTTTTCATGCTTGGCCGCCGGCTGCGAGCACAGGCGCCGGGCGTGGCGCGATCAGCTCTCGAACCAGTTCAGCACCCCGTCCAGCCCCGACACATTCAGCGCATAACGCGTCTGCTGACGCACCAGCGGCTTGGCGTGGTACGCGACGGGGAAGCCGGCGATGCCCAGCATCTTCAGATCATTGGCGCCGTCGCCCATGGCGATGATCTGCTCCTGGGAGGCGCCGTGCTGGCGGGCGAACTCGCGCAGGTGGGCTTCCTTGGCGTCGGCATCGAGGATGTCGCCCAAGACCTTGCCGGTCAGCACGCCATTGGCGATTTCCAGGGTGTTGGCGTGCGCGCTGTCGAGGTTCAGGCGCTGGCGCAGGCGTTCGGTGAAGAAAGTGAAACCGCCAGAGACCAGCAGCACCTTGATGCCGGCCGCCTGGGCCGTGGTGATCAGGCGTTCGGCGCCGGGGTTCAGACGCAGCTTGTCCGCATAGACCTGTTCCAGCGCATCGGCCGGCACGCCTTCGAGCAGGGCGACGCGGCGGCGCAGGCTTTCGGAAAAGTCCTTGATCTCGCCGCGCATCGCGGCCTCGGTGATTTCGGAGACCTTGTCCTTCAAGCCCGCCACGCCGGCGATCTCGTCGATGCACTCGATGTTGATCAGCGTGGAGTCCATGTCCATGGCCAGCACCTTGCACCCGGACAGCTTCAGGCCTGCGGGCAGGAAGGCGGTGTCGACGCCATGGCGTTCTGCCCAGCCCACGACGTCGGCGCGGGTCGAGTCGTCGTGCTGCACGTCGAGCAGGCGGGCGGCAGTGGCGCTGATGCGCGCGACGCCTTGCGCCTGGGCCAGGGCCGCCAACTGTTCAGCATGTTCCACGGTCAGGCCGGGGGATTGGACGACAAGGTGATGGGTGGTCATAGAAATCAGTGTGGTTTGACGGTTACTTCAAGGCGCGCAGCACGGCGCGCACGGCATCGGCGCGGGCAGGAATCTGCGCGGCCTTGATCTCAACCCGCAATTTATCCTGTCCCGCCAGTTTGATGTGGCGCTGGCGTTGCACCAGTTCGATGATCTTGCCGGGATCGACCGAGGTCTTGGGGCCGAACTGCAGCAGCGCCTGGGTTTCGCTGGCGTCGATCTTGACGATGCCCAGGGGCTGGGCGGCCAGGCGCAGGCGGTGCGTGGCGAGCAGCGTCTGCGCGGCCTCGGGCAGCTTGCCGAAACGGTCGATCAGTTCTTCCTGGATGTGGATCAGATCGTCTTCGTCCGCAGCGTGCGCCAGGCGCTTGTAGATGCCCAGGCGGGCATGGACGTCGGCGCAATAGTCGGACGGCAGCAGCGCCGGGGCGTGCAGATTGACTTCGCAGGCCAGGTTGAAGGGCGCGTCCAGGTCGGGCTCTTCACCGGCGCGCAGCGCGCGCACCGCTTCGTTGAGCATCTCGTTGTACATCGAGAAACCGACTTCCTGGATGTTGCCGGACTGCGAATCGCCCAGCACTTCGCCCGTGCCGCGGATCTCCAGATCGTGCATGGCCAGGTAGAAGCCCGAGCCCAGCTCTTCCATGGCCTGGATGGCTTCCAGGCGCTTCTTGGCGTTGTTGGTGATGGCGTCTTCGCCGGGCGTCAGCAGGTAGGCGTAGGCCTGATGATGCGAGCGCCCGACGCGGCCGCGCAACTGGTGCAACTGGGCCAGCCCGAAGCGGTCGGCCCGGTGGATCACGATGGTGTTGGCGCTGGGCACGTCGATGCCGGTTTCGATGATGGTGGTGCACAACAGCACGTTGTAACGCTGCTGGTAGAAGCCCTTCATCACCTGTTCCAGCTCGCGCTCGGGCATCTGGCCGTGGGCCACGGCGATGCGGGCTTCGGGCACCAGTTCTTCCAGGCGGGCACGGCGGTTGTGGATGGTCTCGACTTCGTTGTGCAGGAAGTAGCACTGGCCGCCGCGCTTGAGTTCGCGCAAGAGCGCTTCGCGCAGGGTGCTGCCGTCCTCGCGCCGCACGAAGGTCTTGATGGCCAGGCGCTTTTGCGGCGCGGTGGCGATGACGGAGAAGTCGCGTATGCCTTCCAGCGACATGCCCAGCGTGCGCGGAATGGGCGTGGCGGTCAGCGTCAGCACGTCGACCTCGGCGCGCAGCGCCTTCAAAGCTTCCTTCTGGCGCACGCCGAAGCGGTGCTCTTCGTCGATGATGACCAGGCCAAGGCGCTTGAACTTCACGTCCTTGGACAGGATCTTGTGGGTGCCGATGACGATGTCCACGCGGCCGTCGTTGATGCCTTCGATGGCGGCGGAGACTTCCTTGGCCGAACGGAAGCGCGACAGCTCCACGACCTTCACAGGCCAGTCGGCGAAGCGGTCAGAGAAGGTCTGTGCATGCTGTTCGGCCAGCAGCGTGGTGGGGCAGAGCAGGGCGACCTGCTTGCCATTGGCCACGGCCAGGAAGGCGGCGCGCAGCGCGACCTCGGTCTTGCCGAAGCCCACGTCGCCGCAGACCAGACGGTCCATGGGGCGGCCGGAGGTCATGTCAGCGATGACGGCTTCGATGGCGGCGGCCTGGTCGGCCGTTTCCTCGAAGCCGAAGCCCTCGGCGAAGGCCTGGTAGTCGTTGAGCGGCAGGTTGAAGGCGTAGCCTTCGCGTGCGGCGCGCTGGGCGTACAGGGCCAGCAGTTCGGCGGCAGTGTCGCGGACCTGCCGGGCGGCCTTGCGGCGCGCCTTGTCCCATTGGCCGGAGCCCAATTGATGCAACGGCGCGGCCTCCGGATCGGCGCCGCTGTAGCGGGCGATCACGTGCAGCTGCGACACCGGCACGTAAAGCGTGCTGCCGTTGGCGTATTCCAGATGGAGGAACTCCATCCCGCCTTCGCCCATGTCCATGTTGACCAGGCCGTGGTAGCGGCCGATGCCATGCTGCGCATGGACCACTGGGTCGCCCGCGCGCAGCTCGGACAGGTCGCGCACCATGGCTTCGACGTTGCTGGCGCGTTCCTGGTCGCGCTTGCCGCGGCGGCCGGTGGTGGCCAGGCCCGGGTACAGGTCGTTTTCGGTGAGGAAGGCCAGATTGGCCTGGGGCAGCCCGAAGCCGGTGGACAGCGGTGCGGCGACGATGCCGAAATGGGCGTCCGAAGCGAGGAAGGCTTCGATGGTGTCGGGCTGCGCGTCAGGCGTGACGCCGAACTCGTTGAGCATCTGCACCAGGGTCTCGCGCCGGCCGGCGGAGTCGGCGCACAGCAGCACGCGCGTCTGGCCGGCCTGCACCAGCGCGCGCAGCTTGGCGATGGGATCTTCAGAACGCCGCGCCACGCTCACGTCGGGCGCCGCCCGGAAGTCCGGATGCGGCTGGCCGGCAGTCAGCGACAGCCGGCGGAAATCCTTCAGCCGTGCGTAGAGCGTCTCGTTGTCCAGAAACAGTTCGGAGGGCGGCAGCACCGGCCGTTCGCGGTCGCTCTTTAGGAAGCCGTAGCGGCTGGAGGTGTCCTGGTTGAAGCGCTGGATGGCGTCGTCGATGTCGCCCACGGTGACGGTGACCGTGCCTTCCGTCAGGTAGTCGAATAGCGTCGCCGTTTCCTCGAAGAAGAGCGGCAGGTAGTACTCGACGCCAGCGAACGGAATGCCGTTGCCGATGTCCTTGTAGGGCAGCGCGCGCGAGGGGTCGCCCTCGAAGACTTCACGGAAGCGCGCCCGGAAGCGGTTGCGCGCGTCTTCGTCCATAGGGAATTCGCGGCCGGGCAGCAGCTGCACTTCACGCACCGGGTACAGGCTGCGTTGCGTGTCCACGTCGAAGCTGCGGATGGTCTCGATCTCGTCGTCGAACAGGTCCAGGCGGTAGGGCACCACCGAGCCCATCGGGAACAGGTCGATCAGGCCGCCGCGCAGGCAGAATTCGCCGGGCGCCGTTACCTGGGTGACGTGGTTGTAGTTGGCCAGGGTCAGCTGGGCGCGCAGCGCGGCTTCGTTGAGCTTGTCCTTCTGCTTGAAGGAAAAGGTGTAGGCCGCCAGGAAAGAGGGCGGCGCCAGCCGGTACAACGCCGTGGTGACCGGCACCGTCAGCACGTCCACCGACTTGGTCATCAGCGAGTGCAGCGTGTGCAGGCGTTCCGAAATCAGGTCCTGGTGCGGCGAGAAGGCGTCGTAGGGCAGCGTTTCCCAGTCGGGCAGCTGGCGCACACGCAGGTCCGGTGCGAACAGCTGGATTTCCTCGGCCAGGCGCTGGGCCTCGACCGGCTCGGCGGTCAGGATGACCAGCGGCGCCGAGGCCTGCCGCGCCAGGTCCGCCAGCAGCCAGGCGTCGCCGGACCCTGGGGGGCGCGGCTGCGCATAGCGCGCGCCGGCCTTCAGCGCGGACAGGGTGGGGGCCGTAGCAGGGACGGGAGGCGCGAAGGTGGCGGGGGCGGAGGGGGCTGGCATCAGGCTGGGAGCAGGCATCAAGCGGAAGATTATAAAATCACCGCACCATGTCTGCCTCCCTCATTGCAATCGTGCCCGCTGCGGGCGTAGGGGCCCGCGCCAGCCGGCCCGGGCATGAAACCGTGCCCAAGCAGTACCGTCCGCTGTCCGGACAGCCCATGCTGCGCCATGCGGTATGCGCGCTGCTGGCCGATGAACGCATCTCGCAGGTGCGGGTGGCCGTGACGCCTGGAGACGGCTGGGTCGATGCCGCGCTGGCCGGCCTGCCGCGCACGGTGTGGCGCGCCTGCGGCGGCGCGACCCGCGCGGATACCGTGGCGGGCGCGCTGGCCGACAGCGGCGTGGCCGACGATACCTGGGTGCTGGTGCATGACGCCGCGCGCCCCGGGCTGCCGGCGGCGGCGCTGGGCCGCCTGATCGACGCCTGCCTGGCGGATCCCGTGGGCGGCCTGTTGGCGCTGCCCGTGGCCGACACCGTCAAGGCCGGCCACGAGCGTGTGGAGCGCACGCTGGACCGCAATGGCCTGTGGCTGGCGCAGACCCCGCAGATGTTCCGGGCCGGCGTGCTGCGCGATGCGCTGACGGCGGCCTCGGTGAGCGGCGCAGCCGTCACCGACGAGGCCTCGGCCATCGAGGCGGCGGGCTATGCGCCGCTGCTGGTGCCCGGCGCCATGCGCAATTTCAAGGTGACGTGGCCGGACGATTTTGAACTGATGGAAAAATGGCTATGAGTATTCCTTTTCGCGTCGGCCAGGGGTTCGACGTGCACGCGCTGGTCGAGGGCCGCCCGCTGATCATCGGCGGCGTCACGATTCCCCACACGCATGGCTTGCTGGGGCATTCGGACGCGGACGTGCTGCTGCACGCCATTACCGACGCGCTGCTGGGCGCCGCCGGCCTGGGCGACATCGGCCGCCACTTTCCGGATACCGACCCGGCCTTCAAGGGCGCCGACAGCCGCGTGCTGCTGCGCGAGGCCATGGCGCGCGTGCGCGCCGCGGGCTGGACGCCGGTGAACATCGATGCCACGCTGCACGCGCAGGCGCCCAAGATCGGTCCGCACGCGCCGGCCATGGTGAAGAACATCGCCGCGGATACCGGGCTGGCCGAGACCGAGGTCAACATCAAGGCCAAGACCAACGAAGGCCTGGGGTACCTGGGCCGCAAGGAAGGCATCGCGGCGACGGTGGTGGCGCTATTGGGGCGGATTTCCTAGCCCGCCGCGGGGCCCGCGGGCAAGGGGCTTTCGCATATTCTCCGCAATTCATTTGGTTTTGATACATCTTTAACAAATGAATAAGCGGGTCGGATTGATCTGGCATATTCTGCGCTACTTCATTTCGACTACTGAGACATTCGGATGCATTTACGTGGCATCGCCCTGGCTTCCATCTTCAGCGCGGTAAGCCTGCCCGCGCATGCGCAGTACGAGCAGCAGCTCGGCCCGCTGGCCGGCGCGGTCAAGCAGCAGATGCTTGAGGGCTGGACCGCCGGCGTGCAGGATGGATGGTTCACCCTGCACAACGCGAACAAGGCCGACAGCGAACAGACGCTGTACATGAATGTCGGGCCGGCGCCGGAATCGGGCCGGGTGACCGACGTCAATGTGGTCGTCAAGTCGCCGAATCCGAAAGCGTCCATCGGCGTGGCGCTGAGCAACCGCGCCAACAAGAGCCTGTGCCTGCTCGAACTCACGGCCGATAAGAATACGCTGCTGTTCTGTCTGCAGGGGAAGGATCGCCGCGACATCGCTGCGCTGCCCAACGTAGCGAAGCTGGACGGTACCGACCGCATCAGAGTGGTCGAGCTGCCCGGCGCGGCCCGTTTCATCGTCAACGGCCAGCAGATCGGCGATGTCAGCAATGAGCCCGCCACGGGCGCCGAGCTGGGAATCATGGCCTACGACGTAGGCACCTTCGGCGTTGCCGATTTCAAGATCACGATGACCGGCGGCCAATCCGCCGCGGCGCCGGCGGCCGGCACCTTGCCCGCGCGCGGCGGCAACGCAGGCGGGGGCACGGCGCAAAAGCCCCAGGCGCAGGCTCCGGCCGCTGGACAGGGTGGCGGTGACTACAACCCTGCCTTGCCGGGGGAAGGCCCCTATCCGCGCTTTGGCGGCGACACCATGCGCATTGTGTCGGTGTACATCGGCATCATGCGCAGCATCTTCATGCACGAGTTCGGGCACGCCCTGATCGGCGAGCTGGAGCTGCCCTCGACGGGGGCGGAAGAGGACGCGGTCGACATCTATTCGGCGCTGCAGATCGTCGAGCCGACCATGTATCCGTCGGACAACAAGGAAGTGAACACCATGGCGCAGGACGCGGCAAAGTACGCGGCCTTGCAGTGGTACTACAGCGGCAAGGTGGCCGAGCGCAGGGGGGCCGACGCCTCCTCGGCCTGGCAAGACGAGCACACTGGCGACCTGAAGCGTTTTCGCAACATGCTCTGCATCATGTACGGCGGCAACCCCGCCGTGTTCGAGTCCATTGCCAAACACGTCGGGCTGGAGGACCGGACCCGGGCGCGTTGCGCGGATGAATTCAACAAGCAGAACCGCGCCTGGAACAAGATCCTGGCGCCTCACACGCGCGTGGGCACCTGGACGCCCGAAGGCCAGCAGCCGGCGAATGCGCCCGGCGCGCCGGTGAAGGTGGTGTTCCAGCCGTCCAAGCGCAAGATCGGCAACTTGTTTGCGAACAATCTGTCCGAAGCGATCTCGAACAACATCAAGCTGCTGGGCGAACGCTACGTGCTGCCGCGCCCGGTCAACGTGGTGTTCAAGGACTGCGGCCAGCTCAATGCCTGGTACAGCCCGCGCGAAGGCTCGATCACCATGTGCTATGAGCTGATCGAAAACATCGCGGTGATGATTTCCGACATCGAGATGGGCACCGTGGGCGGCGAGGTCGCTCAGGCAGGGGCGGCTCCGGGCTCGGCTGGGCCGCGGCAGCAGCCGGCGCAGCCGGGGCAGGGCCTGCCCGCCAGCGCCATCGACGAGCTGAAGGACTTTGGCGTGCCGGCCACGACCATGCTGTTCACCGCGCCGTACAAGGGGCCGACGCCCAACAAGATCTACCGGGCCCAGGTGATCACGACCGCCGACCTGGTCGGGATGATCAAGAAAGACAAGAATCTCCTCATCGTCGATACCAGCGGGCTGCGCGACACGGTGCCTATCGGCTATCCGCTGACCGATGCGGGTTCGGACGGCAGCGTTACGGATCACCTGCAGCAAGGCTTCGACGCCTGGCTGTTGAAGAACAACGGTGGCGATCGCAAGGCGCCCGTCGTGGTCTTGGGCGCCGGCATGAACGATCGTTCCGCCTACAACGCGGCGCTGCGCGCCGGCACACTGGGCTGGACCGTGTACTGGTACCGCGGCGGCGTCGAGGCGTGGGTCGCGAACGGCCTGCCCACGACGTCGAGCATGCCGAAGAAATAAACGGTCGGCGACGTAAATAAAAAGCCCGCCTGCGGTTACGCAGGCGGGCTTTTTTTTGCCGGACGGAGGCTTACTTGCCTTGGGCAGCCAGCGCCAGGGCGGCAGCGTTGACCACGGCGGCGATGCGGCCGGCATCGCGCAGCTGCTCGGTCGACAGGCCGTCATTCTTCAGGTTTTCGTAGTGCGAGGCCACGCAGAAGTGGCACTTGCCGATGATGGAGGCCACCAGGGCGAACAGCTCGAAGCGCTTCTTTTCCACGCCGCCGTGGGTGGCGTAGGCGTTCATGCGCAACTGGGCCGGCAGGCTCTTCAATTGGGCGTCGCCAGTCATTTCGACGTACGGATACCAGGTGTTGTTCATGCCCATGAGGGCCGAGGCCGTCAGCGCGGCGTTGGCGTCGCCTTCGGACAGGCCGCTCTTGAAGGCTTCGACCAGCACCGGGCTGCGCGCGGCGTAGGCGGCGGACAGCGCGGCGCCGACGGCATCTTCAGGAGCCAGCGTCGAGCGGGCGATCACGGCGTCCAGATTCAGGCGGATATCCTTGGCCCAATCCGGCAGTTGTTCCTTAATGGTCGTAAGAAATTCCATAGCTTTTACCTATAATCTAGAGCAGTTAAAGCCCAGCGCAGGACCCGCAATCGGGTCCCGGGCCGGGCTGGAAATTACAGCGTGGCGCCGCCAACCGTACGGTTGCACGGGCACAGCTCGTCGGTTTGCAGACCGTCGAGCAGACGCAGAACTTCTTCCGGGTTACGGCCGACGTTCAGGTTGTTCACCGAAACGTGCTGGATCGTGTTGTCCGGATCAACGATGAACGTGGCGCGCAGGGCAACGCCAGCGCCCTTTTCACGCACGCCCAGCTGGTCGATCAGAGCGCCGGTGGTGTCGCCGAACTGGTAGTGACCCAGCTTGTTGAGGTCCGGGTGCTCACGGCGCCATGCCAGCTTGACGAATTCGTTGTCGCTCGAGCCGCCCAGCAGGACGGCGTCGCGGTCTTCGAAATCCTTGGCCAGCTTGTTGAAGCCGACGATTTCGGTCGGGCAAACAAACGTGAAGTCTTTCGGGTAGAAGTAGATGACCTTCCACTTGCCGGGGAACGAGCTTTCGGTGATGTCTTCAAACGCCGACACGCCGTTTTCTTCGTGCTGGTTGAAGCCGGGCTTGACGCCGGTGACCTTGAAGGGTTCGAGTTTGTCGCCAACAGTTTTCATGTTTACTCCCAGTTGTTGGTGGAATTAAGGCTGCGCCTCAAACCTTAATTCTACGCTATGGATTCTCGTTGTCTAATTGATAATTCCTAAACTTTGCTTTGGGCAACTCTATCCTTGCGGTCAGGCCGCCGCCCTCGCGCGGCAGCATGCGCAACGAGCCGCCGACATGCTTGAGCAGGCGTTCGACGATGGCCAGGCCCAGCCCCGCGCCGCTGACGCCAGTGCGCGCGGCTTCGCCGCGCGAGAACGGCCGCAACAGGCGGTCGACATCTTCCGGCGCGATGCCGGGACCGCGGTCGGACACCTCGATCACGATCATGGAGCCTTCAGCTTGCAGTGTCATGACGAGATGCGCCATGCCATCGGCCGAACGGCCGTAGCGGCGGGCGTTCTCGATCAGGTTGCTGACGATGCGCTTGAGGTCGAGCGCCGTGATGCGGGCGCGCAGGCCCGGCTCCAGCGTGGCGTCCAGCTCCCCGCCCAGGGATGCGGTATGGCTGCGTTCGCGTTCGTAGAGCTCGGCCAGCACCGCGGAGATGTCCGTGGCCAGCTGCGGCAACGTGCCGGCGGGACGCGCGTACTCCATCAACTGGCCGATACTGTGGTCGATCTGGCCCAGGTCTTCGTCGATGGCCTGGCGGGCGTCCTCGGATACGCCGCTCAACTCGATCTCCAGCCGCATGCGCGCAAGCGGCGTGCGCAGGTCGTGCGAGATACCCGCCAGCATCAGCTCGCGGTCGGCCTCCGCCTGTCTGAGGTCCTTGGCCATGCGGTTGAACGAGGCGTTCAGGTCGCGGATTTCCAGTGGTCCCTGCTCGGGCAGGGCGGCGGGGGTTTCGCCCCGCGACAGCACCTGGGCGGCCCGGGCCAGCCGCGACAGCGGCCGGTTGACGAAGCCCACGCTGACTGCGGCGCCCACCAGCGACAGCAATAGCGCCGTGGCGCCCCAGCCCAGCCATTCGATCCCGCCCGTCAGGCCGATCTGCTCGCGCTCGAACACCAGCCAATACAGGTCTTTTTCTATCTGGAAGCTGACCCAGAAGCCGGGCACCTGGTTGACGCCCCAGGCAATCTGCGTTTCCGGGCCGAAGCGCGTGCGGATGTGCTGGGCAACGCGTTGCCAGTAATCGTCGTCGGGGAGGGCTTCGGCGAAGTCGGTGACTTCGCGCGGATAGACCTGGATGCCTTCGTTGGTGGCCAGATCCAGCAGCAGCTTGCTGCGCTCGTCGTTATGCGAGTAGATCAGCGCGGTGCGCGTGATATTGACGGCCGTGATCACCCGCTGCGCCATTTGATTGGCGCGCGGTCCCAGCTCCATGCTGAAGAATACTTGTAGCCACGCGCCCAGGCTGACGAGCATCAGCGCGGCGAGCAACAGGAACGTGCGGCCGAACAAGCCGAGCCGCAAACGTGATGTCAGGTTCCTGAAGGTTCTGCGCAAGCGGGGCACGAGGCTGCGCTCCTGCCCGGGGCGGGCGAGTCGGTCAGCTACCACCGTCCGGCACAAACACGTATCCGAGACCCCAGACGGTCTGGATGAATACGGGCTTGGACGGATTCGGTTCGATCAGCTTGCGCAGGCGCGAGATCTGCACGTCCAGGCTGCGATCGAAGGCTTCGTATTCGCGGCCGCGCGCCAGTTCCATGAGCTTGTCGCGCGACAGCGGGATCTTGGGGTGGCGTGCGAACACCTTCAGCACCGAGAATTCGCCGGTGGTGATGGGCACCTGTTCGCCGTTGCGCGTGAGCGTGCGGGTGGACAGGTTCAGCGTGTAGGGGCCGAAGGCGATGGACTCGTTTTCCTGGCTGGGGGCGCCGGGATGTTCCTCGGTGCCGCGGCGGCGCAGGATCGCGTTGATACGCGCCAGCAGTTCCCGGGGGTTGAACGGCTTGGACAGGTAGTCGTCCGCGCCCATTTCCAGGCCGACGATGCGGTCGATTTCTTCCGCCTTGGCCGTCAGCATGATGATGGGGGTATTGTCGTGACCACCGCGCAGCCGGCGACAGATGGACAGGCCATCTTCTCCAGGCAGCATCAGATCCAGCACGAGCAGGTCGAAATGCTCGCGTTGCCAGAGTTTGCCCATCTCTTTGGCGTCTTCGGCAACGAAAACGTTGAATCCCTGCTCGGATAAGTACCGACGCAGCAAATCGCGCAAGCGCGGATCGTCGTCGACGACGAGGATTTTTCGGGTGGGGGTGGTGTTTTGCGTATTCATGGCCGGAAATGTAACAGTGGCAAGAACCAGCGGCTAGTGGGCGTTCACAAGATATTACACATTGCGAACCATGGTTGAAATCCCCCTCGCATCCCCCTGATAACCGGGGGCGGAGTCGCGGTATTTCGTACAATCTGCATCTATGGAACTAAACCTGCTGGCTTTGGAAACTTCTTCGTCCCGTTGCGGCGTGGCCCTGTTGCGGGCGGCCGATGGCCGCCTGGAGGTCAGCGTCAGGGAACACGAGGGTTCCCAGGAGCACGCGGAACGGCTCTTGCCCATGGCCAACGAACTGCTGGCGGCGTCCGGACTGGCGCCAGCCGCCTTGCACGCCGTGGCTTTCGGCCAGGGGCCGGGCGGATTTACCGGCCTGCGGGTGGCCTGCGGAGTGGCGCAAGGCATGGGCCTCGGCCTGGGCATCCCCGTACTTCCCATTGTCTCTCATCAGGCGGTCGCCGCACAGGTGGAGGCCTCGCCGGCGGACGCGATCGTGGTGGCGCTGGACGCCCGCATGAATGAGGTCTATCTGGCCGTCTACCGCCAGACGGACGTTTCAGATGGCGAAATCTCTTGGGAAGTCCTGCAGGCGCCGTTGCTGATCGCGGCGGCTGAAGTGGTGCCATGGACCGCCCATCACCTGCCGGCATGGTCGGCGCGCGCGGGCCGGCCGCTGGAACCGGTATTGGCCGGCGATGCCTGGGACGCCTACGCGTCCGAAATGGAATATCCCGGCGCCTGGCGCCGCGCCGACGCCAGGCGTCCGGAAGCGGCCAGCGTTGCCCGTTTGGGCCGGCAGGGCTGGCTGCGGGGCGAAGCCGTGGCGCCCGAGTTGGCCGCGCCGCTGTACGTGCGCGACAAGGTGGCGTTCACCACTGCCGAGCGCATGCGGGGCGAGGGCGGCAATCCGAAAGCCCAGCCTTCGCTGGTTCCCGCGGTGCCTCAACCGATGACCGACGCCGACCTGGACGAGGTCGTGGCGTTGGAAGCGCACGTGCAGGCCTTTCCCTGGACCCGTGGCAATTTCGCGGACGCCCTGGCGGCAGGCTACGGCGCCTGGGCGCTGAGGCGCGAGGGCAAGCTGGCGGGGTTCTGCGTGCTCATGTTCGCGCCCGACGTGGCGCACCTGCTGGTGATCGCGGTAGCCAAGCCGCTGCACCGCCAGGGCCTGGGCGGCGTGCTGCTGGACTGGTGCGAGCAGCAGGCGCGTGAGCGCGGCATGGAGGGCGTGCTGCTGGAAGTGCGCCCGTCCAACGAGTCGGCCGTCAGCTTCTACAAACGGCACGGGTATCTGCAGATCGGCGTGCGCCGGGGCTATTACCCGGCCGAGAAAGGCGGCAGGGAAGATGCCCTGGTCATGCAGAAGCGCTTTGCGGCGGATGGAGCGGCGGCATGAGCCAGCCCAACATAGCGCCGCCGCCGGCCGCGCCCCGGGTCAATCCGCTGCAGCGCATCTGGCTGCGCGAGATCGGCATGGAGCGGCTGTGGCTGCGTCCAGCCCCTGCGCCCGGCAAACCGGCGGCCGAGGCGCAAGCCCTTGTTTCCAAGCCGGTTTTGCCGGCTGCGGCCCAGGATCCCGTCGCCGAGGCGCCGCTTGCGCCGCAGCCTGTCGCTCCGGTCGCGGCGGTCCCGGCGGTCCCGGCGCGCGAGGCATCACCCGCCGCCGCGGCGGCTCCTGCGGAACCCGCTCCCGGCCGCCCCGGCATACCGACGTCGATCCTGAACCGCAAAGGCCCGCCGCCGCCGCCGGCTCCCAAGGCCGAGGCCGAGGCGGCGCCTCCGCCGCCCGTGCCTGTGGCAGAAGCGATCCGGAATTCCACTCTGGAAGAAATGCACGACCAGGTCGTGGCCTGTTCCGCCTGCGGCCTGTGCAAGGGCCGCCGCAACGCGGTGTTCGGCCACGGCGGCCAACCTACGCGCTGGCTGGTGGTGGGCGAGGCGCCTGGCGAGCAAGAGGACCGGCAGGGGCAGCCCTTCGTGGGCCGCTCGGGCCAGTTGCTGGACGCCATGCTGTCGTCGGTGTCCATGAGCCGCGAGCGCGATGTGTTCATCACCAACGTCATCAAGTGCCGGCCGCCCGGCAATCGCAATCCCAAGCCTGAGGAAATCGCGGCTTGCAGTCCGTACCTGATGCGCCAGATTGCGCTGCTCAAGCCGGAGCGGATCCTGGTGCTGGGTCGTTTCGCGGCTCAGACGCTGCTGGGCACGGACGCCACGATCGGCAGCCTGCGCGGCCGCGTTCACCAGTTGAAGACGGATGAAGGGCGGGAGATTCCGGTAATCGTCAGCTACCACCCCGCCTATCTGTTGCGCAGTCCCAGCGAGAAGGCGCGCGCCTGGCAGGACCTGCGCCTGGCCGTGGCGCAATTGGCCTGAGCCTGGCTCCGCTATCTTTGGGCAAACAAAAACCGGGCGCAAGCCCGGTTTTTCATTGCAGCGGAATCGCGCGCCTAGTGCGTGGAGTCCAGCGCGCGCCCATGGCCTTCCTGGCCGATCTGGTCGTGCAGTTCCGGGTTGGCCTGCAGGTTGCGCTTGCTCCAGCGCATGAAGACCACCATCAGCACGGCGACAACGGTGCCGAAGATCACGATGATGATGTTGATGGGCAGCTGCAGCCACAGCAGCAGCGTGTACATGGCGACCATCAGCAGGATGTTGAGCTGTTCGTTGAAGTTCTGCACGGCGATGGAGTGGCCGGCCGACAGCAGCACGTGGCCGCGGTGCTGCAGCAGCGCGTTCATCGGCACCACGAAGAAACCGGCCAGGCCGCCCGTGATCAGCAGCAGCAGGTAGACGCTCCAGGGCGAGTAGACCAGCGGCATCAGCAGCACGACTAGGCCCATGGCGGCGCCGACCGGCAACACGGCCAGCGCGCGGCGCAGCGGAATGCGGCCGGCCAGGATGGAGCCGACGACGGTGCCCAGCGCGGCCACGCCCATCAGCATCGAGGCCTTGTCCAGCTGGTATCCGAGATGGCTGCGGCCCCATTCGATGACGATCAACTGCAGCGTGGCGCCCGCGCCCCAGAACAGGGTGGTGACGGCCAGCGAGATCTGGCCCAGCTTGTCTTTCCAGAGCACACAGACATAGCCCCAGAAGGTGCGGATGAGCCGTACCGGGTTCTTTTGTTGCGGCGGGTAGCGCACGTGGGTGTGCGGAATCAGCAGGTTGCACAGCGCCGCCAGCAGGTACACGAAGGCGATGACCAGGATCGCGGCTTCGGCCGGGGTGTGGACCAGCTTGCCGATGAAGGAATGGCTGAGCAGGGCGGTGGAAACCGAGGACGAGATCAGCAGGCCGCCCAGCACCGTACCCAGGATGATGGAGAAGACCGTCAGGCCCTCGATCCAGCTGTTGCCCTTGACCAGCATGGCCGGGGGCAGCATTTCCGTGACGATGCCGTACTTGGCGGGAGAGTAGGCCGCGGCGCCGATGCCGACGATGCCGTAGGCCGCGCAGACCAGGTAGGTCTGGTATTCGGGGGCGACGCCGATGCTGGCATACGAGAACATCAGCATGCAGCCGGTCACTTTCAGGGCATTGGTGGAGAACATCACGCGGCCCTTGGGGAAGGAGTCCGCCAGTGCCCCGACAAAGGCGGCCAGCACGACATAAGCCAGCGCAAACGACCACTTCATCATGGGCGCCATCCAGTCCGGCCCATGCAGTTCCTGTATCAAGGCGATGGCTGCGATGAACAGCGCGTTGTCCGCCAATGACGAGAAGGCCTGCGCGGCCATGACCAGATAGAAACCACGTTTCAAGAATGTCCCCGTTCTCAGGCCTGGCCCCGGCCAGTCCGCGTGAAAATTTATGTGTCGTGCAAAAAAGTGTCAGGGAGTATAGCCGGACCCCAGACGGCGGCCATTGAGCGTTTGCCCGCGGATTGACCGCCGGCAAGCCTCAGGGACAACACGCCTTGACCCTTGCTGACGTTTGGGGACAGACTGCCTGCGGTATCATACGACCCATATGTGCGCCGGCCCTCCAGGGGCCGGTTTGCAATCTGTGCGGCAGGTCCGTTAACGCCTTTCGTTCAACCCACCCCGTCGTCATCGTACTGTGCGTCTTACTCAGCTAAAACTCGCCGGCTTCAAGTCCTTCGTCGATCCCACCGTGATTCCCGTGCCCAGCCAACTGGTGGGCGTGGTGGGTCCCAATGGCTGCGGAAAATCGAACATCATTGACGCCGTGCGCTGGGTGCTGGGCGAGGCCAAGGCCTCGGAACTGCGCGGCGAGTCCATGCAGGACGTCATTTTCAACGGCTCCGGCAACCGCAAGCCCGCGGCGCGGGCCTCGGTGGAAATGGTGTTCGACAACAGCGAGGGGCGCGCCGCCGGCCAGTGGAGCACCTACGCGGAAATCGCCGTGCGCCGGGTGCTGACCCGCGATGGCACCAGCAGCTACTTCGTCAACAACCAGCAGGTCCGCCGCCGCGACATCCACGACATCTTCCTGGGCACCGGCCTGGGTGCTCGCGGCTACGCCATCATTGGCCAGGGCATGATCAACCGCCTGATCGAGGCGCGCCCCGAAGAACTGCGGGTGTTCCTGGAAGAGGCGGCAGGGGTGTCGCGCTACAAGGAACGGCGTCGCGAGACCGAGAATCGCCTGTCCGACACGCGCGAAAACCTGACCCGCGTCGAAGACATCCTGCGCGAACTCAACAATCAGCTGGAAAAGCTGGAAGCGCAGGCCGAAGTGGCCACGCGCTACCGCGAACTCCAGGCTGACGGCGAAAAGAAGCAGCATGCGCTGTGGTTCCTGAAGGAAACCGGCGCGCGCGAAGAGCGCGCCAAGAAAGCCCAGGAGATGGCCCAGGCCCAGAATGAACTGGAAGCCGCCATCGCCGGCCTGCGGGCGGGCGAAGCTGCGCTGGAATCCCGCCGCCAGGCCCACTACGCCGCCAGCGACGCCGTGCACACCGCCCAGGGCGGGCTGTACGAAGCCAATGCGCAGGTCAGCCGCCTGGAAGCCGAAATCCGTCACGTGGTGGATTCCCGCAACCGCCTGCAGGCGCGTCGCGATCAGCTGCAGCAGCAGATCGGCGAGTGGACCGCCCAGCGCGAGCATTGCACCGAACAGATCGCCCAGGCCGAGGAAGACCTGGCCGCCGGCGCCGCCCGCACCGAAGAGGCGCGCGCCAAGGCCGAGGACGCCCAGGCCGCGCTGCCGGCCGTGGAGCAGCGTGTGCGCGAAGCCGCCTCGGGGCGCGACGAGATGCGCGCCGCGCTGGCCCGCGTCGAGCAGAATCTTGCCCTGGTGGCCCAGTCGCAGCGCGACGCGGACCGCCAGATGCAGGCCCTGGACCAGCGCCGCGAGCGCCTGCAACAGGAACTGCGCGAACTGCATAGTCCCGATCCGGTGCGCCTGGAGCAACTGGCTGGCGACCGAGCCGCCGGCGAAGACCAGCTCGAGGAAGCCCAGGAAGAGCTGGCCACCCTGGAAGGCCGCGTGCCCGAAGCGGACGCCGAGCGCAGCCGCGCCCAGGCCGCCGCCCAGACCGACGTGCAGAACCTGGCGCGCCTGGAAGCCCGCCTGTCGGCCCTCGTGAAGCTGCAGGAAGACGTGCAGAAGCAGGGGGCGCTGGAACCCTGGCTGGCCAAGCATGAACTGGCCGGGTTGTCGCGCCTGTGGCAGAAGCTGCACATCGAACCCGGCTGGGAAACCGCCCTGGAAGCCGCCCTGCGCGAGCGCATGGCTTCCATGGAAGTGCGCAACCTGGATTGGGCCCGCGCCTTCGCCGAAGATGCGCCGCCGGCCCGGCTGGCTTTCTACCAGTTGCCCGCCGCGGCGCCGACGCCCGCCGCGCCCGCCGGCCTGACGTCGCTCGCCAGCCTGCTGCGCATCACCGATCCCGACCTGCGCACGCTGCTGAATGAGTGGCTGGGCGGCATCTACACGGCTACCGACGTGACCCAGGCGCTGGCCATGCGCGCCAGCCTGCCCGCGGGCGGCGCCTGCGTGGTCAAGGCCGGCCATCTGGTCGACGCCCACAGCGTGCGTTTCTACGCGCCGGATTCCGAGCAGGCCGGCCTGTTGGCGCGCCAGCAGGAAATCGAGAACCTGCAACGCGAGATCAAGGCCCAGCAACTGATCGCCGACCAGGCGCGCGCCGCGGTCGCCCGCGCCGAAGCCGCCTGGCAGCAAGTGTCTCAGGCCATCGCCCCGGCGCGCCAGCGCGTGGCCGAGGTCACGCGCCGGGTGCACGACATCCAACTGGAACACTCGCGCCTGCAGCAGCAGGCCGAACAGTCCGGCGAGCGCGCCTCGCGTCTGCGCCAGGACCTGGAAGAGATCAAGGTCCAGGAAGAAGACCTGCGCGCCACCCGCGAAGAGGCGGAAGCCCGCTTCGAGGCGCTGGACGAAGAGCTGGCCGAACACCAATCCCGTTTCGCCGACGCCGAGATCGACGGTGAAACCCTGGCGGCGCAGGCCGAAGCAGCCCGCGCCGGCCTGCGCGAACTGGAACGCGCCGCCCAGGAAGCTGAATTCGCCGAGCGCGGCATCCAGGTGCGTATCACCGATCTGCAGCGCAACCAGCAATTGGCGGCCGACCAAAGCCAGCGCGGCAGCGTCGAGCTGGAACAGCTGCTGGTGGACCTGGCCGAGCTGGACGCCTCGGCGTCCCAGGCTGGCTTGCAGGACGCCCTGGAAGCGCGCGCCGAGCGCGAGGAAGCGCTGTCGCGCGCCCGCCAGGAACTGGAAAATCTGGCGGCCCTGCTGCGCGGCGCGGACGAAGACCGCCTGCAGCAGGAGCAGACGCTGGAGCCGCGGCGCGCTCGCATCATGGAACTGCAGCTGCAGGAACAGGCCGCGCGCCTGGCTGAAGAGCAGTTCACCGAACAGCTGAACGCGCGCGAGGTCGACCGCGAGGCGCTGGCCCAGGATCTGGCCAATCAGCCCGACGAATGGCGCCGTGCCAGCTGGCTGCAGTCCGAAGTCAGCCGCATTTCACGCCAGATCGAAGCCCTGGGCTCGGTCAACCTGGCGGCGCTGGACGAATTGAATACCTCGCGCGAGCGCAAGGGCTTCCTCGATTCGCAGCATCAGGACCTGATGACCGCCATCGAGACCCTCGAGGACGCCATCCGCAAGATCGACCGCGAAACCCGCGAGCTGCTGCAAGAGACCTTCAACGTCGTCAACGGCCACTTCGGCGAGCTGTTCCCCAAGCTGTTCGGCGGCGGCGAGGCCAAGCTGACCATGACGGGCGAGGAAATCCTCGATGCGGGCGTGCAGGTCATGGCTCAGCCTCCAGGCAAGCGCAACAGCACCATCCACCTGCTGTCCGGCGGCGAAAAGGCCCTGACCGCGACCGCCCTGGTGTTCGCGCTGTTCAAGCTCAACCCCGCGCCGTTCTGCCTGCTGGACGAGGTGGACGCGCCGCTGGACGACGCCAACACCGAACGCTATGCGAACCTGGTCGCCAACATGAGCGAGCAGACCCAGTTCCTGTTCATCTCGCACAACAAGATCGCGATGCAGATGGCCAAGCAACTGATCGGTGTAACCATGCAAGAGCAAGGGGTTTCGCGTATCGTTGCGGTAGACATAGACTCGGCCGTCCAGATGATGGCCTCCGAAGCGGCATAAACCCAATATTCAGAAGGGCGTCGGGGTTTCGGCGCGGGATTGATACATGAGTGATTTGCAGATCGGGCTGATAGCCCTGGGCGTATTGCTGATACTGCTGGTGCTGGGATTCAACTGGTGGCAGGACCGGCGCGTCCGGCGCAAGATGCAGACCCATTTCCCCTCCACCGAGCAGGATCCGCTGTTGGGGGCGGGCGCGGCAGCCGGCGCGTCTGCAACCGCGGGCGCAGCGGCGGCGCGCCGTGAGCCTGGCATGGGCGGCGAGAGCGCCCGTGCCCAGCCCGGTCAGCCGGCCCCGGTCGATGCCGGCAGCGATGCCGACGATACCGAAGAACCCGATCCCGCTTGCGAGGTGGTCATCGAGATCAACTTCGCCGACGCCGTGCGCGGCGCCGATTTGCTGCCCTACATGCAAAGCCTGCGCCACGTGGGCCGCAAGCCCATGCGCGTGTTCGCCGAAACCGATCAGCGCCGCCACCGCGCGCGCGTCCACGCCGGCGAATCCTACGCCTCCATGCAGCTGGCCGTGCTGCTGGCCAATCGCAGCGGCCCGCTGACCGCCATCGAATGGTCGCAGGCCTGGGCTCGCGCCCAGGACATGGCCGAGCGTTTCGACGCCACCATCGAAGGTCCGGACCAGCAGGCCGTACTGGAGCAGGGCGCCCGATTGGACGACACCTGCGCCGCCCTGGACACCCAGGTCGGCCTGACCCTGCTGCTGGGCGCCGCCCAGCCCGCCGCCGAGGTCCTGTCCGTGGCGCGCGACATGGGCTTCGTTGCCGACGGCAGCCGCCTGGCCTGGCTGGCGGAAAACGGCGTAGCCCGTTTCACGCTGGCGCGCGGCGACGGTGCGGCATTCGATGCCGGCATGGGCGGCATCGAACGTCTGTACCTGCTACTGGACGTGCCTTGCAGCCCGGCGGACGAGCGCGCTTTCGGCCGCATGGTCGACGTGGGCCGCGACCTGGCCGCTCGCCTGCGCGCGGACCTGGTGGACGACCAGGGCAAGCCGCTGGCCGATGGTTCGGAAACGGTCATCGACGAGCGTCTGCAGGTGCTGTTCGGCCAGCTCGAACAAGCGGGCCTGCCCGCTGGCAGCGAGCGCGCCCTAAGGGTGTTTGCATAAATGAGCGGCGCGACTGGCGGTGAAAACGCGGCGCAGGCCGCGGCGCGCTTGCGCGCCGAAATCGAACAGCACAACGTCCGCTACTACGTCTACGACGATCCGTCGATCTCGGACGCCGAGTACGACCGGCTGATGCGCGAACTGCAGGCGCTGGAGGCCGAGCATCCGGAGCTGGTGACGCCTGAGTCGCCGACGCAACGCGTGGGCGCGGCGCCTGTTTCGGCCTTTGGCAGCGTGCGTCATGTAGTGCCGATGCTGTCGCTGGGCAACGCCTTCGACGAAGAAGACGTGACTGCCTTCGACCGCCGCGTCACCGACACGCTGCGCGGCGCGGGTCTGCTGGGGCCGGCGCAGCAAGCCGATTACTTCTGCGAGCTCAAGCTGGACGGGCTGGCGATCAGCCTGCGCTACGAGGACGGCCGCCTGGTGCAGGCCGCGACCCGCGGCGACGGCCAGACAGGCGAAGACGTCACCTCCAATATCCGCACGATCAAGGCGATTCCGCTGCAGCTCAAAGGGGCGTACCCCAAGGTGCTGGAAGTCCGCGGCGAAGTCCTGATGAACCGCGCCGACTTCGAAAAACTGAACCAGGCCCAGGCCAAGCGCGACGAAAAAGTCTTCGTCAATCCGCGCAACGCCGCCGCGGGCAGCCTGCGTCAGCTGGATCCGCGCATCACCGCCAAGCGGCCGCTGCGCTTCTTTGCCTATGGCTGGGGCGAGGTCCAGGGCTTGGCGGGCTCCCAGGGAGGGCTGTTCGCCGAAGCCTCGGCGGGGGCGGCCGAAGCCTCGCAATTACCCGAGAAATCCCATGGCGCCATGCTGGACTGGCTGGCCTCGCTGGGCCTGCCGGTCAACGTCAAGCACAATCACCGCGCCAGCGGCGCCGAGGGCCTGATGGCCTTCTACGCCAAGGTTGGCAAACTGCGGCCTGAGCTGCCCTACGACATCGATGGCGTGGTCTACAAGGTGGATTTGCTGCCGGCGCAGAAGGTGCTGGGTTTCGTCGCGCGCGCGCCGCGCTTTGCGCTGGCGCACAAGTTCGCCGCCGAGGAAGCCACCACCACCTTGGTCGATATCGAAGTGCAGGTGGGCCGCACCGGCGCCATCACGCCGGTCGCGCGCCTGAAGCCCGTGTTCGTGGGCGGCGTCACCGTCACCAACGCCACGCTGCACAATGAAGACGAGATCCGCCGCAAGGACGTGCGCATCGGCGACACCGTCATCGTGCGCCGCGCGGGCGACGTGATCCCCGAAGTGCTGGGCCCGGTGCTGGATAAGCGCCCGGATGACGCCCGTGAATTCGTCATGCCCACGGCCTGTCCGGTCTGCGGCTCGGCCATCGAACGCCTGGAAGACGAGACCATCGCGCGCTGCACCGGCGGCCTGTTCTGCGGCGCGCAGCGCAAGCAGACGCTGTGGCACGCCGCCAGCCGCAAGGCGCTGGACATCGAAGGCCTGGGCGAAAAACTGGTGGATCAACTGGTCGACAGCGGCCGGGTCAAGACCCTGGCCGACCTGTACAGCCTGCGTCCGCTGGAATTGGTGGGCCTGGACCGCATGGGCCAGAAGTCCGCCGACAACCTGGTGGCCGCCATCGACAAGGCGCGCGCCCCCGGCTTGAACCGCCTGCTGTACGCGCTGGGCATCCGCCATGTAGGCGAGACCACGGCGCGCGACGTGGCGCGCCATTTCGGCAGCATCGACGCCATCATGGACGCCGATGAAGACGCCTTGTCCTCCGTGCCCGACGTGGGGCCGGTGGTGGCGGCATCGATCCGCCGTTTCTTCGCCGAGCAGCACAATCGCGACGTGATCGAGCAGTTGAAGTCGCAGGGCGTGAATCCCGTGGCCGAGGCTGCGCCGCAGGCTACGACGCTGGCTGGCAAGACCTTCGTGCTGACAGGCACGCTGCCCAATTGGACGCGCGAAGAAGCCTCGATGCGCATCCAGGCGGCGGGCGGCAAGGTCAGCGGTTCGGTGTCCAAGAAGACGGCCTATCTGGTGGCCGGCGAGGATTCCGGCAGCAAGCTCGCCAAGGCCCAGGAACTGGGCGTGGCGGTGCTGGATGAGGACGGCCTGAAAGTCTTGCTGGGCGAACAGGGCGGCTGAGGCCGCCCGCCCAGGCACAGAATCAGATGGTGCTGCGCGGCATCATGTCGCGGATGGCGGCGGCGGCGCGCTGTAAGGCCGGCAGATGCTGTTGCTTCAATTCGTCGGGCTGGCGGGAGCCCAGCACCATGCTGACGCTCAGGCCCGCCACCGCGCGGCCTTCGTGGTTGTACAGCGGCACGGCCACGCCCGCGAAACCATCCACCAATTCGCTGACCGAAATGCAGTAGCCGTCCTGGCGCACCTGCCGGATCAGCTTGCGCAGGGCGCTGCGCGACACGGTCGTGTAGGGCGTCAGGCGCTTCAGGTCCGCGCTTTCCAGATATGCGTCGAGCGCCTCGTCGTCCAGCGTCGATAGCAGCGTGCGGCCCAGGGAGTGGGCGTAGGCGGGCAGGCGGCTGCCCACCGACAGGTCCAGCTTGAGCAGCTTGGGGCCTTCTTCGCGCGCCAGGAACACGACATGTTGCCGGTCCAGCACGCCCAGCGAGCAGGTTTCCCCTACGGTCTGCGCGACTTCGCGCATGGTCGCGCGAGTCAGTTTGGGCAGGCTTAGCGAAGCGAAATACGCATAACCCAGGTCCATGACCTTGGGCGTGGGCGAGAAATTCCTGCCGTCCTGCCGCACATAGCCCAGTTTTTCCAGCGTCAGCAGAATGCGCCGCGACGCCGCGCGCGTCACGTCCAGTTGTTCCGCGGCCTCCTGCACGGTCACGCTGGCCACGCCCGTGGCGTAGAACTGCAGCAATTGCAGGCCGTTGGCCAGGCTGTCTAGAAACTCCTCTTTCCTTTCTTTCGGTTCCGGCAATGTCGTGTCCATGTATTGGCAGTCTTGTCGTTGGAGGCTCGATTGTAGTTTGACATCCGTGGCAATCTTCATAAAATGCCAATTAGCGAACAATTGTTCGTTAATTAGATGGGTCGGCCAGGGCACCCGCCCGGTACGTCCCGCAACAACGGAGACATGCCATGTGCAGGAGACTATTGCGCGCCTTGGGCGCATGCGCCCTGGCGGCGGGGGCGGCGGCCAGTTCCGTCGCCGGCGCGGCCGAGGCCTATCCCAGCAAACCCATCCGCTTCGTCGTGCCTGCCGCGGCCGGCGGACCTACTGAAATCGTCACCCGGTTGCTGGCCGAACGCATGACGCAGAGCATGGGCGTATCGGTCATCGTCGAGGCCAAGCCCGGGGCGGGCGGCAATATCGGGGCGGACGCCGTGGCCAAGGCGGCTCCGGACGGCTACACGATCCTGATGGGCACGATAGGCACCAACGCCATCAACCAGACCCTGTACAAGTCCATGCCGTTCCAGCCGTTGAAGGACTTCACGGCGGTGACGCAGGTCGTGTCGTATCCGCTGGTGGTGGTGGTCAACCCGAAGCTCCCGATCCACTCGGTGGCAGACCTCATCGCCTATGCCAAGGCCAACCCCGGCAAGCTCAACCGCGCCTCGGGCGGCAGCGGCACGTCCATGCACATGTCGGGCGAACTGTTCAACGAGATGGCCGGCGTGCAGATGCAGCACATCCCGTACAAGGGCAGCCTGCCCGCGCTCACGGACGTGATCGGCGGACAGGCCGACCTGGCCTTCGACAGCCTGGTCATCGCCCAGCCCCTGATCAAGTCCGGCAAGCTGCGCGCAATCGCCGTGACCGGGCCGGAACGTTCCCCAGCCGCACCCGCCATCCCCACCGTGGCCGAAACCCTGCCGGGCTATGCCATGACGTCCTGGATCGGCGTGTTCGCGCCCGCCGGCACGCCGCGTCCCATCGTCGAACGCCTGCAGCAGGAAATTGCCAAGGCGCTGGCCGATCCCCGCGTGCGCGAACAACTTGTTTCGCAGGCCGCGGATCCGGTGGCCAGCAAGCCCGACGACTTTGCGCGCTTCACAGCCGATGAAACCGAGAAGTGGGCGCCTGTCGTCAAGGCTTCCGGCGCATCCGTTTCCTGAATCCCCAAGGAGGAGTGACATATGCAGTCCATCGATTTTCAGGCGCGCCGCAAGCGCGTCGCCCAACACGCGCGCGAACTCGGCTTCGATGCCTACCTGGGCACCCGCCAGGGCGCGCTGCACTACCTGAGCGGTGCATTCATGCCCTGGCGCGGCGCCGTGCTGGTCACGGCTGACGGCCACTGCGAATTCATTTACTGGGCCATGGACGCCTCGCGAGTGCGGGTGGAAGGCCATGAGATGGAAATGTACGAGTTCGAGTTTTCCGACTTTCCGCAACTGATACGCCAGCGCCTGGAGCATCACGGACTGACGCGTGGCAAGGTGGCGCTGGACCTGTCGCACCCCGGGGCGGCGCAGGTGGCGCCGGGCATGCTGACTGCGGCCGAGTACTTCGACCTCACCAGCCATTTGCCCGACATCCGTTTCGCGAACGGCGTGGACGTGATCGACGACGTCATGCTGATCAAGGACGCTGCCGAGATCGAGCGCCTGCGCCATGCGGCGGAAGTCTCGGACTACGGTTTCGAGCAGGGCATGAATGCGGTGCGGGTCGGAGCGACCGAGAACGAGATCGCCGGCGAAATCGAGCGTGCGATCCGGCAACGGGGCAGCACCTGGTCCTGGGCGGTGACGGGCGGTACCGAAGTCGGGGCCGGCGAGCGCACGGGATTCCTGCGCGGCGTGACTCAGCAGGCGACCGACCGCGTCATCCAGCCGAACGAATTCGTGATCCTGGACCTGCATCCCTTGCTGGACCTCTACATGGCGGATACGGCATTGCCCGTGTTCCTGGGCAAGCCCGACCCGGTCCAGAGCAAGCTGATCGATTGCTGGGAAGAGACCGTGCAGACCATGCTGGCATCGTTGACGCCGGGCCGGCCGATAGCGGAGTGCGCCAGCCGCGGCATTGCCGTGTTCGAAAAGCACGGACTGAGCGAGTTCGGCCTGCCCCTGTTCGGCCACGGCCTGGGCACCTGCGCGCGTACCCGGCCCTTCATCAACCTGCGCAGCCGCGACGTCGTGACGCCTGGCATGGTGGTGGCGTTGGGCACGCACCTGTACCGCCCGGGCGTGGGCGGCATGCGGCTGGAGTATCCGGTGCTGATCGGAGAGCACGGCGCCGAGCCGCTGGTGCGCACCGAGGCCCGCGTGCACCGCCTTCCCTGAACCTCTGCCGGAGCCTGATGATGAAAGCGATACCCCTGAGCCCGCTGATCGGTGCGGCCGTCCATGGCGTGGATCTGGAAACCCTGGACGACGCCGCCTTCGCGGATGTGAATGCGCTGTTCCTGCGCCACCAGTTGCTGGTCTTCAAGAACCAGCGCCTCTCGCCCGAGGGCCAGTTGCGCTTCAGCCGCCGCCTGGGCGAGCTGGATATCCACGTGCTGGCCCAGTACAACCATCCCGAGTATCCCGAGATATTCGTGCTTTCCAACGAGGTCAAGAACGGCGTGCCGGCGGGCATCGCCGACGGCGGTTCGTACTGGCATTCGGATTTCGCCTTCCGCGAATGCCCCGCCAAGGCCACCATTCTGAATGCGCAACAGATTCCACCGGAAGGCGGCAACACCCTGTTCGTCAACATGTACCAGGCCTACGAGGAACTGGACGGCGCCGTGCAAAGCCAATTGGCGGGCTTGCGGGCGGTGCACCGCTACCGGCGCAAGAACACCAGGGCCGACGAAGGCACCCAGGTGAAGATGGACGCCAGCCAACTGGCTGGCACGCCTGACGTCGAACATCCCATCGTGCGCACGCATCCCGAGACGGGCCGCAAGGCGCTCTACGTCCATCCCGGCATGACCGCCGAGGTGTCTGGCTGGGGCGAGGCGGACAGCCAGGAATTGCTGGACCGCCTGTTCGCGCATTGCACGCAGGAGCAGTACCAGTACGCGCTGCAATGGGAGCCGGGCGACGTGGTCATGTGGGACAACCGCTGCGTGATGCACAAGGCCACCACCCGTGAACTGCCGGCCAGCATGCGGCGCACGATCTACCGCACCACGGTCATGGGCGAACGTCCCGTCTAGGCGCTGCCGATGTCCACCCGTCAGCCCTCAGGCCGCGCCGGTGGCGTGACGCAGTTGGAAGCCTTGCCTTTGGACGGCGGGGAAACGCTGGCGCCGGTCGGGCTGGCCTGGGCCCGCTACGGTCCGCCGCCGGAGCACGCGCGCGCCGTGGTGTTGCTGCTGCATGGCATATCCGGCAGCCACCAGGCCTTGCTTGCGGCCGAGGGAGAGGTCCATCCCGATGCCGGCTGGGCCAGCCCCTGGCTGGGGCCGGGAGCGGCGCTGGACACGCGCGATACCTGCGTGCTGGCGCCGAACGCGTTGGGATCCTGTTTCGGCAGCAGCGCGCCGATCGGGGCGGCCGCCAGCGCATTTCCTGACATATCGATTGCCGATGGCGTGCGCCTGCAGGGGGAATGGCTGCGCGCGATCGGCGTCGAGCGCCTGGATGCGGTGGTGGGTTATTCCTACGGCGGCTATCAGGCCTTCCAGTGGGCCGTGGCCGCGCCGCTGCCCGTCGGGCGGGTGGTGGCGCTGGCGTCGGCGCCGCGCGGCGGCGGCAGCATGGCGGACGCGCAGCGCCTGCGCCGCATCGCCGCCGCCCTCGACGCGGGCGATGCGCATGCCTGGAACGAATGGGTCGAATTGCGCTGCGCAACCCTGCGTCGCTATGGCTACGCGCAATGGCTGGCCGATGCGGGCGAACCCGCCGCGGAGCAGCGCTTGCGGGCCGAGGCGCAGGCCTGGGCGGCGCGTTTTTCACCGTGGTCCATGGCGGCGCTCAGGACGTCCGCCTGCCGCTACGACGTGCGCGACGCGCTGCTGGAAACCGCTACGCCCGTGCGTTGGCTGCGCTGCGTATCCGACGAGCTCTTTGCGCCCGACGACCCGGGCGCGGGGGCGCGGATCGCGTATCCCGCCCATATTGTCCAGACCAGCGTGGCTGGGCGCTACGGCCATCTGTCGCCGCTGCTGGAAGGCCGTCTGTGGGATGCCCAGCTGCGGCAGGCGCTGGCATAGCAGAGGCTGTGCCACCCCGGCGCAGGAAAACCCGGGCGAAAAAATGCCCGCTTGCGCGGGCATTTTTCATCTGTGCGGCAAGGCTTACTGGATCTTGGCCTTTTCGCGCAGTTCCTTCTGGTAGTCGGCCAGGGTTTGCTGGCGCAGCATTTCTTCCAGTTGCGGGCGCACCTGGTCGAGCGGCGGGAATTCCACCGGACGGGTGTCGTCGACCACGATGATGTGCCAGCCGTACTGAGTCTGGACCGGCTTGTCGACCATTTCGCCCTTCTTCAGCTGCGTCACGGCTTGCGCGAACGGCTGGACGTAGTTGGTCGGGGGAGCCCAACCCAGGTCGCCGCCCTTTTCGGCGCTGCCGGGGTCCTTGGAGTTCTTCTTGGCCAGGTCGTTGAACTTGCTCTTGTTGCTCTTGATCTGGGCCAGCAGGTCATTCGCCGTCTTCTCGTCTTCGACGAGGATGTGGCGGACCTTGTATTCCATCTTGCCGGCCTGTTCCTTCTTGATCTTCTCGTATTCGGCCGTGACCTTGGCGTCCGACACGGGGTGCTTGGCCAGGTAGTCGGCCATCAGGGCGCGGACCAGGATGCCTTGGCGGGCCAGTTCGACTTCGGTCTGGACGTCGGCCTGCTTGGCGATACCGCTGGATTCGGCGGCTTGCACGAAGATCTGGCGGTTGATCATTTCCTGCTTGACCTGTTCGCGCAGTTGCGGCGAATCGGTGGCGCCCTGGCTGACCAGCAGCTTGACGAATTGATCCAGGCTCTTCTGCGAGATGGCCTTGCCGTTGACGGTAGCCACGTTCTGAGCGAAAGCCGGCACGGCGATGACGCAGGCCGCAGCCAGCATGACGATGCGTTTCATGAATATCCTTTTACTTTCTATTTGGGAGCCTGGGCATCTAGCGCAAGCGCATGAATCGGATAAGGGATCAAATCTTGCAAATGATGATACACCAGCCTATGCCGCGCAACGGGCGAAAGCCCCGCGAAGCAAGGCGCTACGATGATCACGCGATAGTGGCCGGCGCCGTTTTTACTGCCTTCGTGGCCGGCATGCAAATGCGAGTCGTCCAGAATGTCCAAACTGACAGGTTCCAGGGCGGCTAGCCGCTCCCGGATCAGGGAAATGCGGTCGGTGGTGTCTGACATGAGGAGTGAGGGTTGGTTCCGGCGCGGCGCGCCGGCCATGGATGTCGGAAGAGATCAGGGCTGGCGGGGCGGGGTGTCGGAGGAGGGGGCCTGTTCCTCCGTCTGGATATGCTTGCCCAGCCAGATCGACTGGCCGATCACGAAGACCACCATCAGGCCCATCAGGCCGAAGGCCTTGAAGCTGACCCACTGCGATTCGGTGAAGTGGCCGGAAAACGCCACATACAGGTTGAGCGCACCCGCGATCAGGAAGAAGCCGGCCCAGACCAGGTTCAGGCGTTCCCAGGCGGCGTCGGGCAGCTGGATCTGCTTTTCCATCAGGCGGCGGATCAGGTTGCGGCCGAACAGCAAGCGCGCAAAGACCAGCGCGCCGCCGAACAGCCAGTACAGCACCGTGGGCTTCCACTTGATGAAGACGTCGCTGTGCAGCCAGATCGTGGCCCCGCCGAACACCAGGATGACGGTCAAATTGATCCAATGCATGGCCTCGGTGGCGCGGCCCGTCGCTTTCAGCCAGACGATCTGCAGCACGGCCGCCGCCATGGCGACGCCCGTGGCGATGAAAATGTCCGTGTACCGATACGCAATGAAGAAAAGGAACAGCGGAAACAGGTCGAACAGGAACTTCTTCATTCAGTCTTCTATGGGTTCAAACGTCATCGACAGGGAATTGATGCAGTAGCGCAGTCCGGTGGGCTCGGGGCCGTCGGGGAAGACGTGTCCCAGATGCGAGTCGCAGACGTTGCACAGCACTTCGGTGCGGACCATGCCGTGGGTGGTGTCGCGCTCTTCGCGCACCAGTTCCGGGTCCAGCGGCTGGAAGTAGCTGGGCCAGCCGCAGCCAGCGTCGAATTTGGTGTCGGAAGCGAACAGCGCCGTGCCACAGCCCACGCAGCGGTAGATGCCGTGAGAGAACGTATTCCAGTAACGCCCGGTGAATGCCCGTTCGGTACCCTTTTCACGGGCGACGACGTATTCTTCGGGGGAAAGCTGGGCCCGCCATTCGGCGTCGGATTTTCGTACTTTGTCCATATGAGCTCTTGGAGTCCCGATGCCCGAAATGGTTCGGGCATAATCCCGCCCCATGTTAATCGAGTTTGACCAGGCGGTTGTTTCCACGCCCCAGGCGCAAGTGCTGAATGGGGTGAGCCTGACGCTGGCCGAACGACGCATTGGCATCGTCGGCCCCAATGGCGCCGGCAAGAGCACGCTGGCGCGCCTGATCAATGGGCTGGTCCTGCCCTCGGCCGGCAATGTGCGGGTGGGCGGGCTGGACACCCGGCGCGACTTGAAGGCCGTGCGCCGCCAGGTCGGGTTCGTGTTCCAGAACCCTGAAAACCAGATTGTCTTCCCCATCGTCCGCGAGGACCTGGCGTTCGGCCTGAAGCATCTGTCCCCGGACCGCCAGCAGCGCGAAGCCCGTATCGATGCGCAGTTGGGCAGCCTGGGCGTCGGTCACCTGGCGGACCGGACCAGCCACACGCTGTCCGGCGGCGAACGCCAACTGGTGGCGCTGGCGGCAGTGCTGGTGATGGAACCGGCGCTGATCGTGTTCGATGAACCCACCACCCAGCTGGACCTGCGCAATCGCAATCGCGTGCGCGACGCCATTGCGGGCCTGCCCCATGATGCCATCGTCGTCAGCCACGACCTGGAGCTGCTGGAGGATTTCGACCGGGTGGTGGTGGTGCGCGACGGTAACGTCGCGGCCGATGACCAGCCGGCCGCCGCGCTGCGTTGGTACCGGGAGCACTGCGCATGATGGAGCCGCTTTACGTCGCGGGAGATACCTTTCTGCACCGCCTGCCCGCCTGGCTGAAGCTGCTGGCGCTGACGGCGGCGGGCGCGGGCCTGTTCCTGCTGCGCGACCCGCGCTGGCTGGCGCCTGCCTTCCTGGCCGCCGCCGCGCTGGTCTGGTCCACGGGCGTGGCCGCGGCTGCCGTCTGGCGGCAGGTCAAGGGCTTGGCCTGGGTGCTGCTGGCCGTCGGCGTGTTCACGGCCTGGTTCCAGGGCGGCCAGGAGGCGCTGGCCGTGCTGCTGCGCGTAGGCGCGATGGTGGGACTGGCCCTGGCCGTCACGCTGGCCACGCGCACCTCGGATCTGATTGCCGTCTGCGAAAAGGCGCTGATGCCACTGGAACGCCTGAGGCTTGTCGATGCCGGCAAGGTTGCGCTGGCCTTGGCGCTGGCCCTGCGTTTCGTGCCGGAGATCTGGCGCAACTTCCAGGAAATCCGCGAAGCGCAGGCCGCGCGCGGCCTGGGCGCCAATCCGGTCGCGCTGATCGTGCCCTTGATCGTGCTGACGCTGAAAAGAGCGCAGGAAGTATCCGAAGCGATAGACGCGCGCAGCCACTGAGGCCCGCGCGCCCAGTTCCATCTCCCAAAGGGGAAAACCGTGAAATCCAGTAATACCGTGCTGATTGCGCTGTTCGCGGCGCTGATCGTCGTCCTGAGCCTGATCCCGCCGATTCCACTGCCCGCCATACCGGTGCCGGTCACGCTGCAAACCTTGGGTGCCATGCTGGCGGGCGCAATGCTCGGACCCGTCCGTGGCGCGCTGGCCTGCCTGCTGTACCTGGCGCTGGCGGCGGTCGGGTTGCCCGTCCTGCCGGGAGGCCGGGGAGGGCTGGGCGCCTTTTTCGGGCCTACCGGCGGCTTTCTCGTCGGCCTGGTGGCGGGCGCCCTCGTGACGGGCTGGCTGGCGCGCAGCCTGGCCGGCCGCGCCGCGGGCGGCTGGGCGAAGTTCGCCGGCTATTTGGCGGCATGCGTGGTGGGCGGCATCGCGGTGGTCTACGCCTGCGGCGTGCCCTGGCTGGCCGCCGTGACGAAAATGGGTTTGGCCAAGGCTGCGATGGCGGTCGCGGTGTTCCTGCCCGGCGACCTGGCCAAGGCCGTGGTTGCCGCCTGGGTGGCGTCGCGGGTGGAGCGCGTGTGGCCGATGTTGGGGCGTTGAGAGGCGCGCCGCAGTCCAAGGGAATCCCCCAACTGACGGCCGCAAAGCTTTTCTAGTACAAGTTCGCCATTAACGAATGCGTTTGCTGAATTGCGTTTTTCGTAGCACATCAGGGAATTACCGGAGTTGCGCATCGTCATTTGATACTGTTTTAACCCTATAATATTTTTTTCTGTATAACTTTAACTAGGCTCGCCCTGCCTCGACCGAGGCGCCTCAGAGCCACCACAGGAGACAAAAACATGCGCAAGCACTTCGGCTTGTCCGCGGCGGCTGCCGCCATTGCCCTGGCCCTGCCGCTACTGGCGAACGCCCAGGTCAAGGTTGGCGTGACCGTGTCCAGCACCGGCCCGGCTGCCTCGCTGGGTATCCCCGAGCGCAACACCGTGGCGCTGCTGCCCAAGGAAGTGGCTGGCCAGAAGATCGAATGGATCGTCCTGGACGACGCCACCGACACCACGCAAGCCGTCAAGAACTCGCGCAAGCTGGCCTCCGACGACAAGGTCGACGTGCTGATCGGCACCTCGGTCACGCCGGGCTCGCTCGCCATGGTCGACGTGGCTGCCGAAGCCAAAGTGCCGATGATCAGCGTGGCCGCCAGCGCCAAGATCGTCGAACCCGTGGACGACAAGCGCCGCTGGGTCTTCAAGACCCCGCAGAACGACGCCCTGATGGCCGGCGCCCTGGCTGACGCCATGGCCAAGTCCAAGGTCAAGACCCTGGGCTT
Source organism: Achromobacter aegrifaciens (assembly GCF_902859965.1). Taxonomy (NCBI): domain Bacteria; kingdom Pseudomonadati; phylum Pseudomonadota; class Betaproteobacteria; order Burkholderiales; family Alcaligenaceae; genus Achromobacter; species Achromobacter aegrifaciens. The sequence continues at coordinate 643,259 of NZ_CADIKO010000003.1, forward strand.
CATCGGCTTTGCCGACGCCTACGGCGACGGCTGGCTGGACGTGATGCAAAAGGCCGCCAAGGCCAAGGGCATCGAGATCGTCGCCATCGAGAAATACAGCCGCACCGACACCAGCGTGACGGGCCAGGTGCTCAAGCTGGTCGGCGCCAAGCCCGACGCCATCCTGATCGCCGGCGCCGGCACTCCGTCGGCCCTGCCGCAAAAGGAACTGAAGGCCCGCAACTACGGCGGCACCATCTACCAGACGCACGGCGCCGCCAACAACGACGTGCTGCGCGTTTGCGGCAAGGACTGCGACGGCATGCTGCTGCCGGCCGGCCCGCTGCTGGTCGCGGCCCAGTTGCCCGATAGCAACCAGGTCAAGAAGTCGGCCCTGGCCTACGTCGAAGCCTATGAAAAGGCCAACGGCGCCGGTTCCACCAACACGTTCGGCGGCCACATGTGGGACGCCGGCCAGCTGGTCGTGGCCGCGCTGCCCGTGGCGCTGAAGTCGGGCGCCAAGCCCGGCACGCCGGAATTCCGCGTCGCCATGCGCGATGCCCTGGAAGGCGTGAAGGACCTGGCCGCGTCGCAAGGCGTGTTCAACATGTCGCCCACGGACCACGCTGGCTTTGACGAGCGTTCGCGCGTCATGGTCAAGGTGGAAGGCGGCAAGTGGGTCTACCAGCCCGGCCTGTAATCCTCCAGGATCGCCCGATCCAAGGGTGTGCAAAGCGCGGCGGCGCCCGCCGCGCGGCACCCTAGCAATGCTTCGCACCGGCCTTTCCGGCCGGTGTGTCGTATCAGTGTCCCGGGTGCGGCCGGAACACCAGAATAAATAAGGTTGTTAGATGGATTCCTCAATTGCGCTGATCCTGCTGCAAGACGGTGTCGTCAACGGCGCCATCTATGCCCTCCTGGGCATGGCTCTGGTGCTGGTGTTCGCCGTTACGCGCGTCATTTTCATTCCCCAGGGCGAGTTCGTGGCGTTCGGCGCCCTGACCCTGGCCATGCTGGTGGACGGCAAAGTGCCGGGCACTGCCTATCTCCTGCCGCTGCTGGGCATCGTCTGCCTGGCGCTCGAGCTGCTGCGTGCGCTGCGCACCCGCAGCGCAGCCGCCTTGCCCAAGGCTATCGCCACCTGTGTGGTTCTGCCGCTGGCGCTGCTCTGGCTGACCGTGACCTACACCGCACCCGGCAATTCGCTGTGGCTGAACATGCTGCTGACGCTGCTGCTGGTGATCCCGATGGGTCCGATGGTCTACCGCATCGTCTACCAGCCGCTGGCCGAAGCCACGGTGCTGGTGCTGCTGATCGTTTCCGTGGCCGTGCACTTCGCGCTCACCGGCCTGGCGCTGGTGTTCTTCGGCGCCGAAGGCTGGCGCACTCCGGCCTTCGTCAGCGGCCAGGTCGACCTGGGCTTCATGACCTGGTCGGCGCAAAGCCTGTTCGTGGTGGCGACATGCGCCATCCTGATCATCGGCCTGTGGCTGTTCTTCGGCAAGACGCTGTATGGCCGGGCGCTGCGCGCCACGGCCGTCAACCGCCGCGGCGCCCGCCTGGTCGGCATCAGCACCACCATGTCCGGCAGCCTGACCTTCACGCTGGCCGTCGCCATCGGCGCCATGTCCGGCATGCTGATCGCGCCCATCACCACCGTGTACTACGACACCGGCTTCCTGATCGGCCTGAAGGGCTTTGTCGGCGCCATCATCGGCGGGCTGGCCAGCTACCCCGTGGCGGCCGCGGGCTCGCTGCTGGTGGGCGTGCTGGAGTCCTTCTCGTCCTTCTGGGCCAGCGCCTACAAGGAAGTGATTGTCTTCACCCTGATTATCCCGGTTCTGGTCTGGCGTTCGTTCAGCACCCATCACGTGGACGAAGAGGAATAAACGTCATGAACCGCATTCTGCTTGCCGTCTTCATCGTCGTCCTGGCGGGCCTGCCACTGCTGCCGGTCACGCCCGAATTCTGGGTGACGCAACTCAATTACATCGGGCTGGCCAGCCTGGTGGTGCTGGGCCTGGTGCTCTTGACCGGCGTGGGCGGCCTGACCTCGTTCGGCCAGGCGGCGTTCGTGGGCCTGGGCGCCTACACCACCGCCTACCTGACCACGCAATACGATGTCTCGCCCTGGCTGGCGCTGCCGGCCGGGCTGATCCTGACGGCCGTCGTGGCCTACCTGCTGGGCGCGATCACCCTGCGCCTGTCGGGCCACTACCTGCCGCTGGGCACCATCGCCTGGGGCCTGTCGCTGTACTTCCTGTTCGGCAATATCGACTGGCTGGGCAAGCATGACGGCATCGCCGGCATCGAGCCCATCAGCATCTTCGGCATGTCCCTGGCCAGCGGCCGCCACATCTATTACCTGATCTGGGTGTTCGTGCTGCTGGCGCTGTGGGCGACCCGCAACCTGCTGAACTCGCGTCCGGGCCGCGCCATCCGCGCGCTCAAGAGCGGCGCCGGCATGGCCGAGTCCATGGGCGTGAACACCGCCGCCTACAAGGTCGTGATCTTCGTCTGGGCGGCGCTGCTGGCCTGCGTCTCGGGTTGGCTCTACGCGCACATGCAGCGCGCCGTCAGCCCCAGCCCGTTCGGCATCAACTACGGCATCGAGTACCTGTTCATGGCGGTGGTCGGCGGCGCCGGCTATGTCTGGGGCGCCCTGCTGGGCTCCAGCGTCATCCTGGTGCTGAAGGACCAGTTGCAGAACTTGCTGCCCAAGCTGCTGGACACCAACGCCAACTTCGAGATGATCGTCTTCGGCGTGCTGCTGATCCTGATGCTGCAATACGCCCGCAACGGCCTGTGGCCGATCCTGGCGGGCTGGTGGGACAGCATCACCGGCGCCGACAGCTCGCGCCGCAATCTGGCGCCGCCCGCGTCCGCGCCGGCCCTGCCGACGCGCGTGCGCCCGCAAGCCGGCCAGGTGGTGCTTGAAGTCGACGCCATCCGCAAGGAATTCGGCGGGCTGGTCGCCGTCAACGATATTTCCTTCAAGGTCGCGTCCGGCGAGATCATGGGCCTGATCGGTCCGAACGGCGCCGGCAAGAGCACGACCTTCAACCTGATCAGCGGCGTGCTGCCGGTGACGCGAGGCAAGGTTACCTTCATGGGCCAGCGCATCGACAGCCGTTCGGCGCGCGACATCGCCAAGCTGGGCGTGGGCCGCACCTTCCAGCACGTGCAGCTGCTGCCCGGCATGACCGTGCTGGAAAACGTGGCGCTGGGCGCGCACCTGCGCTCCGACGTCGGCGTGCTGGCGGGCGCCCTGCATTCGGACCGCGCCCGCGAGGCGCAGCTGCTGCACGAGGCCGCCGAACAGATCAAGCGCGTCGGCCTGGGCGAGTACCTGTACGAGCAGGCCGGCAACCTGGCGCTGGGCCAGCAACGCATCCTGGAAATCGCGCGCGCCCTGGCCGCCGACCCCGTGCTGCTGCTGCTGGACGAACCCGCCGCAGGCCTGCGCTACAAGGAAAAGCAGGACCTGGCGCGCGTGCTGGAACAGTTGCGCGCCGAGGGCATGAGCATTCTGCTCGTCGAACACGATATGGATTTTGTGATGCGTCTGACCAACCACCTCGTGGTGATGGATTTCGGCACCAAGCTGGCGGAAGGCGTGCCGGCCGACGTGCAAAAGAACCCGGCGGTGCTGGAAGCCTACCTGGGCGGCATCGATGATGACCTGCCCGAAGCGGACCAGGCCAAGCCCGTGTCGGCAGGAGGCGTGTGATGAGCGCTCCCGTACTCGAAGTCAGCAACCTGTCCGCCCGCTACGGCAAGGTGGGCGCGCTGGTGGGCGCCTCGCTCACCGTGCCCGCCGGCAGCATCGTCACGGTGATCGGCGCCAACGGCGCCGGCAAGTCCACCATGCTGAACGCCATGATGGGCTCGCTGCCGCAGACCGGCCACGCGGCCGGCACCGTGCAATACGCCGGCACCGACGTATCGGGCTGGCAGGTCGAGCGCCGCGTCGCGGCTGGCATGTCGCTGGTGCCAGAGCGCCGCGAACTGTTCAGCACCATGTCGGTGGAAGACAACCTGCTGCTGGGCGGGTTCCGCCGCTACCGCGCCCGCGAAAGCGGCTGGCGCGACACGCTGAACGAAGTCTTCGACCTGTTCCCGCGGCTGCGCGAGCGCCGCGCCCAGCAGGCCGGCACGCTGTCGGGCGGCGAACGCCAAATGCTGGCCGTCGGCCGTGCATTGATGGCCAAGCCCAACCTGCTGATGCTCGATGAGCCCAGCCTGGGCCTGGCGCCGCGCATCGTGCGCGAGATCTTCCACATCATCGCGCGCCTGCGCGAGACCGGCGTGGCAATCCTGCTGGTGGAACAGAACGCGCGCGCCGCGTTGCAGGTGGCCGATTACGGCTACGTGCTGGAAACCGGCGAAGTCATCCTGCACGGCCCGGCGCGCGAGCTGGCCGGCGACCCGAAGGTCATCGAAAGCTATCTGGGCCTGGGCAAGGGCGGCGAGCAAAGCTGACCGACCCCGAGCACACGAAGAGCCGGACGCCGCAGGGTGTCCGGCTTTTTTTTATCGTTCGAAGACCTCGACCACCCGGAACCGTTCGCACACCAGCACCAGGTCCGGCGCATAGCCGCCGTTGCGGTCGAAATAAGCGATGTGCGCATCGCGCCATGCCTCGTACGGGCCTTCGCCTTCGGCCAGCGCGAACGCCTCGTCCACCTGATCGAAGCGCTGGATCAGCACGCTGAGCGTCTCGATCACGCAAGCCGGGCGGCCCGAGCCGTCCAGCACCACGTCACGCCGACCGGCCTCGGGCACAGGTTCCTGTTCGTTGAAGTCGCGCAACGCGCCGCAGGTGGCGGTCTTCGTGCCGGCCAGCACCAGCGCAAGCAATTCGTCGGCTAACTCGGGCGAGTCGCCGAACTGGAAGGTCACGGCGTTTTCATAGGGGGCAGGTGGTTTCATGCCTGGGGTATCCATTGCAATATCAGCTCCTGTCCCATTGCGGGATCGGAAGTGGAGGGGGCGCCGGTTTCGATGCGGCCGGCCAGACGCCGCGTGTAGGTCGGATCGCCGCTTTCGCGCACGGTCAGGTCATACCATCCCGCGCTGCGGGTCATGTCCCAGGACAGGCTGACCGTCTCGCCGGGAGCGAGCGTGGCATCCTCTTCCTGGGGATAGCCGTAGGCGTTGGCTTCCACCCGGAATGAACGGGCCTGCGGGGCGGGGTTGCGCAGCGTCAGTTGCAGCGATGCGCCAGGCCCCTGGTAGGCGGCCAAGACCTCCAGCGCCGGCAGGCCGGCGCGGCCGGTGCAATGGCGATGGAAACCGTTGGGACCCAGCACCCACAGATCGTAGCGTCCATCGTCAGCGGCGGTCTGCCATGCGCCCTCCAGGTGCTTGCCGGCTTCCACGGTGTAGCGGCGCGGGCCGCGGTCCAGATGCAGCCGGTCATAGACGTGCAGCACCGCGCCCGCCGTGCCGCTGTTCTCGAAACGCAGCGTGACGCTTGCCGCGTCCGCGCGCGCGTGGACCTGCAACGCATAGGGCAGGGGGCGCGACGGGCGCGTGCCCGCCTGCTGCCGCGCCGGCCCCGGCTGCAGCGGCGCGGGCGGCGTGACGGTGCCCGGCAGCGCCGATGCGAGGCCGGCGCGTTCGGCGGTGGCTGGAAAGCCGCTGGGCAGGCCTGCGCCGTCCGGCGCGGCGAAATCGAAGATCGAGGTCAGGTCGCCACAGACCGCGCGCCGCCACGGCGAGATATTGGGCTCGGCCACGCCGAAGCGTTGCTCGATGAAGCGCAGCACGGAAGTGTGGTCGAACACTTGGGAGTTGACCCAGCCGCCCTTGGTCCAGGGCGACAGCACGTACATGGGCACGCGCGGACCCAGGCCGTAGACGCCGTGCAAATGCGCCAGCGTGTCGTCCTTCTCTGCGCCGGCGACGATCTCGTGATACTCGCCGCGCGTATTTACCGTGGACGCCCCGGCCAGCGCGCCCGATGCATCGCGCGCAGGCGGTGCGGGCGGCGGCATGTGGTCGAAGAAGCCGTCGTTTTCGTCGAACATCAGCAACAGGACGGTCTTGCTCCAGACCTCCGGGTTGGCCGTCAACGCATCCAGCACCCGGGCCGTGTAGTCGGCGCCTTGCGCCGGGCTGGACGGGCTGGGATGCTCGGAGCCGGCCTTGGTGGCGCAGATCCACGAGACCTGCGGCAGCGTGCCGTCCAGCACGTCCTGGCGCAGCAGGTCCAGGCCGCGGGTGGTGAGCGCCTTTTCCTTCAGCGCGGCCGCCGCGCCCGGCGCGCCATGATAGGCGTCGCGGTAGGCCTTGAAGCCGGCGGTCGGGTTCAGCGAATAATTGTCCGCCATGTTCTGGTAGATGCGCCAGCTGATGCCGGCGGCCTCCAGGCGTTCGGGATAGGTCGTCCAGGTGTAGGCGCGCGCCGGATCGCCGCCCGTGAGCTTGTTGTAGGTATTGCCCAAGGCCGGGCCGTTGCCGCGGCCCAGGCCGTCGTTGGTGCCGGTCCAGACGAACAGCCGGTTGGTGTTGGTGCCGCCGGTGAACGAGCAGTGATAGGCGTCGCAGACCGTGAAGGCGCGCGCCATGGCGTACTGGAAGGGCATGTCCTCGTCCGTGAAGTACGCCATCGAATGGTTCTTCTTGGCGGCCGGCCAGTTGCCCATGCGGCCCGCGTCCCAGGCGTCCTGCGCGTTGGACCAGGTGTGCGGCGTGCTGGCCACGCGCATGGTTTCGAAGGCCTCGCGCGTATCCAGATGGAAGGGCAGGACCGTGCGCGGCGCGCCTTCATCGGGTTTGTCGTTGTATTGCGCCCAGACGGTGCGATGGCGCGCGTCGGGGCTATCCGGCACGGGTATGGGAAAGCGGTCGCCAAACCCGCGTACGCCGGCCAGCGCGCCGAAGTAATGATCGAACGCGCGGTTCTCCTGCATGAAGATCACGATGTGTTCCACGTCGCGGATCGTGCCCGTGCGCCGCGCCGCGGGGATCGCGAGCGCGCGGCGGATGGAGGCGGGCAGCAGGGCCAGGGCGCTGCCGGCGCCGGCCAGCGTCGCGCCGCTGCGGAGAAAATCACGTCGGGTCTGCATGAGGCATTCCTGAGAACGACGCTGCCCGCACAGGGGCGGGCAGCAGGGAGGGGGCTGAAACGGCGGCGTTCCTACTTCGCGCCGGTGCTTTCCGCGTAATCCATGTACAGCTTGTGCGCGCGGCGGGCCATGGGGCCGTATTCCAGCTGGCGGTCTTCCACGCGGTTCACGTGCACCACCTTGCCGTAGTTGCCGGACGAGAACACTTCATCGGCTTCCTCGATGTCGGCGCGGGTCAGGCTGCGCTCCTGCACGTCGACGCCGTCGGCCTTCAACAGCGCCAGCACGCGGCGGCGCGTGATGCCGTTCAGGAAGGTGCCGTTGTCGGCGGGCGTGGACACCACGCCGTTCTTGGCGATCCACAGGTTGCTGGTGGCGAATTCGGCGATGTTGCCCGCGCCGTCCAGCATGATGGCGTTGTCGAAGCCCTTTTCGGCGGCCTCGCGGATGGCGCGCTGGCCGTTGGGGTACAGGCAGGACGCCTTGGCGTCGGTGGGCGCCATGTTGGGCCAGGAACGTGCAAAGCTGGAGAAGCAGGCGGAAAAGCCCTGGTCGCCCGGCATCGGCACCTTGAACACGTGCAGCACGAACTGGGTCTTGTCGGCGTCCGGCAGCAGGAAGCCGTCGGCGCAATAGAACATGGGCTTGATGTAGAGTTCGCTGCCTTGCGGGAACTTGGCTACAGCCTGCAGGCACAGCTTTTGGATCTCTTCCCAGCCGATCTGGGGCTTCATCAGCATTTTTTCGGCCGAGCGCACCACGCGCTGGCAATGCAGATCCAGGTCGGGCGTCAGGCCGCGGAATGCGCGCGCGCCGTCGAACACCATGCTGGCCATCCAGAAGGCGTGGTCGGCCGGGCCGAGCAATTTGGGGTTTTCAGTGGTCCAGTGACCGTTGTGCCAGAACAAGGCATCCATGGTTGTCTTCCTTCACTTGAATTGGGGTGGCGCTATCGGCGCGCCGAAACGTCAGGATACATGAGGCAGCGGCCGGCTTCGCGCCGTCATTCGCGCGCCAGCGCCGCCTGCACGCGGTCGGCTGCCTGCGCCGGCATCCATTGCCGCCAGACCGGGCCGTACTGCTTGAGGAAATAGCGCGCGGCGTCCTCGGGTTCCTTGCCTTCGTTTTCCAGCCAGCCCAGGGTGGCGTCGATGGCGTCGCTGGGCACAGTCAGCTTGCCCAGGAATTCGGCGATCTGCGGCGCCTGTTTCGCGAACTCGGCGTTCACGCCGGTGACGACGGGGTTGGGCTTGAACTCGGTGGGCACGGGATTCGCGCACTTGGGATCGGTCATGCAGGTGTAGGCGGCCTGGTCGAACGCGGGCAGTTCCAGCTTCACCAGATCCAGTGCGCCGACCAGCGAGGTGGGCGTCCAGTAGTAGAAGACGATGTCGCGTTTGCGCTTGTAGGCGGACACGATGGCGGCTTTTTGCGCGGCGCCGGAGCCGGGCGCGAACATCGCGTAGTCCTTATCGAGCTTCAAGGCGCGCAGCAGGTTCTCGTTCAGGGTGCCGCAGGCCCAGCCCGCCGGGCAGCCGTAGATCCGGCCGCGGCCGGGTTCTTCGGGATCGGCGAACACGTCCTTGAAGCGCGCCAGGTCGGCCGCGGACTTCAGCTCGGGATGGCGCTCGACGGTGTAGCGAGGCACGTACCAGCCTTCGCCGGCGTCGTAGACGTGGCCCACGCCCAGCACCTTGCCGCTGGCCAGGGCCTTCTTCCATGCACCCTCGATCTGGCCGGGCCACACTTCCGGCGTGACGTCGACATCGCCGCGTTGCAGCGCCGCCAGCATGGGCAGGGTTTCGCCGATTTCGACCGTGGTCTTGCAGCCGTAGCCGTGTTCCAGCACATAGCGTTCGATGCCGGCCAGCACCAGGTTGGATTCCCAGTTCAGGCCGCTGAAGCGGACGGGCCGTTTGACTTCGCATACCGGCGCGGCGGAATCCGCGGCTTGAGCAGCCGCGGGAAGGAGGGCTGCGGCCAGCGCCAGGGCGCCAAGGACGGGGGCGAGCGGATGCGGTTTGCGCATGGTCAGGCACCTGTTTGGTTGGGTGCCGTTCATTGTACGGGCGGCAGCCGCCGCGCCAAATGAAAACGGGGCCGCATAAAGCGGCCCCGTGCTTGCGCTGTCAGGATCAGGCGCGGGCGGCGCGGCGGCGATCGATGAAGGCGCCGACCTCGCCGACGATGCCGCGGCGGAAGGCCAGCACGCAGATCACGAAGATCAGGCCGATCACGATGGTGACCGATTCGCCCAGGCGCAGGAACCAGTCCACGCCGGTCAGGTTGGCCATCATCTGGCCGAAGTCGCCCACCTTGTTTTCCATCAGCACCACGATGAAGGCGCCGAGGATGGGACCGGTCAAGGTGCCCAGCCCGCCGATCAGCGTCATCAGGATGACCAGGCCGGACATCTGCCAGGTGGCATCGGACAAGGTGGCCGACACGAAGACCAGGGTCTTGGTGGCGCCCGCCAGGCCGGCCAGCGCGGCCGACAGCACGAAGGCCAGCAGCTTGAAGCGGTCGACGTCGTAGCCCAGCGAGATGGCCCGCGGTTCGTTTTCGCGCAGCGCCTGCAGCACCTGGCCGAAGGGCGAATTCACCGTGCGCCAGATGATGAAGTAGCCGATGACGAAGATGGCCATCACCACGTAGTACAGGTTCAGGTCCTTGGACAGGTCGATCAGCCCGAACAGGGTGCCGCGCGGCACGCTTTGCAGGCCGTCCTCGCCGCCGGTGAACTTCGCCTGGAGGAAGAAGAAGAACACCATCTGCGACAGCGCCAGGGTGATCATGGCGAAATAGATGCCGCTGCGGCGGATGGCGATGGCGCCCATCGCCAGGCCCAGCAGCCCCGCCACGGCCACGCCGAACAGCAGGCCGACCTCGGTGGGGAAGCCCCATACCTTGAGCGCGTGGCCGGTGGCGTAGGCCGCGCTGCCCAGGAAGGCGGCGTGGCCGAACGACAGCAGCCCGGTGAAACCCAGCAGCAGGTTGAATGCGCAGGCGAAGAGCGCGTAGCACATGATCTTCATGGCGAAGATCGGATAGACCCCGATAAAGGGAAGAATGGCCACCACGATGGCCAGTACCGCATAGCCCAGGAATTGACGATTCATTTTTCTTTTCCGAACAGCCCGGCCGGGCGGATCAACAGAACGATGGCCATGATGATGAACACGACCGTGCTGGAGGCCTCGGGCCAGAACACCTTGGTCAGTCCTTCGATCACGCCCAGGCCCAGACCGGTCACGATGGCGCCCATGATGGACCCCATGCCACCGATCACGACCACGGCGAACACGACGATGATGAGGTTGGAGCCCATCAGCGGGGAAATCTGCAGCACGGGCGCGGCCAGCACGCCGGCAAAGCCCGCCAGCGCCACGCCGAAGCCATAGGTCAGAGTGATCATGCGCGGCACGTTCACGCCGAAGGCCTCGACCAGGCGGGGGTTTTCGGTGCCGGCGCGCAACAGTGCGCCCAGGCGGGTGCGTTCGATGACGAACCAGGTTGCCAGACACACTACCAGGGAGGCTGCCACGACCCAGCCGCGGTAATTCGGCAGGATCATGAAGCCCAGGTTGGTGGCGCCGCGCAAGGCGTCAGGCGTGGGGTAGGGCTGACCCGAGACGCCGTAGAAGCTGCGGAACAGACCTTCGATGAGCAGCGTCAGGCCGAAGGTCAGCAGCAGCCCGTACAGGTGATCGAGCTTGTACAGGTGTCGCAGCAACAGCTTTTCTATGATGATGCCGAACAGCCCGACGACCAGCGGCGCCAGGATCAGCATGACCCAGTAGTTCAACCCCAGGTACGACAGCCCCATCCAGGCGATGAACGCGCCCAGCATGTAGAGCGCGCCGTGCGCGAAGTTGATGACGTTCAGCAGCCCGAAGATGACGGCCAGCCCGAGCGACAGCATGGCGTAGAAGGAGCCGTTGACCAGGCCTAGCAAAAGCTGGCCGAACAAGGCCTGTATGGGGATGCCGAAAATGTCAGTCATCTTATGAAAATCCTGCGCGTACGGAGGGAAGCGAGCTAATCAAAACGCGGCCCGACGGGTAGGATCGCCGGGTCGCGTCTGGGGCACATGGGCTGGATTACTTCTTGACCAGCTTGCAGGTGGACTCGGACAACTTGGTGTAGACCTCGTCGCCGGGCAGCGTCGCCACGACCTTGTAATAGTCCCACGGGGCCTTGGATTCGGCCGGCGTCTTGACCTGCATCAGGTACATGTCGTGGATCATGCGGCCGTCTTCGCGCACATAACCGCCTTGCGCGAAGAAGTCGTTGACCTTGTTCGACTTCATCCACTTCATGACGGCGTCGCCGTCGTCCGTGCCGGTGGCCTTGATGGCGTTCAGGTAGAAAGCCGTGGCCGAGTAGTCGCCCGCCTGCAGCATGGAGGGCTTGCGGCCGACCTTGGCTTCGAACTTCTTGGACCAGGCGCGCGAGGCGTCGGATTGATCCCAGTACCAGCCGTCGGTCAGGTACATGCCTTGCGTGGCTTGCAGGCCCAGCGCGTGCACGTCGTTGATGAAGACCAGCAGGCCGGCCATCTTCATGGTCTTGGTCACGCCGAATTCATTGGCGGCCTTGATCGAGTTGATGGTGTCGCCGCCCGCGTTGGCCAGGCCCAGGATCTGCGCCTTGGACGATTGCGCCTGCAGCAGGAAGGACGAGAAGTCCGACGCGCCCAGCGGCGCCCGCACCTGGCCCTTGACCTCGCCGCCCGCGGCCTTGACCACGGCCATGGTGTCGCGCTCCAGCGCGTGGCCGAAGGCATAGTCAGCGGTCAGGAAGAACCAGCTCTTGCCGCCGTCTTTCACCACGGCGGAGCCGGTGCCGCGCGCCAGCGCCACGGTGTCGTAGGCGTAGTGCACGGTATAGGGCGAGCATTGGGCGTTGGTCAGGTCCGACGCGCCCGCGCCGATTGCCATGAAGGGCTTCTTCTTCGCGGCGGCCACGCCGGCCATGGCCAGGCTGGTCGACGAGTTGGTGCCGGCGATGATGACGTCCACCTTCTGCTCGTCGAACCATTCGCGCACGCGCGCCGAAGCCACGTCGGCCTTGTTCTGGTGGTCTGCGGAGACGACTTCGATCTTCTTGCCGTTGATCGAACCGCCGGCGTCCTCGATCGCCATGCGCACGGCTTCCAGACCGGCCTTGCCGTCGATGTCCGAATACACGCCGGACATGTCAGTGATGAAGCCGATGCGGATGACATCGTCGGAGATACCTTGCGCGTGGGCGGTTGCCCCAGCAAATCCCAGGCCCGCCATGGCCAGTGCAGCAGTGATGGTGTGCAGCTTCATGGGATGACTCCTCTCTTCCCTACGGTGTAGTGTTGCCGGATTTCCGGCGGATGACACAGGTTCTAGACGCCCAGCAGTTCGTTGAGCGTGTCCTGTTTTTCTGAAAGTTCTGCGGCTTCGAAGTGCTCGACGATCTGGCCGTGCTCCATGACGTAGAAGCGGTCGGCCAGGGGCGCTGCGAAGCGGAAGTTCTGCTCCACCATGACGATGGTGTAGCCGCGCTGCTTCAGCGCCGTGATCATGCGAGCCAGCGCCTGCACGATGACAGGGGCGAGGCCTTCGGAGATTTCGTCGAGCAGCAGCAGGTTGGCGCCGGTGCGCAGGATGCGCGCCACGGCCAGCATTTGCTGTTCGCCGCCAGACAGGCGCGTGCCGGGAGAATTCCGGCGCTCCTGCAGATTGGGGAACATGTCGTAGATTTCTGCCAGCGACATGCCGCCGCCCAGCGAACCGACGACCGGAGGCAGCAGCAGGTTTTCTTCGCAGGACAGGCTGGCGAAGATGCCGCGTTCCTCGGGGCAATAGCCCACGCCCAGATGGGCGATCTTGTAGGTGGGCAGGTCGATGGCTTCGGTGCCATGGATGCGTACCGAGCCCTTGCGCGATCCCGTCAGGCCCAGGATGGCCCGCAGGGTGGTGGTGCGCCCGGCGCCGTTGCGTCCGAGCAGCGTGACCACTTCGCCTTGTCCAACGCGCATATCCACGCCGTGCAGGATATGCGATTCCCCGTACCAGGCCTGCAGGCCCGAAATTTCCAGTGCCGGGGTGCTCATGCGTGCGCTCCTTGAAGTTCGCCGTCGGTGGTGCCCATGTAAGCCTGCATCACGGCCGGATGGCGGGAGACTTCGGCGTACGATCCTTCGGCCAGCACGCTGCCGCGCGCCAGCACAGTAATGGTGTTGGCGATGGAGGACACGACATTCATGTTGTGTTCCACCATCAGGATGGTGCGTCCGGCGCTGACGCGCTTGATCAGTTGCGTGACGCGGTCCACGTCCTCGTGGCCCATGCCTTGTGTGGGTTCGTCCAGCAGCATCAGCTCGGGTTCCATCGCCAGCGTGGTGGCGATTTCAAGCGCGCGCTTGCGGCCATAGGGCAGGTTTACGGTGGTTTCGTTGGCGAAGGCGCCCAGATCCACCTGCTCCAGCAGGTCGCGCGCCGGCTGATTCAGCACGGCGAGCTGCCTGTCGCTTTTCCAGAAGTGGAACGACAGGCCGGTCCTGCGCTGCAGCCCGATGCGCACGTTCTCCAGCACGGTCAGGTGCGGAAACACCGCCGAGATCTGGAATGAACGGATCACGCCGCGGCGCGCGATCTGCGCGGGCCGCTCGCCGGTAATGTCGATACCGTTGAACTTGATGCTTCCCGACGTGGGAGAAAGAAACTTGGTAAGCAGGTTGAAGCAAGTGGTCTTGCCGGCGCCGTTCGGCCCGATCAAGGCATGAATCTCGCCCCGCTTGATACGCAAATCGACCCCATTGACCGCGACGAATCCGCGGAATTCCTTGGTGAGGCCTTTTGTCTCCAGGATCGTGTCGTCCATGTTCGCTGCACCGGCGTTGTATTTATTTCGGTCTCCACCTGCCGTCGTTGCGCCAGGTCCCCGCAGGGTCCGGAAAACTGTTCAGGAAATCGCAGTTTTCTTATGAGTTGCCGGCGAGTATGCGCACCTATTTATCAAAATTCCATGAGGGTTTGTCATAGGTTTTGCAGTGCGGAATGGGCAATTGTCGGCAGGCCGACAATGCTTGCGCCACAAGGGAATAAAGGCTTTCCATAATGGAAATGCAATGCAGCAAATATGCGTTGATCGTCATCAACGCCTGATGGATTTGAGAGGGAGGGAAAACCCGATTTGCGTGCACCGAATGCCGTGTCGGCGCGTAAGCTAACGCGCCGTCAGGCGGGCGTCTTCTGCTTGAATTCGCAGAGGTCGGAAATGCCGCATTGAGGGCATTTGGGTTTGCGCGCCACGCAGACGTAGCGGCCCAGCAGGATCAGCCAGTGGTGAGCGTCCTGCATGTATTCGCGCGGCACGAACTTTTCGAGTTTCTGTTCGACTTCCAGCACATTCTTGCCGGGCGCGATGCCGGTGCGGTTCGACACGCGGAAGATGTGCGTGTCCACCGCCATCGTGGGTTGTCCGAACGCCGTGTTGAGCACCACGTTGGCGGTCTTGCGCCCAACGCCGGGCAGGGCTTCGAGCGCTTCGCGAGTCTGCGGTACTTCGCCGCCGTGCTGCTCGATCAGGATCTTGCAGGTGGCGATGGTGTTCTTCGCCTTGGTGCGGTACAGGCCGATGGTCTTGATGTAGTCGGCCAAGCCTTCTTCGCCGAGCGCCAGCAGGGCTTGCGGCGTGCCGTAAGCGGGGAAGAATTTGCGCGTGGCGATGTTGACCGATTTGTCGGTCGCCTGCGCCGACAGCAGCACGGCAATCAGCAACTGGAACGGCGTGTCGTATTCGAGCTCGGTGGTCGGATGCGGGTTGGCGGCCTGCAAGCGGGCGAAGATCTCTCGGCGTTTGGCTGCGTTCATGATTGAGTGGGGTTGCGGCGGGCCCGGGCGCGGGCCAGCGCGGATTCAATGGCGGAACGCTTGCGGTCCTCATTGCGCGCCTCGTCGGCGGCGGGAGCGGAAGCGCTGGGCGCGGCAGCCGCTTCGGGCGCCATCAGGCGCGCGTTGTCGGCAGCCAGGCGTTCGGTGCGTGCCAGATGGCTGCGGTGGCGCTGGCGGCTGATGGCGGCATCCTGCGAATTCCAGGCGCGACCTGCCGGCACCATCTGGATGCAATCGACCGGACAGGGCGCCACGCACAGGTCGCAGCCGGTGCACCAGTCGGCCAGCACGGTATGCATATGCTTGTTGGCGCCCACGATGGCGTCCACGGGACAGGCCTGGATGCACAGCGTACAGCCGATGCAGTGCGCTTCGTCGATGCGCGCGACCAGCAGCGGGCCGGGTTCGCCGCGGGTGGCGTCCAGCGGCAGGATGGGGGTATCGAGCAGGACCGCCAGCGCGGCGATACCGTCGTCGCCGCCGGGCGGGCAGCGGTTGATCGGGGCGGAGCCGTCCGCGATGGCGTCGGCATAGGGCCGGCAGCCGTCGTATCCGCACTTGGTGCATTGCGTCTGGGGTAGCAAGGCATCGATGCGGTCGGCCAATGAGCGACAGGACATGGATGTGAAGATGAAATCGTGGGACGGGGGCGCGAAAGGCAGGAATCAGGGACCCCAAACGCGAATCGCGCGCAACCCATCAAACAGCGCTGAGATTTCCAGTCACCGCTGTTTGATGGGTTGCGCGCGTCGGAGGTCCGGGTTCTAGTCCGGCTTGACTCGCGCTACACCCATCCTACGCAGATTGCCGGATGAATTCGGCAATTTTAGGACAGATCATTTCGCGCCAGCGGCGGCCCGAGAAAATGCCGTAGTGGCCGCAATTGGGCGCCGTGTAGTGCGTCTTGCGCTCGGCCGGGATGTTCTTGCACAGCTTGATGGCGGCGCGCGTCTGGCCCTGGCCCGAGATGTCGTCCAGTTCGCCTTCGATGGTGAGCAGGGCGACCTTCTTGATGTCCGCCGGACGCACCAGCTTGCCGTCCACTTCCCAGGTGCCGTTGGGCAGCTGGAACTCCTGGAACACCATGCGGATCGTGTCCAGATAGAACTCGGCCGGCATGTCCAGCACGGCGTTGTATTCGTCATAGAAGCGGCGGTGCGCTTCGGCGTCGCTGTCGTCGCCGCGCAGCAGGTCCAGGTAGAAGTCGTAATGCGACTTCATGTGGCGGTCGGGGTTCATGGCCATGAACCCCGCGTGCTGCAGGAAACCCGGGTAGACCTTGCGGCCCGCGCCCGGATAGCGCGGCGGCACCGGATGGATGACCTGGTTCTCGAACCAGCTGTAGGGCTTGGTCGTGGCCAGGCGGTTGACCTGCGTGGGCGACTGGCGCGGGTCGATGGGACCACCCATCATCACCATGCTGCGCGGCTGACAGGGATCGTTGGCGGAGGCCATCAGCGAGACGGCGGCCAGCACCGGCACCGTCGGCTGGCACACGGAAATCACGTGCACGTCCGGACCCAGGTGGCGGATGAAATCCTGCACGTAGCGCACGTAGTCGTTCAGATGGAACGGACCGGCCGACAGCGGCACCATGCGGGCGTCGACCCAGTCGGTGACGTAGACGTCGTGGGCCGGCAGCAGGGCGCGCACGGTGTCGCGCAGCAGGGTGGCGTGGTGGCCGGACAGCGGCGCCACCAGCAGGACCTTGGGATCGTCGCGGCCCGTGTGGCGGACATCGCGCTGGAAGTGCAGCAGGCGGCAGAACGGCTTGTCGATGGCCACGCCTTCGATGACGCGGACGGACTTGCCGTTGATTTCGGTGGTGGGCAGGTTCCAGGCAGGCTTCTGGTATTCCTTGCCGATGCGGGTCATCAGCTCATACCCGGCTGCCATCTGGCGGGAGATCGGGGTATAGGCGAGAGGGCTGTAGGGACTGGAAAACAGCTGGGAACCGGCGTCCGTAAATGCAGCGAACGGAGTCAGGAAGGCGCGCTGCATTTCGTGCAATTGATACAGCATTTGAGAAAAGTCCTTCTGGGTCGTGCGTGTGTCCCGATTATTGCTCCGGGCACTAACGATATTTCTAAACAGCCTGAAGAAACGCCGACAAAAAAAGCAAATCTGTTGCTAAAAAGCGACCCAATACCCATTGAGCACCAGTTTAGGGCGCTTTTTACAACGTGCTGTCATACCAAAAGAAGGATTTATGCACTAAGTCGGACGGACCGAAGCTACCAGTAGTTTTCCACTGCCAGGTTGCCGGGGATGCCGCGGCGTCCAGGCTTGAAGCCGCGTTCGCCCAGCAGCTTGCGGGCGTCGGCCAGCATGTCGGGATTGCCGCAAAGCATGATCTTGGCCTGCTCGGGGTCCAGCGGCTGGCCTGCGAGCTGCTCCAGGCGGCCGTCGGCGATCAGCGTGGTCAGGCGTTCCTGCGGCATGCCGGGCAGGGCTTCGCGGGTGGCGATGGGCAGGTAGACGAGTTTCTGCGGATCCGCCGCGAAGAACTCGGCCAGCGCCGGCTGGTTGCGCCAGGATTCGATTTCGGTGCGGTAGGCGAGCTCCGCGGCGGTGCGCACTCCGTGCACCAGGATGATGCGGCGGTAGGCCCGCCAGACTGCCGGGTCGCGCAGGATCGAAAGGTAGGCAGACAGGCCCGTGCCCGAGGCCAGCAGCCAAAGATCGCCGCCCGGCGCGAAGCGCTCCAGGGTCAGAAATCCGTAGGGCGTCTTTTCCACATATAGCGAGTCGCCAGGCTGCAGCCGCGCCATGCGCGGACTGAACAGGCCTTCGGGCACCACGATGGAATAGAACTCCAGCCAGGGTTCGTGCGGCGCCGACACCATGGAATAGGCGCGCCACAGCGTGGGTTCGCCTTCCGAGGCGCCGGCTTCCGGCAGACCGACCCGGGCGAACTGGCCCGGCTGGAACGTATACGCGTCGTCGCGCGTCACGCGCACGGAGAACAGCTTGTCAGGCACCCAGGTGTGGACGTGGGTAACGGTCTGGCGCGTGTATTTGGAGTCGTCGGTCATCGGTACATCGCGCGAGGCCGGCCGCCAGGGCGGGGCCGGCGTTCGCGGATTATTTTTCCAGGTATTGCAGCTTGTCCTGCTTGCCATTCCATTCGTCGGCGTCGGGCAGGGGCTTCTTGGCACGGCTGATGCTGGCGAACTCGGGCGAGAGTTCGGCATTCAGGGCGATGAAATTCAACTGGTCCTGCGGCACGTCTTCTTCGGCGTAGATGGCATTGGCCGGGCATTCCGGGATGCAGACGGCGCAGTCGATGCATTCGTCAGGGTCGATCACGAGGAAGTTCGGACCCTCACGAAAACAGTCCACCGGGCACACGTCTACGCAGTCGGTGTACTTGCACTTAATACAGTTTTCGGTGACAACGTGGGTCATTCAGGAACTCCGGGAGCGGCGGCTTTTGTGTCTTGTTGGGCGGATTTTACCCAATGCCGCGCCGATGTGCCGGCAATACCCGTATTGACATAGTGGCCCTTCGCCCTGAACAGCGGGAGCTCTATGCTATGGTGTCGCGAAACGAAACGCGCCATCATGATAATCACTTCGCTGCTCGACACCGATCTGTATAAATTCAGCATGATGCAGGTGGTTCTGCATCATTTTCCCGCTGCCCAGGTCGAGTACCGTTACAAATGCCGCACGCCCGGGGTCGACCTGCGTCCCTACCTGGACGAAATCCGCGAGGAAGTGCATCAGCTATGCCAGTTGCGCTTCACCGAGGACGAACTTAAATATCTGGGCGGCTTGCGCTTTATCAAAAGCGACTTCGTCGATTTCCTCGAACTGTTCCATCTGCCGGAGCGCTGCATTCACATCGGCGTGGGCGATGGGCCGGGCGAAATCAGCATCGAGGTCAAAGGCCCCTGGCTGCATACGATCCTGTTCGAGATCCCGGTGCTGGCCATCGTCAACGAGGTCTATTTCCGCAACACCCGCAAGAATCCCGACTGGGAAGAGGGCCGCAAGCGCCTGCAGTCCAAGATGCACCTGGTGCTGGACGATCCGGCGCTGGCCGATTTCCGCGTGGCTGAGTACGGCACGCGGCGCCGCTTTTCCAAGATCTGGCACGAAGAAATCGTGTCCACCATGAAGTCGCAGATGGGCGTGCATTTCGCCGGCACCAGCAACGTGCTGCTGGCCAAGCAACACGAAGTGCTGCCCCTGGGCACGATGGGCCACGAATACCTGCAAGCCTGCCAGGCGCTGGGTCCGCGGCTGCGCGATTCGCAGGTGTACGCGCTGGAGGTTTGGGCCAAGGAATACCGTGGCGACCTGGGCATTGCGCTGTCGGACGTCTACGGCATGGATGCCTTCCTGCGTGATTTCGACATGTATTTCTGCAAGCTGTTCGACGGCGCGCGGCATGATTCGGGCGATCCCTTCGTCTGGGGCGAGCGCCTGCTCGAGCACTACCGCAAGAACCGCGTGGATCCGCGCGCCAAGACGCTGGTGTTCTCGGATTCGCTGACTTTCCCGCGCGCCATCGAGCTGGCCCGCCAGTTTTCCGGTCGCTGCAAGGTGTCCTTCGGCATCGGCACCAACCTGACCAACGACCTGGGCCACGAGCCCCTGCAGATCGTCATGAAGATGGTCCGCTGCAATGGCCAGCCGGTGGCCAAGGTGTCCGACGCGCCGGAAAAGACCATGTGCGACGATCCGGCCTACCTGGCCTATCTGCGCCAGGTATTCCAGCTGCCCCCCGCCTGACGGCGGCTCGGGGTAAATTGCGGGTTCTTCAGTATCGTTCCACCCAACCCACTCGAATCTAGGGGACTATTCATGAGCAGCATCAAGCGCTTCCACGTGGCCAAGCGCCTGTCCGACATGGCCGTGTACAACGGCGTCGCGTACCTGGCCGGCCAGGTGCCGGACGATTCCACGCTGGACATCACCGGCCAGACCGAACAGGTGCTCGCCACGATCGACCGCCTGCTGGCCGAAGCCGGCACCGACAAGACCAAGATCCTGATGGCCCAGATCTACGTGGCCAACATGAAGGAATTCGATGGCATGAACAAGGCCTGGGACGCCTGGGTCGCCGACGGCAATTCGCCTCCGCGCGCCACCGTCGAAGCCCGCCTGGCCAATCCGGACTACAAGGTCGAAATCGTCGTGACGGCTGCCGTCTAAGACGCCTGCCGCGTCGGGCGCCCCGGGCGCCTGATGCGTGCACGGGGCGGGCTGGCGCGTGCGCCACCCGTCTCATCATCCCGCGTTGTGCCGGCTACTGCCCGAGCAACAGCGTCGCGGCCAGCAGGCCGCCCAATTCCTCGCATTTCGCAATATCCGCGCCGGCCACGATCTTGGGCGCCAGGATCTGCTGCGCCGTCTGCGCACCCATGTTGACGATGAGCGCCGGCGCCAGCGCGTTGAGCCGCCAGCCCGTGCAGATGCGCTCGACCTGCCGCGCCGCGCCCGCGCCGTCGCTGCCCGCGCTGATGGCGCTGGCGTAGGGCAAGCCTTGTATCCGGTCCAGCACCGCGTAATAGTTGCGGTCGAAGAATTCCTTCATCTCGCCGCTCAGCGAGGCCAGGTTCTCGGGGGCGCAGAACAGGTAGGCCTGGCTGGCGAGCATTTCTTCGGCCTGCGTGTCGGCGGCGCGCCGCAAGACCACGTCCAGGTCTGCCGTCTGTTCCAGTTGCGCGGCGGCCGCGCGCGCCCCGCGCGCAGCGGCTTCGGCCATCTGCCGCGCGGCGCCGGTGCGCGAATGCCACACGATCAGCAGCTGTTTCATGCGTAGCGTTCCAGCGGATCCTGCCGGTAGTAGGCCCGCAGCAGCCCATACCATTGCGGCAGCGCTTCGTGCATGGGGTAGGGATCCACGAAGAAGTGTTCCGAGCTGACCGCGAAGAACTCGGCTTCGTCGGTGGCGGCATACGGGTCCATCGGCAGTTGGCCGTACCAGGCGTCGGCGGCCTCGCTTTCCGGATCCACATCATGCGGGATGGCGGCCTCGACCGCGTCCACGGCAGCGATGAAGCGGTCCAGGCTGTCGTCCAGGATGCGGCGCCAGGCCTGTGGCTTGAGTTCGGGGTGCGCGGCCAGAGAGGGCATGCCGTCGGCATAGCCCGAACGCAGGTCCAGTTTGTGGGCGAACTCGTGGATGACCACGTTGAAGCCGCCGTCGGAGAACTGCGTGTCTTCCCAGGACAGCACCAGCGGCCCGCCTTCCCAGGCTTCGCCGGCGGCGTCCTCCAGGTATTCGTGCACCACGCCGTCATCGTCCTGGCGCGAGCGCGGGATGCGGAAGCTGGCGGGGTACACGATGATCTCGTCCCAGCCTTCATACAGTTCGGGCGCCAGGTTGAGGATGGGCAGGCTGGCCTGGGCCGCGATGCTCAGGCGCATGAAGTCCGAGACCTCCAGTCCTTGCGCGCCGTTGATGTGCTTGCTGGCCAGCAGCCAGGCCGAACGCGCCTGCAACTGGGCCGCTTCATCGGCTTTCAATGCCGCCAGGAACGGGTGGGCGTCCAGCACCTGTTGCCACAGTTCCGGGGAGATGCGGGCCTGCATTTCGGCCACCGCGGAGGGGCGGGCGCCCCGGCCCTTGAGCCAGCGCAACATAAGCTTCGGTTCCTTCCATATGCCGGGGCTAGCGGCTGCTTTTGGTGTCTACAAACCCTAGTGTAGAGTGTCGGGATATCAAACTACATCCGCCCGCCGTCCGTCATGTCCGCCCCGCCTGTTCCCGACGCGCCTACGCCTTTCGACGCTACCTGGCGCCAGGAGGTAGGCGCCGGCCTGGATGCCGACGGCGTGGCGCTGATCGACCAGGCCGTGGCCTGGGCCGAGCCGCGTTTCGAAGGGCAGCAGGCGCTGACCGGCGAACCCCTGGCCGGACACGGCGCGGGCGTGGTCCGCATCCTGGCGGCCTTGCATACCGATGCCGCCACCCGCGCCGCGGCGTTGCTGGCTGCCTTGCCGACCGACCTGATGGCGCCCGCGCCGTCCCTGCGCAGCGATCCGGTCGCGGCCGCCTTCGGTCCCGAGATCGCGCGGCTGGTGCAGGGCACGCGCGCGCTGCTGCGCCTGGGCGTGGTGGCGCGGCAGGCGAGCGACGCCGCCGCCGAAAGCGGCTCGCAAAAGGAAATGCAGCGCAAGATGCTGCTGGCCATGGCGGCCGACCTGCGCATCGTGCTGATGCGGCTGGCCTCGCGCCTGCGCACCTTGCGCTGGCACGCGGAAAGCAAGGCGCCGTGCTCCACCGATTTCGCCCGCGAAACCCTGGACCTGTATGCGCCGCTGGCGAACCGCCTGGGGATCTGGCAGATCAAGTGGGAAATGGAAGATCTGGCGTTCCGCTTCCTGGAGCCCGACAAGTACAAACAGATCGCCCGCCTGCTGGAAGAAAAGCGGGTGGAGCGCGAAGCCTTCATCGCCGGCGCCATCGAGCGCCTGCAGACGGGGTTGGCCAAGGCGGGCGTCGAGGCCGAGGTCAGCGGCCGGCCCAAGCACATCTACAGCATCTGGAACAAGATGCGCGTGAAGCGGCTGGATTTCTCGCAGATGTACGACCTGCGCGCGCTGCGCATCATCGTTGACGACGTGCGCGCCTGCTATACGGCGCTGGGCATGGTGCACGAAATGTGGACGCCGATCTCGGAAGAATTCGACGACTATATTTCGCGGCCCAAGCCCAACGGCTACCGCTCGCTGCACACGGTGGTGGCCGACGACGACGGCCGTCCCTTCGAAGTGCAGATCCGCACGCGCGAAATGCATCAGTTCGCCGAATACGGCATGGCCGCGCATTGGCGCTACAAGGAAGCGGGCGCCAAGGGCGGCCAGGTGGCGGCCTCCAGCGAATACGACCGGCAACTGGCGTGGATGCGGCAACTACTGGCCTGGAACAGCGATGTCGAGGGCGGCGGCGAACCCGCCCAGCCCGCGCCCGCCAAGCCGGCATCGGGCAGGCAGCGCGGCCCGGCGGCGGCGCCGGCCCATACCGATGAGCGCATCTACGTGCTGACGCCGCAGGCGCGCGTGATCGAACTGCCCGCCGGCGCCACGCCGGTCGATTTCGCCTATCACCTGCACACCGACCTTGGCCACCGTTGCCGCGGCGCCCGCGTCGACGGGCAGATGGTGCCGCTGCAGACCCATCTGTCCACCGGCCAGACCGTGGAGATCATCTCCGCCAAGTCCGGCGGGCCGTCGCGCGACTGGCTCAACCCGCAGCTGGGCTTTCTGGCCAGTCCGCGGGCCCGCGCCAAGGTGCGCATGTGGTTCAACGCGATCGAATTGCAGCAGCGCATCACGCAGGGCCAGGCGCTGGTCGAAAAGGAATTGCAGCGGCTGGGCAAGACTGCCGTCAATCTGGAACAGCTGGCGCAGAACCTGGGATTCGCCCGCGCCGACGACCTGTACGTGGCGGCGGCCAAGGAAGAGTTCAGCCTGCGGCAGATCGACACCCTGTTCCAGCAGCCCGGGCCGGTCGTCGAGCCGCAGCCGGCCGCCTTGCGCCACGCCAGCGCCGGCAGCGCCGAGAAAAGCGGCAAGAGCGGCGTGCTGGTGGTGGGGGTGGGGTCGCTCTTGACGCAGCTGGCGCGCTGCTGCCGTCCGGCGCCGCCCGATCCGATCGCCGGCTTTGTCACGCGCGGACGCGGGGTGTCGATCCACCGCAGCGATTGCCACAGCTATCTGGCGCTGGCCGCGCGAGAGCCGGAGCGCGTCATCGAGGTGGCCTGGGGCGAAACCGCCGACACGTTCTACCCGGTGGACATCAGTGTGCGCGCGCACGACCGTTCCGGCCTGTTGCGGGACCTGTCCGAAGTCTTTGCGCGGCTGCGCCTGAACGTGGTGGGCGTGAACACACAGAGCAAGCAGTCGCTGGCCCATATGGTGTTCACGGTGGAAGTGCGCGGCGGGGAATCGCTGTCGCGCGCGCTGGACGCCCTGGCCGAAGTGCCGGGCGTGTCGTCGGCGACACGCCGCTAGGCGGGAAACCCGGGCCGGGCGGCCCGGGCGGGAGCAGGACTCAGTTGTCCAGCTCTTCGTGCGCGCGGTCGCGCATGTAGAACGCGGCGATCAGCCCCAGCGCCACGCCGAACATCACGTAATAGGCGGGCGCCATCGGCGAGCCGGTGGTCTTGATCAGCCAGGTCACGATGAACTGCGCGAAACCGCCGAAGATCATCACGGCCACGTTGTAGGCCAGGGACAGGCCCACCGAGCGCACGCGCGCGGGGAACAGTTCCGCCATCACCGTGCTGAACACGCCGAAGAATGCCGACACGAACAGGCAGACCACGACCTGCACGGTCAGCAGGCGGCCGATGGACGGCGCGTCCGACAGCCAGTAGTACAGCGGATACAGCACGATCAGGTAGCCGATGAGCGAGCCGATCACCAGGGGGCGTCGGCCGATGCGGTCGGACCAGGCGCCCATGAAGGGCGTCAGCAGCACCATCAGCGCCGCGCCCGCCATCTGCACCAGGAAGGTCTGGTTCAGCGGCAGCTTCAGGATCTGCGTGGAGTAGGTCACCAGATACGTGAAGGTGATGTAGATGGACACGGTCGCGGTGACGACCAGGCCCACGCCGATCAGCGCTTCGCGGGTATGCGTCTTCAGCATCTGGCCCAGGCTCAGGCGCTGCACGTCGCCGCGGGCGGCGGCTTGGCGCTCTTCTTCCTTGATCTGCTTGAACGCGTCGGTTTCATCGACGTTACGGCGGATATAGATGGCGATGGGGACAATGACCAGGCCGAACGCGAACGGCAGGCGCCATGCCCAGTCGGCGATCTGTTGCGGGGTGAAGAACTCGGTGATGAGCGTGCCGCAGGCCGCGCCGATCAGCAGCGCCAGCATCTGGCCGGCCATCTGCCAGGAACCGTAGAAGCCGCGCTTGCCGTTGGGCGCCATCTCGATCAGCAGCGCCGTCGAGGTGCCGAATTCGCCGCCGGCGGAGAAGCCCTGCAAGAGGCGGGCGATCAGGATGAAGATCGGGGCCAGGATGCCGGCCGCGTGGTAGGTGGGGGCCACGGTGATCAGCGCGATCGACACGGCCATCAGCGAGGTCACCATGACCATGGCGGCCTTGCGGCCTTTCTTGTCGCCGTACAGGCCAAGGATGATGCCGCCCACGGGGCGCATGAAGAAGCCGACGCCGAAAATGGCGGTGGTCATCAGGATGGCGTTCAGCTCGCTGCCGGGAACGCTGGGGTCGGTGGGGAAGAACAGCTTCGAGATGATCGGCGTCATGAACGCGAACACCAGGAAGTCATACCATTCGAGGGCATTGCCTATTACTGCCGCCACGATGTTGCGTGTGGGAACTGCTTTGTGCTGCACGGTTTCTCCTTGGGGTTTGCCTAACCGGGCGACATTCTAGGCGCTTCGCGCGCCGGACCACGCCGAGACGCGGAGGCGCGCTGGCCTTACACTCCTGTTTTTCCTCAAGAGAGTAGTGACATGAACGCGCGCACCTGGCTGGAAACGCTGGTTGGCTTTGACACCACCAGCCGCAATTCCAATCTTGCCCTGATCGAAACCGTCCGGGATTGGCTCAAGGGCCAGGGCGTCGACGCATGGCTGGCGCACAATCCGGAGCGCACCAAGGCCAACCTGTTCGCGACCTTGCCCGCCCAGGACGGCGGCATGCAGGGCGGCATCGTGCTGTCCGGCCACACCGACGTGGTGCCGGTCGACGGCCAGGAATGGAGCACGGATCCGTTCAAGCTCGTCGAAAAGGACGGCCTGCTCTATGGCCGCGGCAGCTGCGACATGAAGGGTTTCATCGCCAGCTCGCTGGCAATGGTGCCGGAATTCCTGGCCATGCCGCGCAAGAAGCCGATGCACCTGGCGTTCTCGTATGACGAGGAAGTCGGCTGCGCCGGCGCGCCCTACATGCTGGCCGACCTGCACGAACGCGGCATCCGCCCCGAAGGCTGCGTGGTGGGCGAGCCCACCGGCATGCAGGTGGTGGTGGCGCACAAGGGCATCAACCTGTTCCGCTGCAAGGTGCACGGCAAGGCGGCGCACTCGTCGCTGACCCCGCGCGGCTGCAACGCCATCGAATATGCCGCCCGCCTGATCTGCCGCATCCGCGACCTGGCCGACAGCTTCAAGGCCAACGGCCCCTACGACCAGTTCTACGACGTGCCGTTCTCCACGATGACCACCAACCAGATCCGGGGCGGCATCGCGGTCAATACCATCCCCGAACTGTGTGAATTTACCTACGAATTCCGTAACCTGCCCGGCATGCAGCCCGACGAGATCCAGGCAGAAGTTGAAAAATACGTGCGCGAAGAGCTCCTGCCGCGCATGAAGGCCGAATTCGACGGCGCCAGCATCGAAATCGAGACGGGCGCGGCCGCGCCCGCCCTGGAAGCGTCCGAGGAAGCCGCCATCACCCAGCTGGTGCGCGCCCTGACCGAAGACCGCGCCACCCGCAAGGTTGCCTACGGCACCGAGGCTGGCCTGTTCCAGGGCATCGGCATCCCCACCGTGGTCTGCGGCCCCGGCCATATCGAACAGGCCCACAAGCCCAACGAGTACGTCGCGCTGGACCAGTTGGCCGCCTGCGACACCTTCCTGCGCCGCCTGGGGCAGTCGCTCTGAGGGCAGGCTGACGGTTCCCGGGGCGGCTGGGGCGTTGCCCCCGGCCGCTGCCGGCGTCAGGTAAAATGACGGGTTGCAAACCGGATTTGCGGCCGGCAGTGGCCTGCCGCGATACCCGGGGGAGATGCTTGGTGAAACCTTACGACTTTCCGGATGCCCAGGGCCATTTTGGCCCTTATGGCGGTGTTTTCGTGGCGGAAACGCTGATGCACGCGCTCGACGAGCTGCGCGCGGCCTATGACCATTACCGTGTCGACCCCGCCTTCCAGGAAGAGTTCAACTACGAACTCAAGCATTTCGTCGGCCGGCCCAGCCCGGTCTACCACGCACGCCGCTGGTCTGAAATGGTGGGCGGCGCCCAGATCTGGTTCAAGCGTGAAGACCTGAACCACACCGGCGCCCACAAGGTCAACAACTGCATCGGCCAGGCCTTGCTGGCCAAGCGCATGGGCAAGCCGCGCGTCATCGCCGAAACCGGCGCCGGCCAGCACGGCGTGGCCACCGCCACGGTGGCGGCCCGCTACGGCATGGAATGCGTGGTCTACATGGGTAGCGAAGACGTCCGCCGCCAGGCCTCGAACGTCTACCGCATGAAGCTGCTGGGCGCGACGGTGGTGCCGGTCACGTCCGGTTCGCGCACCCTGAAGGACGCGCTGAACGAAGCCATGCGCGACTGGGTCACCAACATCGAAAACACCTTCTACATCATCGGCACGGTGGCGGGTCCCGACCCCTATCCCCGCATGGTGCGCGATTTCCAGACCGTCATCGGCAACGAATGCCTGACGCAGATGCCCGAGGCCACCGGCCGCCAGCCCGACTACGTCGTGGCGGCGGTGGGCGGCGGCTCCAACGCCATGGGCATCTTCCATCCCTACATTCCGTACGAAAACGTGCGCCTGATCGGCGTCGAGGCGGCGGGCGAGGGCATGGACAGCGGCCGCCACGCCGCTTCCCTGGCCGCGGGCCAGGTGGGCGTGCTGCACGGCAACCGCACCTATGTCATGCAGGACGCCGACGGCCAGGTTCAGGAAACGCATTCGGTCTCCGCCGGCCTGGACTATCCCGGCGTGGGCCCGGAACATGCCTGGCTGAAGGACTCCGGCCGCGCCGAGTACGTCGGCATCACCGACGCGGAAGCCCTCAAGGCCTTCCACGATTGCTGCCGCATCGAAGGCATCATGCCCGCGCTGGAGTCCTCGCACGCCATCGCGCAAGCCGTGAAGATGGCCGCCACGCTGCCGCGCGACGCCGTCATCCTGGTCAACTTGTCGGGCCGTGGCGACAAGGACATGCATACCGTGGCCGAACAGGCCGGCATCGAGCTCTGAGGCCCTGTCCATGACCACTCGCATCGACCGCATTGCCGCCGCTTTTGCGCGCACCGCCGAATCCGGCCGCGCCGCGGCGCTGATTCCCTACATTGCCGCCGGCGATCCTTCGCCCGCCGCGACCGTTCCCCTGATGCATGCGCTGGTCGAGGCCGGCGCCGACGTCATCGAACTGGGCGTGCCGTTCTCCGATCCCATGGCCGACGGCCCGGTGATCCAGCGCGCCGCCGACCGCGCCATCGCGCAAGGCGTGGGCCTGGCCCGCGTGCTGGAGCTGGTGGCTGAATTCCGCCAGCGCGACGCATCCACGCCGGTGGTGTTGATGGGTTATGCCAACCCGATCGAACGCATGGGCCAGGCCGAGTTCGCGCGTCGCGCCGAGCAGGCGGGCGTGGACGGTGTGCTGGTGGTGGACTATCCGCCCGAAGAAGTCGTCGAGTTCGCCGCCACGCTGGGCGGGCACGGCATTGCGCCCATCTTCCTGCTGGCGCCCACGTCCACGGAAGCGCGCATCAAGGCCGTCGCCGAAGTGGCGCGGGGTTACGTGTACTACGTGTCGCTCAAGGGCGTCACGGGTTCGGGCTCGCTCAACACTGACGACGTTGCCGAGCGCCTGGCCGTGATCCGCCGCCACGTGCGCGACATTCCGGTGGGCGTGGGCTTCGGCATCCGCGACGCCGAAAGCGCCCAGCGCGTGGCGCGCGCGGCGGATGCCGTCGTGATCGGCAGCAAACTGATTGAAACCATGGAGCAGGCGGCGGCGAATGCCCCCGCGGCCCAGAAAACCGACGCCGCAGTCACCGCCGCCAGCGGCTGGCTGCGCACCATCCGGCAAGCGCTGGATCAAGTAAAACGAGCAAGCGCGTCGGCCTGAGCGGCGGGCGTGACCTCATACGGGATGAATAATCAATGAGCTGGATCGAAAAACTCCTGCCTCCTCGCATCAATAAAACCAGCGAAAGCGGCCCCCGCCGCGTTCCCGAAGGCCTATGGGTGAAATGCCCGTCGTGCGAATCGGTGCTGTACAGCGAAGACCTCGCGGCCAACCTGCACGTCTGCCCCAAGTGCGACCACCACATGCGCATCGGGGCCCGTGCCCGCATCGACTCGCTGCTGGATGTCGAGGGCCGCGTCGAGATCGGCCAGACCACGCGTTCGGTCGACACGCTGAAGTTCAAGGACACCCGCAAGTACCCCGAGCGTCTGCAGGAAGCGGTCAAGCAGACCGGCGAAACCGACGCGCTGGTGGTCATGAGCGGTTCGATCCGCGGCGTATCCGCAACGCTGGCCTGCTTTGAATTCGAATTCATGGGCGGCTCCATGGGCTCGGTGGTGGGCGAGCGCTTCGCGCGCGGCGCCCAGGCCGCGCTGGACAACAAGACGCCCTTCATCTGCGTGGCTGCCTCGGGCGGCGCGCGCATGCAGGAAAGCCTGCTGTCGCTGATGCAGATGGCCAAGACCAATGCCATGCTGACCCGCCTGTCGGCGGCCGGCCTGCCGTTCATCAGCGTGTTGACCGACCCCACCATGGGCGGCGTGTCAGCCAGCTTCGCCTTCATGGGCGACGTGGTCATCGCAGAACCCAAGGCGCTGATCGGCTTTGCCGGCCCGCGCGTGATTGAACAGACCGTGCGCGAAAAACTGCCGGAAGGTTTCCAGCGCGCCGAGTTCCTGCTGCAGAAGGGCGCCATCGACATGGTCGTGGACCGCCGCCAGCTGCGCGAGGAAATCGCCCGCCTGCTGGCCTTGCTGACCAATCAACCGGCGGACGTGGTTACGGCCTGAGTTTGCCCCGGCCTGCGCCTGAGGCGATGGGCCAGACGAACAGCGCCAAGATGCCGCCGGCAGCCCAGGGCTTCCGGCGGCATTGTCATATGCGGCCCCGGGGCCGCATATGACGAACAATTTGCGGAACAGTGTTTTCCATCCGCGATGTTGCCTGCGTGCGACAAAGCTTGAGCCTTCCGGCCCGGATTTTGCTATGTTGCGTACTAGGTTTGAAATCTACGGAGTTTTCCAATGCAGTTGACCAAGAAGAAGATGCTTACCGGCCTTGTGGGACTTGCCCTGGCTGCAACCGCGTCGCTGGCAAGCGCCCAATCGTCCGAGGGTACTCAGGGCGGCGTCAGCGTGCATTACGGCATTGGAGACCACTATCAGCGCCTGACGATCAACTACGAAACGGCTTCGGTCTGGACCTACCAGTTCGGTGGCAACTGGGGTCGGCTGGACCTGACGCCCGAACTCGGCGCGTCGTACTGGAAGGCGAGCGGCTCGCGCTCCCCGGGCCATGTCTGGCAGCTCAACGCCATCCCGATGTTCCGCTGGTGGACCGGCGAACGCTTCTACATTGAAGCGGGTATTGGCGCCACGCTCTTCTCCAGCACGCGTTTCGCCGACGAGAACATCAGCACCGCTTTCCAGTTTGGCGACCACATCGGCATGGGCTTTCTCGTGACGCCGAACAATCGCATCGGCCTGCGCTATTCGCACTTCTCGAACGCCAGCATCAAGCGCCCGAACCCGGGCCTGGACGTGGTGCAGCTGACGTACACCTACCAGTTCTGATCACGCCATGTATGTGGGCGTGGCGCGGCCCCAAGGGCCCGCCGCACAGACAGATCCACCCTCAGGGGTGGATTTTTTTTGGGCTGCTGTGCTGCATTGCGGCAAGTCTAATTTGATACCTCAAAAATATTATGTTCTGACGCTGCGTATACATACTTGTTGGTAGGGAGTGCAATCGCCAGAATGCTCTGGCACTGCACAACACACAACGAGCCGCCGCGCGGCTCCGCCCGGCACGCTTGGCTGCGGCCGGGGAGGGGCGCGCCGATGGCATACGGAGACCAACGCATGAAAACCCCCTGTACGCCCGCGCGTCCCCTGACGCGCATGACGGTAGCCCTAGGCCTGGGCCTCGCGCTGTCCTGCGGCTCATCCGCCACCATGGCCGAGGAGTTTCCTAACAAGCCGCTGCGCATGGTCGTGGGCTTTGCCCCGGGAGGCGGCGCGGACATCGTGGCGCGCCTGGTCGGCGCCAAGATGGCAGAAAGCCTGGGGCAGCAGGTGGTGGTCGAAAACCGGGCCGGCGCCACCGGCACCATCGCCGCCGACAACGTCGCCCGTTCGCCTGCCGATGGCTACTCGCTGTTCCTGGGTTCGC
Source organism: Achromobacter aegrifaciens (assembly GCF_902859965.1). Taxonomy (NCBI): domain Bacteria; kingdom Pseudomonadati; phylum Pseudomonadota; class Betaproteobacteria; order Burkholderiales; family Alcaligenaceae; genus Achromobacter; species Achromobacter aegrifaciens. The sequence goes on from NZ_CADIKO010000003.1 coordinate 674,275, forward strand.
AGTCCACCATGGTGGTGGCGCCTTCGCTGTTCCCGTCCTTGCCCTTCAAGCCCGAGAAGGACTTTGCGCCGGTATCGCAGATCGTGACCATGCCGCTGATCCTGGTGGTCAATCCAGCCTTGGTGGATGCCAAGACCGTACAGGAGCTGACGGAACAGATCCGCAAGGCCGGGGATGGCGCAATGAGCTATGCCTCGTCCGGCCAGGGCGGCCCGCAGCACATAGCCGGCGAGCTGTATGCGCACATGGTGGGCACCAAGGTGACGCATGTGCCGTACAAGGGCGAATCGGCCGCCATGGCCGACGTGCTGGGCGGGCACGTGCCGTACATGTTCGCCAATCTGCCTGTGGCCTTGCCTCACATCGCATCGGGCAAGGTCCGGCCGTTGGCCATTACCAGCCTGAAGCGCGACCCCAAGGCGCCGCAAATCCCGACCCTGGCCGAGTCCGGGTTCAAGGACTTCGAAGTGTCGACCTGGTATGGCGTGTTCGCGCCGGCCAATACGCCCAAGCCCGTGGTGGCCAAGCTTTCCGATTCCATCCGCGCCGCCGTGCAGCAGAACGATATGCAGGCCAAGCTCAGCGAGCAGGGCTTCACAGTGGTGGGCAGCGATTCCGATACCTTCACGCGTTTCGTGGGTTCGGAGCTGCCGCGCTGGTCGGTGCTGATCCGCGACATAGGCATCAAACCCGAATAGGCGTCCAGCCCGCGCGGGCGAGCCTTTATCCCTACGAGATCCAGACATGATCGATTTCACTGAAAAACGTGCAGCCGGCCCCGTCATCCGGCTGCATTCCGCGGACAACGTCGTGGTGGCGCGCGTGCCCATCGGCATAGGCATGGCCGTACCCTCCGAAGGCATCGTCAGCCGCAGCCAGATCCCGGCAGGGCATAAGATCGCGGCGCGCGACCTGCGCGCCGGCGAGCCCATCCTCAAGTACAACGTCTGCATCGGCTTTGCAGCGGGCGACATTCCGGCCGGCACCTACGTCCATTCGCACAACCTGGACTTCCAGGAGTTCGACCGGGACTACGCGCACGCCCGCGATTACGTGGCGACGCCGGTCCTGCCCGAGTCCGAGCAGGCGCGCTTTCTCGGCATCGTGCGCGCCAACGGACAGGTCGCCACGCGCAACTACATCGGGGTCATGGCGACGGTCAACTGTTCGGCGACGGTGGTGCATCGCATTGCCGAAGCTTTCACGCCGCAGCTGATGGCCGCCTATCCCAATGTGGACGGCGTGGTGGCGCTGAGCCATGGCATGGGCTGCGGCATGGAGATGTCCGGCGAACCCATGGATTTGTTGCGCCGGACGATGGGCGGTTACGCCTGTCACGCCAACTTCGCCGCCGTGCTGATCGTCGGGCTGGGCTGCGAGCGCAATCAGTTGGATGCCTTGCTCAAGGACCAGGGCCTGGAGGCGGGCGCGCGGTTGAAGACTTTCATCATGCAGGAGACCGGCGGCACGCGCAAAACCATCGAGGCGGGCGTCGCCGCGGTGCAGGCGCTGTTGCCCGAGGCCAATCGGGTCGAGCGCGTGCCGGTGCCGGCGCGGCATCTGACGGTGGGCCTGCAATGCGGCGGTTCGGACGGCTTTTCGTCCATCACCGCCAATCCCGCATTGGGGGCGGCCATGGACATCCTGGTGCGCCACGGCGGCACCGCCATCCTGTCCGAAACGCCTGAGATCTATGGCGTGGAGCACACCTTGACCTCGCGCGCCCGCAACCGCGAGGTCGGCGAAAAGCTGGTGCAGCGCATCCGCTGGTGGAAGGAAGAGTACTCGCCGGGGCGCGACGTGCAGATCAACGGCAAGGTCAGTCCGGGCAACCAGATGGGCGGATTGGCCAACATCTTCGAGAAGTCGCTGGGCTCTTCGATGAAGGGCGGCACCACGGCGTTGATGGAGGTCTACCGCTACGCGGAGCCGGTGCGCCAGCCCGGCATGGTGTTCATGGACACGCCGGGCTTCGACCCCGTGTCCGCGACCGGACAGATCGCCGGCGGGGCCAACATGATCTGTTTCACCACCGGGCGCGGTTCGATGTTCGGCGCCAAGCCCGTGCCCTCGATCAAGCTGGCGACCAATACGCCGATGTATGAAAGGCTGACGGAGGACATGGACGTCAATTGCGGCGACATCCTGGACGGCACCGCGACGCTACAGGAAGTGGCGCAGCGCATCTTCGAGGAAATCCTGCTGGTGGCCTCCGGCACGCGCAGCAAGAGCGAGCTGCTGGGACTGGGCGATCACGAGTTCGTGCCCTGGAACATCGGCGTGGTGAGCTGAGCGGCACCGCCAAAAGAAGCGCCCCGGCGCACGGCTTCAGGTCGCCGTGCGCCGGGGCGCTTCGTGCTGCGGATATTGCGCTGTTCAATCCCGCGGACAACTAGCGCCCGCGGGATTGGGCGCTAGTTGTCCGCCAGGGTCTGCGCGCCGGGCATGTCGAAGCCGTTCTCATCCAGGGCGGCCTGCAAGGCGGTGCGCTGTTCAGCGTTCAGTTCCACCAGGGGCGGGCGTACCGTCGCCCAGGCCGGATCGCCGGATTTCCAGGCAATCGCGGCCTTCATCGCGGGGATCATGGGGAATTTGCCGAACACGTTGCGGGTCGCGTTCAGACCGGCCTGGCGAGCGTCGGCGTCGGCTTCCTGCCAGCGCTGCTGCAGGGCGACGATGGGGCCCGGATTGACGTTGCCGGTGGCGGTGATGCAGCCCACGCCGCCCGCGCGCAGGGTCTGCAGCAGGAAGGCTTCGCTGCCCGCGTAGACCTTGAAGCCGCGCGGCGCGAAGCGTTCGATCATGGCCGCCGTGTTGTTCCAGTCCCCACCACTGTCCTTTACGCCGGCGACCTGGCCGGGATAGCGGTCGAGCAGGCGGTCGATCAGGTCCAGGCTCAGCGGCACCTGGCTCACGGGAGGGATGTGATACAGGTACATGCGCAGCCGGTCGTCGCCCACGCCTTCGATCAGTTCGGCGTAGTAGCGGAACAGGCCTTCGTCGCTCACGCCCTTGTAATAGAAGGGGGGCAGGACCAGCACGCCCATGCTGCCGCTGCGCACGGCGTGGCGTGTCAACTCGATCGCGTCGGGCAGCGCGCAGGCGCCCGTGCCGGGCATCAGCGCCGACGGTTCCACGCCCGCTTCCAGCAGCGCGTCCAGCAGGCTGCGCTTTTCCGACAGGGCGAGCGAGTTGGCTTCCGAGTTGGTGCCGAATATGGCCAGCCCGACGGATTGTTCGCGCAGCCAGCGGCAGTGCTTCACATAGCGTCCCAGCGCCGGGCGATAGGCTGCGTCGAATGGCGTCAGGACCGGAGAAAAAACGCCGGGAATGCTGGCTTGGGTGCTCATTGTCTCTACTCGTTTTCTGATGAATGAAAAGGACGCGCCACGGGGCGCAGCGGCAACGACTGATTCTGGCACCGAAGCGGCCAGTGAACATCTGCTGTTTAATTGCTTCAATCCATAAAATTGTTGTGGTTTGCCCTGGCGCAAACCATGCCAGCAGAAAAAGGGGGGACGCTTTGGATACGCGATATGTGCAGAGCTTTGTGTCGGTGGTCGAATGCGGATCGCTGGCGGAGGCCGCGCGCCGGCTGGACCTGACCCCCGCTGCCATTGCGGCGCGGGTGCGCACCCTGGAGGAAGAGCTGGGCGCCACGCTCATCAAGCGCGTGGGCCGCAGCGTCAAGGCGACCGAAGCGGGCCTGAAAGTGCTGGAACGAGCCCGCAGCGTGCTGCGCGAAGTGCGCGACCTGCGGGCCAGCGCCAGCGACGACGCGCCCTTGGGCGAGTTGAGGCTGGGCGTGTCGGTGTCGGCGCTGACGGGCATCATGCCCACCGTGCTGGCGCGCCTGTACCGGCGCCTGCCCAAGCTGGCCGTTTTCGTGGAGCCAGGCACCTCCAATCACCTGTACCACCGGGTGATCAACGGCGACCTGGACGCGGCCTTCATCGTCAAACCGCAATTCAACCTGTCCAAGGGCTACGCCTGGAAATTGGTGGCGGAAGAGCCGCTGGTGGTGCTGGCGCCGCCCGATACCGTGAGCAATGACGCCCACGAACTGATGAGCACGCAGCCTTTTATACGCTATGACCGCAACGTCTGGGGCGGCCGGCTGGCGGACCAGTATCTGCGCCAGCACGGCATCGTGCCGCGCGAGCGCCTGGAGGTCGACGGCCTGATGGGCATCGCCTGCATGGTGTCGGAAGGGCTGGGCGTGTCGCTGGTGCCCGATTGGGCGCCGGATTGGGTGGACAGCCGGCGCGTCAAGCGAGTGCCGCTGCCGGGGCGCGCGCCTCTGCGCTGCATGGGGATCATCTGGGCCCGGCATATGCCGCATTCGGCGTTGGCGGAAGCGTTCGTCGAAGAGGCCGGCCTGGCTTTGAACCTGCCCGCGGAGCCGATAGAGGACGAGTGAGCGGCGGAGGGGGCGCGCTGCGAGTCGCCCCGGGCGTCGCTGCCCTGCGGACCCACCATGAAAACACCCCGTACGCTGGATCGGTATCCAGCGTACGGGGTGCGATGTGCTGCCAGTCGCAAGCCCTTGCGGGCCTGCGGTTTAGTGGCGCGTTTCGACCTGAACCAGCGGCTCGTTGGAAACGGGCGCGACCGGCTTGCGCTCGCGGCCCAGGCGGACCGGCGTGTGCGCAGCGGCGATACGCAGCTGGGTCTGGGCGTGGCGGTCCGGATCGGTCTCCACCCACTGCAGGCCGGCGGCATTCACCACGTCGTGCAGGGCCTGGGCCTTGGCCGACGGGGCGACAGCCGGCACCACGATGGGCTGGCTGGCTGCGGGCGTCGCGGCAGCCGCTTCCTGCGCGACAGGCGCGGCCGGAGCAACCGGGGCGACCGGCACCGGGGTGGGAGCAACCACGGGTTCGACGGCGGCGGCTTCCACCGGCGCCGGCTCGGTCGCTGCGGGGGCGGAAACCTCGCTCGCGGCCTGCACGGACACCGGCTGGGTCACTTCGGCGGCAGCCGTCTGCACGGGCTGGACCACGGGTTCGACGGCTTGCTCGGCTTGGGCCTGCACGGGCGCTGCCGGCTGGGTTTCAACCGGAGCAGCGGCAACCTGGACGGGCTCGGCTGTCGTGGTTTCGGGCTGCTGGGCTTGCGCCGGAGCGGCCTGGACCTGTGCGGCAGGTTCCTCGGTTTGCGCAGCGGTCACGGCGGGCTGGGCAGCGGCTTCTTCCGACTGTTCGATGCTGTCGTCGTCGGCGCCATCTTCCTGCTGGTCGTCGCTGCCGGCCAAGCCAGCTTCTTCCTGGCTGCGGCGGCCACGGCGGCTGCGGCGGCGGCGGCGCTTGCGCTCGGGATCGGCGGCGCCTTCGGCGCCTTCCACGGCGGGTACGCCATCGGCGGTCTGTTCGAGCACGGCTTCGGCTTCGCCGGCCTCGGCGGTCACCGCGGCGGCTTCAGGAGCCGGTTTGGTTTCGGGCAGGGCGGTGGCGACCGTCTGCGCCAGGGCGGCGACCATGCTTTCCTGTTCGCTCATCGGGGCGTCGGACTGGCCTTCCTCGCGGCGATTGCGGCCACGGCCGCGGCGGCGGTTGCGGCCGGCGCCGCTGTCCTCGCCGCCAGCTTCCACGGCTTGCTCGGGGCGGTTGGACGCCAGGGCAGCTTGCGCAGCCTGGGTGTCGCGTTCGCCACGGGCGTCGTTGCGGTTGTTGCGGTCGCCGCGTTCCTGGCGCTCGCCCTCGGCGCGGCGGTTGCCGCGGACGTGGTGGCGGCCGCCTTCGCTGCCCTCGGCGCCTTCGCCGCGGGATTCGCCGCGGCGGTTGCGGTTGCGGTCCGAACCATGGCGTTCGCCACGGCGTTCCTGGCCGTCATGGCTGCTGCGGCCCTTGCCGCGGCCGGAGCTGGCGCGCTTGGCGCTGTCTTCCTGGGCAGCGGGAGCGGGCTTGGCCGCTTCGGAGCTGCCGCCCAGCCACCCGAACAGGCGCTTGAACAGGCCGCCCAGGCCGCCGGTTGCTGCCGGCGCGGGAGCCGGCGCAGCGGGAGCCGGGGTCGAAACAGGAGCGGGCTGCGAGGGCGTGATGCCCTTGACCAGCGCTTCCGGACGCGACTTGATTTCGTGCTCGCGCGGCTGCCAGGGGGCGTCCGTGGCCGGGGCTTCAACCAGTTCGAAGCTGGTCTTCAGTTCTTCCAGGCGCGGATCGTCGTGGCGCAGGCGCTCGATGTGGTGGTGCGGCGTTTCCAGATGCTTGTTGGGGATCAGCATCAGGTTGACCTTGAGGCGGGCTTCCATCTTGGTGATGTCGGCGCGCTTTTCGTTCAGCAGGTAGGTCGCAACGTCGACCGGCACTTGGGCGTGCACGGCGGCGGTGTTTTCCTTCATGGCCTCTTCCTGCAGCAGGCGCAGCACATGCAGGGCGCTGGACTCGGCGTCGCGGATCACGCCGGTGCCGTTGCAGCGCGGGCAGGTGATGTGCGAGCCTTCGTTCAGGGCGGGACGCAGGCGCTGGCGCGACAGTTCCATCAGGCCGAAGCGCGAAATCTTGCCCATCTGGACGCGGGCGCGGTCGAAGTGGAGGGCGTCACGCAGGCGCTGTTCGACGGCGCGCTGGTTCTTGCTGTCCTCCATGTCGATGAAGTCGATGACGATCAGGCCGCCCAGGTCGCGCAGGCGCAACTGGCGGGCCACTTCATCGGCTGCTTCCGAGTTGGTGCGCAGCGCGGTTTCCTCGATGTCGGCGCCGCGCGTGGAGCGGGCCGAATTGACGTCCACGGAAACCAGGGCTTCGGTGTGGTCGATGACGATGGCGCCGCCCGAGGGCAGCGTGACCGTGCGCGAGTACGCCGTTTCGATCTGGTGTTCGATCTGGAAACGGGAGAAGAGGGGGATATCGTCGCGGTAGCGTTTGACGCGCTGGACGTTGTCCGGCATCACCACGCTCATGAAGGCCGTGGCCTGGTCGGCGATCTCGTCGGTATCGATGAGGATCTCGCCGATTTCCGGGGAGAAGTAGTCGCGGATGGCCCGGATGACCAGGCTGGATTCCAGGTAGATCAGGATCGGCGCGGAGTTGTCGCGCGCGGCGCCGTCGATCGCGGTCCAGAGCTGCAACAGGTAGGACAGGTCCCACTGGAGCTCTTCGACGTTGCGGCCGATGCCGGCGGTGCGGGCGATGATGCTCATGCCCTGGGGCAGATCGAGCTGCTCCATCGTGTCGCGCAGTTCCTGGCGGTCCTCGCCCTCGACGCGGCGCGAAACGCCACCGCCACGGGGATTGTTGGGCATCAGGACCAGGTAGCGGCCGGCCAGCGAGATGAACGTGGTCAGGGCGGCGCCCTTGTTGCCGCGCTCTTCCTTTTCAACCTGGACGATCAGTTCCTGGCCTTCGCGCAGGGCGTCCTGGATGCGGGCGCTGCGGACGTCCACGCCTTCCTTGAAGTAGCTGCGGGCCACTTCCTTGAAAGGCAGGAAACCGTGACGGTCTTCACCGTAGTTGACGAAGCAAGCTTCGAGGCCGGGTTCGATCCGGGTGATGACACCTTTGTAGATATTGCCTTTGCGTTGTTCGCGGCCGGCAGTCTCGATGTCGAGGTCGATGAGTTTTTGCCCATCGACGATAGCGACGCGTAATTCTTCCTGATGCGTCGCATTGAACAGCATGCGCTTCATGAGAGGGGTTCTCCGTTGTCATGACGCGCCGATATCGGCGCGTGACCTCGGGTCACTCGGGCTGCGGGCTGAAGCGGGCAAGAGTTGCGGACCGTACCTGGGCGGCGCCCAGGCGTATCCGCCGCGGGTCAGGCGGGCACGTCGAGCCGTGGGGCTCGGGGTTCTGTCAGCAGGAGGGTCAGCTTCACTGAATGTGGTTTGACGGAAAAGTGCTGTGAACGGCAGTTGCGGTCGGATTGGTTGCCCACGCGCAGCTGGTGCTTTAAATATGCGACGATTCTTGCGGTGCTTCAGAGCCGCTTGCGGCATGCAACGGACCTGCTGGGACAGCGGGCAAAATGAATGCCACACCACTATCCGGCAGGGCGCGGTTGCGCCGGCGACCAAATGACCCCGGGGGTTGAATGAGCAGGCAGTACAATGGCGGCCCGCGCGCTCGACGGAGTTGCGTAACGTTGCATCTCTACGTCAGGCGGCTAGTTCAGCCCCTTTAGGCTGTCCCGATTATATGTCGCTTTTCGCAATGCGCAAAGAAACTTCCCCCTCGCTTTCCCTCTCTAAAGCTCCCCCTGCCGTCCGGATGGTGGAAGTCGATGCCGAGCATGCCGGCCAGCGTCTGGACAACTACCTTGCGCGCCTGTGCAAGGGCGTCCCCAAAACCCATATCTACAAGGCCATACGCGGCGGCGAAGTGCGGGTAAACAAGGGACGCACTTCGGCCGACTACCGCGTCGCCGAGGGCGACGTTGTCCGCGTTCCGCCGCTGCGGCTGCCTGACCCGGGCAAGCCCCGTCCGGTGCCTGGCGCCGAATTCCCCGTGGTGTTCGAGGACGAGGCGCTGCTTGTCGTGGACAAGCCCGCCGGCGTGGCGGTCCATGGCGGCAGCGGCGTGTCCTTCGGCGTGATCGAACAGCTGCGGGCGGCCCGGCCCGGCGCCAAGTTCCTGGAACTGGTCCATCGCCTGGACCGGGAGACCTCGGGTCTCTTGATGGTGGCCAAGAAGCGCAGCGCCCTGCTGGCGTTGCACGCCATGCTGCGCGAAGGAAAAGGGGACAAACATTACCTGGCCCTGGTCGAGGGCGATTGGGTCAATGACCGCCAGCACATCAAGCTGGGGCTGTCCAAGTGGACCACCCAGTCCGGCGAGCGCCGGGTCAAGGTCGATCCGGACGGCCAGTCGGCGCACACCATCGTCACGCTCAAGCAGCGTTTTGGTGGCTATAGTCTGGTCGACGCCGAATTGCGTACCGGTCGCACCCATCAGATCCGGGTGCACCTGGCCGCCAGCGGCTTCCCCATCGTGGGCGACGACAAGTACGGCCACGATGAAGTACGGGCGCAGTTCGCGCGCATGGGTTTTGGCAGGATGTTCCTGCACGCCCACCAATTGACTTTGGCCCATCCGGTGACGGGCGAGTCCCTGACGCTTACCGCCGAGCTGCCCCCAGCTTGCCGGAAAATACTGAAACAACTGGAGTCGGTCTGATTATGTCGTATTCGCTGGTCGTTTTTGACTGGGATGGCACCCTGATGGATTCCACGCACAGCATCGTGGCCGCCATCCAGGGCGCCTGCCGCGACCTGGAGCTGGCGGTGCCTTCGGCATCCGATGCCAGCTGGGTGATAGGCCTGTCCCTGGAAAGCGCCCTGCGCCGCGCGGTGCCGGAACTGACGCAGGCGATGCTGCCGCGCTTCCTGGAGCGCTACCGCACGCACTATCTGCTGCGTGATCCGGAATTGCGCCTGTTCGAGGGCGTGCAGGAACTCTTGGCCGAACTGGCCGGGCAGAACGTGCGCCTGGCGGTGGCTACCGGCAAGAGCCGCGTGGGCCTGACCCGCGCGCTGGCCGCGACCGGCCTGGGGCCGCTGTTCGATGCCACGCGCACCGCCGACGAAACTTTCAGCAAGCCGCATCCGGCGATGCTGCACGAGCTGATGCAGGAGCTGGACGTGGATCCGGACCGCGTCGTGATGGTGGGTGACACCTCGCACGACCTGCAGATGGCGATCAATGCCGGCGTGCATGGCCTGGGGGTGACCTATGGCGCACATACCCTGAAGGAACTTGAGGGTTGTTCGCCCCAGGCGGTGCTCGACAGCGTGCCGAAGGTGCGCGAATGGCTGCTGCCTCGTATCTAGCGACCTGGCGCCCGGGATTCTCCGGGCGTGCGCAGTCCGGGCGCGGAACGCCCGCCGTACGCGCGGGTCTATAGGAAATACCCGCAAGCGCCGGCTGCCGCGGAATATCATGGGGCGGCGCGGCGTCCATGGCTTGCGCATGGCGCGTCCATGATCCTGCGGGCGCTACACCGGAGACCATGATGTTGATACGCAAGCCCGACGATATTCTTCCGTCCGAGATCACCTCCGAGGACGTCTGGCGTTCGCGCCGCGAACTGATGCTGCGCGCGGGGCTGGTCGCGGCCGCCGCAGGCCTGCCGGGGTGGGCCATGCGCAGCGCGCACGCCCAGGAGGCCGGCGTCCTGCCGGGCAAGCTCAACCCCGCCTTGAGCGTCATGGACAAGCAGACGACGCTGGCCGACGTCACCTCCTACAACAACTACTACGAGTTCGGCGTGGATAAGGGCGATCCGGCCGCCAATGCCGGCAAATTGCAGACACGCCCCTGGAGCGTGAGCGTCGAGGGCGAAGTCGGCAAGCCGCGCACCTTTTCCATCGAAGAGCTGCTCAAGCTGGCGCCGATGGAAGAACGCGTCTACCGGCTGCGCTGCGTCGAGGGCTGGTCCATGGTGATTCCGTGGATGGGCTATTCGCTGTCGGCGCTGCTCAAGCAGGTCGAACCCACGGGCAACGCCAAGTACGTGGAATTCGTCACCGCCGTGCAGCGCGAGAACATGCCGGGCGTGCGCGCCGCGATCCTGGAATGGCCTTATGTGGAGGGCCTGCGCATCGACGAAGCCATGAATCCCCTGGCCATGCTGGTGTTCGGCGTCTACGGAAAGGTGCTGCCGAACCAGAACGGCGCGCCGCTCAGGTTGGCGGTGCCCTGGAAGTATGGTTTCAAGTCGGCCAAGTCCCTGGTCAAGATCCGCCTGGTCGAAAAGCCGCCCGTGTCGTCGTGGATCAAGGCCGCGCCCCAGGAGTACGGCTTTTACGCCAATGTGAATCCCGACGTGCCTCATCCGCGCTGGAGCCAGGCCACGGAACGCCGCATTGGCGAGGACGGGCTGTTCTCCCCCAAGCGCAAGACCTTGATGTTCAACGGTTATGCCGAACAGGTGGCGTCGCTCTACCAGGGGATGGACCTGAAGGCGAACTACTGAGGCGATTCCATGCCTGACGGCACTCCGCAGGTGGCTCCGGCCACGCCGCCGCGCAAGACCCAGTTTTCCGCCAAGACTGTGGGGCGCTTCAAGCCGTTCCTGTTCCTGCTGGGGCTGGCGCCGTTCGCGCGCTGGATCTGGCTGGGCGTGAATAACGGGCTGACGGCGAACCCGGTCGAGTTCCTGACCCGTTCATCGGGCACCTGGACCCTGGTCTGCCTGCTCGTGACCCTGGCCATCACGCCGCTGCGCCGGCTGACTGGCCAGCCGGCATTGGTGCGTCTGCGGCGCATGTGCGGTTTGTTCGCGTTCTTCTATGGATCCATGCACTTCATGGCCTGGGTCTGGTGGGATCGCGGCTTCGATCCGGCGGGCATGCTGCGCGATATCGGCGAACGCCCCTTCATCATGGTGGGATTTGCGGCGTTCGTGCTGATGGCCGCTCTGGCGGCTACCTCCACGCAGTGGGCCATGCGCAAGCTGGGCAAGCGCTGGCAAAGCCTGCACCGCGCCATCTATGCCATCGGCCTGCTGGCGGTGCTGCATTATTGGTGGCACAAGGCTGGCAAGAACGACCTGGCGCAGCCCGCCCTGTACGCCGCCGTGCTGGCCTTGTTGCTGGGCTGGCGGCTGGTCGCCTGGTTGCGCGGCAGGCGGTAGCGCGCTGCGCGTCCCTACAGCATCGCCAGCATGATGGCGGCAGTCTCCGCGTCCGGCTGGCCGTCGTACAGTGTCGGCCGGTAGTGCATCTGAAAGGCTGCCAGCGCGCCGATGGTGGCCGGGCTCAGTGTGCCGTCCTGTGGACACGCATAGCCCAACCGTGCCAGCTGTTTCTGGAACCATGCGACATCCGGGATGCCCTGGACCTGCAGGCGCGCGAGGTGTTCGGCGGCTCCGGTCTCGTCGTACCAGCGCCCGATTCCCGCCTCGGCCAACGTTTTCCATGGGAAAAGAGGGCCGGGATCCACCTTGCGCTGGGGCGCGATGTCGCTGTGGCCCACGATGTTCTCGGGCGTGACGCCATGCCGTTGCGCAATATCGCGCAGCAATATGGTCAGTGCGCGCAATTGCTGGTCGTTGTACGGATGCCAGACAGGCTTGCCGTCAGAGCCCTCCGTCCAGCCTGGGTTGACGATTTCTATGCCGATGGACGTGCTGTTCATGGCGATGTTGCCATACCAGGAGCTGGCGCCGGCATGCCAGGCGGCGCGGTTCTCGTCGACCAGCCGGTAGACGCGGCCGGCGTCGTTAACCAGATAGTGCGAACTGACCTTGCCCTTGGAGAGCAATTCCATGGAACGGGCGTCGTCCACGCTGGTGTAGTGCAGCACGATGCTGCGTACCCGGCTGGCCTGGCTGACCGCGGTGATCGAGGTGTCCAGGTCCAGGCCGGCGGGGCCGCGCGCGGCGCATCCCGCCAGGATGGCCGCGGCAAGCGGCACAAGGAATAGGCGGCGCATGGATCAGCGCGCCAGGAAGAGGAATAGCGTCGGCAGCTTGTCGAGCTGGGGCGCCGGCTGCTTTTTCCAGTCGGCCACGCTGCGGGTGACGATCCATTCGTCGGCGGTCGTGACTGAGCGCGCCACGCACAGCTTGGTGTCGCCCTTCAGGCTGGCCAGCAGCGTGGCGAACATGGCGGCGTTGCGATAGGGGGTCTCGATCAGCAGTTGGGTCTGGTTGTGCTTGGCCGAGTGCTGCTCCCAGGCGCGCAGCTGCTTGGCGCGTTCCGCGGGGTCCACCGGCGCGTAGCCATGGAAGGCAAAGCGCTGGCCGTCCAGTCCGCTGGCCATCAGGCCCAGCAGGATGGAAGAGGGGCCGACCCAGGGTTTTACCGTGATGCCCAGGCGGTGCGCGGCGTCCGCGACCTTGGCGCCCGGGTCCGCGACCGCGGGGCAGCCCGCCTCGGAGACCAGGCCGATTTCCGCGCCCTTGAGCGCCGGTTCCAGCCAGGCCTTGATCTGGACGGCGTCTACCTTGTCGTTCAGGGTGTGGATGGTGATTTCCTGCAGTGGCCGGGTTGTGCCGATCAGCTTGAGGAAGGCGCGCGCGGTCTTGGCGTTTTCGGCGATGTAGGTGTCCAGCTGGCCTGCCAGGGTGCGGACCTCGGCGGGGAGCCAGCGCTCGGACGGGGCTTCACCCAGGCCGACCGGGATCAGGTGCAGCGCGCCGCTCATGCGGATGCTCCGGGGGCGTCCAGCGGATCCAGGCCGAACTGCGCCAGCATGCCGGTCAGTGCGATCAGCGGCAGCCCGATGATGGCGGTGGGGTCGTCGCTCTGGATGCTTTCCATCAGTGCGATGCCCAGGCTTTCCGCCTTGGCGCTGCCTGCGGTATCGTAGGGTTCTTCGGCGCGCAGATAGGCTTCGATCGCGCGGTCCGACAGCTGGCGGAAACGGCAGCGCGTGACGATGTCGGCTTTTTCCACCCGCTGGCCGTCCGTGACCGCCAAGGCGCTGTGAAATTCCACGATTTGACCCGACAGGGCCCGCAATTGCGCCAATGCGCGCGGGAAATCCCCCGGTTTGCCGATGGGCTGTCCGTCGATGGTGGCCACCTGGTCCGAGCCGATCACGATGCTGCCGGGGTAATTGGCCGCGACCGCCATGGCCTTGGCCACGGACAGGCGCAGCGCCAGGGCTTCGGGCGTTTCGCCGGAGTGTGGCGTTTCGTCTACATCGGGGGAAATCGCCGTGAAAGGCAGGCGCAGGCGGGACAGCAGTTCTTTGCGGTAACGCGAGCTGGACGCGAGGATCAGGCTGGGCTTGGAAGGCATGCGATATTTGACGTTAAGGCGTAAGTCACAGTATTATCTAACGTTTTGCGGGATTTTTGCATGAATGGGCGCGCGAGCAAGCCGGTGGCGAAGCTTGGCGGCCTCGGCAAAATCATGGGTTCTGGGTTTTCCGGGGTTTAAACCCCCGGGGTTTTAAACCCGCGAGTTCGGGCTCTGTGAACAGCCCCGCGAATGCAAAGGACTGAACATCAAGCGCATCGATGCATACGCATTTGCCCAGATGGGCAAGGAAGCGCAAGGAACCATACCTCTTGTGCGGCTTACGCGCGTGGTTGACGGGCTGCCCGAACAACCGCAGGGCGATGCCGGACTCGTGACGTGGTCCGTGCGCGGCGAAATGGGTAGAACCGGCCTGCTGATGGGCCGGCCGCTACTGCATATCCATGTGCAGGCGAATCCGGTGCTGGTGTGCCAACGGTGCAACGAGCCGTTCGTGTATCCGATCGACAGCGAAGTCCTTTTGCAGCTGGTCAAGTCCGAAGCCGATCTCGACGACGATGCTTCCTACGGGGATCCATCCGGCGAGGACGACGAGGACGAAGAAGGAAATGGTTTTGTGTCCAACCTGCCTGAAAAGGTGGTGGGTTCGCATCATTTTGATCTGCTGGCCCAGATCGAAGATGAGCTCATTCTGAGCGTTCCGTATGTGCCCAAGCATGATGTATGCCCGGGCGCGCTGGCCAAGGTCAGCGAAGCTTCTCCCGAGGAGCCCGCTGTCAAGCGTCCGTCGCCGTTTGCGGTGCTGGAACAACTGAAGCACAAAGATTGAGATCAACATCGGGCCGCATCGCGTACAATGCGCCCCGTTTCTAGGAGTCATCATGGCCGTTCAACAAAACAAGAAGTCCCCGTCCAAGCGCGGTATGCACCGCTCGCACGATTTTCTGGTGAACCCGCCGACCGCGATCGAACCCAACACGGGCGAAGCGCATCTGCGTCACCACATCAGCCCCAACGGCTTCTACCGCGGCCGCAAGGTCCTGAAGACCAAGGCCGACGAATAAGGCCCCCGGGCCGAACTCGTACTCGGACCATTTCGGCTGAGCGCTGATACCTGGCACCCGTGATACGCATCGCCATAGACTGTATGGGCGGAGACTTCGGTCTGCCCGTCACGATTCCGGCTGCGATCGAGTTCGCCCGGCAATTTCCGGATACCCGGCTATTGCTGGTCGGGCTTCCCGACGCCATCGAAGCGGCGCTCTCCGAGCACCGCGGCGTGGCGCGTGATCGCATTGAGATCGTGGCGGCTTCCGAAGTCGTCACCATGGACGACCCGGTCGAGGTCGCCCTGCGCCGCAAAAAAGACTCCTCCATGCGCCTGGCCGCCCAGTCCGTCAAGGACGGGCGCGCCGACGCCTGCGTTTCCGCGGGCAATACCGGCGCGTGGATGGCCATTTCACGCTATGTGCTCAAGACGCTGGACGGCATAGACCGCCCCGCGATCGCCACGTCCATTCCGAACCAGACGGGCCGCGCCACCACGGTGCTGGACCTGGGCGCGAATGTGGACTGCACGGCCGAGCATCTACTCCAATTCGCCATCATGGGCGCCGCGCTGTCGCAGGCGGTGGACCATCGCGAGCGCCCCTCGGTGGGCCTGCTCAACATCGGCGAAGAAGTCATCAAGGGCAACGAAGTCGTCAAGGAAGCCGCCGAGCTCCTGCGCAGCAGCCCGCTCAACTTCTACGGCAACGTGGAAGGCAATGACATATTCAAAGGCACGGTCGACGTCGTCGTCTGCGACGGTTTCGTCGGCAACGTCGTGCTCAAGTCCGTCGAAGGGCTGGCGAAGATGTTGTCCAGCGTCATTCGCGAAGAGTTCAAACGCAATCTGATCACGCTGCTGGCTGGCGCGGTGGCCAAGCCGGTGCTCAACCGCCTGCGCACCCGCGTCGACAACCGGCGCTATAACGGCGCCGCGCTGCTGGGCTTGCGCGGCGTGGTCATCAAGAGCCATGGTTCCGCGGACGTCTACGCCTATGGATTTGCGTTGCAGCGCGCCCGTGAAGCCGTAGTGAGTAAACTGCTGGAGCGCACCGCTGAGACGGTCGCTCAGATTACCAAGCGCGTTCAATCTGGCGAAGGCCCCTCGGTGTCGTCGCCAAACGTGGCTGGGGACACCGCTTGATGGATACCGCAATGAAATATTCCGTGATCGCGGGCACCGGCAGCTTCCTGCCGGAACGCGTGGTTTCGAATGACGAACTGGCGGCGGAGCTGGCGACGCGCGACATCGCCACCTCCGACGAATGGATCGTCGAGCGCACCGGCATCCGCCAGCGCCATCTGGCCGAGCGCGGCGTGACCACCAGCGTCCTGGCGACCGAGGCCTCGCGCCGCGCGCTTGCCGATGCCGGCGTGGACGCCTCCGAGGTCGACCTGATCGTCCTGGCCACGTCGACGCCGGACTTCGTGTTTCCGAGCACCGCCTGCATCGTGCAGTCCAATATCGGCGCCAAGGGTTCGGCGGCATTCGACGTGCAGGCCGTGTGCAGCGGTTTCGTCTATGCGATGACCACCGCCGACAGCTTCATCCGTGCCGGCCGTGCGCGTTGCGCGCTGGTCATCGGCGCTGAAGTCTTCTCGCGCATCCTGGACTGGAACGACCGCTCCACCTGCGTGCTGTTCGGCGACGGCGCCGGCGCCGTGGTGCTCAAGGCTTCCGACAAGCCTGGCATCCTGGCCGCGCAACTGCACGCCGACGGCAGCCAGGCCAAGATCCTGAACGCTGCGGGCAACGTAGCCTATGGCGACGTGACCGGCGATCCGTTCCTGCGCATGGACGGGCAGGCCGTGTTCAAGCAGGCCGTTACCGTGCTGGACCGTTCCGCGCGCGACACCTGCGCCGAAGCGGGCGTCGAGATCGCCGACGTCGATTGGCTGATCCCGCACCAGGCCAACGTGCGCATCCTGAATTTCCTGGCGCGCAAGCTTGCCGTGCCGGTCGAGAAGGTCGTCGTCACCGTCGACAGCCACGCCAACACCTCTGCAGCCAGCGTGCCGCTGGCCCTGGACGCCGCGCGCCGCGACGGCCGCGTCAAGCCGGGCCAGTTGATCCTGATGCAAGGCGTGGGCGGCGGATTCACCTGGGGCTCGGTACTGGCCCGCATGTAAGGGCGCGCTCCGGCGCGGCGTGGCGCTCGGCGCCGCGGCCGCCGGAACGATGTGCCTGGCATTCCACACAGACACTGAATCAATCCAAACGGTCAAACATGAAAATCGCTTTTGTCTTTCCTGGCCAAGGTTCCCAAGCTGTCGGCATGCTGGACGCCTGGTCCGGCGTCGCGGCCGTCACGGACACCGTGGCGCGCGCCTCGCAGGCGCTGGGTCAGGACCTGGGCGCGCTGATCGCGCAAGGCCCTGCGGAACAGCTCAACCTGACCACCAACACCCAGCCCGCCATGCTGACCGCTGGCGCTGCGTTCTACGCGGCCTGGTGCGCTGCTGGCGGCCGCAAGCCCGACGTCGTGGCCGGCCACAGCCTGGGCGAATACGCCGCGCTGACGGCCGCGGGCTCGCTCGCGCTTGAAGATGCCGTGCGTCTGGTGCGCGTGCGCGCCGACGCCATGCAGGCCGCTGTGCCGGTAGGCACCGGCGCCATGGCCGCCATCCTGGGTCTGGACGACGACGCCGTGCGCGCGGCCTGCGAAGCCGCCGCCCAGGGCGAGGTTGTCGAGGCCGTGAACTTCAACGCGCCCGCGCAGGTCGTGATCGCAGGCCACAAGGCCGCGGTCGAACGCGCTTGCGAACTGGCCAAGGCCGCAGGCGCCAAGCGCGCGCTGCTGCTGCCGGTGTCCGCGCCGTTCCACTCCAGCCTGCTCAAGCCCGCCGCAGACGTGCTGGCCGGCGCGCTGGCCGGCGTGACCGTGTCCGCGCCGCAGGTGCAAGTGATCAACAACGTCGACGTGGCTTCGCCTGTCGAACCCGATGCCATCCGGGATGCGCTGGTGCGCCAGGCATGGCATCCTGTGCGCTGGGTCGAAACCCTGCGCGCGATGAAGGCGCAAGGCGTCACGCACGTCATCGAATGCGGTCCCGGCAAGGTGCTGGCCGGCCTGACCAAGCGCATCGATCCCGAACTCACGGGCATGGCCATTACCGATCCTGCTTCGCTTGAAGCAGCGTTGGCCGCCGTCAACGGAAATTAAGAACATGGACAACACCTCGATCGAACTGCAGGGCAAGATCGCGCTGGTGACCGGTGCCACGCGTGGCATTGGCCGCGCCATCGCCCAGGAACTGGCTGCGCGCGGCGCCACCGTCGTCGGCACCGCCACGTCCGAATCGGGCGCTGCCGCCATCACCGAAGCGCTGGCGCCCCTGGGCGGCCGCGGCGTGGTGCTGGACGTGACCGACGCCGCTGCCTGCGATGCGCTGATCGACGCGCTGGGCAAGGAGGGCGGCGGTCCCCACATCCTCGTCAATAACGCAGGCATCACCCGTGATACGCTGGCGATGCGCATGAAGGATGAGGACTGGTCGGCTGTCATCGATACCAACCTGGCTTCGGTTTTCCGCCTGTCGCGCGCCGTGCTGCGCAGCATGATGAAGGCCCGCTGGGGACGCATCATCAACGTCACGTCCGTGGTGGGTTCCAGCGGCAACCCGGGCCAGGCCAACTACGCCGCGGCCAAGGCCGGCGTGGCAGGCATGTCGCGCGCCCTGGCGCGTGAACTGGGCAGCCGCAACATCACCGTGAACTGCGTCGCGCCCGGTTTCATCGATACCGACATGACGCGCGCGCTGGGCGAAAATCAGACTGCGGCCTTGCTGCAGCAGATTCCGCTGGGCCGCCTGGGTTCGCCTGCCGACATCGCCCACGCCGTGGCGTTTTTGTCCGGGCCGCAGGCGGGTTACATTACCGGCACCACCCTGCACGTCAACGGCGGGATGTACATGCAATAAGTCACGAATCGCGCGTAGGCGGCCAGTTCCGCCATGCCGCCGCCGGACACAAACGGCGAGGCAACGCGAGGTTCAACCGGAAACGCCGCACACCGGTTTCCTGCGCCATTCCCGGCGACAGATCAAGTGCGCGGTGTTATTTTTGTCACGGCCAGGCGTCGCAAAACTCCGCGCTTGGCTATAATTCGCGGGATTTTTCCCAATTGGAGATCTGCATGGAAAGCATCGAACAGCGCGTCAAGAAGATCGTCGCTGAACAACTTGGCGTCAACGAAGCCGAGATCAAGAACGAATCCTCCTTCCTTGACGACCTCGGTGCCGATTCGCTCGACATGGTCGAACTGGTCATGGCGCTCGAAGACGAATTCGAGACCGAGATCCCCGACGAAGAGGCCGAAAAGATCACGACCGTGCAACAAGCGATTGACTACATCAATTCGCACGGCAAGCAGTAAGCTGGGCTTTTACCCTTCTGGTTGCCTCGCGACGTCCGTCGCAGCCAGC
Source organism: Achromobacter aegrifaciens (assembly GCF_902859965.1). Taxonomy (NCBI): domain Bacteria; kingdom Pseudomonadati; phylum Pseudomonadota; class Betaproteobacteria; order Burkholderiales; family Alcaligenaceae; genus Achromobacter; species Achromobacter aegrifaciens. The sequence goes on from NZ_CADIKO010000003.1 coordinate 693,392, forward strand.
CGGAAAATCGGGGCGGTTTCAGGAATTTGCCGTGCGGTCCGCATGCGGGAAGGGCGTAGTAATGCCCGACCCGCTTTCGCGTGGGCCGCACGTGCAGCGCATCCCGAAAACCGCCTTTCTTTTGTCTGTTTGAGGAGTCATCCGTGAAGCGACGTGTCGTCATCACTGGCCTGGGTATCGTTTCTCCCGTCGGGAACGACTTGACCACCGCTTGGGACAATATCGTCAACGGACGTTCTGGCATCAGCCGCATCACCCGTTTCGATCCCTCGGCCATCACCACGCATATTGCCGGCGAAGTCAAAGACTTCGACATCAGCACCTATATCTCGGCCAAGGAAGCCCGCCAGATGGATACCTTCATCCATTACGGCCTGGCCGCCGGGATGCAGGCATGGCGCGACAGCGGCCTGGAAGTCACCGAAGCCAACGCGGAACGCATCGGCGTGATCGTGGGCTCGGGCATCGGCGGTCTGCCGCGCATCGAGGAAACGCAGGTTGAATACCTGGCCAAGGGTCCGCGCCGCATTTCGCCGTTCTTCGTGCCGGGTTCGCTGATCAACCTGATCTCCGGTCATTTGTCCATCGCATATGGCATGAAGGGCCCGAGCTACGCGGTCGTGTCGGCCTGCACCACCGGCCTGCATTGCATCGGCGACGCTGCGCGTCTGATCGAGTACGGCGATGCCGACGTCATGGTTGCCGGCGGCGCCGAGTCCACCGTGTCGCCGCTGGGCATCGGCGGTTTTGCCGCGATGCGCGCCTTGTCGACCCGCAATGACGATCCTCAGACGGCTTCGCGTCCCTGGGACCGCGATCGCGACGGCTTCGTACTGGGCGAGGGTGCGGGCGTACTGGTGCTGGAAGAGTACGAACACGCCAAGAAGCGCGGCGCGCGCATCTACGGCGAGTTCGTGGGCTACGGCATGAGTTCCGATGCGCACCACATCACGGCTCCAGACAAGGACGGTCCGCGTCGCGGCATCGTGAATGCGCTGCGCAACGGCGGCCTGAACCTCGAAGACGTGCAGTACGTCAACGCGCATGGCACCTCGACGCCCCTGGGCGACAAGAACGAAACCGACGCCTTGAAGCTGGCTTTCGGCGATCACGCCAAGAAGCTGGTGGTCAATTCGACCAAGTCCATGACCGGGCACCTGCTTGGCGCGGCCGGTGGCATCGAGGCGGTGTTCACCACCCTGGCGGTCTACAACCAGGTGTCGCCGCCCACGATCAACATCTTCAATCAAGATCCGGAATGCGATCTGGATTACTGCGCCAATGAGGCGCGGCAGATGAAGATCGATGTCGGCCTGTCCAACTCGTTCGGCTTCGGCGGCACCAACGGCTCGATGGCCGTTCGCCGGGTCTGATTTGGAAGAGGCGCTCGGGGAACGCTGGGCGTTTCGCGTGCCCGTCAGGCGGCCAGGAAGCGCCACGGCGCTTTTTGGCCTGGCGCTGGCCGCGGCTGGCGCCAGCGTGCTGACGGCGGCGTCCTGGCACGGCATGGCATGGGCAGCGGGCGCGGCGATTGCGCTCCTGCTTGTGCTGGCCGGGCTGTTACACTCGGCACGGAGCAGCCTGTCCCCCGTATCCGCGTTGCGCGCGGCAGCCGGGGCAGGGAGCTGGCAGGTACGCCTGCCGCAAGGCTGGCAGGACGCAAGGCTGTTGCGAGAACAGCGTGGTCCCCGCTGGCTGACGCTCACTTTGCAGCCCTTGTCCACCGGGAGTACGGCCTTTACCAACAGCACAATCACCCTCACCGTCTGGCAGCGGACGTTGCGCCCCGAGTCCTGGCGGCGCCTGTGCCTGCTGGCCGGCGCGGCGCGGCCTGCCCGTCCGGCGCCCAGCCTGCGGGAGGCGTCATGAGCGAGCGCGAAGTCGACGCCGAGCTTGTCGCGCGCGTCCAGCGGGGCGACAAGAAGGCTTTCGACCTGCTGGTGCTCAAGTACCAGCGCAAGATTCTCCGTCTGCTGGCCCGCATGATCCGCGACCCCGCGGAAATCGAGGACGTGGCCCAGGAGGCTTTCATCAAGGCCTACCGCGCCTTGCCCCAATTCCGTGGGGAGAGCGCCTTTTACACCTGGTTGTACCGGATCGCCATCAACACGGCGCGCAACTGGCTGGCCTCGCAGGGCCGGCGTCCCAGCGCGCCCAATGCGATAGAAACGGAAGACGGTGAAACTTTTAACGAAACCGACAACCTAACCGATATAAGCACGCCGGAATCCATGGTCGCCAGCCGCGAAATCGCCGAGACGGTGAACGCGGCTATTGAGGAATTGCCGGAAGAATTGCGTACCGCAATTGTCCTGCGTGAAATCGAAGGTATGAGTTACGAAGACATCGCCCAGAGCATGGATTGCCCGATAGGTACGGTGCGTTCCCGCATTTTTCGTGCGCGTGAAGCCATCGCCACCAAGTTGCGTCCGTTGCTAGGCACCGATGCCGAGCGTCGCTGGTAAGGAGTGGCAGTCATGCAAACAGCAGCCAAATCCGTTGTGATCGCCGAGTCCTCCTGGGAGGAGTCGGTTTCCGCCTGGATGGACGGAGAGGAATCCGACGACATCTTTCCCGGCTTGTTGTCCCGCGAGGGGCGCGAGACCTGGGACACCTATCATCTGATCGGTGATTCCCTGCGCAACGCCGATCTGGCGCTGACCCCCAGCGCGGCCTTCCAGGCCCGCCTGGCACGGGCGCTGGACGCGGAATTGCCCATTGTTGCGGCGCCTCGGCGCCGCTCGCCATTGCGGGTCGGCCTGTCCGGCCTGGCGGTGGCCGCTGCCGTGGCGACCGTCGCCTGGGTGGCGCAGCCTTACCTGACCGGCGAACCGGCGACCGAAGTCCGGGTACTGGCCGATGCCAGCTCGCCCGCCGCGGCTGCCGACGATTCGGGCTTGCGCGACTACCTGGAAGCGCATCGCCAGATGGCTGGCCCGAGCGCCGTGCGCCAGGTGTCCTTTGACACCGGGGTGGGGCGCTGATGGCGTTGGTGCTTCCATCGCGCTGGCCGGTGCTGGGCCGGGCCGCCACGCTGCAGGCCCACCGCGCCGGCTGGTTTGCCGCCACGCTTTTGACCGCTTTCCTGGCTGCGCACGAACCCGCGCGCGCGGCCGATGCCGCGCCTGCCGTCACCGATGACGTGGTCCAGCTGCTGACCCGCATCCAACAAGCCGCCCGCAAGCAGGACTACGCGGGCGTCTTCATGTACCAGCAGGGCGAAACGATCCAGTCCTCGCGCCTGGTGCACGTGGTGGACGGCACCGGTGAACGCGAACGCCTGGAAATCCTCGACGGCCAGCCCCGCGAGTACCTGCGTCACAACGAAGACGTGCAGTGTCTGCTGCCCGAGCGCAAGACCGTGTTGCTGGAGCGCCGCCGAGGCGACCGCTTCCCCGGTCTGCTGCTGGGCGACGCGGCCAACCTGTCCGAGCACTACAAGATCCACGCCGAGTCCGCGCTGCACCGCGTGGCCGGGCGCGAATGCCGCCTGATCACGATCGAGCCGCTGGACAAGCTGCGCTACGGCTACCGGCTGTGCGCGGACGTCGAAACCAATCTGCTGCTCAAGGCCCAGACGCTGAACGCCGCCCGCGGCGTGGTCGAGCAGGTGTCCTTCACCTCGCTGCGGCTGGGCTCGGAAGTCGATCCCCAGTTGCTGAGCTCGCGCTGGAGCACGCGCGACTGGAAGGTGCTGGAACCCTCGATGAAACCGGTGGATCTGGCTGCCCAGGGGTGGCGCATCCCGGCGCCCAAGGGCTTCAAGGCCGTCATGCAGGTGGCCCGTTCGATGGGGAAGGGCATTACGGTCAACCAGATGGTATTGTCCGACGGACTGGCGGCCATTTCCGTGTTCATCGAACCCTACGACAGCCAGCGCGGCCACCGTCCTCCCCACGGCGCCGCGCAGCGCGGGGCGATCACGGTCTATGGCACGCGCATCGCTGATTTCTGGCTGACCGCCGTGGGCGAAGTGCCCATCGCGACGCTGGAGCAGCTGGCGCAAGCCACTGAATATGTGCCCGCCGCGCCTGCGGCAGCAGCCCCCGGGGCCGAGTCCAAGTGATCGGCCGGGTGTGGCAAGCAGCAATTTCGGAGTAACACTTATGAAAGCAATGACAGTGTCGAATGCTTTTTTCCGGCGCTTTCTGGTGGCGGCCGCGGCCAGCGTCATGTTGGCCGGCGCCTATGTGCCTGCCGCCGTCGCCCAGGCGCCGACGGTGACGCTGCCTGATTTCACTAGCATTGTCGAAAAGGCCGACCCCGCGGTCGTCAACATCCGCACCACGGCCACGGTGCCGGTGCGCGGCATGGGCCCCGGCGGCGGCAATGATCCCTATGAACTGTTCCGCTGGTTCTTCGGCCCCGAATTCCAGCCGCCCGGCGGCGGCGCTCAGCCCGGCCCCTCGCCGCGTCAGCGTCCGCAGCCATCCCAGCCCGAAGAGCGCACCGTGCCGCGCGGCGTGGGTTCCGGCTTCTTCATTTCCGATGACGGCTACATCCTGACCAACAACCACGTGGTGGTGGACGCGACGGACATCTACGTTACGCTGACCGACGGCCGCGAGTTCAAGGCCAAGGTCATCGGCACGGACGAGCGCACCGACGTGGCGCTGATCAAGATCGAAGCCAAGGACATGACCCCGCTGGTGATCGGCGATCCCAAGAAGCTGAAGAAGGGGCAGTGGGTGCTGGCCATCGGTTCGCCGTTCGGCCTGGATTCCACCGTGACCTCCGGCATCGTCAGCGCCATCGGCCGCGATACCGGCGAATACCTGCCGTTTATCCAGACCGACGTGGCGGTCAACCCGGGCAACTCGGGCGGTCCGCTGATCAACCTGCAAGGCGAGGTGGTGGGCATCAATTCCCAGATCATTTCGCGCAGCGGCGGCTTCATGGGCATTTCGCTGGCCATTCCGATCGACGAAGCCATGCGCGTGGTGGACCAGTTGCGCGCTACCGGCAAGGTCACGCGCGGCCGCGTCGGCGTGCAGATCGGCGAAGTGGGCAAGGACGTGGCCGAAGCCATCGGCCTGCCCAAGGCCGAAGGCGCGCTGGTCAGCAGCGTGGAAGCCGATGGTCCTGCCGAGCAGGCAGGCGTGCAGCCGGGCGACGTGATCCTCAAGTTCAACGGCGAACCCATCAAGCGTTGGTCCGACCTGCCCCGCATCGTGGGCGAAACCAAGCCGGGCACGCGCGCCGACATGGAAGTGTGGCGCAAGGGCAAGAACCTGACGCTGACGGTCAAGGTGGGCGAGATCCCGACCGAGAAGGCCGCGGGCGCCAGCAAGAAGGGCGCGCCGCCAGTCCCGGAAGTCACCAATGCGCTGGGTCTGGGCGTGGTCGACGTGCCGGCCGACGTGCAGAAGAAGCTGCGCATCAAGGGCGGCGTCCAGGTCAAGGTGGCCGAAGGCGCTGCGGCCAAGGCCGGCCTGCAGGAAGGCGACATCGTGTTGGCCCTGAACGACACCGACGTCACGGGCGCCAAGCAGTTCGGCGAACTCGTGGCCAAGCTGGACAAGGGCCGCGCCGCAGGGTTGCTGGTGCGCCGCGGCGACCAGACGCAGTGGGTGGCGGTGCCGGCATCGAAGTAATGCCGGGCCCGTCTTCCGAGTCCGCAGAAAAAAGGCGCAAGACCGGCTAAAATGCCTGGTTGCCGCAAGAGGGGGCGCATGGCGCCCCCTTGTTTTGCCCGGGCCAGGCCCGTTGGCACCCTCCTCGTCAGCCGTGCGTATTCCGGCGGCGGTGTCTTCCGGCCCAGTGCCGAGTGTTCCGTCCCTTATAATTTCAAGCATGCAGCATATTCGCAACTTCTCCATCATTGCCCACATCGATCACGGCAAATCGACCCTGGCCGATCGCCTGATCCAGCGCTGCGGCGGATTGGCGGATCGCGAGATGTCGGCGCAGGTCCTCGATTCCATGGAAATCGAACGCGAGCGCGGCATCACCATCAAGGCCCAGACCGCGGCCCTGCACTACAAGGCGCAGGACGGCAAGGTCTACAACCTGAACCTGATCGACACCCCGGGGCACGTGGACTTCTCGTATGAAGTCAGCCGCTCCCTGTCGGCCTGCGAAGGCGCGCTGCTGGTGGTGGACGCTTCGCAGGGCGTGGAAGCGCAGACCGTGGCCAACTGCTACACCGCCATCGAGCTGGGCGTGGAAGTGCTGCCCGTGCTGAACAAGATGGACCTGCCGCAGGCTGATCCCGACAGCGCCCGCCAGGAAGTCGAGGATGTGATCGGCATCGACGCCTCGCAGGCGGTGCTGGCCAGCGCCAAGACCGGCATGGGCATCGACGAGATCCTGGAAATGGTCGTGGCCCGCGTGCCGCCGCCCAAGGGCGATCCCGACGCGCCGCTGCAGGCCCTCATCATCGATTCGTGGTTCGACAACTACGTGGGCGTGGTGATGCTGGTGCGCATCATCAACGGCGTGCTCAAGCCCAAGGACAAGATCCTGCTGATGGCGTCCGGCGCCACCCACCTTTGCGAGCAGACCGGCGTGTTCACGCCGAAGTCGCAACAGCGTCCGCATCTGTCGGCGGGCGAAGTGGGCTTCATCATCGCCGGCATCAAGCAGCTGGAAGACGCCAAGGTGGGCGATACCGTCACGTTGGCCAACAAGCCTGCAGCCGAACCGCTGCCCGGCTTCAAGGAAGTGAAGCCGCAGGTGTTCGCGGGCCTGTACCCCGTGGAAAGCTCCGAATACGACCAGCTGCGCGATTCGCTTGAAAAGCTCAAGCTGAACGACGCCGCGCTGATGTTCGAGCCGGAAGTGTCGCAGGCGCTGGGCTTCGGCTTCCGTTGCGGCTTCCTGGGTCTTTTGCACATGGAAATCGTGCAGGAGCGCCTGGAGCGCGAATTCGACATGGACATCATCACCACCGCGCCGTCGGTGGTGTACGAGGTCGAACAGCGCGACGGTTCCGTGATCACCGTGGAAAGCCCGTCGCGCATGCCGGAAATCGGCAAGATCGCCGACATCCGCGAACCCATCGTGAAGGTCACGCTGTTCATGCCGCAGGACTACGTGGGTCCTGTCATGACGCTGTGCAATAACAAGCGCGGCGTGCAGGTCAACATGAGCTACCACGGCCGCCAGGTGCACCTGGTGTACGAGATCCCGCTGGCCGAGATCGTGCTGGACTTCTTCGACAAGCTGAAGTCGGTGTCGCGCGGCTACGCTTCGATGGACTACGAGTTCCTGGAGTACCGCTCGGCCGACGTGGTGCGCGTGGACCTGCTGATCAACAACGACCGCGTCGACGCGCTGGCCGTGATCGTCCACCGCAGCAACGCGCGCCATCGCGCCCGCGACGTGGTCACGCGCATGCGCGGCCTGATTCCGCGCCAGATGTTCGACGTGGTGATCCAGGCCGCCATCGGCGCCGAAATCATCGCGCGTGAAAACGTCAAGGCGCTGCGCAAGAACGTGCTGGCCAAGTGCTACGGCGGCGACATCTCGCGCAAGAAGAAGCTGCTGGAAAAGCAGAAGGCCGGCAAGAAGCGCATGAAGCAGGTGGGTAGCGTGGAAATTCCGCAGGAGGCGTTCCTGGCCATCCTGCAAGTGGAAGACAAATAGAACCCGAAAAGGCGGTTAGCTGATGAGTTGGAACTTTGCCCTGATTCTTTTTGTTTTGCTGGTGTTGACCGGCATTATCTGGGTGCTTGATCTGGCAGTGCTGCGCAAGGGCCGCGAACGCCGGGCCCAGGCGGCAATGGCGCAATACGATACGGCCCTGGTCGGCGACGCCCAGGAAGCCGAGCGCCTGCGCCGCGAAGCCGGCGACGCCGCGCGCCGCATGCCGTGGTGGATCGAATACGCCGTCAGCTTTTTCCCCGTCATCCTGTTCGTGTTCATGCTGCGCTCGTTCGTGGTCGAGCCGTTCCGCATTCCGTCGGGCTCGATGCTGCCGACCCTGCAATCGGGCGATCTGATCCTGGTGAACAAGTTCAGCTACGGCCTGCGCCTGCCGGTCATCGACAAGAAGATCATCGAGGTGGGCAAGCCCCAGCGCGGCGACGTGTTCGTGTTCCGCTACCCCGTGGATCCGGACGTCGACTACATCAAGCGCGTGGTCGGCCTGCCGGGCGACGAGGTCGCCTACCTGGACAAAAAGCTCTACATCAACGGCGAATTGGTGCCGCATGAGCGCGACGGCGACTACTTCGAGCCGGATCGTGTGTCATATATTGCGCAATATAAAGAGAAGTTGGGCGACGTTGAGCACAAAATCCTGCTGGATGAGGGCAAGCCGCAGGAGTATGGCCCGATGTGGCAATTTCCCAACCGCCAGAACTGCCAATACAGCCGTAATGGGGTACGCTGCAAAGTACCCGAGGGGCAGTTTTTCGCCATGGGCGATAATCGGGATAACAGCGCCGACAGCCGATACTGGGGCTTCGTACCGGAAGCCAATATCGTCGGCCGCGCGTTCTTCATCTGGATGAATTTCAGCGATCTCAGCCGCATCGGCCGGTTCAACTGATTATGTCGCTAGCCACGCTAGAAAACCGCCTGGATCACCACTTCAGTGATTCGGCATTGCTCGAACAGGCGCTGACGCACCGCAGCCACGGTGCGCGCCACAACGAGCGCCTGGAATTCCTTGGGGATTCCGTGCTGAACTTTGTCGTTGCGGCGATGCTGTTCGAGCGTTATTCCAAAATCGACGAAGGCGATCTGTCGCGCCTGCGCGCCAATCTGGTCAAGCAGGCCTCGCTGGCGGATATCGCCCAGCGGCTGGAACTGTCGCAATACCTGCGTCTGGGCGAAGGCGAATTGAAGAGCGGCGGTTTCCGCCGGCCTTCCATCCTGGCGGACACGGTCGAAGCCCTGTTCGGCGCCGTGTTCCTGGACGCGGGTTTCGACGCCGCCCGTCGCGTGATCGTGCGCCAGTACCAGCCGGTGCTGGCTTCGGTCGATCCCAAGACCCTGGGCAAGGACGCCAAGACCTTGCTGCAGGAATTCCTGCAGGGCCGCAAGCTGGCGCTGCCGGTGTACACGGTGGTGGCCACGCATGGCGCGGCCCATAGCCAGCAGTTCGAAGTCGAGTGCGCCATTCCGGCGCTCGAGATCAAGGTGATGGCGCCCGGCGCCAGCCGCCGTGCCGCCGAGCAATCGGCGGCCAAGCTGGCGCTGGAGGCCGCGTTGGCCGTCAGCCCGGCGACCAAGGCTGCCCGCAAGTCGGGCAAGGCGCGCAAAACCGCGCAATTGTCGCTGCCGGTGGCAGTGGCTCAAGAGACTAAATGAGCGATACCCCTTTTCGTACCGGCTTCGTCGCCATCGTGGGCCGCCCCAACGTGGGCAAGTCCACCCTGACGAACGCCCTGATCGGTTCCAAGATTTCCATCGTGTCGCGCAAGGCGCAGACCACGCGCCACCGCATCCACGGTGTGTTGACGCGCGAGCACGAGCAGTTCGTATTCGTCGATACGCCGGGTTTCCAGACCCGCCATGGCGGCGCCATGAACCGCATGATGAACCGCGTGGTCACGCAGGCCCTGGCCGACGTGGACGTGGTGGTGCATGTGGTGGAAGCCGGCAAATGGTCCGAGGGCGACGCCAAGCTGCTGCCGCTTTTGCCCGCGCCGGAACGCACCATCCTGGTCGTCTCCAAGATCGACGCACTGAAGAACCGCGACGACCTGTTCGCCTTCGTGTCCAAGATCATGGCGCTGCATCCGTTCGGCGCCGTGGTGCCCGTCAGCGCCACCAAGAACCAGCAGCTGGATCAGCTGTTGCAAGAAATCGCGTCGCGCCTGCCGGAAGGCGAGCCGATGTTCGAGGAAGACACGCTGACCGACCGCCCCATGCGCTTCATCGCCGCCGAACTGGTGCGCGAGAAGATCTTCCGCCTGGTTGGCGACGAACTGCCTTACGGCTGTACCGTCGTCATCGAGCAATGGGAAGAAACCAGCAAGGGCGCCAGCATCAATGCCTGCGTGGTGGTCGAGCGCGACAGCCACAAGCCCATCCTGTTGGGCGCGGGCGGCATGCACATGAAGCGCATCGCCACGGAGGCGCGGCAGGACATCGCCAAGCTGCTGGACAAGCCGGTGCACCTGGAGGTCTACATCAAGGTGCGCAAGGGCTGGTCCGACCGCGAGGGTGCGCTCCGCGATCTGGGCTATGAGTAGACGGGCGCCTCGCGTCCAGGATCGCCCCGGATACATGTTGCACGCCACCGCGTGGCGTGAAACCTCCCTCATCGTTCAGACTTTCTCACGCGATCACGGCTGTGTGGCCATGGTCGCCAAGGGCGCGAAGCGCCCGTATTCCGTCCTGCGTCCCGTGTTGTCCGCGTTCCAGCCGCTGCTGCTGTCGTGGACCGGCAATGGCGAGGTCAAGACGCTGACGCGCGCCGAGATCGCGGGCATCCGGCCGCTGACCGGCACCGCGCTGATGTCGGCCTGGTATATGAACGAACTGCTGCTGCGGCTGCTGCCGCGCGAAGACGCCCATCCGCTGTTGTTCGACGCCTACGACTTCGCCTTGCAGCAGTTGTCCGGCGGCACCCGCGCCGCGGGCGCGCTGCGCCGCTTCGAATGGACGCTGCTGCGCGAAACCGGTTATGGCGTGGACGAGGATCCCCCCGATTTCGACGACCCGGCGATCGAGCCGGCCCTGCGCCGCGACCTGCGCGAACGGCTGGCCGAAATCCTGGCGGGCCGTCCCTTGTCGACCCGCCGCGTGTTGCTGGACCTGCAACGCATCTGAGCGCACCGCGATCCGGCCATGACCTTCACGCTCAAGCAGGTCGAGACCTTCCGCACCGTCTATGAAACGGAAAGCGTCACCGCCGCTGCCAGACGGCTGGACGTGTCGCCCGCCACCGTCAGCGCGACCCTGGCCGCGCTCGAAGCCAGCATCGAGCTGCGTCTGTTCGAGCGCGTACGCCAGCGCATGCAGCGCACGCCCGAGGCAACCCTGCTGTATGAAGAAATCCGCCGCCTGAACGTCGGGCTGGAAAGCCTGGGCCGCAAGATCCGCGCCATCCGCGGCGCGGCGCAGCCGCGGCTGCGCATCGGCTGCATCCATGCCTATAGCGGCGCCATCATCAGCGACACTATTGCTCGCTTTCGCGAGCGCTATCCTGATACCGGCCTGTATCTGCAGATCCGGGATTCCAATACCTTGCGCGACATGGTGGTGTCGGGCGAGCTGGACCTGGCAGCTGTGGCCGACGAATCCGAACTCGAAGGCTTGCGCGGCCACCGGCTGGCCAGTTTGCGCGCCGTGGCGGTTTTTCCCAAGGGGCATCCGCTGGCGCGGCTGGAGCAAGTGGATTTTTCGCACCTGGCCGACGCCGACGTGATCGCGCTGAACGCCGAGGACGGCTCGCGCAAGCGCCTGGACGCGCTGTTGGCGCAAGCGGGGCAGAGCCTGAAGGTGGCCATCGAGACGCCTTATTCCAGCACCGTGTGCCAACTGGCGCTGGCGGGGCATGGCGTGGGCATCGCCAACCCGGCCACGGCAGTCGGCATGGCGGCGGCGGGCCTGTGCTATCGCCCGCTGGCCGCGCCGGTGCATTTCGAATGCCACATGATCCTGCATGGCAGCCGCCCCTTGTCCGAGGCGGGCAAGTTCTGGGCGACCTGCCTGCGCGGCGCGTTGGCGCCGCTGGTGGAAAGCTTTGGCGTCTAGCGCGCCGAAGCCGGCCCCGGGGCGCTAGCCGCGGCGCCCGTCCGAGGTCACGATCAACACCACGGACGACTCCGCATCCAACAAGCCCGAGCGCCGCAGCCGCGACACGGCAGCCAGCGCCGCGGCCGATGACAGCTCGGTCGCCAGGCCAATGCGTTCCAGCCGCTGCTGCGCTTGCGCGGCCGCGGCGTCTGAGATCTCCACCGGCGTGCCGCCGGAACGCGCCAAGGCTTCCAGCGATTGCAGCGTGCTGGTGCTGCCCGCGATCGAATACTGGTCCGTCACGCCGTCCCATTGCTTGCGCGCGTCGCCCGTGGCGCGCGCGCGCGACAGGCGGGCGTACGGCTCCACCGCATGCAGGCGCGGCAAACGCGCGATGCGGCCGGTTTGCAGCAGATGCTGCCAACCCAGGAAGATGCCCCACAGCAGATCGCCGCGCGCGGTGGGCACCACGATGTCGCTGGGCACGCCGCAGCTTTCCAGGATCTCCTGCGCGATGGGCTTGTAGCCTTCCACGCCGTAGGGGTGGGTGCCCACGGGCGGATTCAGATAGTTCGTGCCGGCGAAGGCGCCGTGGTTGCGACACAGGTCCTCGACATGGGGCCAGCGGCTCAGGCTGTCCTCGAAGGCGGTCAGCCGGGCGCCGAAGCGCTGCATGGCCTCGCGCTGCAAGGGTGGGCAGTTGGTGGTGATGGCGATGTCGGCTTCCAGCCGCGCGGCGGCGCAATAGGCGGCCAGCGAGACGCCGGCATTGCCGCTGGAGGCGGCCGCCACGCGGGTGGCGCCGGCCAGGCGCGCGCGCGACACCAGTTGGGCCGCCATGCGGTCCTTGTGGCTGCCGGTGGGGTTGGCGCTTTCGCATTTCAACCAGAGTTGGCCCACGCCTTCGGTCTGCGCCAGCGCGGGCGCGGCGAGGCAGGGAGTGGCGCCTTCGCCCAGCGTGACGGCGTCCAGCACCGGCAGGGGCATGGCGCCGTCGGCCGAGGGTTCGTACAGGCATTCCAGGCTGGCGGGGTGGCCGGCTTCCAGGCAGCTGGGGCAGCCTTCGGGGTAATCGGCCGGCGGCCACAGGCTGGCGCAACGGATGCAGCGCAGGCCGGACAAGCTAGGGTTCATCTGCATGGGTCAATACTTCGAGGCAAGGGAATCGAGGGGAAGGGCGGGCGCGACTTGCAGCAGGCAATCGCCGTCGTCGCTGCGGGCGATGGCGCGCAGGCACACGACAGTGCCGGCCTGCGGACTGGTCAGCGCGCGCGGCGCCATGTCGGGTCGGGCGGGTTCCAGCAGTTGGCCGATGCGCTGGCGCGCATTGACCAGTTGTCCCAGTTCGACAGCGGGCACGAACGCGCCAGCCTCGCTGGCGCGCAGGGTGGCGGCGGGAGCGTCCAGGTCATAGAGGCGGACCTCGGGGCGGCGCGCGGGCGGGCGGTCGGGCAGGAGGCCGAGCTCGCCCAGGCAGCCCAGCAGGCCGTCGCGGCAGCGGTCGACCAGCGCCTGGCTGGTTTCGCGGCCGCCCCCGATCTCGGCGCTCAGGCGCAGCACCCCATGGCGGCTGGCGGCGGCCGGCATGGAGCCGGACTCCGTGCCGCGGAAGTACATGCAATCGGGCAGCCCGAAGGCTCGCGCCAGGGCGGGCAGGCGTTCGTCGTAGGCGTCGTCGCCGTAGCGCGTGATGACCGACGAGGGCAGGTAGCGCAGCGACGCGCCGCCGCTGTGCACGTCCACCAGCGCCTGTATGCGCGGCAGCAGCCGGGCTTCCAGCGCGGCGGCCACGCTTTCCGTGTAGCCGCGCGCGGGGGCGCCCAGGAAAGCGCGGTTGAGGTTGCCGCCGTCGGACGGCGACAGGCGCGTGCCCGCCAGCGAGGCCTCGGCGTTGGCCGCGGGCAGCAGGTAGACCGTGCCGCGTTGCAGGATGCCGGGCAGCAGGCGCCACAGCTCCAGGATGGCGGCCTGGCCTTCCCATTCGTCGCCATGCACGCCCGCCATCAAGGCAACGGCGGGGCCAGGCCCCGCCTCGATCCGCAGCATCGGTATGGTGACGCGCCGGTAGGCCGACGCGTTGGTCGCCGCGGCGCAGGAAAAGTCCTCGCGGCTTACCGTGGCCATGCGGCGGCTCCTGCTGATGTGACGATCCGGTTCAATCCAGCGTCGTGCCGGCGGCCTTGATGATGCCTTCCCATTTGGGCAGCTCCTTGCGTATCTGGTTCTGTATGTCCTGCGGCGTGCCACCCAGCGGTTCCTGGGAGCGGCTGCGCAGTTCCTTGCTGACGCCGTCCGAGCGCAGCGCAGCGTTCATTGCCGCGTTCAGCCGCGCGATGACCTCGGGCGGGGTGCCGGCGGGCGCGACCAGCGCGCTCCAGGCCGATTGCTCGTAGTCGGGATACCCTTGCTCCGCCACCGTCGGCACGTCCGGATTGGAGGCGGCGCGGGTCTTGGTCGTGACCGCCAGCGCGCGCAAGCGGCCATCCTTCAGGTTGCCGATCAGTGGCGGCAGGTTTTCCATCATGGAATCGACATGGCCGCCCAGCAGGTCGGACAACTGCGCGGCCGTGGCCTTGTACGGGATCTGGCGCACGGCGGCGCCGGTCTGGGCGATGAAGAGCTTGACCCCGACCTCGCTGGTGGTGCCCGGGTCGGCGGAGGTCATCGTCAGGCGCTCCGGCTGGGCGCGGCTGGCCTCGATGAACCCCTTCAGGTCGCGATAGGGCGAGGACGCGTTCACCACGATGACGTTGGGCGTTTCGGCCACCAGCCCGATGGCGGCGATGTCGCGGTCCAGGTCGTAGAGCTGCTGCTTGAACAGGAACCGGTGCAGCACCAGCGTGCCGACGTGGGCATAGCCGATGGTGTAGCCGTCGGCCGGCGCGCGCGCCACGGCCTGGGTGCCGATACGGCCGCCCGCGCCGACGCGGTTCTCCACGACCACGGGCTGGCCCAGCTGGCGGCTCATTTCCTGGCCCACCAGGCGCGCGGTGATGTCGGCGTTGCCGCCCGCTGCGGCCGGCACGATCAGGGTGATGGCGCGTTCCGGATAGGCGGCCAGCGCGGCGGGCGCGGCCAGGCTTAGCAACACGGCGGCAAGACAGGCGGTGCGTTTCATGACGTTTCCCCAGGCATTGAGAGCTGCGCCATTGTGCGGTCGCGGCCTGGGGAATACGTTTGGTTCAATGAGATGGATGTTCAATAAAACCTAAGACCTGTCCGCATTGCGCCGGTCGGCGGTCCGTCCCAGCCCGTGGCCCACGGCGGCGGCCGCCAGCGCGCACAGGGCGCCCAGCGCGGCGATCAGCGCCGGGCCGTAGCCCAGCATGTCCACGCCCGCCTTGACCCAGCCGCTGGCCGCATCGCCCGCGCGGTAGACCACGGTGTCGATGACGTTCTTGGTCTTGTACTTGTCTTCGGGCGAGACTGCGGTGAACAGCATTTCGCGCCCCGGCCGGATCAGCGCGTACTCGCCGACCCGGCGCACGATCATGGCCGCGGCCAGCACGCCGAAGACGGGAAAGGCCGCCAGCGCCAGGAAAGCGGCCGTCATCGTCAGCGGCACGGCGGTCAGCAGGAAGCGCAGCCCCAGACGCGTGGCCACGCGTCCGGTGATGAAGAGCTGCGACAGCAGCGACAGCGCCTGCACCGTGAAGTCCAGCGCGCTGAAGACCCGGATGCGCTGGGCCGTGTCGGTAAAGGCATGCGCCACCAGCCGCGCCTGCTCCATGTAGAGAAACGTGTTGAGCGTGGCCAGCAGGATCACAAGCAGCGAAATCCCCAGCAGGTAAGGTGACTGGAAGATGCGCGAGAGGCCGGCCAGGATCGAACCTTCCAGCGGTCGGCGCATGTCGTCCGAGGCCGCATCATCGCGGTGGGCCGCGCGCCAGCGCAGCAGCCAGCGCTTGAGGGGCAGGGTGGCGGTCAACAGCAGCGCCGACAGCAGCAACAGGCCGGCCGGACCGAGCGCGCCGGCCAGCAGGCCGCCCAACAGCGGGCCTGCCAGCCCGCCGGCGCTGGCGCCCGCGGCAATCAGCGCGAACAGGCGCTTGGCGGACTCCATGCGGAATACGTCGGCCATCAGGCTCCAGGCGATGGAGACGACGAACAGGTTGAAGACCGACAGCCAGACGTAGAAGCTGCGCGCCGCCCAGACGCTGCCGGGGCGCAGATGGAGCAGGGCGGCGAAGCCGGCCATGCTGAGCGCGAAGGCGGCATAGACCCAGGTCACCAGCATGGCGCGCGGCACGCGCGCCGACAGCCAGCCGAACAGCGGCACCACGGCCAGCATGGCGATGAAGGTCGCGGTGAACAGCCATTGCAGCTGGTCGACGCCCGCCTGGATGCCCATGGTCTCGCGTATCGGCCGCAGCATGAAATAGCCGCAGAACAGAAAGAAGAAAAACGCGAAGCCGCAGGCTGCCGGCGCCAGTTCTTCCTGCGGAATGCCCAAGGCCTGCGCGGCGCGGCCTGGCAAGCTGCCGGGGGCGGACGCCATGGCGTCAGGCCAGCAACGCGGCGATGCGTTCCCGCATGGCGGCGTCCGGCAGCGGCCCGAAGCCGGCCTGCGCGTTGTCCGCCATGTTGGCCGGCTTGGAAGTGGCGGGAATGACGACGGTGACCGCGGGATGGCCGATGATGAACTTCAGGAAGATCTGCGCCCAGGATCCGCAATCGATCTCGGCGGCCAGCTCGGGCAGCGCCATCCCCTTGACCCGGCGGAACAGCGCGCCGTCCTGGAACGGGCGGTTGATCAGCACCGCGACGCCGTGGGCCTGGCAGGCGGGCAACAGGCGTTTTTCGGCGCTGCGGTCGGCTACGGACAGGTTGATCTGCAGGAAATCGGGCTTTTCGCGTTCGACCAGTTCGGTCAGTTCGTCGTGGGCATGGTCGGTGTAGTGCGTGATGCCCAGATAGCGGATCATGCCTTGCTGCTTCAGTTCGCGCAGCAGCGCCAGCTGGTTGGCGGTGTCGATCAGGTTGTGCACCTGGACCAGGTCGAGCTTGTCGCTGCCTAGCGCCCGTTGCGATTGGCGCACCTGGCGCATGGCCGACTCGTGGCCCTGCGTGCTGATCTTGGTCGCCAGGAAGGTCCTGGCCCGCACGCCGCCGTCGCGCGCCAGCAGCGCGCCGGTGACCGCTTCCGCCTGCCCGTAGCTGGGCGCGGTGTCGATCAGCTTGCCGCCCTTCTGCAGCAGCGTATCCAGCACCTGCGCCAGCGGCGCCATGGCGGCCTTGTCGGCGGGGGACACGTTGAAGGTGTCGGCGGTGCCCAGGCCGATCACAGGCAGCGCCTCGCCGGAGGCGGGTATGTTCCGCCTGTGCATGGGAGTTACCACGCTGAGGGCGCGGGCCGTCCAGGCCGGCCCGGTCAGGGCGGCGGCGGCAGCGGTCTGGAGGAAGCGGCGGCGGTCGGGCATGGCGTGGCTCCAGCGGCAAAGGGCGCCCGGGAGGGGCAAAGAAAAGGGCCTACACGTGAATGCAGGCCCAAGGTAAAAAAAAGAGCCTACACGTGAATGTAGGCTCTTTGTGCCGGTTTGGCAGCGTTGCGATTACTCGCGGTTGCCGCCGAAGATGCCCAGCAGCATCAGCAGGTTCGAGAAGACGTTGTAGACGTCCAGGTAGATGGCCAGCGTGGCGGACACGTAGTTGGTTTCGCCGCCGTTGACCACGCGCTGCAGGTCGACCAGCATGAAGGCCGAGAAGATGACGATGGCCAGGACCGAAATGGTCAGCATCAGCGCGGGCAGTTGCAGGAAGATATTGGCCAGGGCCGCCACCAGGATCACGACCGCGCCGATGAACAGGAATTTCTGCAATCCCGACAGGTCGCGCTTGATGGTGGTGGCCAGCGTGGCCATCGTGCCGAACACGATCGCGGTGCCGCCGAAGGCCGTCATGACCAGCTGCGAGCCGTTGCTCATGCCCATGACGAAGCCCAGCAGGCGCGACAGCATCACGCCCATGAAGAACGTGAAGGCCAGCAGCAGGACCACGCCCAGCGAGCTGTTCTTGTTCTTTTCGATCGCGAACATCAGGCCGAACGCGCCCACCAGGAACACGATGGCGGACAGGCCGGGGCTTGCGCCCATGATGCGGTTGATGCCGGTGTACATGCCGACGGCCGCGCCCAGCACGGTCGGGATCAGCGAGAGCGCCAAGAGCCAATAGGTGTTGCGCAGCACCTGGTTGCGCGCGACCTCGCCCGGCGCGCCGGCTACGGCGCCGGAACGGTTAAAAGGGGACGGACGATATTCGTTCATTGAGAACTCCTGTGTGCGGCAGAGTAATGGTTGCCTAGAAGGCTTAGATGGGAAGGATACCTTACAGTTCCCTGAAGAATCCAGTTCTGCCTAGGATTAGACCAGAGGCGCGAAATAGGTTCCAGACGGGTCAACCCGGCCTGACGTCCTGCAGCACCCTGGCGACGATGCGCGGCAATTCTGCGTCCATGCGGGCCTGGATCTGTTCGATGGCTTCGGCCAGGGCTTCGCGCATCAGCTGCTCGACCTCGGCCTGAAGGCGGGCGCTCAGGACCGTGGCGTCCGGCGCCGCGGGAGGCGCAGCCAGGACGGCGGCTGCCGGCGGAATGATATCAGGGGACGCATCTGCGTCGTCCGCCACTTCCGTCAGTAGCGGAAAGGCGTCGTCGTCATGACCCTGCGCGCCATCGTCGGCCAGGTCGGTCAGCACGGGCATGTCCGCGTCGTGCGGGGACGCCGGCGGGTAGAGCGCGGGCTCGGCCCGCTGGGTCAGGGTAGGGATGCCGGGGTCGGCGTGGCGAGAGGGCATGATGGCTCCCGGGTGATCGAGGTGGCGCGCCGCAAGGCCGGCGCGTTCAGCCGTCCGGCTGCTGGCGGCTGAGGTCGTGGCTTTGCGGCGTGTGGCCCGCGGCCAGGTAGGTCCGCCAGCGCTGGCGGGCGGCCTGCTTGTCGTCGGGGTCGTCCGAGACGATTTCAAGCAGGCGCTCGAAGGCTTCGAAACCCGGGGGGCAGTCGAGGTCCAGGTTCAGCAGCCAGGACGGCTGGGGCTGTCCGCCCTGGCCCGCCGCGGCCGCGGCCTGTTGCGGATCGCCGGCAGTGAGAATTACAGGAGTCTCGCCCGCCAGCGGATCGTTGGCCAGCACGTGCGGCACGAAAGAAGTGTCGTCGAAGGCCCAGAGCATGCGGTCGAACGCGGCCAGCCGGGAGCCATCCCTACAGTACACCACCAGCCGCTGCCCTGCCAGGTAGCGCTTGCGCACCACCTGGCAGGCGGTGCGCAAGCGGTCGGGCGCGCCGAAGGCGAAGTCGATGCGCGTCATGCCGGGTTCCGTTGCTGCCGTTTCAAGCCTGGTCCAGCAGGTACTGCATCAGGAGCGGCACGGGGCGGCCGGTGGCGCCCTTGTCCTTGCCACCGCGCCAGGCGGTGCCGGCGATGTCCAGGTGGGCCCAGCGGTACGAGGTGGCAAAGCGCGACAGGAAGCAGGCCGCCGTGACCGCGCCCGCCGGAGGACCGCCGATGTTGGCGAGGTCGGCGAAGTTGGACTTGAGCTGTTCCTGGTAGGCGTCGTCCATCGGCATGCGCCATGCGGTGTCCAGCGACTGGCGGCCGGCCGCGGCCAGCGCATCGGCCAGCGCGTCGTCCTTGGAGAACAGGCCGCTATTGACGTTGCCCAGGGCCACCACGCAAGCGCCGGTCAGGGTGGCGATGTCGATCACGGCGGACGGCTTGAAGCGTTCCGCGTAGGTCAGCGCGTCGCACAGCACCAGGCGGCCTTCGGCGTCGGTGTTCAGGATTTCGATGGTCAGGCCAGCCATGCTGGTGACGACGTCGCCCGGCTTGTTGGCCTTGCCGCTGGGCAGGTTTTCGCAAGCCGGGATCAGGCCCACCACGTCCAGCGGCAGCTCCAGTTCGGCCAGGGCGCGGAACGAACCCAGCACGCTGGCGGCGCCGCACATGTCGTACTTCATTTCGTCCATGGTGGCGGCGGGCTTGAGCGAGATGCCGCCGGCATCGAAGGTGATGCCCTTGCCGACCAGCACGATGGGGCCTTGCGCGCCCTTGGCGGTCTTTTTGGCGGCCTTGTTGCCGGCATGGCGCAGGACGATGAAGCGCAGCGCTTCCTCGGAGCCGCGCGCGACCGACAGGAACGAGCCCATGCCCAGCGCTTCGACCTGCTTGCGGTCCAGCACTTCCACCTTCAGCGACTTGAACTCGCGGGCCAGGCGCTTGGCCGTCTCGCCCAGGTAGGTCGGCGTGCAGATATTGCCGGGCAGGTTGCCCAGCGTGCGGGTCAGGTCCATGCCGTTGGCGATGGCGCCGCCTTCGCGCAGGCCCTTCTGGGCCTGGGCCGCGTCGGCGCGCTCGACGACCTGGACGATCTTCTTGAGCTTGGGACGGGCGTCGCGGTCGGGCTTGCCGAAGCTGGCGTCGTAATGATAGGTGGCGTTGCCGGCTGCGATGGCGGCGCTGCGGGCGCGCGCGATGACAGCCACGTCGGCGATCGGATTGGCGACCAGCGTGGACACGCCTTCAGCCAGCTGCGCCGATACGCAAGCCGCGGCGAAGGCCTGCTCGGCCGAGGCGTGGGCGCGGGCAGAATATTCTTCCTGCTTGCCCAGGCCCACCAGCACCACACGCTGCGCGGACACGCCGGGCAGGTTGCGCAGGGTCAGCGTGGAGCCGGCGCGGCCGCGGAACTCGGCCTTGACCACCGAACGCACCGCGCCATTGGAAGCGCGGTCGATGAGATCGGCGGCGGGGCTCAACACGCCTTCCGCATAGACCCCGACGGCCAGGGCGGCGGTCTTG
Source organism: Achromobacter aegrifaciens (assembly GCF_902859965.1). Classification (NCBI taxonomy): domain Bacteria; kingdom Pseudomonadati; phylum Pseudomonadota; class Betaproteobacteria; order Burkholderiales; family Alcaligenaceae; genus Achromobacter; species Achromobacter aegrifaciens. The sequence goes on from NZ_CADIKO010000003.1 coordinate 713,819, forward strand.
ACTTGGTGCAGGGAAGCAGTGGTCTGTGTGCTAAATTCCATGAGGGTTTCCCGTGTACGTCTGTGTAGAATGCGGTCGATTATCCCGCATATTCTCCCATGTCTCTATTCAAACGCTCTGTCGTCAGCGAGATCACCAGTCACGCTGGCGTTGTCTTTTCCACGTTGCTCATCGTATGGCTCAGCGTGTTGCTCGTGCGCCTGCTCGGTGAAGCAGCGGGCGGCAACATCGGGGCGGACGTCGTGGTGGTGCTGGCCGCGCTGTCGACCATCACCGCATTGCCGACCATTCTCGCGGTCTCCGTCTTCATTGCGGTCCTCACCACCGTCACGCGCAATTACCGTGAATCGGAAATGGTGGTGTGGTTCGCCAGCGGCCTCTCGCTGGCCGACTGGTTCCGGCCGGTGCTGCGCGTCGCCATCCCCGTGGCGCTGGCGGTGGCGGGGTTGACGCTGGTGGCGGCGCCTTGGGCGTACCGCCAGATCGGCGAATACCACGAACGCTTCGAGCAGCGCTCCGACCTGTCCAAGGTCACGGCCGGCCAGTTCGCGGAATCGTCCGGCGGCAACCGCGTGTTCTTCGCCGAAGATCCGCTGGAGCCCAGCGATGAACTGGGCAACGTATTCGCGCGCGAAAATGGTCCCGAATGGCTCAGCGTGCTGACCGCCAGCAAGGCCCATAGCGAAACCATGCCCAACGGCGACCGCTTCCTGGTGCTGGGCGAAGGCCATCGCTATGACCTGAAGCCGGGCACGCCCGAGATCCGGCTGGTGCACTTCGACAAGTACGGCCTGCGCCTCGAAAGCAAGTCGGGCGGCGATCCCGTGGCCGAAGCGCGCGCCAACGCGGAGCGTTCCGCCAAGGCGCGCACGACCTCGCAATTGATTGCGGACAACACCAATAGCAGCTGGTCGCAAGTGATGTGGCGGGTCTCGCTGCCGCTGGCCGCGCTGAACCTGGCGTTGCTGGCGATTCCGCTGGGCGCCGTCAACCCGCGCCTGGGACGTTCGGGCGACCTGCTCATCGCCGGCCTGGTGGGCCTGCTCTACATGAACCTGATGAACCTGTCGCGCGCCTGGATCTCCAACGGCAAGCTCAGCTTTGGCGTGGGCGTGTGGGCGATCCATGCCTTGGTGGCGATGCTGACGGTCTTCCTGCTGATGCGGCGCTTGCGTGTGAAAGCGCCCAAGAACAGCGCCTGACGCCGGCACATCCAACGCCTTGCGGCCCGCCCAGCGCGGGCCGCGGCTTTTTCAGGGCAGGTACTTCATCGTGCCGCCCTTGCCGGCCAGCAGGTCGGCGTTCTTCAGCACTGACTTGCGAATGAATTCCCACAGGGCCGTCACGCGTTTGAGCTTGCGCAGGTCTTCATGGCAATACATCCAGAACGAGCGCGTGATCTCGACCTCGTCCGCCAGCACGGGCGTGAGCCGCGGGTCCTGCGCGGCGATGAAGCAGGGCAGGATCGCCAGCGACTGGCCCTGCAGCGCGGCGTGGTATTGCGCCACCACGCTGGTGCTGCGCAATACCACCTTGCTGGCGGGCAGCAGGTCTTCCAGATAGCGCAGCCGCTCGCTGAACAGCAGTTCGTCGACGTAGCCGATGAAGGTGTGGTCGGCCAGGTCCGCGCGCTCGCGGATTGGCGGATGGCTGGCCAGATAGCCGGGCGTGCCGTACAGGCGCAGCGTGTAGTCGCACAGCTTGCTGCACACATAGGGGCCGCGCTGGGGGCGCTCGATGGTGATGGCCAGGTCGGCTTCGCGCTTGGACAGGCTGACAAAGCGCGGCACCGGCAGGATGTCCAGCGTGATGTGCGGATAGCGCCGCTGGAAGTCCGCCGCCAACGGCGTCAGCACATAGCTGCCGAAGCCCTCGGTGGCGCCGATGCGCAAGTGCCCCGACAGCGCCTGGCCGATGCCCGACAGGTTTTCGCGGGCGGAATGCACCGTGCTCTCCATCTGTTCGGCATGGACGAACAGGCGCTGGCCGTCTTCGGTCAGCACGAAACCCGCGCCGCGCGACTTTTCGAATAGCAGGGTGTCCAGCTCAGCTTCCAGCGCGCGGATGCGCCGCGACACGGTCGTGTGCTCGACCCCGAGCTTGCGCGCCGCGGCGCTCACCCGCTGGGTGCGGGCCACTTCCAGGAAATATCTCAGGCTGTCCCAATCAAGCACTTTCCGGCTCTCCAGGCCCGGCTGCGCGCTGCGCCGCCGGGCAAATTTTCCTTGTGCATGAATGCACAAGGAATGTGCATTTCTAGTGTTGCTTGTTGATTTTCACACATCTACACTGGGTCGGCGGGCTTGGGGCCTGTAGCCAGGCTCTCCGGGGCCTGAACCCCGGGACCGCAGGCCGCGTAGACGGCGCCATAACGAATAAAACTCAGGAGACAAATCCATGAAATTGCACGCACGCGGGCTGGCCGTAGGCTTGTGTCTGGGCGCCGCATTGGTCGGCCAGGCGCAGGCGGCGGATAAGCCGCCAGTGAAGATCGGCATTCTGACGGACATGTCTGGCACCTACGCCGGCATGGGTGGGCCTGGTTCGGTGGCGGCGGCGCAGTTGGCCATCGACGACTGCCTGGCCGCGGAATGCAAGGGCATGAAGATCGAGCTGGTGTCCGCGGACAACCAGAACAAGGCCGACGTGGGCGCGGCCAAAGCGCGCGAATGGTTCGACCGCGACGGTGTCACCGCCATCGCCGACCTGACCAACTCCGCGGTGGCGCTGGCGGTGCAGGGCATTGCGCGCGAAAAGAACAAGGTGGTGATGTTCTCCGGTCCCGCCACCACGGCGCTGACCAACAAGGAATGCTCGCCGGTGGGATTCCACTGGATGTTCGATACCTACTCGCAGTCCGCGGGCGGCGCCAAGGCCACGGTAAAGGCAGGCGGCAAATCCTGGTACTTCATCACCGTGGACTACGCCTTCGGCCACTCGCTGGAAGCCGACACGGCCAAGGCCGTGCAAGCGCTGGGCGGCACCGTCGCCGGCAGCGTGCGCCATCCCTTGAACGCGCCGGACTTCGCGTCCTACCTGCTGCAGGCGCAGGCCTCCAAGGCCCAGGTCGTGGCGCTGGCCAACGGCGGCCAGGACACGGTCAACGCGGTCAAGCAAGCGCGCGAATTCGGCATCGTGGCCGGCGGCCAGCGCCTGGTCTCGTTGCTGATTTTCCTGTCGGACCTGCGCGCGCTGGGCCTGGAAAGCGCCCAGGGCCTGTCGTACGTGGACGGCTTCTACTGGGATTACGACGACGCCACGCGCCAGTGGTCCGGGCGCTTCGAGAAAGCGTTCCGCGGCCTGAAACCCACCATGACGCAGGCCGGTGTGTACTCCAGCGTGCGGCACTACCTGCGCTCGGTCGCCGCTTCCGGCAGCACCGACGGCAAGGTGGTGGCCGACAAGATGCGCGCGCTGCCCATCGAGGATCCGATCATGCGCAACGCGTCCATCCGTCCCGACGGCCGCGTGATCCACGACATGTACCTGTATGAAGTGAAAAAGCCGTCCGAGTCCAAGGGCGGTTGGGACTATTCCAAGCTGGTGGCCACCATTCCGGCCGCCGAAGCCTTCCAGCCGCTGGCGGATTCGAGCTGCCCGCTGGTCAAGAAGTAAACCCGGGGCGCCGGCAGGCCCTTGCCGCCGGCGCCTCACCATCCATGTATGCGGATTCCATCCGCATCGACCATGCAGTGTGAGGAGCATCAAATGAGTGAAGTCCCCCGCGTTCCGCTATTGATCGGCGGCAAGCTCGTGCAGTCCAAAACCACCGAATGGCGGGACGTGATCAATCCCGCTACCCAGGAGGTCGTTGCCAAGGTGCCCTTCGCCACGCGCGAAGAACTGGACCTGGCCGTCTCCAACGCCAAGGAGGCTTTCAAGACCTGGCGCAACAGCGGGCAGGGCGCTCGCATGCGCGTCATGCTGAAGTTCCAGGAACTGCTGCGCGCCAATACCGGCAAGCTGGCCGAAATGATCACCCGCGAGCACGGCAAGACCCTGCCGGACGCCGAGGGCGAAGTCGGCCGCGGCCTGGAAGTGGTGGAGCACGCATGCTCCATCGCCAACCTGCAGCTGGGCGAGTACGCCGAGAATGCCGCTTCCGGCATCGACGTCTACACGCTGATCCAGCCGCTGGGCGTGTGCGCGGGCATCACCGCGTTCAACTTCCCGGTCATGCTGCCTTGCTTCATGTTCCCGATCGCCGTGGCCTGCGGCAACACCTTCATCCTCAAGCCTTCCGAGCAGGATCCGACGTCCTCGCTGTTCCTGGCGCAACTGGCGCTGGAAGCCGGCCTGCCGCCGGGCGTGCTGAACGTGGTGCACGGCGGCCCGGAAACCGCCAACGGCCTGTGCGAACACCCCGACATCAAGGCGGTCTCGTTTATCGGTTCGACCCGCGTCGGCACCGAGATCTACAACCGTGCCTCCGCCGCCGGCAAGCGCTGCCAGTCCATGATGGGCGCCAAGAACCACTGCGTGATCCTGCCGGACGCCGATCCCGAGGTCGCGCTGAACCAGCTGGTGGGCGCCGCCTTCGGCGCGGCCGGCCAACGCTGCATGGCCTCGTCCGTGGCCGTGCTGGTGGGCGAAGCCCGCAACTGGCTGCCTGACTTCGTCGAACGCTCGAAGAAGCTCAAGGTCAATTCCGGCATGGACCGCGAAGCGGATCTCGGCCCTCTCGTTTCGCCCAACGCCAAGAAGCGCGTCGAAAGCCTGATCCAGAAGGGCGTGGACGAAGGCGCCAAGCTGCTGCTGGACGGCCGCAGCCTGAAGGTCGCCGGCTTTGAGCAGGGCAACTTCGTGGGCCCGACGATTTTCGACGGCGTCACCGAAAACATGACCATCTACACCGAGGAAATCTTCGGGCCGGTCCTGTGCGTGGTGGGCGTGGAAACGCTGGAGGACGCGGTTGCGTTCATCAACCGCAATCCCAACGGCAACGGCGTGGCGCTGTTCACCCAGGATGGCGGCGCGGCGCGCTACTTCCAGAACAACATCGACGTCGGCCAGGTCGGCATCAACGTGCCGATCCCGGTGCCGGTGGCCTGGTTCAGCTTCACCGGCTCGCGCGGCTCCAAACTGGGCGACCTGGGTCCCAACGGCAAGCAGGCCGTGCAGTTCTGGACGCAGACCAAGACCGTCACGGCGCGTTGGTCGGCCCATGCCAAGAGCGTGAACACCACGATCTCGATGCGCTGAACTGGGGACGCCTTGCATGTAAGCTTATATAAATAAGTTATATAACAAGGCGTCCTTATTACTTATAATTGGCCCGTCTAACAGGGGCCAATTCATGAACCTGCAGCAATTTCGTTTTGTCCGCGAAACCATCCGGCGCGACTTCAACCTGACCGAAGCTGCCCGGATGCTCTATACCTCGCAGCCCGGCGTCTCCAAGGCGATCATCGAGTTCGAGGACGAACTGGGCATCAAGATCTTCGAACGGCACGGCAAGCGCATCAAGGGGCTGACCAAGCCCGGCCTGGCGGTGTCGCAGGTCATCGACCGCATCATGCGCGAAGTGGACAACCTGAAGAAGGTCAGCGACGAGTTCGCGCGCCGCGACGAAGGCGGCCTTGTCATCGCTTGCACCCACACTCAGGCGCGCTATCTGCTGCCGCGCGTGATTCCCGCGTTCCGCAAGCAATTCCCCAAGGTGCACCTGTCGCTGGCCGAAGGCAGCCCCGCGCAACTGGCCGAAATGGTGCTGCATGAGCAGGCCGACCTGGCCCTGGCGACGGAATCGCTGGCCTTGACGCCGGGCCTGGCGACCTTGCCGGTCTATGCCTGGGAACACACCGTGGTGGTGCGCCCGGACCATCCCCTGGCCGAACTGACCTCCAGCGCCGCCAAGCGCCTGTCGCTGGCGCAGCTGGCCGAGTATCCCATCGTGACCTACGACCGCGCCTTCACCGGCCGCAGCACCATCGATGAGATCTTCGCCAACCAGGGTATCCACCCAGACATCGTGCTGGAAGCCATCGACGCCGACGTCATCAAGACCTATGTCGACGTGGGCCTGGGCATTGGCATCATCGCCGGCGTAGCCTACGATCCGCGCCGCGACAGCAACCTGGTGGGCCTGCCGGTGGGCCATCTGTTCGGCACGCATACGACCCGCGTCGGCGTGAAGGCAGGCGTGTTCCTGCGTGACTACGTCTACACCTTCCTGGAGATGCTGGCGCCTTCGCTGACCCGCGCGGTGGTGACCGAAGCGGTGCAGGGCACGCCCAAGTAGGCATCCGTTTCACGGGGCGAGAGGCGCGGCGTCATTGGGCGGCGCGCCTTTTTTCTTGATGCGTCGCGGTCCGCGCTATCCCTTTTCATGGGCTCATAAAAATAATTAAATAAGAACTGATCTCATTTGAGTTGACTAAAAAATAGGAATCATTATCATTACATCCAGTCTCAACGACCCAGTGAGGTTCATCATGACGGCAGGATTAAGTGCAGTGGTAGTGGGCGCCGACCGCCTTGGCAACATCCCGGATCTGCTCAAAGGACACAATATTTCGATCACGCACCACATCAGCGGGCGTGATCCCTCGCATCAAAAGAAGACGTTGCAACTGCCTTCGGGCACCCAGCTGGTCATCCTGCTGACCGACTTCCTGGGCCACAACGTCATGAAAACCTTCCGCAACGCCGCGCAACGTGGCGGCATCCGGGTCGTCGCTTGTCGGCGTTCGGTATGCAGCATGCAGCAGGCCCTGCAGCAATGCGGCCTGTGCCAGCGGGCTGGCTCTGTGCACTGAAGACACGGTCTGCCGCCGCCAAACAAAAAACTGGGGAGGCCGAAACGGCCTGCGGCCCAAAGCGCCGCGAAGAGATGGAAAAACGCCGCCGGACTGGAAAGTCCGGCGGCGTTTTGCTTGTAGCGGGGAGAGCCTGGCGGCTATCCTGGGAATGTGTCAGTTGGAGGCGCGGGCGGACGCCATCAGGCTGTTGTCCAGGCGGCGCGCGCCGTTGTAGCGCTTGGACCAGTAGGCCATGGTCATGTTTTCGACGCGGACCACGCCGCCAGCGCTGGGCGAGTGCACGAAGCGGTCGTCGCCCAGGTAGATGCCCACGTGCGAGTAGCGGCGGCCCAGCGTATTGAAGAAGACCAGGTCGCCGGCCTTCAGTTCGTTCTTGGCGACCGAGACGCCTTGCTGCGCCATCTCGGCGGCGTTGCGGGGCAGCTTCAGGCCCAGCGAACGTTCGGCGGTGTAGGTCACCAGGCCGCTGCAGTCGAATCCGGTATCGGGGGAATTGCCGCCGAAGCGGTAGCGGATGCCCAGATGGTTCAGGGCTTCGCTGACCAGGGCGTTGTCGCTGCTGACGCCCGAGTGGGTCTTCTGGCGTTCGCGCTTGAATTTCTGGCTTACCAGTACGCCGATGGGATCATCGGAGGTGGCGACCCATTCCGTCTCGTAGGGGTCAATCTCGGACGTATGGGCGGTTGACTTTTGATTTGTAGCGGCACAACCTGCCAGACCCACCACGCATGCAACCAACGCCAGCAAGCGCAGACCGCGAGTTGCTTGGCCGGAGGATGAATTCAGTCTCGCGTGGTTGGAGTGTCGATGCATGCGCCTGGGGGTGATTTGCAGATAACGGCAAAAAACACGGAATTCGCCGTGAATGTGGCCGAGATGTCAGCAAAATCAACATTGTTCTACAACTTCGCGGGGATTCTACCAAACTTTTAAGACCAGTTAGTTACGAAACCGGCGTTAATGTCCATGCAGCGTGGACATTTGGTAGAACATTTTGACTTGCGGCAAGCCTCGTGCAAGGTTTGCCTACCAGAATGACCGAAGGATCAGAGAAGAAATCAATCAGCCTTAAGGCCTAAGAAAGATAACAGGAGACATAAATGCAAAAAACCCGGGATTTCCATTACCGCTCGATACATGACCGCGACGCGTTCTGGCGGGAAGAGGCCGGCCGCATCCACTGGGAGACGCCGTTCGAGTCCGTGCTGGACTTCTCCCGGCCGCCGTTCGCCAAGTGGTTCACGGGCGGGCGCACCAATCTCTGTTACAACGCCGTCGACCGCTGGCTGCCGACCCAGGCTGAAACGCCGGCCCTGATCTGGGTGTCCACCGAGGTCGACCGCGAGCGCGTCTACACGCGCCAGGAAATGTACGAAGAGGTCAACGCCGCCGCTGCCATGCTCAAGGAGCTCGGGGTGGGGCGCGGCGACCGGGTGCTGCTGTACATGCCCATGGTGCCGGAAGCCGTGTTCACCATGCTGGCGTGCGCGCGGATCGGCGCGGTGCATTCGGTGGTGTTCGGCGGCTTCGCCTCGGTCAACCTGGCCCAGCGCATCGACGACGCGGCGCCCAAAGTGGTGGTCTGCACCGACGGCGGTTCGCGCGGCGGCAAGGTCGTGCCCTACAAACCGCTGCTGGACCGCGCCTTGGCGCTGGCCAAGACGCCGCCGGCCTCGGTGGTGGTGTTCGACCGCGGCCTGGCGCCGTTCGAACCCGTCGCAGGACGCGACCTGGATTACGAGACGCTGCGCCAGCGCCACCTGGGCGCGCGGGTGCCGGTGGAATGGCTGGAGTCCTCGGAGCCCAGCTATATCCTCTATACCTCCGGCACCACCGGCAAGCCCAAGGGCGTGCAGCGCGATACCGGCGGCTATGCCGTGGCGCTGGCCTCGTCCATGGAATACCTGTTCGACGGCCGCGCCGGCGACACCTTCTTCTGCACCAGCGACATCGGCTGGGTGGTGGGCCATTCGTACATCATCTACGGCCCCCTGATCGGCGGGCAGGCGACGGTGCTGTATGAAGGCACCCCGGTGCGTCCGGACGGCGCCATCCTGTGGAAGCTGGTGGAGCAGTTCGGCGTCAACACCCTGTTCTCGGCGCCGACCGCGGTGCGCGTGCTCAAGCGCCAGGATCCGGAGCTGCTCAAGCGCCACGACCTGTCCTCGTTGCGTGCGGTCTATCTGGCGGGCGAACCGCTGGACGAGCCGACCGCGCAATGGATCTCGGGCGGCCTGGGCAAGCCCATCATTGACAACTACTGGCAGACGGAATCGGGCTGGCCGATCCTGTCGGCCCAGCCTGGCGTGGAAAAGGTCCCGACGCGCTTCGGCAGCCCGTCGTTCCCGGTATATGGCTTTGACGCGCGCATCGTCAGCGAGTCCACGGGCGAGGATCTGGGCCCCGACCAGAAAGGCGTGGTGGCCATCGTGCCGCCGCTGCCGCCGGGCGCCATGTCCACCATCTGGGGCGACGACGAGCGCTTCGTGCAGACCTACTTCACCTCCATTCCCGGCCGCCAGGTGTATTCGACCTTCGACTGGGGCCTGGTGGACGCCGACGGCTACTGGTTCATCCTGGGGCGCACGGATGATGTGATCAATGTGGCGGGCCACCGGCTGGGCACGCGCGAGATCGAGGAATCCGTCAATAGCCACAACGCGATTGCCGAATGCGCGGTCGTGGGCGTGGCGGACTCGCTCAAGGGCCAGGTTGCGATGGCGTTCGCCGTGCTCAAGAATCCCGCCGGAGCCGAAACCGAGGAAGGGGCAAAGCGCCTGGAAGGCGATATCATGCGGCTGGTGGAAGAGCAGCTGGGAGCGGTGGCTAGGCCCGCCAGGATCCGGTTCGTGGGCGCATTGCCCAAGACCCGTTCCGGCAAGGTCCTGCGCCGCGCGATCGTCGCGGTATGCGAAGGACGTGATCCCGGCGATCTGACCACCATAGAAGATCCCACCGCCCTGGAACAAATAAAGGAGTCGCTGCAATGAATACCAAACCCGTGCTGGCCGCCGAAGACGTCAAGAAGATCTTGGCTGCGGCCGAAGCACACGCCCTGCAGAACAAATGGGCGGTCGCCATTGCCGTTGTCGACGATGGCGGGCATCTGATGGGCATGCTGCGCCTGGATGGCGTGGCGCCGATTTCTTCCCATATTGCGCCGGCCAAGGCCAAGACTGCCGCCATGGGCTGCCGCGAATCGCGGATCTACGAAGAGATCATCAATAACGGGCGTTATTCGTTCCTGTCGGCGCCGCTCCTCGAAGGCATGCTGGAAGGCGGCGTCCCTATCGTGGCGAATGGCCATGTCGTCGGCGCCGTCGGCGTGTCGGGCGTGAAGTCGACCGAAGATGCGCTGATCGCTCAAGCTGGCATCGCCGCCCTGGGCCTATGAGCCACGGCGAGCCGTCGGATGCGCCGGCCGGCGCATCCGCGCAGAACGCCGGGGCAGGGGGCGACGGCCCCCTGAATCCCGGCGTGGCCAAACGCGAGGTCTGGGCCTGGGCCATGTACGACTTCGCCAATTCCGGCTACACCACCGTGATCCTCACGGCGGTGTTCAGCACCTATTTCGTCGGTGTGGTCGGCGGGCGCGCGCCCTGGGCCACGCTGGCCTGGACCGCGGCGCTGTCGCTGTCCTACCTCCTCATCATGCTGACCATGCCCACGCTGGGCGCCCGCGCCGATGCGCGCGCCAGCAAGCGCCGCCTGCTGTTTTCGAGCACGGTGGGTTGCGTGGCCGCTACGCTGGTGCTGACGCAGGCCGGGCCCGGGGACGTCTGGCTGGCGCTGGCCGCCATCGTCATTTCCAACTACTGCTATTGCGTCGGCGAATCCGTGGTCGCGGCCTTCCTGCCGGAACTCGCGCGGCCCTCTGCGCTGGGCCGCGTTTCGGGCTGGGGCTGGAGCTTCGGCTATTGCGGCGGCATGCTCACGCTGGGCTTGTCGCTGGTGGTCGTGACGCTGGCCGAGGGGCGTGGCGAGACGGCCGAGCATTTCGTGCCGTGGGTCATCGTGGTCACGTGCGCGGTGTTCGCGCTGGCGGCGCTGCCGTCCTTCTTCCTGCTGCGCGAACGCGCGAAGCCGCAGGCCGGCAAGCAGGAGGCGCTGCACATGCTCAAGCGCCTGGCCTATGCCTGGCGCGAAACCGGGCAGCATTTTCCGGAGTTCCGCCGCCTGCTCATGTGCATCGCCTGCTACCAGGGGGGCATTTCGGTGGTGATCACGCTGGCCGCGGTCTATGCCTCGGAGGTCATGGGCTTCACCACGCCGCAGATCATGCTGCTGGTGTTCACCGTAAACATCGGCGCGGCGGCCGGCGCGTTTTCGTTCGGCTACGTGCAGGACCGCATCGGCCACAAGCCGGCGCTGGCCCTGACGCTGTGCGGCTGGATCGTGATGGTGCTGGTGGCCTACGCCGCCGTGACCGCGCCCGTGTTCTGGGTCGCGGCCACGTTGGCCGGGCTGTGCATGGGCACCACGCAGAGCGCGGGCCGCGCCATGACCGGCGCGCTGGCGCCCGCCGGCCGGCTGGCAGAGTTCTACTCGCTGTGGACCTTCGCGGTGCAACTGGCCGCGGTGATCGGTCCGCTGACCTACGGCCTGGTGACCTGGGCCACGCACGGCAACCACCGGCTTGCGATCCTGGTGACCGGCCTGTTCTTCGTGGGCGGCCTCATCCTTTTGTCGCGCGTGGACGTGAAGCGCGGGCTGGAACGGCGCGCCGCCTGAGGCGCGCGGTTCGCGCAGGCTGCTATCCTTATGGACTGTCCGGTGCCGCCGCGTCGAGAGCGCGGCGGCACGCCTTGATTACCCGGCGCCGGCCTTGCGCCGCGGGCTCCGGCCCGCATTTTGCGTAAGGTGCCCGTAAGAGCGCGGCGATACGGTTGCGGTTGGGTAATGAACAAGCGGCACAAACAAACAGAATTACCGATTGGAGACAAAGATCATGTCGAACGCTATTGAGTCCGTACTGGTGGAAACCCGGGTGTTCCCGCCGCCCGAGCGCGCAGCAGAAGGCGCCGCGATTCCCAGCATGGAGGCCTACAACGCGCTGTGCGCGCAGGTCGAAAACGATTTCGACGGATTCTGGGCCGGGCAGGCGCGCGACAACCTGCAGTGGACCAAGCCGTTCACGCAGGTCCTGGACGAATCGGACGCGCCGTTCTACCGCTGGTTCGGCGATGGCGAATTGAACGTGTCGGCCAACTGTCTGGACGTGCACCTGACCAACGGCAATGCCGACAAGACCGCCATCATCTTTGAAACCGACGACGGCAAGGTCAACAAGGTCAGCTACCGTGAACTGCTGGCGCGCGTCTGCCGCTTTGCCAACGGCATGAAGGCGCTGGGCTACAACAAGGGCGACCGCGCCATCATCTACATGCCCATGTCGATCGAAGCCGTGGTGGCCATGCAGGCCTGCGCGCGCCTGGGCGTGACGCACTCGGTGGTGTTCGGCGGCTTCTCGGCCAAGAGCCTGCAGGAGCGCATCATGGACGTGGGCGCGTCCCTGGTCATCACCGCCGACGAGCAGGTGCGCGGCGGCAAGACCATCCCGCTGAAGCCCGCGGTCGAAGAAGCCTTCACCATGGGCGGCTGCGAGGCCGTGAGCAAGGTCATCGTGTACCGCCGCACCGGCGGCAAGGTGCAATGGAACGAAGGCCGCGACCTCTGGATGCACGACGTCGAAGCCGGCCAGCCCGACACCTGCGAACCCGTGCCGGTCAACGCCGAGCATCCGCTCTTCATCCTCTATACCTCCGGCTCCACCGGCAAGCCCAAGGGCGTGCAGCATTCCTCGGCGGGCTACCTGCTGTGGGCGCTGCTGACGGTGAAGTGGACCTTCGACGCCCGCAAGGACGACGTGTACTGGTGCACGGCCGACGTGGGCTGGGTCACCGGCCACACCTACATCACCTACGGTCCGCTGGCCGCCGGCCTGACGCAGGTGGTGTTCGAAGGCGTGCCGACCTATCCCAACGCCGGCCGCTTCTGGGACATGATCGCGCGCCACAAGGTCACCACCTTCTACACCGCGCCCACCGCGATCCGCTCGCTGATCAAGGCCGCCGAGGCCGCGCCCGAAGCGCATCCGCAGAACTACGACCTGGACAGCCTGCGCATCATCGGCACGGTGGGCGAGCCCATCAATCCCGAAGCCTGGATGTGGTACCACAAGAACATCGGCCGCGAACGTTGCCCCATCGTGGACACGTGGTGGCAAACCGAGACCGGCGGCCACATGATCACGCCGCTGCCTGGCGCCACGCCGACCAAGCCGGGTTCCTGCACCTTGCCGCTGCCGGGCATCGCCGCCGCCATCGTCGACGAGACCGGCGGCGACGTGGAGCAGGGCAATGGCGGCTTCCTGGTCATCAAGCGTCCGTGGCCCGCCATGATCCGCAACATCTGGGGTGACCCGGAGCGATTCAAGAAGAGCTACTTCCCCTCGGAACTGCGCGGCTACTACCTGGCCGGCGACGGCGCGCAGCGCGATGCCGACGGCTATTTCTGGATCATGGGCCGCATCGATGACGTGCTGAACGTGTCCGGCCACCGCCTGGGCACGATGGAAGTCGAGTCCGCGCTGGTGGCGCACGAACTGGTGGCGGAAGCCGCCGTGGTGGGCCGTCCGGACGACACGACGGGCGAAGCCGTGGTGGCCTTCGTGGTGCTCAAGCGTTCGCGTCCGGAAGGCGAAGAGGCGCAAGCCATCGCCAAGGTGCTGCGCGACTGGGTGGCCAAGGAAATCGGCCCCATCGCCAAGCCCAAGGACATCCGCTTCGGCGACAACCTGCCCAAGACCCGCTCGGGCAAGATCATGCGCCGCCTGTTGCGCGTGGTCGCCAAGGGCGAGGAAATCACGCAGGACGTTTCCACGCTGGAGAATCCGGCCATCCTGGATCAGTTGGCCAAGTCGCTGTGATCCTTCCCGTCCACTTGATGGACGGGAACGGCCCGCCTGCGGCCTCCGCGGGAGGCAAGGCAGGCGCATAATGTCATACGCCCGTATCGGAACCGCCGGTACGGGCGTATTTGCTTTTTCGCGTCCAGAATTTTTTCCCACGGAGCCGTGCCAGTGAGCCGCAGCAGTTTCGATCGAGCAGGGCTAGCCCTGATGTTCAGCACCATCCTGGTCTGGGCGGGCAGCTGGATCGCGATGAAACTGATCGTTCCCTACATCGGTCCCTTCGACTTCGTGGCGCTGCGCTACGTTTCGGGCGGCCTGGTGCTGTTCGCGCTGGCCATCGCGATGCGGCGGCCGCTGGCGATGCCGCCCTGGAAGCTGACATTGCTGATCGGTCTGACGCAGACGGCCGGATTCCAGGGTTTTGTACAGACGGCGCTGGTGTCGGGCGGCGTGGGCAAGGTCTCGCTCATGGCGTACACGATGCCGTTCTGGGTGATCCTCTTCGCGTGGTGGCTGTTGGGCGAACGTCCCACGGCGCGGCATGGGGTGGGCATTGCGCTGGCCGCCATCGGGCTGGTCTGCTTCGTCGAACCCTGGAACGGCCTGGGCGATATCCGGCCCGTGTTGCTGGGGCTGGGCAGCGGCCTGTGCTGGGGCGTGGGCACCGTGCTGTCCAAGCGCATGTTCGAGCGGCACGCGCCCGATGTGATGACATTCACCGCCTGGCAGATGCTGCTGGGCGGACTGGTCATGACGCCGGTCGCCTTTCTGGTGCCGCAGATGCCGGCCCAGTGGGGCTGGCAGCTTTGGGCCGGCATGGCCTACATCGTGCTGATCGCGACCGCCGCGGGCTGGTTGTTGTGGCTGCTGGTGGTGCGACTGGTGCCGGCGTCGATCGCAGGCCTGTCCAGCCTGGGCGTGCCAGTCGTGGCCATGCTGTTCGCCTGGGCGCTGCTGTCCGAGCAGCCTACCGCGGCTGAGCTGGGCGGCATGGCGCTGATCCTGGCCGGCATCTGGGTGGTGAGCCGCGCGGCGCCGGCGGCGCGCGCCGAATAAGCGCTTTCCATATTCCTTTTCCTATCCTGGGATTTTCCATGATCGATCTGCGTAGCGACACAGTCACCCGGCCATCCGCAGCCATGTTGCAGGCCATGGTCTGCGCGCCCCTGGGCGATGACGTGATGGGCGATGACCCGACCGTGATCCGCCTGCAGGAGGCGGTTGCCGAGCGCACGGGCAAGGCGGCCGGGCTATTTTTCCCCTCCGGCACGCAAAGCAATCTGGGGGCTCTGATGGCCCATTGCGAGCGCGGCGACGAGTACCTGGTGGGCCAGCTTGCGCACACCTATAAGTACGAAGGGGGCGGGGCGGCCGTGCTGGGCAGCATCCAGCCGCAGCCCATAGAACATGCGGCGGACGGCTCCTTGCCGCTGGACAAGTTGACCGCGGCGCTCAAGCCCGAGGGCGACGCGCATTTCGCCCGCACCCGCTTGCTGGCGCTGGAGAATACTTTCCACGGAAAGCTGATTCCGGCCAGCTACGTGCAGGCCGCGACCGACTGGGCGCGCCAGCATG
Organism: Achromobacter aegrifaciens; assembly: GCF_902859965.1. NCBI lineage: Bacteria > Pseudomonadati > Pseudomonadota > Betaproteobacteria > Burkholderiales > Alcaligenaceae > Achromobacter > Achromobacter aegrifaciens. Next base: position 729,068 of record NZ_CADIKO010000003.1, read on the forward strand.
GCCTGGCGACGCATCAGGACGGCGCCCGCGTGTTCAACGCGGCCGTCGCCAGCGGCAAGCCGGTGGCGGACCTGTGCGCGCCTTTCGACACGGTGTCCATCTGTTTTTCCAAGGGCCTGGGCGCGCCCGTGGGGTCGGTGCTGGTCGGCAGCGTCGAACTCATCGCCCGCGCCCGCCGCTGGCGCAAGATGCTGGGCGGCGGTTTGCGCCAGGCTGGCGTGCTGGCCGCGGCCTGCCTGTATGCGCTGGAGCACAACGTGGAGCGCCTGGCCGAAGACCACGAGAACGCCCGGCTGCTGGCAGAAGGGCTGCGCGCCATTCCGGGCGTAAAGGTATTGAGCCAGGACACCAACATGGTGTTCGCGGAATTCGAGCCCGCGCGCTGCGATGAACTCACCGCCAAGCTGGCGGCTGACGGTATCCAGATGCGGGCTGTGTATGGCGGCCCGACCCGCCTGGTCACGCACCTGGACGTGTCCGCCGCGGACGTGCGGCAGGTGGTCCAGGCGGTGACCCGGCACCTGGCATAAGCGGGGCGGGCGCTCAGGCGTCCGCGCGCAGCACGTCCGACAAGACCGAGAACAATTCGTCGATCTGCGCGCGCTCGATGATGAGCGGGGGCGACAACAGCATGGTGTCGCCCGCCGAACGGATCAGGCAGCCGCGTTCCAGGCAGGCCTGGTGCACGGCGTACGCCCGCTGGCCGGGCTTGCCTTCCAGCGGTTCGAGTTCGATGGCGGCCAGGAGGCCGATGTTGCGGATGTCCACTACGTGCGGCAGTCCCTTCAGGCTGTGCGCCGCGTCTTCCCAATAGCGCCAGAGTTCGCGGCTGCGCTGGAACAGGCCTTCGCGGCGGCAGATGTCCAGGGTCGCGAGGCCGGCGGCGCAGGCCACGGGATGGCCGGAATAAGTGTAGCCATGCGACAGCTCGATGGCGCTGTCCGGCCCCTGCATGAACGCATCGTAGACATGCTGCTGCACCAGCGTGGCGCCCATGGGGATGGCGCCGTTGGTCAGCCCCTTGGCGCTGGTGATGATGTCGGGCGTGACGCCGAAGTGCGATGAGGCGAACGCGCCGTCGATGCGGCCGAAGGCGCAGATCACTTCGTCGAAGATCAGCAGGATGCCGTGCGCGTCGCAGATCTGCCGCAGCTTCTGCAGATAGCCCTTGGGCGGCACCAGCACGCCGGTCGAGCCCGCCACGGGCTCCACGATGACGGCCGCGATGGTGGAGGCGTCATGCAGCGCGACGATGCGCTCCAGCGTATCGGCCAGGTGGGCGCCCCAGTCCGGCTGGCCGCGCGTGTAGGCCATCTGGCTGCGGTCATAGGTGTGCGGCAGGTGGTCCACGTAGGGCAGCAGATTGCCGAAAGGCTTGCGGTGGCCAGCGATGCCCGACACCGACAGGCCGCCGAACCCCACCCCGTGGTACGAGCGCTCGCGCCCGATCAGGCGCACGCGCTGGCCCTGTCCGCGCGCGCGGTGATAGCCCAGCGCGATCTTCAGCGCGGTGTCCACCGCTTCGGATCCGGAGTTCGAGAAAAACACGTTGGAGAACCCGGCGGGCGCTTCCTGGCGCAAGGACTCGGCCAGCTCGAAGGCCAGGGGATGGCTCATCTGGAACGACGGCGCGTAGTCCAGTTCATGGGCGGTGCGGGCGATTGCCTCGACGATTTCCGGGCGGCGGTGTCCGGCGTTCACGCACCACAGGCCCGCAATGCCGTCCAGCACGCGGCGTCCGTCCGGCCGGATGTAGTGCATGCCCTCGGCGGCGCTGAATAGCACGGGCGCGCGCTTGTAGCGGCGGTTCGCGGTGAAGGGCATCCAATAGGCTTCGGCGTTGATGGCGGGAGTGGGATGAGGCGCTGACGATGGCATGGGTGTTCCGGCGTGAAGAGATATTCGGGCTTTCTATTTTGTATTAATCAATTGATAAATACAATACAAGAAGACCCGAAGGTACGCCGCAACGCGGACGCCATGCGTGCCGAGGGCCCGCGACGGCGGGCTGGCGGATGAATGAAAGCGGAGAGGGTGTCAGGACACTTGCAGCGAGGTCTTCAAGTGGCGCCGCATGAGCTGCGAAGCCCACTCCTGGTCGCCGGCCTCGAGCGCGTCGATGATCTGCAGGTGTTCGCTGCTGGAGTTGATGAAGCGCGCGTCGCGGTAGAACGCGGCATGCTCTTCCAGCCGGCGCAATTGGTTCTGCTGCTGCACCGCCTGCAGGATGTAGCGGTTGCCCGAGAAGCGGGCCAGCATTTCGTGGAACGAGGCGTTGAGATTGAAGAACTCGGTGGCCGAGATGTCGGCGTCGCTGCGCGCGGCCAGCGCTTCATGCGCGGCGCGCATGCGGGCCAGCGCCTCGCGGTCCAGGCGGAACGTGGGTTCCAGCAGGCCGGCGCATTCGATCGTCATGCGGAAGCGGTAGCTCTCATTGAGCGCGTCGCGGTTTTCCAGCGACGGCGCGAATTGCCAGCCATGGCCCTTGCGCTTCTCGATCAGGCCGTCCGCGGAGAGCTGCAACAAGGTCTTGGTCAGCACGCTGCGCGGCGCTGGATAGCGCTGTTGCAGGTCGCGCTCGGTAAAGGTTTCCGGCAGCTCGCGCGAGGCGCGGTCATCGATCAGGCGCCGGTATAGCTCGTCCTGGGTGGGGCCGGCGCCCTCGATGGCGGGGGGCGCGGCCGCCGCATGCGCCGCTACCGTGTAGCCGCTGTTGGGGCGGTGCGTGATGAGGCCCTGCGCGGCCAGCAGCTTCAGCGCGCCGCGCACGGGCGTGCGCGACACCTCGTAGCTCGCGGCCAACGTTTCCTCGGACAGGTGGTCGCCGGGCGCATGGCGCCGGGCCACGATGTCTTCCGCGATAAGGCGCGCCAGGTCGACTTGCAGCGGAGTGGGGCGGGCGGGAGCGGCGTTGGACATGAAGGATGGGCGCGAAGGGCGACGGAGTCGGAATGGTACCGGAGAGCTACGCGCGCAACGTTCGCGATAGTGGCCCCGGGGAAACCCTTGTATTGAACTTTTTATTATATTAGTACAAAATTTGCCCGTCTTGAACCTTGCTCCGGAGCCTTGAGCCGTGACTTTGCCCACCCCCTTCCCCCTGGTCGATGTACAGGGCAGCCCATACGAGCGGGGCCGCCAGCATGGCGCCGCCGTCCCCGAGCGCGTGGCGCGCAGCGTGGCCCTCTACCGCGGGCAGCTGGAGCGGCGCGGCGTTGCCGCGGACCGCTTGAAGGAACTGGCCGCCGCCATGGTGCCGGTGGTGGGCGACTATGACGCGGCCTACCTGGAAGAGCTGCGCGGCATCGCCGACGGATCGGGCCAGGCGCTGGAGGATGTGGTGGTCATCAACTGCCGCACCGAAATGATGTTCGGCCATGCCGAGCTGGGCCGCGCCCGCAAGGGGCTGGACGATGGCTGCACCGGCCTGGTCGTGCTGCCCGAGGCCGCCGCCGGCGGCAAGCTCATGCATGCCCATAACTGGGACTGGCGCGAGGAATGCGTGGACACCGGCATCGTGCTGCGCATGCGCCGCGAAGACGGCCCCGACCTGCTGGTGTTCACGGAAGCCGGCAGCCTCGCGCGCCACGGTTTCAACAGCGCGGGCGTTTCCCTGTCCGGCAATTTCCTGTCTTGCGAACACGACTATCAGCGCCCCGCCGAGGTGCCGCTGGTGCTGGTGCGGCGCAAGATGCTGGAAGCCAGCAACATCTGCAACGCCATGAAGGTGCTGTGGGCCTCGCGCCGCTTTTGCTCCAACAACCTGATGCTGGCGCAGGCGCAGGGCGAGGCGGTCGACCTGGAGTGCTCGCCCGACGAAATCTTTTGGATCACCCCCGAGGACGGCCTGCTGGTACATGCCAACCACTGGATCAGCCCGCCCGCGCGCGCCAAGCTGTTCGACAAAGGGCTGGCGGCCAATCCGGATTCGATCTACCGCCAGCGCCGTGTGCAGGACATGCTGGCGCGCGCCACGGGCGGCATCGACTGGGACACGGTCAAGCGCATCCTGGCCGACGACTTCGCCGCGCCCGACGGCGTGCTGCGTTCGCCCAAGCCGGCCAGTTTCGACAGCATCTCGGCCACGGTGGCCACCACCTTGATGGAGCCCGCCAGCGGCGTGATGTGGATCGCGCGCAAGCCCTACGAAGGACGCAACTTCGCGGAGTACCGGCTCTTCTGAGCCGGCCCCCAGACCCGTATGCGGCGAGCGCCGCGCCTGGAGTGATCCCTATGAATTCGCATGCTACGCGCGCCAAGAACGCGCTGCTGTTGTCCGCCGCGCTGGCCGCCGCCGTGGCCGCTCTGCCCGCCGCCGTGCGGGCGCAGGCCGCCGCGCCAGAAATCCGCTACGCCGAAGGGTCGGGCACGCCGACCACGCTGCCCGGCGGGCGGTCCCGCAACACTTCCACCGACAACGTGCTGGCGCACGTGGTGGAGTCCCTGGTGGCGCTGCGCGCCGACATGAGCGTGGCCCCCATGCTGGCCGACAGCTGGACGCTGTCCGACGACAAGCGCGCCTATACCTTCAAGCTGCGCCAGGGCGTCACCTTCCATGACGGCACGCCCATGACCTCGGCCGACGTCAAATGGACCTACGACTACCTCAACGGCGCCCAGTCCGAGTACTCCTGCAAGAACCTCTACGACGGCAGCAAGGGCGCCAAGGTCGTGGCGGTGGAGACGCCCGATCCGGCCACCGTGGTGTTCAGGCTGGAGCAGCCCTACGCGCTGTTTCTGGACCAGATGGCCAGCGTGCAGTGCCCGATGCCGGTGCTGAGCGCCAAGAGCGTCGACGCCGACGGCAAGTGGGCCAGGCCCATCGGCACCGGTCCTTACGTGCTGGCGGAATGGAAGAAGGAACAGTACCTGCTGCTGACACCGTACGCCAGCTACAAGCCGCGCGAGGAAGCGCCCAGCGGCATGGCCGGCAAGAAAGTGGCGCGGGCCAATGTGCGCTTCGTGGTGATTCCGGATGCGGCCGCGCAGAAGGCGGCGCTCATGGCGGGGCAGGTCGACGCCTACAACGCTGACGAAGACAATCTGCCGGCCAAGGACCCGCGCTGGAACATCGTCACCGAGCAGGGCCTGGACACCGTCAACCTGCTGATGCAGACGCGCGCGCCCTTGCTGTCGGATGTGAACATGCGCCGCGCCATCGCGCTGGCGCTGGACTTTCCCGGCATCGCCAAGGCTTTGAATAACGGCCAGGCGGCCTATAACCCGTCCCTGGTGCCCGCGGCCAGCGTCTACTACTCCGAGGCCGACCGCGCCGGCTACGAGAAGAACCTGAAAGAGGTCAAGCGCCTGCTCGATGCCGCCGGCTACCGCGGCGAGCCCCTGAAGCTGCAGGCCAACAAGCGCTATCCCTACCTGTACCGCGTCGCGGTGGTGACGCAGCAGCTGTTGGGCAAGGCCGGCATCAAGGCCGAGCTGGACATGCTGGAATGGGGCACCCAGGTGACCAACTTCCGCGAAGGCAAGTTCCAGCTGATGGCATTCGCGTATTCCGCGCGCACGGAGCCGGCGCTGATGTTCCGCGACGTGATCGGCGATAAGTCCAAAACGCCCATGGCCCAGTGGGAAAGTCCGGAGGCCGCGGCCATCCTGGAAGGCATAGAAGCCGAATCCGATCCTGCCGTGCGTAAGCAGGCCTTCGACAAGCTGCATGCCCTGATGCTGCGCGACACGCCGCTGCTGATGTACTACAACAAGCCCGGCTATGTGGTCGTCTCCAGCAAGCTGCAGGGCTTTACCGGCTGGCCGCTGCGCAAGCCGCGTTTCTTCAACGTGACCAAGAACTGAGGCGCCGTGCTGGGCTATCTACTCAAGCGCATCGCGGCGTCGGTGCCCACCGTGATCGTCGTCACGGTGCTCGTGTTCGCGCTGATACGCGCGATCCCCGGGGATCCTGCGTCGCTGATGCTGGGCGATATCGACAACCCGGCGCTGCTGGCGGAAATGCGCCACGCGCTGGGGCTGGACCGTCCTGTAGGCGAGCAGTTCCTGATCTGGGTGGGCAACGCGCTGCAGGGCGACCTGGGCATGTCCATCGCGCGGCGCGAACCCGTGATGCATCTGGTGCTGACGCATTTTGCGGTGACGGCCCAGGTGGTGCTGACCGCCACGCTGCTGGCCTGCCTGGTGGCGGTGCCCGCCGGCATGGTGGCCGCCTGGCGCCAGAACCGCCGCGCCGACACCGCCATCGTGTCGACCTCGATCCTGTTCGTGTCCATGCCCAGCTTCTGGGTCGGCATCCTGCTGATCTGGTTGTTTGGCGTGAAGCTGAACTGGCTGCCGGTGTATGGCTTCGAATCCATCGCCCAGGGCGGACTGGGCGCGGCGCGGTATCTGGTGCTGCCGGTCTGCGCCATCGTGCTGACGGAAATCGCGGCCATCACGCGCATGATGCGCGCCAGCACCATCGAGACGCTGCGGCTGGAATACGTGGCGCATGCGCGCGCCAAGGGCCTGCCGGAAAAGCGCGTCATGCTGCGCCATGTGCTGCCCAATTCGTTCGGCCCCACCTTGACGGTGATCGGCCTGATGCTGGGCCATCTGCTGTCGGGCGCCGCGGTGATCGAGACCGTGTTCACGCTGCCGGGCATCGGGCGGCTGCTGGTGGAAAGCATCTATGCGCGGGACTACCCCGTGGTGCAGGGCTGCCTGCTGTTCATCGCGCTCTTGTACGTGGCGGTCAACCTGGTGGTGGATCTGCTGTATCCGCTGTTCGACCCGCGCGTGAAGCTTCAATAGGATCATCATGGGCTTTAAACATACCAATGCCGTCCTGGGCGGCGCGCTGGTCGGGGGCGTCGTGCTGCTGGCCCTGGTCGGGCTGGTGTACACGCCGCACGATCCGCTGGAAGGCGATCTGCTGGCGCGCTTTTCGCCGCCGTCGGCGGAGTACTGGCTGGGCACCGATGAATTCGGCCGCGACGTGCTGTCGCGGCTGATGGCGGGCGCCGGGGTCAGCGTGGCGGTCAGCGTGTTTTCCGTGCTGCTGGCGCTGCTCTTGGGCACGACGATAGGCGTCACGGCCGGCTATGCGGGCGGCTGGGTCGATCGCGGCATCACCGTGCTGGTGGAATCGCTGATGGCGTTTCCGGGCCTCCTGCTCGCGCTCGGGATCATGACCGTGCTGGGGCCGTCCAAATGGGGCGTGGTGCTGGCGCTGGGCCTGGCGTATTCGCCGTCGGTGTCGCGCATCGCGCGCGGCGCGGCGCTGTCCCTGCGCCAGCGCGATTTCGTCATTGCCTCGCGCGCCACCGGCCATGGGGGGCTATGGACCGTGTTCCGCCACGTACTGCCCAACTGCCTGCCGCCGTTGCTGATCTTCGCGACCTCGATCTTCGGTTCCGCCCTGCTGGCGGAAAGCGCGCTGAGCTTCCTGGGCCTGGGCGTGCCGCCGCCGCTGGCCACCTGGGGCGGCATGCTGTCCGAAAGCCGCAACGCCATGGACCAGGCCATCTGGCTGGCGGTGTTTCCGGGCGCCATGATTTCGTTGAGCCTGCTGGGCATCAATCTGCTGGGCGATGCGGTGCGCGATCTGCTGGATCCGCGCATGCGGGGGGTGATGGCATGAGCGCTGCGCAACCCTTGCTGTCCGTGCGCGACCTGGAGATCCGCTTTCCGGGCAAGCGCGACGCCGCGCCGGTGGTGAACCGGGTGTCATTCGATCTGCACGCAGGCGAATCGCTGTCCATCGTCGGTGAGTCCGGCAGCGGCAAGACGCTGATCGGCAAGACGCTGCTGGGCCTGTTGCCCGATTCGGCGCGCATCACCGGCGGACAGGCGCTGTTCGAAGGCCAGGACCTGTTGCAGCAGGCGCCGCGCGACTGGCTGGCGAAGCGCGGCACCGGCATCGGCATGGTGTTCCAGGAGCCGATGGTGTCGCTCAACCCGGCGTTCCGCGTGGGCGAACAACTGATCGAGGCGCTGGTTCTGCGCCGTGGCATGGCGCGCCGCGAGGCCTGGGACGAAGCCGTCCGGATGCTGGAGCGGGTGCGCGTGCGCGACGCGCAGGATTGCATGAAGCGCTATCCGCATGAATTCTCCGGCGGCATGCGCCAGCGCATTCTGCTGGCGGGCGTGATGCTGCTCAAGCCGCGCCTCCTGATCGCGGACGAACCCACTACCGCGCTGGACTGCGTGGTGCAGAAGGAAGTGCTGGACCTGATGTGCGAACTGACGCGCGAGCAGGGCACGGCGCTGATCTTCATCAGCCACAACCTGGCGCTGGTGGCCGCGTACACGCAGCGCGTGCTGGTGATGTGCCGCGGCCGGGCGGTCGAGACCGGGCCGGTGGCCGAGGTGCTGTCGCGGCCGGCGGATCCGTACACGCTCAGCCTGCTGGACGCGTTGCCCAAGCGCGGTCCGGCCCGGCCTGCCGTCGAAGCGGCGCCCATCCTGCAGGTGGACGGATTGGCGATCGACTACTCGGTCCGCGAGGGCTGGTTCCGCAAGCGCGCGGTGCGCGCCGTGCACCGCGCGACGTTCGCGGTGGCGCCGGGGGAAACGCTGGCCATCGTCGGCGAATCGGGCAGCGGCAAGACCACGGTCATGATGTCCATCCTGGGACTGGTGCCGCAGGCGCAGGGGCGCATCGAACTGGACGGCCAAGCCTTGCCCGCGGGCGGTTCGGGGCAGTCGTGGCAGGCGGCGCGCCGGCGGGTGCAGATGGTGTTCCAGGATCCCTATTCATCGCTGGATCCGCGCATGACCATCGGCGACCTGGTGGGGGAGGGCCTGCGGCTGGAAGGCGGCATGACGGCGGACATCCGCCGCAAGCGCGTGGCCGACGCGTTGCGGGACGTGGGCCTGGGCGAGGACTACGCCGAGCGCTATGCGCACGAGCTGTCCGGCGGCCAGCGCCAGCGCGTGGCCATCGCGCGGGCGCTGGTGCTGCGGCCCGAGGTCATCATCGCGGACGAGCCAGTGTCGGCGCTGGACGTCACCGTGCAGAAGCAGGTGCTGGAGACTCTGATGTCGCTGCAGCGTTCACACGGCTTTGCCTGCCTGCTGATCTCGCATGACCTGGGCGTGGTCGAGCAGATCGCCGACCGCGTGGTGGTGATGCTGCGCGGCCATATCGTCGAAGAAGGCACTCGCGACGAAGTGTTCGACCGGCCCACGCATCCCTACACGCGCCGCCTGTTGCAGGCGGTGCCGGAACTGCGCGGCAACCGGACCGAGGGCTTTCGCGTGGAAGTGCGCGACCTGCCGGCGGGCCCGGGGCGCGACGAGGCCGATTACTTCGATCCCTCGTCCGCGCCGGGCCTGCCCGCAATGACGGCGGTACTCGAATCAGGCGCGACCCACCGGGTGGCGCTGGCGGCAGCCGCGGCCGGGGCCTGAGGCGGGGGCCTCAGCCGTGCCGCTCGCGGCTGTCGACGGGCGCCGCGTCGCGCTGGTTCATGCCGTAGTCGCGCAGCACCTGTGCCACGCGCAGGCGGTAATTGGCGAAGACACCGCCGCGCCCGGCTTCCTGGGCCCGGCGGTGCGACTCCAGCGTGCGCCAGCGCTGGACCGCCGCTTCATCGCGCCAGAACGACAGCGACAGCAGCTTGCCCGGATCGCTCAGGCTCTGGAAGCGTTCGACCGAGACGAAGCCGTCAATGGCCTTCAGCTCGTCGATCAGGCTGGCGGCGATGTGCAGATAGGGATCGGGGTTGCCGTGGGCGGGTTCGACTTCGAATATCACTGCGATCATGGTGCTTGTTCCTCGGAAAAATCAAACTGCGGCACGCGCGCGTTGGGCAGCGGCCGGTAACGGAAACGGGCCGCCAGCGCCGCGGCATCCAGGCCTGCGCGCAGCAGGCGAGTGAGCGCGCCCGCCGCATGCTGGCGGGCCGGAAGGCGGCCCGGGCAGGCATGCCCGAAAGCGCCGAAAGTCCAGTGCGCCTCGGGTTGCACCGTGGCAGCCGCGGCCAGCACCAGCAGCACGGTCTGGCCGGCTTCGATGCGCAAGCCGCAGACGTCCATGCCCGCGGCGAGAAAGCGCCGCGTGTTGTGCAACGGCGGGTCGCTGCGTTCCACGTCGTCCACCAGTGCCAGCGCCGCAGCGTCCGTGAGATCCGCGCGCAGGCCGCGCCGTCCGGCCAGGACGATGGCGTTGCCCAGCAGGCCGGCGCCCGCCTCGCAGGACTGGAACAGCAGGCCGGCCAGGTTGGCGGCCAGCACCGCGGGCGCTATCTCCGCCCGCGCGCCGTCTTCGCGCAGCCGGCGCAGGGCCGGCGCGGCGTCGGGGGCTTGCAGATGCGATTCCAGGCGTGTCTGCAGGCGCTGCGCTGCGGCGTGTCCCGCTTCGATGCGATCCGCCGCTGCGGCGGCGGGCAGCGCGGACAGGAACGCCGCAATATCGGCGGCGCAATCTGCATACAGGTCAGGCGGCAGCCCCAGGAAGGCGGCTTGCGCATGCACCGGCGCGGCGCTCAGGTAACGGTCGACGGCGGCGGCGTCCAGGGGGCCGGGATCGGGACACGCGGGCGTACAGGGCCGCGCCGATTGTTCGCGGAGGTAGGCGCTCAGCAGGGCCTTCACCTGCGTGTGCGTTGCGCTGTCGTTCATGCGCACGAAGCGGCCGAAGAGTTCGCCCGCCGGGCCTGGACACAGCGCCTTGGGCACGGGCTCCGCGGCCGGGCGCACGCGCGCGGCCGGATGCTGCATGATGGCCGCTATCGCGTCCGGATGGCTGGCCACCCACAGGTCCAGCGCCGCCTCGCGATACAGCGGCCGCTCGCGCGCCAGCGCGGCGTAGTACGGGTAGGGGTCGGGGTGAGTGACCGCCTGCAGGGGATGGGCAGGATGCATGGCGATGGCCGGTAATGGATACGGCCGCCAGTATCCGCCAGCCTTGACGGCCACGATTCGATGCGCGGCGAACTATGCCTGCGGCGCGTCCGGGTTGCCTGCCGCCGCCAGCAGCGCGGCATAGCCGAGCCGCGAGTCCGGCCATTGCAGGGTGAAGCCGCTGGCGCGCAGGCGAGCGTTGCTCAGCTTCTTGCTGCCGACGTTGGCCGGCGCCGGCGCCTCGCGCGGCGCGGGGGCGCCGATCAGCCTGGCGAGGTCGGCATAGAGCTCGTGCAGGGGCAGCGGCGTATCGTCGCAGCCTATGTAGACAGGCGCGACGTCGGGCAGCAGCGCCAGATGGACCACGGCCCCCGCCGCGTCGTCGATGTGGATGCGGTTGGCCCAGTGTTCGGGAGCGGTCGGCGCGCCTGCCGCGCCTTGGCGCAGGCGTTCGATCAAGTGCAGGCGTCCGGGGCCGTAGAGGCCCGCCAGGCGCAAGGCGGTCGAGGGCAGGCCGCGGGCCGCCAGCGCGGCTTCGGCCTCGAGCAGGATGCGGCCATTGACGCCCAGCGGCGCGGGCGGCGTGTCTTCGTCGACCCAGCCGCCTTCGTGTTCGCCGTAGACCGCGCTGGACGAGATGAACACGATGCGCTTGAGCTGTGTGGCGTCCAGCGCGTCCAGCACGTGTTTCAGGCCATCGACGAACACCGCGCGGTAGGCGGCGGCTTCGCGCGCGCCGGGCGCGGGCAGGTGGATGAGCCGCGTGACACCCGGGGGCAGGGCGGGCAGCCCGTCGGCGCGGGAGATGTCGCCCCGCAGCCAGTGGATGCCGTCCGCATCCCCTACCGGTGGATTGCGGCGCAGCGCGTAGACTTCGTCGCCGCGCGCCAGGAAACGCCGGGCCGCGCGCTGACCCAGGTCGCCGCAGCCGATAAGGAGTACGCGTTCGGTCATGGAGAGTTCTGCCTGTCGAAAAAAAAGCGCCCCGCGGGGCGCCTTCGGTGGCCGGGCGCGGGCGTCCGGTAGCGTTACATGCCGCTGTACACGGGCCCTTCGCCGCCTTGCGGGGCCACCCAGACGATGTTCTGGGTCGGGTCCTTGATGTCGCAGGTCTTGCAGTGCACGCAGTTCTGCGCGTTGATCTGCAGGCGGTCCTCGCCGTGGTCGTCCTTGACGAATTCGTACACGCCCGCCGGGCAGTAGCGCGATTCCGGGCCGCCATACTTGGCCAGGTTGACCTGCACTGGCACGGACGGATCCTTCAGCGTCAGGTGGACGGGTTCGTTCTCGTCATGGTTGGTGTTCGAGATGAACACCGAGCTGAGCTTGTCGAAGGTCAGTTTGCCGTCGGGCTTGGGGTAGTCGATGCGCGCGCATTGCGATGCGGGTTGCAGACAGGCGTGGTCGGGTTTGTTGTGGCGCAGGGTCCACGGCATCTTGCCCTTGAGCAGCAGCTGTTCGACGCCGGTCATCACGGTGGCGATGGTGCGGCCCTTCTTGAACCACTGCTTGAAGTTGCGCGCCTTGTTCAGTTCCGCATGCAGCCAGGAAGACTCGAAGGCCGCGGGGTAGGCGGCCAGCTCGTCCTGGCGGCGGTCAGCGACCAGCGCGTCGAACGCGGCTTCGGCGGCCAGCTTGCCGGACTTGATGGCGGCGTGGCTGCCCTTGATGCGCGAGGCGTTGAGGAAACCGGCTTCGCAGCCGACCAGCACGCCGCCCGGGAAAGTCAGCTTGGGCAGGGCCAGCAGGCCGCCCGCGGTGATGGCGCGCGCGCCGTAGGCGATGCGCTTGCCGCCTTCAAAGGTGCCGCGGATGGCGGGGTGCGTCTTGTAGCGCTGGAATTCGTCGAACGGCGACAACCAGGGGTTGGCGTAGTCCAGGCCCACGATCATGCCCACCGCCACCAGGTTGTTGTCCAGGTGATAGAGGAAGGAGCCGCCGTAGGTGTCGGCGTCCAGCGGCCAGCCGGCGGTGTGGATCACCAGGCCGGGCTTGGATTGGGCCGGATCGACTTCCCACATTTCCTTGATGCCGATGCCGTAGGACTGAGGATTGCGGCCGTCGTCCAGCTTATAGCGTTCGATCAGCTGGCGGCCCAACTGGCCGCGCGCGCCTTCGGCGAACACGGTGTAGCGGGCGTGCAGCTCCATGCCGGGCTGGTAATGGTCGGTGTGCGAACCGTCGCGGGCCACGCCCATGTCGCCGGTGGCCACACCGCGGACCGCGCCGTTTTCGTCGTACAGCACTTCCACGGCTGCGAAGCCCGGGAAGATGTCCACGCCCAGGGCCTCGGCCTGCTCGCCCATCCACTTCACGACATCGCCCAGACGGACGATGTAGTTGCCTTCGTTGTGGAAACAGGGCGGCAGCAGCCAGTTGGGCGTGGTGCGCGCGCCGGTCTCGGACAGGAACATGAACTTGTCATGCGTGACGGGCACGTTCAGGGGCGCGCCTTTTTCCTTCCAGTCGGGGATGAGCTCGGTCAGCGCCAGCGGGTCCATGACGGCGCCGGACAGGATGTGTGCACCCAGTTCCGCGCCCTTTTCAAGTACGCAGACGCCGATTTCCTGATTCTTCTCAGCGGCCAACTGCTTAAGACGGATAGCAGTGGCCAGGCCGGCGGGTCCACCGCCAACCACGACCACGTCATATTCCATCGACTCGCGTTCAGACATTGCAAAGCTCCCCGTATGTATTCCATATATGGCTGGAAGTATTATCGGCGATTGTATTGCAGGCGGAGGCCATGGTTGCCTTCGTATTTCTTTTAGCCATCAGGAGTAATTGGTGAACGCGGACAAAACCTCAGCGCGGATCCTGGCCGTGGGAGATACCCATCAAGTCGAACTGCCTTTGCGGTGGGGCGACTCGGACGCTCTGAATCATCTGAACAATGCGATGTATTTCCGCCTCATGGAAGAGGCCCGGATACAGATACTCTATGGCGCGGGTTTCGCGCTCCCCGCAGATCAGGGGCTCATCCTGGCGCATGCGTCCTGCGATTTTCTGCGGCCGCTGACCTATCCCGCCAATGTGCTCGTGACGCACAAACTCATGCGCATAGGCCGATCCAGCGCCGAATTCGAATTGCTGCTGGAGAAGGCGGGCGACGAAGGCGGTCCGTATGCCCGCGCGCGCAACGTGCTAGTCTGGATGGACTATGTGGTCAATGCGTCCGCCCCGTGGCCGCAAGAGGTGCTGTCCAAGCTGGGCGCCATGTTCAAGCCCGGGGCTTGAATCGGCGCCGGCCAAAATAGCGCGTGCGTTGGCCGGCCATGCCGGTAAAATCAGCGCAAAATCAAAAAAGCAATAAGGGCGCGCCACCCTAGGCGCCAGCCGCACAGGACTCCGTACGGTGTTGCTGGGACCGGCGTCGGCAGCCGCGCCCTCTTCAAGTTCGACCTTAACTAGGAGTTGGAGCGATGGACAAGGTTTTTGCAAGCGCCCAGGAGGCGCTGGCAGGCATCGTCAAGGACGGCCAGATGATTGCCGTGGGCGGTTTCGGCCTTTGCGGCATTCCCGAGGCACTGATCGCCGCGCTGCGCGATTCGGGCGTGAAGGATCTCACTTGCATCAGCAATAACGCGGGCGTCGACGGCTTTGGCCTGGGCCAGCTGCTCAATACGCGCCAGGTCCGCAAGATGATTGCGTCCTACGTGGGCGAGAACAAGGAATTCGAGCGCCAGTACCTGTCCGGCGAACTCGAGCTGGAGTTCACTCCCCAGGGCACGCTGGCCGAGAAGCTGCGCGCCGGCGGCGCCGGCATCCCGGCCTTCTTCACCCGCACCGGCGTGGGCACCATCGTCGCCGACGGCAAGGAAATCCGCGAGTTCGATGGCCAGCAGTACGTGATGGAGCGTTCGCTGGTGCCGGACGTGTCGCTGGTCAAGGCGCACATCGCCGACCGCAGCGGCAACCTGGTGTTCCGCAAGACCGCCCGCAACTTCAATCCGAACGTCGCCATGGCGGGCAAGTTCACGGTGGTCGAAGTCGAGGAAATCGTTGACACCGGCAGCCTGGATCCCGATCAGATCCATCTGCCCGGCATCTATGTGCATCGGATCGTGCTGAATGCAACGCCCGAAAAGCGCATCGAACAACGCACCACTCGCCCGGCCTAAGGAGAACAGACATGGCATGGTCCCGCGATGAAATGGCGGCACGCGCCGCGCGCGAGCTGCAAGACGGCTTTTATGTGAACCTGGGCATCGGCTTGCCGACCCTGGTGGCCAACCACGTGCCCAAGGGCATGGAAGTGTGGCTGCAATCCGAGAACGGCCTGCTGGGCATCGGCCCGTTCCCCACCGACGATGAGGTCGACGCCGACCTCATCAACGCAGGCAAGCAGACGGTCACGACCTTGCCCGGCTCCTCGATCTTCTCGTCGGCGGATTCGTTCGCGATGATCCGCGGCGGCAAGATCAACCTGGCCATTCTTGGCGCCATGCAGGTGTCCGAAAAGGGCGACCTGGCCAACTGGATGATTCCGGGCAAGATGGTCAAGGGCATGGGCGGCGCCATGGACCTGGTGGCGGGCGTGGGCCGCGTCGTGGTCCTGATGGAGCACGTGGCCAAGAAAAAGGACGGCACCGAGGACATCAAGCTGCTGTCCGAATGCAACCTGCCGCTGACGGGCGTGGGGGTGGTCGACCTGATCATCACCGACCTGGGCGTGATGGAAGTCACCGAAAACGGCCTCAAGCTGCTGGAAACGGCGCCGGGCGTGACGGTGGACGAGATCAAGTCCAAGACCCAGGCCAAGCTGGACGTGTCGGCAGTCAAGTAATCCTTGCGCCGCACCCATGAAAAACGCCCCTCCGGGGCGTTTTTTATGCCGTTTCGTCGAGCCGCATCCCCACATGCGGGATGCCGTCCTCGATGTACTCCTCGGTGACCTGCACGAAGCCGTGGCCGCCGTAGTAGTTGCGCAGTCGGGCCTGCGCGCCCAGGTACATGGCGCGGCCGGGCCAGCGCAGGCGTACTTCCTGCATCGCGTGGCGGATCAGCTCGTGGCCCAGGCCCTGGCCGCGGGTCCAGGGGGCGGTGATGACGCGTCCGATCTCGATCTGGCCGTCCTTCAGCGACGGATCCAGGATGCGGCAATAGGCGGCGAGCTTGCCGTCCTGCCAGGCCATCAGGTGCGAGGTCTGCCCGATCAGATCCTTGCCATCCATGTCCTGGAAGATGCAATTCTGTTCAATGACAAAGACTTCCGTGCGCAACCGCAGGATCGCGTAGATCTCGGTCACGGTCAGTTCCTGGTGCGGCTTGCAGATCCAATCGGGCATAGCGTCAATCCGGTGTGGCGGGGTGGGGGCCATTAGGGCGGGCCTTAGCGTACCTCAAACCGACCCCGTTTTATTCGATGCACTGTTACATGTTTTCACGGGTATACCCTTAGTATGAAAATCTATTTTCTTCTCTAAAATTTGTTTGTAAACAGATTTACATAAACTCCCGCTACATCTCCCCCCTCGATGACCAAGGCCGCACTCACGATTGCTGACCGGATCGCCCGGGCCCAGCCCGCGCTGAGCCGTACTCAGCACAAGATGGCCGAGTACGTGCTGGCGCACCAGTTCCGCGCCGCCACCATGACCATCGATGAGTTCGCCGCGGCGGTGGGAGTGTCGGTGGCGACGGCCAACCGCTTCGCGCGCGCCCTGGACCTGCCGGGCTATCCGCAGTTTCGCGCCGAACTCGCGCGCGGCTTCGAGGCGGCGCTGGAGCCAGTGGAAAAGCTACGCACAGAGCTGGCGCATTCCGCCAGCGCCGTGCAGATCTTCGCCGCCACGCTGGAAGAAGACATCCGCAATGCCCAGCGCAACCTGCAGTCGCTGGACGCCGCCGCCTGCGAGCAGGCAGTGGAGGCCATCCTGGCCGCCGACCGCGTTTTCATCATCGGTTTCGGCGCCAGCGGCTTCCTGGCCGGCCTCCTGCAGCGCGGCCTGTGCATGCATCTGCATTCCGTCGAATCGCTGGCCGGTCCCGGCGGCGTGTCGCACGCGGCGCGCCAGATGGCGCGCATGACGTCCAAGGACCTGGTGATCGCCATCGGCTTTCCCCGCTACCTGGCCGACACGGTGACGTTGGCCGGCGCCGCCAAGCAGGCCGGCGTGCCGGTGCTGGTGCTGACCGACAAGCCCACCTCGCCGCTGGCGCCCACGGCTTCCGTCCTGCTGTATGCGTATTCCGCGCGCCAGCTGATTCCCAATTCCGAAACCGCTGCGCTGGGGCTGATCGAAGCCCTGTCGGCCGCGGTGGCCTATCGGGCCAAGAATTCCGTCGCGGCCGCCGCTGGGGTGACCCAGTCCGTGATGCCGTGGCTCATCCATGGAGTAGGTAAACGATGATTCAACCCGTGATTGCGATTCACGGTGGCGCCGGCGCGATGTCCCGCGCGGCCATGTCGCCCGAGAAAGAACAGGAGTACCTGAGCGCGCTGGAATCCATCCTGACCGCCGGCCAGGCCGTGCTGGCCCGTGGCGGCAGCGCCCTGGACGCCGTGACCGAAGCCGTCCGCCTGCTGGAAGACTGTCCGCTGTTCAACGCCGGCCATGGCGCCGTGTTCACCAGCGCCGCCACCCACGAACTGGACGCCGCCATCATGGACGGCGCCACGCTGCGCTCGGGCGCGATCGCCGGCGTGCACCGCGTGCGCAACCCGATCTTCGCCGCGCGCAAGGTCATGGAAAACAGCAAGCACGTGTTCTTCGTGGGCGAGGGCGCCGAAGCCTTCGCCAAGGAAGAAGGCGTGGAACTGGTCGATCCCTCCTACTTCTCCACCGAAGCCCGCCGCGAACAGCTGCTGCGCGTGCAGCGCGAAACGCCGGAAGCGGCGGTGCTGGACCATGACGGCCAGGCGCTGGTCGCGCGCGGCCAGCCCGCACCGGCCGATCCGCTGGACTCGGACAAGAAGTTCGGCACCGTGGGCGCGGTGGCGGTGGACGCCCAGGGCAACCTGGCCGCGGCCACTTCGACCGGCGGCATCACCAACAAGCAGGTCGGCCGCGTGGGCGACGCGCCGCTGATCGGCGCCGGCACCTATGCCAGCAACAAGACCTGCGCGGTGTCCACCACGGGCACCGGCGAAATGTTCATCCGCATGGTCGCCGCCTATGACGTGGCGGCGCAGATGGAATATTGCGGCGCGTCGCTGGAAGCGGCCGCCGACCGCGTCGTGCATGAAAAGCTGCCCACCATCGATGGCAAGGGCGGCCTGGTGGCCGTCGACGCCCAGGGCAATGTGGCCTTGCCGTTCAACACGGAAGGCATGTATCGGGGTTACGCCCGCGTCGGCGAGAAGCCGGTCACCGCTATCTACCGATAAGCGGCGGCGGGTTCGTTTTTTCAGTATTTGGGGAATCAAAAGAGATGGTTGATCGCGCAAACAGCCTGGCGCTGCCGGAAAACCGCGTGGTCCAGGTCGACGACCTGACGGTGCGCTTCGTGGGATCGGAGCGCACGGTCGAAGCCGTGCGCAATCTGTCGTTCCATGTGGACCGGGGCGAGACCCTGGCCATCGTGGGCGAATCGGGTTCGGGCAAATCGGTGACGTCCCTGGCGCTCATGCGTCTGGTGGAGCACGGCGGCGGGCGCATCGCCCAGGGCAGCATGGCCCTGCGGCGGCGCAACGGTTCCGTGATCGACCTGGTCGGATCCAGCCAACGCGAAATGCGCAGTGTGCGCGGCGCGGACATGGCCATGATCTTCCAGGAGCCGATGACCTCCCTGAATCCGGTCTTCACCGCCGGCGACCAGATCGCCGAATCGATCCGCCAGCACCAGGGCAAGGACGCCGCGGCCGCGCGCGCCGAGGCGCTGCGCATGCTGGAGCAGGTCCGTATTCCGGAAGCCAAGTCGGTGCTGGACCGCTACCCGCACCAACTGTCGGGCGGCATGCGCCAGCGCGTGATGATCGCCATGGCGCTGGCCTGCAAGCCGGCGCTGCTGATCGCCGACGAACCCACCACCGCGCTGGACGTCACCATCCAGGCGCAGATCCTGCAACTGATCCGCCAGCTGCAGGAAGAAATGCACATGGGCGTGGTGTTCATCACCCACGACATGGGCGTGGTCGCGGAAGTGGCCGACCGCGTGCTGGTCATGTACCGCGGCGACAAGGTCGAGGAAGGCCCGTCCGAGCAGGTATTCGCCTCGCCGCAGCACCGCTACACCAAGGCGCTGCTGTCGGCCGTGCCGAAGCTGGGCGCCATGCAGGGCACGGACCTGCCCGCGCGTTTCCCGCTGCTGCAGGCCGAAGGCCAGGCCCAGCCCGAGGCAGCTCTGGTCAGCGCGCCCGCCGCGCCGGACGCCAAGCGCGAGCCTATCCTGAGCGTGCGCAAGCTGGTCACCCGCTTCGATCTGCGCGGCGGCATCATGAGCCGCGTGCAGCGCCGCGTGCATGCGGTGGAGCAGGTCAGCTTCGACCTGTTCCCCGGCGAAACGCTGTCGCTGGTGGGCGAGTCCGGTTGCGGCAAGTCCACCACCGGCCGCTCGCTGTTGCGCCTGGTCGACAGCCAGGGCGGCGAGATCCGCTTCGGCGGCCGCGACATCGTGCGCCTGAAGAACACCGAACTGCAATCCCTGCGCCGCGACATCCAGTTCGTGTTCCAGGACCCGTTCGCCTCGCTGGATCCGCGCGTGACGGTCGGCTTTTCCATCATGGAGCCGCTGCTGGTGCACGGCGTGGCCCGTGGCCGCGATGCCGAGCGCCGCGTGGCCGAACTGCTGGAACGCGTGGGCCTGCCGGCGGAAATGGCGCAGCGCTATCCGCACGAATTTTCGGGCGGCCAGCGCCAGCGCATCTGCATTGCGCGCGCCCTGGCTTTGAACCCCAAGGTCGTGATCGCGGACGAATCCGTGTCGGCGCTGGACGTGTCGATCCAGGCGCAGATCGTGAACCTGCTGATCGACCTGCAGCGCGACATGGGCATTTCCTTCCTGTTCATTTCGCATGACATGGCTGTGGTCGAGCGCGTCAGCCACCGCGTCGCCGTCATGTACCTGGGCCAGATCGTGGAGATCGGGCCGCGCCGCGCCATTTTCGAGAATCCGCAGCACCCTTACACCAAGAAGCTGATGTCCGCCGTGCCGATTGCCGATCCGGCCCGCCGCCACATGAAGCGCACGCTGTTGTCCGACGAAATCCCCAGCCCCATCCGCAAGCTCGGCGACGAGCCCGTGGTGCAGCCGCTGGTGCAGGTCGGAACGGATCACTTCGTCGCCCGGCATCCGGTCGGCGGAGCGTATTGAGTCAGTTGTCGTACTTGTTTTTCTTCCACCAAACCCCCTAATTCCTTTTTGGAACCAGGAGTTGCAATGATGAAAGTTCTGCGCCCCACCAAACTGATGGCCGCCGCTGCGCTGGCCTTCGGCGTGATCGCGTCGCCGCTGGCGCATGCCGCCAAGGACGTGACGTTCGCCGTCTCCATCGCGCTGGAAACGCTCGATCCGTACAACACCAACAGCACGCTGAACCAGGCGGCCGGCAAGGCCTACTATGAAGGCCTGTTCGAGTTCGACAAGGACCTGAAGGTCCAGAAGGTCCTGGCCACCGACTACACCGTCAGCGAAGACGGCCTGGTCTACACCTTCAAGCTGCGTCCCGGCGTGAAGTTCCATGACGGCACCGATTTCAACGCCGAAGCCGTCAAGATCAACTTCGACCGTCCGGCCAATCCGGACAACCGCCTGTCGCGCTACATCCAGTTCAGCGTCATCGACAAGACCGAAGTGGTCGACCCGATGACCGTCAAGATCACGCTGAAGAAGCCGTTCTCGGCCTTCATCAACGCGCTGGCCCACCCGGCCGCCATGATGATCTCGCCCGCCGCGCTGGCCAAGTACGGCAAGGAAATCGGCTTCCACCCCGTGGGCACCGGTCCCTTCGAATTCGTCGAATGGAAGCCGGCCGAATACCTGAAGGTCAAGAAGTTCGACGGCTACTGGAAGAAGGGCTACCCCAAGGTCGACACCCTGACCTTCCGTACCGTGACGGACAACAACACCCGCGCCGCCGTGGTGCAGACGGGTGAAGCGCAGTTCGCC
Organism: Achromobacter aegrifaciens; assembly: GCF_902859965.1. NCBI lineage: Bacteria > Pseudomonadati > Pseudomonadota > Betaproteobacteria > Burkholderiales > Alcaligenaceae > Achromobacter > Achromobacter aegrifaciens. The sequence continues at coordinate 749,909 of NZ_CADIKO010000003.1, forward strand.
TTCCCGGTGCCGTTCGAGCAGGCCGCCGTGCTGAAGAAGAACGACAAGCTGGACGTGGTCGATCACCACAACTCGATCATGGCGCGCTACCTGTCGATGAACACGCAGCAAAAGCCGTTCGACAACGTCAAGGTGCGTGAAGCCATCAACTACGCCATCAACAAGGAAGCCCTGGCCAAGGTCGCTTTCTCGGGCTATGCCACCATCGTCGACGGCGTCGTGCCGCAAGGCGTGGACTACGCGCACAAGACCGGCCCGTGGCCGTACGACATCAAGAAGGCCAAGGCCCTGCTGGCCGAAGCCGGCTACCCCAACGGCTTCGAAAGCCAGCTGTGGTCCGCCTATAACGACGGCACCTCGGTGAAGGTGGTGCAGTTCCTGCAGCAGCAACTGGCGCAAGTCGGCATCAAGGTGTCGGTCGAAGTGCTGGAATCGGGCCAGCGCGTGCAGCGCGTCCAACAGGTGCAGAAGCCTGAAGACGCCAAGGTCCGCATGTACTACGCCGGCTGGTCGTCCTCGACCGGCGAAGCCGACTGGGGCCTGCGTCCGCTGCTGACCACCGCCGCGTTCCCGCCGGTGCTCAACAACGTGTCGTATTACTCGAACAAGTCGGTGGACGATGGCATCCAGCAAGCCCTGGCCACGACCGACCGCGCCAAGAAGACCGAAATCTACAAGAACGTTCAGGAAACCATCTGGAAGGACGCCCCGTGGGCCTTCCTGGTGACCCAGAACAACCTGTACGTGAAGTCGAAGAACCTGTCGGGCGTGTACGTTGAGCCGGACACCTCGTTCTGGTTCGGCGACATCGATCTGAAGCAGTAAATCTGGCAGTAACTCTCGGGGCCTAGTCGCCCCTGTAAGGCCACATACGGCGGGGGCGCGGTGTCCCCGCCGATGTTGCAGGAATTTCAATGCTGACCTACATCGTCAAACGTCTTTTGGGCATGATCCCCACGCTGCTGCTGGTAGCCGTGGTCGTGTTCCTGTTTGTGCACATGCTTCCGGGCGACCCGGCGCGACTGGCCGCGGGCCAGGAGGCCGACCAGCAGACCGTCGAGCTCGTGCGCAAGGAACTGGGACTGGATCTGCCGCTGCCGCAGCAGTTCGTGCGCTATTTCAGCCACATGCTGCAAGGCGACCTGGGTACCTCCTTGCGTACCAAGCGCCCCGTCTCGACCGAAATCGCCGACCGTTTCATGCCCACCCTGTGGCTCACGCTCGCCAGCATGGTGTGGTCAGTGACCTTCGGCATGATCATCGGGATCGTGTCGGCGGTATGGCGCAATCGCTGGCCCGACCGTCTCGGCATGACGCTGGCGGTGTCCGGCATCTCGTTCCCCGCGTTCGCGCTGGGCATGATGCTGATGCAGGTCTTCTCCGTGAATCTGGGCTGGCTGCCTACCGTGGGCGCCTCGACCTGGCAACACTACATACTTCCGTCCATCACGCTGGGCGCCGCCGTGGCGGCCGTGATGGCGCGCTTTACCCGGGCTTCCTTCGTGGAAGTCATCCAGGAAGACTTCGTGCGGACCGCCCGCGCCAAGGGCCTGACCGAGCGCCGCGTCGTGATCAAGCACGCGCTGCGCAATGCGCTGATTCCCGTCGTCACGATGATGGGCCTGCAGTTCGGCTTCCTGCTGGGCGGCTCCATCGTGGTCGAGACCGTGTTCAACTGGCCCGGCCTCGGCCGCCTGCTGGTGGACGCCGTGACCCAGCGCGACTATCCGGTGATCCAGGGCCTGGTGCTGCTGTTCTCGCTGGAATTCATCCTGATCAACCTGATTGTCGACGTGCTCTATGGCGTCATCAATCCCAGCATCCGTTACAAGTGAGGCGGCCATGAGCAATACGACACCCGCCACGACCATCGCCGCCGCTCCCAAGAACGACGTGCGCACCCCCGCCACCGAGTTCTGGCGCAAATTCAAGAAGCAGAAGCTCGCCGTCGGCGCGGGCATCTTCGTCCTGCTGCTCGTCGTCGTCGCGGTCTTCGCGCCGTGGATCGTGCCGTTCGACCCGGAGAACTTCTTCGACTACGACGCCCTGAACGCCGGACCTTCCACCACCCACTGGCTGGGCGTGGACTCGCTGGGCCGCGACATCTTCAGCCGCATCATCATGGGCGCGCGCATCTCCTTGGCCGCGGGCTTCCTGTCCGTCGCCATGGGCGCCGTCGTGGGCACTTTCATGGGCCTGATGGCGGGCTACTACGAAGGCTGGTGGGAACGCATCACGATGCGCATCTCCGACGTGCTGCTGGCGTTCCCCGGCATGCTGCTGGCCATCGGCGTGGTCGCCATCCTGGGTTCCAGCATGGTCAACGTGATCGTGGCCGTGGCCGTGTTCAGCGTGCCGGCGTTTGCCCGCCTGGTGCGCGGCAACACGCTGTCGATCAAGCAGATGACCTACGTCGAAGCGGTCAAGAGCGTGGGCGCGTCCGACTGGACCATCATCATGCGCCACATCCTGCCCGGCACGATCTCGCCGATCGTGGTCTACGGCACGATGCGCATCGGCACCTCGATCATCACCGCGGCCAGCCTGTCGTTCCTGGGCATGGGCGCTTCGCCCCCCACGCCGGAGTGGGGCGCGATGCTGAACGAAGCGCGCGCCGACATGGTGATCGCGCCGCACGTGGCAATCTTCCCGGCGCTGGCGATCTTCTTCACGGTGCTCGCGTTCAACCTGCTGGGCGACGGCCTGCGCGACGCGCTCGATCCCAAGATCGACCGCAAGTAATCCTGCCGCCGGCCCTCCCTGGAGGGCTGGCGTGGAGGGCGAATCTTTGCGCCGTCGCCCCAGGGCGGCGGCGTTTTACATTCAGGAGCGTGGCGACACGCAGCGAACATGGACAAACAAGCGCTGGACATCCCCCGCATCGGCGTACTGCCATCGGGACCGCTGGATTCGATCTGCGACGTGGGCGAGGTCGCCGTCGGCCACCGTACGCTGGCCGAAGGCCCGCTGCAGACCGGCGTAACCGTGGTGCGTCCGCATGCCGGCGATCCCTATCTGGATAAGGTGCCGGCTGCCGCCACCGTGCTGAACGGCTTCGGCAAGAGCACCGGCCTGGTCCAGGTGCAGGAGCTGGGCGTGCTGGAAACGCCCATTGCGCTGACCAATACGTTTGGCGTGGGTACGGTGGCCAATGCGCAGATCCGCGCCGCGGTCGCCGCGAACCCTGGCATTGGTCGCGGCATGGCTACCGTCAATCCGCTGGTCTTCGAATGCAACGATGGCTATCTGAACGATATCCAGGCGCTGGCGGTGCAGGAATCGCACTACGCCGAGGCGCTGGCCGCCGCGGGCAAGCCGTTCGAGCAGGGCGCCGTCGGCGCGGGCCGGGGCATGTCCTGCTTCTCGTTCAAGGGCGGCATCGGCTCGGCCTCGCGCCTGGCATCCATTCAGGCCGGACCGCAATACACGGTTGGCGCGCTGGTGCTGGCGAACTTCGGCCGCCTGCCCAACCTGACCGTGGCGGGCAGGCCCTTCGGCCGCCGGCTGGCGCAGCAGCTGGACAGCAGCCTCGCCCAGGCGGGCGAGAACGCCGCCATCGTGCCCGAGAAGGGTTCCATCATCCTGCTGCTGGCGACCGATGCGCCGCTGGACTCGCGCCAGTTGCGCCGCCTGTCGCTGCGGGCCGGGGCGGGGCTGGCCCGCACCGGTTCGGTGTACGGCCATGGCAGCGGCGACATCGCGCTGGCGTTTTCCACGGCCTATACGGTGCCGCAACTGCCGGAGCAGCCCATGCCGGCGGTGGCGATGCTGCACGAGGCCCGCATCGATCCCTTGTTCGAAGCCGCCGCCGAAGCCTGCGAACAGGCCATCATTTCCGCGCTGTGGCATGCCGAAGGCGTGACGGGGCGCGACGGCAACCACCGCGCCGCGATCCGCGACGCGGCGCCGCAGTGGCGCCAGTGGCTGTCCGAAACCGAATTCTGAAATCCTCCGAGGCTGATCCCATGAAGATCCTGATTTCCACCGATATCGAAGGCGTCGCCGGCGTCTTTCATTCCGAACAAGTCCGCGCCGGCAACGGCGAATACGAGCGCGCCCGCGCCTGGATGACCGCCGAGGCCAACGCGGCCGTGCAAGGCGCGATCGCCGGCGGCGCCGAAGAGATCCTGGTCAACGATTCGCACGGCGGCTTTCGCAACCTGCTGCCTGACGGCCTAGACGAACGCGCCCGCCTGGTGCTGGGCAAGCCGCGTTACCTCGGCATGATGGGCGGTCTGGAAGAGGGCTGCGACGCCGTCTTCATGATCGGCTACCACTCGCGTTCGCAGGGCCGCGGCATCCTGGCCCACACCATCAACAGCTTCGCCTTTGCCCGCGTAATCATCAACGGCATGGAGCTGGGCGAGGCCGGCCTGTACGGCGCGCTGGCGGGCGAGATGGGCGTACCCGTCATCCTGGGCACCGGCGACGATGCCTTCATCGCGGAGACTCGCGATACCTTCCCGGGCGCCGAATGGGTGCAGACCAAGGTGGCCCATGGGCAGGGTAGCGGCGTGACCCTGTCGCCTGCTGCATCGCGCCGCGCGATTGCGTCCGCCGCCGAAGCCGCCGTGCGCAATTTGAAGAAAGGGGGAGTGGTTCCTTTCCGCATTCCCGCCCCTATAGAATGCCGGTTGCAGACGCAGAGCTCGGCCCTGGCCGACCTGTTCTGCATGTGGCCCACGCTGGAACGCGTGGACGGCGTGACCTTGCGATTCACCACGGATAGCATGCAGTCCGCCGTCCGCACGCTGAACAGCCTGGCCGCCATGTCTTTCATGTTGCGCTAAGGATCCCATCCCCCATGTCTAGCACCGACGCCCGTATTGCCCAATTGCGGCAGGCCATGAGCCGCCGCGGCCTGTCCGCCTATGTCGTTCCGTCCTCGGACCCGCACCTGTCCGAATACCTGCCCGCGCGCTGGCAGGGACGGCGCTGGTTGTCCGGCTTCACGGGCTCGGTCGGCACGCTGGTGGTCACGGCCGATTTCGCCGGCCTGTGGGTGGACAGCCGCTACTGGGTGCAGGCCGAAGCTCAGTTGGCCGGCACCTGCGTGCAGTTGATGAAGATCGCGCTGGCCACGACGCCGGGCCATGTGGACTGGCTGGCGGCCAATGCCAAGGCGGGCGAGGTCATCGGGGTGGACGGACAGGTGCTGGGCCTGGGCGCTTTCCGCGCCTTGTCGGCGGCCGCGGCCTCGGCCGGCGCGGCGCTTGAAATCCGCGAGGATCTGCTGGAAGACATCTGGCAGGAACGCGCCGGGCTGCCCGGCGCCGCCATCTATGAACATGTGGCGCCCGAAGCCTGCGTGACCCGCGCAGACAAGCTGGCGCAGGTGCGCGCCGCCATGCGCACGTATGGCGCCGACGTGCATTTCATCAGCACGCTGGACGACATTGCCTGGCTCTTCAACCTGCGCGGCGCGGACGTGGATTACAACCCGGTGTTCGTCGGCCACGCGCTGGTCGGACAGGACCATGCCACGCTGTTCGTGGCCGACGGCAAGATCGACGACGCCCTGCGCGCCGTGCTGGCGGCCGACGGCGTGGAAGTGGCCGCTTATGCCCAGGCCGCCGATGCGCTGGCCTCGCTGGAACTCGATCAGAAGCTGCTGATTGATCCGGCGCGCGTGACCTGCGGCGTGTTCCATGCGATGGACCCGGCCGTGCCGCGCGTCGAGGCCATCAATCCGTCCACGCTGCTGAAATCCCGCAAGACCGATGCCGAGCTGGCGAACGTACGTCTTGCCATGGCGCAGGACGGCGCCGCGCTCTGTGAGTTCTTCGCCTGGTTCGAAGGCGCGCTGGGCAATGAAACCATCACCGAACTGACCATCGACGAGCAGATCACCGCTGCGCGCGCGCGCCGGCCGGCCTATGTCTGCCCCAGCTTCGCCACCATCGCCGGCTTCAACGCCAACGGCGCGATGCCGCACTACCGCGCAACCCAGGAATCGCACGCCACCATCGAAGGCGACGGCCTGTTGCTGATCGACTCGGGCGGCCAATACCTGGGCGGCACGACCGACATCACCCGTGTGGTCGCGGTGGGCTCGCCCAGCGCCGACCAGAAGGTGGATTTCACGCTGGTGCTCAAGGGCATGATCGCGCTGTCGCGCGCCTCGTTCCCGCGCGGCACGCCTTCGCCCATGCTGGACGCCATTGCGCGCGCCCCTATCTGGGAAGGCGGCGCGGAATACGGCCATGGCACGGGCCACGGCGTGGGTTACTTCCTGAACGTGCATGAGGGCCCGCAGGTCATTTCCTACCGCGCCGTGCCGGGTCCGCACACGGCGATGGAGCCAGGCATGATCACCTCCAACGAGCCGGGCATCTACCGCCCGGGCCGCTGGGGCGTGCGCATCGAGAACCTGGTTGCCAACCGCGCCTGGCTGACCTCGGAACTTGGCGAATTCCTGTGCTTCGAAACGCTGACGCTGTGCCCGATCGACACGCGCTGCATCGAGCCGTCGCTGATGCGCGCCGACGAAATCGCCTGGCTCAACGACTATCACAAGACGGTGTACGAACGCCTGTCGCCGCTGGTCGAAGGCGAGGCGCTGGCCTGGCTGGAGCGCCGCACCGCCGCGATCTGAACCGCTGCGTGAGTGCATGAAAAAAGGCCGCGGGCGCAATGCCCGCGGCCTTTTGCTTCGCGCGGAGTCGGGTCAGCTTGCCGGCGTGGCCGTCTTGGCGCGGGGATACAGTGCGAGCCTGCCGATCAGGCAGCCCAAGGCCAGCAGCGCGCCATAGGCCAGCAGCGTCAGGCCGGCGGCCGCATGGGACTCCGCCGCGCGCATCAGTTGTCCCCAGGTCATCGCCCGGACGGCCAGGAATCCCAAACCTATGCCCAGCGCCTGCGCCAGCCAGAAGGCGATGGTGCCGTGGGCGACGGCCCGTCCGAACCGGGCCGCGCCGATCGGGCGCGGCAGGATGTTCAGGCAGACCAGGGTGCATAGCCCCAGCAGGGCCGCAGGCAGGACCAGATAGCCCAGCGCGTACGCCGTCCAGCCAGCGCCCTGAGCCTGCATCTGCAGGAAACCGCCCAACCAGATCGAAACAGTCAGTTGCCAGACCAGCACGGTCAGCGCGGTCGTCCAGGCGGCATGGCGCCGTTCATAGGCGGGGCCGCCAGCCGGGCCCGCAGGCTGCACGGTCCAGGCGGCAATGCGCACGATGACGCAGATGCCGATGATCTCAAGCACGATGGTCACGAGCTTGGTGATGATGTTCAGGGCCAGAAACTGCCCGATCATGCCGAAGCCGAGCCGTTCCTGCAGCACGTCGCGGTGGTCCATGACGAAGCGCATCAGCGTGTTCTGCAGGAAGGCGATGCCTGCCGCCACGGCCAGGGTGTAAAGCAGAAACAGCGCGATGAAGGTGCCGAACAGCTTGCGGGGCTCGGTCACCGCCTGGGTGTCATGGCGCGCCAGCCAGCCTCGCATGGCTCCCCAAGCGGTCAATCCGGCGATCACCGCGCCCGCGACGATATGGACCAGCAGCGGCGCCAGGAACTGCGGCTGGGTGTACATCTCCTGCATTTGCTCGAACTGGGGCAGGGCCAGCAGGCTGTACGACTGGACCAGCGCCGAGTAAGCAAGCCGCAGGAAAACTGCGGTCAACGCAAGGCGCCAGGCGAGCGAGTAGGAGGATCGGGCGGGATCGGTCATCGGCGGAAGCGGGAGTGTTGAGAAAAAACAGCAAGCAAAAAAATAGGGATCGAACATAGCACGGCGCTGCGCCGCGCCACACAAGGCGATGCCCCTTTCGGCGATTCGAGTGCTGCCAAATGTTACGCCCCGGAGCTAGGGGAAAACCCAAATAAGCTCCGCCTCCCGGCTATAATCCAAATTTCCCGCACGCGCCCGCTCGTCCCGGGTGCTCATTACGATGACCAAATACGTATTTGTCACCGGCGGTGTGGTGTCTTCCCTGGGCAAAGGCATCGCCGCTGCGTCGCTCGCCGCCATCCTCGAGTCGCGTGGCCTGCAAGTCACCATGCTGAAGCTCGACCCGTACATCAACGTCGATCCGGGCACCATGAGCCCGTTCCAGCATGGCGAGGTGTTCGTCACGGAAGACGGCGCCGAAACCGACCTGGACCTTGGCCACTACGAGCGTTTCATTTCGGCTCGCATGCACAAGGTGAACAACTTCACCACCGGCCAGATCTACGAATCCGTGCTCCGCAAGGAGCGCCGCGGCGACTACCTGGGCAAGACCGTCCAGGTCATTCCGCACATCACCAACGAAATTCAGGACTTCATCGCCCGCGGCGCCGAAGCCGCCTGGAACGGCAACACGGACGTCGCGATCGTCGAGATCGGCGGCACCGTGGGTGACATCGAGTCCCTGCCGTTCCTGGAAGCCGCCCGCCAGATGAGCCTGCGCATGGGCCGCAACAACGCCGCCTTCGTGCACCTGACGCTGGTGCCCTTCATCGCGTCGGCCGGCGAACTCAAGACCAAGCCGACCCAGCACTCGGTGCAGAAGCTGCGCGAAATCGGCATCTACCCGAACGCGCTGCTGTGCCGCGCCGACCGCCGCATCCCGGACGACGAGCGCGCCAAGATCTCGATGTTCTCCAACGTGCCCCTGGACGCGGTCATCTCCGTCTGGGACGCCGATTCGATCTACAAGATCCCGGCGATGCTGCATGCGCAGGGCGTGGACAACATCGTCTGCGAAGCGCTGGGCCTGACCCCGCCGCCGGCCGACCTGTCCATGTGGGATAACCTGGTCGAGGCGCTGGAGCACCCGCAGCACCAGCTCACCATCGGCATGGTCGGCAAGTACGTCGACCTGACCGAGTCGTACAAGTCGCTGACGGAAGCCCTGGTTCACGCCGGCATCCACACGCGCTCGAAGATCAACATCGAGTACATCGACTCCGAAGACATCGAAACCCGCGGCACCGACCAGCTCAAGCACCTGGACGCCATCCTGGTTCCGGGCGGCTTCGGCAAGCGCGGCACCGAAGGCAAGATTGCCGCGATCCGCTACGCCCGTGAAAACGGTGTGCCGTACCTGGGCATCTGCCTGGGCATGCAACTGGCCGTGATCGAGTTCGCGCGCCACGTCGCCGGCCTGGGCGGCGCCAACAGCACGGAATTCGATCCCTCGGCGCCGCACCCCGTGGTGGCCCTGATCACCGAATGGATGGACCGCGAAGGCAAGGTCGAAAAGCGCAACCAGTCGTCCGACTTGGGCGGCACCATGCGCAAGGGCGCGCAGCGCGTGCCGATCAAGCCGGGCACCCGCGCGCAGTCGATCTACGGCGACGAAGTGAACGAGCGTCACCGCCATCGCTACGAGGTCAACAACGTCTACGTGCCGCGCCTGGAAGAAGCCGGCATGGTGATCAGCGCCCGCACGCCGACCGAGAACCTGCCGGAAATGATGGAATTGCCCGACCACCCGTGGTTCGTGGGCGTGCAGTTCCACCCGGAGTTCACGTCGACCCCGCGTGACGGCCACCCGTTGTTCGCCAGCTATATCCGCGCCGCCATCGAGCAGAAGGCTCGCCGCGGTCAGGAGGCGTAATGCGCGTCTGCGGTCTGGAGTTCCGTAAGCGGATCTTCGGGACCGCGGGCCGCCGCCTCAGCGCCGCCCTATACGGCGGCGCTTCTTTCGGATACAACCAATTAGCATCGGATATGCGTCGCCCGGCCGCCTTGCGCGACACTGGCGGCGTCGCCGTATCCGGCGTCAGACCGAAACCAACGCAACTGCTCTGAAGGAATCCCATGAGTGCCTACCTCATCGCCGACGTCTCAGTGACCAAGCCCGCGCAGTACGAGGACTACAAGCGTCTGTCCACGCTCGCAATGCGCGCGTACGATGCGAAGATCCTGGTGCGCGGCGGCGATTCCAGGCACCTCGAGGGCCGTGAGCCTGGCCGTACCGTCGTCATGGAATTCCCCTCCATGACCGCGGCCCAGGCTTTCTACGACTCCTGGCAGTACCGCCGCGCCCGCAATGCCCGCGAAGGCGCGGCTGTCATGAATATGTTTATCGTTCAGGGAATGTAAAGTCATGAGTGCTATCGTCGATATCATCGGCCGCGAGATTCTGGATTCGCGCGGCAACCCCACCGTCGAATGCGATGTGCTGCTGGAGTCCGGCGCCATGGGCCGCGCGGCCGTGCCGTCGGGCGCGTCCACCGGCGCGCGCGAAGCCATCGAGCTGCGCGACGGCGACAAGAGCCGTTATCTGGGCAAGGGCGTGCTGCGCGCCGTCGAGAACCTGAATACGGAAATCTCGGAAGCCCTGATGGGCCTGGACGCCCAGGAACAGACCTTCGTCGATCGCACCCTGATCGAGCTGGACGGCACCGAATCCAAGGAACGCCTGGGCGCCAACGCGATCCTGGCCGCCTCCATGGCCGTGGCCCGCGCCGCCGCCGACGAATCGGGCCTGTCCCTGTACCGCTATTTCGGCGGCAGCGGCCCCATGAGCATGCCCGTGCCGATGATGAACGTCATCAACGGCGGCGCGCACGCCAACAACACGCTGGACCTGCAGGAACTGATGATTCTGCCGGTGGGCGCAGGCAGCTTCCGCGAAGCCCTGCGCTGGGGCGCCGAAGTCTTCCACATGCTCAAGAAGCTGATCCACGGCCAAGGCATGTCCACGGCAGTGGGCGACGAGGGCGGTTTCGCGCCCAACGTGGCCAGCCATGAAGCCGCCATCCAGCTGATCCTGAAGGCCATCACCGAAGCCGGCTACGAGCCGGGCACGCAGATCGCCCTGGGCCTGGATTGCGCCAGCTCCGAGTTCTACCGCGACGGCAAGTACACGCTGGCCGGCGAAGGCGGCATCTCGCTGTCCTCGCAGGAATTCACCAATCTGCTGGCCACCTGGTGCGACAAGTACCCGATCATCTCGATCGAAGACGGCATGGCCGAAAACGACTGGGAAGGCTGGAAGCTCCTGACCGACCAGTTGGGCAAGAAGGTGCAGCTGGTGGGCGACGACCTGTTCGTTACCAACACCAAGATCCTGCGCGAAGGCATCCAGAAGGGCGTCGCCAACTCGATCCTCATCAAGATCAACCAGATCGGCACCCTGACCGAGACCTTCGCCGCCATCGAAATGGCCAAGCGAGCCGGCTACACCGCCGTCGTGTCGCACCGTTCGGGCGAAACCGAAGACTCCACCATCGCCGATATCGCCGTGGCGACCAACGCCATGCAGATCAAGACGGGTTCGCTGTCGCGTTCGGACCGCATGGCCAAGTACAACCAGCTCCTGCGCATCGAGGAAGAGCTGGCTGAAGTCGCGTCGTATCCCGGCTTGGAAGCTTTTTACAACCTGCGTTGATGAGAAGCGCGGCCCCAGGCGCAATCCCGGGGCCGCATCCACGCCACGACTGCTGAGGGTTCCCGCGTATGCGCCTGTTGTTCCTGGTGCTGTTCGTGCTGCTAGGCCTGATCCAATACCCGCTGTGGCTGGGTAAGGGCGGGTGGTTCAAGGTCTGGGATCTGCAACGCCAGGTGGCGGAGCAACGCGAGACCAACGAAGGCCTGCGCGCGCGCAATGCCGCATTGGAAGCGGAAGTGCGCGACCTCGAAGGCGGCTCCGGCGCCATCGAGGAACGCGCCCGCGGCGAACTGGGCATGATGCGCGACGGCGAGGTGTTCGTGCACATCCTGCCGCAGAACACCCCGGCCCCGGCTGGCGGCGCCTCTTTGGCTGCCGACGCCGCGGCCAAGCCGGCCACCCCCGCGCGCGCCAGCGCGCCGGCGGCCCGCCCTGCGGCTACGCCTCCCAAGCCCGCCAATCAGGCCAACGCCCGGCACTGAGCGCCGGCTGCCGTTCCTGTTCATTCCCCGTTCCGTTCAACCGCAGCGCACGCTGCGGCACTCTCCGTACACGATGCCGGCGGGTTGCGGCGTCCTGCGCGCCCAATCCACCGGGTGCGAATGCATCTCCGTTTCCAGTTCCATGCGCAGGGGTAACAGGCCCCGGGTCTGCGCGTTTCCGGCATAGCTGCCGCGATCGGAGCCCAGCGCGGCCAGCAGCGCCCGCAAGGGCGGCAGCAACGGCTTGTGCAGATAGGTCAGCCGCAGCTTCAAGGTGTTGGCCTGGAATATGGTCTGGCCGCCCGGCTGCGGCGGCCGGCGCGCATGCTGCAGGTCCTGGTAGCCGTTGTCGATGGCGCGCAGGCCTGACGCCGCGGGTACCTTGAGATCCGGGCGGGCGTGTTCGCGGAACGATTGCTCGTCGGGCAGCAGGACTTCGATGCGCCAGGGGTGGGTACCCGAAATGGCGGCCAGCTCGGCTTGCTCGTCTTCCTGGCGGCGGCGTGCGCCGGCCTGGCCCTGCGCATCGGCGTACCGCGGCAGCAGGGCCTGCAGAAAGGCCATGCGCATGCGCGCTGGATCGCCGTGCCCGGTGGCGCCGGCGCGTCCAGCCTCCATCAGCGCCAGATAGGCCATCTGGCGCACGCCCTGCCAGCGGGCCGTTTCGATCGCCAGCAGGCCCAGCAGCAGCACCACGGCGCCCGCCACCGCGAATTCGATGGCGGCGGCGCCGCGTTGCCGGCAGGAGGGTGCATGAAAAAAGGCGGTCATGGCTGCGCAGTCTGGCGCAGGCATGGCCGCCTGTCGATGAGGATAAGCTGGCGTGATCGAAACGTCCCGGCGGCCAGGCCGCCGGTGTGGATCAGTGCACCGTGGGAGGTTCGTCCGCGGCCGGAGCTGCGCCGGACGAGAACAAGGTGGCGCAGTCGACGGAGTCGAACTTATACGGTTTGCCGCAGAAGTCGCAGGCCACGTCGACCTGGCCGCGTTCGGCCAGGATGCTGTTGATCTCTTCCTGGCCCAGCGTGCGCAGCATGCTGGCAACGCGTTCGCGGGTGCAGGGGCAGTGCCAGCGCACCGCCAGCGGATCGAACGCCACCAGGGTTTCTTCCCAGAACAGGCGATGGATCAGCGTGTCGATGTCGGTGGCCAGCAGTTCATCGCGCTTGATGGTGCCGGCCAGGGCGCAGGCGCGGTCCCAGGTTTCGGCGGCGTTCTGCTCGGTAAGAGCGGGCGCGTCCGAGCCGCCGTGGTAGGGCAGGCGCTGGATCAGCATGCCCGTGGCATGGTCGGCGTCGGCCGCCAGCCACAGCCGGGTATCCAGCTGTTCGGAGGCTTTCATGTAGTGCTGCAGGGCTTCGGCCACGGTGTCGCCCTGCAGGGGCACGATGCCCTGATAGGCCTGCTGGCCCGGCAGCTTGCGCTGCGGATCCAGCACCACGATGAAACGGCCGTTGCCGCCCGGGTTCAGCAGGCTTTGCATGTTGCCGTCGCTGGGCACGTCGTGGCCTTCGCGCATCTTGACGGTGGCGCGCAGGCTCAGGTCGTTGCGGCATTCCACCACCAGCAGGGCAATGGGGCCGTCGCCCTGGATCTGCAGCACCAGCGAGCCGTCGAACTTGATGTTGGCGGCCAGCAGCGTGGACGCCGCCACCAGTTCGCCCAGCAGGTGGGTGATGGCGGGAGGGTAGTCGTGATTGGCCTGCACGGCCTTCCAGGTCGCGTCCAGGCGCACGGCCTGGATGCGGACGCTGCGGTCTTCGGTAAGGTATTTCTTGAGCTGATCGGTCATGGAGGAATGTTAGCCGATCAGGCCCGTCTATTCCCCCTGCCGCCAGCAGGGTCGAAGCGCCGCCCCGGGGCGCTCAGCCGATCCGTTTCAGCGCGGTCTTGTAGTGTTGGCCGCGCGCCACGTAATGGGCGGTGTTCTTGTGCAGATTGGCGATTTCCTCGTCCGAGAGCTCGCGGACGATCTTGCCGATGCCGATGACCAGGGAGTTGTCGGGAATGATGCGGTCTTCCGGAATGATGGCGCCGGCGCCGATCAGGCAGTTGCGGCCGATGACGGCATTGTTCAGCACGATGGCCTGCATGCCCACGAGGGCGCCTTCATGGATGGTACAGCCGTGCAGCATGGCCTGATGGCCTACCGTGACGTTGGGGCCGATGGTCATGGGACAGCCGTCGTCCACGTGCAGCACGCTGCCTTCCTGGATATTGGTGCCGCTCTTGATCAGGATGGCGTCGTTGTCGCCGCGGATCGACACGTTGGACCAGATGCTGACGCCTGCCTCCAGCGTTACGTTGCCGATGATGTCGGCGCTGTCGGCCACATAGGCCGCCGGGTCGATGCGGGGAATCAGGTCGTCGAGCTGGTAAATGGGCATGCCTAGGTCTCCGGTTGCGGCGTCACGCCTTGGGGGCGTGCGGCGCGTCTGTAATGGCTGCGGTCATCCGCGAGCGCTCTTCTTCGCGCAGGCGCAGGATGCGGCGCTGGATTTTACCGGTGGTGGTCATGGGCAGCTCGTCGACGAATTCGATCTCCTTGGGGTACTCATACGGGGCCAGGCGCTCGCGCACATGTTCCTGCAGGTTCTCGATGATGTCGTTGCGGTCGCGCTGCGCGAACTCCGGCGTCAGCACCACGTAGGCCTTGACCAGGGCGCCGCGCTCGGCGTCCGGCTTGGGCACGACGGCGGCGTTGGCCACGGCCGGATGCCCGATCAGGCAGCTTTCGATTTCGCCCGGCCCGATGCGGTAGCCGGCGGACTTGAATACGTCGTCGGTGCGGCCTGCGTACCAGAGGTAGCCGTCGGCGTCGATCTTGGCCAGGTCGCCAGTCAGGCACCAGTCGCCCTTGAACTTGGCCTGGGTGGCGGTTTCATTGCGCCAGTAGCCCAGGAACATCACGGGATCCGGGTAGCCATGGATATCGAGCCGGTTGACGGCGATCTCGCCGGTGGCGCCGGGCGCGACCGGCTTGCCGTCCTCGTCCAGCACCGCGACGTTATGGCCCGGGTAGGGGCGGCCCATGCTGCCTGGTTTGGCGGGCCAGCGCTTCTGGCTGTTGCCCACCACGTAGTTCATTTCCGTCTGGCCGAACATTTCGTTGGGCGTTACGCCCAGCGCCGATTGGCACCATTCGAAGACGGTCTCGCCCACGCTTTCGCCGGCGCTCATGATGGAACGCAGGGCCAGCTGGTAGCGGCCGCGCGGCTCCGGCACCGCTTTCATCATCATCTTGAGCGCGGTGGGAAAGAGGAAGGTGTTGGTGACCTGGTAGCGTTCCAGGAGCTCGAATGCGCGCTCGACCGAGAAGCGGCCGCGCGTGCCGACGATGGGGTGGCCGAAGTACAGGGTGGGCAGAAGGGCGTCCATCATGCCGCCGGTCCAGGCCCAGTCGGCCGGCGACCAGAACACGTCGGCGGGCTTGGGGAACCAGTCCTGCGAGGCCACGAAGCCCGGCAGGTTGCCGATCAGCACGCTGTGCGGCAGCAGCGCGCCCTTGGGGGCGCCGGTGGTGCCGGAGGTATAGAGCAGGATGGCCGGGTCCGAGGAACGGGTCTGGACCATCTTGAATTCGCTGGGTTGGCGCGCCAGCAGGCTGCGCCAGGGCAATACGCGTTCGTCGGCGAAGCCGATGCCGATGATCTGCTGCAGGTTGGGACAGTTGTCGCTTACGGCCAGCAGGTTGGCGCTGGAGGCGTAATCCACGATCGCGACCCGGGTTTCGGAGTCGCGCAGGCGGCTTTCCAGGGCCTCGGGGCCGAACAGGGCGGACAGCGGCAGCACTACCGCGCCGACGCTGTAGATGGCCATATGGGCCACCACGGTCTCGGGCCGTTGCCCCAGCACCACACCCACGCGGTCGCCGCGCCCAACGCCCATTTTCACCAGGCCGTTGGCCAGCTGATTGGCCGCTTCCGCCAGGCGAGCATAGGTCCAGACCTCGCGGTTGCCAGATTCATCTTCGTAGTAGATGGCAATGCGCCGCGCATCCGGACTGCTGGATGCCCAGCGGTGGCAGCACGCTTCCGCGATGTTGAACTGGGTGGGTACCAGCCAGCGGAATGTTTGGTAGAGCGCCTGATATTGGTCGTTCATGGCCCTATGTTGTGAGCATGTTGCAGCGTGAACGGGTCAAGTTGGCCCGTTGCCCCAGATGCAAGCATGACCTAGAGGGCCGTGAACTGCAACATCCCCGTTGCGTAACGGGGACGCATACGGGTTATCACGGGTGTTTGCCTTGGCGGCGCAGTGCGGAGGGCAGGGCCGGCAGCGTCAGCGAGCGGGGCGGCCGGGCGGCGGGATCGGCTTCGCGATCCGCCATGACAGTGGCCCAGTCCAGCAACTGGAGCTGGCCGTCGTGCGTCTCCGCCAGGGCGGACAGGCTCTCCACCCAGTCGCCGTCGTTGCAGTAGAGGATCTCGCCCACGTAGCGCAGTTCGGCCTTGTGGATATGGCCGCAGACTACGCCGTCCAGGCCCCGTCGCCGGGCTTCGCCCGCCAGCGCCTCTTCGAAGTCCGTGATGAAGGACACGGCGTTCTTGACCTTGTGCTTCAGGTATTGCGACAGGGACCAGTAATGCAGTCCCAGGCGGTGGCGCAGCCGGTTGAAATGATGGTTGATCCACAGCGCCAGTTGGTAGAGCCCGTCGCCCAGGTGGGCCAGCCAGCGGCTGTGCTGGATCACGCCGTCGAACTGGTCGCCATGCAGCACCAGCAGGCGCTGCCCCTTGGCGGTGGTGTGCACGTCCTCGTCCAGGATCTCGATGTCGCCGAAGGCATAGCCAGCGAACTCGCGCGCGAATTCGTCATGGTTGCCCGGGATGAATACGACCCGGGTGCCGTTGCGCGCCTTGCGCAGGATGCGCTGGATGACGTCGTTGTGCGCCCGGGGCCAGTGCCAGTGCTTGCGCAGCTGCCAGCCGTCGACGATGTCCCCCACCAGGTAGAGCGTGTCGGAATCGTTGTGGTCCAGGAAGTCGAGGAGGAATTCCGCCTTGCACCCGGCGGTGCCCAGGTGAATATCGGAAATCCAGAGGGCGCGCCAGTGCGCGGGGCGGATTTCGTTCACGGTCGCTTTCCCAGGGGCTGTGCTCATGCCTGGGAATGAAACCATCCGGCGATGACCGGAACGTGAACGCTGCGTGACGCTGTTGTGACGGCGGGCGAGGCTCTGCGATGCACGGCGGACCGCCGTGCATCGGGTTCATGGGTTCGGGGGGGCCGCGACCGGAGTCGGCAGTCAGGGCTGCTGCGGGTTGGCCTTCTTGGCCCGCAGGCGCTTCCAGATGCCGCCGCCCAGCGCGGCCGCGGCCAGCAGGCCGACCTTGGCGAACTTGGCCAGGAAGGCGGCGATCACGGCGAACAGGCCCAGTTTCTTGGCCGCTACGCCAGCCACCAGGGCGGCCAGGCCGTACTCGGCCACCTTGTCGGTCGAGGAGTTGAAGTCGGCGTAGCGCTTGCCTTCGACGTAGTTCAGGTTGTCCAGCAGGGTCAGCACGGCCGTCTTGTCCTTGGGCACCATGCTCTTCTGCGTGATCAGGTCCAGCGTGATGTAGCCGTCGCGGCCCAGCGCGTAGGTGTTGTAGTTGACGGTGGGGTTCTCGGTGGCGCTTTCGCCCTTGTGCTTGACCGCGACCGACCAGACCAGGCGCTGCGAGTTGCTGTCGTACTTCGGCGCCTCGACCCAGCCGTCCATGATCAGTTCGGGGAAGCCGCGCTTCTTGCGCTCTTCGTTGGATTGCTCGGTGCCTTCGCGCAGGCTGTCCAGCAATTCGTTGACGTTCCAGTTCTTGGCGTCGTCGTCCTTGATGTAGCCGGCCTTGTCGAAATTGACGGTGATGACCCAATCGTCATCGTCGCTCTTGGGCATCACCACGCCCAGCAGGGAAGGATCCTTGCCGTTGCCGTAGGCCGCCATCAGCCGGTCCGCCTGCAGGCGCGGCACGAAGAACATGGATTCGGGCAGATGCACGACCGCCTGCTCGCCCAGCTTGACGTCGGCGGGCCCTTCCTGGGCAGCGGCGAAGGCGGCCTTGGTGGCCGCTTCGATTTCCTGTTGGGCGGCGGCGTTCTGCGCCAGGGCGCCGGCGGGCAGCAGGAACAGGGCGCTGGCGGCGGCCAGCGCAACACGGGAAAGGAAAGCGCGCATGATGGTTCTAGGGCGTCTGAAAAAAGGGGCCCCATTGTCTTTGCGGTCGACTTTCAACTTTCTGAAAGCAAACAGCTAATTCGGCGCACGATGTTGCCGTTTGTCGCAGAATGTATACGGCGCGTCGGCTGACGCTGCCGGCGCAGGCTAGCGGGCCTTCTTGTGGCGCGGCGCGTTGCGCAGCCGCGTGCCCAGGATGCGATCGTGCAGGAACTGGCCGTCGGGATCGAACCAGGACCAGACGAAGATGGTGAAGGGCGCGGCGACGATGAACATGTCCATCGAAGGCCAGCCGGTGGCGCTGGCGGCCGCCCACACGACCGCCGCGCCGGCCAGCACCAGAGGCCAGACCAGGACGTAGCGCAACATCAGGCGGGTCGTGGACGGGGTGTTGCCGTCGCGGTCGACCAGGCGGATGTTCCAGGTTTTCATGGGCAGGGTCTGGCCGCGGCGGCGCCAGCACAGCACGAAATACGCTCCGATGGCGACGAACAGCCAGGCCTGCCGGGCGCCGCGCAATTCCAGCGCGTTCTTGCTCTGGGTCAGGGTATCCAGCAGGTAGCCAGCCAGGAACACCACGCCAAACAGCAGCACGGCTTCGTACATCATGCAGGCGAACCGGCGCAGCCGGTTGGGGGTCTGGTCGAGGAGGGCGTCGGTCGTCATGGGTCGCTATTATCCGACAAAGCCCAGGCCTTCCAAGGCAAAAAAAAACCCACCGGTAAGGGCGGGTCTTAAAAGGGGCTATGCAGCCCCCAAGGGGAAAACTGTTCAGGCCGTAAGCCTGGGGCCTTGCTCAGGCGGCGGAGTGCGCGTTCTTGGCGCTCGTCTTGCCAGCCAGGGCACGGATGCCGTGGGCCAGCTTACGCAGGCCGGCGGCCAACGCCCGCATCGGGTGCGGACGGAATTGTTCTTCGATAGCCTGGAGCATCAGTTGGCGCTCGAGTTCGTCGGTCAGGCGGATGGTGTTGTTCGGGTTGATCACAATAGCCTCCACGGGCTTGCACTGTTTGTTTAGCTACTAGGGATAACCCGAATTATAGGGGTTAACCCTGAACTTGTGCAAGTGCCTGGTGCATATTGGCAACACCTTGGTGCGATGATGCGCTCAAACGGTGCTGGGGAAAACCATAAGCAAAGATAAGCGCGCCATGTTGCGGCGCCTTTACAACGCGCTGTTCAAGGGGAAGGGGGGCGCCCGGGGGCCGAAACCTCCCGGGGCGCAGGGGCGCTCAGGCGTCGCGGTAACCGGCCGCGACCAGCTCGAAACCGAACAGGCGGCAGTCCAGCGAACCGTTGTGCAGCGGCACGCGGCGCTTGGGCTTCAAGCGCATCTGGTTGGGCAAGGTGAGGTCGCTGGTGATGACGTGCAGTTGCCAGCCCGCGAAATTGCGCTTCAGGCAGGTGGCCCAGTCGCGCCACAGATCCGCGTCCTGTTCGGTCCCCATGCGCTCGCCATAGGGCGGGTTGGTGACGATCCAGCCGTGGTCGGCGGGCGCCGTGACGTGGCGGGCATCGCCGACCTCGAAGCGGATCGAGTCTTCGGTCAGCCAGGCGCGTTCGGCGTTGTTGCGGGCGAATTCGATCGCGCGCGGGTCCAGGTCGTAGCCGACCAGCGGCGCGTCCAGTTGCGGCAGGATGCGCGCGCGGGCATCGTCCTTCAGGTCGCGCCAGCGGTAGGCGTCATGTCCGCGCAGGCGTTCGAAGCCGAACGGGCGCGAGATGCCCGGGGGCACGCCGAGGGCGATCCAGGCAGCCTCGATCAGGATGGTGCCCGATCCGCAGAACGGATCCAGCAGTGGGGCGGCTGGATCCCAGCCCGCCAGCGCCAGCATGCCTGCGGCCAGGTTCTCGCGCAGCGGCGCCTCGCCCTTGTCCAGGCGCCAGCCGCGCTTGAACAGCGACTCGCCCGAGGTGTCCAGGTAAAGCGTCGCGGTATGCCCGGTCAGGAACAGGTGCACGCGTGCGTCCGGACGCACGGTGTCGATGCTGGGGCGTTCGCCTTCCAGTTCGCGCAGGCGGTCGCAGATACCGTCCTTGGCGCGCAAATTGCAGTACTGCAGGCTTTGCACCGGGCTCTTGATGGCCGAGGTATCCACGCGCAGGGTCTGCTCCGCGCCGAACCAGCGCTCCCAGGGAGTGTCGCGGGCCAGGTCCAGGATGTCGTCTTCGTGCGAAATCTCGGCATGGGCGACCTGCACCAGGATACGGGTCGCCAGGCGCGAATACAGGTTGGCGCGCTGCACGCCGGCCCAATCGGCCGTGAACGAGCAGCCAGCGCGGCCGGCCTGGGCGTCCTCGAAGCCCAGCGCCTGCATTTCGGCCGTCAGCGCCTCTTCCAGTCCTTGGGGGCAGGGGGCGAAGATGGGAAATGTTTCCGCCTGGCGGGTTTCGCGCGGACGGCGGCTGCGGACCTCGACGGCGGGTTCGCGGTGGTCTTGGTCCCGGTTACGTGCTTCGACAAAATCCGATTCGTGCTCGGGTTCAGCCTGATATTCCGGCGCCGGACCGTCGTCCTCGAACGGGTCGTAGAAGCGTCCCGCCGGGGTGGCCGGCGCGATGTACTGATCGTCGCGCAGGCGCGGCGCGCGCTGCGGGGCGCGGCCGGAGCGGCCGCCGGATTCAGTTTCGCGGCGCGGGCTGTCGGCCCGCTTGCGGTCCGTAGCAGGTCGCCCCGATGCCGCCCGGTCCGAGGCGCCGCGTCCCGGCGCCGCCCGATCCGACGCGCCGCGCGCGGACTGGCCGCGGCCGGCGCCGCGCGGGCCACGCGCTTCCTCGTCCTTGCGCCGCTGATAGGCGGCGGGATCTTTCTGGCGTTCGATGCTTTCCTTGGTGCGCTCCTGTTGCGCGACCAGACGGGCGCGGGCGCCGCTGCGGGTGCGCTTGGGGGCGTCTTCGGCATAGGCGTCGCGCGCCGTTTTCTTGATCGTCAGCGTCTTGCGCGGGCGGTCCTGTTCATCAGAGGACATACGAATCCTGGCGAATGTGCAGAGGTAGGGGTATCAGAAGGGTTTGACGACGACCAGCGCCACCACCACCAAGAGCAGCAAGACGGGAACTTCGTTGAACCAGCGATAGAACTTGTGCGAACGGGTGTTTTTGCCCTGTTCGAATTTGCGCAGCATCAGGCCACAGGCGTGATGGTAGCCGATGACGAGCAGGACGAAAAAGAGCTTGGCGTGCATCCAGCCGTTGCCGGGGCCCACGCCGATGCGATAACCCAGATAGAGCCACATGCCGAATACCACCGCGACCACGGCCAGGATGGTGGTGAAACGGTACAGGCGGCGCGCCATGCCCAGCAGGGTGGTCTGGACCGCGGGGTCCGATTGCTGCGCCAGATTCACGAATATGCGCGGCAGGTAGAACAGGCCGGCGAACCAGGAAGCGATAAAGACAATATGAAAGGTCTTGACCCAAAGCATGGCCATGGCGCGATCCAGTCGAGGAAAGCCGCATTGTAAGCTGCGCCACTACGCGTTCAGGCCAAGAGGCAAAGCCCCGCGGGCAGGGCTTTGCGAGGAGGCGGCTCAGATCACGTACAGGTCGACGTACTCGTGGACCGGCATGGCTTCCAGCCGCTTCTGGTCCAGCGAGGCCTGCAGGATGCAGTCTTGCTGGCGGGCTGGAAACATGCGCGCCAGATTGGTGCGGAACTTGGTTTCCAGCAGCGGTATGCCTTCGGCGCGACGGCGCTTGTGGCCGATGGGGTACTCGCAGACGATCTCGTCCAGCCGCGTGCCGTCCTTGAATTCCACCGTCAGCGCATTGGCGATCGAACGCTTGTCGGGGTCGTGATAGTCGCGGGTGTAAGCCGGGTCTTCGACACACACAATCTTGTCGCGCAGCGCGTCGATGCGCGGATCCCGCGCCACCGTGTCCTCGTAGTCGGCCGCGGTCAGGCGGCCGAACAGCGTCGGTACCGCCACCATGTACTGGATGCAGTGGTCCCGGTCGGCCGGGTTGGCCAGCGGTCCCTTCTTGTCGATGATGCGGATGCAGGCTTCGTGCGTGCGGATTGTGATTTTCGCGATGTCGTCGGCGTTCTTGCCGGCGGCCTGCAGCCGGGCGTGGAGTTCCATTGCGCACTCGACGGCGGTCTGCGCATGGAATTCGGCTGGAAACGAAATCTTGAACAGCACGTTTTCCATCACGTAGCTGCCGTAGGGGCGCTGGAACCGGAACGGCTGGCCTTTGAACAGCACGTCGTAAAAGCCCCAGGTCTTGGCCGTCAGCACGGACGGATAGCCCATTTCGCCGGTCCGGGCGATCAGCGCCAGGCGCACGGCGCGGCTGGTGGCGTCGCCCGCGGCCCAGCTCTTGCGGCTGCCGGTATTGGGCGCGTGGCGATAGGTGCGCAGGCTCTGGCCATCGACCCAGGCCAGCGACACCGCATTGATCACTTCATCGCGGCTCAGGCCCAGCATCTGCGCCACCACGGCGGTGGAGGCAACTTTCACCAGCACGACGTGGTCCAGGCCGACCTTGTTGAAGGAGTTTTCCAGTGCGATGCAGCCCTGGATCTCGTGCGCCTTGATCATGCCGGTCAGCACGTCGCGCATCAGCAGGGGCGGTTTGCCGGCCGCGACCGCCGTGCGGGACAGCCAGTCGGCGGTGGCCAGGATGCCGCCCAGGTTGTCGGACGGGTGGCCCCATTCGGCGGCCAGCCAGGTGTCGTTGAAGTCCAGCCAGCGGATCATCGTGCCGATGTTGAAGGCGGCCTGCACGGGATCGAGCTGGAATTGCGTGCCCGGCACCTTGGCGCCGTGGGGCACGGTCGTGCCGGGGACGATGGGCCCCAGCAGTTTCCTGCACGCTGGATACTCCAGCGCTTCCAGGCCGCAGCCCAGCGTGTCGATCAGGCAGTTGCGCGCCGTTTCGTACGCCAGGCCGCTCTGGATTTCATACTTCAGGACGTAGTCGGCGATATCGACCAGAACCAGGTCGGGATCGGGACGGACGTTGGAGATCGGGGCAGACATAGCGGTACCTCTCCATGGAATGAATACAGGTGGCCATGCCGTGCCCTCGTCCGCGCCCTGGTGTCGTGGCTTACTTGCGCTTTTCCAGCGGCACGAACTTCTGGTCTTCCGGGCCCACGTAATTGGCGGTGGGGCGGATGATCTTGTTGTCGATGCGCTGCTCGATGATGTGGGCCGACCAGCCCGCCGTGCGCGCGATGACGAACAGCGGCGTGAACATGGCGGTGGGGACTCCCATCATGTGATAGCTGACGGCCGAGAACCAGTCCAGGTTGGGGAACATCTTCTTGATGTCCCACATGACCGTTTCCAAGCGTTCGGCGATGTCGAACATCTTGGTGCTGCCGGCCTTCTTGGACAGCTTCTTGGCCACTTCCTTGATGACCTTGTTGCGCGGGTCGGACACGGTATAGACGGGGTGGCCAAAGCCGATGATAACTTCCTTGGCTTCGACGCGGCGGCGGATGTCGGCCTCGGCCTCGTCCGGGGTTTCATAGCGCTTCTGCACGTCGAAGGCCACTTCGTTGGCGCCGCCGTGCTTGGGGCCGCGCAGCGCGCCGATGGCGCCCGAGATGGCGGAGAACATGTCCGAGCCGGTGCCGGCGATGACGCGGGCCGTGAACGTGGACGCGTTGAACTCGTGTTCGGCGTACAGGTTCAGCGAGATGTGCATGGCCTTGACCCACTCGTCGCTGGGCTTTTCGCCGTGCAGCAGGTGCAGGAAGTGGCCGCCGATGCTGTCGTCGTCCGTCTGCACGTCGATGATGCGGCCGTTGTGGCTGTAGTGGTACCAGTACAGCAGCGCCGAGCCCAGGTTGGCCATCAGGCGGTCGGCGATGTCGCGCGCGCCCGGGGTGTTGTGGTCGTCTTTTTCAGGCAGCACGCAGCCCAGCACGGACACGGCGGTGCGCATCACGTCCATCGGGTGGCTGGCGGCGGGCAAGGCTTCCAGCGCGGCTTGCAGTTGGGCGGGCAGGCCGCGCAGGCTGCGCAGCTTTTCCTTGTAGGCCTTCAGTTCGGCCTTGTTCGGCAGCTTGCCGTGGACGAGCAAGTGGGCGATTTCCTCGAACTCGCTGGCGTCGGCGATGTCCAGGATGTCGTAGCCGCGGTAGTGCAGGTCGTTGCCGCTGCGGCCGACCGTGCACAGTGCGGTGTTGCCGGCGACGACGCCGGACAGCGCAACCGACTTCTTGGGCTTGAAGCCGGCTTTTTCTTCCGGCTGGGCGTCCGTCTTGGCCACTTGCTTCTTGGGAGCCGTGCTCATGTCTCTACTCCTTCCTTTCGCGATGGTCGTTGCTATTGGGGGTGGGCATGCAAGGCGCCGGGCGGCTGCCGCGACGCCGGAAACCGTGGGCTGGCTTAGGCCTTGCCCTTCTGGAACAGCGCGTCCAGCTTCGATTCGAATTCGTGGTAACCGATGCGGTCGTACAGTTCCTCGCGCGTCTGCATCAGGTCCACCACGTTCTTCTGGTGGCCATCGCGGCGGATGGCGGTGTAGACCGCTTCGGCTGCCTTGTTCATGGCGCGGAAGGCCGACAGCGGGTAGAGCACCATGCCCACGCCCACGCTCTTCAGTTCTTCCACCGAGAACAGCGGCGTCTTGCCGAATTCGGTGATGTTGGCCAGCACCGGCACCTTGACCGCCTTGACGAAGCGGTCGTAGGTAGGCAGGTCGTAGGCGGCTTCGGCGAAGATCGCGTCGGCGCCCGCTTCCACGCAGGCCAGCGCGCGCTCGATGGCGGCGTCCACGCCATGGGAGGCGATCGCGTCGGTGCGGGCGATCAGGTAGAAGTCCGTATCGGTGCGGGCGTCGGCCGCGGCCTTGACGCGGTCGGCCATTTCTTCGGTCGAGACGATTTCCTTGCCGGGGCGATGGCCGCAGCGCTTGGCGCCGACCTGGTCTTCGATGTGGCAGGCGGCGGCGCCGAACTTGATCAGGCTCTTGACGCTGCGGGCGATGTTGAACGCCGACGGGCCGAAGCCGGTATCGATGTCGACCACCAGGGGCACGTCGCAGACGTCGGTGATGCGGCGCACGTCCGTCAGGACGTCGTCCATGGTGTTGATGCCCAGGTCGGGCAGGCCCAGCGAACCAGCCGCGACGCCGCCGCCGGACAGGTAGATGGCGCGGTAGCCGGCGCGCTTGGCCAACAGCGCGTGGTTGGCGTTGATGGCGCCGATGATCTGCAGGGGGCTTTCTTCGGCAAGCGCGCGGCGAAAGAGGGCGCCGGCGGATTCGGGTCTGGACATGGGTGGTCTCCGTAATTTGGACCGGGTGTTTTCGTGGGCCCCGGATGAAACGACTGGACTGCGGACTGGCGCGTTGCAGGCCAGGCCGGGATGCGTCCCGTCCTGGTTCCTGACCTTACCGCGGGCCCGGAAAATAAATCTGTCCCCTTCGCGACATTCCTTTGCGCAGGGGCAAAGGGACAGGTTTATGTTTCGGTCTTGCCTAGGAATTGGGCCCGCGCAAACGGGCCCAATTCTTTACTCATGCGCTGCTTACTTCAGCAGGTCCTTGACGCCGTCGCGCTCTTCGAGGAGCTCTTTCAGCGTGAAGTCCAGGCGCTCGCGCGAGAAGGCGTCGATTTCCAGGCCTTCGATGCGCTTGTATTCGCCGTTTTCGGTCGTGACCGGCACGCCGTAGATGATGCCTTCGGGGATGCCGTAGGAGCCGTCCGACGGGATGCCCATCGTGACCCACTTGCCGTTGCTGCCCAGGACCCAGTCACGGACGTGGTCGATGGCGGCGTTGGCAGCCGAAGCGGCCGAGGACAGGCCGCGGGCTTCGATGATGGCGGCGCCGCGCTTGCCCACGGTGGGGATGAACGTGTCGCGGTTCCAGGCGTCGTCGTTGATCAGCTTGGACAGCGATTCGCCGCCGACGGTGGCGAAGCGGTAGTCGGGGTACATCGTGGGCGAGTGGTTGCCCCACACGACCAGCTTTTCGATGTCGGCGACGGCCTTGCCGGACTTGGCAGCCAGTTGCGACAGGGCGCGGTTGTGGTCCAGGCGCAGCATGGCGGTGAAGTTCTTGGCGGGCAGGTCCGGCGCCGACTTCATGGCGATGTAGGCGTTGGTGTTGGCCGGGTTGCCGACGACCAGGACCTTGACGTTGCGGCTGGCGACGTCGTTCAGGGCCTTGCCCTGAGCCGTGAAGATCTGGGCATTGACCGACAGCAGGTCCTTGCGTTCCATGCCGGGGCCGCGCGGGCGGGCGCCAACCAGCAGGGCCACGTCGGCGTCCTTGAAGGCGGTGCGCGGGTCGCTGTGGGCGGTGACTTCTTGCAGCAGCGGGAAGGCGCAGTCATCCAGTTCCATGATGACGCCCTTCAGGGCCTTTTGCGCTTTCTCGTCGGGGATTTCCAGCAGTTGCAGGATGACGGGTTGATCTTTACCCAGCATTTCGCCGGAGGCGATGCGGAATAGCAGTGCGTAACCGATTTGGCCGGCGGCGCCGGTGACGGCGACACGCAAGGCAGGCTTGGACATGGACGTTCTCCGTAATGGTTTGGCGAGAAAAAATCTCACCAAGCAGTGTAATCGTTGGGCGTGAAAATCAACGCGTATGCAACGGCGTGCGCAGTGGCAGGCGCGGGGCCCGGGCAGCGTTGAATCCTAGATCGAATTTACGTGTCCGTCAATTGCTCTTCTATCTTATATAAGACATAAGACGTTGGACAGCCGCCCGGCCGATATGCCACAATAGAGCGTTTATTCGAATGCGCCGCAACCCGGTTTCGGTTGCGCGCCTGTATCAAGCCAGAACACTGGCGGCGGCAGCGCATTGCGGATGGGTTCGCTGCCTTGCGCCGCCCTCCCATTTCCCCGGATAAACATGACTCAATCAAAAAGATCCATGGCAGAGCCCCGGCCCGAAACCTCCTTACGCATTCGCGCCGCCCGCACGGCGGGCGAGGGGGCCGCTTTCAGTCCGCTCTACCGGCAAATCAAGGATCTGCTTGTCCAGAGCCTGGAACGCGGCGAATGGAAGCCCGGCGAACTCATCCCCAGCGAAATCGATCTGGCTGCCCGTTTCCAGGTAAGCCAGGGCACGGTGCGCAAGGCGGTCGATGAGCTGGCTGCCGAGCACATGCTGCTGCGCCGCCAGGGCAAGGGCACTTTCGTCGCCACCCACCACGAAGCGCGCGTGCGCTACCGCTTCCTGCGCCTGGCCGCCGATGACGAAGGCGAGGCCGGCCGGGCCGAAAGCCGCATCCTGGAATGCCGGCGCCTGCGGGCGCCCGCCGAGATCGCGCGCGCCCTGGACCTGCGTGCCGGCGAAACCGTCGTCATGATCCGCCGCCTGCTGTCCATGGGGCAGACGCCCACCGTCGTGGACGACATCTGGCTGCCCGGTTCCATTTTCCGTGGACTGACCCTGGAGCTGTTGACCGCCAACAAGGCGCCGCTCTACGGTCTGTTCGAATCCGAATTCGGCGTGAGCATGGTGCGCGCGGACGAAAAGCTGCGCGCGGTGATCGCGCCGGCCGAGGTCTGTCCGCTGCTTAATGTTCCCGCCGGGACGCCGTTGTTGCAGGTTGATAGGGTGTCTTATACGTATGGTGACCGCCCCATGGAAATCCGCCGGGGGTTGTACTTGACCGATCGATACCACTACCGCAATAGTCTGAATTGATGAGTTTTTTACCTACGATTTGATACCGACCCTATCTCTGGGCGAAAATACCGTGTTTGCCCGCAAGGGCTACGGCATTTCCGCCGTAACGATTCCCTAGTTCCGAAACACCGAGGCCGTCATGTCCGACACCGCTGCCAAGCCACGTCCGCAGTTTCGCAATATTGGTATTGCGCAACTCGCCAGCTACCGCCTGCCCCTGGCCGGCAAGCTGTCCATCCTGCACCGCGTCAGCGGTGCGCTGCTGTTCCTCTGTCTTCCCTTGGTCATTCTGCCGCTGTTCGCGGCCAGCGTGGCCGCACCGCAGACGTTCGCAGCCGTGGCCGCGTACGCCGGCAACCCGATCGTCAAGCTTGTCTTCCTGGTCCTGATCTGGGGCTATCTGCACCACTTCTGTGCCGGCATCCGCTACCTGCTGCTGGACCTGCACATCGGTATCGACAAGCTGTCGGCCAAGAAGAGCGCCGGCGTGGTTTTCGGGGTGAGCCTGGCGCTGACCCTGGTGTTCGCTCTCAAACTGTTCGGAGTGCTGTAATGGCCGACGTCAAAAACTACGGACCCAAGCGTCTGGTCGTGGGCGCCCATTACGGCGTCATGGATTTCATCATCCAGCGCATCACCGCCGTCATCATGGCCGTGTATACGCTGGTGCTGCTCATCGGCATCCTGATGATGCCGGCCTTCACGTACGAGCACTGGACCGCACTGTTCAACTTCTACGTGGGCGTTCTTCCGGTTGGCCAGATCCTGGCCACCCTTGCATTCATTGCGCTGGCCTGGCATGCCTGGATTGGTGTGCGCGACATCTGGATGGACTACGTCAAGTCGGTGGGCGTGCGCCTGCTGCTGCAAGTGTTGACGATCCTCTGGCTGGTCGGTTCGGTCGTTTACTTCGCGCAAATCCTCTGGAGCATTTAAGCCGTGGTCTCTGTCATGAAATCCCTGCCGCGCCGCCAGTTTGATGTGGTGGTCGTTGGCGCCGGTGGAGCCGGCATGCGTTGTTCGCTGCAACTGTCCCAAGCGGGCCTGTCCGTTGCAGTGCTGTCCAAGGTGTTCCCCACGCGTTCGCACACGGTTGCCGCACAGGGCGGCGTGAGCGCCTCGCTGGGCAACATGAGCGAAGATAACTGGTACTGGCACATGTACGACACCGTCAAGGGTTCGGACTGGCTGGGCGACCAGGACGCCATCGAATTCATGTGCCGTGAAGCGCCGAACGCCGTGTACGAGCTCGAGCACTTCGGCATGCCGTTCGACCGCAACCCCGACGGCACCATCTACCAGCGTCCGTTCGGCGGCCACACCGCCAACTTCGGTGAAAAGCCGGTCCAGCGCGCCTGTGCCGCTGCCGACCGCACCGGCCACGCGCTGCTGCACACCCTCTACCAGCGCAACGTCGCCGCGCGTACCCAGTTCTTCGTCGAATGGATGGCGCTGGACCTGCTGCGCAACGAAGCGGGCGACGTCGTGGGCGTGACCGCCCTGGAAATGGAAACGGGCGAAATCTACATCCTGGAAGCCAAGACCACGGTGCTGGCCACCGGCGGCGCCGGCCGCATCTGGGCCGCTTCCACCAACGCCTTCATCAACACCGGTGATGGCCTGGGCATGGCCGCCCGCGCGGGCATTCCGCTGCAGGACATGGAATTCTGGCAATTCCACCCGACCGGCGTGGCCGGCGCCGGCGTGCTGATCACCGAAGGCGTGCGCGGCGAAGGCGGCATCCTGCTGAACAAGGATGGCGAACGCTTCATGGAGCGCTATGCGCCCACGCTGAAGGATCTGGCCCCGCGCGACTTCGTGTCCCGCTCGATGGACCAGGAAATCAAGGAAGGCCGCGGCTGCGGTCCGGACGGCAGCTACGTGGTCCTCAAGCTGGATCACCTGGGCGCCGACGTGATCAACAAGCGTCTGCCCTCGATCCGCGAAATCGCGATCAAGTTCGGCAACGTGGACCCGATCAAGGAACCGATCCCCGTCGTTCCGACCATCCACTACCAGATGGGCGGCATTCCGGCCAACTACCACGGCCAGGTGCTGACGCGCGAAAACGGCGAGAACAAGATCGTCAACGGCCTGTACGCGATCGGCGAATGCGCCGCAGTGTCGGTGCACGGCGCCAACCGCCTGGGCACCAACTCGCTGCTGGACCTGATCGTGTTCGGTCGCGCCACCGGCAACCACATCGTCAATTCGCATCCGGAACGCCAGCACGCGCACCAGCCCGTGCCGCAGCAAGCCGTCGAATTCTCGCTGGACCGCATCAACAAGCTGGAATCGCGCACCTCGGGCGAGAAGACCCAGGACATCGGCAACGCCATCCGCTTCTCGATGCAGCGCCACTGCGGCGTGTTCCGCACGCTGGAACTGCTGAACGAAGGCGTGACCCAGATCGAAGATCTGGCCAAGCAAGCCGACAACATCTACTTCAAGGACAAGTCCAAGGTGTTCAACACCGCGCGCGTCGAGGCGCTGGAATTGGCGAACATGACCGAAGTGGCCCGCGCCACGATCAAGTCGGCCGCCAACCGCACCGAAAGCCGCGGCGCGCACGCGCTGGACGACCACCCGACGCGCGACGACGAGAACTGGCTGAAGCACACGCTGTGGTACTCCGAAGGCAGCCGCCTGGATTACAAGCCCGTGCAGATGAAGCCGCTGACGGTCGAGTCCTTCCCGCCCAAGGCGCGTACCTTCTAAGTCCGGATTGAGCCCACTATGAGCACCAAGAGAATCGTCAAGTTCGAAATCTACCGCTACGATCCGGACAAGGACGAGCGCCCGTACATGCAGAAGCTGGAAGTCGAACTCCAGCCGACCGACAAGATGCTGCTCGATGCGCTGGTGCGCATCAAGAACGACGTCGATGACAGCCTGGCCCTGCGCCGCTCGTGCCGTGAAGGCGTGTGCGGTTCGGACGCCATGAACATCAACGGCAAGAACGGTCTGGCGTGCACGACCAACCTGCGCGAACTGAAGGAACCCATCGTTCTGCGTCCGCTGCCGGGCCTGCCCGTCATCCGCGACCTGATCGTGGACATGACGCACTTCTTCAACCAGTACCACTCGATCCGCCCGTACCTCATCAACGACACGCCGCCGCCCGAAAAGGAACGTCTGCAGTCGCCCGAGGCCCGCGAAGAGCTGGATGGCCTGTACGAGTGCATTCTGTGCGCGTGCTGTTCCACTTCCTGCCCGTCGTTCTGGTGGAACCCGGACAAGTTCGTCGGCCCGGCCGGCCTGCTGCAAGCCTACCGCTTCATCGCCGACAGCCGCGACGAAGCCACGGGCAGCCGCCTCGACAATCTGGACGATCCGTACCGCCTGTTCCGTTGCCACACCATCATGAATTGCGTCGACGTCTGTCCCAAGGGACTGAACCCGACCAAGGCGATCGGCAAGATCAAGGAACTGATGGTTCGCCGTACGGTCTAGTTTTTATTAAGCGCATTTTGCCTCCGGCGGCATTTTTTGCCGCCGGGCCGTCCCAAGGCAAAAACGCCCCCAAGGGGGGCAGCAAGCCCGCGTAGCGGGTGCGGCGTGGGGGCTTTTAAAGGTGTAAAGAAGGATGAGCAAGCTAACTGAATTGGAGCGGGCGCGCTTGCGTTGGCGGGCGCGCCGCGGCTTGCTCGAAAACGACTTGATCATCACCCGGTATCTGGATGCCCACGAGGCTGAGCTTACCGATGATGACGTAGCCGCATTGACGCAGCTTTTCGAGATGGGAGACAACGACCTTCTCGACCTGCTGCTGGCCCGCAAAGAGCTTGAGGGCGCGCTGGACACGCCCAGGCTTCGGAGCATCATTGGCCAGATGCGCGCGCTCTGATTAATTGAGAGGAATGAACATGAACCTGTCTGACAAAAAAGCCACTCTATCCTTCTCGGATGGCAGCGCCCCCATTGAGTTCCCTGTTTACAAGGGTACGGTTGGTCCGGATGTGATCGACATCCGCAAGCTGTACGGCCAGACGGGCATGTTCACGTTTGACCCCGGCTTCATGTCCACCGCTGCCTGCGAATCGGGCATCACGTACATCGACGGCGACAAGGGCGAACTGCTGTACCGCGGCTACCCCATCGAGCAATTGGCCGTCAATTGCGACTTCATGGACATCTGCTACCTGATCCTGAACGGCGAACTGCCCAACAAGGACCAGAAGGCCGATTTCGATTCGCAAGTGACCCATCACACGATGGTCAACGAGCAGCTGCACTTCTTCCTGCGCGGCTTCCGTCGCGACGCGCACCCGATGGCCGTGCTGACCGGCCTGGTCGGCGCGCTGTCCGCGTTCTACCACGACTCCACCGACATCACGAACCCGCAGCATCGTCACATCTCGGCCATCCGCCTGATCGCCAAGATGCCGACGCTGGTCGCGATGGCCTATAAGTATTCGCAAGGCCAGCCCTTCATCTACCCGCAGAACGACCTGTCCTACACGGGCAACTTCCTGCGCATGATGTTCGCCACGCCGTGCGAAGACTACAAGGTGAACGAAGTCGTCGAGCGCGCGCTGGACCGCATCTTCATCCTGCACGCCGACCACGAGCAGAACGCTTCGACCTCGACCGTCCGCCTGTGCGGTTCGTCGGGCACCAACCCGTTCGCCGCCATCTCGGCCGGCGTGGCTTGCCTGTGGGGCCCGGCTCACGGCGGCGCCAACGAAGCTTGCCTGCAGATGCTGGAAGAGCTGCAAGCCAACGGCGGCATCGCCAAGGTCGGCGAGTTCATGGAGAAGGTCAAGGACAAGAACTCGGGCGTGCGCCTGATGGGCTTTGGCCACCGCGTCTACAAGAACTACGACCCGCGCGCCAAGCTGATGCAGGAAACCTGCAAGGAAGTGCTCTCGGCCCTGGGCCTGGAAAACGACCCGCTGTTCAAGCTGGCCATGGAACTGGAACGCATCGCCCTGTCGGATCCGTACTTCGTCCAGCGCAAGCTGTACCCGAACGTGGACTTCTACTCGGGTATCGTCCAGCGCGCCATCGGCATCCCGACCTCGCTGTTCACGGCCATCTTCGCGCTGGCCCGCACGGTGGGCTGGATCGCCCAGTGGAACGAAATGCTGTCGGATCCCGATTACAAGATCGGCCGTCCGCGCCAGCTGTTCACCGGTTCGGTCACGCGCGACGTGCCCCCGATGGACAAGCGTTGATACGCAGTCTGGCTTGAACAAGAAACCGCCTTCGGGCGGTTTTTTGTTGCCTGTACGCCGTGTGGCCGCGGCGCGATGGTTTGGCGTGTACCATCCTTGCCATGATTCCGATAGCGCTGCCTTCTGCTGGCTTCTACATTTTTGTTTCCCTGGGTTTTCTTGCCGGTCTGGCGCTGCTGGCCTGGGCCGTGGTCCTGGTCGCCAGCGGCGGCGCGCGCCGCACGGTGCGCAAGTACTGGAAGACTTCTTCCCTGGTGTTCGTCGTGCTGGCCGTGCCGTTCGCCTTCTATGCCTGGGTGCAGACGGTGATCTGGCAAATCGAGCGAGAGGGCGCCCGTGCCGAGGCAGCCCGCAATGTCACGCTGCAGGAAGTCACGACCGTCGGCGGCATCGCCATGCCCGCGGGCACTCGACTGAAGCTGCAGGACGAAGGGCAGCTGGAGACCTATCTCGAAGCGGAATTTTCGCAGCCCGTGGCCATGTATGGCGTGCAGGCGTCGAGCGCGCGGCGCTATCTCAATTCGGACTATGACGACGAAACCTACGCCTTGCGGGGCCGCTATCCGCGCAACGTCATCCTGCGTGGCGCGGGCAGCCAGACCGTGCTGGGCTGGCAGTGCGACGCCACGCAGGACATCGAATTCGAGGTGGCGCGCGATGGCGCGATGAGGGCGCTGGACAAGTGCGTGCTGGGGCCGGGCAACCGCGCCGAAACCCTGGACCTTGCGCCGGGTTCCATCGTCTACGGCTCCGGCGGCACGGTCTACACCGATGGCTCGAGCGATCCGGACCGCTGGCGCATCGAGGTCAAGGATCCGATGGCGGTCCGGATATTCGGGCTGCCCTTGAGCGAGCCCCGGCTGTACCTGGACGAGGCGCGGCGCCTGCTGCGGGTCAGTGATGCGGAACTGGCCTGCCCGACGCGATTCGGCGGCGTGAGCTATGCCGCCGGCACCCAGGTCAAGTCGGTGCGCCGCGGCCGCGGCGATGCGCGCGAGCCGTTCCCGGGCGTGTTGGTGCTGAGCCCCTGGAATGGCCAGGCCGCCACACGCGACGGCCAGGCGGACGTGCCGGAAGGCATGTCGGTGATGCAGACCTTGGCTGGCGAGGTCGTGGACGTGGTCCGGAACGACACGGTGGGCGTCTTCCACTTCGCCACCTTCGTCGTGGGCGACGAGGAACCCGAGGCCCCCCGTCGCGCATCCTGCCCTTGAGCGCACGGCCCTCGCGGGCGGGTGTTACGCGCCGATGCCGCGCGCCATCAGCACGGCGAACAGCGGCAGGAAGATGAACAGGTGCGATTCGATCATGACCCAGCGCCGCGCCCGCTTGATGTCGGCGGCCGCAGGCAAGAAGCCCGGCTGCTGCCGCGACTGCTTGGCCCAGCGCAGGAAGGTCATCGTCGGCGCGATCGAACAGAGCCCGATGATGACGAAGAGCGTGATCTTGGCATGGAACCAGGGATTGCTCATGTAGAACGCGGCGCCCTTGATGCCCAGCGTCAGGCGCAGCACACCAGTGATGAGCACCACCACGGCGCTCAGCGCATAGAGGCGGTCATAGATGACCAGGCGCTTGAGGCCGGCGGCAGTGAGATCGGGCCGCAGCAGCACGGCTTCGGCGGTCAGGACCACCACCAGCAGGAAGATGGCCAGGTAGTGAAACCAGGCATACAAGGCGTCGGCCAGCATGTTGACTCCAGAAAACAAGGTTGAACTTGGTTTTTACCATCAGCCCGTGCCGGCGGGCTATCGCGGCGGCATGAGCCCGCGCAATGAAAATGGGCGCCCCGAGGGGCGCCCATTGCCTCAGCGGCTGACTATCATCAACGGCGCTTCTTGGCGGCTTCGGCGGCTTCCTGCTGCGCGTCCACCACGGCCAGCGCCGTCATGTTGACGATGCGGCGCACGGTGGCGCTGGTGGTCAGGATGTGCACGGGGCGCGCCGCGCCCAGCAGGATCGGGCCCATCGCGACGCCATTGCTGCCAGTCATCTTCAGCATGTTGTACGTGATGTTGCCGGTGTCCAGCGTGGGCATGACGAGCAGGTTGGCGCGGCCCTTGAGCGTGCTGTCCGGGTAGGCCAGGACGCGGATCTTTTCCGACAGGGCGGCGTCGGCGTGCATTTCGCCGTCGACTTCCAGGTCGGGAGCGCGGTCCTGCACCATCTGGCGCGCGGCGGCCATCTTGCGCGAGGATTCCGTCACGCGGCTGCCGAAGTTGGAGTGCGACAGCAGGGCGATCTTCGGCACCACGCCAAAGCGCAGCATTTCGTCCGCGGCCTGGATGGTGATGCTGGCGACTTCCTCGGCCGTCGGGTTCTCATTGACGTGGGTGTCGGTGACGAACAGCGTCTGGTCGGGCAGCATCAGCACGTTCAGGGCGGCGTAGGTCTGGCCTTCCTTCTTGCCGATGATTTCGTCGATGTACTTGAGCTGGTTGTCGTACTTGCTGGCCACGCCGCACAGCAGGGCATCCGCGTCGCCGCGACGCAGCAGCATCGCGCCGATCAGCGTGTTGTGCTTGCGGATCATCGCCTTGGCGATGGCCGGCGTCACGCCTTCGCGGCCCTTCAGCTGGTAGTACGCGTTCCAGGTTTCGTTGAAGCGGCTGTCGTCTTCCGGATCCACGATCTCGAAGTCCTGGCCGGCCGCCAGGCGCAGGCCGAACTTCTTGATGCGCATTTCGATGACGGCCGGGCGGCCGATCAGGATCGGGAACGCCAGCTTCTCATCGGCCACGGTCTGCACCGCGCGCAGCACGCGCTCGTCTTCGCCGTCGGCGTAGATGACGCGCTTGGGCGCCTTCTTGGCCTGGGCGAACAGCGGACGCATCAGCTGGCCCGAGTGGTACACGAAGCCCATCAGCTTCTGGCGGTAGGCTTCGATGTCCTCGATGGGGCGGGCGGCTACGCCGGAGTCGGCGGCGGCCTGGGCCACGGCGGGGGCGATCTGGACGATCAGGCGCGGGTCGAAGGGCTTGGGGATGATGTAGTCCGGGCCGAACGACAGTTCCTGGCCGGCGTAGGCGCGGGCCACTTCGTCGTTCTGCTCGGCTTGCGCCAGTTCGGCGATAGCCTTCACGCAAGCCAGCTTCATCTCTTCCGTGATGCGCGACGCGCCGGCGTCCATGGCGCCGCGGAAGATGAAGGGGAAGCACAGCACGTTGTTGACCTGGTTCGGGTAGTCCGAACGGCCGGTGGCGATGATGCAGTCCGGGCGGGCGGCCTTGGCCACTTCAGGACGGATTTCCGGTTCCGGATTGGCCAGCGCCAGGATCAGCGGGCTGGCGGCCATGGTCTTGACCATGTCGGCGGTCAGCACGCCGGCGGTCGAGCAGCCCAGGAACACGTCGGCGCCGTTGACCACGTCGGCCAGCGTGCGCGCGTCGGTCTTCTGCGCGTAGCGCTTCTTGTTGGCTTCCATGTTTTCATCGCGGCCGTCCCAGATCACGCCGCGCGAATCCACCACGTAGATGTTCTCGCGCTTGACGCCCAGGTGGACCAGCAGGTCCAGGCAGGCGATGGCGGCGGCGCCGGCGCCGGAGCAGGCCAGCTTGACCTTGCCGATGTCCTTGTTCACGACCTTCAGGCCGTTCAGGATGGCGGCCGACGAAATGATGGCGGTGCCGTGCTGGTCGTCGTGGAAGACGGGGATCTTCATGCGCTCGCGCAGCTTCTTCTCGATGTAGAAGCACTCGGGCGCCTTGATGTCCTCGAGGTTGACGCCGCCCAGCGTGGGTTCCAGCGCGGCGATGATGTCGACCAGCTTGTCGGGGTCGTTCTCGGCCAGTTCGATGTCGAACACGTCGATGCCGGCGAACTTCTTGAACAGGCAGCCCTTGCCTTCCATCACGGGCTTGGCGGCCAGCGGGCCGATGTTGCCCAGGCCCAGCACGGCGGTGCCGTTGGTGATCACGCCCACCAGGTTGCCGCGCGAGGTGTACTTCGAGGCGGCGTCATCGCCCTGGTCGAAGATGGCCATGCAGGCGGCTGCCACGCCGGGGGAGTAGGCCAGGGACAGGTCGTCCTGGTTGGCCAGCGTCTTGGTCGGAGTGACCGAGATTTTGCCGGGGGTGGGGTAGGCGTGGTAGTCCAACGCCATTTTGGTGAGGGTTTCGTCCATGGGATACAGGCCTTGCGGGCGCTAAATGGAAAGGAAATGGGATTGCAAAAAGCGGGCTCGCGGCCCGCCGTATTTTCTGGGAAATGCTTGGGAACACCCGTATTTCAACAGAAAGCGCGGGTGCTTGGTTGTTGCGCTGCAGCGAATGGACGATTTTGCGCAAAACCTCGCTGCATTGCGGATTGCAATCCTATCTATCCCAAGGCGGCGTTTGCCGCGCGCCGGCATTCAGGCGCGCGCGCAACGCCTGGGCATCTTCCTGGCGGTCCAGGCTGTCCAGCGCGTACAGCACGATCCAATCCGCGCTGACCTCGAAGAAGTCGCGCAGCTGGGCGCGGGTATCGCTGCGGCCGAAGCCGTCGGTGCCCAGCGTGCGGTAGGGCGCGGGCACCCAGGCGCGGATCTGTTCCGGCACGGCGCGCACGTAGTCGCTGGCGGCGACTACCGGGGCGTTGCTGGCGCCCAGGCAGCTGCGGACCCAGTCGGCGCCGGATGCAAGGCCGAGCACGCGGGCGCGTTCGGCTTCGCGGCCGTCGCGGGCCAGTTCGGAAAAGCTGGTGACGCTCCAGACTTCGGCGTCCACGCCGTAATCGGCCTGCAGGCGCTCCGCCGCGAGTTCGGCCTCGCGCAGCATCGGGCCCGCGCCCAGCAGGCGCACCTGGGCCTGCCCGCGCGCGGGCCGCAGGCGGTACATGCCGCGCAGGATGCCCTCGCGCACGTCGTTGCCTGCCGGCATGTCCGGCTGCGCCAGGTTCTCGTTGGTGACGGTCAGGTAGTAGAACTCGTCGCGCTGTTCATCCAGCATGCGGCGCATGCCGTGCTCGACGATGATGGCGACCTCGTAGGCATAGGCCGGGTCATAGGCGCGGCAGTTCGGCACGGCGGCGGCCATGATGTGGCTGGAGCCGTCCTGGTGCTGCAGCCCCTCGCCGCCGAGTGTGGTGCGGCCGGAGGTGGCGCCGACAAGGAAGCCGCGCGTGCGCTGATCGGCGGCTGCCCAGATCAGGTCGCCGATGCGCTGGAAGCCGAACATCGAGTAATAGATATAGAAGGGCAGCATCGGCAGGCCGTTGACCGAATAGCTGGTGCCCGCGGCCGTCCACGAGGAAATCGCGCCGGCCTCGGTAATGCCTTCTTCCAGGATCTGGCCGTCGCGCGCCTCGCGGTAATACAGCACCGAGCCGATGTCTTCGGGTTCGTAGAGCTGGCCTTGCGCGGAATAGATGCCGATCTGTCGGAACAGGTTGGCCATGCCGAAGGTGCGCGCCTCGTCCGCCACGATGGGCACGATGCGCGGCCCCACGTTGGCGTCCTTGAGCAGGGCGGTGAGCATGCGCACGATGGCCATGGTGGACGACATTTCCTTGCCGTCGGCGGCCAGCGCGAAGCGCGCCCAGTGCTCCGCGTCCGGCGGCGCCAGGCGCGGCGTCTCGGTATTGCGGCGGGGAATGTGGCCGCCCAGCGCGGCGCGGCGCGCCTGCAGGTGGCGCAGTTCGGCGCTGTCCTCGGCCGGGCGGTAGAACTTCAGCGCCAGGCAATCGGCGTCCGAGATCGGCAGCGCGAAGCGGTCGCGGAAGGCCAGCAGCGCCTCGTCATCCAGCTTCTTCTGCTGGTGCGTGGTCATCTTGCCCTGGCCGGCCGAGCCCATGCCGAAACCCTTCTTGGTCTGCGCCAGGATCACCGTGGGCTGGCCGCGATGGCGCACGGCGCGGTGGTAGGCCGCGTGGATCTTCACCATGTCATGGCCGCCGCGGTGGAGGCGGTCGATGGCTTCGTCGCTCCAGTCGGCCACCAGGGCGGCCAGTTCGGGATTCTGGTTGAAGAAGTGGGCGCGGTTGAAGGCGCCGTCGTTGGCCGCGAAGGTCTGGAACTGTCCATCCACGGTATTGGCGAAGGCGCGCGCCAGGGCGCCATTGGCGTCGCGCCGTAGGAGCGCGTCCCAGTCGCTGCCCCAGACCAGCTTGATGACATTCCAGCCGGCGCCCGCGTACAGCGTTTCCAGTTCGTCGATGATGCGGCCGTTGCCGCGCACCGGGCCGTCCAGGCGCTGCAGGTTGCAATTGACCACGAACACCAGGTTGTCGAGCTTTTCGCGCGCGGCCAGCGTCAGCGCGGCGATGGATTCAGGTTCGTCCATTTCGCCATCGCCGAAGATGCCCCAGACCTTGCGGTCGCCGCCGGGCATCAGCGAACGGTGCTCCAGGTAGCGCATGAAGCGCGCCTGGTAGATGGCGTTGATGGGGCCGATGCCCATCGAGCCCGTGGGGAATTGCCAGAAATCCGGCATCAGCCACGGGTGCGGATACGACGACAGCCCGCGCAGGCCGCGCGCGCCAGCCGTGATCTCCTGGCGGAAATGCGCCAGGTCCTCTTCGCCCAGAAAGCCTTCCAGATAGGCGCGGGCATACACGCCGGGCGCCGAGTGCGGCTGCATGTAGACCAGGTCGCCGGGGCCGTCCGGGCTCTGCGCGCGAAAGAAATGGTTGAAGCCGACCTCGAACAGGTCGGCGGCCGAGGCGTAGCTGGCGATGTGGCCGCCCAGCTCTCCATGCGCCTGGTTGGCGCGCACCACCATGGCCAGCGCATTCCAGCGGTTGATGCGGGCGATCCGTTCCTCCACGGCGAGGTTGCCGGGGAAGGGCGGCTCCTGATCGGCGGGGATGGTGTTGAGGTAGGCGGTGCGGGTCTGGCTGTTGGCGCGCAGGCCCAGCGACGCCGCATGACCCAGCAGATTGTCCAGCACGTAGCCCGCGCGCTCAGAACCTTCCGCCTGTACCAGCGATTCCAGCGCCTCACGCCATTCGGCGGTTTCGGCGGGGTCGGCGTCGTGCTGGATGTCTTGCCCGGGGCGGGCGGAACTGGCGTCGCGCATGGTCTTGTCGTCTCCTGGTTTGACGTCCATGCTAGACCCTAGCCCCTGGCATGGGTGATCAAAATTCTGGGGAAACTTCGGAAAATTCAGCATAATCTTTTGCAAGTTTTACCGCTTGCGGCAGCTTCTGCCGAGGATATGCTTGGTGGTCGTATCAGAGGGGTGACCGCCAGGTGGACGCGAAGGCGCTAGAATTCGCGCCTGGCAAGATAGGAATAACTGCAATGACCCAACCCATCAGCGTCCCGGCAGAGGTCACGTTGCCCGAACTTACGTTCCGCGGCATCCTCCTGGGCGCAATCATCACCGTCATCTTCACGGCTTCCAACGTCTTTCTCGGACTGAAGGTGGGCCTGACGTTCTCATCCGCCATTCCGGCGGCGGTGATCTCGATGTCCGTCCTGCGCCTGTTCAAGGACGCGAACATCCTCGAAAACAACATGGTGCAGACCCAGGCCTCCGCGGCCGGGACGCTGTCGTCCATCATCTTCATCCTGCCGGCCCTGGTCATGATGGGGCACTGGCAGGGCTTCCCGTTCTGGCAGACGCTGGGCATCTGCGCCGCCGGCGGCATGCTGGGCGTGATGTTCACCATTCCGCTGCGCCACGTGATGGTGGTGCAGAGCGACCTGCCGTATCCGGAAGGCGTGGCTGCCGCTGAAATCCTGCGGGTGGGCAGCGCCGAGCGCGCCCAGGACGAGGCCGCGGACAACGGACGCGCGCCAGCCAAGGCCGAGACCGGCATGGGCGACATCGTGGCCGGCGGCGTGGTCGCCGCCGCGGTCAGCTTCGCGGCCAGCGGACTGCGCGTGCTGGGAGACAGCGTCAGCGGCTGGTTCGCGCTGGGCGGCGCGGTGTTCCGGCTGCCCATGGGCTTTTCGCTGGCGCTGCTGGGCGCGGGCTACCTGATCGGCATCGTCGCGGGCCTGGCCATGCTGACCGGGTTGATCATTTCCTGGGGCATCGCCGTGCCCATCCTCACCGCCATGGGCGACATCCCGGCGGGCACGTCGCTGGCGAAGTACGCCACCGGCCTGTGGGCTTCGCAGGTGCGCTTCATCGGCGCCGGCGTGATCGGCGTGGGCGCCATCTGGACGCTGGCCACGCTGTTCATGCCGATGGCGCGCGGCGTCAAGGCTTCGTTCGCGGCGCTGACCAAGGCGGGCGCGGCCCGCGCCGGACGCGCGCCGCGCACCGAGCGCGACCTGTCGGCCGGCTGGATCTCGGCCGTGACGCTGGTGCTGGTGGCGGTCCTGGTGGTGACCTTCCAGGTGTTCCTGTCCGGCGCGCCGCTGTCGCCTGCCGGCATCTGGAAGCTGGTGGCCTACGCCGTGCTGTTTGCCTTCGTCTTCGGCTTCCTGGTGGCCGCCGCCTGCGGCTACATGGCCGGCCTGGTGGGCTCGTCGACCAGCCCGATCTCGGGCGTGGGCATCGTTGCCATCGTGCTGGTGTCGCTGCTGATGCTGGCGCTGGGCGGCGAATTGCTGGGCGCGCAGAACGGCGTGCAGATGGCGATTGCGCTGTCGATCTTCAGTACCTCGGCGGTGGTGGCGGTGGCCTCCATTTCCAACGACAACCTGCAGGACCTGAAGACCGGCTGGCTGGTGGGCGCGACGCCCTGGCGTCAGCAGGTGGCCCTGCTGATCGGCTGCGTCGCCGGCGCGGCAGTGATTTCGCCGGTGCTGGAACTGCTTTACAACGCCTACGGTTTTGCCGACGCCATGCCGCGCGAGGGCATGGACCCGGCGCAGGCCCTGTCCGCGCCGCAGGCGACGCTGATGCTGGCGATCGCGCGCGGCATCTTCACGCACCAGCTCAACTGGACCATGATCCTGATCGGCATGGCGGTCGGCGTGGGCCTGATCGTGGTGGACGAGATCATGAAGCGCACCTGCCGCGTGGCCCGGATTCCGGTGCTGGCCGTGGGTATCGGCATCTATCTGCCGCCCACCGTCGCCGCGCCCATCGTGGTCGGCGCGGTCCTGGCATGGCTGCTGGAACGCGCCCTGCGCCGCCGCGCGGCCGCCGCCGGCAAGCCCTACGAGCAGTTCGCCGACGCAGCCAATCGCCGCGGCGTGCTGATCGCCTCGGGCCTGATCGTGGGCGAAAGCCTGGTCGGCGTGCTGATGGCCGGCATCATCGGCGCGGCCGGCACCGAAGCCCCGCTGGCGATCGCCGGCGCGGGCTTCGAGCACACGGCCTCGTTCCTGGGGTTGGCCGTCTTCGTGGCGGTGGCGATCCTGTTCTGGCGCCGGGTGATGAAACTGGCGTGAAGCGCCTGGCCAGTCCTGCCGGGCGGCCGCCTCAGGCGGCGTCCAGCAGGTCGGCCAGCGTGCGGGCGATGACCTTGGTGGCGCGCCGCAGGTCTTCCAGCACTACCCGCTCATCGTTGCGCTTGGCGTGCGATTCCAGCACGGTGCGCGGTCCGGCGCCGTAGATCACGCCCGGAATGCCCGCTTCGGCGTACAGGCGCACGTCGGTGTAGAGCGGCGTGCCCATGGCGGCGATGGGCTCGCCGAACAATTCCTCTCCATGCTTCTGAATGGCCTGCACCAGCGGCTGGCTGCCGGGCAGCGGGCGCATGGAATTGGCCAGCAACAGGCGCTTGATGTCCACGCTGATGCCGGGCACGGCAGCAGCGGTTTCCCGGATGATGCGGCGGATGTCGGCCTCGACCTCGGCCGCGCTTTCTTCGGGGATCATGCGCCGGTCCAGCTTGAACGCCACCTTGCCTGGCACCACATTGGTGTTGGTGCCGCCTTCGATGCGGCCCACGTTCAGGTAGGGGTGGCTGATGCCCGGCACCTTGGAGCGGATTTCCCGGTACCGTGCGTTCTGCGCGTACAGCGCGTTCAGGATGGCAACCGCGCCTTGCAGCGCGTCCACGCCGCTGCTGGGGATGGCGGCATGCGCCATCTTGCCGTGGACCGTCACTTCCATTTGCAGGCAGCCGTTGTGGGCGGTTACGACCTCGTAGCTGAAACCCGCGGCGATCAGCAGATCGGGCTTGGTCAGTCCTTGGGACAGCAGCCAGCCGGGGCCGAGCAGGCCGCCGAATTCCTCGTCGTAGGTGAAGTGCAGTTCGACGGCGCCGCGGCTGGGGCGGGCGACGGCTTCCAGCGCGCGCAGGGCGAACGTGTAGCTGGCGAAGTCGCTCTTGCTGAC
Organism: Achromobacter aegrifaciens; assembly: GCF_902859965.1. NCBI lineage: Bacteria > Pseudomonadati > Pseudomonadota > Betaproteobacteria > Burkholderiales > Alcaligenaceae > Achromobacter > Achromobacter aegrifaciens. Next base: position 792,809 of record NZ_CADIKO010000003.1, read on the forward strand.
CGCGGCGGCGCGGCCGTACAGGCTGCCGTCGTCGATCTCGCCGCCGTAGGGGTCATGTTCCCAGCCTTCGCCCGGCGGCACCACGTCGCCGTGGGCATTGAGCGCCACGCGCGGGCCGCCCGCGCCGTATTCGCGGCGCACGATCAGGTTGGTGATCGATTGCAGGCCATAGTCCCGCACGGCCTCGGCGGGCACGGGATGGGCTTCCGCCTGCAGGCCGAAGCCTTGCAGCAGCTCGGCCGTGCGCTCGGCATGCGGGGCGTTGTTGCCGGGCGGCGTGTCGGTCGGCACGCGCACCAGCTCCTGCAGGAAGCGGACTTCCTCGTCAAAGTGGGCGTCAATCCAGGCGTCGAGTCGGGCGTAGTCGGTCATGGTCGGCTATTGGGTGTCGTGGGCAAGGTCGTCGAGCAGGTTCAGGAACGCCAGCACGGCAAGCTGGATGTCGTCGCTGGAGGTGGATTCGCGCGGGTTGTGGCTGATGCCGGAATTCTGGCCGCGCACGAACAGCATGGCCTGGGGCATGACCTCGTGCAGCTTCATGGCGTCGTGGCCGGCGCCGCTGGGCATGCGGTGGACGGGCAGTCCCAGCGCGTCGACGGCGCGTTCCCAGCGCTGCTGCCAGGCGCGATCGCTGGGCGCGGCGGCGGCGCGCATGGTTTCTTCCAGCGTGTAGCGCAGGCCGCGGCGCTGGCAGATGGCTTCGAGTTCGGCCAGCACGTCATGCGCCAGCGCATCGCGCTGCGCGTCGCTGGGCGCGCGCAGGTCCAGGCTGAAGCGGCATTCTCCCGGCACCACGTTGATCGAGCCGCCCGGGACTTCCAGCATGCCTATGGTGCCGACCGAGTCGCCGTCGCGGGCGGCGCGCTGCTCTACGTACAAGGCCAGTTCGGCCGTGGCGGTGGCGGCGTCGCGGCGGCGGTTCATGGGCGTGGTGCCGGCGTGGCAGGCCAGGCCGTGGATCCGCACCTGGTAGCGCACGCAGCCGTTGATGGACGTGACCACGGCCAGCGGCAGCCCCATTTCGTAGAGCACCGGCCCTTGTTCGATGTGGACTTCGACGAAGCCCAGATAGCGGGCAGGGTCGCGCTTGAGCGTGGGAATGTCTTCACTGCGCAGGCCGGCTTGCGCCATGGCGTCGCGCATGCTGACGCCGTCGACGTCCTGCTGGTCCAGCCATTGCGGCTTGAAGTCGCCGATCAGCGCGCCCGAGCCCAGGAAGGTGGCGCGGTAGCGCTGGCCTTCCTCTTCCGCGAAGCCAATGACTTCCAGGTGGTAGGGCAGGCGCTTGCCCTGGCGGCGCAGTTCGCGCACGCAGGCCATCGGCACGAAGATGCCCAGCCGGCCGTCGTATTTGCCGGCGTTGCGCACGGTGTCGTAATGGCTGCCCGTCATGAGCGTGGGGGCGTCGGGGCTGGCGGCCAGGTAGCGGCCAACCACGTTGCCGACCGCGTCGATGCCGACCTCGTCGAAGCCGCAGTCGCGCATCCATTGCGACAACAGTCCGGCGCAGGCGAGGTGGGCTTCGGTCAGGTAGGTGACGGTGAGCTGCCCTTTTTCGGCGTAGCCGGGATCGCTGTGGACGGCCAGTTGCTCGCCCCAGTCCCAGATGTCGTTGCCGATGGCGGGTTCGGCGCCGAAGCCATCGCGCAGGCGGATCTCGGCGATGCGGTGCAACTGCTGCTGGGCCTCATCGAACTCCAGGTCCGGCGGGTTGTCCAGGCGTCGGGTGAACTCGTCGATCACCTGCTGGCGCGTCATGCCGGCGCCGCGCGGGCCGCGCACGGCCAGCACGAAGGGAAAGCCGAACCTGGCGCGGTAGTCGGCGTTCAACGCTTGCAGGCGGGCAGATTCGGCGGGCGTACACGCGGCCAATCCGGCCAGGTCCTGTTCGCGCGCCGAATCCGCGTCCTGGGGCGTCCCTGCTGCCAGCTCGGGATGGGCGCGCAGTAGCGCCGTCCGGGCATCGGCATCCGCGTCGTTCACGGCGCGGCGCAGGCGCTGCGCCAGGTCGGCCAGCGAGCGGAACGGCCGGTGGCCAAGCGCGCGTTCGGCGATCCAGGGCGCGCGGCCGTACAGGCCGTCGAGCATGGCGGCGGCGTCCGCGGGCGCTGCCGCATTGAGTTGGGCTAGGGTGTGGGCCATGGCCGTCCTGTTCAGGCGTTGGGGGTGTAGGGATGCGCCGTCTTCCAGTGGCGCGCGATGTCCAGGCGCCGGCAGACCCAGACGCGGTCATGGCTGGCAATGTGGTCCAGGAAGCGCTGCAGCGCAGTGATGCGGCCGGGCCGGCCCAGCAGGCGGCAATGCATGCCGATGCTCATCATCTTGGGGGCCTCGTCGCCTTCGGCGTAGAGCGCGTCGAAGCTGTCCTTCAGGTACTGGAAGAAGGGATCTGCGTGCGAATAGCCCTGCGGCAGCGCGAAGCGCATGTCGTTGCAGTCCAGCGTGTAGGGCACGATCAGTTGCGGCACGACGCTGCCGTCCGTTTTCTGTACGCGCATCCAGAAGGGCAGGTCGTCGCCGTAGTAGTCGCTGTCGTACTCGAAGCCGCCGTAGTCGGCCACCAGACGCCGCGTGCGCGGGCTGTCGCGTCCGGTGTACCAACCCAGCGGACGGCTGCCGGTCAATTGCGTGATCGCGTCCATGGCCAGGCGCATGTGTTCGCGCTCGGTGGCCTCGTCGATGTGCTGATAGTGGATCCAGCGCCAGCCGTGGCAGGCGATTTCGTGTCCCAGCTCGACGAAGGCGGCGGTCAGCTCGGGGTGGCGCTGCAAGGCCATGCCGACGCCGAACACCGTCAGCGGCAGGCCGCGCTTCTCGAATTCGCGCAGGATGCGCCAGACGCCGGCGCGCGAGCCGTACTCGTAGATGCCTTCCATGCTGAGGTGGCGCTCGGGATAGCTGGCGGGGTTGAACATTTCCGACAGGAACTGTTCGGACCCGGCGTCGCCATGCAGCACGCTGTTTTCGCCGCCTTCCTCGTAATTCAGCACGAACTGCACCGCGATGCGCGCCTGCCCCGGCCATCGGGCATGCGGCGGATTGCGGCCGTAGCCGGCCAGGTCGCGGGGGTAGGGGAGCGTGGAATCGTAGACGGTCATGGACAGGCGGGCGGAGTGCAACGGCGCGCGGCGGCCGGGCGTGGGTGGGCGGACGACTTCCTGATGATCAGCACCATAGCTGGAAATCCTAGTTTTGTATACAAACTATGTACATAATTTTGCGGAGGCGATGTGTCGGGAAGGTCCGGCCACGGAAAAAAGCCCAGCCGGCGGACACGCCGGCTGGGCTGCGCTTCCTGCGCTCATCATGGGCGCTGGCGGCCAGGGCTGGCAAGCCCTGGGGCAAGGCTGGACTTTCAGCGCAAGTCGCCGCAAGGCCAGCCGAAGGCGCCGTAGGCGCCCTTATCCGTTGCGGTAGAGAAAGCTGTAGGCGTTGATCGCCGGCACCCCTCCCAGGTGCGCATACAGAACCCGCGAACCGGCCGGAATCTCGCCGCGGCGGATGATGTCCATCATGCCCTGCATGGATTTTCCTTCGTAGACCGGGTCGGTCATCATGCCCTCGAGCCGGGCGCAGAGGCGGATGGCCTCGTTGGTCTCGGCCGAGGGCAGGCCGTAGGCCGGATAGGCATAGCGGGTGTCCAGCACCACGTCGCGCTCTTCGATGGCAGTCCCGAGTCCGACCATATCGGCCGTGCGCCGCGCGATGCGCAGGATCTGCGCGCGGGTTTGCTCGGGCGTGCCCGAAGCGTCGATACCGATGACGCGGTCCGCGCGGCCATCCGCCGCAAAGCCCACCACCATGCCGGCCTGCGTGCTGCCCGTGACGGCGCAGACGACGATGTAGTCGAACTTGAAGCCCAGCTCGGCTTCCTGGCGCCGCACTTCCTCGGCGAAGCCGACGTAGCCCAGGCCGCCAAGTTCATGGTCGGATGCGCCGGCCGGAATCGCGTAGGGCTTGCCGCCGCGCTTGCGGACGTCTTCCAGCGCCTCTTCCCAGCTGCGGCGAAAGCCGATGTCGAACCCCTGGTCCACAAGACGCACGTCGGCGCCCATCAGGCGGCTCATCATGATGTTGCCGACCCGGTCGTAGACCGCGTCTGAATAGTCCACCCAGTTTTCCTGCACCAGCACGCAGGCCAGGCCCAGCTTGGCGGCCACCGCAGCCACCATGCGGGTGTGGTTGGACTGGATGCCGCCGATGGTGACCAGCGTGTCGCAGCCCTGTTCCAGCGCCTGCGGGATCAGGTACTCCAGCTTGCGCAGCTTGTTGCCGCCGAACGCGAGGCCGCTGTTGCAGTCTTCGCGCTTGGCGTAGATCTCGACCTTGCCGCCCAGATGTGCGGACAGGCGCTCGAGCTTTTCGATGGGGGTGTCGCCGAAGGTCAGGCGATGGCGCGGAAATCGTTGCAGATCCATGGGACTCTCCTGGGCCGGGCCGGGTGGCGCGGATGGAAAAATCATAGGAATTTCAAGGATTTGCCGTCAATTGCGTATTTTTATTATTTAAATGGAAAATAATTAAATAAACGTCCAGATTTATATTTAATATTTCCTGATTGGCTTTTTGATCGAAATTTAATTTTCAGGGACGTATCAAATGCCGGCAAATTCTGAGCTGGACCGCATCGATCGCCACATCCTGCGCGTGCTGCAGCAGGACGCGCAGATTACCAACCTGGAGCTGAGCGCGCGCGTCCACCTGAGCCCGGCCGCCTGCCTGCGCCGCGTGGAAAAGCTCAAGAACGAGGGCGTCATCCGCAAGACTGTCGCCCTGCTGGAGCCGGCGGAAGTGGACATGGCCACCCTGGTCATCGTGGGCGTGGTGCTGGACCGCTCCACGCCGGAATCCTTCACCGATTTCGAAGCCGCGGCGCGCGGCATCAGCGGCTGCCTGGAATGCCACCTGGTGGCCGGCGAGTTCGACTACTTCCTGATGCTGCGCATCCGTGATCTGGAACGCTTCAACAAGCTGCATGCGGGCGAGATCATCAAGCTGCCCGGCGTACGCCAGATCCGCACCTTTTTCGTCCTGAAAGAGATCCTGTCGACCACCGAATTGCCCGTATGAACGAGGCTAATGCGCAACACTGCAATTTCTGCCAGTGAAAATGATGCGGCGCGGCATTTTGGGTTGCCGGAAATTGAATGCGAGTAGACGGCGCAATGGAAGGGGTTGCCTGGACATTCCAATGCTGCATGACGGCATTCCGAATGCGCTTTTGCGTCACGCAAACGCAAGAAGACGTCCTTAAACTCAAAGGGCTATACTCTTATCCCATACGGCTTTTAAGGCTTGTACGCGCCTTCTGCCCCTGCTATCCGCCTAACGGGAAGCCCGTGTCGCGGAAGGTTTTCCTGCATCGTGTCGAGTGAAGCACTCGTAAAGGTGAAGCGATATGTCTTCGGAAATAGAATCTCTATCCACGTCTTATCTCTTTGGGGGTAACGCCCCTTATGTTGAGGAGCTTTACGAAGCCTACCTCGACAATCCCGGTTCGGTACCTGACAACTGGCGCGAATACTTCGACCAGCTGCAACACGCTCCCGCTACCGACGGCCAGGAATCCACCCGCGACCAGGCCCACGCTCCCATCGTCGAATCGTTCGCCCAGCGCGCCAAGGCCAATGCCTTCGTGCAACGCGCGGCCGAACCCGACCTGACCGTGGCCAGCAAGCAGGTTTCGGTGCAGTCGCTGATCGCGGCCTACCGCTCCCTGGGTTCGCGCTGGGCCGACCTGGATCCGCTCAAGCGCCAGGAACGTCCCCCGATCCCCGAACTCGATCCGGCCTTCTACGGCCTGACCGAAGCCGATCTGGACCAGACCTACTCGGCCACCAACACCTACTTCACGACCGCCAGCACGATGACGCTGCGCGACATCCTGAAGGCGCTGCGCGACACGTACTGCCGCAGCATCGGTGCCGAATTCACGCACATCTCCGACCCCGCCGCCAAGCGCTGGATCCAGGAACGCCTGGAAGCCACCCTGGGCGCGCCCGCCTACTCGGCCGAAGAAAAGCGCCACATCCTGCAGCAGCTGACCGAGTCCGAAGGCCTCGAGCGCTTCCTGCACACCAAGTACGTCGGCCAGAAGCGCTTCTCGCTGGAAGGCGGCGAAAGCTTCATCGCCTCGATGGACGAAGTGGTGAACCACGCCGGTGAAAACGGCGTCCAGGAAATCGTGGTCGGCATGGCCCACCGTGGCCGCCTGAACCTGCTCGTGAACATCATGGGCAAGATGCCCGGCGACCTGTTCGCCGAGTTCGAAGGCAAGCACGCCGAAGGCCTGACCGACGGCGACGTGAAGTACCACAACGGCTTCTCCAGCGACCTGTCCACCCGTGGCGGCCCGGTCCACCTGTCGCTCGCGTTCAACCCGTCCCACCTGGAAATCGTCAACCCCGTGGTCGAAGGCAGCGCGCGCGCCCGCCAGGAACGCCGCGGCGACGCCGAAGGCAAGCAAGTGCTGCCGGTGCTGGTGCACGGCGACGCGGCCTTCGCCGGCCAGGGCGTGGTCATGGAAACCCTGAACCTGGCCCAGACCCGCGGCTACGGCACGGGCGGCACGCTGCACATCGTCATCAACAACCAGATCGGCTTCACCACGTCCGACCCCCGCGACTCGCGCTCGACGCTGTATTGCACCGACGTGGTCAAGATGATCGAAGCGCCGGTGTTCCACGTCAACGGCGACGATCCCGAAGCCGTCGTGTTCGTGACCAAGCTGGCGCTGGACTACCGTCTGCAGTTCCGCCACGACGTGGTCGTGGACATCGTCTGCTTCCGCAAGCTGGGCCACAACGAGCAAGACACCCCGTCGCTGACGCAGCCCCTGATGTACAAGCGCATCGGCCATCACCCCGGCACGCGCAAGCTGTACGCCGACAAGCTGACCACGCAAGGCGTGCTGGCCGACGGCGAAGCCGATCAGCTCGTCAAGGATTACCGCCAGCTGATGGAAGACGGCCAGCGCACCATCGAACCGGTGCTGACCGACTACAAGAGCAAGTACGCCATCGACTGGTCGCCGTTCCTGGGCGCCAAGTGGACCGACCAGGCCGACACCGCCGTGCCGCTGGCCGAACTCAAGCGCATCGGCGAACGCATCACCAGCGTGCCGGAAGGCTTCACGGTGCACCCGCTGGTCGCCAAGCTGCTGAACGACCGCCGCACCATGGCCAAGGGCGAAATGAACCTGGACTGGGGCATGGGCGAACACCTCGCCTTCGCGACCCTGGTGTCCTCGGGCTACGCCATCCGCATCACCGGCCAGGACTCGGGCCGCGGCACGTTCACGCACCGCCATGCCGTGCTGCACGACCAGAACCGCGAACGCTGGAACGACGGCACCTACATTCCGCTGCAGAACGTCTCGGAAGGCCAGGCTCCGTTCACCGTCATCGACTCCGTGCTGTCCGAAGAGGCTGTGCTGGGCTTTGAATACGGTTACTCCAGCGCCGAGCCCAACACGCTGACCATCTGGGAAGGCCAGTTCGGCGACTTCGTCAACGGCGCCCAGGTCGTGATCGACCAGTTCATCAGCTCCGGCGAAGCCAAGTGGGGCCGCCAGTCGGGCCTGACCCTGATGCTGCCGCACGGCTACGAAGGCCAGGGTCCCGAGCACTCGTCGGGCCGCATCGAGCGCTTCCTGCAGCTGTGCGCCGACAACAACATGCAAGTGGTCCAGCCGACCTCCGCGTCGCAGATCTTCCACGTGCTGCGCCGTCAGATGATCCGTCCGTTCCGCAAGCCGTTGGTGCTGTTCACGCCCAAGTCGCTGCTGCGCAACAAGGACGCCGGTTCGCCCCTGACCGACCTGGCCGGCGGCAGCTTCCGCCCGGTCATCGGTGAGGTCGACGAGGCCATCGACGCCAGCAAGGTCAAGCGCGTGCTGGCTTGCTCGGGCAAGGTCTACTACGATCTGGTCAATGCCCGCCGCGAGCGTGGCGCCGACAACGTTGCGATCGTCCGCGTCGAACAGCTGTATCCGTTCGCGCACAAGTCGTTCGAAACGGAACTGCGCAAGTACCCGAAGGCAACCGAAGTGATCTGGGTTCAGGACGAACCGCAGAACCAGGGCGCCTGGTTCTACGTTCAGCATCACGTGTACGAGAACATGGTCGAAGGCCAGAAGCTGGGTTACGCCGGCCGCGCCGCGTCGGCATCGCCGGCCGTGGGCTACCTGGCCAAGCACCAGGAGCAGCAGAAGGCCCTGATCGAAACGGCTTTCGCGCCCAAGTTCAAGGTCATGTTGACGAAGTAACACTCGCTTGATGCACGCGCCGCGCGCGCAGGTTTCTGGAATTCCGATTCGAAGCTTGCCGCGCAGCGCGACCAGAACACAAACTTTACGGAACAAACAAAATGGCTATTACCGACGTCGTCGTCCCCCAACTCTCCGAATCCGTCTCCGAAGCGACGCTGCTGACCTGGAAGAAGCAGCCGGGCGCTGCCGTTGAAGCGGACGAAATCCTGATCGAAGTCGAAACCGACAAGGTCGTGCTGGAAGTGCCGGCTCCCGCTTCGGGCGTGCTGGCTGAAATCGTCAAGGGCGACGGCAGCACCGTCACCTCCGGCGAAGTGCTGGCTCGCATCGACACCGCCGGCAAGGCCGCCGTTGCCGCCGCCGCGCCCGCCGCCGAAGCGCCCAAGGCCGCCGAGCAAGCCGCTGCCGCTCCGGCCGCCGCTCCCGCTTCGTCGGCTGCCGCCGGCGTGGCTTCGCCCGCTGCTGCCAAGATCCTGGCCGAGAAGGGCGTTGACGCCGCTTCCGTGGCTGGCTCCGGCCGCGACGGCCGCGTGACCAAGGGCGATGCCCTGGCCGCCAGCGCTCCCGCCAAGGCCGCTCCGGCCAAGGCCGCCGCTCCGGTCGCGCCCCCGACGCTGTCGCTGGACGGCCGTCCGGAACAGCGCGTGCCGATGAGCCGCCTGCGCGCCCGCATCGCCGAGCGCCTGCTGCAATCGCAACAGGAAAACGCGATCCTGACCACGTTCAACGAAGTGAACATGCAGGCCGTCATCGACCTGCGCAACAAGTACAAGGACAAGTTCGAGAAAGAGCACGGCATCAAGCTGGGCTTCATGTCGTTCTTCGTCAAGGCCGCCGTTGCCGCGCTGAAGAAGTTCCCGCTGATCAACGCCTCGATCGACGGCAAGGACATCATCTACCACGGCTACTTCGACATCGGTATCGCTGTCGGCAGCCCGCGCGGCCTGGTTGTGCCGATCCTGCGCAACGCCGACCAGCTGTCGATCGCCGACATCGAAAAGACCATCGCCGACTTCGGCCGCCGCGCCGCTGACGGCAAGCTGGGCATTGAAGAAATGACCGGCGGCACGTTCTCGATCTCCAACGGCGGCGTGTTCGGCTCGATGCTGTCGACCCCGATCATCAACCCGCCGCAATCGGCCATCCTGGGCGTGCACGCCACCAAGGATCGCGCCGTGGTTGAAAACGGCCAGATCGTCATCCGCCCGATGAACTACCTGGCGCTGTCCTACGACCACCGCATCATCGACGGCCGCGAAGCCGTGCTGGGCCTGGTCGCCATGAAGGACGCCCTGGAAGATCCGCAGCGCCTGTTGCTGGACCTGTAATCTCGACGCCCCGGCCCGGCGCCCACCCGACCCCTGGGTCTTGCGGCGCCCTGGCCGGCTTATTGCCGGCCCGCAGGGCGGGGCGTGCTCCACTCAATACCTCATCGCGAGAACACTATGTCCAAACAATTTGACGTCGTCGTCATCGGCGCGGGCCCCGGCGGCTACATCGCCGCCATCCGCGCCGCGCAGCTCGGCATGTCGGTGGCTTGCATCGACGCCTGGCAGAACGGCCAAGGCGGCCCGGCTCCCGGCGGCACCTGCACCAACGTCGGCTGCATCCCGTCCAAGGCGCTGCTGCAATCGTCCGAGCACTACGAACAAGCCAATCACCACTTCGCCGAGCACGGCATCGAAGTCAAGGGCGTCAGCCTGAAGCTCGACACGCTGATCGGCCGCAAGAACACGGTGGTCAAGCAGAACAACGACGGCATCCTGTACCTGTTCAAGAAGAACAAGGTCACGTTCTTCCATGGCAAGGGCGCGTTCGCCGGCCAGGTTGAAGGCGGCTGGGCCATCAAGGTCGCCGGCACCGCCGAGGAAGACCTGGTTGCCAAGCACGTGGTGGTCGCCACCGGTTCGTCGGCGCGCGAGCTGCCCGGCCTGCCGTTCGACGAAAAGGTCGTGCTGTCCAACGACGGCGCGCTGAACATCGGCGCCGTGCCGAAGACGCTGGGCGTGATCGGCGCCGGCGTGATCGGCCTGGAAATGGGCAGCGTGTGGCGCCGCCTGGGTTCCGAAGTCACCATCCTGGAAGCCATGCCGGAATTCCTGGCAGCCGCTGACGGCCAGGTGGCCAAGGAAGCCCTGAAGGCCTTCACCAAGCAAGGCCTGAACATCCAGATGGGCGTCAAGATCGGCGAGATCAAGGCGACCGCCAAGTCCGTCACCGTGCCCTACGTCGACGCCAAGGGCGCCGAGCAGAAGCTGGTGGTCGACAAGCTGATCGTCTCGATCGGCCGCGTGCCTTACACCGGCGGCCTGAACGCCGACGCCGTGGGCCTGAAGCTGGACGAGCGCGGCTTCATCGCCGTGGACGGCGACTGCAAGACCAACCTGCCGAACGTCTGGGCAGTCGGCGACGTGGTGCGCGGCCCCATGCTGGCGCACAAGGCCGAGGAAGAAGGCGTGGCGGTTGCCGAGCGCATCGCCGGCCAGCACGGCCACGTCAACTTCGACACCGTGCCGTGGGTTATCTACACCTCGCCGGAAATCGCCTGGGTCGGCAAGACCGAGCAGCAGCTCAAGGCCGAGGGCCGCGAGTACAAGGCTGGCAGCTTCCCCTTCCTGGCCAACGGCCGCGCCCGCGCGCTGGGCGACACCACCGGCTTTGCCAAGGTGATCGCCGATGCCAAGACCGACGAGGTCCTGGGCGTGCACATCGTGGGCCCGATGGCCTCGGAACTGATCTCGGAAGCCGTGACCATCATGGAATTCCGTGGCGCAGCCGAAGACATCGCCCGCATCTGCCACGCGCACCCGACGCTGTCGGAAGCCGTGAAGGAAGCCGCATTGGCCGTGGACAAGCGCGCATTGAACTTCTGATACGCGCATAGCCGATGCAAGACGGGGGCGGGTTCACGGATCCGCCCTTTTTTCATTCTGCTTTTCCTGCTCCCACATGAACGTCCGCGAATACTACGAACACGCCCTGGCCGAACGCGGCTACAAGCCCGACGAAGCCCAGAAAAAGGCGATCGACCGGCTGCAGCGCTATTTCGACGAATGGGTCAAGTTCAAGTCGATGCGCTCGAACGCGCTGAAGAAGCTGCTGAACCGCCCCGACGTGCCGCGCGGCGTGTACCTGTGGGGCGGAGTGGGGCGGGGCAAGAGCTTCCTGATGGACGCCTTCTACGCCACCGTGCCCGTGGTGCGCAAGACGCGCCTGCACTTCCACGAGTTCATGCGCGGCGTGCACCGCGAACTCGAAGAAGTGAAGGGCATGCAGGATCCGCTGGACGAAGTGGCCAGGCGCGTGGCCAAACGCTACCGCCTGATCTGCTTCGACGAGTTCCACGTGTCCGACGTGGCCGACGCGATGATCCTGCACCGGCTGCTGTTCAAGCTGTTCGAGTACGGCACGTCCTTCGTGATGACGTCCAACTACGAGCCCTCGACCCTGTATCCGGACGGCCTGCACCGCGACCGCATCCTGCCCGCGATCCAGCTGATCCAGGCGCGCATGGACATCATGAACGTGGACGCCGGCGTGGACTACCGCCGCCGCTCGCTGGAACAGGTGCAGTGCTATCACACGCCGCTGGACGAGCGCGCCCAGAAAGCATTGCAGGAAGCATTCGACAGCCTGGCCGACACGCCGCCCCAGGATCCGGTGCTGCATATCGAGCACCGCGAGATCCGCGCGCTGGCGATGGGCGGATCGGTGGTGTGGTTCGATTTCGCCACGCTTTGCGGCGGGCCGCGTTCGCAGAACGATTATCTGGAGTTGGCCAACCGCTTCCATGCGGTGATCCTGTCGGGCGTGCCGCGCATGGGACCGCGGCAGGCTTCGGAGGCGCGCCGCTTCACCTGGCTGATCGACGTGTTCTATGACCACCGCGTCAAGCTCATCATGTCCGCCGAGTGCGAACCCGAGGAGATCTACACGGAAGGCGCGCTGGCCAATGAATTCCACCGCACGGTCTCGCGCATCCTGGAAATGCAGTCGCGCGAGTACCTGGAATCGGAACGCCGCCACACCGTGTCGTTGTAGTCGCGCCGCATCTGTCCGAATTTTCCGGGCAGATCGCGGTTGAAATTGGTAATACAAGTCATTATCAATTAAGATTTGGAGACTTCTGGTCCAGCACCGCAGTTTCCAACGTGTCTTCCACCCTCTTGTCCGCATCGGCCGCGCGCACCGACCCTTCCGCCGCGCCCGTCGATGGCCTGTACCGCGATCACCGCCCCTGGCTGTTCGGCTGGCTGCGCCGCAGGCTTGGCTGCGAGCACCGGGCCGAAGACCTGGCGCAAGACGTGTTTCTGCGCGTGATCCAGGGCCGCAAGGCGGTGCGCGCCGGCGAAGCCCGCGGACTGCTGACCACCATTGCCAAGGGCCTGGTGGTGGACCACCAGCGGCATGCGGCATTGGAACGGGCCTATCTCGCCTACCTGGCCGCCATACCCGAGGCTTATGCGCCGTCCCCCGAAGAGCAGACCGAGCAACTGCAATCGCTGGCGCGGCTGGACCGTCTGCTGGACGGCTTGCCGCCCAAGGCGCGTTCCGCGTTCCTGCTGTCGCAGCTCGACGGGCTGACCTATCCCGAGATCGCCCAGCGGCTTGAAGTCTCCTTGAGTTCGGTGCAGCAATACATGGTGCGCGCCATGACCGCGTGCTACGCGGCCTTTGATGACTAGCGCCGCGGACCCCGTCGCCGACCAGGCGATCGCCTGGTGGGTGCGGCTGCAATCCGGCCTGGCCGGTGCGGCAGAGCGGCAGTCCTGCGAGGCATGGCTGGCGCAGGATCCCGCGCATCGCTGCGCGTGGGATCGCTTGCAGCGCATCAGTCAGGATGCGCGGCGCGTGCCGGCGGCGTTGGCGCATGACGCGCTGACGCGTTCTGCATCGTCCTCGCCCCGATCGGCCGGCCGTCGCACGGTATTGCGCGGATTGCTGGCTGTTGGCGGCACGGCTTTTACCGGTTGGGCGGGCTACCGGCATACGCCGTGGCAGCGACTGGCGGCGGACCTCAGCACCGGCACAGGCGAACGGCTGGCCGTTGCGGTGGCTGATGGATTGCACATCACCTTGAACAGCGACAGCGCGGTGCGCCTGCACTTGCAGGACGATGCCCGCGGCCTGGACCTGTTGCGCGGTGAAGTGCTGGTGCGGACCGAAATGCGGCCCGCCATGGCGGCTCTGCGCGTGGATACCGGGCATGGCGAACTGCGCGCCGAACGGGCGCGCTTTGACCTGCGGCGCACCGCCGCAGGCGCGCGCTTGGGCGTGTACGAAGGCAGCGTGACGCTACTGCGCGGCGGCGTGGCTACGCATGCGGAAGCCGGGGAGCGCCTGGAATTCTCCGAGCATGGCGAAGTCGGCCGTCTTGCCTCCGATCCCGACCGGCTGGCCTGGACCGACGGGCTGGTGGTGGCCAAGGACTGGCGCCTGGACTACTTCGCGCAATACCTGGCTCGCCAGCGCCTGGGCATGATCCGGGTGGATCCGGCGGTGGCCGGTCTGCGGCTGTCGGGCGTATTTCCGCTGGATGACGCCGAGCGTGCGCTCAAGGCACTGGAGCCCGCCTTGCCCATCCGCGTGACGCGGCATACGCAGTATTGGCTGCAGGTCGGTCCGCGCGAGGCCTGAGCGTTACAAATTTTTTTGCCTGCGGCTTGCAGGTTTTCCGATCCCGTACGGAAGGCAGGGATAGATACCACCGTACAGGGAGAGTTTTGTGTCCGCTTCATCTCACTCGCGCTTGCGCGCCCCCTTGTCTGCCGGCCGCATGGCCCTGCTGGCCGCCATGTGCGCGGGCGGGCTTGCCGCCGGCATGCCGCAGGCCTGGGCGCAGCCGGCGCCCGCTTCCGCGAACGCGCCGCGCAGCTACCAGATCGCTGCCGGCTCCTTGGCCGATGCCCTGACGCAGTTCGCGCGCAGCGCTGGCGTGGTCCTGTCGTTCGATCCGGCGCTGGTGCGGGGACGCCGCTCGGACGGGTTGGACGGCGCCTACTCGGTGGGCGCGGGATTCGCCCGCATCCTGTCGGGCAGCGGTTTGCAGGCGCGTGCGCAGTCGGGCAATACCTGGACGCTGCTGCAGGTTGCCGCACCCGCGGGCGACACGCCCACGCTGGCGCCGGTGACCGTGTCGGGCATGTCCGACAGCGCAATCACGACGGTGGGCTACGTGGCCACGGTGAGCGCCAGCGCCACCAAGACCGACACGCCGCTGATCGAAACGCCGCAGTCGGTATCGGTCGTCACGCGCGAGCAGATCACGGAGCAGGGCGCGCAGACACTGAACCAGGTGCTGCGCTACACCGCGGGCGTGGCCACCGAATCGCGCGGTGCCACCGCCACGCGCCTGGACCAGTTCAGCGTGCGCGGCTTTCAGGCTTCGTCCTACCTGGACGGCTTGCGAGTATTCGGCGGGCGCGACGCCTTGCCGCAGGTGGACACCTATCGCCTGGAGCGCGTGGACGTGCTGAAGGGACCGGCCTCCGTCATGTACGGGCAGGGCGGCCCGGGCGGCGTGGTCAACCAGGTCAGCAAGCGCCCGCTGGAAGAGACGCTGCGCGAGGTCGAGGTGCAGGTCGGCAACTATGACTACCGTCGCGCCAACTTCGATTTCGGCGGTCCGGTCGATGAAGACGGCAAGTTCCTGTACCGCCTGGTCGGCTCGGGCTACATGTCAGACGGCCAGGTCAAGGACACCAAGGAACGCCGCTACTTCGTGTCGCCGGCCTTTACCTGGAAGCCCAGCAGCGACACGACGCTGACGGTGCTGACCAACTTCCAGCGCGATCCCGACATGGGTTCCTATGGCAGCGTGCCGGCCATGCGCACGCTGCTTTCCGCGCCCGACGGCATCCGCCTGCCGGCCGATTACTACGACGGCGACGCCAATTTCGAAAAGAGCGACCGCAAGAGCTATTCGCTGGGCTATGTGCTGGAGCACCGCTTCAACGACAACATCAAGGCATCGCAAAGCCTGCGCTGGACGCGTGCGGAAGCGCAGTACCGCAGCATCTACGGCGCGATGACCAATAACTACGGCTTTACCGACAAGACCTACCGCTACCAGCAGCGCGCGTCGATCGCGACGGATGTGGACGTGGGCGCGCTGGTGCTGGACAACAATGTGCAGGCGCGCTTCAACACCGGCCCCTTCGCCCACACCACGCTGCTGGGCTTTGACTATCAGCACGTCAAGACCGACACGCTGTCCGGCTTTGGCACCGCGCCCGCGCTGGATGTGCTGAACCCGAACAATCATCAGAACATCCCGGCGCCGGCGTTCTCGACGGATGCGACCAACAAGCAGTACCAGACCGGCCTGTACTTCCAGGACCAGATCAAGATCGATCGCCTCTCGGTGTTGCTGGGTGGCCGCTACGACTGGTCGCGCACCGTGGGCGAGACCACCACGATCGCCACCGGACGGGTCGCGCCGTCCTCGCTGAATGCGGAGAAGTTCACGGGCCGCCTGGGTGCGATCTACAACTTCGACAACGGCGTGGCGCCGTACTTCAGCTATTCGGAATCGTTCGAGCCGCAGTCCGGCACGGGCTGGCAGAACAAGCCGTTCAAGCCGATCGAAGGCAACCAGTACGAGGTCGGCATCAAGTACCAGCCGCCGGGCAGCGCCACGCTGCTGTCGTTTGCGGCGTTCGACATCCGCCGCGAGAACATGACCACCACCGATCCGGATCCGACCCACATCTGCGGCACGGCGGGCGGACGCTGCTCGATCCAGGCGGGCGAGCTGCGCACGCAGGGCATCGAGCTCGAAGCCAAGACCGAGCCGCTGCGCGGCCTGACGCTGGTGGCTGCTTACTCCTTGATGGACAACGAGTACTCCAAGGGCTATCCCAACGCCGCGGGCATGAACCTGAAGGGCAAGACGCCGGTGGGCGTGCCTTCGCAACAGGCGTCCGCCTGGGCCCGCTACCAGTTGCAGGACGGTCCGCTGGCGGGCGTGGGAGTGGGTGGCGGCGTGCGCTACATCGGTTCCTCGTATGCCAACGAGACCAACACCCTGAAGGTGCCGTCGGTCACGCTGTTCGACCTGATGCTGGACTACGACCTGGGCCGCGCGTCGCCGTCGCTCAAGGGCATGCAGGTGGCGCTGAACGTGCAGAACCTGTTCGACAAGGAATACATCGCGTCGTGCTCGGGCGATTCCTGGTGCTGGTACGGCTACCAGCGCTCCATCAAGGCCAGCCTGCGCTATCGCTGGTAAGTCTTGCTGCTAGTTCGAAGTGAGAATGGTTATAATTTAAAACCCTCCGAATCGGGCTTGGGCCGCGGGGCTGGTCCGATCCGGTCCTCTAAAGGAAATCAATAATGACATTCGCAAGAACCTTGGCCGCCATTGCCCTGTTGGGCACGGCGGGCGCCGCGCAGGCGCATTTCGTTTGGTTGGAACGCAGCGCCGAGGGACCGGCCAAGGCGTATTTCGGGGAATGGGCGGATGACGTGCGCGAAAAGCGTGACGGCCTGCTCGGCAAGATCATGGTCGCGCCCGTCGTTACGGGCGCCGATGGCAAGCCGCTGAAGGCCTCGGGCGAAGGCGCCGACTTCCTCGAATTCGCGGCGGCGGGCAAGGGCGACGTGCGCTTGCGCCAGGCCTACCAGTTCAAGGACACCCTGGTGCAGTACGGCGCCAAGGCCGGCCGCGCGGACACCGAGGGCAAGCTGGACCTGGAACTCGTGCCGGTCGCGGCGGGGACCAACGCCTTCGTGCTGCAGTTCAAGGGCAAGCCGCTGGCGAAGACGGAAGTCACCGTATTCGGCCCGCCCAAGTGGGAGAAGCGCTTCCACAGCGATGAAAACGGCCGCATCGAAATCACCACCCCGTGGCCCGGCCAGTACGTGCTCGAAGCCGCCCACGTCGAAGACAAGGCGGGGGAGGCCGACGGCAAGGCATACGCCAAGATCCGCTACGTTTCCACTACTACCTTCAACGTGTCCCAGTGAAAGCTCCCGCTGCCGGCGCAGGCATGATGCGCTACCGTCTGGCCGTCTTTTCCAGGGCGGCGGCCGCCATCCTGGGCGGCTATGTTCTGGCGTCGGCGGCAGCCGCCTGCCTGGCGATCTGGCTGCCCATGCGGCGGCCGGACGCCGTGGTCACGGCGCAGATGCTGTCCTTCGTGTTCTACGCCTGCGGCGTGATCTGGGTTTTTGCCACGCGCAATGCCTGGCGCGCCTGGGCCGGCGTGCTGGCGCCCGCCGCGCTCCTGGGCGGGCTGTTCGCGATCGGCCGCGCGATGGGGGCGGCATGAAGGCGAAAGTGGAAAAGGCGCCGGGCGAGGAAGGCCTGCGCCAATCCATGTCCTGGCTGCACACCTGGTCGGGACTGATCTTCGGCTGGGTGCTGTTCGCGATGTTCCTGACCGGCACGCTGGCGTTCTTCCGCCCCGAGATTACGGCCTGGATGCAGCCCGAGATCCAGACGCGGCCCGCGCCTGCGGCGCAGTCCGTGACTGCTGCACAGAACTACCTGGCGGAACATGCGCCCGACGCCACGCGCTGGTTCATCACGCCGCCGTCCGACCGCGAACCGCTCATCCAACTGCTCTACCAAGTGCCCAAGCCCAAGCCGGGCGAACGCGGTTTCGTGCGCGTGAAGCTGGACCCCGCCACCGGCCAGGCCCTGACCGCGCGCGAGACGCGTGGCGGCGACTTCTTCTACCGCTTCCATTTCGAACTGGAAACCGCGTTTCCCTGGGGGCGCTGGCTGGCCAGCATCGCCGGCATGTTCATGCTGGTGGCCATCATCAGCGGCATCATCACCCACAAGAAGATATTCACCGACTTCTTCACGTTCCGGCCCGGGAAAGGCGGGCAGCGCGCCTGGATGGACGGCCACAACGCCTTGTCCGTGCTGGGGCTGCCGTTCCACCTGATGATCACGTTCAGCGGGCTGGTGCTGTTCATGGCCATGCTGATGCCGGCCGGCATACTGGCCGTCTACGAGAGCCCCAGGCAGTATTCCGACGAGGTCTTCAAGTCCTTCAGGATCACTCCCGCGCGCAACGAGCCCGCGCCGCTGACCGCGCTGGCGCCGCTGGTGGAGCAGGCGCAGCAGCACTGGCAAGGCGGCCGGGTGGGGCGCATCACCGTCAATCATCCCGGCGATGCCGGCGCGACCGTGACCCTGGTGCGCGACGCCGCGGATGGCGTGTCGTTCGGCAAGCTGGCGCCCTACATGCGTTTTGACGGCGTCACGGGCGCATTCCAGGAAGGCGAGGACGAGCTCGGCGCCACGGCGCGTACGGCGGGCGTCATCGTCGGCCTGCACCTGGGATTGTTTGCCGAACCGTTTTTGCGCTGGCTCTATTTCCTGGTCAGCATGGCGGGCACGGCGATGGTGGGCACGGGCCTGGTCCTGTGGATCGCCAAGCGGCGGCAGAAGGCGCGTCCGGGGGCGCGCGAAGCGTTTTCGTTGCGCCTGGTCGATGCGCTCAACGCCGGCACGGTCGCTGGCCTGTTCATCTCGATCGCCGCCTTTTTTTGGGCCAACCGCCTCCTGCCGATCGACCTGGCGGGCAGGCAGTTCTGGGAATCGCGCGCCTTCTTCGCCGTCTGGGGCTTGTCGCTGGTCTACGCCTTCCTGTTCCAGCGCAGCAAGTGGCGCGACCTGTTGGCCGCGGCCGCGGCCTCCCTGGCGCTGGTGCCGGTGGTC
Source organism: Achromobacter aegrifaciens (assembly GCF_902859965.1). Lineage (NCBI taxonomy): Bacteria > Pseudomonadati > Pseudomonadota > Betaproteobacteria > Burkholderiales > Alcaligenaceae > Achromobacter > Achromobacter aegrifaciens. The sequence continues at coordinate 811,753 of NZ_CADIKO010000003.1, forward strand.
AACGCCCTGACGACCTCGCGCCATCTCGGGGTGTCGCTGCCTGCGGGCGATTGGGTCATGGCTGGTTTTGACCTGACCTGCCTGGCCGGGGCGCTGCTGCTGGCCTGGATGGCGCGCAAGGCGGCCCGCGCCAGCAAAGCGGGCGCCAAGGCGCCCGCCAAGGGCCGCGCCGCATCCAAGCCGTCCCAGCCCGCCTACGAACCTAGAGGTGATACGCCATGACGCTAGCTGCCTTCTGCCTGGCCTACGCGGGCTTTTCCGCCCTGTGCCTGGGCATGGACCGCCACTACGAAGACCTGTTCGACCGCGCGCTGCCGCGGCGTCACAGGTTGCCTTTGCGCCTGTTCGGCTGGGGGGCGCTGGCTTTGTCCTTGTGCGCCTCGGCGGCGGTCTGGGGCTGGAGCTACGGCACGGTGGAATGGATCGGCATTCTGAGCATCGCCGGGCTGCTCCTGATCTGGTTCCTGACGTTCCGGCCGCGCGCCGCGCTGACCGCGGGCGGGCTGTGCGCGCTGGCGGCGCCAGTGTTGGCCGTCCTGTAGCCGCGCGCCCGGCAAGTTACACTGGGCGTTTCCCCCAGCAAACGCCTCTTCGCCTCATGAATACCCGCGTCCTCACCGGCATCACCACCTCTGGAACTCCCCACCTCGGCAACTACGCGGGCGCGATCCGTCCCGCCGTTCAGGCCAGCGCGCAGCCCGGCGTGGACGCATTCTTCTTCATGGCGGATTACCACGCCCTCATCAAGTGCGACGACCCTGCCCGCGTGGCGCGCTCGCGCCTTGAAATCGCCGCGACCTGGCTGGCGGTGGGCCTGGACCACGAGCGCGTGACCTTCTACCGCCAGTCGGACATCCCCGAGATCCCCGAGCTGACCTGGCTGTTGAACTGCGTCACGGCCAAGGGCCTGATGAACCGGGCGCACGCCTATAAGGCGTCGGTGGACCAGAACACGGAAAAGGGTCTGGAACCGGACGATGGCGTGACCATGGGCCTGTTCTCGTACCCGGTGCTGATGGCCGCTGACATCGTCATGTTCAACGCCAACAAGGTGCCGGTGGGCCGTGACCAGATCCAGCATCTGGAAATGGCGCGCGACATCGCCCAGCGCTTCAACCACCTGTACGGCCGCGACTATTTCACGCTGCCGGAAGTGGTGATCGAAGAAGACGTGGCGACCTTGCCGGGCCTGGACGGCCGCAAGATGTCCAAGAGCTACAACAACACCATTCCGCTGTTCGAGGGCGGCGCCAGCGCGCTGCGCGCGGCGGTGATGCGCATCGTGACCGATTCGCGCGCGCCGGGCGAACCCAAGGACGCCGAGAACTCGCACCTGTACACCATCTACCGCGCCTTCGCCACGCACGAACAGGCTGCCGCGCTGCGCAAGCAGCTCGAAGAAGGCATGGGCTGGGGCGAAGCCAAGCAGGCGCTGTACGACCACCTGGAAAACCTGCTGGCGCCCATGCGCGAGAAGTATTTCGACCTGATGGCCAACCCTGGCCGCATCGAAGACATCCTGCAGGCCGGCGCCGCCAAGGCGCGCAAGCTGGCCACGCCTTTCATGCAGGAACTGCGCCAGGCCGTGGGCCTGCGCAACCTGGAAGCCGGCTCGGGCGCCAAGGCCGCGCAGCCCAAGAAGGAAAAGGGCAAGGGCGCGCGCTTCGTCAGCTTCCGCGACGAGGACGGCAGCTTCCGTTTCCGCCTGCTGGCAGCGGATGGCGAGGAACTGCTGTTGTCGCAGCGTTTCGCCGATCCGAAGGAAGCCGGCGCGTTGATGCGCCGTCTGCAAGCGGAACCGGCCGATGCGGTGCTGAAGGCCGATGGGCAAGGCTATGCCGCGATGATCGACGGCGTGGCCGTGGCCACCGCGCCGGCTGGCGCGCAAGACGAATCCGGCGCCTTGCTGGAACGCGCGCGCGCCGCGCTGTCGTCTTTGTCGCAGGAATAAACCCAAGGGGCCGGCGCGCAGCCGGCCCGGCGGTTCAGGCCGCGCGGGCGCTGGCTACGATGCGCCCGTCGCGCACCTGGAAGCGCTGGGCGCTGCCCTGTCCGGCGATTTCCAGCATGTCGCCTTCCGTGTAGCCCGTGACATTCGGGCAGTCCAGCCATTCGGGGTTGATGAACGGGAAGTACTTGAGCGTGCCGCTGCCCTGGCTGGCAAAATCGAAGGTGGTGTTGGCGACCACTTCCGGATCCCATTGGCTGGCATCGAAAGTCAGCGCGCAACCCGCGCCGATACGGTAGGTGATGCTGGCGCCCATGCTGGCGAATCCCAGTGCGCCGACGTGCAACTGCGCCCCATTGCTCAATTCGATGATGCGGCTGCCCAGCCGCTCCAGCGTGATGTGCTTGAAACTGACTTCGGCGCCATCGACAAGCAGGTGCGAATACTGGCCCAGGGTGATTTCGCTGTAGACGCCGCTGGCGTTGGCTTCCTCGGCGGTGAGGGTTGCCGTTTCATTGGCGGCAAGCGTGATGGTATGGGACATGGCTGGGCGGATCTCCGGTCGTTCGGGGCAGGGCGCTGTTGTTCTTGTGCTGCTCCCCGGCAGGCGCTATGCGCCTTGGCTCGCCTGCTCGCGGGGGGCTTGTGCCGCCTTGCGGCCTGGCGCCGCCGGGTTTTATTATTTGGACACAATTAGATATTTTCTATCATTTTTGATAGGTTTGGCTTGAGAGAAGACAAGTAACCCGCCTCTTTACGGGTAAGCCCTAGGTAAAAAAAAACCGGCGCATCAGGCGCCGGTTTTCCGTGGGGCGGGTCTCGCTCAACGCTTGAGCTTGGCGAACGCGTCCGCCATGGCGCTGTTCATGCCGGCGCCGGCCCCGGCGCCGCCGCGGCTGCCGTCGCCCTGCGGACGGCGGTTGCGGTCGCCGCCCTTGGGGGCGTCGCCGCTGCGGCGGGCGGGAGCTGCGGTGTCGTTCAGGCGCATGGTCAACGCGACGCGCTTGCGCGCCACGTCCACTTCCAGCACCTTCACGCTGACCGTCTGGCCCACCCGCACGACGTCGCGCGGATCCTTCACGAACTTTTCGGCAAGGGCCGAGATGTGGACCAGACCGTCCTGGTGCACGCCGATGTCCACGAACGCGCCGAAGTTCGCTACGTTGGTCACAACGCCTTCCAGCACCATGCCCGGGTACAGGTCGTTCAGGGTTTCGACGCCTTCCTTGAACTGCGCCGTCTTGAACTCCGGACGCGGATCGCGGCCGGGCTTTTCCAGTTCGGCGAAGATGTCGCGCACCGTCGGCAGGCCGAAGCGCTCGTCGGTGAAGTCGGACGGCGACACGCCCTTGAGCGCTTCGCGCTGGCCGATGATCTGCTTCACCTCGGCCTTGATCTTGGCGACGATGCGTTCGACCACCGGATAGGCTTCGGGGTGAACCGACGAGGCGTCCAGCGGGTTGTCGCCGTTGGGAATGCGCAGGAAGCCCGCGGCTTGTTCGAATGCCTTGTCGCCAAAGCGCGGCACCTTGCGCAGGATCTCGCGGGTCGGGAAGGCGCCGTTCTCGTCGCGCCAGGCGACGATGTTCTTGGCCAGCAGCGAATTCAGGCCGGACACGCGGGCCAGCAGGGCGGCCGACGCGGTGTTCACGTCCACGCCCACGGCGTTCACGCAATCCTCGACCACGGCGTCCAGCGAACGCGCCAGCTCGCGCTGGTTGACGTCGTGCTGGTACTGGCCCACGCCGATGGCCTTGGGATCGATCTTGACCAGTTCGGCCAGCGGATCCTGCAGGCGGCGGGCGATGGACACCGCGCCGCGCAGCGTCACGTCCAGGTCGGGGAATTCCTGGGCCGCGGTTTCAGACGCCGAATAGACGGAAGCGCCGGCCTCGGAGACCACCACGCGGGTGACCTTCAGGTCCGGGAAGCGTTCCATCATGTCGCCCACCAGCTTCTCGCTTTCGCGCGAGGCGGTGCCGTTGCCGATGGCGATCAGGTCGACCTTGTGGCGCGCCACCAGGGCGGCCAGCGTGTTGATGGTGCCGTCGCGGTCGCGGCGCGGTTCGAACGGGTAGACGGTGGTGGTGTCCACGACCTTGCCGGTCTGGTCGATCACGGCGACCTTGCAACCGGTGCGGATGCCGGGGTCCAGGCCCAGCACGGCCTTGGGGCCGGCGGGCGCGGCCAGCAGCAGGTCCTTCAGGTTGGCGGCGAACACCCGGATGGCTTCGGCTTCGCCGCTTTCGCGCAGGCGGCCGATCAGCTCGCTTTCGAACGCCGTCAGCAGCTTCACGCGCCAGGTCCAGCGGCAGACTTCGCCCAGCCAGCGCGCGCGCGGCGTGGCGTCCAGCGCGAACAGGCCGTTGCCCAGCTTGAGGAAGCCGGCGATGCGGGCCACGCAGGGATGCGGCGTCTGCGCTTCCAGTTCGGCTTCCAGGCCCAGGCGCAGTTCCAGCACGCCTTGCTGGCGGCCGCGCAGCAGCGCCAGGATACGGTGCGAGGGCAGGGTGCGCAGCGGTTCGTTGAAGTCGAACCAGTCGCGGAAATTGGCGCCCTCGGTTTCCTTGCCGTCGACCACCTTGGAATGGATCAGGCCGGTGGACCACAGGTGCTCGCGCATGTCGGCCAGCAGATCCGCGTTTTCCGCGTAGCGCTCGGCCAGGATGTCGCGCGCGCCGTCGAGCGCGGCCTTGGCGTCGTTGATGGACGCTTCGGGATTCAGGTATTGCGCGGCGAGCGCGGCGGGGTCGCAGGCGGGATCGGCGAGGATGCCGTCGGCCAGCGGCTCCAGGCCCGCTTCGCGGGCGATCTGGGCGCGGGTGCGGCGCTTGGGCTTGTACGGCGCGTACAAGTCTTCCAGGCGCTGCTTGGTGTCGGCGGTGGCGATTTCCTGCTGCAGCGCTTGCGTGAGCTTGCCCTGTTGCGAGATGGATTCAAGAATGGAGCCGCGGCGCTCTTCGAGTTCGCGCAGATAGCCCAGGCGCACTTCGAGATTGCGCAGCACGGTATCGTCCAGGCCGCCGGTGGCTTCCTTGCGATAGCGGGCGATGAAGGGCACGGTGGCGCCATCGTCCAGGAGTTCCACCGCCGAAGCGATCTGGGAGGCGCGCGTGCCCAGCTCGGTGGCGAGCTGCGCGACGATGCGGGCGTTGTCGACGCCGGCGGCGACGTACGTGATAGCGGAAGTTTCAGACATCTCGATACGACGACAAAAAGGAAAAACAAGGGGCGGATTGTGCCATAAGCCGCTGTTACAAAACGTGCCAAGGTGGACGGATATGTCCCCCTCGCGACGGCCTGGCGGCCAATCCGCGGCCCGGCAGCGGGTATCATTTGGTCCTTTCCCACCCAAGTGTCTGGCGCCCGAACCGCAACCGGCACCGGTTCACCGTTGACTCGCTATGCTGGACCTGGATATCTCCGAATTCTTCGACGCCGACGGGCCTTTGGCCACGGCTTTGCCCGGCTACAAGCCCCGGCCTTCACAGGTCGAACTCTCGCAGGCCATAGGGCAGGCCATCCAGGACCGCGCCACCTTGGTGGCGGAGGCAGGCACCGGCATCGGCAAAACCTGGGCCTATCTTGTACCCGCCTTCATCCAGGGCGGCAAGGTGCTGATTTCCACGGGTACGCGGACCCTGCAGGACCAGCTTTTCGCCCGTGACCTGCCGCGCGTACGCGCGGCGTTGGCCGCGCCGGTGACGGCCGCGCTGCTCAAGGGCCGCGGCAACTACGTCTGTCATTACCACCTGGACCGCCTGCAGGGCGACGAGCGCGCGCTGAAGTCGCGCACCGAAATCCAGCAGTTGCGCCAGATCCAGGTGTTCGCGGGCATTTCCAAGACGGGCGACCGCGGCGACCTGGCGCAGGTACCGGAAGACGCCGACATCTGGCAGCGCGTGACCTCCACGCGCGAGAACTGCCTGGGCCAGGAATGCCCGCGCATCCGCGACTGCTTCGTGGTGAAGGCGCGCCGCCAGGCGCAGGAAGCCGACGTGGTGGTCGTGAACCATGCCCTGTTCATGGCCGACCTGGTGCTGCGCGAAGAGGGCGTGACCGACCTGCTGCCCGAAGCGGACACCGTGATCTTCGACGAAGCGCACCAGTTGCCGGACACGGCCACCCGCTTTCTGGGCAGCAGCGTGTCCACGCACCAGTTGCTGGATTTCGGCCGCGCGCTGGAAGCGGCCGGCCTGGCCTACGCGCGCGAAGCCGCCAAATGGAGCGACGTCAGCCGCCATGTGGAAACGGCGGCGCGCGAGCTGCGCCTGGTCTGTGCGCCGCTGGACCGTATGCCCGGCCGCAAGGCGACTTTCGAGGCCATCCCCAATCCCGAGGAATTCGACGAAGCGCTGTTGGCGCTGCGCGAGGCCGTGGACGGCGCGGCCAAGGCGCTGGGCGCGGTGGCCGAAAAGCACCCGGACCTGATGGCGGCCGCGCGCAGCGGCGCCGAGATTTCGGTGCGGCTGAAGCGCTGGGCCACGCCGGGACGGGCGGGCGCAGATCATTCCGACGAAGGCTGGGGCCGCGACGACCAGGCGTCCGAACCCGTCGTGCAATCGGCGCTGGGCGACGGACTGCCCACGCCTGCCGCCATCCTGGAGGGCGCGGCCGCGGCGGAACAATGGACCGGCCCGGCGGTGCGCTGGGTCGAACACGGGCAGCACCACGTGCGCCTGCATTCGGCGCCGCTGTCGGTGGCCCAGGCTTTTTCCAAGTACCGCAAGCCGGGCCAGGCCTGGATCATGACCTCGGCCACGCTGTCCGTGAACGGCGAGTTCACGCACTTCACCAGCCAGCTGGGGCTGGAGAAGGCGCGCACGGGTAAATGGGAATCGCCCTTCGACTATCCCGAACAGGCCTTGCTGTTCGTGCCGCGCGGCATGCCCGAACCGCAATCGCCGCAGTTCCTCGACCGCTTCGTGCAGACCCTGCTGCCGCTGCTGGAGGCCAGCCCTGGCGGCACGCTGGTGCTGTGCACGACGCTGCGCGCGGTGGACAAGGTCGCCAACCTGCTGGCCGACGCCTTCGACGATGCCGGCCATGAATGGCCCTTGCTCAAGCAGGGCGAGGGCACGCGCCGCGATCTGCTGGACCGCTTCTGCAAACTGGAGCATCCGGTGCTGGTGGGCAGCGCCAGTTTCTGGGAAGGCATAGACCTGCCCGGCGACGTGCTGACCCTGGTGGCGATCGACAAGCTGCCGTTCGCGCCGCCCGACGATCCGGTCATCGAGGCGCGCCTGCGCGCCTGCCGTGCGCATGGCGGCAATCCCTTTGCGGAATACCAACTGCCCGAAGCCGCGATCTCGCTCAAGCAGGGCGCGGGCCGTCTGATCCGTACGGAATCGGACTGGGGCGTGCTCATGGTGGGCGACGCGCGCCTGGTCGAAAAGCCTTATGGCAAGCGCCTGTGGCGCGGTCTGCCGCCGTTCGCGCGGACGCGCGAACTGGAAGAAGTACTGGCGTTCTACCGGCGCAAGCAGGATCCGCAGGACTAGCGGCCGTTCACGCCACAATCAGCCAGCCCTGGGGCTGCCCGCGCCAGCGGGCGCCCCTGCCAGCCGCCTCAGGCCGCGACCCGTTCCGTCCGCCGCGACATCGCCCACCACCCGGTCATGACCGCGGCCAGGCCCACGATGGGCAGCATGGCGGCGTTCAACGTTTCCCAGCCCATGCGCACGAGCGCCGGACCCGCGGCCAGCGTGGCCAGGGCGGTGGTGGCGTAGCGCAGCATTTCGGCGGCTCCTTGTACGCGCGCCCGTTCGGCGGGACGGTAGGACTGCGCCAGCAGCGTGGTGCCGCCGACAAACATGAAGTTCCAGCCCACGCCCAGGCAGAACAATGCCGCGTGGAAGGCCGTGAGCGAAGTCGATTGCATCGCGATCAGCGAGCAGGCCGCGTTCAGCGCCATGCCCATGCCAAGCACGCGGGGCAGCCCCAGCCGGTTGATCAGCGCGCCGGCGAAGAAGGCCGGGGCGTACATGCCGATCAGGTGCCACTGCATGATGCTGGCGCCATCGGCGATGCTGTGCTGGCAGGCGACCGCGGCCAGCGGCGCGGCCGTCATGACAAACATCATCGACACCGAACCCACGACATTGTTGGCCAGGGCCGCCACGAAAATCGGCTGCCGCATGACCTCGCCCAAAGGACGGGCCGGCAGGCCTGCGGCCTGCGTGTCGGCGGGCTGGCCGCCTTCGCCTTCCTGGTCGCGGTAGGCGAAGAGCAGCAGCGCGCTGGCGGCTCCCAGCAGCGCCACCATCAGATAGGCGCCGGAGAAGATCGCGGCGGGAAAGATGTCCTTGGCCCAGGCCGCCAGCGCCGGCCCCGCGATGGCGGCGATGACGCCGCCCGTCAGGACCACGGATATGGCGCGGCTCTTGGCCTCGGCGGGTACCGCGTCGGCGGCGGCCAGGCGGTAGTACTGCGCAAACGCCTGGAACACGCCGACCAGCGCCGTGCCCAGGCAGAAGAGCCAGAAGTCGCTGGCGAACACCGCGGCCACGGAAATCAGCCCGCCGGCCGCGCCCGCCAGCGATCCCAGCATGAAGCCCGCACGGCGGCCGATGCGCTGCATGAGCAGCGATGCATACCAGGTGACCGCGGCGCCCGCCACGGTGATCAGCGCGAACGGCAGCGTGGCCAGGGCCGGATGCGGCGCCAGCATCTGGCCGGTCAGCGCCGTCAGGGTCAGGTCGATGGAGATCGCCGCGATGTACAGGCCCTGGCAGACGGCGAGGATGCGGGCATTGCGCAGGCCGCGCGTGGAGGAGGTCATGGCTGTGGGAGTCCGGAGGATTGACAGGCCCCACTCTAGCGCCGGAAACTATGGCAAGAATGAATATTTTCCCTCATTTCATGCCATGACCCATCGCGTCTGCATTCTGCCCGTACCCAACTTCCAGCTGCTCGACATGGCAGGCCCGCTGTCGGTCTTCCAGATCGCTGCCGAACTGGTGCCGGGCGCCTACGAAGTGGCCGTGGCGTCGGCCGAAGGCGGCCTGGTCCGCTGTTCGGCCGGCGTGCCCGTGCTGACGCGGCCCTGGCGCGGTCTGCGCGCCGACACCGTGCTGGTGCCGGGCGGCCAGGGCGCGCGCGAACCCCAGGCGGCCCCGGCCATGCTGGCCTATCTGCGCGCCGCGCATGCGCGCGGCCGGCGCGTGGCCAGCGTCTGCACCGGCGCGTTCGTGCTGGCGCAGGCCGGCATCCTGCAAGGGCGCCGCGTGACCACCCACTGGCGTCATGCCGCCGAACTGCAGCAGCGCCATCCCGCGCTTGCGGTGGAAGCGGACCGCATCTACGTCGAGGACCGCGCGGTCTGGACCTCGGCGGGCATCACGGCCGGCATCGACCTGGCGCTGGCCATGGTGCAGGCGGACCACGGCGAGGCGGTCGCCCGCGCCACCGCTCGCGAGATGGTGGTCTATCACCGGCGCACGGGAGGGCAGTCGCAGTTCTCTGCATTGCAGGACCTGGCGCCAGCCAGCGGACGCATGCGCGAGGTGCTGGCCCATGTGGGCCAGCACCTGGACGAAGTCCTGGACATCGAGCGCCTGGCCGGCGTGGCCTGCCTGAGTCCGCGCCAGTTCTGCCGCCAGTTCAAGCTGGAAACCGGGCAGACCCCGGCCAAGGCCGTGGAGCGCGTGCGCGCCGAGGCTGCGCGTGAACTGGTCGAGGAAGGCGAGGCCGGCATGGATGCCATCGCGCGCCGGGTGGGCTTCGGCGATACGGAGCGCATGCGCCGCGCCTTCATCCGCATCTACGGGCAGCCGCCGCAAGCGCTGCGGCGCGGCGCGCCGGCATGAAAAAGCCCCTGCGTGGCAGGGGCTTTGCTTGGTGCGGCGGGCGTTACGTCAGTTGAACGGGTTCCACCAGCTCTTGTCGGCCTTCAGGCCCTTGGTCTTGAATTCGCTGTTGGGGAAGTTCTTGTCGTACACGCGCTGCGAGTCGTTCTTCAGTTCGGTCAGGCCGAGCTTGTCGTAGGACTCGACCATCAGATAGAGCGCTTCCTCGGTGGCGGGGGCGCCTTCGAAGTCGGTGATGACGGTCTGCGCACGGTTGGCCGCGGCCACGTAGGCGCCGCGCTCGTAGTAGTAGCGGGCGACGTGCACTTCGTTCATGGCGATGGTGTTGACCAGCCAGGCGACGCGCTTCTCGGCATCCACCGTGTACTTGCTGTCCGGGTAGCGCTTGATCAGCTCGTTGAACGCGTCGTAGGACGCGCGCAGGCCCTTGGGATCGCGCTCGGCGGGATCCTGGCCGGTGATGCTGCTCATGAAGGCGCTGGCCGGGGTGAAGTTGATCAGGCCCTTCAGGTAAAGGGCGTAGTCGGTGCCGGGGTGATTGGGGTAGAGCTGCTGGAAGCGGTCGATGGCGGCCAGGGCCTGCTCGTTTTCGCCGTCCTTCCAGTTGACGTAGGCAAGCTCAAGCAGGGCTTGCTGGGCGTAGACGCCGAAGGGGTAGCGGCTTTCGATCGCGGTCAGGCGTTCGCGCGCTTCTTTCCAGCCGCCCGAGGCCATTTCCGCCTTGGCGTCTGCGTAGAGCTGTTCGGCGCTCCAGTTGGTGGTCTTGTCGTACTTGCTGTTGCTCGAGCCGCAACCGGCGATGACCATCACGGCGAGCAGCGCGATAACCACGCGCAAGACCGGCCCGCTTCGGGAGGCGGGATTCGAGGGAGCTGCGGAGTGGTGAATCACGAGAATCGTATCCTTGGTGTTAGCATGCAAGGCTGATTATATGATTTGTCTCCATGTCTGATACAGCCTCCGGCGCGGATCTCGTTTCCGACGACGAACTCCTGGGTATTTCCGAAGAAAACCCGCAGGGGGAACCGCAATTTGTAACAGTGCCTTCCGGCACGCGCGCCGACCGGTTGGACAAGGTGCTCGCGGGGCTGATGCCCGAGCATTCCCGCAGCCGGCTGCAGGGCTGGATCGAGGCCGGCAACGTCCACGTGAACGGCAAGCCCGGCAAGATCCGCCAGACGGTCGGACCCGACGACGAACTCACCGTCTGGCCCCAGCCCGCGCCCGAAACCCTGGCCTTCGCGCCCGAACCCGTGGAGTTCGCGGTCGTGGCCGAAAGCCCCGACTGGATCGTGGTGAACAAGCCCGCCGGCCTGGTGACGCATCCTGGCGCCGGCAACTGGAGCGGCACGCTGCTCAACGGCCTGCTGTACCGCTATCCCGAACTGGCGCAGGTGGCGCGCGCCGGCATCGTGCACCGCCTGGACAAGGACACCTCCGGCCTGATGGTCGTGGCGCGCAACGAAACCGCCCAGACCCACCTGGTGCGCCAATTGCAGGCGCGCAGCATGGGCCGCGAGTACGTGGCGCTGGTCCACGGCTGGCTGGCCGCGGCCGGCAAGGTCGATCGTCCCATCGGCCGCGATGCGCGCGTGCCGGTCCGCATGAGCGTGGAGCGCCCGGTGGCGCCCAAGCCCGCCATCACCCATTACATGCCCGCCCGCCGCGGCGAGGCGGATCCCGGCGGCCGCGTCACCGAAGTGGTGTGCCGCCTGGAAACCGGCCGCACCCATCAGATCCGCGTGCACATGGCCAGCCTGGGGCATCCGCTGCTGGCCGATACCATCTACGGCGGCAAGAACATTGCGGGCGCGCAGCGGCAGATGCTGCATGCGCGCGCGCTGCATTTCGAAGATCCGGGCGGTCGCGGCGAAGTCGACTTCACCGCGGCCGTGCCTCCCGACATGAGCTTGGTCCAGGAAGAGATTGCATGGAACGCGTAGTGGCAGGCTTGCCGGTGGTGACGGGCCCGCAATGGCCGGGCGTGAACTACTTCTGCACGACCCGGGCAGGGGGCGTGGGCGTCGCGCCGCACGACACCTTGAATCTGGGCCGCCGCGCCGGGGACGATCCGGACACGGTGACTGAGAACCGGCGCCGCGTGCGCGCTGCGCTGCCGGCCGAACCCCTGTGGCTGCGTCAGGTCCATGGCAGCGTAGTGGTGGATGCCGATCAGGCCGACCTGCCGGACGAGCCGGCGGTCGACGCCAGCGTCACGGCGCAGCCCGGCCGCGTGCTGGCCGTGATGGTTGCCGATTGCCTGCCCGTGGTCATCGCCGATGCGCAAGGCACGGTGCTGGGCGCGGCGCATGCCGGCTGGCGCGGCCTGTCGGGCGGCGTGCTGGAGAACACGCTCGCGGCCATGCGCGCCAAGGCGCCGCAGGCCTCGGGCTGGCGCGCCTGGGTCGGCCCCGGCATCGGCCCGCAGGCGTTCGAGGTCGGGCAGGACGTACTGGACGCGTTCACCAAGGACGATCCGGCAACCCTGCGCTACTTCACGCCGCGGCCGGGCATTTCCGGAAAATGGCTGGCCGACCTCGCCGGATTGGCTGATTTCCGCCTGCGCCGCGCCGGAGTACAAGAAGTGTCCTTGAGCGGGATGTGCACGGTGGCCGGGGCGGACCGGTTCTTCTCGTACCGCCGCGACGGCGAAACCGGACGCATGGCTTTGCTGGCCTGGCTAGGCCCGGTTTGATCTGGCGCAAGGCCCGCAGCCGGCCTTGCGTCATACCCTGTCAGGCCTCCTTGTATACCCGCATTGACAGTCCCGGACCCGGAATGCAACATCAATCGCGTAGTTTCGATAACAAGGTGTCGAAGTGAATGCCAATCTCTCCGCAGGGCCCATTCCGGTGAGCGTGGCACCGGAAGTCCTGGCCGACATTCAGGCCGAATTCTCCCGCGAGTGGCAGCGCCTTTGCGATGACGCCCGCCGTGGCGCGCTTGCGCCGCCGCCAGACCGCCGTTTTTCGGGCGATGCCTGGGCCTCCAATCATTCGCACCTGCTGCTGGCGCATACCTATCTGCTGTCGGCCCGCGCCATGTCGCGCATGGTCGACGCGGCCCAGGTCAGCGAGCCCATGCGCGATCGCCTGCGCTTTTCCATCATGCAATGGGTCGACGCGTTGTCGCCGTCGAACTTCCTGGCGTTGAACCCGGATGCCCAGCAATCCATCGTCGAAAGCGCCGGACGCGCGCTCAACGAAGGGCTGGCCAATCTGCTGGGCGACGTCAAGAAAGGCCGCATCACGCAGACCGACGAATCGCAGTTCGAGATCGGCCGCAACGTCGCCGTGACGCCGGGCGAAGTGGTGTTTGAAAACCGGTTGTTCCAGCTCATCCAGTACGCGCCGTCGACCGCCACCGTGCACGAACGGCCGCTGGTCATCGTTCCGCCGAACATCAACAAGTTCTACATCCTGGACCTGCAGCCCGAAAATTCCTTCGTGCGGCACGCGGTGGACCAGGGCTATACGGTATTCCTGATTTCCTGGCGCAATCCGGTGTCCAGCGACACCGATGGCGTGGACCGCGCGACTTGGTCCGATTATCTGGACGACGCGGTGCTGCAGGCGCTGCGCGTGGCCAGCGACATCACCAAACAGCCGCAGGTCAATGCGCTGGGCTTCTGCGTGGGCGGCACGATGCTGGCTTCCGCGCTGGCCCTGGCCGAGGCGCGCGGCGAGCATCCGGTCGCGTCGCTGACCCTGTTGACCTCGCTGCTGGATTTCCACGATACCGGCATCCTCAACGTCTTCGTCGACGAAGCGCACGCGCTGCTGCGCGACCACCAGTTGGGGCAGGGCGGGCTGATGCCCGGGCGCGATCTCGCCACCACGTTCTCGTTCCTGCGGCCCAACGAGCTGGTCTGGAACTATGTGGTCGGCAACTACCTGAAAGGCCAGAAGCCGCCCGCGTTCGACCTGCTGTTCTGGAATGGCGACAGCACCAATCTGCCCGGCCCGTTCTTCTCCTGGTATTTCCGCAATACCTATCTGGAGAACAACCTCAAGGTGCCGGGCCGCGCGCAGGCCGCGGGCCTGCCGCTGGACCTGACGCGCCTGGAAATGCCGGCGTACATCTTCGGGTCACGCGAGGACCATATCGTGCCCTGGGTTTCGGCGTATGCGTCGACCCAGGTGCTGCGCGGACCGCAGCGCTTCGTGCTGGGGGCGTCCGGCCACATCGCCGGCGTGGTGAACCCTCCGGCGAAGAAGCGCCGCAGCTACTGGGCTGCTGACAAGCTTGAACAGTCAGGCCATCATCTGCCTGGCGACCCGAACACCTGGTTCGCGCAAGCGGTCGAGACGCCGGGCAGCTGGTGGCCCGATTGGGCCGGCTGGCTGTCGGGCCATTCCGGCAAGCAGGTCAAGGCGCGTGAAAAATTGGGCAATGCCAAGTACCGGCCGATAGAGCCGGCGCCTGGCAGATATGTGAAAGTCCGGGCAGCCTGAAGCCGCGACCAGCGGTTAGGCCCAGACGAGAAGAAGGTTAATCAACGAGGCGTCCGTCGCACACAGGAGGAAGTCCAATGAGCGGAAAACTGGCTTACGTTACAGGCGGGATGGGCGGTATCGGCACCTCTATTTGCCAGCGCTTGGCCAAGGATGGCTTTCGCGTGGTGGCAGGTTGCGGCCCCAGCCGCAACTACCAGCAGTGGCTGGATGAGCAGGCAGCGCAGGGCTACACGTTCTACGCGTCCGTGGGCAACGTGTCCGATTGGGACTCCACGGTAGAAGCCTTCGAACGGGTCACGAAGGAGCTGGGCCCGGTCGACGTGCTGGTCAACAACGCGGGCATCACCCGCGATGGCCTGTTCCGCAAGATGAGCGCGGACGATTGGCGCGCGGTCATCGACACCAACCTGAACAGCTTGTTCAATGTGACCAAACAGGTGATCGACGGCATGGTCGAACGCCAGTGGGGGCGCATCATCAACATCAGCTCGGTGAACGGGCAGAAAGGCCAGTTCGGCCAGACGAACTATTCGACCGCCAAGGCCGGCATCCATGGCTTCACCATGGCGTTGGCCCAGGAAGTCGCCAGCAAGGGCGTCACCGTCAACACGATTTCGCCCGGCTACATCGGCACCGACATGGTCCGCGCCATCCGTCCCGACGTGCTGGAAAAGATCGTCGCCACCATCCCGGTGCGCCGCCTTGGCACGCCGGAAGAAATCGCGTCCATGACGTCGTGGTTGGCCTCGGACGAGTCCGGCTTTTCGACGGGCGCGGACTTCTCGCTCAATGGCGGCCTGCACATGGGCTGACCCATCGCGGGCCGCCAGCGGGCGGCCCGTCGGCGCCGGAGGGCCTCGGGGAGAGGGCCCTCCGGATTACACTAACCCTATCCGAAGCCTTAGAGATCGCCCGATCCGGGGACAACCATGACGCAAGCACAAACCGGCGCCAGCCTGCGCCTGATTAAAAAGTACCCCAACCGTCGCCTGTACGACACCCGGACCAGCACCTACATCACCCTGGCAGATGTCAAGCAACTGGTCCTGGCAAACGAAGAATTCCAGGTCGTCGATGCCAAGAGCAGCGAAGACCTGACGCGCAGCATCCTGCTGCAGATCATCCTTGAAGAGGAAAGCGGCGGCATGCCCATGTTCTCCTCGAACATGCTGTCGCAGATCATCCGTTTCTATGGCCATGCCATGCAGGGCATCATGGGTTCCTACCTGGAAAAGAACATCCAGGCCTTCATGGAAATCCAGCAGCGCATGGCGGAGCAATCCAAGGGCCTGTACGGCAGCCAATTCGGCCCCGAGGCCTGGGCCCAGTTCATGAACGTGCAGACGCCCATGCTGCAGAACATGATGAACAACTACATCGACCAGAGCAAGAATCTGTTCGTGCAGATGCAGGACCAGATGCAGGATCAGACCCGCGCCATGTTCTCGACCTTCCCGTTCACGCCTGGCGGCACGCAAGGTCCCGGCCGCAAGTAATGGCGGGGCCGTGCCTGGCGCGGCCTCATCGATCAGCACCCCAAAAGCCGGACAGAGATCTGGTTCTTGGGGTGTTTTTTCATCACCGCGTGCAGGTTCTGCTCGCGCGGCAAGCAAGCACAGATACCTCGGAGAGCAAGCATGAGACTGAACAAGGCGTTTTCCCGCCTGGCCTGCGCGGCACTGGCAGGCTTGACGGCCATGTCCGCGTCGCCCGCCGCTTGGGCTTGCACACGCGTGGTCTTCCATGGCGCCAACCAGCAGGTGGTTACCGCACGCTCCATGGACTGGAAGAACGACATCACCAGCAACCTGTGGGTATTGCCGCGCGGCATGGCGCGCAGCGGCGAGGCCGGCCCGAACTCCCTGCGCTGGACTTCGCGCTACGGCAGCGTGGTCACGTCCGGCTATGACGTCTCCACCACCGATGGCGTGAACGAGGCGGGCCTGAGCGCCAATCTGCTGTGGCTGGCCGAATCGCAGTACCCGCAATTCGATGCGAAGAGCAAGCCCGGCCTGACCATCGCGGCGTGGGCGCAATACGTGCTGGACAACTACGCCACCGTCAAGGAGGCCGTGGCGGCGCTGGAGCAGGAACCCTACACCATCGTCTCGGACAACGTGCCGGGCGAGGACCGCCTGACGACGCTGCACCTGTCGATCTCGGACGCCAGCGGCGACAGCGCCATCATCGAATACATCGGCGGACGCCAGGTGATCCACCATAGCCGCGACTACCAGGTGATGACCAACTCGCCTCAGTTCGAGCAGCAGCTTGCGCTCGATGCCTACTGGCAGCAGATCGGCGGCACCACCATGCTGCCGGGCACCAACCGCGCAGCCGACCGTTTCGTGCGCGCATCGTTCTACATCAACGCCATCCCCAAGGATCCCGATCCCAACAAGGCGCTGGCCAGCGTCTTCAGCGTGATACGCAACGTCTCCGTACCCTATGGCATCAGCACGCCCGGACAGCCCAATATCTCGTCCACCCGCTGGCGCACCGTCTTCGACCACCAGCGCAAGCTGTACTTCTTCGAATCGGCCCTGACGCCCAACACGTTCTGGGTGGACCTGAAGGCCCTGGACTTCAGTCCGGAAACCGGCAAGGTGCTGAAGCTGGACCTGGGGCCGGATCAGCGCCACACGTTTGCGGGCGACGCCACGCGCGACTTCCAGCCCGCGGCGCCGTTCAAGTTTCTCGGGCTCTGAAAAAAGGTCAGGGCCTTTTTCGCCGCTTGATCAAACGCAATGATCCGCAGATTTTCCTGATCCGAGGTTCAGGGTTCTGTCAGTTGATTTGGTTACATTAATGAAAACGGTTCTTGTTTGTATTTTAGGGGCCGTCGTCTCATTTGTGTCTCAAGGATTATGCACATGATCAAGAAAGCCTTGGCCCTGGCCATTGTCGCCCTGAGCGTTTCCGCCGCGAACGCGGCCGAATACCCCATCGGCAAACCGGTGGAAAAGGGCGGCATGGAAATCGGCGCGGTGTATCTGCAGCCGATCGAAATGGACCCCCCGGGCATGATGCGCCCGGCCAAGGATTCGGATGTGCACCTTGAGGCCGACATTCATGCCACCGCCGGCAACAAGACGGGCTTCCCCGAAGGCGAGTGGGTGCCTTACCTGGTCGTGAAGTACGAAATCCAGAAGGTCGGCAGCCAGAACGTGCAGAAGGGCACCTTCATGCCGATGGTCGCCAACGACGGTCCGCACTACGGCGAGAACGTCAAGCTGGAAGGTCCGGGCAAGTACAAGCTGAAATACTCCATCCTGCCGCCGACCGCGGACAAGATGAGTCACTTCGGCCGTCACGTCGACAAGGAAACCGGCGTGGGGCCGTGGTTCGAGCCCTTCGACCTCGAATATGAATTCGTCTACGCCGGCACCGGCAAGAAGGGCGGTTACTGATCGTGCGCAGCCTGCTTCGCGTTGCCGTCGCATTGCTGATCGGCCTGGCCGGCCTGGCCGGCGGGGCGCCCGCGCAGGCTGACGAACTACCCACGTTCACGCTGACCTTCAAGCCGAACGGTACGTTCGAGCCCGCCACGCTGGAAGTGCCGGCGGGCCGTTTCAAGATCGAGCTCATCAACGAGAGCAACGAGCCGGTGGAGTTCGAAAGCATTCCGCTGCGCAAGGAAAAAGTCCTGGGGCCGGGTGTGAAGTCTTTCGTGGTGATCACCATTTCCCGCCCCGGCGAGTATCCATTTTTTGATGACTTTCACCAGAGCGTGAAAGGCACCTTGGTCGTCAAACCCAAGGAATAAGCGGTAGCAATATATGGAACAGGTCCTCTTTATCGTCTGGCGTGAAAGCGTCGAAGCCATGCTGGTGGTGGGCATACTCTACACCTGGCTGCGCTCCACGCCGGAGGGCAAGCGCGGCCTGAACTACCTGTGGGGTGGCGTCGCGGCAGGCCTGGCGCTGGCCGTGGCCCTGGCGCTGGTGCTGCTGGGCGTCTCCTCCTGGCTCAGCGACGAAGGCCAGGAATGGTTCCAGGCCATCATGTCGCTGGCCGCGTGCGCGCTGGTGGTGCAGATGGTCGTGTGGATGAAGAAGCACGGCCGCACGCTCAAGGGCGAACTCGAAGGCGGAGCCCGCGCTTCCGTCGCCAGCGACAACTGGTGGGGCCTGTTCGTGCTGGTGGCCATTGCCGTGGCGCGCGAAGGCAGCGAAACCGTGGTGTTCCTGTACGGCACCGTGTCGGCGGGCGAGGGCGGCAGCGACATGCTGATGCTGGCGCTGGCTGGCGTGGCCGGTTTTGTGGTGGCGTTGCTGACGTTCTGGCTGTTGCAATTGGGCGGCAAGCTCATCACCTGGCGCCGCTTCTTCCGCGTGACCGAAATCCTGTTGCTGCTGTTGGCCGGCTCGCTGCTGGTGGGCGGCCTGGATCACCTGATTTCGCTGGACGTGCTGCCGACCATCGTGGATCCGGTCTGGGACAGCTCGTGGCTCTTGAGCGACAGCACCGGCGTGGGCAAGGTCCTGGCCGACTTCGCCGGCTACCGCGCGCTGCCTGCGTTGATCTCGGTGCTGTTGTGGGTGGCTTACTGGATCATTGTGTGGGCGCTGCTGCGCTGGGTGGGGAGCAAGCCGGCAGGCGCTGCCACCGCCGCCCGCAGCGCCACCTGAACCGACTGTTGCCGGACTGAATATTTGAAGGTTTGACCATGGCAGCTGCACTCGGGAGGGCGACCTCCCGTATCGCCGACTTTCTCCGTGACCATGCCCCGCTGTTGCGCAAGCTGCAGTGGGGCATTGTTGCGATATACGCGTTCCTTTTGATCGTGCCCGCGATCCTGCCCTTGCCGGACAACGCGGCCTCGGTCTTCAACAATCTGACCATCGTCGCTCAGTTCGCGTTCTGGGGCGTGTGGTGGCCGTTCGTGCTGATTTCCATGCCCATCCTGGGCCGGGCCTGGTGCGGCTGGCTCTGTCCGGAGGGCATGCTGACCGAATGGGCCAGCGAGCGCGGCCAGGGCCATGCGATTCCGAAATGGATGCGTTGGGGCGGCTGGCCTTTCGTCGCGTTCGCGTTGACGACCGTCTACGGTCAACTGGTCAGCGTCTATCAATATCCGCTGGCGGTGCTGGCGGTGTTGGGCGGGTCCACGGTGGCGGCCATGATCGTCGGCTGGCGCTACGGCCGCAGCAAGCGCGTGTGGTGCAAGTACCTGTGCCCGGTCAACGGCGTCTTCAACCTGTTGGCCAAGCTGGCTCCCTGGCACTTCAAGGTCGACGAAGAGAAGTGGCGTCATCCTGTCATCCGCATCGAGCCCATCAACTGTGCGCCGCTGGTACCGCTGCGCCACATGAAGGGCGCGGGCGACTGCCATGTCTGCGGACGCTGCAGCGGCTATCGCGGTGCGATCGAACTGACGCCGCGTTCGCCCGAAGAAGAAATCGTGCATGTCACCCATGGCGATCCATGGCAGACGGCGCTGCTGTGCTTCGGCCTGATGGGCATCGCGATCGGCGCCTTCCTCTGGAGCGCCAGCCCCTGGTACGTGACCGCCAAGCAGTGGGCCGCGACCTGGCTGGTCGAACACGACATCATGTGGCCGCTGCTGGACAACGCGCCCTGGTTCATCCTGACGCATTACCCGGAAGTGAACGACAGCTTCTCGTGGCTGGACGGCGCCGGCATCCTGATGTTCGTCGTCGGCGCCACGATCTGTGTCGGCGGCGCTTCCTTCCTGTCGTTGTGGATCGCCGACCGCCTGGCGCCCGCCGCGCCTGTGGAAGGCGAACCCGCGACGCGCTGGGGCCGTCCTGGCCTGCACAAACTGGCGCAGGCCCTGATTCCTTCCGCCGGCATCGGCGTGTTCCTGGGCCTGTCGGCCACCACCGTAAATCTGCTCAAGCACGAAGGGATGCAGGCCGCCTGGGCCGCGCCGGTGCGGTTCACGCTGCTGAGCCTGGCGGTGCTGTGGACGCTGCGCCTGTATGCGCGCCTGCTCAAGCCGCGCGCGGCAAGCGGTTGGCGCAAGGGGCTGGCCTGGCTGGTGCTGGCAGCCGGCCTGGCGCCGTTCTGCCTGGCATGGGTGTTGTTCTTCGCGGTCTGGTAGTCCGGGCCCGAGGCTTGCGATAAAGTAGGGAACGCGCCGGCTCAAGCCGGCGCAATGTTTTCAACTATCGCTACCGCCATGGCCACCTACGCTTTCCGCCTGCTCAACGTTTTCGCTTCCTCCACCTTCAGCGGCAACCAGCTCTGCGTGTTCGAAGACGCGCGCGGCATGGACGACGCCACGATGCTGAATCTGGCGGCGCAATTCAATCTGTCCGAAACGACCTTCATCCTGCCCTCCGACAAGGCGGCAGCGCGCGTGCGCATCTTCACGCCGGGCTTCGAGATGAAGTTCGCGGGCCATCCCACCATAGGCACCTCGCAGGTCGTGCGTGACTTGCGGCAGACGGGCGATGCATTGACCCTGGAGTTCGCTGCCGGCGTGGTGCCGGTGACGGCGCGCGGCGATGCCTGGACCTTTACCGCGCCGTGCCCGGATGGCGTGCGCACCGCCGCGCCCGCGCTGGAGCGAGGCGAAATCGCCAGCCTGCTGGGTCTGGATGCGAGCGATCTGCTGGACGATCCGATCTGGCTGGACACCGGCGCCGATCAACTGCTGGTGCCGCTGGCCAGCGTGGACGCGGTACGCCGCGTTGCGCCCGATGCCTCGCGGCTGGACCGTTGGCAGGCCAACAGCCTGGGCCGCAAGGTCATGTATGCCTACGCTTTCGACGACAGCCGCCAGCAGGATGGGCGCCAGGTGGTGGTGGCGCGCTATTTCTACGCCAAGGCGGGCGGCGGCGTGAACGAAGACGCCGGCACGGGTTCGGCCTGCGCCAATCTGGGCGGCTGGCTTTTGCATCAAAAGCGACCCTTGCCCGC
Source organism: Achromobacter aegrifaciens (assembly GCF_902859965.1). Classification (NCBI taxonomy): domain Bacteria; kingdom Pseudomonadati; phylum Pseudomonadota; class Betaproteobacteria; order Burkholderiales; family Alcaligenaceae; genus Achromobacter; species Achromobacter aegrifaciens. Next base: position 832,854 of record NZ_CADIKO010000003.1, read on the forward strand.
CAGCATCCTGGTGGAGCAGGGCGACCAGATGGGCAGGCCCTGCCGGTTGTTGCTGGACGTCCAGGCCGATGGCCGGATCCAGGTGGGCGGACGCGCCCTGGAGATAGGCCGGGGCGTAGTGGACGTCTGATCAGGACCGCCGTGCGGGACGCGGCGCAAAAGCAAGGCGGCGCCTGTGTCGGACACAGGCGCCGCCTTGTTTTCAAGACCGGGCCGAAGCGGCCCGGTCGGGCTTACTTCTTGTTCTTGGCCGGGTCGACCTTGATGTTGTTCATCACCTGCTTGACGCCTTCGACGCCGCGCGCCACGGTGGCGGCATGATCGGCTTCGGCTGCGGTGCCGACGGTACCCGTCAGCTTGGTGACGCCCGCATTGGTCTCCACGGCGATGTCCAGCGCGCTCAGCTGCTTGTCGGCCACGATGGCAGCCTTGACCTTGGTGGTCACGGTGGCGTCGGACGCGTACTCACCCACGGACTGTTTCGGCTTGCCGTCATCGGCGGCAAAAGCCATGGAAGTGAAGACGGCGCCCGTGCCCAGTGCAGCGGCGGCGATCAGCTTGCGGAATTCCATAGTCATGCTCCTTGTTAGTGGTTCAGCGCGTCGGGACGCGAGGATTGTGTGGTGTCTTGGGTCCGATTTCTATTTTTTGCGGAAAGCGCCGCCGAGGATGGACAGCAGCGCCAGTACCAGGAAGACGAAGAACAGGATCTTGGCGATGCCGGCAGCGCCGGCGGCGATGCCGCCGAAGCCCAGGACAGCCGCGATGATGGCGATGACGAAGAAAACTACGGCGTAGTGCAACATGTCAGCTTCTCCTGGTGGTTTATCGGATCAAGGATTGCGGTCGAAGAAGTCGCGGACTTCTTTTTCAGCTTGTTCCTTGGTCTTGCCATAACGCTCCTGGATCAGGCCCGCCAGACGTTCGGCGTTGCCTTCGGTGCGGGTCAGCTCGTCGTCGGTGAGCTCACCCCAGGCGGCCTTGGCCTTGCCCGTCAGTTGCTTCCATTTGCCAGCGATGATGTCGTTGTTCATGGTGACCTCTCCTGTTGCTAGCGGCATCCGGTTTGCGGCCTGTAAACCGGGTTGTCGCGGTTGAGTGGGACACTGATCAGCTAGGGCCTGCCGGTTCAAGAAGTTGCCGTGCAGGCCATGTACTTACCGTACGAGCCTGCGGCATGGCCGTCAAACCTGGCTGTGGGCAAATGTAACGGCCTGGCGGCGGCAAAATGGCCTGGTTTCCGGCGGGAGGAGATTGCAGGCGTACTAGGTGCCGCAGTTACATTCCGGCAATGTCTTGTCCCCTTTTGAGGGAGGCTGGTAACTGGATCTGCAAGGCTGGACGCGGGCATGCGCGCTTGGCTTGCCGACGCGCGCGCCGGTATAGTGTCCGCGGAACCCGCAAGCAGGTTCGGCCACAGAATATGGAAAGAGGAACTCGCATGACGCAACGACTTTGCCGCGCTATCTTGCTGACGCTGACCGCGATGGCCGCGCTCGGATGCACGCACGTGACGGACCGTTATCAGGCCGCTGCGCCTGTGGTGTCGTCCAGCAGCTGATCGGCGCGCGCCGAAGCAAACGGGGCGCCCTTGGGCGCCCCGTTTGCACTTCAGGAACCGCGTACGGCTCAGGCTTGCGCGATGCGGCGCGCGATGTGATCCAGCGCCTCTTCGACCTGGTCGACCAGGATCAGGCACAGGTCGCCTGCGCCCAGGCGCGCCAGCGCAGTGTCGATGGCGAGAAACTCGCCGTGGATCTCTTCGACGTGCTTGCTGCGCGTGGCGTTGGCCAGGCCTTGTTGCAGCAGGGCCAACACTTCGCCGTCGGCGCGGCCGCGCTGGCATTGGTCCTGGTAAAGCAGCACGTCGTCGAAGGCTTCGCCGAGGATCTCGGTCTGCATCCGGATGTCTTCGTCGCGCCGGTCGCCCGCGCCGCTGATGACCACGGAACGGCGCTTGGCCGGCATGGCGTCCACCGCGCGCACCAGGGCCAGGATGGCATCGGGATTGTGGCCGTAGTCGGCGATCACCGTGGCGCCGCGGTAGTCAAACACGTTGAAGCGTCCGGGCGCTGTCTGGGCGTCGTTGACGAAGCTGGCCAGGCCGCGGCGGATGATGTCCGTGTCCAGACCCAGCGCCCAGGCCGCGGCGATTGACGCCATGGCGTTTTCCACCTGGAAGGTGATCGTGCCGTTGCGCGTGAGCGGAATGGCGGCCAGCGGGTAACGGGTTTCTTCGCCGCCCTGCGCGGTGACGATGGAGTCGCCGTCGCGGTACACGCAGCGCAGGCCTTGCGCGCGATGCGTGGCCAGCACGGGATGATTGCGGTCTTCGGCGAAGTAGGTGATGGAACCCGGGCAGCTCGCCGCCATTTCAGCCACGATGGGATCGGCCGCGTTCAGCACCGCGGTGCCGCTGGGGTGCACGTGCTGCACGATCACGCGCTTGACCACGGCCAGGTCCTCGACCGTGCTGATGTAGCCCAGGCCCAGGTGGTCGCCCATGCCGATGTTGGTGACGATGGCCACATTGCAGCGGTCGAAGGCCAGGCCTTCGCGCAGGATGCCGCCGCGCGCGGTTTCGAACACGGCCGCGTCGACGTCCGGGTGCATGAGCACGCTGCGGGCGCTGCGCGGGCCGCTGCAATCGCCGGTGTCGATGCGCAGGTTGTCGACGTAGACGCCGTCGGAATTCGTCATGCCGACGCGGTTGCCGGCGACGCCCAGGATGTGGGCGGTCAGGCGCACGGTGGTGGTCTTGCCGTTGGTGCCGGCCACGGCCACGACCGGGATGCGGCCGTCGTCGCCGTCCGCGTACATGTTGGCGATGATGGCCTCGCCCACGGCGCGGCCCTTGCCGAAGGACGGATTCAAGTGCATGCGCAGGCCGGGGGCGGCGTTCACTTCCACCACGCCGCCGTTCTGGTCTTCAAGCGGGTAGAGCACGCTTTCGGCGACCACGTCCACACCGCAGATGTCCAGCCCGATCATGCGGGCCGCCGACACCGCGCGCGCGGCCATTTCCGGATGCACTTCGTCGGTCACGTCGGTGGCCGAGCCGCCGGTGCTCAGGTTGGCGTTGTTGCGCAGGAAGATCAGGGTGCCGGACGGCGGCACGGAGTCGGCCTCGAAGCCCTGCTTCTTGAGCGTCGCCAGGGCAATGTCGTCGAAGCGGATCTTGGTCAGCGAGGTCGCGTGGCCGTCGCCGCGCAGCGGGTCGGCGTTGACCTGGTCCACCAGTTGGCGGATGGTCTGCACCCCGTCGCCCGTGACCTGCGGCGGGTCGCGGCGCGAGGCCGCGACCAGTGCGCCGCCGACCACCAGCAGGCGGAAGTCGTGGCCGGGGATGTAGCGCTCGACGATGACCTCGGAGCTGATTTCCTCGGCCACTTCAAAGGCCTGGATCACGCGCTCGCGGGATTCGATGTTGACGGCGACGCCGCGGCCCTGGCTGCCGTCGCGCGGCTTGACCACGACCGGGCCGCCCAGTTCCTCGGCGGCGGCCCAGGCTTCCTCGGCGGTGGTCACCGAACGGCCCATGGGCACCGGCACGCCGGCGGCGTCCAGCAGCATCTTGGTCAGGTCCTTGTCCTGCGCGATTGACTCGGAGATGGCGCTGGTCAGGTCGGTTTCGGCGGCCTGGATGCGGCGCTGCTTGCTGCCCCAGCCGAACTGCACCATGCTGCCCTGGGTCAGGCGGCGGTACGGGATGTTGCGGGCGGTGGCGGCATTGACGATGGAGCCGGTGCTGGGCCCCAGGCGCACGTCTTCGTCCAGTTCACGCAGGCGCTTCAAGGCGTCGGCGAGATCGAAGGGGGTGTCGTCCAGCGCGGCGCGCACCAGCACTTGCGCCAGTTCCATCGCCAGCTTGCCGACTTCTTCTTCGCTGTACTCGACCACCACCTGGAACACGCCAGGCTCGATGGTGGAGGCGGTGCGGCCGAACGTGACGGGGCAGCCGGCATGCGCCTGCATCGTCAGGGCCACGATCTGCAGCACGTGCGCGATGGAGACCGCGCCCTGATGGCCTTCCGGACGCAGCAGCCCGGTCTGCGGCAGGCGCGCGCGCAGGCGCGCTTCGAAATCAGGCAGGTTGTCGATGGAGCATTCGGCGTCGGCGCAGGAAACGATGGCCTCGATCGCGGTGTTCTTGCTCCACAGATTGGGGCCGCGCAGTGCTCGGATACGGGAAACTTCCATGGCAGGTATTCCTGTCTAGCTCACGCGCGCCCCGCTAGTGCGAGGGCGCGCGCAGATATTGTCAGTATTGCTGAATCCAGCGGCGGACCAGGTCGATGGTGGGACCGGAGAAGGCTTCGTCGGACTGCAGCAGGACGAAGTCGCCTGCGGCGATGGCGTCGAGCTGGCTCTGGATGGCCTTGCCGTGGTCGGGTTCGTCCTGGATGTCCTTGACGCGGGAGCCTTGCGCCAGGCCCTGGCGCAACAGCGCGCGCGCCTCGCCTTCGGGACGCTTGCTGCGCACGGTCAGGTCGTCGTAGAGCACCACGCGGTCGAAGGCGTCGCCCAGCAGCTTGCCCTGTTCGATCAGGTCCGCGTCGCGGCGGTCAGCGCCGGCCGAGTAGACGGCGGCGCGCGTGGTCGACGGGAACTGGTCGATGGCGGCGATCAGGGGGCGCAACGCCGAGGCGTTGTGCACGTCGTCGACCACCACGGTGCTGCCGTTGCGTTCGAACAGCGTGAACTGCCAGGGAGCGTCGGCCTGGTCGATGTCGAAGGTCTCGATGCCGGCGCGGATCAGCTCCACGGGTATGTCCAGCGCCCAGGCCGCGCCCACCGCGGCCAGCACGTTCTCGACCTGGAAGGCCACGCGGCCGCCATGGGTCAGCGGGATCGAGGCCACCGTGGCCAGGCGCTCCTCGCGGGTGCCATGCGCCAGCACGATGCCGCCGTCGCGCACGAACACGGCGCGGCCGTCTTGTTGCAGGTGAGCGACGATGGCGGGCAGGGCGGGATCGATGCCGAAGAAGATCACGGCGCCGTCGGAGAGCTCGGCCATTTCCACCACGCGCGGATCGCGCGCGTTCAGCACGGTGGAGCCGCCGGGCAGCACCACGTCCACCTGCGTGCGGAACACGTTGAACATGCGCTCCGTTTCATTGATGTCGAAGTCGCCCAGGTGGTCGGCGTCGTCGATGTTGGTGACCACGCCAACCTGGCAGCGGTCGTAGGCCAGGCCTTGGCCCAGGATCACGCCGCTGTCGTTCTCGATGACGGCGGCATCCACGTTTCGGTTCATCAGCAGGCGCGTACCGGAAGCGAAATCGGCGCGGTCGCCCTTTTGCACCAGGCGGCGGTCCAGGTACAGGCCTTCACTGCAGGCCAGGCCGGTGCGCTTGCCGGACAGGCTCAGCAGGCGGGCCACCAGGCGCGCCACCACGGTTTTGCCGTTGGTGCCGGTAACGCCGACGATGGGGATGCGGCCCGCATCGCCTTCAGGGAACAGGTGGTCGACGATGGCGCGGCCGACCGGACGGGGCGTGCCGTCGGCAGGCTTCAGATGCATCAGCAGGCCGGGGCCGGCGTTGACTTCGACGATGGCGCCGCGCTGTTCTTCCAGCGGGCGCGAGATGTCCTCGGCCACCAGGTCCACACCGGCGATGTCCAGGCCGACGATGCGCGCGGCCAGGGTCACGGTGGCGGCGATGCTGGGATGCACACGGTCGGTGACGTCGAAGGCGACGTTGCCGCTGCGTTGCACCAGCACGCGCTGGCCTTCGGGCGGAACGCTGTCTTCCGACAGGCCCTGGCGGGCGATTTCCAGCCGCGCGGCGGAATCGAGGCGCACCGGGTTCAGCGGGTGGTTCTCGGTGCGGCCGCGGCGCGGGTCGGTATTGATCTGGCTGTCGATGAGTTCGGTGATGGTGGACTTGCCGTCGCCCGTCACCCAGGCCGGTTCGCCGGCGGCGGCGGCCACCATGCGGTCCCCCACGACCAGCAGGCGGTGTTCGTTGCCCAGCACGAAGCGTTCGACGATGACGCCGCTGCCTTCGTCCACGGCCACGCGGTAGGCCGACACCACTTCCTCGCGTGTCGTCAGATTGGTGAACACGCCGCGGCCGTGGTTGCCGTCATAGGGCTTCACGACCACCGGCAGGCCGATGTCCTCGGCAGCTTCCCAGGCGTCGTCCTCGCTGCGTACGAGGCGGCCTTCGGGCACGGGCACGCCGCAGGTCGACAGCAGTTCCTTGGTCAGGTCCTTGTCGCGCGAAATGCCTTCGGCGATGGCGCTGGTGCGGTCGGTCTCGGCAGTCCAGATGCGGCGCTGGGCCGAGCCGTAGCCGAACTGCACGAGGTTGCCCTCGAACAGGCGGATGTAGGGAATGTCGCGGTCGTCGGCGGCATCCACGATGCAGGCGGTGCTGGGGCCGAGACAGTGCTTGTCGATCAGGCTGCGCAGCTTGGCGATGGCGGCGGGCACGTCGAAGGGGCGGTCTTCGATGCCGGCCATGACCAGGTCGCGGGCTTCGTTCAGGGCGGTGCGGGTGACCTGTTCCTGCCAGGCGCGCACGACGACCTTGTAGACGCCGCGGGTGGAGGTTTCCCGGGCCTTGCCGAAACCGCCGCGCAAGCCGGCCAGGTTCTGCAGTTCCAGGGTGACATGTTCAAGTATGTGGCCGGGCCAGGTGCCTTCTTTCAGGCGCGACAGGAAACCGCCCCGGACTCCCGGGCTGCAGCGGTGCTCGATCAGCGTCGGCAGCCATTCCGTCAGGCGTTCGTAAAAGCCGGGAATGGTGTTGGAGGGATAATCCTCCAGTTCACCGATATCCACCCACGCTTCGAGTACCGGACGGTACGTCCAAATGTTCGGGCCGCGCAAAGCCACGACATCGAGAAATTCAATGTCTTTCTTTTTCATGTTTTAATTTACGAGAGAAGCAGGTTGGCACGCGCGGACGCCCCTATGCAAGACCGCGAATTTATTGGGGTTGCGCCTTTAGAATAATGCCAACGAGTGGGGGATCCCAGATATTCCTAATTAGAAAAATCGGCTGCTACTATACGACGCCTTCAAGGCGTGAAATCGTTATGTTGTAAGGAAGGGACACGTTTGCCGCCAGTCCTGGTTGCGAACCGGTTGCCGCCTAGTAGGGCAGAGTCCTGGCCCGGCATGCGTACCAATGAAAAAACCAAACCTGCTTTCCGGCCTTGCCGAAGCCTTTCCTGCCCGCTGGCGCGATGAAATCAGCGCCGAACTGGCGGACGGCGAAACCTTGTTGGCCTGGGTTGAAATAGACCTGGATCAGCGCCTGAAGTTCCGTCCGGGGCTTATCGCCGCCACCGACCGCCGGCTGTTGGCGCGCCATCCCGACGAACCGCGCTGGGAATCCTGGGCATATGGCCCCCAATTAAAACTGAGCCTCACCGACCACGCTGGCGCCGCGCTGCTGGAATTGCACGACGACGGCTCCCGCCTGGGCGCGTGGCGTTTCACGCTGGCGCGCAATCCGGCCGCGTTGCGGCTGCTGGCGCAGTTCGAAACGCAGCAGGCCATCCGTTTGTCCGGCCATCAGGACGAGGATCTGGCGGAGCGCACCTGCACCGTCTGTAATAACGTCATCCCGGCGGGCGAGGAAGAATGCCCGACCTGCAACCAGGAACAGGCAGCGCCATCCACCACTTGGGCGCTGCTGCGCCTGTGGCGTTTCGCCCGCCCTTACCGCGGGCCGCTGCTGGCGGGTTTCGTGCTGACCCTGCTGGGCACCGCCGCCACCCTGGTGCCGCCGTACCTGACCATGCCGCTGATGGACGACGTGCTGATTCCGTTCCAGAACGGCGCGCCGATCGATTACGACAAGGTCCGCCTCTATCTGGGCGGGCTGCTGGCCTCGGCTTTCCTGGCCTGGGGGCTGGGCTGGGCCCGGACCTATATCCTGGCCTGGGTCAGCGAGCGCATCGGCGCGGACCTGCGCACCACCACCTATGAGCACCTGCAGCAGCTGTCGCTGGAGTATTTCGGCGGCAAGCGCACCGGGGATCTGATTTCCCGCATCGGCAGCGAAACCGACCGCATCTGCGTGTTCCTGTCGCTGCACTTGCTGGACTTCGCCAACGACATCCTGATGATCTGCATGACCGCGGTCATCCTGGTGTCCATCAACCCGTGGCTGGCGCTGGTCACGCTGGTGCCGCTGCCGTTCATCATCTGGATGATCCACGCGGTGCGCGACCGCCTGCGCCATGGCTTCGAAAAGGTCGATCGCATCTGGTCAGAGATCACGAACGTCCTGGCCGACACCATTCCGGGCATCCGCGTGGTCAAGGCTTTCGCGCAGGAAAAGCGTGAAGTCGCGCGCTTTCGCGAAGCCAACAACCGCAACCTGGAAGTCAACGACCGCGTGAACACCACCTGGTCGCTGTTCTCGCCCACCGTCACGCTGCTGACCGAAGTGGGCCTGCTGGTGGTGTGGATCTTCGGCATCTGGCAGGTGTCGCAGAAGCAGATCACTGTTGGCGTGCTGGCCGCCTTCCTGGCCTATATCGGGCGCTTCTACATGCGTCTGGATTCGATGAGCCGCATCGTCTCGGTCACGCAGAAAGCGGCGGCTGGCGCCAAGCGCATCTTCGACATCCTGGACCATGTCTCCAGCGTGCCGGAACCGCAGAATCCCGCCAAGCTGCCGCACATCAACGGCCGCATCGAGTTGCGCGACGTGGGCTTCCGCTACGGCAACCGCCAGGTCATCCGCGGCTTGAACCTGAACATCGCGCCGGGCGAGATGATCGGCCTGGTGGGCCACAGCGGCTCGGGCAAGAGCACGCTGATCAACCTGATCTGCCGCTTCTACGACGTATCCGAAGGGGCGGTGCTGGTGGACGGCGCCGATATCCGTTCGGTGCGCGTGGCGGACTACCGCCGCAACATCGGGTTGGTGCTGCAGGAGCCGTTCCTGTTCTTCGGCACCATCGCCGAGAACATTGCCTACGGCAAGCCGGACGCCACCCGTGACGAAATCGTGGCTGCGGCGCGCGCCGCGCATGCGCATGAATTCATCCTGCGGCTGCCGCACGGCTACGACTCGCTGGTCGGCGAACGTGGCCAGGCGCTGTCCGGCGGCGAACGCCAGCGCATCTCGATCGCGCGCGCGCTGCTGATCGATCCGCGCATCCTGATTCTGGATGAAGCCACCTCGTCGGTGGACACCACCACCGAAAAGGAAATCCAGAAGGCGCTGGACAACCTGGTGCGTGGCCGCACCACGATCGCCATCGCCCACCGTCTGAGCACGCTGCGCAAGGCGGACCGCCTGGTGGTGCTGGACCGCGGCCAGATCGTGGAGCAGGGCCCGCACGAAGAACTGATGGCCCGCGAGGGCGCCTACTACCGCCTGTACCAGGCGCAGGCGCGCCAGGCCGAGGCCGACGCGCAGGCGTCGGGCAGCGAAGACATGGCCGCCGTGGCCTGACGCGGAACCGGAATTATCGTCATGACCTTGCCGTCTTTTCAGCTGCGCCGCAATGCCTTCGGGCGCCTGGAGTTCCAGTCCGCCGATGGCCAGAACCACGAGGGCGTGCTGCCCGTGCGCGCCTTTCCCATCAGCGAACCGGGCCGCGGCCTGTCGCTCGTGACAGTGGACGGGCGCGAACTGCTCTGGATCGAGCACCTGTCCGATGTGCCGGCTCCGCAGCGCGAGTTGATCGAGGAAGAACTGGCAAGCCGGGAATTCATGCCCGAGATCCGCAAGCTGGCCAGCGTCTCCACTTTCGCCACTCCCAGCACCTGGCAGGTCGATACCGACCGCGGCCCCACCTCGTTCACGCTGCGCGGCGAAGAGGACATCCGCCGCCTGAGTCCGCAGACCCTGTTGATCGCCGACAGCCACGGCATCTTCTATCTGGTGCGCGACATCCAGTCGCTGGACAAGCACAGCCGCAAGCTGCTGGACCGCTTCCTCTAACCCTCAGCCTTCCCGCGGCCGCTTGAACGGGGAGTGCGTTTCCAGCTCTCCCAGATAGTCCGTCACCGCGGCGGTTTCCTCGTCCAGGAAGTTCTGGATCGCGTCCGCGAAGCCGGGGTGCGCGACCCAGTGCGCCGACCAGGTGGGCGTGGGCAGCAGCCCGCGCGCCATCTTGTGTTCGCCTTGCGCGCCGCCCTCGAAGCGCGCGATGCCGTGGGCGATGCAATAGGCGATGGACTGCATGTAGCAGGTCTCGAAGTGCAGCCCCGGCACGTATTCGGTCGCGCCCCAGTAACGTCCATACAGCGCGTCGCCGCCGGCGAGGTTGAGCGCGGCCGCCACCGGCTGGCCGTCCCGCTCTGCCAGGATCAGCACGAAGGCCTCGGCCTGTTCGCGATACGCGCAGCGGAAGAATTCGTGGCTCAGGTAGGGTGGATTGCCATGGCTGAAGTAGGTGCGGCAATAGCATTCGTAGAAGAAGTCCAGCTCGACCGCGCCGATCTCGGCCCCGCGCAGCCAGCTGTACGACAGCCCGGCGGCCGCGACCTTCTTGCGGTCCTGGCGGATCTTCTTGCGCTTGTCGTGGCTCATCGTGGCCAGAAAGGCGTCGAAGTCCGCGTAACCCGGATTGGTCCAGTGGAACTGCACGCTTTCGCGGATCATGAAGCCGGCCTCGCGCAGCGCGCGCATGTCGGCCTCGGCGGGGAACAGCAGGTGCAGCGAAGACACCTTGATCTCTTCGGCGAAGGCGACCAGCCCGCGCACCAGCGTGGCGCGATCCTCATCGTTGCCGGCCAGCAACCTGGGGCCGGTGACCGGCGTGAAGGGAATGGCCGACAGCAGCTTGGGGTAGTAGCGCAGCCCGTGGCGCTGGAAGGCGTCGGCCCAGGCGTAGTCGAATACATATTCGCCGCGCGAATGGGATTTCAGGTAGAGCGGCGCAGCAGCCGCCAGCGCATCGTCGCGCCACAGCGCCAGGTAATGCGGCGCCCATCCGGTCTGGGGCGCGGCGCAGCCGGTCTCGTGCAGCGCGCGCAGGAATGCATGGCGCAGAAAGGGCTGGTCGCCCGCCAGCGCGTCCCATTGCTGGGCGTCGATGCGGGACAGGTCGGTCTCTATGGTCAGGCGCAGGGAATCCATGGGTGAATGATAAAGTCTCCGTGTATGCGCGAGGCCTGCGGCCACGGCGCTTTCAAGGGATTTCGGGCGGGCGCGAGGCCGCCCGGCACAGAGAAGCATATGGATAGCAACACGACGCCCGACGCGGCCGGGCATCGCCAGGATTGCCTGCGTGGGCAGGCGCTGGCGGCCCTGGCCGCCACGGCCTGGCAGGACAAGCTGGCGGCAGTGCGCGCCATGTCGGATGAGACGGTGCTGGACTGCGAGCAGGCCTACACGCCCACGGCGGAACTGCCGGGCCGCCCGGCGCGGCCTGAGCTGGTGGTCCCCGCCCAGGTCAAGCAGCGTTCCATGGCCACCGAGGAAGGGCGCGCGGCGCTGCTGCACGCGCTGGCGCACATCGAATTCAATGCCATCAACCTGGCTCTGGATATCATGTGGCGCTTTGCCGGCATGCCGGCAGCCTTCTACCGCGACTGGCTGCGCGTGGCGCGCGAAGAGGCCTATCACTTCGATCTGCTCAGGCAGCGTCTGGCCGCCATGGGCTACGCCTATGGCGACTTCCCCGCCCACAACGGTCTGTGGGACATGGCGCAGCGCACGCAAGACGATCTGCTGGCCCGCCTGGCGCTGGTGCCGCGCACGCTGGAGGCGCGCGGCCTGGATGCTTCCCCCGCGATCCGTGCCAAGCTGGCGGGAGCGGGCGATGCGGAAAGCGCTGCCATCGTCGACATCATCCTGGCCGACGAGATCGGCCACGTGGCCATCGGCAATCATTGGTACAAGCAGCTGTGCGCGCAGGCGGGCAAGGATCCCGTGTCCTGTTATGCCGAACTGGCGCAACGCTATGACGCGCCCCGGCTGCGCGGTCCCTTCAACCTGGAGGCGCGCCGCGCCGCCGGCTTCGACGACGCCGAGCTTGCCGCGCTGCAGGCCGGCTGACTGGACGACATGAACAACCATAACTTCTTCAAGACGCTGCGGGCCCGCCCGCTGCGCGCGCTGGCCTGCGCCCTGGCCGGCGGCGCCCTCATTTCGCTGGCGCCCGCGGCGTCGGCCGCCGACGCGTTCGCGGCCTGCCTCGCGCAATTGCGCGGCGCGGCGCTCAAGGCCGGCGTGTCCGGCGCCACGTTCGACACCCAGACCGCCGGGCTTGCACCGGACATGACAGTGCTGGATCTGCTGGACGCCCAGCCGGAATTCAAGACGCCTATCTGGGACTACATGGCGGCCCTGGTCGACGACGAGCGCGTGGCCGACGGCCGGGCCGGCATGGCGCGCTGGCAGTCTGACCTGGACCGCGCCGCGTCGCGCTACGGTGTGGACGCAGCCACCGTCGCCGCGGTGTGGGGCGTGGAAAGCAACTACGGCCGCACACTGGGCGGCCGGCCCCTGCTGACGTCGCTGTCCACGCTGTCCTGCTTCGGCCGGCGCCAGGCATATTTCCGCGGCGAATTCTTTGCCACGCTGAAGATCATCCAGGACGAGCACATCGCGCCCGAACGCCTGACGGGCTCCTGGGCGGGCGCTTTCGGCCAGACCCAGTTCATGCCCTCGACGTACTTGCGGCTGGCGGTGGACTTCGACGGCGACGGCCGCCGCGACCTGGTCGACAGCGTGCCGGACGCGCTGGCATCGACAGCCAATTTCCTCAAGCGCGCGGGTTGGAACAGCGCGCTGCAATGGGGCTATGAAGTCCGCCTGCCGGCGGGTCTGGACACTTCAGGCGCGGGCCGCAAGAACAAGCGCGCGATGTCGTACTGGGCGGGGCGCGGCGTGACGCGCGCCGACGGCCAGCCGCTGCCCGCGGGCGACACGCCGGCGGGGCTGCTGCTGCCGGCGGGCAGCAAAGGTCCTGCCTTCCTGGTCACGCGCAATTTCGATGCCCTGTATTCCTACAACGCAGCCGAAAGCTACGCGCTGGCCATCGCCCACCTGTCCGACAGGCTGCGCGGCGGCGGCCCGCTGGTGCAAGCCTGGCCAACCGACGATCCAGGCCTGTCGCGGGCGCAGCGGCGGGAATTGCAACGGCTGTTGATTGCCCGCGGCTATGAGATCGGCGAACCCGATGGCATGATCGGCGCCCGCACCCGGCAGGCCTTGCAGACGGTGCAGCGCGAACTGGGCCTGCGGCCGGACGGCCGCGCCGGCCTGAAGTCGCTGCAGGCCTTGCAGGCGGAAAAGGCCGTCGACTGACGGGATGCAATCGACAAGCTTTGTAAAGATGCCGGGTGTCATCCATCGGATGACAGGCGGGGCGGCAGGCATGGGCCTATACTGGATCTCCGTTTTTTCAGGAGCACGATGATGAGCCTATTGGATACCTTGGCCTCGATGGCCGGCGGCGGTCAGCAAGGGGGCTCGGCTTCGCTGCTGCCCGCGTTGATCGAGCAACTGAACAAGTACCCGGGCGGCCTGACCGGCCTGATCGCCAGCTTCCAGAAGGGCGGCTTGAGCGAGATCGTGGCGTCATGGGTGGGCACCGGCCAGAACATGCCGGTCAGCGCCGATCAGCTCGGTTCCGTGCTGGATCCCGGCGTCGTCAACGAACTGGCCGCCAAGACCGGTCAGGACACGGACTCCGTGCTGGGTTCGCTGTCCTCGCTGCTGCCGCAGCTGGTGGACAAGGCCACGCCCAACGGCGAGGTCCAGGGCGAACAGCAATTCAACCCTGCCGACCTGCTGGCGTCCCTGTCGGGCATCTTCGGCAACCGCGCCGGGTAAATCCTATCGCCAGGCAGCCCATGCAGGCGTCTGCGCCTGCTTCCACCGGCCGGCGACGCCTGTTGCAGGGCTTGGGCGTGGCGGCGCTGGCCGCCAGCCTGCCCGCCTGCGCGCCGGCCTGGTCGGTGCAAAGCACCTTCTGGCAGCTTTGGCCCAGCCACCTGGAATTGAGCCCGCAGGCGTGGCGCGAACGCATCGCCGCCATGCACGCGTTGGGATTTCGCGAGATCATCATTCAGTGGGTGGGCGCCAGCGGCGGGGCGCAGCCCTGGCAACTGCCCGCGTCCACGCTGGCGCTGATCTTCGACGAGGCCGAGCGCCTGGGCATGGGGCTGCAGTTGGGCCTGCCCTACGACGAGCGCTGGTGGCGACAGTTGGGCAATCCGGATGACGCCGCGCTGGCCGCATTCCTGCAGGCCGCACAGGCGCAGGCGCTGGCTTATGCGCAAGCGTCGAACGCAACCGGGCTTGCCGCTTTCCGCGGCTGGTACATCCCTTACGAGATCGAGCAGCACAGCTGGGCTGCGCCCGGCCGCCAGGCGCTGCTGGCGCAATGGCTGCGCGAGCTGTCCGATCCGCTCGCGCAACAGACGGGACGCGTGCCCGCCATCTCCACGTATCACAGCAAATTGCCGGGAGCGCTGAGCCTGGCCGACCTGTGGAACGGATTGTTGGATGTGGTCAGGCTGAGGCCCATGCTCCAGGACGGAGTGGGCGTGTCCGGCATGGAGGCGTATGAGGCGTTGGAGCCCTTGCATCGCATGCTGCTGGCGCGTCGTGCGCCGTTCGACCTGATCGTCGAACTATTCGAGGAACTGCCGTCCGAACGCCAGGACGGCACCACCTTCAATGCCCGCTCCGCCGACGCGGCGCGCGTGCGCCGGCAGTTGCGCATCGCGCGGCGCTACCGCGCGCAACGCGTGGTCGCCTTTGCGGCTGATCCCTGGCTGATCGGGCCTACGCCCGAGGCCGAGCGCCTGAAGCGGGAATGGCCGCTCTAGGCGGCCGATCAGCGGTCTGACGCGGAATGGTTAGCGCGGTTGCGCCGCGGCCATGGCCTTGAGCTGCGCGCAGGTCTTTTCCTTGTCGGCCGCGCTCAACGTGCCCAGTTGCACCTTGGCTTGGCTGTAGGACTTCGAAAAAGCGGCGTCGAAGTCCGCCGCCGACATGCCCTGGGCGCTGGTCGCAGTCTTCTGTTGTTGCTTCATCTGCTCGAGCTGCGCTGCCGTGTAGGCGCCGCAGTACTCGGCGGCGGCATGCATCTGGCCACTCACGGCCGCCAGGTTGGGCATCTGGCCCTGCATGGTCTGCTGGGCAAGGGCGGCGCCGCTGGCCAGGGTCAGGGCGGCGGCGGCCAGGGCGATACGGGCTTGTTTGAACATCGGCAATTCAATCTCCAACGCGGTGAGGGATGAGGTTTGCACGCCTGGCGATCGCTCAGCCTGCGTGGCGCGGAGCACTATGCCCGATTCATTGTTATAGGCTTATGAACCGATGTAATCGTGTGTATCAGCGGCTCAGTACGACAGCGTCATGTTCATGAACCAACCCTTGGCGCGGTCGCTCTCGCCCCCGCCCAGGCTGGTACGGTACTGGACGCCGAAGTCCAGGTAAGAGCGCGGCGCGTTGTAGTGGTCTTCGCGGAACCAGTAGCGCACGTTGAAGCCCGGCCCCACGCCCAGCGACCAAGAAGTGCCGTGGTCGGACAGGACCACCGACTGGCTGCCGTAGCCGGGCAGGTCGTCCAGCTTGGCCACGCTCTTCTGCCACAGCCAGTCCGCGCCGACCACCGCGTACGGAAACAGCACCAGCTTGTCGCTGATGCTGGTGGCGCGGAAGCTGCGGCCCACGCGCAGTTCGCCGGACAGGAAGGCCTGGTCGCGCTTGAGGCGGCCCGAGGAACTGCCCAGATCCTGCTGACGCTGGCCCTTGGAATCCACCGAATAGGCGGTATAGCGGGCGCTGTTGTCGTCCCAGGCGTAGCCGGCCTGCGCATAGCCTTCGATCGTGAGCCAGCTGGGTACGTCCACGCGCAATTCGCGGCCTTGGTAATAGCCGTAGGTGACGTAGGACATCCAGCCCCCGGCATTGCCGTTGAGTTTGTAGCGCGCCACGGCGCTCTGGTCCTGCAGATTGGGATAGGCGTTGTGGAAGGCCTGCTGCGCCGCGCACTGCACCGCGCTGGATTCGGGGTAGGCATAGCCCTGGCGGGTGGCGGATCCCAGAAAGAAGCGGCGTTCGATGCCGAAAGTTATGCCGGTATCGGCCAGCAGATAACGCAGGCCCAGCGCGCCGATCGTGCTGGGGATGCCGGATGAGGTGCTGTTGTTGCGAAAGCGTTCTTCGTTAGAGCGTTCGTCCGGGGTGCTTTCCCCGGTGCAAGGGTCGACATTCCTGCGCGACTCGTAGGTGCTGCCGCTGTCGTACAGCGTGTTGGAGCTGCGCGCGTACGCCTCGAGCATGCCCCAGCGGTTGTTCAGTTGCGGCGGACGCCAGAAGATTTCCGCGGTGCTGAAGATCACGTCGCCAGGGGTGTTGATGGCGGCCCCGCCCAGGCTGGAGCTGGCCGGCCGTGCGCCGCGATAGGATGCGGAGAACGAGCCGCCCCATTCGCGCGACAGGGCGGCGACGCCGCTGCGCGTGTTGTAGCGCTCCAGCGGCGTGAGGCCCAACTGGCCGGCATCGTCCATGTCGATGGCTTGCTTGAGCGAGTCGGTGGCGGCGCGGTTGTCGCCCATTGCCGACTGCGCATAGGCCTGGTCCAGGATCAGGCGCGGCGGCGCCTGGCCGGTGGCGCGCGCGGCCGCGAAGTCGGACGCCGCACCCGCGGGCTGGCCCAGGCGCTGGCGCGCATAGCCGCGCTGCGCAAGCAGCTGGGCCGAGTCCGGCTGGCGGGCGATGGCGTCGCTCAGCCGGGCTTCCGCCTCGGCGGCTTGCGCCTTGTTGCCCGCGGCCAGCGCGGTCGTCAGCAGCTGGGCATAGCTCTCATTGTCCGGCGCTTGCGCCACGGCCTGGCGGGCCAGCGTGATGGCTTCCTGATAGGCGCCCTTGTCGTAGGCGGCATAGGCGCCCGTGGCTGCCTCGCTACCCGGAGCCGGCGCCGCGGGCGCCTGGCTTGCGGCGATCTGCTTCTGATAGGCCTGCTGCCTCGCCTGCAGCGCCGCCTTGTTGGGCGCGCCCAGCGCCAGCGCCGTGTCGACGGCCTGGCTGGCGGCTTCGTAGCGCTGTTGCGCGCCCAGCGATTCCACCCACAGCAAGGCCCATTCGCCTTGCCTGGGCACGGCGCGGAAGGCGCGTTCGGCGCCTGCGGCGGCCGCGGCGTAATCCTGGCGTCCATAGTCCGCATAGGCGCGCGCCGCCACGGGATAGGCGCGCTGGTACGGGGTTTGCGGCGCGGGCTTGCGGACAGGGGCGGGCGTCTGCACGGGCGTCTGCCCGGAAGCTTGCGCAGGCGTTTGCGCCGCGGGCTGTGTGGGCGTGGCGGCCACGGCAGGCGGGCGCTGCAGGTTGGCCTTGGCCTGCCGCAGTTCCGGGGTGCCCAGGCCGTCGGCGATCGCCGCGTCGGCCGCACGGGCGGCCTCCTGCCGTTTGCCTTGCTTTTCCAAGGCATAGACCAGCAACAGGCGCAGGCGAGCCACGTCGGGCCGCAGGCGGATGGCGTTCTCCGCCATGATCTGGGCGGTTTCGTAATGGCCGGCGTCGTACTGCTTGTAGGCCTGGTCGGCCAGTTGGTAGGCGTCGCCTTCCAGCGGACGTTCGGCTGCGGCGGCAGGTTGCGCGGCCGCTACAGGGACTGCGGCCACGCACAGCAGGGCGCTGAAAGCCAGCGTACGGGAAAGGACGGTCATGGAGGAGTGGGCCTGTGCGATAGCGGGTCCGCGGGGTGTTCGGTTTGCGTCGGGGCGCCTTGCTGGAATGACAGCGCTTCGTGCAGCGTCTTTTCGTCGAGCCAGCCCCGCTCCATCAGGATTTCGCCCAGCGGCCGCTTCTCGCGCGCCTGGATCTCCAGCGCCTGCTCCAGCATCTGATGATCGATGGCCTGCCAGGAGAGCAGCAGGTCGCCCAGGCGCTGGCGCTGCTGCGCCAACTGGTCGGTGGAGGGGAAGTCATGCATGGTCTTGTCCCAGGCCAGCCGCTTTCCGGTGATCAGGTGGCCGATGAACAGGCGCCAGGCCCGCGCCGCCGCCATGGCGTTGATGAAGTTGCCGACGATCATGCGCGGCATGGACAGCAGGGCATGCTCCCAGCCGTACATGCGGCCGACGAAGTACGCGCGCTGCACCACGCGCAGCAGCAAGGCTCCCGCGTTCAGCCACATCAGCGTCACCAGCCAGCCGCCGGGGCGGAAGTAGGAAGGGTAATAAACCTTCCACCAGCCAAAGCGGTCGGCCAGATAGAAGAGAAAGAAGTTGGCCAGCAGCAGATAGGCCAGTATCGCGATGAACGACGTGAACAGTCCCTTGCGGTCGCGGAACAGCAGATACTTGGTGGCCAGCGAGCCGGTCCATCCCACCTGCTGCCAGCCTTGCAGGCCGATGCCCAGCGTCCAGCGCGCCTTTTGCCGGTAGGCGGTGCGGAAGGTGTTGGGGAAGTATTCGCGCACGCCCAGCGGCATCCTGATGGCAGAGATCTTCTCCCGCCCCAGGCCGAACCATGAGCGGCGGCGCGTCACGTACTCGACCTCGAATTTGCCGAAGATCTGGCGCATGCCGCGCTGGGCCAGGCGCGCGCCGATGTCGTAGTCCTCGGTCAGCGTGTCGGTATTGAAGGGCTGGTTGTTGGTCTCTGCCGCCAGCACCTCCAGCGCGTGGCGCGAGAAGCAGGTGCCGACGCCGGCGGACGGCACCATCTTGGACAGGCTTTCCCGCACCACCAGGTCCTTGGTGTGCCATTCGGCAAACTCGTCCATGTAGGTGCCGGCGACCAGCTCGTGCCACTCCCGTTCCAGCGACGTGACTGGCAACTGGATGAAATCGATGCGCGGCAGCAGATAGTTGTAGTACTTGAGTTCCAGCGGGTGCAGCACGTCTTCGCTGTCGTGCAGGATCACGCCGGCGAAGGGCTCGGGCTGCATGGCGTTCTGCGCGAAGATGGCCTGCACGATCCAGTTCAGGCAGTCGGCCTTGCAGGTCGGCCCGTCGTGCGGCACTTCCACCCGTATCAGTTGGCGGTAGCGCCGCCGCATGCGTTCCACTTCCTTGATGGTGCGCTCGTCGTTCTGGTACGTGCCCGCGAAGATCATGTAGTTCTTGTATTCCAGCGTCGACACCATGTTCTCCAGCATGGGCGCGATCACGTCGTACTCCAGCCAGGCCGGCACCATGATCGCCAGCGGCTGTTCCCGCTTGGCGCGCAACTGCTCGGCGGTCAGCGGCGCATACTGGCGCTTGACCGTCAGCCCGCGGCGCAGTTCGCGCAGCCAGAACCAGCCGTCGATGAACAGGTCGTCCAGGCTGGACAGCAGGATGATGACGCCGACTACCGCCGTCACGATCTCCAGGCCGCGGTAGTAGTCGGCGATGAGGTAGGGCCAGTAAAGCGAGGACATGGCGCCTCCGGGTTACTTGCTGTCCTTGTTCTTCCTGCGGGTGACGCGCAATGCGGCGATCAGGATCAGGAGCAGGACCAGCAGGCCCACGCTCAGCGCCGGGACGCTCCACGACAGGTAGTTGCGCCATTCGAAGAAGGCGCTTGCGCCCGCCCCAGGCGGCTGGCCCGCCGCGGGATTGGCGCTGTCGATCCAGGCCAGCGGCCCTGCCGCGCCGATGATGGCGATGTTGCCGCGGTTCAGCACGAAGGGCGCCTGCGGCATGACCGGGCGCTGGCCCAGCGTGTGCCACAGCAGGCCGTCCTGGCCGCCGGCGCGCACCACTTCGGCCGTGCTCAGGTTGTCCAGGCCGGAAACGTCGAGCCAGGGCGCGCTCTTGCCGTCCACCGTCAGCTGCTTGCGGTCCGTGACCTTGACCATGGGCTTGGCGCCGTCCACCGCGACCTCCATCGCCACGAAGGGGCCGCCGGGCTTGGCCGCCTGGCCCGCCGGCGTGAGCGACAGCGCCGCGCGCGTGGCGGACAGGCCGCTGGCCGTGGCGATGCCGATGATGCGTTGCAGGCTGGCCGGCGCGTCGGCCAGATAGCCGTCGGGGATCAGCAACTGGGGGCTGCCGGCCAACAGCGGCAGCAGCCCCACGAAGGTGCCGTCCGGCTGCGCGCGGCCCGGCTTCACATAGCTGGTGGGCAGCACGTTGACGGGGTAGCCTTGCGGGATTTCATTGCAATCCACCGATACCGGCTGGCGCTGGAACGTGACGCGCACCGCGTTGGTAAGGCCCAGGGCGTAGCCTGGCACGCGCGCCGTCAGGCGTTCGGGATGGCCGTCGGCGTCCATCTGCTTGGCGGCCAGCAGGATGCCATTCCAGAACACCGAGGCGACCGGCCGGGTGGCGGACGCGCCCGGCGCGGCGGCCAGGTCCATGACCAGTTCGTCCGGCATGCTGCCGTCCGCCGACACCGCGGCCAGCGCGAACGTGGCGTTCCAGTCGCCGCGCGCGACCACGTCGAAGCTGGCGGACGATCCGCCCAACGCGGTCAGGCGCATGCCATCTTCGCCCGAAGCCTGCGGCGGCTCCGCCGTCTTGACCTGCGCCTGGCGCGTGACCAGGATGCGGCGCCAAGCCGTGTCGAAGGCACCCGCGCCTTGCGCGCCGGCGTCGGCGGCCACGGCGATGACCGCCTGCCGGCCCAGCGGCGCCAGGCGGATCTCCTTGGAGGGCAGGTCCTGGCCGGCCAGGGGCATGCGCCGCTGGCGCCAGGCCTGGAAGGCCTCGGCGGCGTCGCCGTCCTGCGCCAATTGCGCCTGCAAGGCGTCCAGCGCCTCGTTGTAGCGGGCGCGCAGCGCGGCGTCGGCGATCACCACGTCGCCGCTGACGGCGGGCGCGCCCATGACCAGCAGCGCGCCGATCTCCGCGGCGTTGGCCAGCTTGTGCTTGTCCTTGCCCGCCAGGGCTGCGAACGCCTGCACTTGCCCCAGTCCGTTCGGGGCCTGCAGGCCGCGGGTGTCGATCTCGTCGCCCACCGCCGGGAAGGCGCGGACTGCGACCCGCTTGCCGCTGCGCTCCATCGCCACGCCCATGCGCCAGGCGCTGTCGAAAGCCTGCTGGTCGAGCTTGGCGCCCGCCACCATCAGCACGGGCTTGCCGGGCAGGGTGCTCCAGGCTTCGTCCAGGCTGCCGATGGCCGAGGCGTCGTAGCGGTAGCTCAGGCGCGTGCGCGGCGACACCATCAAGGCGTTGGCGGTGGCGCGGTTGCTTTCGCACTGGCGCTGCGCGATCTCCGATTGCCAGTCCACCGCCAGGCGCACGAAGCCGGTGTCGCGCACGCGTTGCTCCACGTTCAGCTTGCGCGTGGCCGACCCCTCGCCGTCGGCGATGCGCTGCGCCGTCTGCGGCACGCCGTCCACCCATAACACCATGCTGGCGCGGCCCGGTTCGCCCTTGATGTAGCGCGCGTCGAAATCGAGCGTGGCGTCGGCTATCGGCACGCCGCGGGGTACCGGCAGGTAGAACTCCTGGCGCGCATCGCTGTTGCTCAGCACCACCGGTTCGCGGATGCCCAGGTCTTCCAGGCTGGTGTCGCGCGTGACCCAGTCGTCGCCCAGCAAGCGCCGCAAGGCGTCGCCCGCGGGACTGGCCATCGCTCCCAAGGGGAGCAGCAACCCGGCGGCGATCAGCGCGCGGCAGAGGGTGCGGGCGGCGGGGGAATGCGGGGCATGGGGCATGAGGGCTCCGGTGGTGAGGGGCATGGGGCGGCTAACGGGCCGCGGCCGGTGCTTGAGGCGCAAACTCGGATACGGCGCGGCCGCAAAGCGCATCGACGATGCGCTGGCTGGCGAGGCCGTCGCCATAGGGATTGATGCGGCGCGAGAACGAAGCGTGCAGTTCCGGGTTGTCGAGCAAGCGGTTCACTTCGGCCAGGATGCGCTGCGTATCGGTGCCGACCAGCGTCACGGTGCCGGCCTGCACGGCTTCCGGGCGTTCGGTGACGTCGCGCATCACCAATACCGGCTTGCCGAGGTAGGGCGCTTCTTCCTGCACCCCGCCCGAGTCGGTCAGGATCAGGTAGGCGCGCTGCATGAACCAGACGAAGTCCAGGTAATCCAGCGGGGCGATCAGATGCACGCGCGACAGGCCGTCCAGTTGAGCCATCACCACGTTGCGCACCTGCGGATTCAGGTGCACGGGGTAGACGATCTGCAGGTCTTCGCGCCGCGCCAGTTCGGCCAGGGCGGCGCAGATGTTCCGGAAGCCCTCGCCGAAGCTTTCGCGCCGGTGTCCGGTCACCAGCAGCAGGCGGCGCTGCGGATCCAGCCAGCCGTAGCGTGCCGCCAATTGCTGCGCCAGCGCACCTTCGGGCGCGAGCTTGGCGCAGGTCATGGCCAGCGCGTCGATCACGGTATTGCCTGTGACCGTGATGCGGCCCGAGAGGTTTTCGCGCAACAGGTTGGCGCGCGATTGCGCAGTCGGCGCGAACAGCCAGTCGCCCACCGCGTCGACCACGCGGCGGTTCATTTCCTCGGGGAAGGGCTTGGCCAGATCGCCGGTGCGCAGGCCGGCTTCGACGTGGCCGATGCGCGCGCGGCGGTGGAAAGACGCCAGCGCGCAGGCCGATGCGGTGCTGGTGTCGCCGTGGACCAGCACGCAATCGGGCTGCTCCGCCTCCAGCACGCTGTCCACCCGGCTGATCAGCCGCGCATACAGGCCGTTGAGCGTCTGGTTGGGCACCATGATGTCCAGGTCGTGCTGCGCCCGCAGGTCGAACAGGGCCATCACCTGATCCAGCATCTCGCGATGCTGGCCCGTCACGCAGACGACGCTCTGGATCCGGGGTTCGCCTTGCAGCGCGGACACCAGGGGCGCCATCTTGATCGCTTCGGGACGGGTCCCGAATATGGAAAGGACTTTCATCGCAAGAGCGGGCCCCCTACGCCGGTGGCATTTTCTTGCGTAGATTATGGATTGAAAGTAATCGTAATATGTGACGGTTTATTTCAATAAAAGGGGATTGCCGGAAAATTTGGGGACAAACTGTTGCTTTCGCGCGATACCCCGAACTATTTACCCAGCGTCATGCCGCCGTCGATGGTGACGACCGAACCCGTCATGAACAGGAACGGCGGCCTGGTCAACGCGATGATCGACGCCGCGATTTCCTGGGTAGTCGCCAGGCGGTTCATCGGATGCATGGCCGCAAGCCGCGCTTCGTCCAGTTCGCCCGCGTCGATGGAATGCTGGATCAAGGGCGTCTTGACGTAGCCCGGCGCCACCGCGATGACCCGGATGCCGTCCTCGGCCCATTCATTGGCCAGCGACCGCGTCAGCGTCGCCACGCCGGCCTTCGATACGGCGTAGTGGGCGCGGCCCTTCATCATGACCATGCCGGCCACCGACGCGATGTTGACGATGACGCCGCCGCGGGCGCGCAGCGCCGGATACAGGGCATGCGCGCAATGGAAGGTGCCGTTGAGGTTCACCGCCAGGACCTGGGCCCATTCCGCGGGGTCCTTTTCCGCGACCGGGGCACGGCTGCCGGCGATGCCGGCGGCGTTGATCAGCAGGTCTACGCCGTCCAGCTGTGCCGCCGCGCGGGCTACGCTGGCGTAGTCCGAAACGTCGACGGCCACGGCGTCATCCGCGGCGCTCCGGTCCCATACCACGACCTGCCAGCCTTCGGCGCGCAGCTGCCGCGCGCATTCCTGGCCGATCCCGCTTGCGCCGCCGGTGATGACGGCGGTCCTTGCTTGAGTGTTCGTGCTCATGTCTGACTCGCTATGTAGGTTGTGTCGATTTCAGGTGCCGGAGGCCGCTGCTTGCGCGGCCGGCGCCGCGCGCCGGTTGCGCACGCACAGGATCGCCAGGCCCGCGCTCGCCAGCGTCGCCAGGGCGAACACCTGGGCCGCGAGTTCCCATTCGCCGCCGCTGGCCTGCATGACCGCGCCGGTCAGGGTCGGGCCGAAGAAGCCACCCAGCGAGCCGATGGTCGTAACCAGCGCCAGGGGGCCGGCGCTCGCGCCGATGTAGTTCTGCACCGCGGCATTGAGCGGACCGTAGTACGCGATGGTGTAGCCGGTGATGATGGACACCACGGCCAGGAATGCCGCCAGGGACACCATCGCCGCGCCGTGCAGCATCAGGAAGCCGCCCGCGCCCGCCAGGCAGACGACCGCCAGGTGCCAGCGGATGTCGCCGGTGCGTTCGCTGCTGCGTCCGACCACGTAGCTGAACACCAGCGCCACGACGTTGGGAATCATCAGCAGCGCGCCGATTTCCAGCGGCGTGATGCCGTACAGCTGCTTGAGTATGGTCGGAAGAAAGTACGCCAGGGCAAAGGTCGCGGCATACGCGGCCAGCAAGATCAACAGCAGGCCCCACAGCATGGGCTGGCGGAAGACGGCGAATCCGTGCGTCCAGGAAGCGGAGGGGAAGGCCGTGCGGGCCGGAGCCTCGTGTTCCATGACGGCGCGCAAGCCCTGGCGCTGGCCGTCGCTGAGCCAGCGGGCCTCCTGCGGCGTGCCGGGCAGGTAGCGCAGGATCATCAAGCCCAGCAGCATGGTGGGCAGGCCTTCGATGAGGAACAGCCAGCGCCAGCCCGGCATGCCGGCGTCGATCTTCAGCAGCGCGCCCGCCAGTGGCCCGCCGAAGATCATGGCCAGCGGCAGCGCCATGATGAAGATCGAATTGATGCGGCTGCGGTAGCGCGGCGGAATCCAGGATGCGATGTAGAAGTTGACGGCGGGAATGAAACCGCCTTCCGTCACGCCCAGCAGGAAGCGCAGCGCGTAGAACGATTTTTCACCGTGCAGCGCGGCCATCAGGCAGGAGACCAGGCCCCAGGCCAGGAACATGCAGGCCAGCCAGCGCCGGACGCCGAAGCGTTGCAGCGCCAGGTTGGCGGGCACGCATACGCTGGCATAGCCGATGAAGAAAAGCCCCGCGCCGAACCCGTAGGCCGCCAGGGAGATGCCCAGGTCCGCGCCCATCTGCAGCTGCGCATAGCTGATGTTGGTGCGGTCCAGGAAGTTGAGCAGATATCCTGCGAACAGCAAGGGCAGGACGCGGTTGCGAAAGCCGGCGACAGCCTGTTCGGCATGCGCCAGATCTTCATTGCGGATCATGGTAGGTCTCCTGTCGTCCGCCTTGGCGGCGGATCTCTCTAGGCTGGGATGGCGGCGGCGCGGGGCAGCACTGCGCCGGCTGTGGTTTCAGTTGCGCCCTGTCACCCGGGCGTACAGGTCGGTATCCGGCCACGCGGCGCCGCGCCAGGCGACGTGCTGGTCGGGCCGGATCAGGGTGAGCGGGGCGGGGTAGAGGTTGGCCACGCCGCCTTCGTCCGGACGGATCAGCGTCAAGGGCACGCCCGCAGCCTGCGCTGCGGATACGGCGGCATCGACGTCGCGGGCGGCTGCCGTGGGCAAGGCCAGCAGGGTAAAACCCGGGCCGAAATGGTCGTACAGCGAGCTGCCGTCATGCAGCCAGGCATGCGGCGCCAGGGCGCCGGGACGGGACGAGGGCGTGTAGTTGATGAAGTCCCGGGCCGGCTCGGGGCTGCCGTCGGGCACGATGACGGGAGAGTCCGCGTACTGGTAGCCCAGCACCACGCCCAGGGTGGAGAACTCGCGCATCTTCGCCGCGCGGATGCGCGCGCCGGCTTCCTGGCGCGCCCGCTCGCCTGCGGCGCCAGCGTCTTCAAGATGGTCCGCCAGCAAATGATTGCCGAGGATCGAATGGTTGTGTTCGGCTTCGTCGAGCACCCATTGGTGCACGGGCCGGCGTTCCCGTTCATAGCTGTCGATGAGGGCGGGGCCGCCCCAGCCTTGCAGCGCCGCGGCCAGCTTCCAGCCCAGGTCCACGCTGTCGGCCACCCCCATGTTCATGCCATAGCCGCCGAAGGGCGGATGCAGATGGCAGGCATCGCCCACCAGGAAGACGCGCCCTTGGCGGTAGCGGTCGCCCAGCAGCTTGCTGGCGGTCCACTCGTCGCTGCTGAGCACCTCGTATGGCAGGTCGATGCCGGTGGCGCGGGCGATCATGGCGCGCGCGTCGATGTCGCTGGCCCGTTGCTGCGGGTCCACGTGAGTGGGCATGAAGAACCAGGTGTCGCCGCTGTCCATCGGACCGATCAGGCTGGGCGCGTCGCCGTTGATCTGCCAGTACATGATGGCGGGGCCGTGCCGATGGGCCTGGGCCAGTCCGGGGGCGCGGAACACGATGTTGTAGTTGCGGGACAGCCCGTAGCTGCCTTCCATGCGCGTGCCGATCAGGTCCCGCACCAGGCTGCGGGCGCCGTCGGCGCCCACCAGGTAATCCACTTCCAGTTCGATGTCCCGGCCTTGCGCCAGATCGCGCAAGCGGGCGTGCACTCCGCCGGCATCCTGCGTCAGGTCCAGCAGCTCGGAGCGGAATCGTATCTCCACGTCGGGTAGCGAGGAGGCATGCGAACGCAAGACCTCTTCCACGGTGTACTGGGGTATCCACTGCGCGTGTTCCGAGTACAGCGGATTGCGGCCGGGGGCGCAGTACATGGCGTTCTCGTGCCGCCCGAGTTCGACGCCGGCCAGGCGGGTGCAGAACACGACGTTGGAGGGGTAGTACGCGCCCAGCGGCGACGCCGCGCGCAATCGGTCGGCGATGCCCCAGCGGCGCAGGTGTTCGCGCGTGCGCACATTGGTCGTCTTGGCGCGTGGTGCGTATCCCACGCGGTCGTTGCGCTCGATGAGCAGGCACGGAATCCTTCTGTGCCCCAGTTCGATCGCCAGACTCAGTCCGGCCGGTCCGGCGCCCACGATCAGCACGCGGGGCGAGGCTCGCTTCTCCACCTTCGGTCTCCTCGGTTGCCTGCTCACCTGCAGGCTTTGGAAGCATCCTAGGCCTATGTCCATGATGCTGAAAGATGGCAGAATTGGCTTGCCGATATCAAATTTGATTCACTTCCATGAAGCTCAACACCCTGCGGGATTTCCTGGCCGTGGCCGAACGCGGCGGCGTCAGGGCCGCGGCCCGCCATCTGGACGCGCCTCAGCCGGCCATCTCGCGCAGCATCCGCGAACTCGAGAAAGAGCTGGGGTGCGTGCTGTTCGAACGGCATGCCAAGGGCGTGCGCCTGACCCCCATGGGCGCTGTGTTCCTCAGGCGGGCCAACGCCATCCGCCATGAGCTGCAGCGTGCGCGCGACGAGATCGGCCAGTTGAACGGCGCGTCCCGCGGACGCGTCACGCTGTGCATGTCGACCGCGCCGCATCTGGGACTGTTCGCCGAAGTGTTGCGCGAGTTCCGGGCGCGCTACCCGGATACTCATCTGGAGATCATCGACGGGGTCTACCCGCTGGTGGAGGCGTCCCTGCTGGATGGCACCGTGGACTTCTACATCGGGCCGGTGCCCGCGCGCACGCCTGGCGAACTACAGGTGGAAAAGCTCTTCGACAACACGCGCGTGATCATCGGCCGCAAGGGCCATCCGCTGGCGCGCGCCCGTTCCCTGCGCGACCTGGCCGGGGCGCAATGGATCACCACCTCCATCACGCACAAGGCCGAAGAAGAGCTGGGTCCGCTGTTCGAGAAGCATGGCCTGCCGCCGCCGCACCTGGCCTTGAAGGCCCAGTCCGCGCTGACCTTCATCACGGCCCTGACCAATTCCGACCTGCTGATGATGCTGCCGGTGCAATGGCTGCAGTATCCGCTGCTGCAAGGCGTGTTCCAGGAAATCCGCGTCAAGGAACCGCTGCCCGCGCCGCCGGTATGTATCGTGCAGCGCGCCGGCCTGCCGCTGACGCCGGCGGCCGAGTACTACTGCACGCTGGCGCGGCGGGCAAGCGCGCGGACCTCGGGCTAGAGGCCGGCCGCCGGCCACTGGAAGCGTTGCGCCACCTTGTCGAGAAAGCGGCCGGCCGCCTCGCGGTGGTAGTCGGTGGAGCGGGCCACGCCCTGGCCCGCGGCTTCCAGGTCCAGCATCGCGTTCAGGTCGCTGTTGAGTGAAGCGTTGAAGCCGCGCTTGGTGATCGCCAGCGCCGCCATGGGCAGTTCTGCCATGGACAGCGCGATCTGCCGCGCGCGCTCGTGGATCGCCTCCTGCGGCTGGATCTCGAACACGATGCCCATGTCGCGGGCTTCCTGCGCCTCGAATTCGCGGGTGGAGAAGGCCAGTTCCTTGGCGCGTTGCAGGCCCACCATGCGCGGCAGCGTGTACATGGTGGCGCAATCGGGGATGGCCCCCAGCCGCAGGAAGGACAGGCAGAAGCGCGCCCGCGGCGAGGCCAGGATCAGGTCGGCGGTCAGGGCCAGGCCCAGCCCGGCGCCATAGGCCGGGCCGTCGACCGCCGCGATCACCGGCCGGTCCAGCGTGATCAGGCCTTCTATCGTCAGGAGCAGGCTGGCCATGCGTTCGCGCGCCTCTTCGGCGGAGCCGCCGGAGCCCATGGTGGAGATGTCGCCGCCCGAGCAGAAGGCGCCGCCCGCGCCGGCCAGGATCACGACGCGCACGCCGCGGTCGCGCCGGATCTCGCCCACCAGATGGGCCAGCTCTTCGCGCATGACCATGTCCAGCGCGTTGCGCTGGGCGGGGCGGTTCAGCGTGATGGTGGCGACGCCGCCTTCCACGGCATAGAGCAGGGTCTTGAACTCGCTAGAGATGACTTGCATCGGATCGGTCTCCATGTCTGCCTTCCATGATGGCCGGGCCGCGCCATGCGGATCCGGCCGCAAGCTGCCGCGGGCGCTCAGGCGATGGCGCCGCGTTCACGCAGGGCCTGGATCTCGGCTGGCGCCAGGCCCAGTTCCGCCAGCAATTCTTCCGTGTGCGCGCCGGCCGCGGGCACTGCGCGAGCCTGCCCGGGCGTGCGCGAAAGCCGCGGCGCGGGGGCGGGGTGCACGATGCCGCCGGTTTCGATGAAACTGTTGCGCGCCACATGGTGGGGGTGCCGCGGCGCTTCCTCGAAGTCCAGCACCGGCGCGAAGCAGGCATCCGTGCCTTCGAGCAGCGCGCACCATTGCTCGCGGGTGCGGCCCGCGATGATGCCGGCCAGCTTGGCGCGCAGCTGCGGCCATTGCGCGCGTTCCCATTGCTGCTGGAAGTCCGGGTCGTCGATGCCGCAACGCTCCAGCAGCAGGCGGTAGAACTGCGGTTCGATCGCGCCGATGGAAACGTACTTGCCGTCCGCGCAGGCATAGCATCCGTAGAAATGGGCGCCGCCGTCCAGCATGTTGGACTGGCGCTGGTTGATCCAGCCTCCGTCTTGCAGCTTGCCGTGGTAGGCGCTCGCCAGCAGGGACGCGCCGTCGCAGATGGCTGCGTCCACCACCTGGCCCCGGCCCGTGCGGCCGGCCTCGAGCAGGCCGCAAAGCACGCCGAAGGCCAGCATCATGGCGCCGCCGGCCATGTCGCCGACCAGATGCAGCGGCGGCGTCGGCGGCCGGTCGGCATGTCCCATGGCGTGCAGCGCGCCGGTGATGGCGATGTAGTTAAGGTCATGGCCGGCCGCCTGCGCCAGCGGTCCGTCCTGGCCCCAGCCCGTCATGCGTCCGTACACCAGCCGCGGATTGCGCGCCAGGCATTCGTCCGGCCCCAGGCCCAGCCTTTCCATCACGCCCGGCCGGAAGCCTTCCAGCAAGGCGTCCGCCCGGTCCAGCAGCCGCAGCACGATGTCGGTCGCGCCGGGCTTCTTGAGATCCAGCGCGATCGTGCGCCGGCCCCGGTCGATGATGGTGCCGCCGCCGCCCAGGAAGCCGGGCGCAAGCCGGTCGATGCGGATCACGTCCGCGCCCATGTCCGCCAACATCATGGCGCAGAACGGGCCGGGCCCGATGCCGGCCATTTCCACCACCGTCAATCCGTTCAGGGGACCAGCCATGTCTATCGTCACTCCATGATGTGTCGGGTTCTCAGGCTTCGAAGAATTCGGCGCGCGCGTCCAGGATGACCTGGGTGTACTTCTCCATGTTGGCGTCCATGCGATGGGTCGGGCCGACGATGGACAGGGCAGTCAACTGTCCGCCGACACGCCCGGCGATGCCGATGGCCGAGACGCCTTCATTGCCTTCGTCGCGGGTGTGGAAGTACTTCTTTTCCAGCTGGGATTCGATCTGCGTGCGCAAGGTGCCGGGGTCGGTGATGCTGCTGGCCGTGACGTGTTCGAACGGCAGCGCATCGATCACGGCGTTGCGTTCTGCGGCGTCCATTTCACCCAGCAGCGCCTTGCCCAGCGCCGCGACCTGCAGGTCGAAGGTGGTGCCGGGCTGCACCACGTAACGCAAGGCGCGCGGGCTTTCCTGGCTGGCGTAGATCTTCACCTTGTTGCCGTCCAGCAGGCCGCACATCGAGGATTCGCCGGACTGGCGCGTCAGGATCTCCAGCGCTTCGGACGCGAAGGCTTGCAGCGGGTCGGCCGCCGAAATGCCCTGGGCCACGTCGAGCAGCCTGCCCGTCGGGTGGAAGTAGCGCGACTTGGGCGTGCGCAACAGGTAGCCTGCCTGGCGCAGCGTGTAGAGCAGGTCCGAGCAACTGCTGTCGGCCAGGTCGAGAAAGCGCGCCATTTCCGAATTCGTCAGGGGACGGCGTTCCCGCGCATAGACTTCGAAGACTTGCAGCACGCGCTGTGCGGTAGGGAGGATTTGCGGCATAGGATGTCGGAGTGGATAGTGGAACCGGCCCGGGCGTTTGCGTAGCCGGTCATTTCAACGCGGAAATGCCTAATACGCTTTGCGCCATGAGCAGGGCCTGGATCTGGTTGGTGCCTTCGGCAATGCTCAGGTGGCGGGCGTCGCGGTAATGACGCTCGACGGGGAACAGCGTGGTGTAGCCCGCGCCGCCATGCACCTGCATGGACAGTTCCGCCACGCGCAGCACGGCGTCGGTGGCATGGCGCTTGGCCATCGAACATAGCATCTGGCTGTCGGCGGCGTTGCGGTCCAGCGCGTCGGCGGCGCGCCAGCACAGCAGGCGCGAGGTTTCGACCAGCGTCATCATGTCGGCGATCATATGCTGCACCAGCTGGAAGCCGCCTATGGGCCGGCCGAACTGGACCCGGTCGCCGGCGTATTTTACCGCCGCCTCATAGGCGGCCTCGGCGATGCCCAACGCGGAAAACGCCACCACGCAGCGGCCGATGTTGAGGTACTTCTTGGCCAGCGCGAAGCCCTTGCCCTCGGCGCCGATCAGGTTGGCCGCGGGGATCTCCACGTCTTCGAACAGCAGCTCGCCCAACGGGCAGCTCAGCATGCCCATCTTGTCGATGGGGCTGGACGAGAAGCCTTGCATGGCGCGCTCGAACAGCAGGCAGGACACGCCGCGTTCGCCGCCATCCCGCTGGGTCTGCACGAACACCACGCCCAGCTCGCAGACCGTGCCCAGGCTGATGTAGAGCTTGCGGCCGTTGACCCGCCAGCCGGTTTCGGTCTGCACCGCGCGCGTTTCGACATGGGCCGCGTCCGAACCAATGTTGGGTTCGCTCAGCGCGAAGCTGGCGATCGCGTCGCCCGACAGGACGCGCGGCAGGTACTTTTCCTTGAGGTAGGGCGAGCCGCCGTCGCTCAGCACCGAGGCGGCGAGATTGCTGGTGCTGACGATGCTGCGCAGCGACGGCCAGACGCGCGCGAGCTCGGCTATCAGCATGCCGTAGGTCGTCATCGGCAGGCCGTAGCCGCCGTCCTTTTCCTGCAGCATGCCGCCCAACAGGCCGAAGTCGCGCATGGCGCGGACCATGTCCTGCGGCACCACGCGGGCTTCGGCCTCGTAGCGGTTGACGATGGGCGCGACTTCGGCCGTCAGGTAGCGGCGCAGCGAGTCGCGCAATTCGATCTGGGTGGAGTCCAGTGAGAAGTCCATGCGAGTCCTAGGCGGAGATGGTCGAGGAGGGCGTTGCGGCGGCGGTCATGAGGGGCGTTGCTCCAGGCTGGCATCCGCGCCGGGGCGCAGGCCGATCAGCGCGTCCAGCGGCATCGCGCCCTGTCCTTCGGCGCCGACCCAGACCGGGTTGAGCTCCAGTTCCTGCAAGGTGTCGCGGCGGCTCCAGGCAAAGTCCGAGACCCGCAGGATCAGGTCCTCCAGCGCGGCAAGGTCGGCGGGCGCCTGGCCGCGCACGCCGTCCAGCACGTCGGCGTAACGGATCTCGCGCAGCAGGGCGCGCGCATCGTCGCGCGACAACGGCACCATGCGGTGGGCCACGTCGCGGATGGTTTCGACGAAGATGCCGCCCAGGCCGAAGGTCAGCACCAGGCCGAAGGCCGCATCGCTATGCACGCCGACCAGCACCTCGCGGCCGCCCGGCGGCAGCATGCGCTCCACCAGGATGCCGTCGATGATGGCGTCCGGCTGGTGGCGTGCGACCGATTCATGAATGGTGGCATAGGCTTCGCGCGCCGCGCCGGCGCTGGCGATGCCCAGCTTGACGCCGCCCGCTTCGGTCTTGTGCGCGATCTGGGCGCTGACCACCTTCATCACCACGGGAAAGCCCAGGCGCTCGGCCTCGCGGGCTGCCTGCTCGGCGCTGGCGGCAACCACTCCTTCGGGTATTGGCAGGCCGGCCGCGCGCAGCATGGCCTTGGCCGCGGCTTCGCTAAGCATGCGGGCCTGGTCGGATGCGGCATCGGCGTGCGCGGGCGCTGCCGCCGTCGCGCGTTCGGGCCGCTTCCACGGTATGGCCTTGGACAGGGCCGCGATCGCGTCCGACAGCGACAGGAACGGCAGCAGGCCGGCGGTTTCCAGCAGTTGGAAACCGCCGCCCAACCGCCGGCTCATCCAGACCGGCACGATCAGGGTTTCGGTTTCGGCCGCCACCGTGGCGATGGCCTGCGCCATGCCGTCGGTGATGGAACCGTAATCCATGGGGATGGGGAGCAGCACCGTACCCACCGCCGGGTCGGCGCATATCGCGCGCAGGCAGGCCGCCGAGGCTTCGGGGTTGCGCAGGATGTCGGCAGTGGTGTCTACCGGGTTGTCGATACTGGCGAAATCCGGCAGCAGCTTGCGCAAGGCGGCCTTGGTCTCGGGCGCGAACACCGCCATCGGCAGGCCGGCTGCGCCGGCGATGTCGGCGGCCAGCGCGGCGGTGCCGCCCGAGAAGGTATGGATGCACAGGCCGTTGCCGCTCTTGGGCGTGATGCGCGTCAGCAGGCGCGAGACCGCCAGCAACTGGTCCAGGTCGTCCACTTCGATTGCGCCGAACTGCCGGAACACCGCGCTGTTGACCGCAGCCGTGCCGGCCACCGACGCCGTGTGCGACTGCGCGGCGCGTACGCCGGCTTCCGATCGGCCCACCTTCAACACCACCACCGGCTTGTTGCGGGCGCGCGCCAGTTCCAGCGCCGCCGTCAGCCGCCTGCCGTGCTTCACGCCTTCCATCAGCAAGGCGATCACGCTGGTTTTCGGATCGTTCGCCATGTGGGCGATGAAGTCAGGAATCTCCAGGTCGACCTCGTTGCCGGCGGAGAACCACAGTCCCACTCCCTGGCCGTAGGACAGGCCCTGCAGCAGGTTGCGGCCGAGTCCGCCGCCCTGGGTCGCCAAGCCGATGGAGCCGGTGTTCAGATCGTCCTTGAAGGCGGGCGAGAAGGTCATGCCCAGGCGGTCACGCACGTTCACGAAGCCCGGACAGTTCGGCCCGTAGACGTGCAGGCCGGTAGCCTCGCACAGCTCGGCGATCTCGCGTTCCAGGCGCCGGCCTTCCTCGCCTGCCTCGGAAAAGCCGGAGGTCATGACCACCGCGAAAGGGATCCCGCGCGCCGCGCATTGCCGCAAGGCATCCAGCACCAGCGAGGCGTTGATCATGATCAGGGCCACGTCGATCTCGGCTGGCGGCAGGGCGCTGATGGATGGCCAGCAGGGCCGGCCGCCGATTTCCTGGTAGGCCGGGTTGACCGCGTACACCTCGCCCGGCACCGACGAATGCAGCACCAGGTTGTCGTACAGGCGGCGCCCCTGGCTGGATTCGCGGGCAGAAGCGCCGACCACGGCCACATTGCGCGGATTGACGAAGCGCGTCAGGTCTGCGAACGGTTTCATGCCGCGCCCTCCATGGACCGCAGCACCATCGCGAAGTCGGCCTGGACCACCACCTCGCCGCGCTGGTTGACGGCTTCGCGCCGGAACACCACCTTGTCCTTGCCCGGCCGGTACTGCCCGGTTTTTTCGGTCACCGTCACTCGCACGACGATGGTGTCGCCGATGAAGGTGGGTTTGGGAAAGCGGCAGTTGATGTCGATCAGCGCCAGCACGTAGGGTTCCAGCTGGCGGTAGCCGCTGGACTGGGTGGTCAGCCCGGACAGCACGGACAGCACCAGCAGGCCGTGGGCGATGCGCTGGCCGAAGGGCGTGGTGCTGGCGTACTCGTGGTCGACGTGCAGGCGGTTGAAGTCGCCGGACAGGCAGGCGAAGTTGACGATGTCGCTTTCGGTAATGGTGCGGCCGGCGGATTCGAAGCAATGGCCGACCTCCAGCGGTTGCTGGACGGGAAGCGGGGATGGGCTGGCAGGGCTTGCGCTTTGCATGGCTGATCGGATTCCGGATGGGAGGAGCGTTTTACGAAGCGTAGCGGCCGCCGGTCACATGCAGCAGTTCGCCCGTGATGAAGGAGGACCGTTCAGAAGCCAGGAAGGCCACCGCGTTGGCAATGTCCTCGACCGCGCCCAGGCGTGGCACCGGCTGGCGCGCCAGCGCATTGGCGCGCAGGGTTTCGTAGGTGGACAGGCCGCGCACCAGCGGCGTTTCGATCAGTCCCGGGGCGATGGCGTTGGCGGTGATGTTGAACTTGCCCTGTTCCAGCGCCAGCGCGCGGGTGAAGCCGATCAGGCCCGCCTTCGCAGCCGAGTAGTTGGTCTGGCCGGGATTGCCCCAGTGCGCGCGCGAGGCGATGTTGATGACGCGGCCCCACTTCCTTTCCATCATCGAGGGCAGGGCGGCCTTGGTGCAGTAGTAGGCGCCTTTCAGGATGGTGTCGACCACCGAATCCCAGTCCTCCACCGGCATCTTGAGCAGGTACTTGTCGCGCGTGAAGCCGGCGTTGTTGACCAGGATGTCGATGCCGCCGAACTTGTGCGCGGCCAGCTCGGCCATGGTCTGCACCTGTTCCGCGTCGCAGACGTCGAGCACGGCGCCGATGGCCTCGTGGCCGGCCTGCTTCAGGTTGGCTACCGCCTGTTCCACCGATTCGGGATTGATGTCGGTAATGACGATGCGGGCGCCTTCCTGCGCCAGGGCCAGTGCCGACGCATAGCCAATGCCGCGGCCGGAACCCGTGATGACGGCGACTTTACCGGTGAGTTGCAGGTCCATCTCCATTCCCCTTCTGTAGCTGATGGCGCCCGGCACGCTGGGCCCGAAATCCGATATCCCGGGATAGGCGCCTGGCAAGTTTGAATTTATTCCGAGGTTCCGAACAAATATACACACCACCGGAATTCTTGACAATTAATATCGGCACGTCGTTATACTGTTCGGCATGTCGGAATAAGTTGGCCCGACATTCCCATATCTCTAAAAAAACGGAAGGAGATCGACTCATGGCAATGTTGAAGGGATTGTTGGCCGCGGTACTGAGCCTGGCTGCCGCAGGCGCAGCCAGCGGGGCCGACGCTTATCCGGACAAGCCGGTGCGGGTGTACGTGGGCTTCGCGCCCGGCGGCGCCACGGACTTGCTTGCCCGCCTGTACGCCAAAAAGCTCGGCGAACGTTTCAACCAGACATTCATCGTGGAAAACCGCCCCGGCGCGGGCGGCAACATCGCGATCCAGGCGCTGACGCAGGCCCCGGCCGACGGCTACACCATCGCGATGGCGGCCAACTATGTGGCGGCCAACGCCGCCATGAAGCGCAACCCCTACGACTGGGAGCGCGACCTGATGCCCATAGGCATGGTGGCCTCCACGCCCAACATCCTGGTGGTGCCGCCCGGCTCCAGCATCCAGGGTGTCGACGACCTGATCAGCAAGGCCAAGGCCGGCGGCAACAAGCTGACTTTCGCCTCGGCCGGCATGGGCTCGTCCATTCACCTGGCGGGCGAGCTGTTCAAGGTCATGGCCGGCGTCGACATGACCCACGTGCCCTACAAGGGCGTGTCGCCGGCCGAGGTGGACCTGATGTCGGGCACCGTGGACATGATGTTCGGCAGCGTTTCCACGGCCATTCCGCTGATGCAGTCCAAGAAGCTGAAGGCGCTGGCTGTCACCGGGCGCGAGCGCATGAAGGCGATGCCCGACCTGCCCACCATCGAGGAAGCCGGCCTCAAGGGCTACGACGTGGAAGCGGTGTACTTCATGGCGGCCCCCGCCAAGGTGCCGGCGCCGGTCCTGAAGACGCTGGCCGATGCCGTGGCCGACATCAACAAGCAGCCGGATGTCCAGGAATTCATGGACCGGATCTACGCCCGGCCCCTGACCGGCGGCCCCGAAGAGGCGCGGGCCTTCCTGAAGAGCGAAGTGAAGAAGTGGCAGGGCGTGGTCGATGCCACCGGCATGAAGGTGGACTGACGCGCGGCAACGGGTCCGTTTGCCGGATTCGAGACAGCGGGCGCCACAAGCCCGCGGACACAAGACCAATCAGGAGACATACATGAACACACGCAGGCGATACACGCTGGCAGTGCTGGCCGGCCTGATGACCGCAATGACCTTGCCGCAGATGTCGCACGCGGCCGATGACTATCCGAACAAGCCCCTGCGCCTGATCGCGCCCAGTTCGCCCGGCGGGATCCTGGACATCACCAGCCGGGTGATAGGCAAGAAGCTGTCGGAGCGGCTCGGCCAGCCGGTGGTGGTGGAAAACATGGCAGGCGCGGCCGGCATCCTGGGCATGCAAGGCCTGCTGCGCGCCGAGCCCGACGGCTACACGATGGTCATGGGCAGCAGCGGCCCGAACGCGGTCAATTACACGCTGTACAGCAAACTGCCGTACGCCATGTCCGACTTCGCCCCGGTGATCCGCATCATCACCATGCCGAACGCGCTGGTGGTCAACGCCAACGCGCCGGTCAAGACGCTGGCCGAGTTCCGCGACTATGCCCGCAAGAAGCAGGGCAATCTGTCCATGGCGGTTTCCATGATCGGCACGTCCGGACACCTGGGCGGCGAGCTGCTGAAGAACCGCCTGGACTTCACCGCTGTCACCGTGCCCTACAAGGGCGCCGCGCCCGCGACCAACGACCTGGTCGCAGGCCAGGTCGACTTCACGGTCGAGAACGTGATCACCGTGGCGCCGCTGGTCAAGGCGGGCAGGCTGCGGGCGCTGGCGGTCACCACCCGCGAACGCAGCCAGATCCTGCCCGACGTGCCGACGCTGGCCGAGCAAGGCTATCCCGATGTCGACGTCGGCGCCTGGCTGGGCGTGCTGGTCGCGGCGCGCACGCCGCCAGCGGTGGTCGCGCGGTTGAACAAGGAGCTCAACGCGGTCCTGGCCGATGAAGAGGTGAAAAAGCAGCTGGCGCAGCAGGGCGGCATTCCGCTGGGCGGCACGCCGGCCGAGTTCGACAGCTTCATCCGGTCGGAAAAAGACCGCTGGGAAAAAATCATCAAGGCCGCCGGCATCAAGGCGGAATGACCAGCATGCCGGCGGCCTGGCGCCGCCGGCATGCGTAGGGAGGCATGATCCATGGCAATCGATTATCAAAACCTGCGCAACTGGAAGTTCGAGGACCGCGTCGACCGCTACAGCGCGCGCGACTGCATGATCTACGCGCTGGGCCTGGGCTACGGCAGCGATCCGGCCGATGAAGCCGAGCTGCGCTACGTGCACGAGGACGGGACGGCCGTGGTGCCGACTTTCCTGGCCACCATCGGCGCGCCCAATGGCTGGGCCGCCGATCCGGCCACCGGCATAGACTGGGTCAAGATCCTGCACGGCGAGCACCGCATGACCTTCCATGCGCCGCTGGCCGCGGCCGGCGCGGTGCGCAGCCAGACCCGCGTCACGCGCGTCGTGGACAAAGGCGCCAGCAAGGGTGCGCTGGTAGTCACCGTGCGCGACATTTCGGATGCTGAGAGCGGTGCGCCGTTGGCCACGGTGGAGCATGTGTCGTTCTGCCGCGCCGATGGCGGCTTCGGCCAGGGCGACGAGCCGCCCGAGGCCCTGCCGGCCACGCCGCAACGCGAACCCGATCAGGTCGTGCTGCTGTCCACGCTGCCGCAGCAGGCGTTGCTCTATCGCCTGAACGGCGATCTCAATCCGGTGCACGCGCTGCCGCACATGGCGCGCACCGCCGGCTTCGACCGGCCCATCCTGCATGGCCTGTGCACCTACGGCATGGCGGCGCGAGCCTTGCTGCAGGCTTGCGCGCCGGCGGCGCCGCAACGGCTGGGCGCCATCGCCGCGCGCTTTTCCGCGCCGTTCTTCCCGGGCGAAACGCTGCGCGTGGAGATCTGGCGCGACGGCGACCGCCTGCAATTCCGCGCGCTGGCCCACGAGCGCGGCACGGTGGTGCTGAGCCACGGCGCCGCCAGCCTGGCGCATTGAGAAAAACCAGAGGTGAACCATGTCAGTACTTGAAGCCCATGCCCGGGAGATGCCCGATGGCATCGCCTACCGCATGATTCCGTCCGGCACCACGGTGACCTGGCGCGAGTTGGAACTGCGCAGCCGCAAATGCGCGGCGGCCATGCTGGACGCCGGCCTGCAATCCGGCGATGTGATCGCGGTATTCCTGGAAAACCATCCGCGCTTCTTCGAACTGTTGTGGGCCGCGCACCGCGTCGGCCTGTACTACACCACCATCAGCCGCCACCTCAAGCGCGAGGAAGCGCGCTACATCATCGAAAACTGCGACGCGCGGGTGCTGTTCTATTCCGGTCACACGCAGGCCGAAACGGATGCGGACGAGCTGGATGCGCGCGGCGTGCTGCGCGTCAGCATGGACGGCGCGGACGCCAGCGCAATCCCGTACGAAGACTGGATCGGCCGCTACGCCGATGACGTGGCCCTGCCTGAAACCCCGGAAGGCACGGACTTCCTGTATTCGTCGGGCACCACCGGGCTGCCCAAGGGCATCAAGCGCCCGCTGTCGGTGGCCAACCGCTATTTCCGCGTTGGCGATGCGCCCAGCAGCGCCTGGAAAGCTTTCGACCGCGACACCGTCTATCTGTCCACCGCGCCGTTCTATCACGCGGCCCCGGTGCGCTGGAATATGGCGGCGCTGCGGGCGGGCGGCAGCTGCGTGATGATGGAAAAATTCGACGCGGCCGCTGCGCTGGAGGCCATCGCCACCCATGGCGTCACGCATTCGCAATGGGTGCCGACCATGTTCATCCGCTTGCTGCGCCTGCCGCAGGAGGAGCGCACGCGCCACGACCTGTCCACGTTGCGCTACGCCGTGCATGCGGCCGCGCCGTGTCCCGCCGACGTCAAGGAAGCCATGATCGCGTGGTGGGGGCCGATCCTGTACGAGTACTACAGCGGCACCGAACTGGTGGGACGCACCTCGCTGGGCTCCGATGAGTGGCTGGCGCACCGCGGCTCGGTCGGCCGGCCGGAGTTCGGCCAGGCCCACATCATGAGCGAGGACGGGCTGAACGAACTGCCCCCGGGCCAGCCTGGCGTCATCTATTTTTCCGGCGGCGGCTCCTTCGAATACCACAAGGACCCGGCTAAGACGCGCGGCGCCTACAACGCGCGCGGCTGGGCCACCTATGGCGATATCGGCTACCTGGACCAGGACGGCTATCTGTACCTGACCGATCGCCTGTCCAACATGATCGTGTCGGGCGGCGTCAACATCTATCCCCAGGAAGCCGAGAACCTGCTGAGCACGCATCCCGCGGTGGCGGACGTAGCAGTGGTCGGCGTGCCGAACCCGGAGTTCGGCGAGGAGGTCAAGGCCGTCGTGCAATTGCGCGATCCGGCCACGGCCAGCCCCGACCTGGCGCGGCAGTTGATCGACTATTGCCGCGACCGGATCTCGCCCATCAAGTGCCCGAAGAGCGTGGACTTTTCCAGCGACATGCCGCGCACCGAGACCGGCAAGCTGCTCAAGCGCCTGGTCAAGCAACGTTACTGGCCGCAAGCCTAGGCGGCCCGCCATGAAAGATCAGGAGGCAGCATGAATCGGCAGCGCAAGCTTTTCTCGGCGGAGCATGACCTGTTCCGCGACACCGTGGCGCGCTTCATCGCGCAAGAGATCACGCCGCATCACTACCAATGGGAACAGGAAGGCCTGGTGCCGCGCGAACTGTGGCGCAAGGCCGGCGCGGCCGGCATCCTGCTGCCCAGCACGCCCGAGGAATATGGCGGGGGCGGCGGCGACTTCCTGCACACGATCATCGTGGTGGAAGAGATCGCCCGTGCGCTGGCCACCGGCGTCACCGGCTTCACCACCCATTCCGATATCGTCGCGCCGTATCTGCTGAACTTCGGCACCGAGCGCCAGAAGCAGCGCGACCTGCCCGGCATGGCCCAGGGCGATATCGTGGCGTCCATCGCCATGACCGAGCCGGGCGCGGGCAGCGACGTCAAGGCGATACGCACCGCGGCGGTCCGCGCGCAGGGCGGCTACGTCATCAACGGCCAGAAGACCTTCATCACCAACGGCTTCCATGCCGACCGCGTGCTGGTGGTGGCCAAGACCGATCCGGCAGCCGGCGCGCGCGGCATCAGCCTGTTCTGGGTCGATACCGCGACGCCCGGATTCACGCGCGGACGCCTGCTGGACAAGGTCGGGCAGAAGGCGCAGGACACGGCCGAACTCTTCTTCCAGGACATGTTCGTGCCGGACGAGGACATGCTGGGCGAGCCAGGTCAGGGCTTCGGCTATCTGATGAAGGAACTGGTGCGCGAGCGCCTGATGATCGCGGTGCGCTGCGCCATGGCGCTGGAAAGCGCGCTGCAATGGACCGTCGACTACACCAAGGACAGGCGCGCCTTTGACAAGGCATTGATCGACAACCAGCACATCCGCTTCAAGCTGGCAGACATCAAGACCCTGGCCGCCGCCACTCGCGCCTTCGTCGACGGTTGCGTGCAGCAATACCTGGATGGCGAGCTCGATGCCGGCGGCGCGGCCATGGCCAAGCTGTGGGCATCTGAAGCCACCAGCGCCATCGACGACCTGCTGCAGTTCCACGGCGGCTACGGCTACATGCGTGAATACCCCATCGCCCGCGCCTACACCGACGTGCGGCCCAACCGGATCTACGGCGGTGCCTCGGAAGTGATGCGAGAGCTGATCGCACGGACGCTTTGAACTTTCTTCTTCTTCGACTTCGACAGGAACAGATCCCTACATGAGCAAGCATCTCTCGAAATCGGTTGCCATCGTCGGCGCCGCCGAATCCGACCTGGGGAAAGTGCCCGGGATGACCTCGCTGGACCTGCAGGCGCAGGCAGCGACCCGCGCGCTGCGCGATGCCGGCCTGACGCTCAAGGACGTCGACGGCGTGTTCGCGCACGTGGACGACAAGTTCGCCGGGCTGCACCTGGCGGAATACCTGGGCATACGGCCGCGCTATGTGGATTCGACCAGCGTGGGCGGCATGTCCAGCGTCATGCACATCCGCCACGCCATGGCCGCCATCGAGGCCGGCATGTGCGAGGTGGCGCTGGTGGCCTACGGCAGCACCCAGCTGTCGGACGGCACGCGCAAGGTGGGCGGCACGCCCGAAGACATGCGCATGCCGCGCGGACAGTTCATCACGCCGTATGGGCAGCTGAGCCCTATCGGCTACTACGCGATGGTGGCGCAGCTGCACATGCAGCGCTACGGCACCACCCACAAGGACCTGGCCGAAGTGGCGGTGGCGGCGCGCAAATGGGCGCAGCTCAACCCCAAGGCCTACCGCCGCGAGGACACCTCGATCGAGGAAGTCATGGCGTCCAAGTTGATTGCCGACCCCTTGCGCCAGCGCGACTGCTGCCTGGTGACCGACGCCGGCGGCGCGGTCATCATCACGTCCGCGGCGCGAGCGCTAGAGCTCAAGCGGCCGCCGGTCTACGTGATGGGCATCGCCGAATCCTTCTCGCACCACTACACGCCCTTCAACACGGCGGACTGGCTGGACACCAATGTGGCGCAGACGGCCGACGCCGCGCTCGCCATGGCCGGCGTCACGCGCGCCGACATCGACGTGGTGCAGATCTACGACCATTTCACCATCGGCGTGATCCAGTCGCTGGAAGAACTGGGCTTCTGCAAGCGCGGGGAGGGTGGGGCCTTCGTGGCGGACGGACGCCTGGCTCCGGGGGGCGACTTCCCCATCAATACCTCGGGCGGCGGCCTGTCCTACAACCATCCCGGCCAGTTCGGCATGCTGCTGCTGCTCGAGGCCGTGCACCAATTGCGCAAGGAATGCGGCGAGCGCCAGCTGCCCCGCGCCGAACTGGCCCTGGTGCACGCGCCAGGCCTGGTTTTTTCCTGCAACACCACCCTGATACTCGGAGTCTGACCATGGAACTCGCCCAACGCCCGCTGCCGCAACCGACCCGGATCACCCAGCCTTACTGGGACGCGGCGAAGGAAAGCCGCCTGGTCATCCAGCAATGCGCCTGCTGCAAGACGCGCCAGTTCTATCCGCGCGAATTCTGCACCGCCTGCCTGTCCGACAGCATCGAGTGGATCGACTCCGCAGGACTGGGCACCGTCTACACCTACACCGTCAACCGGCGTCCGAGCAATGCCGCCCTGAGCGAAAAA
This sequence comes from Achromobacter aegrifaciens, assembly GCF_902859965.1. NCBI lineage: Bacteria > Pseudomonadati > Pseudomonadota > Betaproteobacteria > Burkholderiales > Alcaligenaceae > Achromobacter > Achromobacter aegrifaciens. The sequence goes on from NZ_CADIKO010000003.1 coordinate 875,262, forward strand.
GTGCCATATGTCGTCGCCATGATCGACCTGGACGAAGGCGTGCGCATGATGGCCAACATCATCGACACCCCGCCCGAGGCGGTCCGGATAGGAAGCCGGGTGCGGGTGTGTTTCGAGCAGGTGTCGGACGAGATCACCTTGCCGCAGTTCAGGCTGGAGGTGTGAGCACAGCGCCGGCCGGCGCAGGCAAATAAATAAGGCCGGTCTGACTTTGAATCAGACCGGCCTTCTGCGGTATTTGGTGGAGCCGGGGGGAATTGAACCCCCGTCCGCAAGCCCTCCGCAACCAGTTCTACATGCGTAGTCGATTTATTTGGTTTTAACCCTGGACTTAGCCAACCGACAGGCCGGACCAGAGCGATTCACGTAATTTAAATTTGAACCGTGTGACCCCAGTTCAAACCGATTCCTTGTGAATGTCGCTGCTGCGGTTCGAGGGTTGCCCCCCTAGGAAGTTGCCTTCCCCCGCCTGACCCAAGGACAGATCAGTGCAGCGGCTCACCGCTTAAGCGGCGAGAGCGAAACGCTCGTCGTTGGCGTTTGTAGTGTTCCAGTGGTTTAACGAGCGTACTGGTGCTCGGCATGCCCTGAGTTGTTTCGCGACCCACGTCGAATCCGGATCGGCCCCAAGAAGATCTATTGTACTGGGAAACGCCATAGCTTGCTGCATCGTCTGCACCGCCATGCCCGGGCGTGGCGCAGACGATACAGGCGCGCCGTCAGGCGGCGTTGGCGCAGGCCGCCTTGGGTTCCCGGCGTGGGCGCGAAGCCGCCATCAGCGCGAAGGCCAGGACCACGGAGATGCCGACGATGACGGCCGCGGCCCAGCCCAGCGAGGCCAGTCCGTAGTTGTCGATGACGTACCCGCCGACCACGGCGCCCAGGCCGATGCCGGTGTTGGCGCCCGAGATATTCAGGGACGCGGCAAAGGCCGGCGCTTCCGGCGCGGACTTCATCAGCCGCACGTGGCAGACGATGAAGAGCGCGGCTTGCGCAATGCCCCAGACGCCCAGCGCCACGGCCAGCAGTCCGTGCGACTGCATCACGGGGGCGATCACGGCCAAACCTGCCGCCATCAGCGCCGAGAACAAGGCGGTCGCGCCCAGGGGGCTGCGGTCCACCATGCGGCCGCCCAGGGTGTTGCCGATCAAACCGACGGCGCCGAACGCCATCATCGTCCAACCGACGATCTGGCCGTTGAAACCGGCCAGCCGCTCCAGCATGTCCGCCAGGTAGGTGTAGGCCGTGAACATGCCGGTGAAGACCAGCAGCGACAGCAGCACATGGCCGACCACGATCGGGTTGCGCAGGATGCGCAGCTGCGTGATGAGCTTGACGCTGTCGGCGCGGATGCGGGTGCTGGGGAAGGCGAACAGCAAGAGCAGGGCCTTGGCGAACGCCACCGCCGACAGCACGCCAAAGGCGGCGCGCCAGCCGAAGGCGTCGGAAATCAGCACGCCGATGGGGATGCCGAATATCGTGGCCGCGACGATGCCGAAGGCAACCATGGAGATGGCGCGGCCGGCGCGCGCCGGGCCGACCAGTTCCACGGCCGTGGCGCTGGCCAGCGACCAGAACACCGGCAGAGCCAGGGCAGGGACGAGGCGCGCCACGGCCATGACCCAGATGTTCGGCGCGACGGCCGCCAGGGCGTTGGACAGGCCGAACAGCGCCAGCACGCCAATGAACAGGCGCTTGCGCTCGATGTTGGCCATGAGCGCCGTGAGCAGCGGACCGGTCGCCGCCACCGTGAAGGCGAACAGCGATACCAGCAGGCCGGCCTGGGACACGGTGACGTTCAGGTCGCGGGCCAGGCCGGGCAGCAGCCCGATGATCAGGAACTCTGTCGTCAGGATGGTGAAGCCGGCGGCGGAAAGTAACAGGATGGGCAATAGCATAGGCATTCCTCTGGCGCGACGCGGCAAGGCGGCGCGCGGGGGGCGTTGTGGGCGGTCTAAAAAAGGTCAGGTGTGCGCCGGCCTGAATGCCGGGCAGAGCAACGGGGCCGAAGGGCGCCGTGGCAGGGATCAGTGGCGGACGGCGGTGTCCGCAACCTCCGGCATCAGCCGGAAAAGGCAATCGGGAAGCACCCGCATGCCTTGCATAAGCCACACTTTAAGTGACTTTGGTTTCAGGATAAAGGCCCTGGTTTCGGAAATATTGTTCGGGAAACTCAACTAATTTTCGCGAACAACAGCAAGACAGGAGCCGGGCCGCGTGGCGGCCCGGTCAGGCAGGCTTACCGCAGGTCGCTGGGCAGCAGCGGCTGGATGGCGGACCAGAGTTCCGCGGGGGAATTGGCGCAGGTTTCCGCTTCCCAGGCCGTGATGTTGTCGTCTTCGCCGACGTAGCCGTAAGCGGCCGCGACCGCCGGCATGCCCGCCGCGTGCGCGGCCTGGATGTCGCGCAGATCGTCGCCGACATAGACGCAACGGTCTACGGCGAAGCCGGCTTCGCGCGCGGCGTGCTGCAACGGCAGCGGGTGCGGCTTGGCGTGGGCCGTGGTGTCGCCGCAGACCAGGACGGCACTGTCGCGCGTCAGGTCCAGGTATTCGACGATGGGCAGGGTCAGATAGGTGACCTTGTTGGTCACGATGCCCCAGGACAGTCCGCGGTTGCGGATGTCCGCCAGCAGCGCTTCGATGCCGGGAAACAGCTTGCTGTGGACGGTGGAGCCGGCGGCGTAGTCTTCCAGGAACTGCAGCCGGGTGGGCTCGTAGTCGGCGTCGCCCGGCTTCAGGTCCAGCGCCACGCGCAGCAGGCCGCGGGCGCCCTGGGATGCGACCGGGCGCAGGGCCTCGTACGGCATAGGTTCCAGTCCCTTGCGGGTGCGCTGGCGGTTGGCTGCGGCGGCCAGGTCGGGGGCGGTGTCGGCCAGCGTGCCGTCGAAGTCAAACAGGATCAGGGCGCTCATTTGCGGGTAGCCATCAGGTAATTGACCGAGGTGTCGGACGACAGGGTGTAGATCTGGGTGATCGGGTTGTATTCCATGCCGCGCATGCTGACCGGTTCCAGGTTGGCGCCGCGCGCGGCTGCCGACAGCTCGCTGGGCTTGATGAACTGGTCATAGCTGTGCGTGCCGCGCGGCAGCAGGCGCAGGACATATTCCGCGCCCACGATGGCGAACAGGAAGGACTTGGGATTGCGGTTCAGCGTCGAGAAGAACACCCAGCCGCCCGGTTTCACCAGGGTCGAGCAGGCGCGCACGATGGACGCCGGATCCGGCACGTGTTCCAGCATTTCCATGCAGGTCACCACGTCGTACTGGCCGGGTTGTTCCGCTGCGAGTTCCTCCACCGGAACCTTGCGGTACTCCACCTTCACGCCCGATTCAAGGCCATGCAGGCGAGCCACCTTCAGGGACTTGTCGGCCAGGTCGATGCCGGTCACCTCGGCGCCGCTGCGCGCCATGGCTTCGGACAGGATGCCGCCGCCGCAGCCCACGTCCAGCACCTTCTTGCCCGCCAGGCTGCCTGCGCATTCCTGGATCCATTCCAGCCGCAGCGGGTTGATGGCATGCAGGGGCTTGAACTCGCTTTCGGGATCCCACCAGCGGCTGGCCAGGGCGCCGAACTTGTCGATTTCGGCCTGGTCGGCGTTGATGGGGCGGGCGGTATCGTGGGTTTGCGTAGTCATGGGCAGGTTCAGCGTAAGGCGACTCTATGACTCTATATATAGAGGGGTCCATCGCGCCGGGCGAGGGAGGGGCGGCGCAGCCCTGCACCGCTTTGGTGCGTGGCTGGCGAAAAAAAGGGCCTCGCTATGCGAGGCCCCCTTATTGTAGCTAGTCCAGCAATTACTTGCGGCTACCCACGATTTCGATCTCAACGCGACGGTTTTGGGCGCGGCCTTCCTTCGTCTTGTTGGAAGCGATCGGGTTCAGCTCACCCTTGCCTTCCGTGTAGATACGGTTCGGGTCGATACCCTTGCTGACCAGGTAGGTCTTGACCGAAGCGGCGCGGCGCTCGGACAGCTTCTGGTTGTAGGCTTCGGTACCGATCGAGTCGGTGTGGCCCACAGCAATGATGGTTTCGAGGTCGATACCGCGAGCTTGCTGGGCGACTTGGTCCAGCAGCTGACGGCCTTCGGGCTTCAGCGTCGACTTGTCGAAGTCGAAGAACGTGTCAGCATTGAACACGACCTTGGCCGCCATCGGGGCCGGCTTCGCCTTCTGTTGTGCAACCGGCACGCCGTCGCAACCGGGGATACCGGTGGCCGGGGTCCAGAATGCATCGCGCCAGCACAGTTCGTTCGTGCCGTTCTTCCAAACGTCACCGAACGGGTTGCGCCAGTTGTCCACGGTTTGCGCGGAAGCTACACCAGAGGCCGTGACGGCGGCGAAGGCGAGCGCCAGAGCGAATTTGGAGGGTTTGTTCATGTTTCTCCTCGTTGAGCTTGAAGCTGGATAAGTGACTCGCAGCGAACCCCCGCCGCATATCAGGAAAACGGGGCCAGTATAGCAACGCCAAGAGCTGGTTCAAAGGAATAGCTACTGGGTTTCCTGCGTGCTGGAAACAATCTTAAGGCATTTGGGGGGCTTTGGCTTCCCTGGAGAGGCGCATTGGCGCTGGATATGACGTTTTCGGCGCTCCTTCGGTTTTCCATGTTGGTTTTTGACAACAGGGCCGCGGGACGCGGGCGGACGCGCGGTTGGTCGCCGCCCCATATCTTCCCGTCCGGCCGGTCGAGGCGCCGCTTGGGGAGCGCCTTCTGACCGCCGCGGGAATCGGATGATAGAATTTCCTGTTTACCCGGCCCGGGTTCCTCCTTACACGATTCTGTCGTTATATATATGGATTCCTTTGCCAAGGAGACGCTTCCGGTATCGCTGGAAGAAGAGATGCGCCGCAGTTACCTCGATTACGCGATGAGCGTGATCGTCGGGCGGGCGCTACCGGATGTGCGGGACGGCCTCAAGCCTGTCCACCGGCGCGTGCTCTACGCGATGCACGAACTGAACAACGACTGGAACCGCGCCTATAAGAAGTCGGCGCGTATCGTCGGGGACGTCATCGGTAAATACCACCCCCACGGCGACCAGTCCGTCTACGACACCATCGTCCGCATGGCGCAGGATTTCTCCATGCGCTACATGCTGGTCGACGGCCAGGGCAACTTCGGCTCGATCGACGGCGACAACGCCGCGGCGATGCGTTACACCGAAATTCGCCTGGCCAAGATCGCCCACGAATTGCTGGCCGACATCGACCAGGAAACGGTGGACTTCGGCCCCAATTACGACGGCAGCGAACAAGAACCGCTGCTGTTGCCGTCGCGCCTGCCCAACCTGCTGGTCAACGGCAGCTCGGGCATCGCGGTGGGCATGGCCACCAACATTCCGCCCCACAACCTCCAGGAAGTGGTCGACGGCTGCCTGTACTGCCTGCGCAATCCGGGCTGCTCGGTCGATGAGCTCATGGAGCTCATTCCGGCCCCCGATTTCCCCACTGGCGGCATCATCTACGGCATGTCCGGCGTGCGCGAAGGCTATCGCACCGGTCGCGGCCGCGTCATCATGCGCGCCAAGACCCACTTCGAGGACATGGAGAAGGGCAACCGCCAGGCCATCGTGGTCGACGCGATCCCCTACCAGGTCAACAAGAAGACGCTGCAGGAACGCATCGCCGAGCTCGTCAACGACAAGAAGATCGAAGGCATCTCGGACATCCGCGACGAGTCCGACAAGGACGGGATGCGCCTGGTCATCGAGCTCAAGCGCGGCGAGGTTCCCGAGGTTGTCCTGAACAACCTCTACAAGAACACGCAGCTGCAAGATACCTTCGGGATGAACCTGGTGGCGCTGGTCGATGGCCAGCCCCGCCTGCTCAACCTGAAACAGATGATCGACTACTTCCTGCAGCATCGCCGCGAAGTGGTCACGCGCCGCACGGTGTTCCAGCTGCGCAAGGCCCGCGAACGCGGCCACGTGCTGGAAGGCCTGGCCGTCGCGCTTGCCAACATCGACGATTTCATCGCCATCATCAAGGCAGCTCCGACCCCGCCGGTCGCGCGCCAGGAACTGATGGCGAAGTCGTGGGATTCGTCGCTGGTGCGCGAAATGCTGTCGCGCGCCGACGGCGACACGCCGGGAGGCCGCGCGGCCTTCCGTCCGGACGACCTGGGCGCCGAGTTCGGTCTCCAGGGCGACGGCCTGTACCGCCTGAGCGACACGCAGGCCCAGGAAATCCTGAACATGCGCCTGCAACGCTTGACCGGGCTGGAGCAGGACAAGATCGTCGGCGAATACAAGGACATCATGTCCACCATCGCCGACCTGCTGGATATCCTGGCGCGTCCTGAGCGCATCACCACGATCATTGGCGAAGAGCTGCAGGCCATCAAGGCGGAGTTCTCGACCGGCGCGAAGGATACGCGCCGCTCGGAAATCGAACTCAACGCCACCGAGCTCGACACCGAAGACCTGATCACGCCGACCGACATGGTCGTGACCCTGTCGCACGGCGGCTACATCAAGAGCCAGCCGCTGTCCGAGTACCGTTCGCAAAAGCGCGGCGGACGCGGCAAGCAGGCCACGGCCATGAAGGAAAACGACTGGATCGACCAGTTGTTCATCGCCAACACGCACGACTTCCTGCTGTGCTTCTCCAACCGCGGCCGCGTGTACTGGCTGAAGGTCTGGGAAGTGCCGCAAGGCACGCGCAACTCGCGCGGCAAGCCCATCGTCAACATGTTCCCGTTGGCCGAAGGCGAGAAGATCACCGTGGTGCTGCCCGTCAAGGAATTCAGCGAAGACCACTACGTCTTCATGGCGACCTCGCGCGGCACGGTCAAGAAGACCCCGCTGTCCGACTTCTCCAACCCGCGCAAGGCCGGCATCATCGCCGTGGACCTGGACGACGGCGACTACCTGATCGGCGCCGACCTGACCGACGGCCAGCATGACGTCATGCTGTTCTCGGACGCCGGCAAGGCCGTGCGCTTCGACGAGAACGACGTGCGTCCGATGGGCCGCAACGCCCGTGGCGTGCGCGGCATGATGCTGGAAGACACCCAGACCGTCATCGCGCTGCTGGTGGCTGGCGACGAAACGCAAAGCGTGCTGACCGCCACCGAAAACGGCTACGGCAAGCGCACCCCGATCACCGAGTACACGCGTCACGGCCGCGGCACCAAGGGCATGATCGCCATCCAGACCAGCTCGCGCAACGGCAAGGTCGTGGGCGCGGTGCTGGTCATGCCTTCGGACGAGATCATGCTGATCACGACCGGCGGCGTGCTGGTGCGCACCCGCGTCTCTGAAATCCGCGAAATGGGCCGTGCCACGCAAGGCGTCACGCTCATCAACGTCGACGACGGCAGCTCTCTGTCCGGCGTGCGCCGCGTCGTGGAAAGCGATGCGGACGATGACGGCGACCTGGGCGAAGACGGCCAGGACGCGGACGGCGGCGACGACAACGGCGCTGCGGACTCGACGGATTCGACGGAACCTACGGAGCAATAATGGCCCGCCCCTGGAACTTCTCGGCAGGCCCCTCGGCCTTGCCCGAGGTGGTGCTGCAGCAAGCCGCTGCGGAAATGCTGGACTGGCACGGCAGCGGCATGTCCGTGATGGAAATGAGCCATCGCGGCAAGCATTTCGTGCAGATCTGCGATGAAGCAGAGTCCGATCTGCGCGACCTGCTCGGACTGCCGGCGGACTACGCCGTCATGTTCATGCAGGGCGGCGGTTCCGGGGAAAACGCCATCGTTCCCATGAATCTCATGGGACGCCGCGGTACGCCGGCGGCCGACTTCGTCGTGACGGGCCATTGGTCCAAGCGTTCGTACAAGGAAGCCGGCCGCTACGGCAGCACCCATGTGGCGGCAAGCAGCGAGCAGGCCATCCAGCTGGATGGCCGCGAGCAGGCGCCGCTGACCTGGGTGCCGCCGGTCGATACCTGGCAAGTGCGCCAGGATTCGGCCTATCTGCACCTGTGCAGCAATGAAACCATCGGCGGCGTCGAGTTCATGGACTGGCCCGACACCGCCGCGCTGGGCGCGCCCGACGTGCCGCTGGTCGTCGACGCGTCCTCGCATTTCCTGTCGCGTCCGATGGACGTGACGCGCTGCGGCATGATGTACGCCGGCGCGCAAAAGAATGCCGGCCCGGCGGGCGTGACCATGGTCATCGCGCGCCGCGACCTGATCGGCCACGCCTTGCCGATCTGCCCGTCCGCGTTCGATTACGCCAACGTGGCCGCGGAGCATTCGCGCTACAACACGCCGCCCACCTTCGCCATCTACGTCGCCGGCCTGGTCTTCAAGTGGGTCAAGGCCAATGGCGGCGTGGCCGGCATGGAAGCCGCGAACAAGGCCAAGGCCGATCTGCTGTACGGCTATCTGGACAGCACCAGCTTCTACCGCAATCCCATCCACGCACCGGTGCGCTCGCGCATGAACGTGCCGTTCGTGCTGCGCGACGAATCGCTCAACGACGCCTTCCTGCAAGGCGCGGACGCGGCCGGCCTGACGCAGCTCAAGGGCCACAAGAGCGTGGGCGGCATGCGCGCCTCGATCTACAACGCGGTGCCGCTGGCTGGGGTCACGGCGCTGGTCGAGTACCTCAAGGAATTCGAGCGTCGCTATGGATGACGATCTGCAGCGCAAGCTGCTCCCCTTGCGTCAGCGCATCGACGCGTTGGACGCCCAGATCCTCGACCTCCTGACGCAGCGCGCAAGCGCCGCCCTGGAAGTGGGCGAGGCCAAGCACGCCGCGAATGCCGATGGCCCCGTGCTGCGCCCCGAGCGCGAAGCCGAGGTCATCCGCCGCCTGCAGCAGACCAATCCCGGCCCGTTCCCGAACGCTGGCGTGGCCGCGGTCTGGACCGAAATCATCTCGGCCTGCCGCGGCTTGGAGCGCGGCATGACCGTCGCCTTCCTGGGGCCGCAGGGCTCGTTCTCGGAACAGGCGGCGCAGGAGCATTTCGGCCACGCCGTGCAGAAGCTGCCTTGCGCTTCGTTTGACGAAGTCTTCCGCGCCGTCGAGGCGGGGCAGGCCGACGTCGGCATGGTTCCGGTCGAAAACTCCACCGAAGGCGCGGTCAACCGCAGCCTGGACCTGCTGCTGAACACGCCGCTGAAGATCCTGGGCGAGCGTTCGCTGGTCATTCGCCATTGCCTGATGTCGCAGTCCGGCAGCATGGACGGCATCAAGACGATTTCCGCGCATCCGCAGGCGCTGGCCCAGTGCCAGGGCTGGCTCACGCGCAACTATCCCGATGTGGCCCGCGTGGCCGCGTCCAGCAATTCCGAGGCCGCGCGCGCTGCCGCGGGCGACCCGAGCATCGCGGCGATCGCCGGTGAAGTGGCGGCGCCCGCCTGGAACCTGCAGATCGTGGCCGCGGGCATTCAGGACGACCCGCATAACCGCACGCGCTTCCTGGCGATCGGCAACATCGAGCCGCTGGTCAGCGGCAAGGACAAGACCAGCCTGATCCTGGCCGTGCCGAACCGCGCTGGCGCCGTCTACGAAATGCTGGCGCCGCTGGCGGCCAATGGCGTGTCCATGACGCGCTTCGAGTCGCGGCCGGCCCGCACCGGCCAGTGGGAATACTATTTCTATGTGGACGTCCTGGGTCACCGCAATGACCCGAACGTCGAACGCGCCCTGGCCGCCTTGCAGGCGCAGGTTGCCTACCTGAAAGTGCTGGGTTCCTACCCGGCGCCGTGAGCCCTTCCGACATGACCACCGCATCCAAGCCCCTCGTTGCTCCGGCGCACGTCAGCGCCATCGCGCCTTACCAGGCCGGCAAGCCCATCGAAGAACTGGCCCGCGAATTCGGGCTGGACCCGGCCGGGATCGTCAAACTGGCGTCCAATGAAAACCCGCTGGGCATGCCCAAGTCGGCGCGCGAGGCGATGCTGGCCGCGGCCGAGTCGTTGGCGCGCTATCCCGATCCCAACGGCTTCGACCTGAAGTCGGCGCTGGCTGAACGCTACGGCGTGCCGATGAGCTGGGTCACGCTGGGCAACGGCTCCAACGACATCCTGGAAATCGCGGCGCTGGCGCTGCTGGAACCGGGCGTTTCGGCGGTCTATGCGCAGCACTCGTTCGCGGTCTACCGCCTGGCCACCCAGGCGCGCGGCGCCCGCCACATCGTGGTGCCGGCCAAGGACTACGGGCATGACCTGGATGCGATGTTCGATGCCATCGCCGACGATACGCGGCTGCTGTTCATCGCCAACCCGAACAACCCCACCGGCACCTTCGTGCCGGGCGACCAGGTCGCGGCCTTCCTGGAACGCGTGCACGCCGCCCACGGCGATCGCGTGACGGTGGTCCTGGACGAGGCCTACAACGAGTACCTCGATCCCGAGTTCCGCTTCGACAGCACCGCGCTGGTGCGCCGCTATCCCAACCTGATCGTGTCGCGCACCTTCTCCAAGGCCTACGGCCTGGCGGGGCTGCGCGTGGGCTTCGCGGTGGCGCAACCGGCCCTGACGGATCTGCTGAATCGCGTGCGCCAGCCGTTCAACGTCAATACGCTGGCGCAGGCCGCGGCCATCGCCGCGTTGCGCGACGCGGCCTACCTGGAAGAGGCCTATGCCTCCAACAAGGCGGGCAAGGCGCAGTTGTGCGCCGCGTTCGAGCGCCTGAAGCTGCGCTACGTGCCCAGCTACGGCAACTTCGTGCTGGTGCATGTGGGCGACGCCCCGCGCATCAACCTGGAGCTGCTCAAGCGCGGCGTGATCGTGCGCCCGGTTGCCGGCGACGGCTTGCCGGAGTGGCTGCGGGTGTCCATCGGACTGCCGCAGGAAAACGAGCGGTTCATCGAAGCCTTGAGCGCCATCCTGTCCGCATGAACGACGCGTCACCGAAATCCGATCAGGGGGCCGCTGGCCCCCTGATTCCTGTATTGGCCGTAGTAGGCGTGGGCCTGATCGGCGGATCCTTCGCCGCGGCCTTGCGCCGGGCGGGGCAGGTGGGCCGGGTGCTTGGGGTAGGGCGCAACGCGCAATCGCTGGCCCGCGCCGTTGAACTAGGGCTGATCGACGAAGCCGCTTCCGCAGAGGATGCCGCGGCGCGCGCCGATCTGATCCTGCTGGCGACGCCCGTGGGCGGGCTGGGCGACGTGCTGTCGCGCATGCGTGCGCATCTGCGCCCCGATACCGTGCTGACGGATGGGGGCAGTACCAAGGCCGAAGTGGTCGAGGCCGCACGCGCCGCCCTGGGCGACCGGATCGCGCAGTTCGTGCCTGGCCATCCCATCGCCGGCGCAGAGCGCACCGGACCGGAGGCGGCCGATGCCGACCTGTACCGCAAGCGCACCGTCATCCTGACGCCGCTGGCCGAGAATGGCGCGGCCTCGCTGGAGCTGGTGCGCCGGGCATGGCAGGCTTGCGGGGCGGACGTGATCGACATGGACGCCGACGCCCATGATCGCGTGTTGGCTTCGGTCAGCCATTTGCCGCATCTGCTATCGGCGGTCTACATGGAGCAAGTGGCCGAGGCCACCGATGCTTCCACGCGCCTGGCGCTGGCGGGCAGCGGTTTTCGCGACTTCACGCGCATCGCCGCGGGTTCGCCCGAGATGTGGCGCGACATTTTTCTGTCCAACCGCGACGCCATGCTGGCCGAACTGGCCGACGTGCGCACGGTGCTGGATCGTGCCGAACGCGCCATTGCCGATGGCGATGGCGCGGCTTTGCTGACGCTGCTGGACACGGCGGCCCGCGCCCGCCGCAACTGGCGCAAGGAGTAGCTGACATGGGCGCTTTGCCTTATCTCGATCTGCCGCGCGTGCGGCAAGCGCGGGGCGTGATGGCCCTGCCGGGTTCCAAGAGCATTTCCAACCGCGTGCTGCTGCTGTCCGCCATCGCCGAGGGCAGCACCGTCATCACCGGTTTGCTGGATTCCGACGACACCCGCGTCATGCTCGGCGCCTTGCGCCAGCTGGGCGTGCAGGTGTCGGAACTGGAGGCGGGCAGTGTCACGGTGCAGGGCGTGCGCCGCTTTCCGGTGGAAAGCGCCGACCTGTTCATGGGCAACGCCGGCACCGCGATCCGGCCGCTGACCGCGGCGCTGGCGCTCATGGGCGGCGATTACCGCCTGTCGGGCGTGCCGCGCATGCACGAGCGCCCCATTGGCGACCTGGTCGACGCGCTCAAGGGCTTGGGCGCCAGCATCGATTACCTGGGCCAGCCTGGCTATCCGCCCCTGCATATCGGCCGCGGCGACATCGCGGCGGACGCGGTCACGCGCGTGCAGGGTTCGGTGTCCAGCCAGTTCCTGACTGCCTTGCTGATGGCCGCGCCGCTGCAGGCCGGCCGCAGCGGCAAGCCGGTCACGATCGAAGTGCTGGGCGAGCTCATCTCCAAGCCGTACATCGAGATCACGTTGAACCTGATGGCGCGCTTCGGCGTGCAGGTGCGGCGCGACGGCTGGAGCCGTTTCGTCATCGACGGCGGGGCGGCCTATCGCAGCCCCGGGCAGATCGCGGTCGAAGGCGACGCCTCGACGGCTTCCTATTTCCTGGCGCTGGGCGCGATCGGCGGCGGGCCGCTGCGCGTGACCGGCGTGGGCGCGGACAGCATCCAGGGCGACGTCGCCTTTGCCGGCACGCTGGCCGACATGGGCGCGACCGTGACCTACGGTCCCGACTGGATCGAGGTGACGGGCGCGCGCGTCGCCCAGGGCGAACGCCTGAAGGCCTTCGACACCGATTTCAACCTGATCCCGGACGCCGCCATGACCGCGGCCGCCCTGGCGCTGTACGCCGACGGCCCGTGCCGCCTGCGCAACATCGGCAGCTGGCGCGTCAAGGAAACCGACCGCATCCACGCCATGCAGACCGAACTGGAAAAGCTGGGCGCGCAGGTGGAATCGGGGCCGGATTGGCTGCGCGTGACGCCGCCGGCCCAGGATGCCTGGCGCGATGCGCACATCGGCACCTGGGACGACCACCGCATGGCAATGTGCTTTTCGCTGGCGGCTTTCGGGCCGGCGGCCGTCCGTATTCTCGACCCGGGCTGCGTCAGCAAGACCTTCCCGAGTTACTTTGATGTTTACGCGGGCCTGGTAGCGGCCTAGCGAAGAATCGCCCATGACTTCGATTTCCCCTGCAACTTCCTCCACTGTCCCCGTCATCACCATCGACGGCCCCACCGCGTCCGGCAAGGGCACGGTGGCCCACCGCGTCGCCAAGGCCCTGGGCTGGGCCGTGCTCGACAGCGGCGCGCTCTATCGCCTGACCGCGCTGGCGGCGCTCAACCGCGGCTTGTCCCCCGAGGACGAGCCCGCCGTGGCGCGCGTGGCCGAAACCCTGGATGTGCGTTTCGAAGGGCCTCATGTCTACCTCGAGGGCGTGGATGTCGGCCACGATATCCGTCGCGAGGAAGTCGGCAACTTCGCCTCGCGCGTGGCCGCCTTCCCGGGCGTGCGCCAGGCGCTGCTCGAGCGTCAGCGCGCCTTCCGGCTGGCTCCGGGCCTGGTTGCGGACGGGCGCGACATGGGTACGGTGGTGTTTCCCGATGCGCCCCTGAAGGTGTTCCTGGTAGCCGATGTGGTCGCGCGGGCGCAGAGGCGCTGTAAGCAGTTGATCGAAAAGGGAATTTCTGCTAATCTTGATGACCTCCTACGGGATATGCGCGAGCGGGACGCCCGCGATATGGGGCGGACTACCGCTCCCTTGGCTCCCGCAGCGGATGCACACGTGCTGGATTCGTCTGATTTGACGATTGCAGAAACGGTGCAGGCAATACTGGATTTCTGGAAGAACGCCGCCGCGGATTGAATTACCGGTCCCGGACTTTTCTCTCGAATCCTCCGCAGTTTTCTGTTTTTTTTATCGGCCCTGTTCAAGCCAGGCGCAGCCCCCACGGGACACCCCGCAAGGGTAAACCGGCAAGCAGGCATTTTGACTCCACTGTGGCGGGCAATCCGCTGCGGTGTGTTTTTAACGGCCATTTCGGCCCAATGGATTTCAACCCCATGTCTTCCGTTTCCACTACCGCCACCGGCGGCGAAAGCTTCGCCGACCTTTTCGCACAAAGCCTCAAGAGCCAGGACATGAAGTCCGGCGAGGTCATCAGCGCCGAAGTAGTGCGCGTCGACCACAACTTCGTCGTCGTCAACGCCGGCCTGAAGTCCGAAGCGCTGATCCCCCTGGAAGAGTTCCTGAACGACCAGGGCGAGCTCGAAGTGCAACCTGGCGATTTCGTCTCGGTGGCCATCGATTCCCTGGAAAACGGCTACGGCGACACCATCCTGTCGCGTGACCGCGCCAAGCGCCTGTCGGCCTGGCTGCAACTGGAAAAGGCCCTGGAAAACGGCGAATTGGTTACCGGCACCATCACCGGCAAGGTGAAGGGCGGCCTGACCGTCATGACCAACGGCATCCGCGCGTTCCTGCCGGGTTCGCTGGTGGACCTGCGTCCGGTCAAGGACACCACCCCGTACGAAGGCAAGACCCTCGAATTCAAGGTCATCAAGCTCGACCGCAAGCGCAACAACGTCGTTCTGTCGCGTCGCCAGGTGCTGGAAGCCAGCATGGGCGAAGAGCGCCAGAAGCTGCTCGAAACCCTGCACGAAGGTGCTGTGGTCAAGGGCGTGGTCAAGAACATCACCGACTACGGCGCGTTCGTGGACCTGGGCGGCATCGACGGCCTGCTGCACATCACCGACATGGCCTGGCGCCGTGTGCGTCACCCCTCCGAAGTCCTGCAAGTGGGTCAGGAAGTCGAAGCCAAGGTGCTCAAGTTCGACCAGGAAAAGAGCCGCGTCTCCCTGGGCGTCAAGCAGCTGGGCGAAGATCCGTGGGTGGGCCTGGCTCGCCGCTACCCGCAAGGCACCCGCCTGTTCGGCAAGGTCACCAACCTGACCGACTACGGCGCGTTCGTTGAAGTCGAAGCCGGCATCGAAGGCCTGGTGCACGTCTCCGAAATGGACTGGACCAACAAGAACGTCGATCCGCGCAAGGTCGTGACCCTGGGCGAAGAAGTCGAAGTCATGGTCCTGGAAATCGACGAAGACCGTCGTCGCATCTCGCTGGGCATGAAGCAGTGCCGCCAGAACCCGTGGGAAGAGTTCGCCACCAACTTCAAGCGTGGTGACAAGGTCCGCGGCGCCATCAAGTCGATCACCGACTTCGGTGTGTTCGTCGGCCTGCCCGGCGGCATCGATGGCCTGGTTCACCTGTCCGACCTGTCGTGGACGGAAACCGGCGAAGAAGCCGTGCGCAACTTCAAGAAGGGCGACGAGATCGAAGCCGTGGTTCTGGGCATCGATACCGACAAGGAACGCATCTCGCTGGGCATCAAGCAGCTGGAAGGCGACCCCTTCAACAACTTCGTTGCCACGTTCGACAAGGGCGCCGTTGTTCCGGGCACCATCAAGTCGGTCGAAGCCAAGGGCGCTGTTGTCACGCTGTCCGTGGATGTTGAAGGCTACCTGCGCGCTTCCGAGATCTCCTCGGGCCGCGTTGAAGACGCCACCACCGTTCTGACCGCCGGCGAGAACATCGAAGCCATGATCGTCAACATCGACCGCAAGACGCGTTCGATCCAGCTGTCGATCAAGGCCCGCGACAACGCCGAAACCGCCGAAACGATCCAGCGCATGTCCGACGCCAGCGCTTCGTCCGGCACCACCAACCTCGGCGCGCTGCTGAAGGCCAAGCTGGACCAACAGCGCAACGACGGTTAATTCGTGACCAAGTCGGAGCTGATCGCCGCCTTGGCGGCCCGCTATCCTCAGCTGGCCGCCCGCGACACCGATTACGCGGTCAAGACCGTGCTCGACGCAATGACCCAGGCCCTGGCCTCGGGTCAGCGCATCGAGATCCGCGGTTTTGGCAGCTTCTCGCTGTCGCAGCGGTCTCCCCGCATCGGTCGCAATCCGAAATCCGGCGAACAGGTGCTGGTGCCTGGAAAACAGGTGCCGCACTTCAAGGCGGGCAAGGAATTGCGCGAGCGGGTGGACTTGGCCGGCGGCAATGACGAGGACGCTCAATCTTCTGGATCGAGTGAACCGATGCCGTCGATGGTGAGTCTGCACGCCATGCATTGACGGCACGGCAGTAAGGCCGCCTTCGGGCGGATCGGACCGAGAACCTAGCCCCTTGAGCAATCAAGGGGCTTTGTTTTTTGGCGCCAGGCGGGATCCGTCGCTTACAATTGATAGTCTTGAATTCTTTGGAGCATGCGCCATGCGCTACCTAGTCTGGGCCCTGCGATTGCTCGTGTTTGTTGCAGTATTGATGTTCGCGTTGAAAAACACGGATCCGGTCGCCGTGAAGTTCTACGCCGATTACGTGGTGCAGGACGTGCCCCTCATCGTTGTGATGCTGGTCGTGTTCGTCTTGGGCGCCTTGTTTGGCCTGTTGCTGACCGTGCCCGCCGCCATGCGCCGCCGCCGCGAAGCCATGCGCCTGCGCCGCGAGCTGGACCGTGTCCAGGCCGCCGTCGCCGGCACCACGCCCGCCGTGCCGCCGGAGGCCGTGGCCCCGATGTCGCCGCTGTGATGCCGTTGCGTCAGCACTGAATCCCTTTCCGCACTGAATTACCGCAAGAGCCCGCATAGTGGATTTTGAACCTTGGTGGTTGATTTTCGTGCCGGTATTGTTCGCGCTGGGCTGGCTGGCCGCGCGCTTCGATATCCGGCAAATGCTGCGGGAAACCCGCAGCCTGCCCGACTCCTATTTCCGCGGGCTGAACTTCCTGCTCAATGAAGAGCCGGACCGCGCCATCGACGCCTTCGTCGAAGTGGCCAAGCTGGACCCGGAAACCACCGAGCTGCACTTTGCGCTGGGCAGCCTGTTCCGCCGCCGGGGCGAAATGGAGCGCGCCATCCGCGTGCACCAGAGCCTCCTGAACCGTTCCGACCTGCCCGCCGCCGAACGCGAGCATGCGCAGCACGAGCTGGCGCAGGATTTCCTCAAGGCTGGCATGCTGGACCGCGCCGAAAACGGCTTCGAGCAGCTCAAGGACACCCGCTACGCCTTGCCCGCGCTGCGTTCGCTGATCCGCATCTACGAATCCGAGCACGATTGGCCGCGCGCCATCGAAGCCGTGAAGACGCTGCAGGGTCTGGTCGACGAGCCGGTGCCGCAGCTCGTGCACTATTACTGCGAACAGGCGCAAACCGCGCTGTCGGCCAAGCCCGCCGACATCGACGCGGCCCACAAGGCGCTGGATGCCGCCGACCATGCCTTGTCGACCATCGATCCGGCGTCGAGCAAAGGCGCCATGGTGCGCACCGCCATGCTGCGCGCCCGCCTGGCCCTGATCGAACAGGACCCGAAGCGCGAACGCCTGTACCTGGAGTCGATCATGACCGACGCTCCCGAGTACGCCGGCCTGGTGGCCGAGCAGGTCCTGGCGAACTACCGCGCCGCCAATCAGGAAGCGGCCGGGCTCGACGTGCTGCAGAAGCAGTATGCGCGCCACGCGTCGCTGGACCTGTTCAACGTGCTGTTCCGCGAACTGCGCGCCCAGCAGGGCTCCGCGCCGTCATGGGCATTTGCCCGCAATGCCTTGCGCAGCCATCCGTCGCTGCTGGGGCTGGACCGTCTGCTGGAGGCCGAGCTGGCCAATCCGGAAAGCGGCGCCGAGCAGGCGCCAGTGCCGGGCGCCGACCTGACGTTGTTGCGCAGCCTGATCCACAAGCATACGCAGCGGCTGGACCGCTACGCATGCCGCAGTTGCGGTTTTCAGGCGCGTCGCTTTTACTGGCAATGTCCCGGCTGCAACGCCTGGGAAACCTACGCGCCGCGCCGCTTGGAAGAACTTGAATGAATGCATTTCCCGCCGAAGCCATTTCGCATAGCCGCGTCCTCGTGGTGGGCGATGTGATGCTGGACCGGTACTGGTTCGGCGAAGTCGAACGCATTTCGCCCGAAGCGCCGGTGCCCGTGGTACGCGTGGCGCGCCGCGAAGACCGCCTGGGCGGCGCGGCCAACGTCGCGCGCAACGTGGCGGCCCTGGGCGGCCATGTGACCTTGGTCGGCGTGCTGGGCGAAGACGAGGCGGGCGACAGCGTCCGGCGCTTGTCCGCCGAAGCCGGCATACAGGCCGAGCTGGTCGCCGATCCGTCCTTGCACACGACCTTGAAGATGCGCGTGCTGGGTCGCCAGCAGCAGCTGCTGCGCGTGGACTTCGAACAGCATCCGGCACAGGCCGCGCTGGACAACGTCGATGCCGCTTTCGCGCGCCATCTGGCCAACCACGACATCGTCGTGCTGTCCGACTATGCCAAGGGCGTGCTGGCGCGGGTCGAATCACTGATCGCGCTGGCCCGCAACGCCGGCGTGCCGGTGCTGGTGGACCCGAAGGGCCACGATTACACCCGTTACCGCGGGGCGACGCTCGTCACCCCCAACCGCTCGGAAATGCAGGAGGCCGTGGGCCGCTGGAGTTCCGAGGCCGAACTCACCGATCGCGCGCAGCGCTTGCGCGCCGACCTGGATCTGGAAGCCTTGCTCGTGACCCGTTCCGAGCAGGGTATGACTTTGTTTACCGACGCGGGACGCGACCACATCGACGCGCAGGCGCACGAAGTGTTCGACGTGTCCGGCGCAGGCGACACCGTGCTGGCGACGCTGGCCGTGTCGCGCGCTATCGATCTGCCGTGGGTCGACGCGATGGGCTGGGCCAACAAGGCCGGCGGCATCGCCGTGGGCAAGCTTGGCACGTCCATCGTCACCGCCGCGGAATTGGCAGGAGAACTCTCATGATCGTCGTTACCGGAGCCGCGGGCTTCATAGGCAGCAACCTGGTGCGCGGGCTCAACCGCCGCGGCATCAAGGACATCATCGCGGTCGATGACCTGACCGAAGGCGACAAGTTCGTCAACCTGGTCGATTGCCAGATCGCGGACTACATGGACAAGGACGACTTCCGCCGCCGCGTCCTCGACGGCAGCCTGCGGGAAGTGCGTGCCGTGCTGCACCAGGGCGCGTGCTCGGACACGACCGAGCGCAACGGCCGCTACATGCTCGACAACAACTACCGCGTCACGCTGGAGCTGTTCGAGTTCTGCCAGGAGCGCCGCATTCCGTTCCTGTACGCCTCGTCGGCGGCGGTCTACGGCGGTTCCTCGATCTACGTGGAAGACCCCGCCAACGAAGGCCCGCTGAACGTCTATGGCTATTCCAAGCTGCTGTTCGATCAGGTCCTGCGCCAGCGCATGGACAGCCTGACCGCACAGGTGGTGGGCCTGCGCTACTTCAACGTCTACGGTCCGCACGAACAGCACAAGGGCCGCATGGCTTCGGTGGCGTTCCACAACATGAACCAGTTCCTGGAGCATGGGCACGTGCGCCTGTTCGCGGGCTGGGACGGCTACGTGGATGGCGGCCAGAGCCGCGACTTCATTTCCGTCGAAGACGTGGTCGCGGTCAACCTGCATTTCCTGGATCACCCCGAGCAGTCGGGCATTTTCAACTGCGGCACGGGCCGCGCGCAGCCCTTCAACGATGTGGCGGCCGGCGTGGTCAATGCGCTGCGCGCGGAGCGCGGCGAAGCCGAGCTGACGCTGGCGCAACTGGTGGAACTGGATCTGATCCGCTACATCCCGTTCCCGGACGACCTGAAAGGGCGCTATCAGAGCTACACGCAGGCCGATGTCACGCGCCTGCGCGCAGCGGGATTCCAGGCGCCGATGCGCGATGTGCGGACCGGCGTCACCGAGTACGTGCGTTACTGGCGCGCCCGCAAGTAAGTCTGCGCCACTGCGCCGGGTCTGCAAGAAAAGCCACCGTTCGCGGTGGCTTTTTTTTCGCCTGGCGGTTTGCCGGGGCGGATGTTTCCATTCACTGCGCCGCCGTGGCGGGGCGCGCCGCCCGCATGATCTGAGCGTGGCGTGACAGCCGTTGCGCCAGACTCCTGGGAGACCCTCCATGAATCCATTCCTTCAATCCGCCGCTGCCCACCCGGCCCCTTTTGCCAGATGGCGCAGGGCGCGCGCCACCCTTGCTTCCGGCGCCCGGCCGCGCCCTTTGCGGCAGGCCTTGGGCGCGCTGCTGGTGACGGCGGGCCTGGGCCTGGCCGCGCCGCAGGCGCACGCGGTGGACCTCAACCAGGCCAATGCCCAGCAGCTCGAAGGCGTCCGGGGCATCGGCCCGCGCATGGCGGAAATCATCATCAAGGAACGCGAACGGGGCGGCAAGTTCGAATCCTTGAACGACCTGGCTGAACGCGTGCGCGGCATCGGCCCGAAGAAGGCGCAGGCCCTGCAAGAGGCCGGCCTGCAGGTGGCAGGGACGGGGCCCCAGGCCGGGCAGGGCGATACGGCGGCCAAGCCGGCGCAGGGCAAGCCGGCTGCGGGCAAGGCCGAAGCCAAATCCGAAGCGAAACCGGCGGCGTCCCAGCCCGCGGCCCGCGCCCGGCCCTGAGCGCGTCGCGCGCCGCGCGGGTAGCCCTGGCGGGAGCGCGGCTTTTGGCGGCGCGCGCCGCCAGGCGGGGTTATCATCGTCCGCATGACTACTACCTATCCCACTATCGAGCAAACCGTCGGCAATACGCCGCTGGTGCGCCTGCAGCGCATTCCCGGGGCCGCGGGCGCCGCCCGGGGCAATGTCATCCTGGCCAAGCTGGAGGGCAACAACCCCGCCGGCTCCGTGAAGGACCGTCCGGCCCTGTCGATGATCGCCCGCGCGGAAGAACGCGGCGACATCAAGCCGGGCGACACCCTCATCGAGGCGACCAGCGGCAATACCGGCATCGCGTTGGCCATGGCTGCCGCCATGCGCGGCTACCGCATGATCCTGATCATGCCGGACAACCTGTCGGTGGAACGCCGCGCGGCCATGACGGCCTACGGCGCCGAGCTGATCCTGACGCCCGCGGACAAGGGCGGCATGGAATACGCCCGCGACCTGGCGTCGGCCATGCAGGCGGACGGCCGCGGTCTGGTGCTGGACCAGTTCGCCAACCCCGACAACCCCCGCGCCCACATCGAAACCACCGGGCCGGAAATCTGGAACCAGACCGAAGGGCGCGTTACCCACTTCGTGAGCGCCATGGGCACCACCGGCACCATCATGGGCGTGTCGACCTACCTGAAGTCGCGCAACCCGGCGGTGCAGGTGGTGGGCGCGCAGCCCGCTGAAGGATCGTCGATCCCGGGCATTCGCAAGTGGCCCGAAGCCTATCTCCCCAAGATCTTCGATCGCAGCCGGGTGGACTCCTATGAATCCATCGAGCAGGCCGAGGCCGAACAGATGGCGCGCCGGCTGGCGGCGGAAGAGGGCATCTTCGGCGGAATTTCATCGGCGGGCGCGCTGGTTGCCGCCCTGCGCGTGGCGGAACGCGTCAACGACGCCACCATCGTGTTCATCGTGTGCGACCGCGGCGACCGCTACCTGTCCACGGGCGTCTTCAACTGAACGCCTGATCGCCGTCGGGCAGAACAAAACCGCCATGCCGGGTTTGCCGGGCATGGCGGTTTTTCATTGGTCGGGCGCGGCGTGCGCCCGTGTTTCTTGCGCGCTTATTCGGGCTGGATGCCGGCGTCCTGCATCACCTTGATCCAACGCTCGCTCTCCGCCAGGTTGAAGGCTTCGGCTTCCTGGTAGCTCATGGTGCTGGGCAGCGTGCCTTGCGACTTCAGCGCTTCAACCACCTTGGGCGATTGCGAGGCTTCGATCATGACCTTGTTCAGCTTGGCGATGATGGGCTGCGGCGTGTCTTTGGGCGCCCACATGCCGTACCAGGTGACGATGTCGAAGCCGGGCAGGACGCTTTCCGCGATGGTCGGCACGTCGGGCAGTTCGGCCAGGCGGGTCTTGGTCGTCACGGCGATCGGGCGGATCTTGCCGCTCTGGATCAGCGGGAGAGCCGGCGCCAGCGGCGCGTACATCAGGTCCACGTGGCCGCCCGCGACGTCGGTCAGGGCCGGGCTGCTGCCGCGGTAGCCGACATGGGTGATCTTGGCCTTGGTGGAGGTATTGATCAGTTCGCCCGCCAGGTGCGGCAAGGTGGCCACGCCGGGGGATGCGAAGGTCAGCGAACCGGGCTGGGCCTGGCCCTGCTTGATCAGTTCGCCGAAGGTCTTGAACTTCGAGTTGGGCGGGACGACGGCCACCATCGGCACCGTACCCAGCACGCCCACCATCTTGAAGTCCTTGATCGGGTCAAAGCTCAGATCCTTGAATTGGGCCGGATAGATGCCCTGCACCGACGGGTTCATCAGCAAGGTGTAGCCATCCGCCGGCGCCTTGGCGACCTGGGCCGTGCCGATGGTGCCGCTGGCCCCCGCGCGGGTTTCGATCACCAGCGGCTGACCCAGGATCTCGCCCATCTGGACCGCGATCAGGCGGCCGACCACGTCTGTCGGTCCTCCTGCCGCCCAAGGCATGATCACGCGGATGGGCTTGTCCGGATAGTCCGCCTGCGCGTAGGCGGTTGCTGCCGGCACGGCCGCCGTGGCGATCGCCGAGCAGGCCGCGGCGAGGAAGGTGCGTTTGTTCATCTACTGTCTACTCCTACAAAGGTGAGATTGGCCGAGGGCAGCGCTGCTTGCAGCATCGCCTTGACCTCGGCCAGCTGTTTCCCCGTGGTGGCTTCGTTCTTCAGCATCCGGCTCAGCGGGCCGGCCACCACGATGGCAAAGGGTTGTTCGTATGCGCGGAATCCGAGCGAAATGGACATCACGTCCTCGACGTTCTCGCCCACCGAGCGCTGCCAGCCGCGCGCCATGCCCGCCTCCAGGTCGCGGTCGAAGGCTTCCCGGCTGGTGAGCGTGCTGTCCGTGTAGGCGGCAAAGCCGCTGTAGGCCTTGAACCACTTCTGCCGTTCTTCCTGCGACAGCACCGATAGCAGCGCCTTGCCGGAGCTGGTGGCGTGCACCGCCTTGAAGCCGCCCGGCTGATGCGAGAAGCGGATGGTCTGCTTGGACTCGGCGACGATCAGGTACACGACCTTGTCGTCGGCCAGCTTGGCCAGCAACGCCGTCTCGCCCGTCAGGTCCCGCACCCGGGCCAGCACCGGCTCGATCACCGCGTTCAGCGGGTCGCTATGGCAGATCAGGGTGGCCACGTGTATCAGTTTCTGGGTCGGGTAATAGCCGTGCTTCTTGCCGATTTCGTAGAGATAGCCGCGCGCCACCATGGTCTTCAGCAGCCCATGGCAGCTCGACAGCGGAATCCCCATCTGGGCAGCGATCTCGCTGTACAGCAGGGGCTTCTGCTCCTCGGCAAAGAGGTTCAGCACATCCAGCACTCGGCCAGCAGTTTTCACATCCATGATTTTAGTATCCTATACGTGATAAATTTATGTCAAACAGCATTCAATCGACCAGGAGTTGCAACGCATGAGATGGAAGAACCGCCCTGAGGGATCGAACTGGGGAGATTTCGGGCCTGACGACCAGCGAGGTTGCCTGAATTACATCACCCCCGCGAACGTGCTGAGCGGCATGCGGGAAGTGCGCGAAGGCCTGAGCTTCTGCCTGTCGCTGCCGCTGGATTATCCGGGCGGCAACGGCGTGAACGTGCGGCGCCATCCGCCCAAGCTGCGGCCCACCGAGAGGGACGGCGACCAGTACCTGAATTTCCCGCTGGGACGCCTGCGTCCCGGCTGCGTCGACGTGCTCAGCGACGACATCGTCGAAATGAGCTTGCAGTATTCGACGCAATGGGATTCGCTGGCCCACGTGGGCGCGCTGTTCGACGCCAATGGCGACGGCCTGCCCGAGCGCGTCTACTACAACGGCTACCGGCCCAACGAGCACGTGGTGGGTCCGGTGGACTACGACGTGGACGATGGCTATGCCAAGACCGATCTGGGCCAGGGGCCGGCCTCCAACGCCAAGAAGCTGGACATCACCCAGCTGGCCGAATCGTGCCTGCAGACGCGCGGCGTGATGGTCGATCTGGCGCGCCACTACGGACGGGAGCAGAAGTCGGTCGGCTATGACGAGCTGATGCGCATCCTGGACGCGGACCGGATCGAGATCGAGCAGGGCGATATCGTGCTGTTCCATACGGAATTCGGCGACGCCCTGCTGGAAAAGAACCGCGAGCCGGATCCCCATACGCTGCACGAGATCTGCGCCGGCCTGGACGGCAGCGACGAGAAGCTGCTGCAGTGGATCACCGACTCGAAGGTGGCGGCCATGGCCTCGGACAACCACGCCTTGGAAATCTATCCCACGCAGAAGCCCAATGCCTGCTGCGCGGCGCTGCCTCTGCACCACCACTGCATTTTCAAGCTCGGCCTGCCGATCGGCGAGATGTGGTACCTGGGGGCGCTGGCGCGCTGGCTGACGGCCAACGGCCGCAGCCGCTTCCTGCTGACGGCGCCGCCGCTGAACCTGCCTGGCGCCGTGGGTTCGCCCGTGACGCCGGTTGCGACGGTGTAAAGCGCAGGACCGCGGCGCCTGGCGCCGCGGGTCCTGGGGGCTTCAGCGGCCCACGCGCGCTTCGATCTCGCTTGCCAGATCCGCTACCGAGGTCGCGTAGAAGTAGCTGCGGTTGTACTTGGTGAGCGCGAAGAAGTTGGGCGTGCCGACGCGATATTGCGCCGTGCCTCGGGCCTCCTC
Source organism: Achromobacter aegrifaciens (assembly GCF_902859965.1). Lineage (NCBI taxonomy): Bacteria > Pseudomonadati > Pseudomonadota > Betaproteobacteria > Burkholderiales > Alcaligenaceae > Achromobacter > Achromobacter aegrifaciens. The sequence continues at coordinate 899,740 of NZ_CADIKO010000003.1, forward strand.
GACCAGGTCGACCACGCCCAGCGGCTGGCTGCCCCAGCCCGAGGCCGATGCGCCTGGCTGCAGGCGGGCGCCGGCGGCGGTGAGCGTGCCCCAGCTTTGCTTGGGTTCCAGTCCGCCGTCGACGAGCGCGGTGGGATCGGCAGGCAGCACCACGGGTGCGAACACCGGCAGGCCGCGCTGCCAGCCGTGCTGCGACAGGAAGCTGCCCACGGACATGATGGCGTCGCGGGTGTTGTTGCTCAGGTCGATATGGCCGTTGTCGTCGCCGTCCACCGCGTAATGCATGACGCTGGTGGGCATGAACTGGGGCATGCCGATGGCGCCGGCGTACGAGCCGCGGGTTTCCAGGTCCAGCTTGTCTTTCATGACCAGGGTCAGGAAGTCGGCAAGCTGGCCGCGGAACATGGTGGCGCGTTCGGGCTTGGCGGGGTCCGGGTAGTCGAAGGCCAGCGTCGTCAGCGCATCCAGCACGCGGAAATTGCCCATATTGCGGCCGTACAGCGTTTCCACGCCGATGATCGAGGCAATCACCGGCGCCGGAACGCCGAAGCGCTGCGCCGCCTGGTTGAGCAGGTCGCGGTTCTCGTTGTAGAACTCCACGCCCCAGCCGATGCGCTTGGGTTCGACGAAGCGCGAGCGGTAGGTCAGCCAGCTGCGCCAGATCTTCTTGCCCGGGGGCGACGGCGCGATCAGGCGCGCGACGGTGGCGTTGTAGCGCGAACCGGCCAGCGCGGCGACCATGGGGTCCAGCGGCAGTTGGCGCTCGGTGGCCAGGTTTTCCACGAAAGTGCGGACTTCAGGCCGCAACGTGCCATTGGCGGCCAGCGCGGCGGGGGCGTCGTCCGCCAGTTCGGATCCAGGTGTCGGCGCGCTGGGTCCGATGCGGATGGGGGCCGGGGTTGATTCGGCGGCCGGCTGGCCGGCGACGGTGTTGGGTGCAGAGGGGGCGGTGGTGGAGCAGCCCGCCAGCAGGGCGGAGAGCGTTCCGAGTTGCAGTAATCGCCGACAGATGAACATAATCTTCCTTATGGAGACCATGTATCTTACCCACCCGGCATGCCGCCTGCATGAAATGGGCAGTTGGCATCCCGAAAGCCCCCAGAGGCTGGACGCCATTTCAGACCAGTTGCTTGCCAGCGGCTTGATGCCTTACCTGGACGACCGCCAGGCGCCGCAGGCATCCCGCCATGACATATTGCGGGTGCACACTGTCCAGTATCTGAACAGTTTGCGTGAACATACGCCGGAGCAAGGGTATTTCCCTATCGATCCGGATACGCTGATGAATCCCCATACCTACGAAGCCGCCCTGTACGCGGCCGGGGCAGGGGTGGCCGCGGTGGATGCGGTGATGGGCGGAGAGGCCCGCACGGCCTTCTGCGCGGTGAGGCCCCCGGGGCATCACGCCTGCCGTTCCCAGGCCATGGGATTCTGCTTTCTGAACAACGTCGCTATTGCGGCGCAGCATGCGCTGGACTTCCACGGCCTCTCGCGCGTGGCCATCGTCGATTTCGACGTGCACCACGGCAACGGCACCGAAGACATCTTCGCCGGCAACGACCGGGTGCTGATGTGCAGCTTCTTCCAGCATCCGTTCTTTCCCAATAGCGGCGCCGAGAGTCCCGCTTCGAACATGCTGAACGTGCCCGTGGCCGCGTACACCGGCGGGGCGGCGGTCAGGACCATCGTCACCGATACCTGGCTGCCGGCGCTGGAAGCGCACCGGCCCGAACTGATCCTGGTATCGGCCGGTTTCGACGCGCATCGCGAGGACGACATGGGCCAGATGGGCCTGGTCGAGGCGGATTACGCCTGGATAACAGAACAGCTCGTGGAGGTGGCCGAGCGCCACTGTCAGGGGCGCATCGTCAGCACGCTGGAAGGCGGTTACAACTTGTCCGCCTTGGGCCGCAGCGTGGTCGCCCATATACGAGCGCTGGCGAAGCTGTAGAATCGAGAAAAAATTGTGCAATGCGATCCCGGCGCATGCCGGGTAATTATTTTCCATTTGGAGGCAGCGGGATGAAGGTTTTGGTACCTGTCAAACGCGTCGTTGACTACAACGTCAAGGTGCGCGTCAAGTCTGATCAAACCGGCGTGGATATCGCCAATGTGAAGATGTCCATGAACCCCTTTGACGAGATCGCCGTCGAGGAAGCGACCCGCCTGAAGGAGAAGGGTGCTGTCGCCGAGGTCGTGGCGGTTTCTTGCGGCGTTGCGCAATGCCAGGAAACGCTGCGCACTGCCATGGCCATCGGCGCCGACCGCGGCGTGCTGGTCCAGACCGATGCCGAACTCCAGCCGCTGGCCGTGGCCAAGCTGTTGAAGGCGCTGGTCGACAAGGAACAGCCGCAGCTGGTGATCCTGGGCAAGCAAGCCATCGACGACGATGCAAACCAGACCGGCCAGATGCTGGCCGCGCTGCTGGACTGGCCGCAAGCCACGTTCGCCAGCAAGGTCGAGCTGGCCGATGGCAAGGTCACGGTCACGCGCGAAGTCGACGGCGGCCTGGAAACGCTGACGTTGAAGCTGCCCGCCATCGTCACCACCGACCTGCGCCTGAACGAGCCGCGCTACGTCACGCTGCCCAACATCATGAAGGCCAAGAAGAAGCAGCTGGACACCGTCACGCCTGAAGAGCTGGGTGTGGACGCCGCGCCGCGCCTGAAGACGCTGAAGGTCAGCGAGCCGCCCGCCCGCAAGGCCGGCATCAAGGTGGCCGATGTCGCGGCCCTGGTGGACAAACTCAAGAACGAAGCGAAGGTGGTCTGAACATGACGACGCTGGTTATTGCCGAACACGATAACGCCCAGCTCAAGGGCGCAACCCTGAACGCCGTCGCCGCCGCCGCCAAGATCGGAGGCGACGTGCACGTGCTGGTCGCCGGCGCCAACGCGCGCGCCGTGGCCGACCAGGCCGCCGCCGCCGCCGGCGTGGCCAAGGTCCTGCTGGCCGACGCGCCGCAACTGGCCGACGGCCTGGCCGAGAACGTCGCCGCCCAGGTGCTGGCCGTGGCCTCGGGCTACAGCCACATCCTGTTCCCCGCGACCGCCTCGGGCAAGAACGTGGCACCCCGCGTGGCTGCCAAGCTGGACGTGGCGCAGATCTCCGACATCATCGGCGTGGAATCGGCCGACACCTTCCAACGCCCGATCTACGCCGGCAACGCCATTGCCACGGTGCAGTCGGCCGATGCCGTCAAGGTCATCACCGTGCGCACCACCGGCTTTGACGCCGTGGCCGCGCAGGGCGGTTCGGGTGCGGTGGAAGAAGTTGCCGCCGTGGCCGATTCGGGCCTGTCCACCTTCGTGGGCCGTGAAGTCGCCAAGAGCGACCGTCCGGAACTGGCTGGCGCGCGCGTTGTCGTCTCCGGCGGCCGCGGCCTTGGCAGCGCCGAAAACTTCAAGATCCTGGATCCGCTGGCCGACAAGCTGGGCGCAGCGCTCGGCGCCTCGCGCGCCGCGGTCGACGCCGGCTACGCGCCTAACGACTGGCAAGTCGGTCAGACCGGCAAGATCGTTGCCCCGCAACTGTACGTCGCGGTTGGTATCTCGGGCGCCATTCAGCATCTGGCCGGCATGAAGGATTCGAAGGTCATCGTGGCCATCAACAAGGATCCGGAAGCGCCGATCTTCGGCGTGGCCGATTATGGCCTGGTGGGCGATCTGTTCCAGGTCGTGCCCGAACTGACCGGCGCGCTGTAAGCCACAACGCGCAGCCGTATCGAAGGCCCGCCAGCTTCGCGCTGGCGGGCTTTTTTATTATTTTGACGCGAGGACTACACATCTTGTGATTTCAGTATTCCAAATCTTTTGATTTCTCGAAAGATTCTGATAATGTGTTCCGCGCGCAGCTAGATTCGCGCAAGTGCTTGGCCTGTACAGAACGAAGGAGATTCGGGATGGAATGGTTCTTTGACACTCTGCGAAAATATCCGGAACTTGCGATATTCCTTACCCTCGGTCTCGGGTACTGGATAGGCGCCAAGAAACTCTTCGGATTCAATCTGGGAGCCGTGACTGGCACGCTGCTGGTCGGCGTGCTGGTGGGACAGCTCAATATCACGATCGCTCCCGTCCTCAAGCAGGTCTTCTTCCTGCTCTTCCTCTTCGGTCTGGGTTACGGCGTCGGACCGCAGTTCTTCCGAGGGATGAAAAGCGACGGCCTTCCGCAGGTCATCTTTGCCGTCATTATTTGCGTGATCTGCCTGTTGGTGACATGGGCGACAGCCGTAGGCTTTGGCTTCGATGCCGGCACCGGCGCAGGCCTGCTGTCAGGGGCCCAAACCATTTCCGCGGTCATGGGCGTGGCGACGGACACCATCAACGGCTTGGGCATAGACGCAGCAACCAAAAAGAAATGGATTGACAGCATTCCCGTCGCGTACGCGGTCTGCTACATCTTCGGCACGGTTGGAAGCGCCTGGATCCTGGCATCCCTGGGCCCGAAGCTGATGCGCGTGGACATCGTCAAAGAATGCCAGGAATACGAAGCCAAGATGTCGGGGGGCGCCGACTCGATGGAGTTGTCGGGCTACCGCAAGTTCATCGCGCGCGCCTACAAGCTGGACCGCGAGGAATTCGCCGGCAAGACGGTGGGAGAGCTGGAGTCCCGCTTCGTCGAGGCCCGGGTGTTCGTGGAGCGCATCCGGCGCGGCGACCAGATCATCGACAGCGATGCCAAGACGGTGCTGCAGCAAGGCGACGTGCTGGGCGTGACCGGCAGGCATGATGCGTTGGTTACGCAGGCCGCCGGCATCATCGGCACCGAAGTCGAGGACCGCGACCTGATCAACATGCCCGCCGAGGTCGTCGAAGTCGTCTTGACCAACAAGAACATCGCCGGCAAGACCATCAAGGAAATCGCCGACAGCGAAGCGGGCCGCGAACTGGGACGCGGCGTGTTCCTGCGCAAAGTCGTGCGCGGCGGCCACGACATGCCGATCAACTGGGGCTTGAAGCTTGACCGCGGCGACCGCCTGTATGTGCTGGGCGCCAAGCGCGACGTAGAACGCGTGGTCGGCCGGCTGGGCTACGTGGATCGCGCCACCAGCCAGACCGACATGGTCTTCGTCGGCTTCGGCATTCTGCTGGGCGGCCTGTTCGGCTCTCTGGTGCTGACCGTGGGCGGCGTTCCCGTCACCTTGTCGACCTCCGGCGGCGCGCTGATTTCCGGCCTGATCTTCGGCTATCTGCGTTCGGTGCATCCGACCTTCGGCCGTGTGCCGGAACCGGTGCACTGGTTCCTGACATCGGTGGGGCTGACGACGTTCGTCGCGGTCGTGGGTATATCGTCAGGGCCGGGATTCGTGCTGGGCTTCCAGCAATTGGGCGCCAAGCTCTTCATCGCGGGCATCATCGCCACCAGCGTTCCGATGATCGTGGGCGTATACATTGCGCGGTATGTATTCAAGTTCCATCCCGCCATTGCGTTGGGAGTCTGCGCCGGAGCCCGGACCACCACCGCGGCCATCGGCCAGATAACTGAAACGGCGAAGAGCCAGGTGCCTGCCCTGGGCTACACGGTTCCTTACGCCATCGGCAATACCCTGCTCATCATCTGGGGGATTGTCATCGTCATGCTCATGTCCTAGCAGAACGCCCCGCCAGCCCCGCGCTTGCGGGGCGTTTTGCAAGCGCGCCGGCGCGGCCGGCGACGCTCAGCGCCTGTCACCATGCAAACCAGGAGTACTGAACAATGGCTTCCACCGCGCCTCTTACCGTCAGCCTGGCTTCGGCCTTGAAAACCACCCGTTCGCGCCAACGCGACCTGGAGCAGCTTTCTCCGTTTGAACTCAAGGACTACCTGATCACGCTGGCCAAGGACAACCAGCACACCGCCGCCATCACCATGCTGAACGCGGGCCGCGGCAACCCTAACTGGATCGCCACCGAACCGCGCGACGCCTTCTTCCTGATGGGCCAGTTCGCGATGAAGGAAGCGCGCCGCGTGCGCGACGAATCCATCCTGGCGGGCATGCCGGCCAAGAAGGGCTGCGCCGACCGGATGCGCAAGTTCCTGGCCAAGCACAAAGGCATGGACGGCTACGATTTCCTCGTCGGCGTGCTGGAGTACGGCGTCAAGGTCAAGGGCTTCGACCCCGACGCGTGGGTCCATGAACTGACGGACAGCATCATCGGCGACAACTATCCCGTGCCGCCGCGCGCGCTGGTCCATCTTGAACAGATCGTGCACGATTACCTGATCAAGGAAATGTGCGACGGCCGTCCGCCCAAGGGCAAGTTCGACCTGTTCCCGGTCGAAGGCGGCACGGCGGCCATGTGCTACATCTTCGATTCGCTGATGCAGAACGGCCTGCTCAAGCAGGGCGATACCATCGCGCTGTTCCTGCCGACCTTCACGCCCTATATCGAGATCTCGCATCTGGAGCGCTTCCAGTTCAAGATCGTGCCGATCAACGCCAGCAGCCTGCGGGCCGACGGCACCCATGATTGGCACTACCCGGCGTCCGAAATCGCCAAGCTCGAGAATCCCAAGATCAAGCTGGCGGTCACGGTCAACCCCAGCAACCCGCCGTCGGTGGCGTTCAGCCCGGTCGAGATGAAGCAGATCGTGCGCCTGATCCGCAAGAATCCGGACCTGGTGCTGGTGACGGACGATGTCTATGGCACCTTCGTGCCGAACTTCCGCTCGCTGATGGCGGAAGTGCCGCACAACACCATCTGCGTGTACTCGTTCTCGAAGAACTTCGGCTGCACGGGATGGCGCCTGGGCGTGATTGCGACCCATGAAAAGAACACCATGGACCGCCGCATCGCCGAATTGCCTGCATCCTGGAAACAGCGCCTGAACAAGCGCTATGGCGCCATGACGATGGAGCCCGAAAAGCTCAAGTTCATCGACCGGCTGGTGGCCGACAGCCGCAACGTCGCGCTGAACCACACCGCGGGCCTGTCCTTGCCGCAGCAGGTGCAGATGGGATTCTTCGCGCTGTCGCACCTGATGGACCTGAAGGACTCCTACAAGCACCTGACGATGAAGATCGTGCGCGCGCGCCGCGATGCCTTGTGGCGCGGCCTGGGCATACCCATGCCGCCCGAAGATCCGATGCGCGCCTGGTACTACGTCGAGCTGGATTTCATGGTCTGGGCCAAGATCACGTACGGCGATGCGTTCTGCAAGTACATGATGGCCAACTACGAGCCGGTCGACTTCCTGTTCCGCCTGGCCGAGAAATCCGGCGTGGTGCTGATGGACGGCGGCGGCTTCGGCGGTCCGCCGTGGTCGATCCGCGTGTCGCTGGCGAACCTGGACGACGGCGACTACGCCAAGATCGGCAAGCATATGGTCGAAGCCGCCACCGAGTACGTCGAGGCGTGGAAGGCCGGCGAACTGGTGCGTTCGGGCCCGACGGCCGGCAAGGGCCAGACCACGAAGGCGCCCGCGGCCAAGCGCAAGGCGGGCAAGACCGCGGCAGCCAAGAAAGCGGTCAAGAAGGCAGTGAAGAAGGCCGACACGGCGGCGAAGTCCGCCAAGAAGGCCGTGGCGCGCAAGTAGGCGGGCCGGGCAGCAACCTCCAGGGCGACATGACGACATGACTTGTACGGTCGGGTTTTTCAATAGCGTTCCCATCGCAGTGCTGTTTGTGACGGTGGGCTTGGGATACCTGATCGGCAAGCTGAAAGTCGGACCGATCCAGCTAGGCGGCGTGTGCGGAACACTCATCGTCGCCCTGCTGATCGGCCAGACGGGTTGTCAGATGCGCGGCGACCTCAAGGAAGTCGCCTTCGCCCTGTTCATATTCGCGATGGGGTACTCGGGCGGGCCGCAGTTCTTTGCCAACCTGAACCGCTCCAGCTTGCGCTACATCGCGCTGCCTATCATCGAAGCATTGCTGGTGCTGACCATCGTGCTGGCCGCGGTGCCGTTGTTCGGCCTGGACGCTGGGACGGCGGCGGGCCTCGCGGCCGGCGCGGCCACCGAATCGGCCGTGGTAGGCACGGCGGCAGAGGCGCTCAAGCATCTGGGCCTGGCGGATGCCGAGGTCCAGCGCATGGAAGCCAACATCGCCACGGCCTACACGCTGACCTATCTGGTTGGCCTGATCAGCATCGTGTTCTTCACCAGCCAGGTAGCGCCAGCCCTGTTGCGCATGAATCTGCGCGAGGCTTCCAAGGCATTGGAGGAAAAGCTCGGCGTGGCGGCCGGAGAGGGCGAGGACGCGAACATGCCCACCTTGCCGCGGCTGGTGGGACGCTCGCACGTGGTCAAGGACGCGGATGGCAAAAGCGTGGCTGAAGTGGAAGCCGCGCTGGGCGGACGCACCGTCATCAGCCGCATCCTGCGCAATGGCGAGGCGGTGGACGCCACGCCCGGCGACATGCTGGCCACGGGCGACATCGTGGTGGTGCTGGGCTTGCGGCGCTTCGCGCTGCGCGCGGGTTCCGTCATCGGACCCGAAATCCAGCTGCCGGAGGCGCATGCCGACGACTTGCAGCTGAGCGAGCTGGCCGTCATCGTCAACAAGAAGGCCGTCAATGGCCATACCGTCGGCGAACTGGCGAAGCGGCCCAACGCCCAACGCGCACGTGGCGTGTTTCTGCAGTCCATCGTGCGCTCGGGCCATTCCTTGCCGATCACGCCAGCCACCGTGGTGCAGTACGGCGACCTGGTTACGCTGGTCGGCGCCGAGCCCGAACTCTCCCAGGCCGGCGCGGCGCTGGGCAACGAGCTGCGGCGCAGCGGCGTGACCGACCTGGTGTTCCTGGCGTTCGGCATCCTGGCCGGCTTGTTGATCGGCAGCCTGAGCGCGCGGATGTGGGGCATCCCCGTGTCGCTGGGCAGTGGCGGGGGCGCGCTGGTCAGCGGTCTGGTCTGCGGCTGGATCAACGCCAAGCGGCCCTCGATAGGCCACATGCCGGACCATGCCGTGCAGTTGCTGAAGGATCTGGGCCTGGCTGTGTTCGTGGCCTGTGTGGGCTTGTCGGCGGGGCCGGAAGCCATCGCGCTGATCCGCGAGCATGGCGCGGTATTGCCGCTCATCGGCCTGCTGGTGTCGCTGGGGCCTGCCTGCCTGTCGCTGTGGGTGGGACACAAGATCCTGAAGATCGAAGGTCCCTTGCTTGTCGGCGCCATCGCTGGCCAGCATGTCAGCACGCCGGCCATCAGCGCCATCCTGACCTCCAGCGGCAGTTCCGTGCCGCTACTGGGCTACACGGTGACCTACGCCATCGCCAACGTGCTGCTGCCAGTGCTGGGGCCGATCATCGTGTCGCTGGCGCATCATCTGGCTTAGCGCGGGGTCTGCTTCAGCAGCGCGCATCCCTGCCACGCCTGATCGTCGATCAGGCGTTTTATTTCGTCCTTGCACAAGGCCATGATCTGGCTCACCGCCGGCGTGGGGGGCAGGCTCTCGCTGGCGCATAGCACCAGTTCGCGCGACAGCGTGTCGTCCAGGGCATGCGCCACGATCGACCCTTCCGCGATTTCGGGCTGCGCGGCCGAGCAGGGCAGGATCGTGGCGGCCATGCCGCTGCGCACCGCGGGGACGAGGATGGCCGAGGTGCTGGCTTCGGCAAACAGATTGCAGGTCAGGCCGGCGGTCAGGAAGGCATGGTCCAGGCGTGCGCGCAGCGTGTTGGGCAGGCTGGGCAGAACCAGGGGCAAGGCGGCGAAGTCCGCGATGGCCAGCGTGCGGCGCGGCAGCGCGACGCTGGCGTGAGCCAGCAGGAACAGGCTCTCGCGCAGCAGTGGCGTGCGCAGCAGTCCCTGCATGGGTTGCTGGTCCGGCGACAAGGAAAAATCGATGCGTCCCTGCAGCACCAGCTTGGTCAGGTCCGCGCTGGGCACATCGACGATTTCCAACACCACCGAAGGCAGTTCCGCCTTGGCCCGGCGCATCAGCGGCAACGCCAGCATGCGCGCGGTGCTGGAGGCCAGTCCTATCGACACCGTGCCGGTGACCTGGTCCCCGGTCTTGGACAGCAGGCTGCGAGTGCTGTCGACCTGACGCAGGATGGTTTGCGCGTGCCGGTACAGCAACAGGCCTTCCGCGGTGGGCTGGGCGCCTTTGACCCCGCGCACCAGCAGTGCGACGCCCAGGCTTTCCTCCAGCAGCGCCATCTGCTGACTCAGCGCGGGTTGCGCCACATGCAGACTTTCGGCGGCCCGGGTCATGTTGCGCATTTCAACCACCCGGACGAAGTACTTGAGCTGACGCAGATTCATTGGATAAGAAAATCTTATGAATGGATCGGAAAACAGTATTTTCGGGACCTGTGAAGCGCTGCCTAGAATGGGCTTCGCATCACGGGAGGACGAACATGAGTCTGCCATTGGCAGGGCTGAAAGTGCTGGATCTGACTCGGGCCCTTTCCGGGCCTTTCTGCACAATGATTCTGGGAGACCTGGGCGCCGAGGTCGTCAAGGTGGAACCCATGCCCGCCGGCGAGATGGCGCGGCAGTGGGGCCCCTTCGATGACGACATAAGTGTTTATTATCTTAGTGCCAATCGCAGCAAGCAAGGCATAGGCGTGGACTTCCGCAAGCCGGAAGGGATCGCGCTGCTGCGCAAGATGGCCCTGGCTTCCGACATCGTGGTCGAGAACTTCAAGGTCGGAACGATGGAGGCGATGGGCCTGGGATACGAGGCGTTGGCGCAAGAGCATCCGGGCCTGATCATGGCGTCGATTTCCGGCTTTGGCAGCAAGGGGCCGGCACGGGACTGGGCCGGATTCGATCAGGTCGCGCAGGGCTATTCGGGCTTCATGAGCCTGACCGGCACGCCGGAATCGGGGCCGATGCGGGTGGGCGTAGCCGTGGGCGACTTGAGCGCCGGCATGTGGCTGACGATAGGAATACTGTCCGCCGTCGCGCAGCGCGCCTCGACTGGTCGCGGGCAGCATGTGGAAACCTCGCTGCTGGCGGGCCTCATGGCGTTGCTCAGCGTGCAGGGCCAGCGCTACCTCAGCAAGGGGGAGATCCCGGAACCCTGCGGCAACGTGCATCCGGTCATCGCGCCCTACGGCACATTCGAGACCGCGGATGGGCCGCTCAACCTGGCGCCCGCGACCCAGGCGATGTGGGTCAGGCTTTGCGGCATTCTCGGACTCTCCCATCTGGTGTCCGACGAGCGGTTCCTGACGAACGCCGAGCGCATGCAGCACCGCTATGCGTTGAAGCAGGAGCTGGAGGCGGGGCTCAAGCGCAAGACGCGCATGGAATGGACCGCGCTGATGATCGAGGGCGGCATTCCCGCAGGGCCCATCAATACCCTGGAGGATGTGTTCGCCGACGCGCAGGTGCAGGCTTGCGGACTGGTCCGCTCGTTGACGCATCCGGTGTTGGGCGAATTGCGGCAGGTGGACCTGCCCCTGGGTCTGAGCGGCGCGCAGGCGCCGAGCCGCCGCGCTCCGCCCGTGTTCGGCCAGCACACGCGCGAGGTATTCGCCCGTTACGGGATGGCAGATGCCGAGATCGACCGGCTGCTGGCCGAGGGCGTGGCGCATCAGGCGGAGACGTGCACATGACGGGTTCCGCCGATACGCCCAGCCTTGCCGTCGACGGCCACGTGGCGACCATCCGGCTGCGCAGGCCCGGCCATGCCAACCGGCTCGGGCCGCAGGACCTGGCGGTCCTCAGAGAGCATCTGGACAGGGTCAACGCGGACGACGCCGTGCGGGTGCTGCGCTTTCAATCCGACGGCAAGTATTTTTGCAGCGGGTATGACATTTCGTCCCTGGCGTCCGACAGCGCGCCCAGCTCTCTTTATTTTGGCCAGACCATGGACCTGATCGAGGCGGCGCGGCCAGTGACCATCGCGGCGGTGCAGGGCGGGGCCTATGGCGGCGGCACGGACCTGTGCCTGGCTTGCGATTTCCGCATCGGCACGCCGCAGTCCGACATGTTCATGCCGGCCACGCGCCTGGGCCTGCACTTCTACGCGGGCGGCATGTCGCGCTATGTGACGCGCCTGGGCCTGGACCAGGCCAAGCGCCTGTTCCTGACGGCGGAAAAAATCCAGGCCGACGAAATGCTGCGCATCGGATTCCTGACGGAGCTGGTACCGCAAGAAATGCTATCGGCCCGGCTGGACGCCTTGAGCGCGCAGATTGCGGCAATGGCTCCGATTCCGCTGTTCGGTGTGAAAGCGCACCTGAACCGCATCGCGCGGGGCGAGCTCGATCTGGCCGCAATCGAGCAGGCGGTGCTGCGTTCCGAGCAGTCCCGCGACCTGGCCGAGGGCGCGCGGGCGTGGAAGGAGAAGCGCGCGCCGGATTTCACCGGCCGCTGACGCGGCCGGCGCATGACCAGAGAGCCGCGCCACAAGCGGCTCCGATTCCATCAAAGGAGACCCTGATGAAACCTGCTATTGCCGTCCATGGCGCCTTGCTTGCCGCCATCGCCTTGTCCGCGATGTCCGGCGCCGCGCATGCCGCCGATCCTTATCCCTCCAAACCCCTGACCTTGGTGATCGGGTTCCCGCCCGGCGGCGGGGCGGATCAAGTGGGGCGGGTCTATGCGAATGCGCTGGCCAGGCAATTGAAGCAGCCGGTGGTCGTGGAAAACCGCCCTGGCGCCGGTTCCACGATCGGCGCCAGCCTGGCCGCGCGCGCCGCCGCCGACGGCTACACGCTGTACCTGGGGAATTCCAGCGTCATGGGCAGCGACAGCGCCTTGTACAAGGTGGATTACACGCCGGACAACTTCGTGCCCGTGGCCCAGCTCACGACCGGCCCCATGGTCCTGATCGCGAACGCAAAGCTGGGGCTGAAAAGCGTGCAGGACCTGATAGACCGGGCCAGGAGCAAGCCGGGGTCCATCAATGTCGCCTCGTCCGGCAACGGCGTCATCACGCATCTGGCCGCGGTCGAGTTCATGACGCTTGCCAACGTGAAGCTGATGCACATTCCCTTCAAGGGGGGCGCCGCGGCGGCGCAGTCCGTGGCGGCGGGCGACACAGATATCTCGTTCGCCACGGCGCCTTCGGCCAAGTCGGTGATCGATACGGGCAAGGTGGTGGCCCTGGCGGTCACGTCTGGCCAGCCCTCGCGCCTGTTGCCCTATCCGACCATCGCGCAGACCGTGCCCGGCTATGACGTGTCCAACTGGTGGGGAATCTTTGCTCCCAAGGGCACGCCGCCGCAGGTGCTGGACACGCTGTTCAAGGCCAGCAACGATGTGCTGGCGCTGGCCGATGTGCAGCAGGGCATGGCGGCCGGATACGAGGAAGTGACGCCGTCCGCGTCCTTGGCCGCGTTCGGGGAGTATGCCCGCAAGGAAGGAAGCAAGGGTTTAAGATTGGCCAAAGAGAGTCAGGAAACGGCCAATTGATGGAGACCCCATGCCCTACGTAACCCCGCTGCAGGACTTCCGCTTCGCTTTGAAGGAGCTGGCAGGACTCGATGATGTCCTGAAACTGCCCGGCTTCGAAGAAGTCACGCCGGATCTGGTGGACGCCATCCTGGAAGAAAACGGCCGCTTCGTCGAGCAGGCCGTGGCACCGTTGAACGTGCCGGGCGATACGCAGCCGCCGGTCTGGAAGGATGGCCAGGTCACGACCACCCCGGGCTACGGGCAGGGCTTCAAGGATTACGCCGCGGGCGGCTGGCAGGGCTTGCAGCATCCGGTGGAGTGGGGCGGGCAGGGCCTGCCCAAGCTGGTCGCGGCGGCGCCGGGCGAGAACATCCAGGCGGCCAGCCTGGCATTTTCCCTGTGCCCCATGCTGACGGACGGCGTGATCGAAGCCTTGTTGACGGTCGGATCGGACGCGCAACGCAAGCAGTACGTGCCGCAGCTGATCGGCGGCAAGTGGACCGGCACGATGAACCTGACCGAACCGCAGGCCGGCTCGGACCTGGCGCAGGTCGCGACTCGTGCGGTGAAGCAGGACGACGGCAGCTACCGGCTGACGGGCCAGAAGATCTTCATCACCTATGGCGACCACGATCTGGCCGAGAACATCATCCATCTGGTGCTGGCGCGCACGCCGGACGCGCCGGCCGGCGTGAAGGGGATCTCGCTTTTCATCGTGCCCAAGTTCCTGGTGCAGGCCGACGGCAGCCTGGGCAAGCGCAACGACGTCTGGTGCGCGTCGCTGGAGCACAAGCTGGGCATCCACGGCAGTCCCACCGCCGTGCTCATGTACGGTTCGGGCAAGGGCGACGTGGGCGAAGGCGCCATCGGCTATCTGGTCGGCGAGCAGAACCGCGGCCTGGAATACATGTTCATCATGATGAATGCCGCCCGCTATTCGGTGGGGCAGCAGGGCATAGGCGTGTCCGAACGCGCCTATCAGCATGCCCTGGCCTATGCGCGCGAGCGCGTGCAGGGCCGCGCGGTCGAAGGGTCGGCCGGCCCCGTGGCCATCGTGCGCCATCCGGACGTGCAGCGCATGCTGATGACCATGAAGGCGCTGACCGAGGCGGCGCGCGCCGTGTCCTACGTGACGGCGGCCGCGCACGACAAGGGCACGCATCATCCGGATCCGGAGCAGCGCTCGCGCAACCGGGCCTTCTATGAGTACATGGTGCCCATCGTCAAAGGATTCTCCACCGAGACCGCGGTCGAGGTCGCATCGCTGGGCCTGCAGGTGCACGGCGGCATGGGCTATATCGAGGAAACCGGGGCCGCGCAGTATTACCGCGACGCGCGCATCCTGCCCATCTACGAAGGCACGACCGCGATCCAGGCCAATGACCTGGTCAGCCGCAAGACGCAGCGCGACGGCGGCGCCACCGCCCATGCCGCGATCGCGGCGATGCGCGAGACGCTGCGCGCAGTCGAGAACGAGGCGATGCGCGCGTCGGCGGACGATCGCGAAGGACTGCGCCTGCTGCGCGACAACCTGGACAGCGCCATCCAGGCCTACGAGGCCGGCGTGGCATTCATCCTGGAGCAGTCGCCGACCAATATCAGGGCGGTCTATTCCAGCAGCGTGCCCTATCTGATGCTGGCCGGTGTGGTGCACGGCGGCTGGCAGATGGCGCGGGCCGTGCTGGCCTGCCGCCGGCATCTGGCGGCAGGATCCACCGATCCGTTCTACGGGGCCAAGCTGGCGACCGGATTGTTCTACGGCGCCCACATCCTGCCGCGCGCGCTGGCCCTGTCCGCCGCAGTGCGGGCCGGGGTGGTGGCGGACGCCTGCGGCGCCAGCTTGAATATTGCATAAGGTTATATGACTTGCGTATTTCCCCGGCTACAGGTTTGATGGAAGAATCGTTTCACAGACGCTGACCTGCGCCATGAAACGCTTTTCCTGCGCTGCCCGCCGCGACGGGCGGCCAGCCCCCAACCTGCATCCGCACACTGGAGACACCATGAGTCATCTACGCCTGGGCGACACCGCCCCTGATTTCGAACAGGAATCTTCGGCAGGGCCGATCCGCTTCCATGAGTATCTGGGCAACAGCTGGGGTGTTCTTTTCTCGCACCCGGCCGATTTCACGCCCGTCTGCACCACTGAACTGGGCTACACCGCCAAGCTGGCCGACGAATTCGCCAAGCGTAACGTGAAGGTGCTGGCGCTGTCCGTGGACGGCACCGATTCGCACACCAAGTGGATCGAGGACATCAACGACACGCAGTCCACCAAGGTCAACTTCCCGATCCTGGCCGACAAGGACCGCAAGGTGTCCGAGCTTTACGACATGATCCATCCGAACGCCAACGCCACGCTGACCGTACGCTCGGTGTTCATCATCGACCCCAACAAGAAGGTGCGCCTGACCATCACGTATCCGGCCAGCACCGGCCGCAACTTCAACGAGATCCTGCGCGTCATCGACTCCCTGCAGCTGACCGACAGCCACAGCGTGGCCACGCCGGTGAACTGGGAAGACGGCGACGATGTGATCATTGTTCCGTCCTTGCAGGACGAGGCCGTGATCAAGCAGAAATTCCCGAAGGGCTACAAGGCCGTGCGTCCCTATCTGCGCATTACGCCTCAGCCGAATAAGTAAATTCGGAAATCGAAGGGGCGGGTCCCCGTTAGCAACCGCCGCCTGCCCCTTGGGGAGGCGGCGGTTTTTCATTGGGGCGCGCATGGGGCCAGGGCAAATTCCCATTGCTGGGACACCGGTCCTATATGCCTGCGAGCGATGAGCAACCAAATAATGATTCGTTCCGTTCAGAACGCCCAGCCAGCACACTTGCTCCCACATTGCCGAACACAGGGAGCATGGGATGTCTTTCAGGAAAGCCGGTTGGTTGGCCGCCTTGGCCGCAGTGACGATGTCGTTTGCCGCGATTGCGCCGGCGCAGGCACAGCAGAAGCAGACGCTCCTGAATGTCTCATATGACCCGACCCGCGAGCTGTATCGCGCCATCGATGATGCGTTCATCAAGCAATACAAGGACAAGGCCAACGTCGACCTGACCATCCGCCAATCGCACGGCGGTTCGGGCCGCCAGGCGCGCTCCGTCATCGACGGCCTGGAAGCCGACGTGGTGACGCTGGCGCTGGCTTATGACATCGACGCGGTTGCCGACCGTGGGCTGCTGCCTGCCGATTGGCAGGCCCGCCTGCCGCAGAACAGCTCGCCCTACACCTCCACCATCGTGTTCCTGGTGCGCAAGGGCAACCCCAAGCAGATCAAGGACTGGGACGACCTGGTCAAGGATGGCGTGCAGGTCATCACGCCCAATCCCAAGACCTCGGGCGGGGCGCGCTGGAATTACCTGGCCGCCTGGGCCTATGCGCTGGAGAAGAACGGCGGCAGCGAGGACAAGGCTCGCGCCTTCGTGGGCGACCTGCTCAAGCACGTGCCGGTGCTGGACACTGGCGCGCGCGGCGCCACCACCACCTTCGTGGAGCGCGGCGTGGGCGATGTGCTGCTGGCCTGGGAAAACGAGGCTTTCCTGGCGCTGGAAGAGCTGGGTCCGGACAAGTTCGACATCGTGGTGCCGTCGCTGTCCATCCTGGCCGAGCCGCCGGTGGCCGTGGTCGACAAGGTCGTGGATAAGAAGGGTACCCGCGCCGCGGCGCAGGCCTATCTGGAATTCCTCTACACGCCCGCCGCGCAGGAAATCATTGCCAAGAACTACTACCGGCCCATCGACAAGACCGTGGCCGCCAAGTACGAAAGCAAGTTTCCCAAGGTCAAGCTCGTGACCATCGACGACAAGATCTTCGGCGGGTGGCGCAAGGCGCAGAAGGACCACTTCAGCGACGGCGGCACCTTCGACCAGATCTACCTGCCGCAAAAGAAATAAGCATCTGACGATCGGACGACGGCCATGACGACAGCCTCGAACCCGGTGGCAAGCGGCGCGCAAGCGCCTTTTGCCTTTCGGCGCAACAGCCCGGGCGTGCTGCCCGGATTCGGCATCTCGATGGGCTACGCGGTGCTGTACCTCAGCATCCTCGTGCTCATTCCGCTGGCGGCCTTGCCGATCAAGAGCGCGGGCCTGGGCTGGCAAGGCTTCTGGGACGCGGTGACCGCGCCGCGGGTGCTGGCCTCGTACAAGCTGACCTTCGGCGCGTCGTTGATCGCGGCGCTGGTGAACCTGGTGTTCGGCACGGTGGTGGCCTGGGTGCTGGTGCGCTACCGCTTTCCGGGCAAGAAGATTCTGGATGCGCTGGTGGATCTGCCGTTCGCGCTGCCCACGGCGGTGGCGGGCATCGCGCTGACCTCGCTGTATTCGCAGAAGGGCTGGCTGGGCGGACCGCTGGCCGACTGGTTCGGCTGGAAGGTGGCATTTACGCCCTTGGGCATCGTGATCGCGTTGATCTTCATCGGCGTGCCGTTCGTGGTGCGCACGGTGCAGCCGGTGCTGGAAGACGTGGAGCGCGAAATCGAGGAGGCCGCGGCCAGCCTGGGCGCCAACCGCTGGCAGACCATACGCCGGGTGCTGCTGCCCATCATCATGCCCGCCTTGATGACGGGCTTCGCGCTGGCGTTTGCACGCGCGGTGGGCGAGTACGGCTCGGTGGTGTTCATTGCCGGCAACATGCCGATGGTGTCCGAGATCACGCCGCTACTGATCATCGCCAAGCTCGAGGAATTCGACTACGCGGGCGCTGCCGCCATTGCCACGGTGATGCTGGTGCTGTCCTTCGCGCTGTTGCTCGTCATCAATCTGCTGCAGGGCTGGCAGGCCCGCCGCAACCTCGGGAGGCTCGCATGAGCGCCGCGGACCGTCCCGCCCATCTGACCGAGCCGCGCTGGGTGCGCGGCGTGCTGCTCTTCATCGCGCTGGGATTCCTGGCGCTGTTCCTGCTGGTGCCGCTGGCAGCGGTATTCGCCGAAGCCTTCAAGAAGGGCTGGCAGCTGTACCTGGACGCCATCGTCGAGCCGGACGCGCTGTCCGCCATCCGACTGACGCTGCTGGTGGCGGCCATCGCGCTGCCGGTAAACCTGGTGTTCGGCGTGGCCGCGGCCTGGGCGATCACCAAGTTCCAGTTCCGCGGCAAGCAGTTCCTGATCACCCTGATCGACCTGCCGTTCTCGGTGTCGCCGGTGGTGGCCGGCCTGGTGTTCGTGCTGCTGTTCGGCACCCAGGGCTGGTTCGGCGGCTGGCTGCAGGAACATGACATCAAGATCGTCTACGCGGTGCCGGGCATCGTGCTGGCCTCGCTCTTCGTGACCTTTCCGTTCGTGGCGCGCGAGCTTATCCCCCTGATGCAGGCGCAGGGCAGCGAGGAAGAGCAGGCTGCGCTGACCCTGGGCGCCAACGGCTGGCAGATCTTCTGGCGCGTCACGCTGCCCAACATCAAGTGGGGGCTGCTGTACGGCGCCATCCTGTGCAACGCGCGGGCCATGGGCGAGTTTGGCGCGGTGTCGGTGGTGTCCGGGCAGATCCGCGGCCTGACCAACACCATGACCCTGCACGTCGAGATTCTCTACAACGAGTACCAGTATTCCGCGGCGTTCGCCGTGGCGTCGTTGCTGGCCCTGCTGGCGCTGGTGACGCTGGTGGCCAAGAACGTCGTCGAGTGGCGCAACGCGCGCTTTCAGCAGGCCGCCGACCTGCCGGTCGAGTATCCCGGCCAGCCGGCCGCCATCAAGCCGGCCCTGGCCTGACAGGAGACAAGCATGAGTATCGAAGTCCGCAATCTATCCAAGCGCTTCGGCCAGTTCCGCGCGCTCAACGACGTCTCGCTGCATATCGAGACGGGAGAGCTGGTCGCGCTGCTGGGCCCGTCGGGCTGCGGCAAGACCACGCTGCTGCGCATCATCGCGGGGCTGGAGTCGGCTGATTCCGGCAGCGTGCTGTTCGCGGGCGAAGACGCTACCGCGGTGGACGTGCGCCAGCGCCAGGTCGGTTTCGTGTTCCAGCACTACGCGCTGTTCAAGCACATGACGGTGTTCGAGAACGTGGCCTTCGGCCTGCGCGTCAAGCACCGCTCGCAGCGTCCTTCGGAGGACGTGATCCAGCGCAAGGTGCATGACCTGCTGGGCCTGGTGCAGCTGGACTGGCTGGCCGACCGCTATCCCGCGCAGCTCTCCGGCGGCCAGCGTCAGCGTATCGCGCTGGCGCGCGCGCTGGCGGTGGAGCCGCGGGTGCTGCTGCTGGACGAGCCCTTCGGCGCGCTGGACGCCAAGGTGCGCAAGGAATTGCGGCGCTGGCTGCGCCGCCTGCATGACGAGCTGAATGTGGCCAGCGTGTTCGTCACCCATGACCAGGAAGAAGCGCTGGAAGTGTCGGACCGGGTGGTGCTGATGAACTCGGGCCGCATCGAGCAAGTCGGCACGCCGCGCGAGGTCTGGGAAGCACCGGCCACGCCCTTCGTCTACGGCTTCCTGGGCGACGTCAACCAGTTGCAGGGCTTTGCCACGCGGGGCGTCTGGAACGGCGCCGGCCTGTCCTTGCCCGCGCCAGAGCTGGCGCAGGCCGAAGCGCAGCGCGCCACGGCCTACGTACGGCCGCACGAGTTCGAAGTCGAGCGCTACCGTGCCGGCGCTGACGGCATTCCGGTGCGCCTGGCACACGCCTTCCTTGCCGGGCCCAGCGCCTATCTGGAGCTGGCGAGCGAGGATTCCGACGCCATCATCGAAGCCGAGGTGCCCGAGTCCCTGTACCGGGAGTTGGGCCTGCGCGATGGCGAAATTCTGTTGGCGCGTCCGCGGCGGGCGCGCATTTTCGCGACGCAATCATGAGCACTACCGATCTTTTGCCTGAACTCGAGGCGGGCCTGGCCGCGCGCTGGCGCGAGCTGGGCGCACGCCTGGCCGACGTGCAGCAACGCTACCCGGACGCCGCGCTGGCGTCCTCGCTGGCGGCCGAGGACATGCTGCTGACGCACGCCATCTACAGCGCCGGCCTGGACCTGGAAGTCTTTACGCTGGACACGGGCCGGCTGCACGCCGAAACGCTGGGCGTACTGGACGCCGTGCGCGAACGCTACGGCCGCGAGGTCTCCGTGTACCGGCCGATAGCGGCCGCGGTCGAGCAGCACGTCGCCGAACACGGCGCCTATGCGTTCTATGAAAGCGTGGAGCTGCGCAAGGCCTGTTGCCAGATCCGCAAGGTCGAGCCGCTCAAGCGCGCGCTGGCCGGACGCGGCGCCTGGATCACCGGGCAGCGGCGCGCGCAATCCACCACCCGCGGCGAACTGCCGCTGGAAGAACACGACCAGACCTTCGGCCTCTACAAGTTCAATCCGCTGGCCGAATGGAGCGAAGAGGAAGTCTGGTCCGCCATCCGCGCGCTGGGCATCCCGTACAACCCGCTGCATGACCAAGGCTACCCGTCCATTGGTTGCGAACCCTGTACCCGCGCCATCCGTCCGGGCGAGGACCTCAGGGCAGGGCGCTGGTGGTGGGAGTCGTCGGACTCCAAGGAATGCGGCCTGCATGCGGGCAACCGGGTCATCGGCATCGCGGCGCGCGCCGACTGATGCGGCCCACGAATTCGAAATCTGTTTTAGGGGAAGTGCATATGTCTGCAGTGATCCAACGCAGCCACCTGGATTGGCTGGAATCGGAAGCAATATTCATCCTGCGCGAGGTGGCCGCCGAAAGCGAGAAGCCCGTGCTGCTGTTCTCTGGCGGCAAGGACTCCGTGGTGCTGCTGCGCCTGGCCGAGAAGGCATTCCGGCCGGGACGCTTTCCGTTCCCGCTGATGCACATCGACACTGGCCACAACTTCGACGAAGTGATCGCCTTCCGCGATGCGCGCGCGGCAGAACTGGGCGAGACCCTGATCGTGCGCAGCGTCGAGGATTCGATCGCGCGCGGCAGCGTGGTGCTGCGCCGCGAGACCGATTCGCGCAATGCCGCCCAGGCCGTGACGCTGCTGGAGGCGATCGAGGAATTCGGCTTTGACGCCTGCATCGGCGGAGCGCGCCGCGACGAGGAAAAGGCCCGCGCCAAGGAACGCATCTTCTCGTTCCGCGACGAGTTCGGCCAATGGGATCCGAAGGCGCAGCGCCCGGAACTCTGGAACCTGTTCAATACCCGCGTGCATCGCGGCGAGAACATGCGCGTGTTCCCGATCTCGAACTGGACCGAGCTGGACGTCTGGCAGTACATCCAGCGCGAGCAGCTGGCGCTGCCGTCGATCTACTACAGCCACCAGCGCGAGGTCGTGCGCCGCAAGGGCCTGCTGGTGCCGGTCACGCGGCTGACCCCGCCGCAGGATGGCGAACAGGTCGAACGCCTGCAGGTGCGCTTTCGTACCGTGGGCGATATCTCCTGCACCTGCCCGGTGGCGTCCGATGCCGCCGACACCCGGGCCATCATCGCCGAAACAGCGGTGACCGACATTACCGAGCGCGGCGCCACGCGCATGGACGACCAGACTTCCGAGGCCTCGATGGAGCGCCGCAAGAAGGAAGGCTATTTCTGATCGCTTGACACGCCGGCATCAGCCGGCGACCAGGAACGCACATGAACGCACTCAACGATTCTTTTCTTTCCGGCGCCGATACGGGCGTGCTGCGCCTGATCACCGCCGGCTCGGTGGATGACGGCAAATCGACGCTGATCGGCCGCCTGCTGTATGACAGCAAGGGCGTGTTCGCCGACCAGCTGGACGCGATCTCGCGCGCCAAGCACAAGCGCGTGGCGGGCGACGGCATCGACTTTTCGCTGCTGACCGACGGCCTGGAGGCCGAACGCGAACAGGGCATCACCATAGACGTCGCCTACCGTTACTTCTCGACGCCCGCGCGCAAGTTCATCATCGCCGACGCGCCGGGCCACGAGCAGTACACGCGCAACATGGTCACGGGCGCGTCGACCGCCGACGTGGCCGTCATCCTGATCGACGCCACCCGCGCGGCCGACGGCGTGCTGCTGCCGCAGACCAAGCGGCACAGCACCATCGCGCGCCTCTTGGGCATCCGCCATATCGTGGTGGCGGTCAACAAGATGGACCTGGTGGACTGGGACCGCGCCGTCTTCGAGCGCATCCGCGATGCTTATGCGGATCTGGCAGGCAAGCTGGGCATCGAGCACTTCGACGCCTTGCCGCTGTCGGCGCTCAATGGCGACAACGTCGTCACCTTGTCGCCGCAGACGCCGTGGTACGGCGGGCAGCCTTTGCTGGCCTTGCTGGAATCGCTGGACCTGGCAAGCGACGGCCGCGCCTTGCCGCTGCGCTTTCCGGTGCAATGGGTGGCACGCCATGACGGCAGTCGCAAGGATGACTTCCGCGGCTATGCCGGCCGCGTCGCCAGCGGCGTGCTGCGGCCGGGCGACGAGATCACGGTGCAACCCTCGGGCGTGACGGCTGTTGTGAGCGAAGTGCGCGCCTTCGACCGCGCGCTGGATGAGGCGGTGGCGGGCGACTCGATCACGCTGGTGCTGGATCGCGACGTGGACGTGTCGCGCGGCGACGTGATCGTGCATGCGTCGGCGCCGGCGCAGGTCGCGCGCGAATTCGAAGCCGAGCTGTGCTGGCTCGATGCGCAGGCCTTGAATCCCGCGCGCAAGTATCTGTTGAAGTCGGGTACGCGCCTGACCTCGGCGAAGATCCGCGCGGTGCTGTCGCATCGTGACATCCACGAATTGCAGGAAGTGGAGAACACCGAGGGCACGCTGCGCATGAACGACATCGGACGCGTCACGCTCACCACGCGCGAGTCGTTGGCGGTCGATCGTTATGCCGATGTGCCCGCGACGGGCGCATTCATCCTGATCGACGAGGCCACGCATCAGACTGCTGCGGCAGGCATGTTGCGCTAATCCGCAAGAGGCCGGAAAACAACGGGTTTCCAGCCCCTGCGGGACCTGTTGTTTTTCTGCTAGATCCAGTATTGGCGCGTGTTTCCGGGCGATCTCGCCTGGTGAAATCGATTTGTCCGGACGGCGCCGGCGTCTTGCGGTAAAGTGGGGCTGTCTTACGAAAAGGCTTTTGGTGCTTGTCAAAATCACTGTGTTTTTGTACAGTAGTTTTCATGGCACGCACCGATCATTCTTTTCCCGCCGGTTCTGGGTCCCCGGCTGCCGCCCCCGCCGCCTTGCGCGGTCGGGGTGCGGTTACTAATGTTCGGCATCGCTTTCAGCGCGATGACCGCGTGCAGGTCGACGACGGCTGGTCCTCCTCCGGCCTGCCCGCCGACTTCATAGATTCCGTCCCCGATAATTTCCCCGAAGCTGCCGCCGGCGAGCAAGCCGCCCGCGTCATTCCCATCCTGCCGGATGCGCGCATAGCGCCCGCCGCTCCCAAGACCACGGTCACTGCTGAAGAAGCGCGCAAGATGCTGTCGCGCAACGATTCGCCCGATATCCCCTTCGACGTGGCGGTGAATCCGTACCGGGGCTGCGAGCATGGCTGCGTCTATTGTTACGCCCGGCCCACGCATTCCTACCTGGGCCTGTCGCCCGGGCTGGACTTCGAAACCCGGCTGGTGGCCAAGGCCAACGCGGTAGAGGCCCTGCGCGCCGAACTCGCGCGGCCCGGCTACAAGCCGTCTCCCATCAACATCGGTTCCGCCACCGACGCCTACCAGCCCATCGAACGCGAATGGCGGCTGACGCGCGGCCTGCTGGAACTGATGCTGGAAACCCGCCATCCGCTCACCATCGTCACCAAGAACGCGCTGGTCGCCCGCGACCTGGACCTGCTGGCCGCGCTGGCCGAGCAGAAGCTGGTGGTGGTGTACATGAGCATCACCACGCTGGACGCCGGCATGGCCCGCACGCTGGAACCGCGCGCCGCCGCGCCGTGGCGCCGGCTGGAAGCCGTGCGCAGCCTGACCGACGCCGGCGTGCCGGTCGGCGTGCTGGTCGCGCCCATCATCCCGTTCATCAACGACGAGTCCATGGAGCACATCCTCCAGGAGTCCAAGGCGGCCGGCGCGCACTATGCCAGCTACACCGTCCTGCGCCTGCCCTGGGAGGTCAAGACCCTGTTCGAGGATTGGCTCAACGCCCATTTCCCGGACCGCGCCCAGCGCGTCCTGCATCGCATCGAAGACCTGCGCAATGGCCGCCGCAACGATCCCAACTTCGGGTCGCGCATGCGCGGAACCGGCGTCTGGGCCGATCTGCTGCGTCAGCGGTTCACCATCGCCACGCGCAAGCTGGGCCTGAACCGCCATCGCCTGGCGCTGGACTGCGACCGTTTCCTGCCTCCTGCCGCAACTGCGGCGAAGGCTGCCGATTTCCTATCCCCGGTTGGCGCGCAAGCGTCTTCAGGGGTCCCTTTTCCCGCCGTATCGCCCGCAGCCGGCGGCGCGCACGGGCGCGCAGCGCGCCAGTTGCAAGCCATGGCCGCAGGCCAGTTGTCATTGTTCGATTGACCGCCGGCTGCCGCCGCGGATGCCTGCCGGGGGGCTACGCCTGGCGCTGGACCGTCTTTCCTAGGAGTTCCCATGAACACCGCTGATATTTCCGTCTTGTCGGACGAACTCGTCGTTACGCTGAACCCGCTGCGCCGCGGCACGAACCGCGCCCGCGCCTGGTGCGCCCGGGTGGCCGGCATGGCGCTGCCCTGGAACACCTCCGGCGCCGATGTCGAGCCGCGCCGCCGCGTGCGGCCCGGCTCCGCGCCGGCTCGCTGGCCGTTCCCGCCCGCGCCGGCCGAGGCTGGCGCGCCGGCAGGCCCGGCCGTCGCCGCGCCGATGCCTGCGCCCGCAGCACCGGTCGAGGCCGCGGTTGCCGCCGCGCCTGCCGCGCGCGAGCGCAGCCTGGGTAACGCCACGGTGGAACCCGTGACGGCTCAAGTGACCATGAAGGCCATGGTGATAGATGTGGTGATGGTGCTGGCCTGGGGCGCGATCATTCCTGGCCTGATGTGGCTGGGCGCGGCCGCCGGATTCTGAACGGTCGGATGCCCGGCGGTAGCCGGCAGGCAAGGCGTAACCGGTACGCGCCAGCCCCGCCAGCCGGAACTGCCCGGAGCAGGGTTCGTCAGCTTGAACCCAGCAGAACGACGCCCGCCAGGATGGCCAGGCAGCCAGCCAACCGGCCCGGTCCGACTTTTTCGCGCAGCAGGAACATGCCGGCCAGGGTGCCCAGCATCATGGACATTTCCCGGGCAGGGGCTACCAGGCTCAGCGGCGCGCCGTTGCGCAGCGCGTACAGCACCAGGATGTAGCCCAGCGGCGACAAGAGGCCCACGGCCAGCGCCAGATGCCAGTGCCCGCGCATGGCCTCCCAGGACTGGGGGCGGCGGCGCAGCATGTGGGGGGCCATCATGGTCGTGCGGGTCACGCAGGTAAACCAGTCGAATAGCACGGGGCTGATCAGCAGCACCTTCACGCCGTAGGCGTCGACGACGGTATAGGCCGCGATGAACAGGCCGATCACCACGCCCCAGCGCACGCCCACCCAGGCCTGGGCCTGCTTGAAAATGGCCAGGCGGCCCTGGGTTGCGATCAGCAGCACCCCGCCCACTACGCAAAGCATGCCGATGATGCCGGTGCTGGTGGCGGGTTCGCCCAGCAGCAGAAAGGCGCCGGTGGTGGACAGCAGCGGCCCGGTGCCCCGTGCGATGGGGTAGACCACAGACAGGTCGGCCACCTGGTACCCGCGTTGCAGGCACAGGCTGTAGCCCAGATGCAACAGGCTGGAAGTCAGGATGGCGCCGACCACGGGCCAGGTCCAGGTCATGCCGTCGTGCAACAGCACCCAGATGACCCACGGCGCATACAGTACCGAGGCGCACAGGCCATAGGCGAAGACGAAGGGAGCGCCCACCATGGCCGCGCGCTTGGCGAGCAGATTCCACGTGGCGTGGGCCATTGCCGCCAGGACGACCAATATCAGGGACGAATACGACATGAAGGAACAGCGCCAGATGACGTGTTTGTTACAGAAGACGGAAGGGTACTCCAAACCGCGAGAACCGGGGCCATGTTACCTGATGCCCGGAGCGATTTTTGGTGTAGAATCATTGGTTTGCCAAATCTCATCCTCTGCTTGCGGCACATGCAACGGGAGCTGGCCTTAGCGTCAGTTGGCCGTGCAACACGCGATGGATGCGGGCTTGTGCTTATAGCGCAATCCTGCAGAAGCCACGTGAACAACATCGAACGGCAAAAGTTTTAGTCCGCAAAGACATGATGATCTAGGAGTTCTCATGAACCTTATCGCTATCCTGGAACAGGAAGAAATTGCCCGCCTGACCGGCGGTCAAGCCAAGCCTGAATTTGCTCCTGGTGACACCGTCATCGTGAGCGTGAACGTCGTTGAAGGCACCCGCAAGCGCGTGCAGGCTTTCGAAGGCGTCGTGATCGCCAAGCGCAACCGCGGCCTGAACTCCGCGTTCACCGTGCGCAAGATTTCGTCGGGTGAAGCCGTGGAACGTACGTTCCAGCTGTACTCGCCGCAAATCGCCGGCATCGAAGTCAAGCGCCGCGGCGACGTGCGCCGCGCCAAGCTGTACTACCTGCGCAACCGCTCGGGCAAGTCGGCGCGTATCAAGGAAAAGCTGGTCAGCAAGCAAGCCTCGGCGGCTTGATCGCTTATCGGCACACGGCCCTACCAGTGTCGGACGCTCACGCCATCCAGCGTTTTCGTTCGGCACGGGTTTCCGGGTTAAAAAGGCACCTGCGAGGGTGCCTTTTTCTTTTTGCAGAGTCTTTTGCAGAGACGTATGTCTGATTCCTCGTCTTCCCCGCGGCCCCGGCGGCCGCTGGCGCGTCCCGGCTTCGATCCGGCGACGCAACCCTGGGTGGTGGCCAACGCGTCCTTGCCGGCCGTGCCCGCCAGCCTGTTGACCCCGGATTCGTTGCGGGGCACGCTCAGCCAGCCGTCCACCTGGACGCTGGAGCTGTCGCGCGACACCGACCTGCGTTATCCGGGCCGCGAAGGCGTGCCCGTGCCTGCGGCGGTGCTGATTCCGCTGGTAACGCGCGACAATGGCGTGCACATCATGCTGACGCAGCGCGCCGCCCACTTGCATGACCATGCCGGCCAGATCAGCTTTCCGGGCGGGCGCATCGAAACCAGCGACTCCACGCCGGAGGCCGCGGCCTTGCGCGAAGCGCAGGAAGAAACCGGGCTGCCCGCCAACCACGTCGAAGTGCTGGGCAGCATGCCGCCGTATCTGACGGCGACGGGGTTCTCCATCATTCCGGTTGTTTCGCTGGTGCGTCCAGGCTTTGACCTGGCGCCCGACGCCTTCGAGGTGGCGGAAGTATTCGAAGTGCCGTTGTCCTTCCTGATGGATCCCGCCAATCACCGGCTGTACGAGGCCCGTCTGGACGACGGCCGGGTGCGCCAGTACTACGGCATGCCTTACGGCAAGCATTTCATCTGGGGCGCGACAGCCGGCATGTTGCGCAACCTCTACCATCTGCTGCGCCACGGCTTTACGCCCCGTTGATCCCCGCCGCAAGCCGGCCTTGGTTTCCGGCTTTCGCTGCCAATGAATACGGCCCCGTACAGGGGCCGTATTCAATTACGGGACGTCCAGGGGAGTGTGTGTCGGACTCCGCAGCAGGTCCCCATTGGACGACACGCTAGTAGCGCTGCTGTCCCGCCAGGTTTTCTTCCAGGATGCGCTGGTACAAGGCGTAGCGCGCCGGATCGATTGCGCCCGCCTGCAAGGCCGCGACCACGCCGCAGCCGGGTTCCTGGCGGTGGGTGCAGTTGTAGAAACGGCACTCCTCGATGGGCTTGGTGAACTCCGGGAAGCCGCGGATGATGTCCTCACGGCTCAGATGCTGCAGGCCAAAGGCCTGGAAGCCCGGCGAGTCGATCAGGTCGCCGCCCGGCGCGGGCAGGTGATAGAGCCGCGTGCTGGTGGTGGTGTGTTTGCCCATGTCCAGCGCGGTGGAGTGCTCGCGGGTGGGAGCGGCCGCGTCGGGCACCAGAGCGTTGAGCAGCGTGGACTTGCCCATGCCGCTCTGGCCCAGCAGCAGGCTGGTGTGTCCGGCCAGGCGCGGCGCCAGCAGCGTATGCACCTTTTCGGGTTCCAGCGCGCTGAGTTCGATCACGTCCACGCCCAGCGCGGCGATCGGCGCCAGCCGCGCGCGCGCCGCCGGCAGTTCGTCCGCCAGGTCGGTCTTGTTGAGGATGATGATGGGCGCGATATCCGCGCTCCAGGCGCCGGCCAGGGCGCGGCCGGTCAGGTCGTCCGAAAACGTGGGCTGCACGGCGACCACGATCAGCAACTGGTCGACGTTGGAGGCGAACTGCTTGGAACGCATTTCGTCCGAGCGGTACAGCAGATTGCGCCGCGGCAGGATGGCGTCGATGGCGCCTTCGTCCTTGCCCTGGGGGGTGATGCGCACGCGGTCGCCGACGGCGGCGCCTGCCTTCTTGCCGCGCGGGAAGCACTTGCGCAGCGTACCGTCGGCGAGCTCCACCGTGTAGTGGCGCCCGTGGGCGGCGATGATGCGGCCTTCGTTGGACGGCGCGGTCATGCAGCGGCCGCCGTCAGGTGGCGGATGCGCACGGCGGCGGGGGGATGGCTGTCGTAGAAGGCGGAGTGCACGGGGTCGGGAGTCAAGGTGGCGGCGTTGTCGTCGTAGAGTTTGACCAGCGCGGACACCAGGCGTTCCGGCGAGCTCTGTTCGGCCGCGTAGCGGTCCGCTTCGAACTCGTCGCGGCGCGAGTACCAGCTGGCCACGGGCGTGAGCATGAAAGTGAAGACGGGGATCACCAGGAAGAACAGCAGCAGCGCCATGGCGTCGTTGCGTCCGCCCAGTTGCGGCATGACGCCCAGTCCCACGTAGAACCAGGGCTGTTGCGAGATCCAGCCCAGGATGGCGAAGAACACCAGCGCGGCGGCGAAGCTGAAGACGATGCGCTTGACGATGTGGCGCTTGGCGAAATGGCCCAGCTCGTGCGCCAGCACGGCTTCGATCTCGTCGCCGTTCAGGCGCGCCAGCAGGGTGTCGAAGAACACGATGCGGCGCGAGCGGCCGAAGCCCGTGAAGTAGGCATTGCCATGGGCGGAGCGGCGCGAGCCGTCCATCACGAACAGGCCGTTGAGCGCAAAGCCGCAGCGCTGGGCCAGGCGCTGGATGCGGCCGGCCAGCTCCGGGTCGGACAGCGGCGTGAATTTATTGAAGAGCGGGGCGATGAACATCGGGTAGACGATCAATAGCGCCAGGTTGAACGCGGTCCACAGCGCCCAGGCCCACACCCACCAGTAGGCGCCCGCGCTGCCCATCAGCCACAGCACCGCGGCCGCCAGCGGCAGGCCCAGCACCGCCGCGACCAGCAGGCCCTTGGCGGCGTCGGCGATGAACAGGCCGGGCGTCATGCGGTTGAAGCCGAAGCGCGCTTCCAGCTTGAACTGCCGCCACAACGTGAAGGGCAGGCCCAGCACGCCCAGCAACAGCGCCACCACGACCAGCAGCAGCATCTGGCGCAGGAAGTCGTTGCTGGTAATCTGGGCCACCATCAGGTCGATGAGCTGCAGTCCGCCCATCAGGGTCAGGCACACCAGCAGGATGGCGTCGTAGGTGCGTTCCAGCATGCCCAGCTTGACCCGCGCCACGGTGTAGTCCGCCGCCCGCTGGTGGCTGGCCAGCCCGATACGGTGAGAGAATTCGGACGGCACCTGGTCGCGGTTGCGCGCGACATGGCGGATCTGGCGCGTAGCCAGCCACAGGCGCACGGCGATATCGGTCAGCAGGAAGGCAACGAACAGCAATGTGAACATGGGCGATGCGGCGTGCTCAAGTGTGGGTATGTGCGAAAATCGAACGTTTTATAGGCAAATTATATGGCTGTGAACGAAAACCGCCTGGTTTGGCTGGACATGGAAATGACCGGCCTGGACCCCGAGAAAGAACGCATCATCGAAGTCGCCGTGGTGGTGACGGAACCCGACCTGACCGTCGTGGCCGAGGGCCCCGTGCTGGTGGTGCACCAGCCCGACAGCCTGCTCGACGCCATGGACAGCTGGAACAAGTCCACGCACGGCAAGAGCGGCCTGATCGACAAGGTCAAGGCGTCCACGATTTCCGAGGCGCAGGCCGAGGATACGCTGCTGGCGTTTCTGGCGCAGCATGTGCCGGCGGGCAAGTCGCCGCTGTGCGGCAACACCATCAGCCAGGACCGCCGTTTCATGTTTGCTTACATGCCGCGCCTGGAGCAGTTTTTCCACTATCGCAACCTGGACGTGAGCACGCTGAAGGAACTGGCCCGCCGCTGGGCGCCGGCCGTCTACAAGGGATTCGAGAAGAAGAGCCGCCACGAAGCGCTGGCCGACATCTACGAATCGATCGACGAGCTCAAGTACTACCGCGAACACTTCCTGAAGGTATAAGCGGCCCCCGCCCATGCCTGCCGCCCCGTCCGCCTGCGAGCCGCTCATCGGGGATCACCCGTCGATGGCGGCGCTGCGCGATCTGGTCGGCCGGGTCGCCCGCAGCAAGGCCAGCATCGTCCTCATCTACGGCGAAACCGGCACCGGCAAGGGGCTGGTCGCCCGCAACCTGCATGCGCAGTCGGCGCGCGCGGCCAAGGGCTATACCGAGATCAACTGCGCCGCCATCCCGGGCAACCTGCTCGAGTCCGAATTGTTCGGCCATGAACGCGGCGCGTTCACCGGGGCGGTGGCGCGCAAGACCGGCCTGCTCGAAGCCGCCAATGGCGGCAGCGTGTTCCTGGACGAAATCCGCGAGCTGGATCCGGTCATGCAGGCCAAGATCCTGACCTTGCTGGACAGCCGGCGCTTCCGGCGCATCGGTTCCGTCCAGGAGGTTTCAGTCGATGCGCGCTTCATCGCCGCCACCAACAAGATCCTGTTGGGGGAGGTGCAGGCCGGGCGCTTTCGCGACGACCTGTATTACCGCCTGCAGGTGGTGTCGATCAACCTGCCGCCGTTGCGCGAGCGCGGCGATGACGTGATCGTGCTGGCGCAGCGCTTCCTGGAACGCTACAACGCCACCCACGGCAGCCGTTTCACCGTCATCGATCCCGAGGTGCGGCGCATTTTCAAGGCCTACGCCTGGCCGGGCAATGTGCGCGAACTGAGCAATCTGCTGGAGCGCATCTGCATCCTGGAAGACGGCGACACGGTACTGGCGCGACACCTGCCGCAGCGCATCCTGCGCGAAGCGGGCAAGCCCGCGCCGGCGGCCTCGTCTGCCGCCGCCGGCACCTACGCCGAACTGTCCGCGCAGTTCCAGCGCGGCCTGATCCGGGCGGCCTTGCAGGCCCAGGACGGCAACCTGGGGCGCGCCGCCGAGTCCCTGGGGCTCACGCGGCACGCCCTGCGCCACCAGATGCTCAAGCTGGGGCTGGAAGGCTGAGGCCTATTCCGCGCTGATGTTGTGCTTGCGCGCAATGCCTTGCCACAGGGCCAGTTCCTCGCGCACGCGCGTGGCGAATTCGGCGCTGTCCATGCGCGACGGCACGGTGCCGTCCAGGTCCAGCAATGCCTTCATTTCGGGCGAAGCCGAGATCTCGACGAGCGCGGCGTTGAGCTTGTCGATATAAGGCTGCGGCGTGCCCGCCGGCGCGAACACACCCACCCAGATCTGCACCGAATATCCCGGCAGCGCCTGCGCGGCCGGCGGCAGGTCGGGGAACGCCGCGGAGGGCGATTGCGCGGTGGTCGCCAGCAGCTTGACCTTCTTGCCCTGCACCACGGGGGCCAGCGTGCTGTAGTTGGACAGCATGACATGGATCAGCCCGCCGGCCAGGTCGGAGGCGGCGTTGGCCGCGCCCTTGTAGGGCACGTGAGTCATCTCCGTGCCGGCCGCGTCGTCCAGCATGACGGTGGCCAGATGCGCCAGCGAACCGACGCCGGCGCTGCCGTAGTTCAGGGCGCCCGGCTTGCTGCGCGCCGCTTCCAGCAGCTGCTTCAACGAGGTATAGGGCGTCTGCGCCGAGGCGGCGATGACCAGCGGTCCCTGTCCTATCATCGCCACCGGCGCGAACTGCTTCAGCGGGTCGTAGGGCAGGTGAGGCTGTGTGGCGGCGGTGGTCAGGAAGGTCGACGAGGTCAGAAGCAGCACCGAGCCGTCCTTGGCCGAGCGGGCCACGTACTCGGAACCGATCGCGCCGGCCGCGCCGCCGCGGTTTTCCACGATCACCGTGTTGCCGAAGCGGGCCGCAAGCTGCGGCGCGATCGCGCGGGCGATCGCGTCATTGCTGGCGCCGGCGGTGAACGGCACCACGATCTTGACCTGCTTGGGCACTTCCGTCTGGGCCGCTGCCGCGCCGGCCAGCAAGGATGCCGCCAGGAACAACGTTGTTTGCATTAGCGCTTTCATGATCGATTCTCTAGGAGAGCGGGGGTTGGAGCGGGGCGCCGGGTGCGGCGCCCGCGGCGTTCAGTCCGGCATGGGGACGGCGACGTCCAGCAGCGGCGCATATTGCTGCGCGCCGAAGATGTCGCCATCGCCCGCGGACCCGCTGGGAGCCAGCCGGTAGATCGTGAACTTGATGGCCAGGCCGGGATCGTAATGCACGAAGTCCGATATGCGGCTGTCGTCGATGCGGTACAGGGCCGCCATGCTGGCGCGCGTCAGCGCGCCGGAGCGCTTGACCGCCTCGTAGGTCGCCGGCTCGCGGAAGATGATGTCGAAGGTGATCTTGTTCACGCCCGCGTTCTTGCTGCGGATGGTCTTGGCCAGGGTGCTGAGTTTCTGGGTGCTCATGGTCTTGCCGGCTCAGGCGCCAGCCTCGGTGAGGTGGGTCGGGAAGAGTTCGCCGGCGTCTTCCACCGGCAGCGTGTGGTTCAGGGTCCAGCGGTAGGCGGCGCTGGTGCGCACCACCTCGTCCAGCGGGAACGACACCGAACCGGCCGTGCCTTTCACGTCGGGCAGGCGGGCGTAGAACATCTGGCGCAGGCCCGTAAGCGTCAGTTCCTCGGCCATTTCGGCGGTCGGCGCCACGCCCTGGACCATGACGCACAGCTCATGGCCCGGCTGGTCGCGCAGCGGCTCCAGGTCGCCCATGACGCCGTCGCGCCCGTAGACCTTGTAGTGCAGCTCATAGCCCGAGTCGCCGAAGCGTTCGCGCACCTTGTCTCGCGCCCAGGCGATGACGCGGTCGACGTTGGCGATGGTGTAGGGATCGCGTATGCCGCAAAGTCCCATGTAGCGCTCGCCGACCTTGCCGGAGCCTTCCAGCTTTACGCGCACCTGGGCGGCGGGTTCGAAGCGCGAGCCGGTGATGCGGGTGGTCTTTTCGCTCAACTGCTCGTAGCGGCAATCGGCCATGTCCAGCCGGCCGCCTGCGAAGAATTCTTCGTAGGGATTGGAGCGCTCGTACATCGCGTGGCCCGCGACCGACGCGATGGTGCAGCGCTGGTCGGGATGCATGGCCGTGACGCGCACGTCCTCCGCCGAGATCTCGCCCATCACGGTTTCCTTGCCGCCATAGGGTTCGGCGCAGAACGAAGCGCACTCCAGCACCTTGCCCAGGTAATAGGCGCGGTCGGCGTCGTAGCCCCGGTGCAGGGCAGGGGCGGCGAACACGGCGGCATCCGAGCTGCGGCCGCCGATGATCACGTCCGCGCCAGCTTCCAGCAGCTTGATGTAGGGATGCACGCCGGCCACCGCCACGATGCGGTCGCTGGCATCCAGCTCGGCTTCGGTCAGGTCAGCGTAGCCGTCCAGGCCGGCCACCTGCTGGCCCGCGCGCAGCGCGCGGCGCACGCGTTCCTTGTCGACTTCGGAATAGAAGTAGCCGACCTTGAACGGCGCCAGCTTGTGCTCGGCGGCGATCTCCTTGATCAGGCGCACGTACAGGTCGACCCGGCTGTTGGAGCCGGTGTCGCCGGCCGAGCCGATGACCATGGGCACGCCCAGCTTGCGCGCGGCCAGCAGCATCTGTTCCAGGTCGTGGCGCTGCCAGGCTTGCGGGCTGGTGGAGGTGTCGGAGCCCAGCGGCACGGGACCCACGTCGTCGCTGCCCGAGTCGGCGGCGATGCAGTCCGGCCCGGCGGCGACGCCGAGCTGGAAGCTCTCGGTGCGCAAGGGGGCGAATCCTAAGTGCCCGTTCGGGCAGATGATGCTCATGGAACGCATGGGTGTAGTCTCTTCAGTTGAGTCGTCCGGTCTCGCTCGTACCGGCAATGACTACAACGCAAGATGCGTGCCAACTGGCGGGAAGCGTAAAACCCGCGAATTTGCGGGCTTGTCGGCGCGATCTCTTTAAATTTGCGGGTAAATTTTCACGCAATGCGTGAATTTCACACATAAAAAGCGATGCCATCTTCATACTCGGTCGCCCGGATCCGCGACGCCGAACGCCAGGCCTTGGCCGCCGGCAGAAACTTGATGCCCCTGGCGGGGGCCGCTGCGGCCCGTTACGCGGCGGCGCGGCTCGGGCCGGGGGCGAGGGTGCTGGCACTGGCGGGGCCTGGGAACAATGGCGGCGATGCGCTGGAAGCTGCGGCCGGCCTGCGCGCCATGGGACATGACGTGCGGGTGCTGTTGCCGGCGGGGGCGCAGCGCCTGCCGCCGGATGCCGCCCGCGCCTATGCCGGCTGGATGGCCGCGGGCGGTGAAACCTGGTCGGAACTGGAACCGGGCTTCGTGCCGGAATTGGTCATAGACGGCCTGTTCGGCATCGGCTTGAATCGCCCGCTGGGCGCGGATTGGCAGGCGCTGGTGGACACGGTCAACGCCTGGAGCGTGCCGGTGCTGGCGCTGGACGTGCCCAGCGGCATAGACGCGGACAGCGGCGAGGCCCTGGGGCGGCCCATCCGGGCGCGCTGGACGCTGTCTTTCATCGGCCGGGCCAGGGGGCTGGAACGGCCAGGCCCGGGACGCGACGCCTGCGGCGTGTCGGCAGTGGACACGCTGGGCGTGACCATCGAGCCGGCGGCCTGATCCGAAAGGCAGGTCTTGGCGTCTTGGCCTAGGCGGGCTTGCCGCCGAAGCGCGAGGCGATGTCGGCCGCCAGCGGCGCGTAGCGCTCGTTGTCGCGGCCGGCCAGTGCATCCAGATGCGCTTCCGACGCGTCGAACACCTGCCAGTAGATGCGGCCGCAGATCTCGCGGGCGGCATGGCCGGGCCAGTCGTCAGGGAGCATGGGGCCCGGCAGTTGCGGATCGTGCAGCACGATCCGGCGCCAGCTGTGCAGCAGCATGACCCGCACGATGAACGCATCGGCGGGGGCGGGCGGGGTTTCCAGCAGCTTTTCCAGCGGGCCGAAATTCTTCGCGAACTGGCGGTACTGCTCGGCCAGCTCGTCCAGGTTCCAGCATTGCGAGGCCAGGCTGGCTATCGGCAGACCGCCTGCGCCGGCCAGGTCGCGCGCCGACAGCACCAGCGCGCGGTCGGGGATACCCAGCTTTTCCAGGATGTCGTGCGCGGCGCTTGCCTCGGTGTGCGGATGCGCGAACAGCCCCGGCGCGATCATGCCGAAGCCTTCCCAGACCAGTTCCCGGCGCAACTCGGCGCGCTCGGCCAGTCCGTTGCCGGTGCGCGGCAGGGCGACCAGCGTCCATTCGCCGTTCCATTCCAGGGGCGGACCGACATAGATGCGCTGCGAGGCGTGCGCGGTGTGGCGCAGGCCCTGCTCGGAGATCAGGTAGAGGCTGCGCCGTCCGTGGCGTTCGGATTGCAGCCAGTTCTGCGCCACCAGGCGGAACACGCTGGTGCGCAGCAGCCGTTCATTGATGCCTAGCGGGGCCAGCAGCTCGATCAGATCGCCCAGCCAGATGGCGCCGCCGTGCGGCGCCAATGCGTCCCCGAGCAGGCTGACGCAGAGCGATTTCGCGCGCGGCGGATCGTTCTTGATCAGGCGTGACAGAAAGCGGTCCAGGGGCGACTGAGGGTTTGCCATTAGAGGGGGCCAGAGTGGCCGATATCGGGATCCGCAATATGATACATAAATCCAATGTGATACAGATTTGAGTTTGACAATGAATTTTTTGTATTAAATAATCCGCCTATGACATGACGGCACTGCGGAACGTTTGCTTTGCGTTTTCGCAAACCGTCTTCAAGGAGACAAACATGTACGCTCAACTCGTCGAAACCGGCGTCAAGCAGGTCAAGACCGCGGACCAGCTCGAAGGCCGGGAACAGACGTTCCAGCGCCGGATCGACGACGGCGTCCGCATCGAGGCCAAGGACTGGATGCCGGACGCCTACCGCAAGACGCTCGTGCGCCAGATTTCCCAGCACGCGCACTCGGAAATCGTGGGCATGCTGCCCGAAGGCAACTGGATCACCCGCGCGCCTTCGCTCAAGCGCAAGGCCATCCTGCTGGCCAAGGTCCAGGACGAAGCCGGCCACGGCCTCTACCTGTACAGCGCCGCGGAAACCCTGGGCGTGTCACGCGACGACCTGATCGACGACCTGCATGCCGGCCGCGCCAAGTACTCCAGCATCTTCAATTACCCCACGCTCAGCTGGGCCGACATCGGCATGATCGGCTGGCTGGTCGACGGCTCGGCCATCATCAACCAGATCCCGCTGTGCCGCTGTTCCTACGGCCCCTATGCGCGGGCCATGGTGCGCGTCTGTAAGGAAGAGTCCTTCCACCAGCGCCAGGGCTACGACCTGCTGATGCAGATGTGCCTGCACGGCACGCCCGAGCAGAAGGCCATGGTGCAGGACTCCCTGAACCGCTGGTGGTGGCCCGCGCTGATGATGTTCGGTCCCTCGGATGCCGACTCGCCCAACAGCGCCCAGTCCATGGCCTGGAAGATCAAGCTCTTCTCCAACGACGAACTGCGCCAGAAGATGGTGGACCAGACCGTGCCGCAGGCCGAATACCTGGGCCTGAAGGTGCCGGATCCCGAGCTCAAGTGGAACGCCGAACGCGGCCACTATGACTTCGGCGAGATCGACTGGTCCGAGTTCTACGCGGTGCTCAAGGGCAACGGCCCCTGCAACCGCGAACGCCTGGCCGCGCGCGTCAAGGCGCACGAGGACGGCGCCTGGGTGCGCGATGCGCTAGTCGCCTACGCCGACAAGCAGGCCGAGCGCAAGGTAGCTTGAGCCCGCGAGCGGGCTCCACTCTTCTTCACCACCATTGCAAACCGAAGCGCGCCGCGCGCGCCCGGCATTCAAGGACATCCATCATGAGCAAAGACTGGCCCCTGTGGGAAGTGTTCATCCGCAGCCAGCACGGCCTGGCGCACAAGCACGTCGGCAGCCTGCACGCGCCCGACGCCGAAATGGCGATCAACCACGCCCGCGACGTCTACACGCGCCGCAACGAAGGCCTGAGCATCTGGGTGGTGCGCGCCTCCGATATTTCGGCCAGCAGCCCCGGCGACAAGGATCCGCTGTTCGAACCGGCCAACAGCAAGGTCTACCGGCATCCCACGTTCTTCCCGATGCCCGAAGAAATCAAGCACATGTAAGACGGCGGGGGAGACATGGACAAGACTCTGTTTGAATACCTGCTGCGCCTGGGCGATTCCTCGCTCATCCTGTCGCAGCGGCTGGGCGCCTGGACCGGCCACGGCCCGATCCTGGAAGAAGACCTGGCGTTGACCAACACCGCGCTCGACCTGCTGGGCCAGGCCCGCATGTGGCTGACGCTGGCCGGCGAAGTCGAAGGCGCCGGCCGCGACGAAGACGCGCTGGCCTATTTGCGCGATGCGCACCAGTTCCATAACGCGTTGCTGGTCGAACGCCCCAACGGCAACTACGCCGACACCATGGCGCGCCAGTTCCTGTTCGACGTCTGGCACTATTTCCTGCTGCAGCGCCTGGAAAAGTCCAGCGACGAACGCGTCGCCGGCATTGCGGCCAAGGCCATCAAGGAAGTGACCTACCACGTGCGGCGTTCCTCGGACATGGTGGTGCGCCTGGGCGACGGCACGGCGGAAAGCCATGCCAAGATGCAGGCCGCCATCGATGATGCCTGGCGTTTCACCGGTGAGTTGTTCGCCGACGACGCCGTCGACCTGGACGTCGCCGCCCGCGGCATCGGCTGTGAACTGTCGGCCCTGCGCCAGCCCTGGCTGACCCATGTGCGCGAAGTCCTGGAAGAAGCCACCCTGACGGTGCCCGACGAAGCCGCCGCCAGCCATCTGGCATACCGTGGCGGACGCCAGGGCAAGCACACCGAGGAACTGGGCTACGTGCTCGCCGAAATGCAGTTCCTGCCGCGCGCCTACCCGGGAGCGACCTGGTGAACGCGCTGGCGCCCGTTTCCGCCGACCAGGTCTACGCCTGGCTGCAGGAGGTCCCCGACCCGGAGATCCCTGTGCTGTCCGTGGTGGATCTGGGCGTGGTGCGGGACGTGTCCTGGGACGGCGAGGCCTGTGTCGTGGTCATCACGCCCACATACTCCGGCTGTCCGGCCATGCGCGAGATCACGCAGGATATCCAGCAGACGCTGGCCCGCCACGGCGTCGCCGAGGTCCGCGTGGAAACCCGCCTGGCGCCAGCCTGGACCACCGACTGGATGAGCGAGAAGGGACGTGAGGCGCTCAAGGGCTACGGCATCGCCGCGCCCGCCGAACGCGCCGTCGACATCTCGGGCATCAGCCGGCGCGCGGCCGGCCCCGCCATCGCCTGCCCGCGCTGCGGCTCGAAAGACACGCGCCTGGTCAGCAACTTCGGGTCCACGTCGTGCAAGGCGCTGTATCGCTGCGTGTCTTGCCGCGA
The DNA here is from genome assembly GCF_902859965.1 of Achromobacter aegrifaciens. Taxonomy (NCBI): domain Bacteria; kingdom Pseudomonadati; phylum Pseudomonadota; class Betaproteobacteria; order Burkholderiales; family Alcaligenaceae; genus Achromobacter; species Achromobacter aegrifaciens. The sequence continues at coordinate 938,582 of NZ_CADIKO010000003.1, forward strand.
GCCCTTCGATTATTTCAAGACTCACTGAGAGCGGTTTCGCAATGAGCCAGAACCAATTCCATTCCTTGACGGTGGCTTCGGTGGCGCGCAACACGCGCGACGCCGTGGTCGTGACCTTCGACCTGCCCGAGACGCTGGCGCAAGAGTTCGCCTTCCTGCCGGGCCAGTACCTGACGCTGCGCACCGAGCTCAACGGCCAGGAGCAGCGCCGCTCCTATTCCATCTGTTCCGCGCCCCACGACAAGCTGCTGCGCGTGGCCATCAAGAAGGTGGACGAGGGCGTTTTCTCCAGCTGGGCCAACCATGAACTGCAGCCCGGCCAGACCCTGGAAGTCATGGCGCCGGCCGGCAACTTCACCGTCGATTTTTCCCCCGAGAACAAGCGCCACTATGTGGCGTTTGCCGTAGGCAGCGGCATCACGCCGGTGTTCTCCCTGGTCAAGACCGCGCTGTCGACCGAGCCCGACAGCAAGTTCACGCTGTTCTTCGGCAACCGCGCTTCGTCCGCGGTGCTGTTCCGCGAAGAGATCGAGGACCTGAAGAACCTCTATATGGAGCGTTTCTCGCTGGTCTACATCATGAGCCGCGAGACCCAGGACATCGAACTCTTCAACGGCCGCCTGGACGGCGACAAGGTCGACCAGCTGATGTCGGCCTGGATGAGCCCCGAGGATATCGATTACGCTTTTGTCTGTGGTCCGCAGACCATGACCGAAAGCGTGGTCGAGCGGCTGCAGGCCCGCGGCATTCCGAAGTCGAACATCAAGTTCGAACTCTTCGGCGCGCCCAAGGGGCCGCGCGCATTGCGCACCGGCCAGGACGCCCGCCAGGCGCCCGGCAAGGGCCAGTGCGAGGTGACCGTGGTGCAGGACGGCCACAGCCGTATGTTCGTGATTGAAAAGAATAAAGACAGCGTGCTGGATTCGGCGCTGGCGCAAGGTATCGAACTGCCGTATTCGTGCAAGGGCGGGGTGTGTTCCACCTGCCGCTGCAAGGTCATCGAAGGCGAGGTGGACATGGACGCCAACTTCGCCCTGGAAGACTACGAAGTGGCGCGCGGATTCATCCTGAGCTGCCAGAGCTTTCCGGTCAGCGACCGCCTGGTCATCGACTTCGACCAGGAAACCTGACCCGGCCCGCGCCAGGCAGATAAAACCATATCCATTTGGAGAGACGCAGTGTCCCAACAATTCTTCGAACGCCATCAGCCCCTGCTGGAACAAGCCATGGCCGCCGCCTCCCTGCGCGGCTACTGGAGCCCCTTTGCCGAGTCGCCCAGCCCCCGCAACTATGGCGAAACCGCCAACGACGACGGCCGCGCGGCTTTTGAAGCGCTGCAAGGCAAGCCTTTCCCGCTGAACCTGCACGACGCCGACGGTACCGTCGGCGGCGAAAAATCGCCGTTCGGCTTCGACTTGGGCATCACCTATCCGCACGTGCCCGCCGACAAGCTGATCGCCGCCTCCAAGCGCGCGCTGGAAGACTGGCGCCGCGCCGGCCCGCGCGCCTGGGTGGGCGTGTCGCTGGAAATCCTGGCGCGCCTGAACAAGCGCAGCTTCGAGATCGCCTACGCGGTCCAGCACACCACCGGCCAAGGCTTCATGATGGCCTTCCAGGCCGGCGGCCCGCACGCGCAGGACCGCGGCTTCGAAGCCGTGACCTACGCCTGGCAGGAAATGTCGCGCATCCCCGGCGTGGCCGTCTGGGAAAAGCCGCAAGGCAAGAACGACCCGATCCGCATGGAAAAGCAGTTCACCGTGGTGCCGCGAGGCGTGGCGCTGGTGATCGGCTGCTCCACCTTCCCGACCTGGAACGGCTACCCCGGCCTGTTCGCCAGCCTGGCTACCGGCAACACCGTCATCGTCAAGCCGCACCCCGGCGCGATCCTGCCCCTGGCCATCACCGTGAAGGTGGCGCGCGAAGTTCTGCAGGAAGCGGGCTTCGACCCGGACGTCGTCCTGCTGGCCGCGCACGCTGCCGGCGATGACACCGCGCAGAAGCTGGCGCTGGACCCGGCGGTCAAGATCGTCGACTTCACCGGCAGCACCGCCAACGGCGACTGGCTGGAGAACAACGCCCGCCAGGCGCTGGTCTACACCGAGAAGGCCGGCGTCAACCAGGTCATCATCGATTCCACCGACGACCTCAAGGGCGTGGCCCGCAACCTGGCGTTCTCGCTGGCCCTGTACTCGGGCCAGATGTGCACCGCGCCGCAGAACATCTACGTGCCGCGCGACGGCATCCAGACGCCGGAAGGCCGCGTCAGCTTCGACGAGGTCGCTGCTGCCCTGGGCGCCGCGGTCGAGAAGGTCGGAGCCGATGCGGCCAAGGCCGTCGAGCTGACCGGCGCGATCCAGAACGAAGGCATCGTCGAGCGCATCGAGAAGGCCCGCGCGCTGGGCCTGCCGGTGGTGGCCGACAGCAAGGCGCTGACGCACCCGCAGTTCGAGAACGCCCGCGTCCGCACGCCGCTGCTGCTGCGCACGGAAGCTGGCAACGCCGCCATCAGCCAGGAATGGTTCGGCCCGATCGCCTTCGTGGTGGCTACCGATTCCACCACCCACAGCATCCAGCTGGCGCGTGACAGCGTCATCAAGCATGGCGCGTTGTCGCTGTCGGCCTACACCACCAGCGACGCCGTCGCCGACCAGGTGCAGGACGCGGCTGAAGTCTCGGGCGTGTCGCTGTCGCTGAACCTGACGGGCGGCGTGTTCGTCAACCAGACCGCCGCTTTCAGCGACTTCCACGGCACCGGCGCCAACCCGGCTGCCAACGCCGCGCTGTCGGATTCGGCCTTCGTGTCCAACCGCTTCCGCGTGGTGCAAACCCGCCGTCATGTCTGAACGGGGGCGATGACATGAGCTACCAGGATATCCAATTCGACCTGTCCGGCGGCATCGCGCGCCTGACGCTGAACCGTCCCGACAAGCTGAACAGCTTCACCGCCAACATGCACGGCGAAGTGGCCGACGCGTTGACGCGCGTGGAGACCGAGGGCGCGCGTGTGCTGCTGCTGACGGGAGCCGGCCGCGGCTTCTGCGCCGGCCAGGACCTGAGCGAGCGCAAGCCCGCCGCCGACGGCACGCCGCCCGATCTCGGCGAAACCGTCGACAAGTTCTACGGGCCGCTGGTGCGCCGCGTCAACGCCTTGCCCATGCCCGTCGTGGTGGGCGTGAACGGCGTGGCGGCCGGCGCAGGCGCCAACCTGGCGTTTGCGGGCGACATCGTCATCGCCAAGGCTTCGGCAACGTTCATCCAGTCGTTCTGCCGCCTCGGGCTGATCCCCGACACGGGCGGCACCTTTGTGCTGCCGCGTCTGATCGGCCGTGCCCGCGCCATGGGCCTGGCCATGCTGGGCGACAAGCTCAGCGCCAAGCAGGCCGAAGAGTGGGGCCTGATCTGGCAATGCGTGGCGGACGAGGAATTCGATGCCACGCTGGAACGCCTGGCGCAGCACTTCGCCAAGGCGCCGACCAAGGGCCTGGCGTACACCAAGCGGGCCATGCAGGCCAGCCTGGGCAATGACCTGTCCACGCAGCTGGACCTTGAGCGCGACATGATGCGCGAACTCGGCCGCAGCGCAGACTACGCGGAAGGCGTGGCCGCCTTCCTCGGTAAGCGCGAACCGCAATTCAAGGGGCAATAAGAATGAACGCACATGTTCCCGCGGTCGAAGTGCCGGCCGATCCCCAGGAGCTGGCGCAGGCCGTCGGCACCGTCATGTTTGCGGGCGATGCGGCCTCGCAGGGCCTGGACATGAAAGTCGAGGAAATGGCGCCGGGCTACGCGCGGCTGACCATGCGCGTGCGCGCCGACATGCTGAACGGCCACAAGACCTGCCACGGCGGATTCATCTTCGCCCTGGCGGACAGCGCCTTCGCCTTTTCGTGCAATTCGCGCAACGTCAGCACCGTGGCCTCGGGCTGCACCATCGACTATCTGGCCCCGGGCTTCGAAGGCGATCTGCTGACTGCCGTGGCGCAGGAGCGTTCGCTGGCCGGCCGCACCGGTGTCTATGACGTCACCGTCACCAACCAGGAAGGACGCAACGTGGCGCTGTTCCGCGGCCGTTCCTACCGCATCAAGGGCCAGATCGTCGGCGTCCCCGCGGACGCTTGAGGCAGCCAGCCAACCAAAGCTATACGGCCGCGGGCCGCGCCGCGAGCGGGCAGGGCATATGCCCGCCGCGATCCGGCCCCGCGCAGAGAGAATTTCAGGAGAGAGATAACCATGTCCAACACCATGAGCAAGCCGGGGCTGGACCCCATCGAGCATGCCAGCCAGGATGAGCTGCGCGCGCTGCAGCTCGAGCGCCTGAAGTGGTCGCTCAAGCATGCCTACGACAATGTGCCGCACTACAAGAAGGCTTTCGATGAAGCCGGCGTGCATCCCGACGATCTGAAGCAGCTGTCCGATATCTCGAAGTTCCCCTTCACCACGAAGAAGGAACTGCGCGAGAACTATCCTTTCGGCATGTTCGCCGTGCCGCGCGAGCGCATCTCGCGCATCCACGCCTCCAGCGGCACCACCGGCAAGCCGACGGTCGTGGGCTACACCAAGGGCGACCTGGACAACTGGGCCAACCTGGTGGCGCGCTCGATCCGCGCGGCGGGCGGCAAGCCCGGCGACACGGTGCACGTGGCCTACGGCTACGGCCTGTTCACGGGCGGCCTGGGCGCGCATTACGGCGCGGAACGCCTGGGCTGCACGGTCATCCCGATGTCGGGCGGACAGACCGAAAAGCAGGTGCAGTTGATCAACGATTTCCGTCCGGACATCATCATGGTCACGCCCTCCTACTTCTGCAATATTCTGGAGGAACAGCGCCGCCAGGGGATTGATCCGCGTCAAAGTTCGCTGCGCATCGGCATCTTCGGCGCCGAACCCTGGACCGGGCAGATGCGCGCCGACATCGAGGCCGAAGCCGGCATCGACGCCGTGGACATCTACGGCCTGTCCGAAGTGATGGGGCCTGGCGTTGCCAGCGAATGCGTCGAGACCAAGGACGGTCCGGTGGTCTGGGAAGACCATTTCTACGCGGAAATCATCAATCCCGACACGGGCGAGCCCGTGGCCGACGGCGAGCCGGGCGAACTGGTGTTCACCTCGCTGACCAAGGAAGCGATGCCCATCATCCGCTACCGCACCCGCGACCTGACGCGCCTGCTGCCGCCCACCGCGCGCAGCATGCGGCGCATCGGCAAGATCACTGGCCGCAGCGACGATATGCTGATCGTGCGCGGCGTGAACATGTTCCCGACCCAGGTCGAGGAACTGGTCCTGAAGATCGCCCAGCTGGCGCCGCATTACCAGTTGGTGCTGTCGCGCACCGGCAATATGGACGAGCTGGAAATCCTGACCGAACTGCGCGCCGAATTCTCGACCCTGTCGGATGCCGAGCGCGCAAACCTGGGCAAGCAGCTCCAGCATGCCGTGAAGACGCACATCGGCGTGAGCGCGCGCATCCAGGTGTCGGATTCCGGGCACGTGGAACGCACGCTGACCGGAAAGGCTCGCCGCGTGATCGACAAGCGGCCGAAATAAGGTCCAAAAAAAGCAGCCGCAAGGCTGCTTTTTTTACTTGATCGTCCCGCGCACGATGCGCCGGTACCAATAGTGCAGCAAGGCCGCCGACAGTCCCAGGCCGACCATGGCCATCAGCCACATGCTGCCCGCGCCCTGGGGGGAGCCAGGGACCAGGATGGCGCGCACGCCGTCCAGGCCACCGCGGCCCGGGCCGAAACCGAACCACCAGCCGCCGACCAGGCCCACGCCCGCCAGCGCCACCACCTGCAGCAGCAGCGGCACCACCGCGACCTTGTAGGCGCGCAGCAGGTAGGAGTTGATGCACTGCATCGAGTCGAACAGGTGGAACAGGGGCAGGACGGCCAGCAGCGTGGTCGCCACCGCGGCCACCTCCGGATTGTCGGTATAGGCGGCCAGGATCAGCGGACGGCCGGCCAGCAGCACCGCCGCCGTCAGCAGGGCGCCCAGGATGCCCAGCGTCAGGCCGGCCATGCCGGTGCGATGCGCATGGGCGAGGTTGCCCGCGCCGATGGCCTGCGCGGTCAGGGCTGCCGTGGCGACGCCCAGCGCCATGGGCATCATGTAGCAGAGCGCGGCCAGGTTGGACATGATCTGATGGCCGCCGGTCACGTAAGTGCCTTCGCGCGCCACCAGCAGGGCCATGAAAGTGAAGGCCGACACTTCGACCAGGTAGGAACCGCCCATGGGGATGCCCAGGCGCAGCAGTTCCTTGAGCGTCTTCCAGTCGGGCTTGCCGACGTGCAGCTTGAAGCGGCGGTAGTAGCGGTCGTGGGTGATGACCCACAAGCCGAGGCCCAGGCTCATCCACGACACCACGGCGGTGGCCAGCCCTGCCCCGGTGGCGCCCATGGCGGGCAATCCCAGCTTGCCGTAGATGAACAGCCAGTTGAAGAAGGCCTTGAAGACTATGGCTGTCAGGTTGATCGCCATGACCAGCTTGGGCCGCGAAACCGACGTGCCCAACGCGTAGATGGTGCGGAACACCAGCGCGGCGGGCAGGGCCAGCACCAGGGCCTGCAGATACGAGCCGATGCGTTCGCGCACGCCGGGAGCGACCTCGCCGGACATGGACAGCCACATGTTGGGGAACAGCATCAGCACGGCGCCCACCACGGACAATCCCAGCGCCAGCCAGACGCCCTGGCCCCAACTGCGGCCGACCTCAAGATTGTTGCCTGCGCCGAAGTGCTGGGCCAGGATGGGGATCAGGGCGTGCACCACGCCCATCAGTCCGACGAAGATGGTGATGTAGATCGACGCGGACAGCGCCATTGCCGCCAGGTCGGCGGCGCTGGAATGGCCGGTCATGGCGGTGTCGAGCACGCCGAAGGAGATGCCGGCCCATTGGCTGACCAGCACCGGCCAGGCCTGCCTGGCGATGCCGCGCAGGGTGGCGCCGAAACTCATCGGCGCGGCGGGCGCGGGCGTCATCGGGGGGCGCCGACTCGGAGCAGGCGGAAGACTTCCTGGCGGTCGGCGCGCCGGCCGCCTTGCCACAGCACCTCGGCGCCGTCGCTGTAGGCGGCGGTGTTGTCCCGCAAGCTCTGGTTGCTGGTCTGCTGCAGCACCAGCGTGCACTTGGAGTCGAACGTGAACGTGAGGTTATTGAAGATCAGGAACGAGGCGCGCTGCCCGCTGCCCAGGCTAAGCCCGCGCACGCACTCGCCGGGGCGCACGTTCTGCTGTAGCGCCTGGGCCAACTGGCCCGACACGGTGCGGTAGCTGCGGGCGTAGTCCACGGCGGGTTGCCACAGCAGCACCAGCAGGATCCAGGTCACCGTCAGGCCGCCGGCCGACAGCACCGTGCCGCGCCACAGCGCCTGCGGCCGCACCCGCAGCCGCCACACCACCAGCGCGATCCAGCCCACGGTGAAACCCACGGCCAGCGCGAACGCGACCCAGGAGATCTCGGGTTGGTAGCCGGTGGTCTGGCGGGCGATATTGCGGGAAATCTGCGCCGGCCAACCGAAGTGCAGGGCAACCCAGCCCAGCCAGACCGTGATGGCCGTCAGCGAAAAGCACATGACGGCGAACCAGTCCAGCGTGTTGACCACGCCGCGGCGCAGTGTGGGCAGCGAGAACGCGCCCAGCACCGCGCAGGGCACGGCCAGCAGCACGTACTCGGAATCCGAGGCTTCTTCCAGGCCGAACAGCACGACCGCCGAGCACACCAGCAGGACCAGCGGCAGCCAGATGTGCGGCGCGTAGAGCCAGGCGCGCCAGCGCCAGATGGCCAGCAGGGCCAGCGGCCAGGTCGGCCACAGGTACCAAGGCAGGTCGCGCAGGGTGCGCCCGATGTCATGCCAGGGCGGCACGGCGAAGGACGACAGGTTCCAGGTCTTCCAGTTGCGGATCCAGTATTCGCTGCTGTGGCTGGCGGGTATCCACCAAGCCAGAATCAGGACGGCGGCCAGCAGCGCGGCCCACGGCAGCCAGCGCCGGCATTTCCACAGTCGGCTGCGGGGGTAGAACGCCAGGGCCGCGCCCACCATGATGGGGATGGCGCCGACCCAGCCGCGGGTCAGGAAACTGGCCGCCAGTGCGATGCCCAGGGTGGTGCTGCCGGTGAATGGCCGGTCTATGCTGCGCGCCAGCGAATAGAAGGCAAGCGCCTGCCAAGCCATGATGGCGGGCACCACGGTGGTTTCGTGGGTGCGCTGCAGGATGCCGACCGTGGCCAGCAGCAACAACAGCGCGGCGTCCGCCAGCATGCGTCCGTAGTCGCGCGGTTCGGGTTCGCCGCCGAAGGGCAGGGCCAGCGGTTGCGCCTCGGCGCGGCGGCCCAGCAGATAGGTGCCGTACCAGACGCTGGTGGCGGTGATGCCGAACCACAGCAGATTGGGCAGGCGGCCGGCGGTGATGTCGCCGATGTAGGGGCCGAACAGCCAGATGCAGATCGCGCCCACCCAGGTGATCAGGGGACCTTCCTCGGCGTGCGCCAAGTGTCCCACCTGCGGCAGCAACCAGGTGATGCCGCCTTCGCGGATCGCCGTGATCATGGTCGCCAGTCCCACGGCATCGTCTGTTTTCCACGGGTCGCGCATGAACAGGCCGGCCACGATATAGGCCAGCGACAAGCCCAGCAGAATCAGTCTGGGCAGTTTCGCGGTAGCCACGGACGTGAGCCGGGCTGGAGTGGAAATGGAAAGTGGGGACACGGGCGTTAATGTAACCGAGTGGTCTGGTTGCGCTAGTACCCAGCGTCAGAATCGGACGGCCAGGGAGAAAAAAAAGCAGCCCGGAGGCTGCCTTTTCGCTGCGGCTCCCGGGGGAGCGACAGATCAGGAAGCGGACTTGACCGTGCCTGCGGTGCGGGCGAAGCGGGCGCGGAACTTTTCCACGCGGCCGGTTTCGACGATGCGCGTCTGGGCGCCCGTGTAGAACGGATGCGATTCGGAGGTCACGTCGCACTTGAAGAGCGGGTACGTCTTGCCATCCAGTTCGATGCTTTCGCGCGTCTGGACGGTCGAACGGGTGATGAACTTGTTGCCCGTTTGCAGGTCGGCGAAGACGACTTCGCGGTATTCGGGGTGAATGCCTTCTTTCATGGTGCTTTCCTAGGGCTCTGTCGAGCCTTGCAAGTTGTTAGGGTCGCCAGCCGGGTGTCCGGTGTCCCGCCTGCCTGGCGAACCCGCCGATATGCGGATCGGGTTTGCCCAGCGGCCGGATACTCGTTGACTGTTCCAGCCACGTATCCAAAAAGTAACCCCAAATTCTAGCATGGGAATTTTGGCCAGGCCAAGAGGAAAGGAGGCCCCGCTCAGGGGCGCCCCTTGGCCAAAAATTGGGGCCAGATAAATTCGGCGCTTAAAGATCCGTGCGCAGCTTCCAGATCTCGGGGAACAGCACCACTTCCAGCATGCGCCGCAGGTAGTCCACGCCCGACGTGCCCCCGGTGCCGCGCTTGAAGCCGATGACCCGTTCGACCGTCGTGACGTGGCGGAAGCGCCACAGGCGGAACGCGTCTTCCAGGTCGGTCAGCTTTTCTCCCAACTGGTACAGGTCCCAGTAGCGGTCGGGCTGGCGGTAGACCGTCAGCCAGGCAGCTTCCACGCCAGCCGACGATTGGTAGGGTTGGGTCCAGTCGCGTTCGAGGTGATCGGCCGGCACGTCCAGGCCGTGGCGCGCCAGCAGCCGCAGCGCCTCGTCGTACAGCGACGGGGCTTCGTAGGCGCTGCGCACCTGGGCCAGCAGGTCCTCGCGGTGCGCATGCGGCTTTAGCATGGCCGCGTTCTTGTTGCCGAGCAGGAATTCGACCTGGCGGTACTGATAACTCTGGAATCCGCTGGAACGCGCCAGATAGGGACGCAGCGCCGAATACTCGGGCGGCGTCATGGTCGCCAGCACGTCCCAGGCATGGACCAGCTGTTCCATGATCTTGCTGACGCGGGCCAGCATCTTGAAGGCGGGCTGCAAGCGGTCGGCTGCCACATTGGCGATGGCGGCGCGCAGTTCGTGCAGCATCAGCTTCATCCAGAGTTCGCTGGTCTGGTGCTGGATGATGAAGAGCATCTCGTTGTGCTCGGGCGACAGCGGATGCTGCGCGCCCAGCAGTTCGTCCAGATGCAGGTAATCGCCATAGGTCATGTCGCGCGTGAAATCCAGCTGCGCTTTTTCCTGGCGGACGATGTCTTCGGGGCGTTCGGAGTGGCTCATGCGCGGCCTCCCTTGCAGGGCGGGGCGGCGCGGCGCGCCGAGGCGGGCAGGGCGCGCCACGAGGGCGCGTGGGGGCGGGCGCAGGCAAGCGCCGCATGCAAATCGGAATGGTCTTTCATGGTCGTGCTTCCAGAACCGGCGGCCGACTTCGGATCGGCCGCCATGGCCAGCGGACCAGCCTACAGTTCGCGCAGGACGGCGCGAACCGGGCTGGCATCGGCCTGGACCAGCGCCAACGGCAGTGCGATCAACTCGTAATCGCCTTCCGGCACATCGTCGAGCACCAGGTTCTCCAGTACCCGCATGTCGTGCCGCAAGATCGTGTGGTGGCTGTCCAGGGTCTTGCTGGACGCGGGGTCGATGCTGGCCGTATCCAGGCCGATCAGCATGACGCCGCGTTCGGCCAGCCATTCGATGGTCTGGGGCGCGTAGGCGGAGAAATCGTCGGTCCACCAGTCCTGCGCGGCATGCTTGGCGGTGCGGACCAGCACGCGCGGCGGCAGGTTCAGGGCCGCATGGGCCAGGTGGTCCACCGTGATGAGGGGGCCGCAATCGATGGCGTGGATGACGCGACAGGGACCCAGGAATGGTTCCAGTGATACGGCCCCGATGGCTGCGGCGCCGTTCTGGTAGTGCAGGGGAGCGTCAGCGTGCGCGCCGATATGCGGCGACATGGTGATTTCGCTGACATTCACCGGACAGCCGGGCGCAAGCGACCATTTCCATTGCTGGCGGTACGGCGTGTCGCCAGGAAAGACTGGCGATGCGGTGGACACGGGCGGGGAAATGTCCCACAAGCGTTTCATGTCAGGCGGGGGGATCGAGAGATGCGTTAAGCCTAAAGCAATTGCGGGCGCTAGTCTAACGAATTCCGGCGCGGGCCGCAGCCTACAGGCCGCCGAGTTCGGCCATGGACACGACCGTGCCGGCAGCCACGATCAGGTGGTCCACCAGCCGGATGTCCACCAGCGCGAGCGCCTGCTTCAGGTGCTGGGTGAATATGCGGTCCGCGGCGCTGGGCTCGGCCAGGCCGGACGGATGGTTGTGGGCGATGATCAGGGCGGCCGCGTGATGGCGCAGGGCTTCGCGCACGACCTCGCGGGGATAGACCGATGCCTGCGACAGGGTGCCGCGCGCCAGCTCGCCCGTGGCGATCAGGCGCAGGCGGTTGTCCAGGTAGAGCGCAATGCAGTGTTCCACCTGCCGGTGCCCCAGCGCCATCTTGCAATATTGTTTTACCGGCAGCGGGTGATCCAGATTGCTGTTGCGGGCCAGGTCTTCCTCGATGGCGCGGCGGGCCAGTTCCAGCAGGGCGGCCAGCATGCACGCCTTGGAAACCCCCAGGCCGGGAACCGCGGTCAGTTCCTCGGGCGTCGCGCCCAGCAGGCCTCGCAGGCCGCCAAATCGGGTCAGGAGCCGGCTGCCCAATTCAACCACGTCCAGGCCGGGAATACCGGTGCGCAGGGCGATGGCGAGCAGTTCCGAGTCCTGGAGCGCAGCGGCGCCGTGGCGCAGCAACCGCTCCCTGGGGCGCTCGTGTTTGGGCAGCCGGTCGGACAATTTCATAAGAGGCTCTAAAATCAAGGTTTACTCAATTGCATATACGGTGGCAGATCTTGAGCATCGCCTCTAATGAAGTGAACGTTTTGGTCCGTCCGGATTCCTACCTGACGCTGCACTATCGCATCACGCTGGCCTCGGGCCCGGGCAAGGATTCCGTGTTCGCCGACACCTTCGATGGCCGTCCCGGCACGCTGCAGATGGGCAGCGGCCAATGGGCGCCTGGCCTGGAAGCGGCGCTGGTCGGCCGCGCCGAAGGCGAGCGCTTCAGCGTCACGGTCGAACCCGCCGACGCCTACGGCGAACGCAACCCCGAACTGATCCAGCGCGTCACGCGCGCCATGCTGGCCGAGCATGCGGGCGCCGACGCCACCTTCGAACCCGGCGACCTGGTGGAATTCACCGCGCCCAACGGCGGCCGCTATTCGGGCGTCCTGAAGGAAATCAACGACGAATCGGCCCTGTTCGATTTCAACCACCCGCTCGCGGGCATCAGCTTGCGGGTCGACGTGGCGCTCTTGGGAGTCCTCTGATGAGCCAGGTTGTCACCGCCACCGACGCCGAAGTCCTGCTGGCGCAGCCGCGCGGCTTCTGTGCCGGTGTGGATCGCGCCATCGACATCGTCGAGCGCGCGCTTGAATTGCATGGCGCGCCCATCTATGTGCGCCACGAAATCGTCCATAACCGCTACGTGGTGGAAGACCTGCGCGCCAAGGGCGCCATCTTCATCGATGAACTGGACGACGCGCCCGCCGGCGCCATCGTGGTGTTCTCGGCGCACGGCGTGTCCAAGGCGGTGCGGGCCGAGGCCGACGCCCGTGGGCTGCGCGTGTTCGACGCCACCTGCCCGCTGGTCACCAAGGTCCACATCGAGGTGGCCCGCATGCGCGCGGCCGGCCGCGAGATCATCATGATCGGCCACAAGGGCCATCCCGAGGTCGAGGGCACGCTGGGCCAGGCCCAGGGCGGCATGTACCTGGTCGAGACCGTCGAGGACGTCGCCGGCCTGCAGGTCACCGATCCCGAGAACCTGGCCTACGTCACGCAGACCACCCTGTCGGTGGACGACGCGGCGGCCGTGTCGCGGGCGTTGAAAGAACGCTTTCCCAACATCGCCGAGCCCAAGAAAAGCGATATCTGCTACGCCACCCAGAACCGCCAGGACGCGGTCAAGGTGATGGCGCCGGATTGCGACCTGGTGCTGGTGGTGGGCAGTCCCAACAGTTCCAACTCCAACCGGCTGCGCGAAGTGGCCGAGCGCAAGGGCGTCGCGTCCTATCTGATCGACGGTGCGCAATCGATCGATCCGGCCTGGCTGGTGGGCCGCAAGCGCATCGGCGTGACCGCGGGCGCTTCCGCGCCGGAGATCCTGGTGCAGCAGGTGATCGATCGGGTCAAGGAATTGGGCGCGGTGTCGGTACGCACCATGCCCGGCCTGGAAGAGAATGTGGCGTTCCCGCTGCCCAAGGGCCTGTCCCGCAAGTCGGCGCAGACGGAATCGCTGGAATAAGCAGGCGGGCGCCGCGCGCATGCGCGGCGCCGCAACAGAAAATCAAGGAGACTTCATGCAGTTGTACAGCTACTTTCGCAGCTCGGCCGCGTACCGCGTGCGCATCGCCCTCAACCTGAAGGGCTTGCCCTACGAATACCTGCCCGTGCATCTGCTGAAGGACGGCGGCCAGCAACTGTCGGCAGATTATCGCAAGGTGAATCCGACCGCGCTGGTGCCCACGCTGGTCGATGGCGACGCCGTCATCGGCCAATCGCTGGCCATCATCGAATACCTGGAAGAAACGCATCCTGAAGTGCCGTTGCTGCCGGCGGACGCGGTAGGCCGCGCGCGGGTGCGCGACCTGGCGCTGGGTATCGCCTGCGACACGCATCCCCTGAACAACCTGCGCGTGCTGAAGTACCTGAAGCACACCCTGGGCGTGGACGAGGCGGCCAAGACCGCCTGGTACAAGCACTGGGTGCATCAGGGCCTGGAAGCCCTGGAGGCGCAATTGGCCGGTTCTTCCGCCACCGGCCTCTTCTGCCACGGCGATACGCCCACCATTGCCGATCTGTGCCTGGTGCCTCAGGTGGCGAACGCCCAGCGTTTCGACTGCGACCTGTCGGCCATGCCCAACGTCGTGCGCATCGATGCCGCCTGCCGTGCATTGCCGGCGTTCGACGCGGCCGCGCCGGGCAAGCAGCCCGACGCGGAGTAGCGCCTATCCGGGTGCAGACCGGCTCAGCCGATCTGCACCGGCACGAAGATCTTGTCTTCGCCGCGTTGTACCAGCAGGGCGACCGTCTTGCCCGCCTTGGACAGCGCGTCCTTCACCTGAGCGACGTTGCGCACCGGTACGCCGTTCAGCGACAGCAGCACATCTCCCGGTTCGATCCCGGCCTTGGCGGCCGGTCCGATCGAGCGTTCGATCAGCAGCCCCTCGGCGCCAGCCGCCTGCTGCTCCTGCGGGCTCAGCGGACGCAGTGCCAGGCCGAGTTGGCCGCGCTGAACCTCCTGGTCGCCAGCCGAGGCCTGCGTCTTGTCCTTGGGCACGCCGCCCAGGGTGGCGACCAGCTCCTTCTGCGAGCCGTTGCGCCAGACGTCCAGCTTGATCTTTTCGCCCGGAGTCGCCAGCGTGATGGTGGAGGCCAGGTCGCCCGAGGACACGATGGTCTTGCCGTCGATCTTGCGCACCACGTCGCCAGGCTGCAGGCCGGCCTTGTCGGCGGCGCTGCCTTTCTCCACGCTGGAAACCAGCGCGCCCGAGGGGGTATCCAGCTTGAAGGAGTTGGCCAGGTCCTGGTTCACTTCCTGCACCGTCACGCCCAGCCTGGCGTGCTGCACCTTGCCGTGTTCGAGGATCTGGTCCTTGATCTTGTAGGCCACATCGATCGGGATCGAGAACGACAGGCCCTGGAATCCGCCGGTGCGGCTGTAGATCTGCGAATTGATGCCCACGACTTCGCCGCGGTCGTTGAACAGCGGGCCGCCCGAGTTGCCGGGGTTGACCGCCACGTCCGTCTGGATGAAGGGCACCGAGGTGTCGTCGGGCAGCGACCGGCCCTTGGCGCTGACGATGCCGGCGGTGGCCGTGTTCTCCAGGCCGTAGGGCGAGCCGATGGCCAGCACCCATTCGCCCACCTGCAGCTGGTTGACGTCACCCACCTTCACCACCGGCAGGTTCTTGGCGTCGATCTTGAGGACGGCCACGTCGGTCTGCGGATCCGAGCCCAGCACGCGGGCCTTGTATTCGCGGCGGTCGGTCAGCTTGACCGTGACTTCCTTGGCGTCCTGCACCACGTGCGCATTGGTCAGGATGATGCCGTCGGCGCTGACGATGAAGCCGGAGCCTTCGCCGCGCATGGGCACTTCACGCGCGGGCCGCTGGCCGCGCGCGCCGGGAATCTGGCCGAAGAATTGGGCGAACGGATCGCCTTCGTCGGCGGACACCTTGCGCGTGCCGCTGACGCTGATGTTCACCACGGCCGGACCGAAGTCGCGCGTGATCTGCGCAAAGTTGGGCGGGCTGGACGTGCCCGGCGCCTGGAAGGAGGAAGCGATGGCCGGCGCGGTGGCCGCCATCGAAACGCCGCCGGTGAAGGCGGTTGCGCCCGCGCCGCCTATGGCGCCGGCTGCCAGCAGCGCCAGCACCAGGCGCGAGGGTTTCATTTGGGTGGTCTTCATGTCGGCTCCTGCGTTCATGTTGAAGGACATGGCGCTATCTTCGGGCCTGACACTTAGGCGAGTCTTAAGTCGGAAAAACCACCTTCACGCGCAGGCCTGCGCCCACCGGCGTGTCCTGCAGTTCTATGGTGGCGCCGTGCTGGTCGGCGATGCTGCGCGCGATCGCCAGCCCCAGGCCGCTGCCGTGCTGCGAATTGCCTTCGACGCGGTAGAAACGGTCGAACACGCGCTCGCGCTCGTCCGGCGCAATGCCGGGGCCCTCGTCGTCGATCAGCAGGGTCGCCTCGCCGGAAGCCTGTTCCAGATGGAGGTGGACGCGCTTGCCGGCGGGCGTGTACTTGATTGCGTTGTCCAGCAGGTTGCGTGCCAGCAGCGTCAGCGCGTCGCGATGTCCCTGCACCGATGCTTGCGGCGCGCCGTCCAGGTCGATGCTGATCGATTTCGCGTTGGCCTGGGGCAGCATTTCAGAGAGCGCCTGGCGCAGCACGTCGGCCAGGTCCACGGTTTCGGCGGGTGCCTGTCCGGCCGCGCTTTCATGGCGCGCCATGGATAGCAGCTGTTCGACCAGGCGTGTCGCGCGGTCGATGCCGGCTGCCAGCCGCTGTTCGGCCAGCCGGCGCGCATCCGTGTCGCCCGCGCGTTGCAGGGCCTGCAATTGCAGGCGTAGCGCAGTCAGGGGCGAACGCAGTTCGTGCGCCGCATCGCCGACGAACTGCTTTTGCTGCGCGAAGGCGCCGCGCATGCGCTCCAGCAGCAGGTTCAGTTCCAGCACCAGCGGCCGGATCTCATCGGGCAGGCCCTCCACGCTGACGGGCGACAGATCTTCCGGCTGGCGCGCCGCAACCTGGGCGCGCGCCCGCTTCACAGGCCGTAGCGACCAGCTGACCACGCACCAGACGATCAGCATGAGCAGGGGAGCGGCGGCGGCGATGGGGGCGATGGTGCGCAGCGCCAGCGCGCGCGCCATGCTGGTGCGCACGGTCATGTCCTGCGCCACCTGGATGACCTGGAAGGGCGTGGCCAGCGAATATACGCGGTAGGTGCTGCCCTCCATCTTCGCGTCGGAGAAGCCGAGGATGATCTGGTCCGGGAGCGGCCGGCGGGATCGGGAATTGAAGACGCGCACGCCGTCGGGCGTCCAGATCTGGATGATCAGGTCGTCCGCCACGGGCGAACCCGCGCCGCGCGCGTGCGCCGGACCTGTGCTGAGCAGTCCGTCGCCGGTGCCCAGCGACAGGGCGGTGCGCTGCAGCAGCGAGTCGAAGATATCGTCGGCCTGCGCCAAAGTGCTGCGGTAAGCGATGGCGCCTTGCACCAGCGCGCCGACCACGATGGCGGCCAACAGGAAGAAAAGCAGCCTGGCTCTCAGTGAGTAGCTAAGCGGAATGCTCATGTTTTGGGGATGACATAGCCGACGCCTCTGACGTTCTGGATCAGGTTCGGACCCAGCTTCTTGCGCAGGCCATGAATATAAACCTCAACAGCGTTGCTGCTGATGCCGTCTTTCCAGCTGTACAGCTTTTCTTCCAGCTGGGCGCGCGAAAAAATCATGCCCGGGCGAGCGATCAGCGGTTCGAGCACCGCCCATTCGCGCGCGGTCAGCGTGACCGGAGCGCCGTCCACCATGGCGGCGTGCGACTGGGGATCGATGGTGATGCCCTCATGCTCGAACACCGGTTCCGCGCGGCCTGCGCTGCGGCGGATCAGGGCGCGCATGCGGGCCAGCAATTCATCCACGTCGTAGGGTTTGACCACATAGTCGTCGGCGCCGGCGTCCAGTCCCGCGATCCGGTCGCTCACGGCATCGCGGGCGGTGGCTATCAGCACCGGCGTGCGGTCCTTGCGCGTGCGCAGGTCGCGTAGGAGCGACAGGCCGTCGCGCTTGGGCAGCCCCAGATCCAGAAGTATGAGGTCGTACGTATCGGTGCGCAGCGCGAGCTCCGCGGCATTGCCGTCCTTGACCCAGTCTACGGCGTAGTGTTCGGCGCGCAGGCAGTCCAGCACGCTCTCGCCTATCATGAGGTCATCTTCGACTAGAAGGATGCGCATGGTCGTGTCCGCCAGGATGGTCCAGCAGATTGGACGCGTGGCGGCGGACGGGAGTTCCCGGGTAAGGGTTCGGCGCGCGAACCGGCGCGGAAATGAAAAAAGCAGCCCGAGCGGGCTGCTTTTTGGAATCTGGTGCCGGCAATAGGAGTCGAACCTACGACCTTCGCATTACGAATGCGCTGCTCTACCAACTGAGCTATGCCGGCAAGACCATTTGCTCCGCTCCTGTAAGAGCCGCAAGCAAAACATCTTCGTTTTTTCCGGTCCGTCACCCTGTTTATGGGGTCCGATCTGGAAAGACCGAGATCATATCAGAGTTTTTTTGCGATGGGAAACCAAGCAGGCCAAACCGGCGAAAAAATCAGCGATTTGCACACTTCAAATTTTTAGTTCATAATCTCGTTTCTTAGCAGTTCCCCGATAGCTCAGTCGGTAGAGCGACGGACTGTTAATCCGCAGGTCGCTGGTTCGAGCCCAGCTCGGGGAGCCAAAGAATTCAGGGCCATTCACGCAAGTGAATGGCCCTTTTGGTTTTCTCCATCAGGGCGGCGAGCATGGAAGATCGGGTATGGACGACAAACGCATAGGCGTGACGGTGATTTCCGGCTTCCTGGGTAGCGGCAAGACGTCGCTGCTCAATCGCCTGCTGAGGGATCCGGCATACGCTGACGCTGTCGTCATCGTCAATGAGTACGGTGAGATCGGTGTGGACCATCACCTGGTGCGCCAGGCCCGCGACAACATTGTCCTGGTTGAGGGCGGCTGCCTGTGTTGCGTCGTCAGCGGCGCGGTAGTCGACGCTTTGCGCGAATTATTCATGTTGGCGCTCAGCCGCAAGATCAAGCCCTTTCGTCGCGTGGTCATCGAAACCAGCGGATTGGCCGATCCCGCGCCCATCCTGTTCACCCTCAAACACGACCGCTTCCTCGCCGAGCGCTATGCGTACCGGGGCGCGATCGTCCTGGCGGACGCCCGTAATGGGTTGGACCAATTGGAGCGGCAGCCCGAAGCCCCGCGGCAACTGGCCCTGGCGGATGTCGTGGTGTTCAGCAAGCCGGACCTGGCGGACGCCGCGAGTCTGGATCTTCTGGATCAGGCCGTCGCCGCCATTAATCCGGGGGCGCAGCGCTGCGTGCAATGGCCTGATGCGCCGCTTGCGGATCCGCTGCGCGCGGGTCTCGACCTGCGGGCCAGGCGCGATGGCGTGACCCTTGCGAATTGGTTGCGGCCCTTCGCGCAGTCGAGAGCCGCCGCTCATGGAGATGTGGGCAGTTTCTCGCTGGTATTGGCTGCTCCTGTCGGGCGGGCGGCGTTTCTTGCTGGCATGTCGCGGGTTCTGGAACGCTTTGGGCAGGGCTTGCTGCGCATGAAGGGGCTGGTGTGCTTTGAGGGTGAGGCGCTGCCGTGCGAGGTGCATGGCGTGCATGGCGAGCTCTATCCGATCAATCAGCTGGAGCAGTGGCCGGACGAGGGGCGGGCGTCACGGCTGGTCTGCATCCTGCGGGGGTTGGATGTCAATGAGGTTCGTGCCGCCTTGGGCGTTGCGCTCGGGCAGCCGGCTCCTTGATCGTCTGCGTCTGAGCGTCTGGTCTGGTCAGGGCTTGCGGGTGGCCGTCTCGATTATGGTGTCGATGTTGCGCCGAAATACGGTATAACCGGAGCGGTCTGGTGCAAGAATCGAGACAATCATGGATCGTTTGAAAGCCATGCAGGTATTCGTGGAAGTCGCTGACAGGGGCAGCCTGTCGGCGGCGGCGATCCATCTGGACATGTCGCGCGCCATGGTGTCGCGCTATCTCGCGGAAATGGAGCAGTGGGTGGGGGTGCGCCTGCTGCACCGCACGACGCGGCGCCTGAGCCTGACGCCGGCAGGCGCCGAAACGCTGCCGCGCTGCCGCCAGATGCTGGACATGGTGGGAGACCTGCGCAATGCGGTATCGACCCCGGACGACACGCCCCGCGGGCTGCTGCGCATTACCACCAGCATGTCGTTTGGCTCCCGCCATCTGGCCAGCGCCATTACCGACTACGTCAAGCTGCATCCGGGCACCTCGGTTGACCTGATGCTGGTCGACCGCGCCGTCAATCTGGTGGAAGAGCGCGTGGATCTGGCGGTGCGTATCACCAATGACCTGGATCCCAACCTGATCGCCCGCAAGCTGGCGGTCTGCCGTTCGGTGGTGTGCGCCTCGCCCGAGTACCTGCAGCGCGAAGGCGTGCCGGCGCGCATCGAGGACCTGTCCTTGCGCAACTGTCTGACTCATTCGTATTTCGGCAAGAGCCTGTGGCGCTTCGAGCGCGACGGCGAGCCGGTGGATGTGCCGGTCAGTGGCAATATCAGCGCGAACGAGGTGTCGGTGTTGTCGCGCGCGGCGCTGGAGGGCGCGGGTATTGCGATGCTGCCGACCTACTATGCCGCGGACTACATCGCATCGGGCCGCCTGCGGGCCATCCTGACGCAAAGCAAGCCGCAGGAGCTGGGTATTTATGGTGTTTATGTCTCGCGCCGCCAGATGCCTCTGATCTTGAGGTCCATGCTGGATTTTCTGGTGGACCGCCTGGAATCCACGCCGTGGGACAAGCCTGCTCCGTAGTTTTTGCGCCGCGCAAGGCGCTGTGCGGGCTTGAGGGTGGGGTATATGGCGGTATAATGAAACAACTGCTTGAATATGTTGGACGCGGCGGGCGGATGCCGGCCTTGTCTGGTTAGAAAACATCCAAGAATCGTGGTTGCGGCTTATGTGGGCCGCGGGCATTGCGGAACTGGTTTTTCGCGTGCGCCAGGGGAAACGTATCGGGTTTGTGGGTTGTGGCGGTCTGTCCGTGGCGCCCGAACCTTGATGATTCAGGTCCTTGATATCGATTGCCGCGGGAAGGCGGCGCCGGGTTGCCGGCGTGCTCCGCGGGCTGGCTGGCGATTTGTGCCGGCTTTTCCAGAATTTGCTTGAGTGTTTGCTGCGCGGGGCGCGGCAGGCATCCCGCTCAATCCCGATTGGCGCGGTCGTTTCGGCACATGTCCGGGGTATCTCTATCCGGGGCGCATGGCGGTAAACACAGGAATCCAGTGAGAACTACGCAAACCCATGCAGTCTGTTGCTGGCGAGCCGCCGAGGCTGCCGGTGCGGCGGCGGGTGCCTGTGCTGCCGTGCTGCGCACGTCGGTGCGGCCGGGTTTGCTGGATCTGCGGATTTTTTCCGGCGCCGCAAATGAAAAAGGCCCGGCGAAATCGCCAGGCCTGAATCAATTTGGTTGCGGGGGCAGGATTTGAACCTACGACCTTCGGGTTATGAGCCCGACGAGCTGCCAGACTGCTCCACCCCGCGTCTGAGAAATGAATAGTAGCCTTATTTTCAACCTAGCGCAAGTTAGCCCTTTTTGAATTTGAATGTCGATGAACGATAGCGAGGCAATACTCGTGTTGGAAACCGCGCTGCTTTGCGCGGCGCAGCCGATGCAACTGTCCGATATGCGCAAGCTATTCGGGGACGATGAACAATTCGACAACAGCGCATTGCGCACGCTTCTGGAAACGTTGCAGGCCAATTGGGCCGATGGCGGGCTGGAGCTGGTGCAGTTGGCCACCGGATGGCGCTTTCAGAGCCGTCCGCGCATGCAGCGCTACCTTGAGCGCCTCAATCCGGAAAAGCCGCCCAAGTATTCGCGCGCCGTGATGGAAACGCTGGCCATCGTGGCCTGGCGCCAGCCGGTGACGCGGGGCGACATCGAGGATATCCGCGGCGTCACCGTGTCTTCGCAGATCGTGAAGGCGCTGGAGGACCGCGGTTGGATCGAGGTCATCGGCCACCGCGACGCGCCGGGCCGTCCGGCGCTGTTCGGCACGACGCGCCAGTTTCTCGATGACCTGGGCCTGCGCGCCCTGGACGAATTGCCGGCGCTGGAATCCGCGCAGGCCGCGGCCGCGCTCGCCGGGCTGGATCTGGGTGAAGTGCAGCAGGTGCTGGGCGGCGAAGCGCCCGCCGCCGAGGATGCGTCCACCGAGGACGCCGACGCTGCCGGTCAAGCGGTTGCCGAGGCTGCGGAGGGCGTCGAGGGTGAGGCGAGCGCCGAGGGCGAGGTTGGCGGCGAAGCCGAGGCTCGTCCTGGCGGCGAACCTGCGGCTACGGCAGGCGAGGGTGAGGCGTCCGAAGTCAGTATTCCGGTTGCGGAATTGTCTGTTTCGGAACAGGATGTACCCATCGCTCCCGTCGATAGCGTAGAATCCATGCTTTCGCGCACAGAAGAAGGCGCGGATCCCGCCGACGAATCCACCGTCCGGGAGCAAGCCGAAGGCTTGTCCAATACGTCAGCCACGTCCGGTTTTCCCGACGATGCGGCTGACAACGACATTTCCGATATGGCCGCCGATGCCCCAGAAGCCGGCGCTGCAAAGGAAAGCGTCGAGAACGCAAAACACGCGGAACCGACCGACCCGATTGACGAGACCGATACCGCGGCGCCTGACGCCGCCGGGCATGAGCCCGCTTCCGGTCTTGCCGATCCTGTTCGGCCTGGCCCGGATGCCGCCTCTCCGGAATCGGACGAGGCAGGCGTCGAGCGGCCCGAGGCCGACCGACAGCCGGCGTCCCCAGATGATGACGAGCCTGCCGCAGGCAGGCCCACCCAAGTTTGAAATTCGGAGCTGTCCCAGTGACAACGAATACAGCAATGCAGGACGACAATCCCCGTTCGGATGATGCCGCTTCCAATGGCCAGCCGGAATCCGCCGCGCGTGAGCCGGCGGCTGAAGGCGAGACGGGAGCCCGCGGCAGGGGCCGCAAGCTGAGAACGCCGTTCCGCCGTCGCCGCGGCGATACCGCCGCCGAGCAGGCGCCGGCCGGCGAAGCGCAGCCCGCGGCGGCTGCCGCCCCTCAGGCCGAGCCGCAGGAGTCGCGCGGCACCGAGCAGGAAGCCGAGCAGGCGTTGTCGTACCTGGAAACCGCTGACCGCATGGAGCAGCGTCTGGGCAAGTACCTGAACAGCGATTCGGTCATGCCCAAGCTGCACAAGGTGCTGGCGGACGCCGGCATCGGTTCGCGCCGCGAAATGGAAGAACTGATCGTTGCGGGCCGCGTGTCGGTCAACGGCGAGCCGGCCCATATCGGCCAGCGCGTGGCGCCCAATGACCAGGTGCGCGTCAACGGCAAGCCCATCATGCGCGTCAATACGAAAAAGCCGCCGCGCGTGATCCTGTATCACAAGCCCGCTGGCGAGATCGTCAGCCATGACGACCCGGGCGGCCGCGCAAGCGTTTTTGCCCGCCTGCCGAAGCTGCGCACGGGCAAGTGGCTGTCGGTCGGCCGTCTGGATCTGAACACGGAAGGCCTGTTGATCTTCACGACCTCCGGCGACATGGCCAACCGCATCATGCATCCGCGCTACGGCACGGAACGCGAGTACGCGGTGCGTGTGCTGGGAGAAATGGACGAGGCTCAGCGCCAATCGCTGGTCGACGGCATCGAGCTGGACGACGGCATGGCTGCCTTCGGCGCCCTGGACTACCTGGGCGGCGACGGCAGCAACCGCTGGTACCGCGTCACCCTGCAGGAAGGCCGCAACCGCGAAGTCCGCCGCATGTTCGAGGCCGTGGGCGTCACGGTCAGCCGGCTGATCCGCACCCGTTTCGGCGACGTGGTCCTGCCGCGTACGCTGCGCCGCGGCCGCTGGGAAGAACTGGATTCTTCCCTGGTCACGGCCTTGATGGTCCAGTTGGGCCTGGTGCGCGACGACGATGAATCCGGCGGCAACCGTCGCCGCTCCAAGCAGCCGCAGTCGCATGACAGCGCGCTGCCCCCGGGTTTCGGCACCATGGACCGCAACGGCATGAACGGCGCGCGCATCGGCCGCCGCGGCAAGCTGCAAGGCGGCCGCTTGGGCAGCGCAGGCCAGGCGGCCGCGTGTCCGTCGGATCCTTTTGGCACGGGCCTGATGATTGCCGGTGGTTATGCCAACGGCCATCCCCTGTCGGGAGAGGGCGCTGGGGGCAACCGCAAGGGCGGCAAGCCTGGCGGCGGCCGTTCCGCAGCGGGGGCGGGCGGCAAGGCCGGCGGCAAGCAGGGCGGGGGCAAGCCTGGTGGCAAGTCCGGCGGCAAGCCGCGCGGTCCGCGCGCGGCTGCGGCGGGCGGCCAGCCTGGCAATGCCGTGTCGGTCGAGGCTGGCGGCGGCAATGTCGCGGAAGCGCCGGCTGGCGGTCGTCGCTCGGCTGGCGGCAAGCCTGCCGGTGCGCGTGGCAATAGCGGTCGCGGCGGCAAGCCGGCAGGCGCCGGTGGCGGCCGTAGCGGTAACAAGTCGGGCGGCGCCGGCGGCAATAAGGGGCCGAACGCTGGCGGCAAGCCGCGCGCACCCCGTAATGCCTCGTCGTCCCCGCGCGGCGATGACTGGCAGCCGCGCGGCGCTTCGGCGCAC
This sequence comes from Achromobacter aegrifaciens, assembly GCF_902859965.1. Lineage (NCBI taxonomy): Bacteria > Pseudomonadati > Pseudomonadota > Betaproteobacteria > Burkholderiales > Alcaligenaceae > Achromobacter > Achromobacter aegrifaciens. Next base: position 962,472 of record NZ_CADIKO010000003.1, read on the forward strand.
GAATCCCGTCTGGGCGTGATGGGCGGGCGCGGTCGTCAGGGTCGCTGAAGGCCTGCGGGCGGCGCGCCGGACGCGCCGCTGCGCGGGATATGTCCCGCATAAACGTAAGCCCGCGACGAATCAGGCGTTTTTCCAGTTTATCTGGTAAAATCAATGGTTTTCATGGCTTCGCGCCGTCGCCTTTTGCGTGCCCGCAAGGAAAAGCACGCAAATACAGGGGCGGCAAGAGCTGGCAGTTTGCATCGGACTTTGCGCCTGGTGCTGCCTGGCCCGGGTTGCGGGTTGGGGCGGCGGGTCTTAATGGCCTTGGGGCGGCGCAAGCCAAATTTAGGTCGCAATATAGGGCACTGCCCAGCATTGCTCCTTACGTGCAGTAGGGTGGCGGCTGGGCGCTGTGCAATACGGTGGGCTGGGCGTGCAGCCCATTTTTTTTGAGTATATGGCTGATTTATTCGCATTGACCAAAGAGGCTCTGGCCGGCATGGACGTCGAACTCGTGGACGTCGAGCGTGCCGCCCTGGGCCTTTTGCGCGTCACGATCGATCGGGTCGGCGGTGTGCGCATCGAAGACTGTGAACAGGTGTCCCGCCAGTTGTCGCGGGTGTTCGAAGTCGAGAACGTCGACTACAAGCGGCTGGAAGTCGGTTCGCCGGGCGTCGACCGCCCGCTGCGCAACGAGGCCGACTTCCGCCGGTTCGCAGGCGAGCGCATCGAAATCAAGCTGCGCGAGGCATTGGACGGCCGCAAGGTCTTTGCCGGCACCCTGACGGTGCCCGAAGACGACGCCGCAGCCTCCGACGCGGCTGCTGGAATGCAAAAGACCGTGTTCGGTCTCGAATTTGAGGCAAAAAAGAACGACGTCCAGGTATTGAATTTCACGGTCGACGATATCGAACGTGCAAAACTGGATCCCGTTCTGGATTTCAAGGGCAAAAAGCGATGAGTCGCGAAATTCTTCTGTTGGTCGATGCCTTGGCGCGTGAAAAGAACGTCACGCGCGACGTCGTGTTCGGAGCGCTGGAAAGCGCGCTGGCCTCGGCGATGAAAAAGCGCTTCAAGGATGATGCGGACATCCGTGTCGCCATCGATAGGGACACGGGCGATCACGAAGGCTTCCGCCGCTGGCTGGTCGTGCCCGACGAGGCTGGCCTGCAAGAGCCCGACAAGCAGGAAATGCTGTCGGACGCGCAGGAAATCGTCCCCGGCATCAAGGAAGGCGAGTACATCGAAGAGCCGCTCGAACCCATCGAGTTCGGCCGCATCGGCGCGCAGGCCGCCAAGCAGGCCATTCTGCAGAAGATCCGCGACGCCGAGCGCGAGCAGGTGCTGAACGACTTCCTGGACCGTGGCGAGACCATCGTGTCCGGCACGATCAAGCGCATGGACAAGGGCGACGCCATCGTCGAAACCGGCAAGATCGAAGCGCGCCTGCCGCGTTCCGAAATGATCCCGAAGGAAAACCTCCGGGTGGCCGACCGCGTCCGCGCCTTTGTGTTGCGCGTAGACCACGCCGCGCGCGGCCAGCAGGTGATCCTGTCGCGCACCGCGCCGGAATTCATCCGCCAGCTGTTCGAGAATGAAGTCCCCGAAATCGAGCAGGGCCTGCTGGAGATCAAGGCCGCGGCCCGCGACGCCGGCGTGCGTGCGAAGATCGCCGTGGTGGCATACGATAAGCGCATCGACCCGATCGGCACCTGCGTGGGCATGCGCGGTTCGCGCGTGACCGCCGTGCGCAACGAGCTGGGCGGCGAACAGGTCGATATCGTGCTGTGGTCGGAAGACCCCGCGCAGTTTGTCATCGGCGCCCTGGCGCCGGCCAACGTCGAGTCCATCGTCGTTGATGAAGACAAGCACGCGATGGACGTCGTGGTGGACGAGGAAAACCTGCCCAAGGCCATCGGCGCCAAGGGTCAGAACGTTCGCCTGGCTTCCGAGCTGACCGGCTGGCAGATCAACATCATGACGCCGGAAGAAAGCCTGAACCGCCAGGAAGTCGAGCGTTCGGGCCTGCGCGCCACGTTCATGAGCAAGCTGGACGTCGACGAGGAAGTCGCTGACATCCTGATCGACGAAGGTTTTACCGGTATCGAGGAAATCGCCTACGTGCCCATGCAGGAACTGCTGGAAATCGAGGCCTTTGACGAAGACACCATCAATGAGTTGCGCGCCCGCGCCCGCAATGCGCTGCTGACCGAGGCGATCGCCCAGGAAGAGCGCCTTGAGACCGCGCAGGATTTGCTCGAACTCGAAGGCATGACGCCCGAACTGGCTGCCAAGCTGGCCGAGCGCCAAGTGCATACGCGTGATGATCTGGCCGAACTGGCGACGGACGAACTGGCGGAAATCGCCGGTCTGACCGAGCAGGAAGCCAGCGATCTCATCATGCGTGCCCGCGCCCATTGGTTCGACGAGGAATAACCAAAAGGACACGGGTCCGCGGCGGACGGAATATCCGCCGCCGCGAGTTCACGTTGTTTGTAATAGCTGCATATAGGGAAGAGAGAGCCTAATGTCGAGTAATACCGTCGCGCAGTTCGCTACCGAGCTGAAAATGCCTGCCAATGTGCTGCTGGATCAGCTGCGCTCGGCTGGCGTTGACCTCAAATCGGTCGACGATTCCGTCACCGACAGCGACAAGGCGAAATTGCTCGAATCGCTGCGTCGCGCCCACGGCGCGACCGAAGGCAAGAAGATCACCTTGACGCGCCGCCAGACGTCCGAGATCCGCCAGGCGGATGCCACCGGCCGTTCGCGCACGATCCAGGTCGAAGTGCGCAAGAAGCGCGTGTTCGTCAAGCGTGATCCCTCCGAAATCGCCCTGGAACAGGCCGCGTCCGCGCGTGCCGAAGATGAGGCAGCCGCCGAAGCGGCGCCGCAGGAAGTGTCGGCGCCCGTCGCACCCGAAGCTGCCGCTCCTCGCGAGACCGCTCCCGTCCAGGCTGAGGCTATTGCCCCGGCCAAGGCGGAAGAGCCCGTTGCTGCAGAAGCGCCCGCGCCGGTCGAAGCGCCCGCGCCTGTTGAATCCGTCGCGGCCGAAGCGCCCGCTCCCGTCGAGGCGAAAGCCGCCGAAGTCCAGGCCCAGCCTGAACCCGAACCGACGCCGGCGCCTGCTCCTGCCGAGCCCGTGGCCGAAGAGGCCAAGCCCGAAGTCAAGACTGAATCCACCGAGCCCAAGGCTGAAGAAGCCAAGCCGGAACCCGTTGTGCTAGCCAATAAGTCCGAACCATCTTCCTCCCAGGCCGCCGCGCCTGTCGCCCAGGCTCAGCCTGCCGCGAAGTCCGAACCCGTCAAAACCGCCGCGAAGCCCGAGCCCGCCGCGCCCGCCGTCAAGGTTGGCAACCGTGCGGACAACCGCCGCGCCGGCCCGCCTCTCGCGGCTTCCGCCGCGCCGGCGGCCCGCGACGAGGCCCGCCGCAAGGCCGAGGCTGAAGCCGCCGCTCTGCGCGAGATGCTGAACCGTCCGCGCAAGGTGCTGCGCGCTCCCGAACCGGAAGCGCCCGCCGCTGCCGCGCCGATCTCCGGCACGCTGCACAAGCCGGCTGGCAAGCCGGGCGCCGCTCCCGGCGCCAAGAAGGACGCCAAGCCCGCCGCTCCCGGTGCGAAGAAGACCATCAAGACCGCCGAAGTCGCTTCGACCTGGTCCGATGACGCTTCGCGCAAGAAGCCCGCGGACAAGCCGGCAGCCCCGGCCAGCCGCGACGGCTGGCGCGCTGGCGGCAAGGGCGGCGGCAAGGGCGGCCGAGGCGGCCGCAACCAGCAGAACGATCGCCGCAACGAGCCGGCGCCGCAGGAATTCATCGCGCGTGAAGTTCACGTGCCGGAAACCATCAGCGTGGCCGACCTGGCCCACAAGATGTCCGTCAAGGCCGCAGAAGTCATCAAGCAATTGATGAAGCTGGGCCAGATGGTCACCATCAACCAGGTGCTGGACCAGGAAACCGCCATGATCGTGGTCGAGGAACTGGGCCACGTGGCAATCGCCGCCAAGCTGGACGACCCGGAAGCCTTCCTGGACGAAACCGCGAGCGTGTCGGAAGCCGAACAGCTGCCGCGCGCGCCGGTTGTCACCGTCATGGGCCACGTCGACCACGGCAAGACCTCGCTGCTGGACTACATCCGCCGCGCCAAGGTTGCCGCGGGCGAAGCCGGCGGCATTACTCAGCACATCGGCGCCTACCACGTTCAGACCGAACGCGGCATGGTGACCTTCCTTGACACCCCGGGCCACGAGGCGTTTACCGCCATGCGTGCCCGCGGCGCCAAGGCGACCGACATCGTCATCCTGGTCTGCGCGGCCGACGACGGCGTGATGCCGCAGACCCGCGAAGCCATCCACCACGCGAAGGCCGCAGGCGTTCCGATGGTCGTGGCCATGACCAAGATCGACAAGCCTTCCGCCAACCCCGACCGCGTCAAGCAGGAACTGGTTGCCGAGGAAGTGGTGCCGGAAGAATACGGCGGCGACGTGCCGTTCGTGTCCGTGTCGGCCAAGACCGGCGAAGGCATCGACGATCTGCTGGAAAACTTGCTGCTGCAGGCCGAAGTGCTGGAACTGAAGGCTCCCGTCGACGCGCCCGCCAAGGGCCTGGTGATCGAAGCTCGTCTCGACAAGGGCCGCGGCCCGGTCGCGACCATCTTGGTGCAAAGCGGCACCCTGCACCGTGGCGACGTGGTGCTGGCCGGCGCAAGCTTTGGCCGCGTGCGCGCCATGCTGGACGAAAACGGCAAGCCTATCCAGGAAGCCGGTCCGTCGATCCCCGTGGAAATCCAGGGCCTGACCGAAGTGCCGGCCGCTGGCGACGAGCTGATGGTGCTGTCCGACGAGCGCAAGGCGCGCGAAATCGCGCTGTTCCGCCAGGGCAAGTTCCGCGACGTCAAGCTGGCCCGCCAACAGGCCGCCAAGCTCGAGTCCATGTTCGACAACCTGGGCGAGGGCACGCAGACCCTGGCCCTGATCGTGAAGACCGACGTCCAGGGTTCGCAGGAAGCGCTGGTGCAGTCCCTGGTCAAGCTGTCGACCGACGAAGTGCGCGTGCAGGTCGTGCACGCCGCCGTGGGCGGCATCTCGGAAAGCGACATCAACCTGGCCATCGCCTCGAACGCCGTCGTCATCGGCTTCAACGTCCGCGCCGAAGCCAGCGCCAAGAAGCTGGCCGAGAACAACGGCATCGACGTGCGCTACTACAACATCATCTACGACGCCGTGGATGAAGTGAAGGCAGCCATGTCGGGCATGTTGGCGCCCGAGAAAAAGGAAGAAGTCATCGGCTTGGTCGAGATCCGCGAGGTTTACAGCATTTCCCGCATCGGCAACATCGCCGGTTGTATGGTGCTGGACGGCCTGGTGCGTCGCGATTCGCAAGTCCGCCTGCTGCGCAACAACGTGGTCCAGTGGACCGGCCAGCTCGATTCGCTGCGCCGCTTCAAGGACGACGTCAAGGAAGTCAAGTCGGGCTTCGACTGCGGCCTTACGCTGCGCGGCAACAACGACATCCAGGTGGGCGACCAGCTGGAAGTCTTTGAAATCAAGGAAATCGCGCGTACGCTGTAAGGCGACCGCGAGGCATTTTTTCTAATGAGCCGTCACAAGTCCAAAGCCATCCCCGGCCGCAATCTGCGGCTGGCCGACCAGATCCAGAAGGATCTGGCCGGGATCATCCAGCGCGAGATCGACACGACCCGCGCTGGACTGATCACGCTCTCTGGTGTGGAATTGTCGACCGACTACGCGCATGCCAAGGTGTATTTCACGGTTCTGGGCGCCGAGCCCGAAGCCGCGACCGCCTTGCTGAACGAGAAAGCCGGTTGGCTGCATTCCCAGCTGTACAAGCTGCTGCACATACATACTGTCCCCACTTTGCGCTTCTTCCACGACGAGCAGATCGCCCGTGGCATCGAAATGTCGATCCTCATCGACCGCGCAAACCGGCCCGGCCCGCATTCGGGCGTGCCCGACGAACCTGAAGACCAGTCCTGATCGGGCTGTCGTCACTGCTTTAAACCGGATTCCGACGATGGCTAAACGACGCGGGCTTACGCTCGACGGTGTGCTGTTGCTCGACAAACCCGTGGGTTTGTCGAGCAACCACGCCCTGCAACGCGCCAAACGCGCCATGGACGCGGCAAAAGCCGGCCACACTGGCACGCTGGATCCCTTCGCCACCGGTCTGCTGGTGTGCTGCATGGGACGCGCAACCAAGATTTCCGGCGCGATGCTCAACGCCGACAAGGCATATCGCGCTACGCTGCAATTTGGCTCCGAAACCGACTCCGGCGACCTGACCGGCAATGTCGTGTCCACCGCCGAGCCGGGCTTTACCGTGGATGAGCAGGCGCTGCGCGACGCGCTGTCACGTTTCTCGGGCACGATCGAGCAGATTCCGCCCATGTATTCGGCGCTCAAGCGCGACGGCAAGCCCTTGTACGAGTACGCGCGCGCCGGCATCGAGCTGGAACGGCCGCCGCGCCAGATCACGATTTACCGCATCGAACTGCTGTCCCTGAACGGAACCGAGGCAGAGATCGATGTGGCATGCAGTAAAGGCACATACATCCGGACGCTGGCCCAGGACATCGGGCGCGTGCTGGGCTGTTACGCCCACCTGACGGCGCTGCGGCGCACGCACGTCGGGCCGTTTTCCCTGGAACGCGCCGTTGCGCTGGATGCCTTGCAGGCCATGCCAGACCCCAAGCAGGCATTGCTTGCATTGAACGAATTGCCGGAGGGCTTGCTGCCCTCCACCCTGACCTTAAAGGACTCGCTATGACTCGCGCCTTGCGCAACGTCGCCATCATCGCCCACGTGGACCACGGTAAAACCACCCTGGTCGACCAGCTGCTGCGCCAATCCGGCACCTTCCGCGAAAACCAGGCGCTGACCGAACGGGTCATGGACTCGAACGACCTGGAAAAAGAACGCGGCATTACGATTCTGGCCAAGAACTGTGCCGTCGAATACGAAGGCACGCACATCAACATCATCGACACCCCGGGACACGCGGACTTCGGCGGCGAAGTCGAGCGCGTGCTGTCCATGGTCGACGGCGTGCTGCTGCTGGTGGATGCGGTTGAAGGCCCCATGCCCCAGACCATCTTCGTGACCCGCAAGGCGCTGGCCCTGGGCCTGAAGCCCATCGTCGTGGTCAACAAGGTCGACCGTCCGGGCGCCCGCACCGATTTCGTCATCAACGCCACCTTCGACCTGTTCGACAAGCTGGGCGCCACCGACGAGCAGCTGGACTTCCCGGTGATCTACGCCTCGGGCCTGTCGGGCTACGCCGGCCTGAATCCTGAAGTGCGCGAAGGCAACATGCGCCCGCTGTTCGAAGCCATCCTCGAACACGTGCCGCAGCGCGACGACGATCCCAATGGTCCGCTGCAGATGCAGATCATCTCGCTGGACTACAACAGCTACGTCGGCAAGATCGGCGTGGGCCGCATCAACCGCGGCCGCATGCGTCCCGGCATGGAAGTGGCTTACAAGTTCGGTCCTGAAGGCCAGGGCGGCCGCGGCCGCATCAACCAGGTGCTGAAGTTCCACGGCCTGGAGCGCATCGTCGTGGACGAAGCCGAAGCCGGCGACATCGTGCTGATCAACGGCATCGAAGAGCTGGGCATCGGCTGCACGGTGACCGACACCGCCAATCAGGACGTGTTCCCGATGCTGCGCATCGACGAGCCCACCCTGACCATGAACTTCATGGTGAACACCTCGCCCTTGGCCGGCCGCGAAGGCAAGTTCGTGACCAGCCGCCAGCTGCGCGACCGCCTGGACCGCGAACTGAAGTCGAACGTGGCGCTGCGCGTGCGCGACACGGGCGACGACACGGTGTTCGAGGTGTCGGGCCGCGGTGAACTGCACCTGACCATTCTGCTGGAAACGATGCGCCGCGAAGGCTACGAGCTGGCCGTGTCGCGTCCGCGCGTGGTGTTCAAGGATATCGACGGCGTGAAGTGCGAGCCGTTCGAATCGCTGACCGTCGACGTCGAAGACGCCCACCAGGGCGGCGTGATGGAAGAGCTGGGCCGCCGCAAGGGCGACCTGCAGGACATGCAGCCGGACGGCCGCGGCCGTACCCGCCTGGAATACCTGATCCCGGCTCGCGGCCTGATCGGTTTCCAGAACGAGTTCCTGACGCTGACGCGCGGCACCGGCCTGATGAGCCACATCTTCCACGAATACGCGCCCATCAAGGAAGGCTCGATCGGCGAGCGCCGCAATGGCGTGCTGATCAGCCAGGATCACGGCGACGCCGTGGCCTACGCCCTGTGGAAGCTGCAGGATCGCGGCCGCATGTTCGTGAGCCCGGGCGATGCGCTGTACGAAGGCATGATCATCGGCATCCACAGCCGCGACAACGACCTGGTCGTGAACCCCATCAAGGGCAAGCAGCTGACCAACGTGCGCGCCTCGGGCACCGACGAAGCCGTGCGCCTGGTTCCGCCGATCCAGATGTCGCTGGAATACGCCGTGGAATTCATCGACGACGACGAACTCGTGGAAATCACGCCCAAGTCGATCCGTCTGCGCAAGCGCTTCCTGCTGGAAAACGAGCGCAAGCGCGCCGCGCGCGAATCCGCCGTCTGATGGCACGGCGCGCAGCTTGGCTGCGCTGCTACAAAGAAACGCAGCCTTCGGGCTGCGTTTTTTTTGGGGCCGCAGTGTCAGGGGCGGTTCGCGCTTGCCGCGCCAGGCAGGCGCTGCACCGCGTCCAGCAGCCGGGCGGCGAACTCCTGGGCGGCGCGGCTGCGCGAGGCTTCCTTGCGCCACAGGATGGCCGCGCGGCGGATGGTGGTGGGGTCGGTCAGCGCGATGCTCTTCAACCCCGATCCGGCCGCGCCCGCCGCATGCTCGGCGGCGATGGTCGCCAGTTCGCCCTGCCGGCACAGGTGGATCAAGGCGTCCACCGACTCCATTTCGACCCGCACGTCGGGCGTCAGCCCAGCCTGGGCGCAGGCCGCGTCTATCATGCGGCGCGTGGCGAAACTGCGCGGCAGCAGCGCCAGCGGCACGCCCGCGAGATCGCGCATGCGCAGGCTGCGCCGCGAGGCCAGCGGGTGGTTTTTGCCAACCACGACCTGCAGGCGTTCGTCGAACAGGGGTTGCGCCTCGATTTCTTCCCGCAGCGCCGGATGGAATGAAATGCCCAGGTCCAGCTGGCCGCTGACCAGCAGGTCTTCAATGGGGCCAGCCCGCAGATCGCGCACCTGGATCTGGACCTTGGGAAAGGCCAGGCTGAACCCGGCCACCGCGTCCGGCACGAAATGGGTCAGGAAGGTGGGGATGACGCCTATGGTCAGGGACCCCGCCTGCAGGCCGGCCAGATCCGCCAGGGCCATCTTGCCGGCTTCGATTTCCTGTAGCGCCCGGCTGGCGTGGTCGCGCAGCACCCGGCCCGCCTGCGACAGGCGCAGCCCCCGGCCGATGCGGTCGAACAAGGGCATGCCCAGCTCTTCTTCCAGCTGGCGCAGGCCATGCGACAGGGTGGATTGGGTGACGTGCAGGGCGTCGGCCGAGCGGGTCAGGTGCTCGGTGTCGGCGACGCTGAGAAAGTAGCGCAGCTGGCGCAATTCCATCGAGGGGCTCCTGGCGCTATGCCGGTCTGGGCGGTCGATGATTGTAAGTGTATCGTTCGATCATATCGAATGATAAATGCAATATAAATCATTGGATGCAAAACCGGCCGAGCCCTAACCTTGCCGCATCACTCACGCAGGGCTTCAGGCTTTATGACATCCGTTTCGACCCCGGCTCCGATCACGGCAGACGATGCCACCTGGCGCATCGAGCGCATCCACGCAAGAATCGTCGACATCCCGACGATCCGGCCGCACAAGTTTTCGTTCGGCGCCATCAACCGGCAAAGCCCGGTGATCGTGCAGCTCTGGCTAGCCAACGGCGCCTGCGGTTTTGGCGAAGCGGCCACGATAGGCGGCCCGTCGTGGAACGAGGAATCGCCGGAAACCATCCTGCATGCGATCCAGAACTACCTGGCTCCCGCCGTGGCCGGCGCGGATGCGCGCAGATTCGCCGAACACCTCAACCGCTTCGATGCGGTCTGCAAGGGCAATACCTTCGCCAAGAGCGCGGTCGAGATGGCGCTGCTGGACGCCGTGGCGCGCAGCCTGGGCGTGCCGGCCTGGCAATTGCTGGGCGGCAAGCGCATCGAACGCCTGCCGCTGGCCTGGACGCTGGCCAGCGGCGATTCGCAACGCGATCTGGAGGAGGCCGAGCAGATGATGCAGGCGCGCCGCCATCGCCTCTTCAAGCTCAAGATCGGCGCGCGCAGTCCGGCGGACGACGTGGCGCACGTGACGCGCATTGCGCGCGGCCTGGACGGCCGCGCCGACATGACGGTGGACGTCAACCAGGCCTGGGACGGCAACACCGCCCGCCGCTATCTGCCGCAACTGGTGGAGGCCGGCGTGACCCTGATCGAACAGCCCGTGGCGAAGTGGGACGTGCAGGCGCTGCGCGAAGCGACGCAGTCGCTGGGTTCGGCCGCGCTGATCATGGCGGATGAAACCGTGTGCTCCGCGCAGGACGCCTACATGCTGGCCGCGCAGCGCGCCTGCCATGTGTTTTCCCTGAAGGTCGCCAAGCACGGCGGGCTGCTGCGCACGCGCGAGGTCGCGGCCGTGGCGCAAGCGGCCGGCATCGGCTGGTACGGCGGCACCATGCTGGAAACCTCGCTGGGAAGCGCGGCGTCGGCGCACGTGTTCGCCACGCTGTCCGACCAGCACCACGGTTGCGAACTGTTCGGCCCGCAATTGCTGGTCGACGACATCGTCCAGCAGCCCATGACCGTGCGCGACTTCGAACTCCACCTTCCCGACGGCCCCGGCTTTGGCGTCGTCGTCGACGAAAAACGGCTGGAACGTTTTGACCGCGCAAGGGCGGGCCTGACGCCCGCCACGGTCGACTTCGGCCGCCGCGGCGAGGCCGCTGCGACCTGACCCATCACTTTCCCGATCATTCCAAAAAGCAGGAGACGCATCATGGCTGAATATACCCAGCAACAACTACTGGATCTGGTCAACAGCTCCCAGGTCAATCCGGGCAACGACCGCGTGCGGCAGATCACGCAGCGCATCGTGTCGGACCTGTTCCGCGCGATCGACGATCTCGACATCAAGCCCGATGAATTCTGGGCGGGCGTGGACTGGCTTGCGCGCCTGGGCGGCAGCGGCCAACTGGGGTTGATCACCGCAGGCCTGGGCTTTGACCGCCTGATCGACATCCGCGAGGAAGAGGCCGACGAGGCCGCCGGCCGCGCCGCCGGCACGCCGCGCGCGATCGAGGGACCGCTCTACATCGCGGGCGCACCCTTGTCCGACGGCGAAGCCCGCCTGGACGAGGATCCCGCAGCCGGCACGGTGCTGGTGATGGAAGGGCAGGTGCGTGACGTGGACGGCAATCCCGTCGCCGGCGCGCTGGTGGACGTGTGGCACGCCAACGAGCTGGGGCGTTATTCGCACTTCGATCCCGACCAGGCGGACTACCACCTGCGCCGCAAGATCAAGACCGACGCGCAAGGCCGCTACCGCTTTCGCAGCTTCATCCCGCCGGGCTACGCGATTCCGCCGAACAGCCCCACGTCCGAACTGTTCGGGGCGCTGGGCCGCCATGGCAACCGGCCGGCCCACATCCACTTCCTGGTGGCGGCCGACGGGCAGCGCACCTTGACCACGCAGGTCAACATCCCGGGCGACACCTTCCTGGACGATGACTTCGCCTTTGCCACGCGCGACGGCCTGGTGGTCGAACTGCAGCCCAATACGCCGGCCGCCGGCTATGAGAGCCTGGGCGTGAACGCGCCGTTCACGCGCGTCTGTTTCGACTTTGTGCTGCAGCCGGCGCTGGACGCCGACGAGGCCCGTCCGCAAGCCCGCATGGACCGCGCCACCGCCTGACCGATGCCCGGGCGGCGCCCGCAAGCGGCGCCGCCATTTTTTCCCCCAAATCACCTAGAACAACCCGCAGGCGCGAGGCCGGGTTCGGCCGCGCCATGGAGACAACCATCATGACCGCGACTTCCAGCTGGTCGATTCCGACGCTGATCGACCAGGAACGACTGGGCGCCTTTCAATGGCGCGTGTTGATCCTGTGCTTTCTGATCGCGCTGTTCGACGGCTTCGACACACAGGCGATCGCCTTCACCGGGCCGGCGATCCTGGCCGCCTTCGATCTGAAGGCGGGCGCGCTGGCGCCCATCCTGACCGCTGGCATCGTCGGCATGACGGTGGGCGCCATGACCCTGGGCCTGATCGGCGACCGCATCGGCCGCCGTCCGGCCATCATGCTGGGCCTGGCCCTGTTCGGCCTGTCCACGCTCGCGACGGCCTGGGCCACCGACACCACGCATATCCTGGTGCTGCGCTTCATCGCCGGCCTGGGCATGGGCGGCTGCACGCCGGTGCTGCTGGCGCTGGCCGCCGAGTACGGTCCGGCCCGTTTGCGCGGCGCCATCATGACCGGCGTGCTGCTGGGCCTGCCGGCCGGCGCCATGCTGGGCGGCCTGTTGGCCGCCCGCATGCTGCCCGTCATCGGCTGGGAAGGCATCTTCATCGTGGGCGGCCTGGCGCCGCTGGTCCTGCTTGCCGTCGCCTTTCTGATGCTGCCCGAGTCGCTGTACTTCAAGGCCACGCGCCGCGATCCGGAAAGCCAGCGCTACATCGCGCGCGTCTTGTCGGCCATCTCGCGCCGCAAGCTGGACGCCGACACGCAGTTCACCGTGCCGGAGGAATCCGTCGCGCGCGCCGGCGTCGGCGCCTTGTTCTCGGATGGCCACGGCGCCAAGACCGTGGCGATCTGGGCGGTGTACCTGCTGAACTGGGTGGCGTGGTTCATGCTGCTGTCGTGGCTGCCCACGGTGCTGAAGGCCGCGGGCCTGCCCGCCGAGCAGGCGCCCATGGGCACGGTCATCGTCAACGCCGTCTTCATCATCTGCGCGATTCCGCTGTCCTTCGTGCTGCCGCGCGTCAACACGAGGAGGCTGCTTGGCGGCATGTTCGCGCTGGGCATCGTGGTGGCCGTAGGCCTGAGCCAGGCCGGCGACAACTGGACGCTGGTCTTCATCCTGGTCGGCGCGGCCGGCTTCGGCATCGGTGGTCAGCAGATTGCACTGAACTACCTGGTCGTGGGCGCTTACCCCACCGCCTTGCGCGCCACCGCCACCGGCTGGGCTATCGGCATGGGCCGCGCGGGCGCGATCGCGGGTTCGGCCATCGGCGGCAGCTTCCTGGCCTGGGGCGGACCGTCGGGATTCTTCATCGCGTTGGCGATGCCCCTGGCGGTCGCGGCCCTGGCGGTGCTGAGCCTCAAGCTCAAGCACGCGCGGCCGGACGGCGCGCTTTCGGCGGCCCATTGATATAGCAAAGGACGATACAAGCATGAGCACACATCTACGCTTCGAGGGCCTGGTGGCCCTGGTCACCGGCGCCGCCCAGGGTGTGGGCCGGGCAACGGCCCGGCGCCTGGCGGCTGAAGGCGCGCACGTGGTCGTGGTGGACCGGGCGGAGGAGCAGGGCGCCGCCGTGGCCGAGGAGATCCGCGCCGCGGGCGGACGTGCGAGCTTCGCACAGGCCGATCTGGAAACCCATGAGGGCGCGCAGTCCATGGTGCGCGCCGCGTTGGAGATCAACGGCCGCATCGACGTGTCGGTGCATAACGTGGGCGGCACGATCTGGACCCGGCCGTTCTGGGAATACACGCCGGAGCAGATGCAGCGCGAGGTCAACCGTTCGTTGTGGCCCACGCTGTGGTCCTGCCGTGAAGTCATACCGGTGATGCGGGCGCAGGGCGCGGGCGCCATCGTCAACGTGGGTTCCAACGCCACGCGCGGCATCTACCGGGTGCCGTATTCGGCCTCCAAGGGCGGCGTGCACGCCGCCACCGTCTGCATGGCGCTGGAGCTGGCGAAGTCGGGCGTGCGTGTCAATTGCGTGTCGCCGGGCGCGCTGGACAACGGCGTGCGCGCGATTCCGCGCAATCACGAGACGCCATCCGCGCAGGAAGCCGCCTGGGTCAGCGAGATGTATGCCTCCTGCCTGCGCGACACGCCGCAGGACCGCCTGGGCCAGGCCGAGGAAGTCGCCGCGGCGATCTGCTTCATGGCGGCGCCCGAGGCGTCCTACATCACCGGGCAGATCATGTATGTGGCGGGCGGCGACATAGGCTGAAGACCGGGCTGGCTCAGCTGGCCTTGCGCCCGGCCGCCAGCCAGTCCAGGAAGTCGCGGCCCGGTCCCTGGTCGCGCACGATCGCGCCGATGGGCTGGAATGAACCAGGCGATTCGATGCGCACGCGCTGGAAATGTCCGTGCTGCATGTACCAGTTGCCCAGGGTCTGCGGCACCATGGCCAAGGCCTTCTGCGCCTGCATGACGGCGATGAGCAGCGGCATGGGCGGGGCGGCGCTGCTCAGCCGGCACAGCCGCGGCACCACGCCGGCGCGTTCGAAGAAGGCCTTGAAGACCGCATGGATGGCCAATTCCGGGCGAGGTTCTATCCATAGTTGGGATGCCACCTGCGCCAGCGTGGGGGCGTCGTCCGGATCCAGCAGCGGGTGGCCGGCAGCAGCCACGATCACGGCCGCGTCTTCCTGCAGCGGCACGAATTCCAGGCCGGCGGGCACGGCTTCCGGACGCCGGCACAGCAACATGTCCAGGCTGCCGCTGGCGGCTTGCGGCAGTAGTTGCTCGCGGCTGCCTTCCACCACCTCTACTTGCAGTCCGGGCCGCGCGTTCATGTAGGCGGGCAGGCGCTCGGCCAGCAGGCCGCCCGTGGCTGCCGGGATGGCGCCCAGGCGCAGATTGCCCGTGGCGCCCTGGCGCAGGGCCGCCACCGAATCGGTGGAAGCGCGCAGCGTCGTCAGCATGCTGCGGGCGCACTCCGCCATGAGCTGGCCGCTGCGCGTGGTGCGCATGCCGCGGGCATGGCGCTCGAACAGTTGCACGCCCAGCAGATCTTCGATGTCGGCCAGCGCATGGGTGGCCGCGGGTTGGCTCAGGCCGATATGGCTGGCCGCCTGCTGAATGCTGCCGAGGTCGGCGATGCTGGCTAGCAATTGCAGGTGGCGCAGGCGGCCTTTGGCGAGCAGGCGGGACAGCAGGGTGGCGGGAGCGACGTCCATGGCGCAGGGCGGAAAGCTATTCAAAATACGAATATATCCACGCATTAATGTATTTGAAATAAGGATATGCCCTGGACACAATGCAGCGATCCCTTACATCGCTTCCCGTTCCCCAGGAGTGGCTGGTCCATGAAGTCCCGTCTGCTGCACGCGCTGGTTTGCGCCGTAACTTTCAGTGTTTCGTCCCTGGCCGCCGCCCAGGATGCCTATCCCTCCCAGCCCTTGCGGCTGATCGTGCCGTTCGCGCCCGGCGGGTCCACGGACGCGCTGGCCCGCGCGGTGGCCGAGGGCCTGCGCAAGGAACTGGGCCAGAGCGTGGTGGTGGAGAACCGTGCCGGCGCGGGCGGCCTGCTCGGCACCGAGGCGGTGGCCCGGGCCGAACCTGACGGCTACACGCTGGGCATGGCCACGGTCAGCACCATGGCCGTCAATCCGCTGCTGTACGGCACCAAGCGGGTCAACCCCGAAACGCAGCTCAAACCAGTGGCCTCGGTGGCGACGGTGCCGGTCGTGTGGATGGTGAATCCGGCGTTTCCGGCGCAGGATTTTGCGCAGTTCCTGGCTGAGCTGCGGGCTCATCCGGGCAAGTATTCCTATGGTTCGCCCGGAGTCGGTTCGCTTGGCCACCTGAATCTGGCGGCGATGAATGCCGATCTGAAGGTCGATGTGCTGCACGTGCCGTACCGCGGCATGGGGCCGGCGCTGACCGCCGCGGTGGGCGGCGAGGTGCAGGTGCAGCAGGACCAGTACGCGTCCGCGCAATCGCTGGTCAAGGCCGGCAAGCTGCGCGCCATCGCCGTGTCGGCGCCCGCCCGGATGCCTGACATGCCGGACCTGCCGACCATGACGGAACTGGGTTATCCGCAGTTGAACGCGCTGGGCCAGACCTGGTTCGGCCTGGTCGTGCCCGCCGGTACGCCCGATGCCGTGGTGCAGCGCCTGAATCAGGCCGCAGTGCGTGCGCTGGCCGAGCCCGGGTTGGTGCAGCGCCTGGCGGGCATGGGCGCGCAGCCCGACGCCGGCACGCCGCAGGCCTTTGCCGAGCGCATCGCGCAGACGCTGGCCGCCAACCGCAAAATCATTGAAACTGCCGGCATCAAGCTCGACGAGTGACCTGACCGGTTTTTTCCCCGCCATTACAGCCACAGGAGAAACAATGGGTGCCATCGATAAACTTGCGCCGTTCATCGACGCGCGCAGCGAGCGCTACGCGGAACTGAGCGACCGCATCTGGAGCCTGGCCGAACTGCGCTACGACGAACACAAGTCCGCCGAGCTGCACATCGCGATGCTGGAAGTAGCGGGTTTCCGCGTCACGCGCGACGCCGCCGGCATTCCCACCGCCTTCGTGGCCGAGGCCGGCAACGGCGGCCCGGTGATCGGCATCCTGGGCGAGTACGACGCGCTGTCGGGCCTGAGCCAGGAGAGCGGCGCCTACGCCTGCCAGCCTTCGCCGGAAACGCCGAACGGCAACGGCCACGGCTGCGGCCATCATCTGCTGGGCACGGCCGCGCATTTTGCGGCGGTGGCGGTGAAGGAATTCCTGGAGGCCAACGGCCTGCCCGGCACCATCCGCTTCTACGGCTGTCCGGCCGAAGAGGGCGGCTCGGGCAAGACCTTCATGGCGCGCGCGGGCCTGTTCGACGACGTGGATGCGGCGCTCACCTGGCATCCCGCATCGCACACCGGGATCTTCCACCAGTCCTCGCTTGCCAACATCCAGGCCTATTTCCGTTTTCGCGGCGTTGCCGCGCACGCGGCCAATTCGCCGCACCTGGGCCGCAGCGCGCTGGACGCGGTCGAGCTGATGAACGTGGGCGTGAACTACCTGCGCGAGCACATGGTGCCGGATGCGCGCGTGCATTACGCCGTGACCAACAGCGGCGGCATTTCACCGAACGTGGTGCAGGCCCGCGCCGAAGTGTTGTACCTGGTGCGCGCACCCATCAATTCGCAGGCGTCTGAGCTGTACGAGCGCGTGCAGAACGTGGCGCGTGGCGCGGCGCTGATGACGGGTTGCGAACTGGAAATCGTGTTCGACAAAGCCTGCTCGAACTACATTCCCAACGGCGTGTTGAACCAGATCATGTACGCCAACATGCTGGCCTTGCAGGGGCCCGATTACACCGCGGGCGAGCAGCAGGCCGCTCGCCGCATGTGGGATGCGATCTCTACGGACGACATCGACAACGCCGGCAAGAACCTGGGCGCGGTGCTGCGCAATCCCACGCCGCTGTTTGCCGGCGTGGCGCCCTACGAGCCCGGCAAGGCTGAGATCACCTACGGTTCCACCGACGTGGGCGACGTGAGCTGGGTCGCGCCCACTGCGCAATGCTGGGGCGCTTGCTACGCCTACGGCACGCCGTTCCATTCCTGGCAGATGGTGGCGCAGGGCAAGATGTCCATGGCGCACAAGGGCATGGTGCACGCGGCCAAGATCATCGCGGCGACCGCCGCCGATCTGTACACGCAGCCCGAGGCGCTGGCGCGCGCCAAGGAGGAACTGATGGAGACGCGCCGCGGGCAACCTTACGTCTGCCCGATTCCGCCGGACGTGCTGCCCTCGTTCATGCGCAAATAACAGGGAAAGGGCCCCCACGCTGCGCACGCTGCGCACGCTTCGCGCGCTTGCTGCCCCTCCGAGGGGGCGGCAAGCGGGCCTTGAGCTACATGCGATTTCAGGCCGGCAGGGACGGCGCGTATTGCGCGTCCGAATTGACCTTGGCGTGGAATTCCACCACCTTGCGCACCACCTTGACGGGATCGTCTTCGATGATGAAGAGATCCAGGTCATGCGCGCCTATCATGCCATTGGCCAGCACCTGGCCGCCCAGCCATTCGACCAGTCCGGACCAGTACTCGCTGCCCACCAGCACGATGGGAGCGGGCGGGACCTTGCCCGTCTGGATGAGCGTCAGCGCTTCGAAGAGTTCATCCAGGGTGCCGAAACCGCCAGGCATCGCCACATAGGCGAAGCTGTGCATGAAGAAGGTTGCCTTGCGCGAGAAAAAATACTCGAATGACAGGCTGATGGTTTGGTATTCGTTGTTGTGCGCTTCGTGGGGCAGGCTGATGTTCAGACCGATGCTGGTGCCGCCTGCTTCGAACGCGCCCTTGTTGGCTGCCTCCATGATGCCGGGACCGCCGCCGGCGATCACCGCGAAACCCGCATCCGCCAGGGCGGCGGAAATTGCGACGGTGGTTTCATAGTGGGGGGAATTACGGCTGACTCGCGCACTGCCGAAGACGCTGACAGCAGGCCCGATGTTCGCGAGCTTGTCTGCCGCCGTCCGTATCTCTGACATAATCAGCGGAATTTGTTTGTTGGCGGGTGTTTCCGCAGCTATTGCCATATCTGCCTTTGTAACCATGAAAAAAACCTTATTACTGGTCGACGGTTCAAGTTACTTGTACCGCGCTTTCCACGCTATGCCTGATTTGCGCAACGCGCAAGGCGAACCCACGGGGGCGCTCTACGGCGTGGTGAATATGCTGCGCAAACTTGTCTCTGATCATAAGGCAGAGTATGCCGCATGTATTTTCGATGCCCGCGGCAAGACCTTCCGTGACGATATCTATCCGGAATACAAGTCGCATCGCCCGCCCATGCCGGAAGACCTGGCCGCGCAGATCGAGCCCATCCACCGCGCCGTGCGCGCGCTGGGCTGGCCGGTGCTGGCCATCGAGGGCGTCGAGGCCGACGATGTGATCGGCACCCTGGCCAAGCGCGCCGCCGAGCATGACGTGCACACCATCGTGTCCACCGGCGACAAGGATCTGGCGCAGTTGGTCAACAGCCACGTCACCCTGGTCAACACCATGACGGGCGAAGTGCTGGACGAGGCCGGCGTGGTCAACAAGTTTGGCGTGCCGCCCGACCGCATCGTGGATTACCTGATGCTGGTGGGGGACGCAGTGGACAACGTCCCCGGCGTGACCAAGGTGGGTCCGAAGACGGCGGTCAAATGGCTTACGGAATTCGGCTCGATAGACAAGCTGGTGGAAGGCGCGGAAGACATCAAGGGCGTGGCGGGCAGCAACCTGCGCGAAGCCATTCCCAACTTCCCGTTGACGCGCCAATTGCTGACCGTGAAGTACGACTGCGACCTGGCCGGCCACGTGGACAGCGTGGACGATCTGACGCCGCGCCCGCGCGACGAGGCGACGCTGACCGAACTCTATGAGCGCTACGGTTTCCGCACCTGGCTACGCGACCTGACGGGCGACGCCGAGCGCGTGCCCGCAGGAGACGCCCGCGTCGCGCACGAGGCGCCCGCCGCGCCCGTGGAGCTGGATTATCAGATCATTTCCGATTGGGCCGCGTTCGACGCCTGGATGGAAAAGCTGAAGGACGCGCCCCTGGTCGCGGTGGACACTGAGACTACCTCGCTGGACGAAATGCAGGCCAGGATGGTGGGCATGTCGCTGGCGGTGGCGCCGGGCGTGGCGTGCTACATCCCGGTCGCGCATCGCGGTCCGGACAATGCGCCGCAGCTGCCCAAGGCCGAGGTGCTGGCGCGCCTGAAGCCCTGGCTGGAAGACGCGTCCCGCGCCAAGCTGCTGCACCACGCCAAGTACGACGCGCACGTGTTCGCCAACGAAGGCATCAAGCTGGCCGGCATCGCCGAAGACACGATGCTGCAGGCCTATGTGCTGGAATCGCACCGCGGCGTGGGCCTGAACGACCTGGCCCAGCGCTATCTGGGCCGCAGCGGCGTGTCCTACGAGGACCTCTGCGGCAAGGGCGCCAAGCAGATCGGCTTTGACGAAGTGGCGGTGGACAAGGCGGGCCATTACGCGGCCGAAGACTCGGACTTCACCTTGCAGCTGCACCAGGTGCTGCGCCCCATGGTGACGGCCGATGCGGGACTGAACCGTATCTACCTGCTGGAAATGCAGGTGTCCTCGGTGCTGACCACGGTCGAGCGCAACGGCGTCAAGGTAGACGCCGCGGAGCTTGGCCGCCAGAGCCACAAGCTGGGCCAGGAGATGCTGCAGCTGGAACAGAAGGCCTATGAACTGGCCGGCCAGCCCTTCAACCTGAATTCCCCCAAGCAGCTGGGCGAGATCCTGTTCGGCCGCATGCAGCTGCCGGTGGTGCGCAAGACCGCCAGCGGCGCGCCGTCCACCGACGAAGAGGTGCTGAGCAAGCTGGCCCAGGACTATCCGCTGCCGCAGGTGCTGCTGGAGTACCGCGGCCTGTCCAAGCTGAAGTCCACCTATACGGACAAGCTGCCGCGCATGATCAACCCGGATACCGGGCGGGTGCACACGCATTATTCGCAGGCCGCGGTGATTACCGGCCGCCTGGCTTCGTCCGATCCCAATCTGCAGAACATCCCCGTGCGCACCGAGGCCGGCCGGCGCGTGCGCGAGGCGTTCATCGCCGAGCAGGGCATGCTGCTGTCGGCGGACTATTCCCAGATCGAGCTGCGCATCATGGCGCACGTGTCGGACGACGCCAACCTGCAGCGCGCCTTCGCAGCGGGCGAGGACATCCACCGCGCCACCGCTTCGGAAGTGTTCGGCGTGTCGCTGGCCGACGTCTCCACCGACCAGCGCCGCGCCGCCAAGGCCATCAACTTCGGCCTGATCTACGGCATGGGGGTGTTCGGCCTGGCGTCCAACCTGGGTATCACGCGCGATGCCGCGCAGGCCTACATCGACCGCTATTTCGCCCGCTATCCCGGCGTGGCCATGTACATGGACGACACCCGCCGCCGCGCGCGCGAGCAGGGCTACGTGGAAACCGTCTTCGGACGCCGCCTGCAGCTGCCGGAAATCCGCGGCGCCTCGGGTCCGCGCCGCCAGGCAGCCGAACGCGCGGCCATCAACGCGCCCATGCAGGGCACGGCGGCCGACCTGATCAAGATGGCCATGGTGGCGGTGCAGGACTGGCTGGAAGCCGAAAAGCTGCAGACGCGCATGATCATGCAGGTGCACGACGAACTGGTGCTGGAAGCGCCCGACGCCGAGCTGGAACTGGTCAAGGAAGCGCTGCCGCGCCTCATGTGCAACGTGGCGGAACTGCGCGTGCCGCTGGTGGCGGAAGTCGGCATGGGCAAGAACTGGGAGCAGGCCCACTAGGGCCGTAAGCACCCGGTCCCAGGACACATGGGCCGCCTGCGGGCGGCCCATTTCCGTTTTTGGTATTGAAACAATATAATGTTTCGCTTCCCCCCGCCTTAAAGCGTCCCCCCAAAAATGTTGCTGCTCTGGATTTTGCTCGCCACCGTCACCGGCGGGCTTATCGCCGTCCTTGTCGCCAGCTGGCTGGCCTACAAGGTTTTCGCGCAATACCTGCACCACATGGTCAGCCTGTCGGTGGGGGTGCTGCTGTCGGTGGCGCTGCTGCACCTGCTGCCCGAGGCCTTCGAGACGGGGGTGGGCGATGCCCACGTGCTGTTCGGCCTGATGCTGGCATCGCTGATCGGCTTTTTCGTGCTGGAGAAGATTGCGCTGCTGCGCCACAGCCATCACCACGAGGGCGACGGCCATCACCACCACAAGGGGCATGACCGCCACGAGGCGGGCCGCGGCGGCGTGCTGATCCTGATCGGCAGCTCGCTGCACAACCTGTGCGACGGGGTGCTGGTGGCGGCGGCTTTCCTGACCGATCCGCTGCTGGGCGTGCTGACCGCGGCGTCCATCATCATCCATGAGGTGCCGCACAAGCTGGGTGACTTCGTGGTGTTGCTCAACGCAGGCCTGGCGCGCCGCCGCGCGTTCTCCCTGATCCTGTTCACCAGCTTGTGTTCAGCCGTGGGCGGCATAATAGGGTACTTCGTGCTGCAGCAGGCGCAGCAATGGGTGCCGTATGTCCTGGTGGTTGCAGCCAGCAGCTTCCTCTACATTTCGGTGGCCGACCTGATGCCGCAGATGCACGAACGGGTATCCCTGGCCGATGCCGTCCCGCAATTGCTGCTGGTCGGCGTGGGCGTGGTGCTGATCTACAGCGTCACCACGGTGATGCACCATGGGCACGACCACGAGGCCGAAGCCGGCCAGGCCGCGCCGCAAGTGGAGCATGGCCACCGGCACTAGGACAGGCGCGGGGCCGTGCAGGCGCTGACGGGATATCCGGCTTGGTTGATCATCCCTACACAGGAGTTCTTCATGAGTTTTTCCGCCGCAGCCGGCAACGTCGCGCCCACCGTGATCCACACGGACACCCAGGGCCTGGTCCACGGGGATTTCAAACTGCCCGTGGCCGACGGCACGATCGCCGCCTATTACGCCGCGCCCGAAGGCAAGCGCGACCTGCCCATCGTGCTGGTTGTGCAGGAGATCTTCGGCGTGCACGAGCACATCAAGGACCTGTGCCGCCGGGTCGCCAAGGCCGGCTACCTTGCCGTCGCCGCCAATCTGTACGAACGCCAGGGAGATGCCTCGGTCTACACCGACATCCCGAAACTCATTGCCGAGCTGGTCAGCAAGGTGCCGGACGAACAGGTGTTCGCCGACCTGGACGCCAGCGTGGCCTGGGCGGCCGCGCACGGCGGCGATCCCAAGCGCGTGGCGGTGACGGGCTTTTGCTGGGGCGGTCGCCTGACCTGGATGTACGCCGCGCACAACCCCGACGTGAAGGCGGGCGTGGCCTGGTACGGCAAGCTCAGCGTGGGCCATGGCCCGCTGATCAAGCGCGTTGCCTTCGACGTGGTCAACGAACTGCACGCCCCGGTGCTGGGCCTGTATGGCGGCAAGGACGCCAGCATTCCGCTGGCCGACGTCGAAACCATGAAATCCAAGCTGGCCGCCGGCAACGACAACGCCCGGCGCTCGGAATTCGTGGTGTATCCCGAGGCCGACCACGCCTTCCTGGCGGACTACCGCGCCAGCTACAAGGCCGAGGCCGCGCAGGATGGCTGGAAGCGCATGCTGGAGTGGTTCAAGCGCTATTTGTAGGATGCGGGGCAGCGAAAGCTGCCCAAGAGCGCGGTGAAAAAAGCCGACCACATAAGGTCGGCTTTTTCGTTCTGCTCAGTTCCCAGCCTCGCGCAAGCGGCTGGGCAGCAGTTCGCCGTGCCGCGCCAGCAGCGGATAGGCCGCCGCGCCGACCAGATGGGAATTGATGCCCTTCATGTCGCGCAGGATGTCCAGGTAGAGCGCGCCCACCTCGGCGGCGTCGACCTCGCCGCCCTTGATTTTCTGCAGGTGCGTGTCCGCGGCATGGGTTTCGATCGAGCGGAAGCGCGCCTTTTCACCCGCCAGCGCACGGGCCTGGCGCAGGTCGTCGTTGACGAACAGGGCGGCGGCGGTGCGCTGGTTGGCGATGAGCTGGCCCAGCGTGTCGTCCAGGCTGGCGCGCTGTTCGGGCGAAAAGATCCAGCCCTGCTTGCGCAGCTTGGCGACGTGGCTGAGCAGGCCGTGGTGGGCGATGTCGCCGGCATGGCCGATATTGCTGGTGAAGGCCAGGATGTCGTCCAGGCGCTGGATGTCCTCGCGCGTCATGTTCTCCTGGTCCAGGGTGGCCAGGTAGGTGGTGATGGCGTTTTCCAGCTTGTCCAGCGCGGCGTCCAGCTGGCGCGCCTGCACCATGCGGTGGCGGTTGTCGCGCTTGAAGCCGGCGCGGGCGTAGAGCAGCAGCGTCTGCAGCATGTCGGCCATGCGCAGGGCCTCGCGCGCGGCGTTGCCCAAGGCCACGGCGGGCACGTCATGAGCCCATTCATCCAGGTACTGCGGGCGCGACGGGTCGTTCGGATCCGCGCGCTTGGGAAGCCAGCGCGTCAGCAGGGCGGCGTAGGGCGTCAACAGCGGCAGGAACACCAGGGCGATGACGGCGTTGAACAGGGTGTGGAAGTTGGCCACGGCGCGGGCTGGGTCGGAGGCCAGATCGCTCATCATCGGCTGCAGGTAGGGCAGCAGTATTAGCCCGATCAGCACGCCCAGCACCCGGGTCAGCAGGTTGCCCAGGGGCAGGCGGCGCGCGGCGGGGTCGTCTCCGGTCACGCCTTCGATCATGGGGTTGATGGCGGTGCCCAGGTTGGCGCCCAGCACCAGCGCGAAGGCTACGTGCGGGGCCACCATGTGGTGGCTGGCCAGCGACATGACCAGCACCACCACGGCCACGCTGGAATGCGCCGCCCAGGTGAAGGCGGCCGCCAGCAGTACCGTGGCCACGGGCTGGGTCGCCAGCGCGTCCAGGATCATGCCCAGCATGGGCGCGGTCTGGAAGGGCTGGAACAGTTCGACCAGTTGGTGCAGCGACAGCAACAGCAGGCCCAGGCCGATGAAGACGCGTCCCAGGTCGCGCGTGCGGCCCGGCGGGTAGCGGCGGAACATCCATACGCCCGCGAGGATCAGGATGGGGGCGAGCGAGGTCAGGTCGAAGGACAGCAGCTGGACGATGAGCGTGGTGCCGACGTTGGCGCCCAGCATGGCGGCCAGGGCCGGCGCCAGGCCGACGACGCCGCCGGCCGCGAAGCCGGTGATCATCAGGCCCGTGGCGGTGCTGCTCTGCAACGCGGCGGTAATGCCCAGTCCGGCGGCGAATGCCCGCAGCCGGGTTCCCAAGGCCTTGCCCAACGCCGCGCCCAGGGCGGCCCCGAAGGCGCGCTGCACGCCTGTTTGGACCATATGCACGCCCCAGAGGAGCAGGGCGACGTAGCCGGCGAAGTCAAGCAGGGTAATGAGTCCGGACATCCTGGCGTATTTCCATTCTTTTATGACAAGTAATAATTCTGTAATGATCGCATGCGCGGCGCTGCCGGGGGAGCCTGTCCCCGCAATACAGCATACGCCTGCGGGCGCATCTGCGGGGCAGGACGCTAGCTGCGCGTGGGCTGGCCTACGCGTATCATTGCCTCATCAATCGCAGATGCAATGGAGTTTTGCGTGGCTGTTTCCGTATTCGACCTGTTCAAGATAGGCATAGGCCCGTCTAGCTCCCATACGGTGGGCCCCATGCGGGCCGCCCTGTTGTTCGCGCAAGGCCTGGAGCGCGACGGCCTGATGCCCAATGTGGCCACGGTGCGCGCCGAGCTTTACGGCTCGCTGGGCGCCACGGGCAAGGGGCACGGCACCGACAAGGGCGTGCTGCTGGGCCTGATGGGCGAAGCCCCCGATACCGTCGATCCCGCCGCCATCGCCGGCATGATCGCGTCGGTGCGGGCCAGCCGCCAATTGCCGCTGCTGGGACGCTATCCGGTTCCTTTCGTCGAAAAGGAACACATGATGTTCTACCGCCGCGAAGCCATGGCGGAACATCCTAACGGCATGAAGTTTCACGCCTTTGACGCCAATGGCGAATCCCTGCGCGAGGCCCGCTACCTGTCGGTGGGGGGCGGTTTCGTGGTGACGGCCGGCGCGTCCAACAGCCAGGTCATCGCCGCGCACGACCAGTTGCCGTACCCGTTCCGCATGGGTCGCGAACTGATGGGCATGTGCAGCGAGAGCGGCCTGTCGGTGGCGCAGCTGATGATGAAGAACGAGCTGACCTGGCGCGACGAGGCCGAGGTGCACGCCGGGCTGGACCGCATCTGGCAGGTCATGCAGGACTGCGTGTCGCGTGGCTGCGGCATCAACTATCCGGAAGCGGACGGTGAACTGCCCGGTCCCCTGCGCGTGCGCCGCCGCGCGCCCGAGCTTTACCGCAACCTGACCCAGCGCGCCGAGCGCACCCTGTCCGATCCCCTGTCCGTGATGGACTGGGTCAATCTGTACGCCATGGCGGTCAACGAAGAGAACGCCGCGGGCGGGCGCGTCGTGACGGCGCCGACCAATGGCGCGGCCGGCATCATCCCGGCAGTGCTGCATTACTACGACCGCTTCGTGCCTGGTTCCAACCGCGAGGGCGTGCGCGACTTCCTGCTGACCGCGGCGGCCGTGGGCCTGCTGTACAAGTACAACGCCTCGCTGTCGGGCGCCGAAGTCGGCTGCCAGGGCGAGGTCGGCGTGGCCTGCTCGATGGCGGCGGGCGGCCTGGCCGCGGCCCTGGGCGGCACGGTCGAACAGGTCGAGAACGCGGCCGAGATCGGCATGGAGCACAACCTGGGCCTGACCTGCGACCCCGTGGGCGGCCTGGTGCAGATCCCCTGTATCGAGCGCAACGCCATGGCCTCCATCAAGGCCGTGAACGCTGCCCGCATGGCGCTGCGCGGCGACGGCCAGCACTACGTGTCGCTGGACTCCGTCATCAAGACCATGCGCGAGACCGGCGCCGACATGAAGACCAAGTACAAGGAAACCGCGCGCGGCGGGCTGGCGGTGAACATCGTCGAGTGCTGAGGGCACGGGGTGACGACGATGCGGGAGGGCGAGCGGCTGTCATGGCCTCGGGGTTTCTTTCCGAAGCAAGGGAAGAACGCAGGCCGGGGAGGAAATGGCAAACGGCACGCCTGCAGGCTGCAGCTGGCCGCTGTCCGGGTCGATGCGCAGGCAGGAAATGCGGTGCTCGTCCTGGCTGGCGACCAGCAGGAAGCCGCCGTCCGGGGTGATGGCGGCGTCCCGCGGGGTGCGCCCGCCGGCGGGCCACAAGCCTATCGGCTCAAGCCAAGGGGCGGATTCCAATAGCCGAAATCCTGCGATGCTGTCGTGGCCGCGGTTGGTCGCGTAGAGCCAGCGTCCGCTCGGATGCAGGCAAAGCGCGGACGCGGAGTTGGCGTTTTGCCAATCTGCCGGCAGCGTGCCGATCCGGGCGAGCGCGTGTGCATGGGGATCGCGTGCCGTGGGCAGTT
Source organism: Achromobacter aegrifaciens (assembly GCF_902859965.1). Classification (NCBI taxonomy): domain Bacteria; kingdom Pseudomonadati; phylum Pseudomonadota; class Betaproteobacteria; order Burkholderiales; family Alcaligenaceae; genus Achromobacter; species Achromobacter aegrifaciens. Next base: position 989,280 of record NZ_CADIKO010000003.1, read on the forward strand.
GAACGACGGTCACGCTATTGGACAGTTCGTTGAGCACGAAGGCGCGGGTACCGGCCGGATTCAGCCGCAGGTGGCGCGGCCCGGAACCTGGTCCTATCTGCACCTGCAGGTCCGGGAGCAGATCCAGCGCGGCGCCCCGCAAGGCATGGCGGGCGACGCTGTCGGTACCCAAGTCACACAGGTAGACCGCATCGCCGGACGGGGTCGGCTGGGCGCAATGCACATGGGGGCTCGCCTGGCGGTCGCTGCGCGGACCGCTGCCATGGCGCACGATGATGTCGGGCGGGGCGCTGGGCAACCCCTGCCGGTCGAGCCGGTAGCTCAGGAGTTCGCCGCTGCCATAGTTGGATACGAAGAGGCGGTCCGCCGCAGGCGTCAGGCTGATGTGGCAAGGGCTGGCGCCAGGCGTAGGCACATTGAGCAAATGCCGCAGCGTGGCCGCGCCGTCGACCGCGTAGACGTCGATGCTGGCGCCTACTTCCTGCTCGCTCACGCCGTACAGCAGGCCGAGGGACGCGGAATGGCACAGGTAAGAGGGATTGACGCCATGGCTGTCCACCTGCAATTCACGCAGCGTGGCCGTCGCGGCGTCGAACCTCAGCAAGTGGATGCCGCGCCCTATGCCGTGCACATGCGGCATCGGCCGCGTATACGTGCCCACGGCAACCAGCCAGCTGCCCGTTCCGCGGGCCGGGGAGTGCGTACTCGATTCAGCCACGGTCTGCCCTCGACATCACGTCTATCCATACGGCCAGGACCGGCGCCAGGCCCCTGAAATTATGCGCCCACCCCATTGAAGCAGGAATGTCTGATCGTTGGTCGTCTTCGGGGTCTGCCTCGCATCCTGGGGACCTTTTTTGGCCGGAGCCGGAAAAGACGATGGCCCGCGCAAGCGGGCCATCGAGTCAGGGCTGCAGGGCGCGAGGCCCGTCTGAGCGAAAGGCTTAGATCACGCGCGCATTCTGCAGCGCGGCGATGCGGGCCGGAATCGGCGGGTGCGAGGCGAACATCGCGGCCAGGCCGCCCTTGCCGGTGATGCCCGAGGCCTCGAAGGACTTGGGCAGCTCGCCCGGTTCCAGGCCGCCCAGGCGGGCCAGGGCGCGGATCATGGGTTCGCGGGCGCCCATCAGGTGGGCCGAGCCGGCGTCGGCGCGGTACTCGCGCTGGCGCGAGAACCAGGCCACGATGATCGAGGCCAGCACGCCGAAGATGATTTCACAGACCAGCACGGTGATGTAGTAGCCCGGGCCGATGCCGCGTTCGTTCTTGAACACCACGCGGTCGATGAAGTAGCCGACCACGCGGGCCAGGAACACGACGAAGGTGTTCACCACGCCCTGGATCAGCGTCAGCGTGACCATGTCGCCGTTGGCGATGTGCGCGACTTCGTGCGCCAGCACGGCGGCGACTTCTTCCTCGCTCATGCTTTCCAGGAGACCGGTGGACACCGCGACCAGCGAGTCGTTCTTGAAGGCGCCGGTGGCGAAGGCGTTGGGGGCGCCTTCATAGATGGCGACTTCCGGGCGGCCGATGCCGGCGCGGTCGGCCAGCTGGTGCACGGTGTCGACCAGCCAGGCTTCGCGCTGGTTGCGGGGCGAATTCGGGTCGAGCACCTGGGCGCCGGTGCTCCACTTGGCCATGGGCTTGCTGATCAGGAGCGAGATGATCGCGCCGGTGAAACCGACCACCACCGAGAAAATCAGCAGGGCGTTCAGGTTCAGGCCGTTGGCGGTGATGTAGCGGTCCACGCCCAGGATGCGCAGCGTGGCCGACAGCACCAGCATGACAGCCAGGTTGGTCAGGACGAACAGGACAATGCGTTTCATGTTTTTTGTGTTCCTCTGCGAGCAGGATATGCCGGGATTCGACACTGCTGCGGGCCGCCAGTTCCCCGACTCGCGGCGCCGCTTCCGGTGACGGAGAGTATAGTATCGCTTTCCCTTATTCCTCCTCACTTTTCCCTTAGCGTAGACCCCCATGCAGGCACTCTGGATGTTGCTGGCGTCCGCCATGTTCGCCATCATGGGTTCGTTCGTGAAGCTCGGCACCGAACACGGCGCCTCGCTGCCGCAAGTCGTTCTATTTCGCGGATTGCCGTCGGTCATCCTGCTGCTGATCTGGGCCCGCGCCGGCCGCCAGTCCATCATCCCCGTCAGCTGGAAACTCCACCTGTGGCGCAACCTGTCCGGCGTCACCTCGATGTGGCTGGGCTTTTTCGCCATCGCCCATCTGCCCCTGGCCACCGCCACCAGCCTGAACTACACCGCGCCGCTGTTCATCGCCTGCTGGATGCTGGGCTGGGGCGGCGCGCAGCGCGACCCCGTGCGCATCGTGGCGGTGGCGCTGGGGTTCCTGGGCGTGATCGCGGTGCTGCGGCCCAGCATCAACGAGGACCAGTGGCTGGCTGCCCTGCTGGGGATGACCGCCGGCGCCATGTCGGCCATCGCCATGATGCAGATCCGCCAGTTGGGCCGGGTCGGCGAACCCGAATGGCGCACGGTGCTGTTCTTCTCCGTGGCCGTTTGCGTGTCCAGCCTGGCCGGACTGTTGTTCGAGGGCTGGGGCCACGCCGACTGGACCGGCTACCTGTCGCTGCTGGGCGTGGGCGTGACGGGCCTGTTCGGCCAGTTGGCCATGACCCGCGCCTTCGGCCTGGGGTCGGCGCTGCTGACGGCGGCGCTGCAGTACAGCACCATCATCTTCGCGGCCCTGCTGGGCATGGGTTTCTGGGGCGAACAGCTGGACGCCCTGGCCTGGGCCGGCATGGGCTTGATCATTTTCGCGGGCCTGTTGTCGATCTGGCGCACCATGCGCGATCCCAAGCCGGCCTGAGCCGCGGTCGCCCAACACCCTTACAGGAGCACACCGAATGACGATGACCCTGATTTCCGCCGCCGACCTGGCCGCGCGCCTGGATGCGCCGGACGTGCGCGTGTTCGACGTGCGCCACGACCTGACCAACCATGCGGCCGGCCGTCAGGCCTATGACGCAGGCCACATCCCCGGCGCGCGCTACCTGGACCACGAAACCGAGCTGGCCGCGGTCCGCACCGGCAAGAACGGCCGTCATCCGCTGCCGTCGCGCGCCGCGTTCGGCGCGCTCATGGCCGCCCACGGCGTGTCGCCCAAGACCCTGGTGGTGGCCTATGACGCCAGCGGCGGCATGTACGCCGCGCACCTGTGGTGGATGCTGCGCTGGCTGGGGTATGACCAGGTGGCAGTGCTGGACGGCGGCTGGCAGGCCTGGACGGCGGCCGGTTTGCCGACCACGACCGAGGCGGGCGCCGCCGTGCGCGCGGGCCAGCCCGCCGAGCCGGGCGCCTCGCTGGCGGGTTCGGTGGATGCACAGGCGGTGCTGGACAACATTCCCCGCCAGGCCTTCACCGTGATCGACGCGCGCGCGGCCAACCGCTACCGCGGCGAGGTCGAGCCCATGGACCCGGTCGCCGGCCACATTCCGGGCGCGCTGAACCGCCCCAACGGCGAGAACCTCCAGGCCGACGGCCGTTTCAAGCCGGCCGCGCAGTTGCGCGAGGAATTCGCCACGCTGCTGGACGGCCGCGATCCGGCTGCCATCGTGCACCAGTGCGGCTCGGGCATCACGGCTTGCCACAACCTGCTGTCCATGGAGATCGCGGGCCTGTCCGGTTCGCGCCTGTACCCGGGCTCCTGGAGCGAGTGGTGCAGCGATCCGTCCCGCCCGGTGGCTACGGGCGCTCAGTGACCCGAGGCCTGGGCCTGACGCCCGGGCCTGGACGCCCGGGCGTCGGCAAAGACCCGGGAACCCAGAAAGTCCACTAGCGCCCGGACCTTCGGCGACGGGTGCTTGCTGGCGGGCCACAGGATGTGGAAGACGTTGGTCCGCTCCGATTTTCCTTTCAGGACCTGCACCAGGCGGCCGTCCGCCAGGGGTTCGCGGATGGCGAAGTCCGGCAGGTAGGCAATCCCCAATCCTTGCAGCGCGAAGCAGGCGCGCGTCTCGATGTTGTTGCAGATCATCGAGACGGGCAACTGCAGTTCAGGCTCGTCGTCGGCTTGCCGCAGGGCCCAGGTCTCCAGCTTGCCGCTGCTGGGAAAGCGGTAGTGCAGGCAGCTGTGGCGCAGCAGGTCGGCCGGCGTTTTGGGCGTGCCGCGGCTGGCCAGGTAGGCGGGGGAGGCGACCAGCAGGATCTGGAAGGCGCCCAGGCGGCGCGCCGACAGGCGTGAGTCGGCCGGCTCGCCCGTGCGCACCACGGCATCGAAGCCTTCTTCGATCACGTCCACCATCCGGTCGGTGAAATCCAGGTCGAGTTCGATCTCGGGATACTCGCGCATGAACTCGCCCAGCACCGGCAGCACCAGCCCGCTGACCAGCGGCAGGCTGACGCGAAGGCGTCCGCGCGGCGCGGCGGCGGCCTGCGACAGCTCCAGTTCGGCCGCTTCGATCTCGGCCAGGATGCGGCGGCTGCGTTCCAGGAACAGCGCCCCCTCGGCCGTCAAGGTGACGCTGCGCGTGCTGCGGTGGAACAGGCGCACGCCCAGTTTTTCTTCCAGCCGCGCCACGCTTTTGCCGATGGCGGATGCCGACACGCCCAGCAGCCGGCCGGCGGCGACGAAGCTGCGCGTTTCGGCGACCTGCACGAACACGACAAAGCCATTGAGGCTATCCATCCGTTTCCTCGATTGCGGACATACAGTTCCGCATAAGAAGGAAATGTAGCCTACTTTTTCTTTAATCCGGGGGGCTCTATCGTCTCGGCACCAAGCTTCAACCAAGGTGCCTGAGATGAAAAAAACCACGAATTCCCCGCGTCCGCGTACTGCGCCCACGCATCCCCCCGCCGGTCGCGACCGCCTGCCGCTGGGCGCCTTGCTGGCGCTGGCGATGGCCGGCTTCATCACCATCCTGACCGAGGCGCTGCCGGCCGGGCTGCTGCCGCAGATGGCGCAGGGCCTGGCCGTGTCCCAGGCCAGCATCGGCCAGACCGTCACCATCTACGCGATCGGGTCGTTGGTGGCGGCGATCCCGCTGGTCGCCGCGACCCAGGGCGTACGGCGGCGTCCGCTGCTGCTGGCGGCGATCGCCGGGTTCGTGCTGGCCAACACGGTGACCGCGCTGTCATCCGGCTATGTGCTGACCCTGGCCGCGCGCTTCCTGGCCGGCGTGTCGGCGGGACTGTTGTGGGCGCTGCTGGCCGGTTACGCCGCGCGCATGGTGCCCGCACATCAGCAAGGGCGCGCGATCGCGGTGGCGATGCTGGGTGCGCCGCTGGCGCTGTCGCTGGGCGTTCCGGCCGGCACGTTCCTGGGCGCGCTGTGGGGCTGGCGCGCAGGCTTTGGCATCATGAGCGGGCTGGCCTTGGTCCTGATGGTCTGGGTGCGTTTGCGGGTGCCGGACTTTGCGGGACAGGCCCGGGGCCGGCAACTGCCGCTGCGGCGCGTATTCCTGCTGCCCGGCGTGCGCCCGGTGCTGTTCGCGGTGCTGGCGTTCGTCCTGGCGCACAACATTCTCTACATCTATATCGCGCCGTTCCTGGCATCGCTGGGCATGGCTGCAAACACCGAGCTGGTGCTGCTGGTGTTCGGACTCAGCTCCCTGGCCGGCATCTGGCTGATCGGGACGTTGATCGACCGTCATCTGCGGGCGCTGACTTTGGCCTGCATCGCCCTGTTCGGCCTGGCCGCGCTGGCGCTGGGTATCGCGGGCGGCATGCCGGCCATGCTTTATCTGTCGGTGGGGGCTTGGGGCGTGGCGTTCGGCGGCTCGCCGACGCTGTTCCAGACCGCGCTGGCCAAGACGTCGGGCGATGCCGCGGACGTGGCGCAGTCCATGCTGGTGACCGCGTGGAACACGGCGATTGCCGCAGGCGGGATCGTAGGCGGCGCGTTGCTCGAACGCCTGGGCGTGGCCGCGTTCGTACCGGTGCTGCTGGCGCTGTTGGCGGCGACGCTGGCGGTGGTCTGGGCCGCCAGGACGCACGGCTTTCCGGCCAGCCCTACCAGATGGCAGCCAGCTTGACCCGGCCCGAGATGCTCTCGGCGATTTCCAGGAAGTGGTCCAGGGGCGGCGTTGCCAGCCCCGGAACCTTGGCCATGTCGTCCCAGCGCCTCAGGCGGATCGCATCCGGCGCGCCCGGCATGCTCGCGAATTCCACCGCCTGGCTCGCATCGAAACTGCCCCCCTGCAGCGCCAGGCTGCGTTTCGAATCCTCCGAGAGCGACGCTTCATATTGCGGTTCCACATAGCAGAGGTAGCGCTTGGCTTCCACGTGCAGCCGGATCGGGTCCAGCACCGCCGAGCTGAACAGGCCGCGCAGGAAGGGCAGGACGAAGTACTGGTGCTTGTCGTCGATGCCGCGCAGCGTCGGCGTGCCAGGCCGGTCGGCGATGAGATGGCCCAGGTCGTGCAGCAGGCTGGCGGTGATCAGGTGGGCGCCGGCGCCGTTGCGCTCGGCCAGCGCCGCGGTCTGCAGCGCATGCCGCAGGTGGCTGACGGATTCGCCGTCATAGGAGCGGTGCCCGCGCTCCAGGAAAATCTGCTCGATATCTTGCAAGGTCAAGGCCATGGTTGTCTCCTGGGTGGCCGCATAGGGGAGGGCGGCGCTCAGCCGGCGGCTGGCGCCATCTCCAGAAAGCGCGCGATCAGCTGCACCGGTTGGCGCTCGCGCAGGCAGTACAGGTATTCGTGCATCACGATGTCGGCGCCCTCGATATCCAGGGCCGCCAGATCGGGATGGGACGGGATTTCGCGCGATGGGATCAGGCTGATCCCCAGGCCGCACAGGATGGCCTGGCGGATGGACTCGCGGCTGCCGATTTCCAGCGTGCGGCTTACCGTGACGCCGGCCGCCTGCAAGGCGTCCTCCGTCAGCTGCCGCGTCATGGAGCCGGGTTCGCGCAGCAGCAGCGCGTGTTCGGCCAGGTCGGCCAGGCGGACGTGGCCGTGGCGCGCCAAGGGATGGTCGCGATGCGCCACCACCCGGATGGGGTCGGCCGCGATCATGCGGCGGTACAGGTGCTTGTCATCCATCAGAAACGACGACGTGGCAATCTCGATGCGATAGTCATGCAGCGCCTGCAGCATGCTTTGCGAATTGCCGATAGCCAGCGTCAGGTCTATGCCCGGATAACGCTGGTTATAGGCGCGCACCGTGTCCATGATGTAGTAGGGGCCGGTGGCGCCGATGCGCAGATTGCCTTCGCGCAGGTCGCTGGCGTCGCGCAGCCGGAAGTCGATCTCGGTTTCCTGCTGGACCAGCTTTTCCACCATGGGCATCAGGCTGTGGCCGGCGTCCGACAGGCGCATGCCGCGCCCCTGGCGGTGGAACAGTTCGACGCCGTAACGCGACTCCAGCTGGCGCAATTGCCCCGTCACCGTGGGCTGGCTGACGCCCAACTGGGCGGCGGCCTTGGTGACGGTGCCGCAGCGGGCCACGGCGTAGAAGGATTTGAGTTCGGCGACAAGCACGGTGCAGGGGGCGGAATAGGGGCGCAATGCGCAAGACCGCCAGTACACCAAAATAATTTGATGTTTTTATTACTGCATTTGCGCGAAGTGTCATAAACACTCAATACGCGTCTTCCATACTGCCTTCGTTCCCAAACCGGAGGCCCCATGGCCGAACGCGATACCGCATTTCTCTCTGTCAGGCATCTGGTGAAGCGCTTTGGCAGCCACACCGCGCTGTCGGACGTCTCGCTCGACATCCGCGCCGGGGAGTTGGTGTGCCTGCTGGGCCCCTCGGGCTGCGGCAAGACCACCTTGCTGCGCGCCATCGCCGGCCTCGAGCGCCAGGACAGCGGCACCATCGTGCTGTCCGGGCGCGACATCTCGCACGCCGAACCGCAGGCGCGCGACTACGGCATCCTGTTCCAGTCGTACGCGCTGTTTCCCAACCTGACGGTGGCCCAGAACGTGGCCTACGGCCTGAGCGGCAAGCGCGCCCACCGCAACCACGTCGCCAACCGCGTCGAGGAAATGCTGACGCTGGTCGGCCTGGCGGGCGCGGCGGATAAATATCCGGGACAGATTTCCGGCGGACAGCAGCAGCGCGTGGCCCTGGCGCGCGCGCTGGCGCCATCGCCGTCCCTGCTGCTGCTGGACGAGCCCATGTCGGCGCTGGACGCCCGCGTGCGCGAGCATCTGCGCATCGAGCTGCGGGCCCTGCAGAAGCGCCTGTCCATCACCACGCTGATGGTCACGCACGACCAGGAAGAGGCCATGGTGATGGCCGACCGCATCGCCGTAATGAATGGCGGCATCATCGAGCAGTACGGCACGCCGCGGGAACTCTACCGCCAGCCCGGCTCGGCCTTCATCGCCGATTTCGTGGGCGAGGCGAACTGGCTGCCGTTCGAACGCGTGGACGCGCACCGCGCCCGCGTCGGACGCCAGGAGCTGGCCGTGGACGAGGCGCTGGACGCCGCCAGCGGCAAGCTGTTCGTGCGCCCGGAAGCGGTGCGCGTCAGCACCGCGCGCCCGGATCAGCCCAACGCCATGCTGGCCGATGTGCTGGACGGCGTGTTCCTTGGCCGCGGCTATCGCCTGGCCTTGCGCCTTGAGGGCGTGCCCGGCAGCACGGTGCATTCCATCGTGTCCCCCGAAATCGGAGACGCCCTGCTGGGCCCTCACGCCGCCAGCCGCTGCTGGGTGGAGCTGCCGCGCCATGCGATACGCGCCTACGCTTGATCCGGCCATGAACCGTTCCTCCAACGCCGCCGCGCCGGCTGCTGGAATTATCGCAGCGCCCATGCAGGCCCCGGCGCTGGGCCGCCGCCCGCTGCCGGCCTGGGTTGGCGCCTTCGGCCTGGCCACCGGGCAGGGCGCCCTGGCGCTGGGCCTGTTGCTATTCCTGGCGCTGCCGCTGGCCGCCATCCTGCTCAAGTCTGTGACCGACAGCGATGGCGCCTGGGCCGGGTTGTCGGTGCTTGCGGACATCATCGGCGGCGACGGCTTCATGGCCATGGTCGCGCGCAGCCTCGCGGTGGGCGTGGTGACGACCCTGCTGGTCGTGCCCTGCGCCTATGGATTCGCCTATGGCCTGACCCGCACGCGCCTGCCGGGCAAGGGCCTGCTGCGCACCGTCGCCTTGCTGCCGCTGCTGGCGCCGTCGCTGCTGCCGGGTATCGCGCTGGTGTACCTGCTAGGCAACCAGGGTCTGCTCAAGAGCCTGACGGGCGGCGCGACCATCTACGGTTTCTGGGGCATCGTCGTGGGCGAGGCTTTCTATACCTTCCCGCATGCGCTGATGATTCTCCTGACCGGCCTGGCCCTGGCCGACGGCCGTCTTTATGACGCCGCCCGCGCCATGGGCGCCGGCCCCTGGCGCACCTTCCTGACCGTGACCCTGCCGGGCACCCGCTACGCCGTGTTTTCGGCCTGCTGCGTGGTGTTCACGCTGACGGTGACCGACTTCGGCGTGCCCAAGGTCGTGGGCGGCGATTACAACGTGCTGGCGATGGAAGCCTACAAGGCCGTGGTCGGCCAGCAGAACTTTCCCAAGGGCGCGGCCATCGGCATCCTGCTGCTGCTTCCCGCGATCCTGACCTTCGCCCTGGACCGGCGGCTGCGCGCCCGACAAGGCGCTCAGCTGAGCGGCCGGGCCCAGCCCTATGCCGCGGGCGTCAACCGCCGCCGCGATGCCGCGTTCCTGGCGCTGGCCGGCGTGCTGGCGGCGTTCCTGCTGCTGATCATCGGCGTGGCGGTGTGGGCGTCCTTCGTGAAGATGTGGCCCTACAACCTGTCGATGTCGCTGCGTTCGTACGACTTCGACAATATGGACGGCGGCGGCTGGCTCGCCTGGCGCAACAGCCTGCAGCTGGCGTTCTGCACCGCCCTGGCCGGCACGGCCGTGGTCTTCACCGGCGCATGGATGATGGAGAAGGTGCCCGCCCGCGGCCAGCTTGCGCGCGGCCTGCGCGGCATGGTCGGCATGCTGGCGCTGATGCCCATGGCGGTGCCGGGCCTGGTGCTGGGCCTGGGCTACATCTTCTTCTTCAACAGCCTGTCGAACCCGCTGAACGTGTTGTACGGCACCATGCCGCTGCTGGTCCTGTGCACCATCGTCCACTTCTACACCAGCGCGCACCTCACGGCTGCCACCGCGCTCAATGCGCTGGACCCCGAATTCGAAGCGGCCTCCGCGTCGCTCAAGGTGCCGCGCCTGACGACCTTCCTGCGCGTGACGCTGCCGATGTGCCTGCCGGCCGCGCTGGACGTGGCCCGCTATCTGTTTGTTTCCGCCATGACCACGGTGTCCGCGGTCGTGTTCCTGTACAGCCCGTCGACGGTGCTGGCCGCGGTCGCGGTGCTGAACATGGACGACGCCGGCTTCATCGGTCCCGCCGCCGCCATGTGCACCGTGATCATGGCCAGTTCGGCCGTCGCTGCCCTGGTCCTGCACCTGGCCAGCCGCGCGCTGGTGGCGCGCAGCCAGGCCTGGCGCCGCCCCGCGGCCCATTGAACGATTTTTCAAGGATGACCCTCATGACTGTTTCGCCTTTGCCCGTCCGCCTGGAGGCGGTGATCTTCGACTGGGCCGGCACGCTGGTCGACTTCGGTTCCTTCGCGCCCACCAAGGTGTTCGTGGACGCGTTCTCGCAGTTCGGCGTGGAAATGTCGCTGGCGCAGGCCCGCGGCCCGATGGGCATGGGCAAGTGGGACCACATCCGCACGCTCTGCAATGAGCCGGTCATCGCCAGCCAGTACCAGGCCCAGTTCGGCCGCCTGCCCACCGATGACGACGTGACCGCCATCTACGAGCGCTTCCTGCCGATGCAGCTGGACAAGGTTGCCCAGTATTCGGCGGCGATCCCCGGCGCGGCAGAACTGCTGCGCGCTCTGCGCCAGCACGGCCTGAAGATCGGCTCGTGCTCGGGCTACCCCGCCAGCGTCATGCGCCGCGTGGTCGAGCGCGCCGCCACCGAAGGCCTGGAGCCCGATTGCATCGTCGCCAGCGACGACGTGCCGCGCGCGCGCCCGGCGCCCGCGATGGCGCTGAAGAATGTGGTCGAACTCGGCCTGTCCGACGTGGCCGCCTGCGTCAAGGTCGACGACACCGCGCCCGGCATCGAAGAAGGACGCCGCGCCGGCATGTGGACCGTGGGCCTGCTGCTGTCGGGCAACGCCGCCGGCCTGACGCTGGAGGAATACCTGAGCCTGGACGACGCAGGCCGCCAGAAAGCGCGCACCGCCGCCAGCCTGGAGCTGTCGCCCGCCGCGCCGCATTACCTGATCGATACCGTCGCCGACCTGCCTGGCGTGATCTCCGATATCGAAGCCCGCTTGTCCGCAGGCCAGCGCCCCTAACCCTCTCACCTGTCTGCACCGCTTGCCGGGGCCGGTTCGCGCCAGCCCCGGGGGCCTCCCTCAGCCTTTTTCCGCCTACCCACGGAGTACTTCATGAATCGCTACAAGCTGCTTGCACTGGCCGCCGCCCTGACGGGCGTGATGGGCGCCGCCTCCGCCGAGACCACGCTGACGGTCTACACCGCGCTCGAAGCCGACCAGATCAAGGCCTACCAGGCCGCGTTCGAGAAGGCCAATCCCGACATCAAGATCCAGTGGGTGCGCGACTCCACCGGCATCATCACCGCCAAGCTGCTGGCCGAAAAGAACAACCCCAAGGCCGACGCCATCTGGGGCCTGGCCGGCACCTCGCTGGGCCTGATGGACAAGGAAGGCATGCTGCAGCCCTACGCCCCCAAGGGCCTGGACCAGATCGCCGCCAACATGCGCGACGCCAAGGCCGAGCCCAGCTGGGTCGGCATGGACGGCTTCGCCGCCGCCATCTGCTTCAACACCATCGAAGCCGAAAAGCAGAAGCTGCCCAAGCCCACTTCGTGGCAGGACCTGACCAAGCCGGTGTACGCCGGCAAGATCGTGATGCCGAACCCGGCTTCGTCGGGCACCGGCTTCCTGGACGTCAGCGCCTGGCTGCAGATCTTCGGTGAAGAGAAGGGCTGGGCCTACATGGACGCCCTGCACAAGAACATCGGTTCGTACACGCACTCGGGCTCCAAGCCCTGCAACATGGCTGCCGCCGGCGAATTCCCGATCGGCGTGTCGTTCGACTACCGCGCCGCCAAGCTGAAGGCCGACGGCGCGCCCGTCGAAGCCGTGTTCCCCTCGGAAGGCCTGGGCTGGGAAGTGGAAGCCACCGCCATCATGAAGGGCACCAAGAACCTGGAAGCCGCCCGCAAGCTGGCCGATTTCTCCGCCAGCCGCGAAGCCAACGAACTGTACAAGGCCAACTTCGCCGTGCTGGCCATCCCGTCGATCGCTACGTCCAATCCGAACCTGCCGGCCGACCTGATGCAACGCATGATCAAGAACGACTTCACCTGGGCCGCCACCAACCGCGACCGCATCATCGCCGAGTGGACCAAGCGCTACGACGGCAAGTCCGAGCCGAAGAAGAAGTAAGTCCGTTTGACCGCGGCGGCGCCGGACGCCGCCGCGCCCCGGGGGCGCCCGCCAGGGCGGCTCCCGCCGCATTTCCCTTTGCAATGTTCCACAGATGAAAAATTTCGACGTAGTCGTGGTGGGCGCCGGCATGCTGGGCATCGCCCACGCCTGGGCCGCCGCCAAGCGCGGCCTGTCGGTGGCCGTGATCGAGCGCAGCCGCCAGGCGCATGGCGCCACCATCCGCAATTTCGGCCAGGTCATCGTGACGGGCCAGGCCCCCGGCATGATGCTGTCGCACGCCCAGCAGGCGCGCGAACTGTGGCTGGAACTGGCGGACCGCGCGGGTTTCCATGTGCGCGCCAACGGCGCCCTGGTGCTGGCGCGCAATGCCGAAGAGGCGGACGTGCTGCAGGAATTCGCCGACACGCGCATGCGCCAGGAAGGCTATCGGGCCGACCTGCTGTCGGCCCGCGAGGTGGCCCGGTTGTACGGCGGCCAGCTCGCGCACCACTGCGCGGGCCTGCAAGGTCATGACGATCTGCAGATCTATTCGCGCGAGGCGCTGCCGGCCATCACGCGCTACCTTGCGGAATCGCTGGGTGTGCAGTTCATCACCGGCACGCTGGCGCGCGCGGTCGAGGGCGGGCTGGTGTGTACCTCGGCTGGCGAATTCAAGGGCGGGCACGTGTTCGTCTGCCCCGGGCATGACTACCTGACCCTGCTGCCCGAGCGCTTTGCGCCGATGAACCTGGAGGTCACGCGCCTGCAGATGTTGCGCGCCGCGTTCGAGACTAATCCCATCGCGCTGGACCGCCCCTTGCTGACCGGCCTGTCCTGCGTGCATTACGGCGCATTCTCGGACCTGCCGTCGGCGCTGGCGTTGCGCGACGTGATCCAGGCGCGCACGCCCATGCTGCTGGAGAACGGCATCCACCTGCTGATCAGCCCCACGCCTTATGGCGAACTGATCATCGGCGATTCGCACCGCTACGGCCAGGACGCGCCGCCGTTCAACGACGAGGCGGTCGACAATGCCATGCTGGACCTGGCGACCCAGGCGCTGGGCGCGCGCCTGCGCGTGCTGGAGCGCTGGCAGGGCGTCTATGGTGCGCATGGCCCCGCGCCGTTCTCGGTCATGCCGGTGGACCCGGCCACGACGGTTGCGGTGATGCATTCGGGCGTGGGCATGACGGTGGGACTGGCCATCGGCGAGCGCACGGTGGCGGGTGTGCTGGGCCGCTGATCGCGGCAGCCGGAAAGAAGAAAGGCCTCGCATGTGCGAGGCCTTTTTGCATGGGACAGGCGCCGGAGCCAGGCTTCAGACCCGCTCCTGCATGATGCGGCGATACCATTCATGGAAGTGCTGCATGCCGTCTTCCATGGGCGACTGGTAGGGACCGGTTTCGTTCACGCCGCGCAGCATCAGCGCCTTGCGGCCCGCGTCCATGCGCTCGGCGATCTCGTCGTCCTCGATCGCCGTTTCCATGTAGGCGGCGCGCTGCGCCTCGACGAATTCGCGTTCGAAGGCGGCGATTTCCTCGGGGTAGTAGAACTCGACCACGTTCACAGTTTCCTGCGGGCCCTTCGGATACAGCGTGGAGAGCACCAGCACATGCGGATACAGCTCGATCATGTGGGTCGGGAAGTACGTGACCCAGACCGCGCCGAAATCAGGCGCATCGCCTTCGCGGAACGCCAGCAGGCGGTCGTGCCATTGCTTGTACACGTCGGACCCCGGCTGCGCCAGGGCGTTGTGCACGCCGACCTTCTGCAGGCTGTACCAGTCGTTGAACTCCCAGCTCAGGTCGTCGCAGGTGACGAAGCGGCCCAGGCCCGGATGGAACGGACCGACGTGGTAGTCCTCGAGATAGACCTCGATGAAGGTCTTCCAGTTGTAGTTGCACTGGTGCACTTCGACGTGGTCCAGCACGTAGTCGCCGAAGTCGAATTCCGGGCGCGAGAACAGCGGCGCCATGTCGGCGGCCGGATCGCGCGGGCCTTCGAACAGCAGGCCATGGCAGTCGCGCAGGCGGAACTTCTGCAGGTTCATGCAGGGCGTGGTGGCGAACTGGGGCGCGCCCAACAACTCGCCCTGGTTGTTGTACGTCCAACGATGCAAGGGGCAGACGATATTGCCGCCGGTTGCCTTCAGATTGCCATGCGTATTGCAGTTGCCGGCCACATTGCCGGTTTCGCCGCCAAGCATCAGCGCCTGGCGGTGGCGGCAGACATTTGAGATGAGTTCGACGCCTTGCTGGTTGCGAACCAGCACGCGTCCTCCGTCTTCCTGGACCAACGTACGCCAATCCCCGATTTCGGGCACCACTTTCTGGTGGCCGACGTATTGTGAGGATTGCTTGAAAATGAGTTCTTGCTCGCGGGCAAAGAGGGCTTCGTCAAAATACGCGCTGACGGGTAGCTGGGTGCGAGCTGGCACTACATGTGCCATCCGACCGATGTCGGTCATGATTCCCCCCGCTCGGATAAAAAAGCCAGGACGGAGGGGCTTTTGCCTGGCGGCTTTGAAATCCGCAGGATGCGTTCCGTGCTGGCGCGAAGAAAAATCGGTGTCTGGCCGATCAAATAAGCCGTGAATTGTACCCCAAGCCCTTACCCCGCGCCCGTGAAGATCTGCGAAGCTTCGTGAAGTTATGCCGTAGCCGTCGTGCACGCGCTGCGCGAGGCATAACCCCTTGAAGATGTAGGCCTTTCAGACGAAGCGCCGGGTGGCCGGATGGCGTCTCATCAGCCAGCTGCTGGCCGCCGACAACATGAACACGGCCACCGCCAGCATGGGCAGCGTCCAGGCCTCGTTGCGCGCGCCCGTCAAGGCGCCGGCGCGATGCGCCACGTCCAGGAACAGTGGATGGATCAGGTAGACGCCGAAGGTCAAAGGCGCCAGCGAGGCCAGCCGCGGCAGGCGCGGCGACCCAACGATCCACTGGAATGCGGCCAGCGACATGAACGGCACCGTGAGACTGAAGTAATCGTAGAAGTAGGTATCCAGCGCGCGGTTGCTCGACATCGTGTACACGCCCAGCGCGGTCGCGGCGACGCTGGCCGCCAGCATCAGGCCGGGACGCGGGATGCGCATCTGGCCGTCGAAGATCAGGCGGCCCGCCACGAAGTAGCCCAGATAGGGCAGGAACCAGGTCAGGAAGAAGCCCGCGGGCGCGCCCAGCGCGCGGCGGTACAGCGCGTCCAGGATCGCCACGCCCAGGATGCCGACCACCCACAAGGCGCGGGCGCGCGGCGTGCTGCGCGCATACAGGACGCGCACCAGCGGCGCGAACAGATACAGGCCCACGATCATGTACAGGTACCACAGGTGGTAGTACGGCTCTCCCTGCACCAGCTTGCGCGGCCAGAACGAAAAATCGATGCGGCCGTCGTCCCACCAATCCAGCGCCGTGCGCCAGGCCAGATAGAAAAACGTCCAGAACAAGAGCGGCGCGCAGATCCGCGCCATGCGCCGGCTGTAGAACTGGCGCGCGTCCTGCGGCTTGTCGGGATCCAGCAGCAGGGCGCCGCTGACCATGACGAACACGGGCACGCACCAGCGCGCCGCCGAGTCGTACAGATTGGCCGCCAGCCACGCTCCCCCGCCGTACACCGCGGGGTTGCTTACCACCATGGCGGCGCTGTGCAGCAGCACGACGGCTACCGCCGCCAACCAGCGGGCGGCATCCAGGCGCGCATATTTCTCTTCGGCGTACGGCATCGGGCTCCCATGGCGGTGTCTACTTTTTCACCATAGCAGCGGGCAGCGTCCTGGTTCTGTATCCAGGGGTTAGAGGGCATATCGACGCGCATGAAAAACCGGCAGGGGCGCTGGAGCCCTCTGCCGGCGGACGCCGCGCGGCGCGGCGCATTCACGGGCGGGCGCGGGCCCGCCTACGTTTTGTCACGAAACCAGCCGCGCCATCATTGCAGGACGATATTGGCCTGCTTGATCAGTTGCGCCACGATCGGCTGTTCGGTCTTGATCTGCTTGTCCAGTTCGGCAGCCGTGCCCGAGCGCGGGTCGATGCCCATGTCCAGCATGCGCTTCTTGATGGTCTCGTCCTGCAGGGTCTCGGCCAGGGCCTGCTGCAGCTTTTCCATCACGGGGGCGGGGGTGCCCTTGGGCGCCACGAAGCTGAACCAGGCGGTCATGTCGAACGCGGGATAGCCTTGTTCGGCCAGCGTCGCCAGCTTGGGCTGCGTCGCCAGGCGGCCCGGGCTGGTGATGGCGAAGACCTTGACCTTGCCGGCATCGGCCTGCGGCATGCCGGTGGCCACCATGTCGAAGAACAGGTCCACGTCGCCGCTGACCAGGGCGGGCAGGGCCTGGGTCGCGCCCTTGAAGGGCACGTGCAGGATGTCGATGCCCGCGCGTTCCTTGAAGAGTTCGCCCGCCAGGTGCGAGGACGTGCCCGGGCCGAAGGTGGCGAAGGTCAGCTTGCCTGGATTCTGCTTGGCGTAGGCCACCACGTCCTGGGTGCTGTTGAACGGCCGCTTGGGGCTGGACAGCAGGACCAGCGGCCCGACGCCGACCATGCCGATGCGGGCGAAGCCATCGGGATCGTAGGGCAGTTCCTTGTACAGATAGCGGTTGGTGACCAGCGTGGAGTTGGTCGCCATCAGGATGGTGTAGCCGTCCGGCGCTTCGCGCGAAACAAAGGCCGCCCCGATCGAGGTGCCGGCGCCTGCCTTGTTCTCGACGATCATGGGCTGGCCCAGCGTCTTGGCCATGCGCTCGGCCAGGATGCGGGTCAGCACGTCGGTGGCGCCGCCGGCGGGGAAGGGCGAGACCACCTTGATCGGCCGGGCCGGATAGGTTTCGGCCTGGGCGCCCAGCGCGGCGGCGCTGAGCAGCAGAGTGGCCAGCAGTTTGAAGCTAGTGCGAATCATGTTTTCCCCTTGAAATCGCGTGCATGAGTGGATGTTCGGGCCTGGCTTGGCGCTGCGGGTAGCGCTTGCCAAGTCTCCTTGGGTGCATTAAATTCCGTAAAATGGAATTTAATTTTGTTATTCGAAATAAACTATAAAAACGAAGCGAATAGAAATGCAATCTTTTTCTGACGCCAAGCGCATCGCCCATCCCGCCGCCAAACCGGACGGCAAGGTCGAACTCAGCCTGCCCGCGCGCCGCAAGCGCGCCGCCGGCGCGGGCGTGGGCGCCAACTCGCCTGATTTCATTACCGCACTGGCGCGCGGGCTGGATGTACTGCGCTGTTTTCGCCATGGCGTGACGGCCTTGGGCAATCTGGACCTGGCGCGCCTGACCGGTTTGCCCAAGCCCACCATCAGCCGCATCACCTACACCCTTACTGAATTGGGTTATCTGCGCTATCACCCGGACACCGGCAAATATTCGCCTGGCTATGGCGTGCTGGCGCTGGGCTTCGGTCTGCTGGCCGGGCTGGAGGTGCGCGAACTGGCCAAGGCCTCGATGACCGAGCTGGCGCGCGCCACCGGCGGCGCGGTGGCCCTGGGCGCCTTCGATGGCGATGCCATGACCTACGTCGAGGCCATCCATGGGTCTTCGGCGCTCTACCTGCGCCTGCCCGTCGGCTATCGCGCCAGCCTGGACAGCGCCATGGGCCGGGCCTACCTGGCCAGCCTGCCGCCCCAGGCCTGCGCCGACGCGTTGGCCCGGCTGGGCGAGACCGCGCCGGACGCGGCCGCCATGGAGCGCGCCCGCGCCGAACTGCGCGACACGGGCTGCTGCTACGCCATCGGCGAATGGCAGTCGGGGATCAATGCGGTCGCCGTGCCGTTTGCCTCCATCACGGGCGAGGGCGTCTTCGTCATGAGCTGCGGCGGGCCCGCCAGCCTCTTGCCCGAGGCGGACCTGCGTACGCGCGTGGCGCCGCTGCTGCAGGGCGCCATTGCGGGGCTGGCAGGCGCTGCGGCCTGAGACGCGCCGCGCGCGGCGGCAAGCCCGACGGCCTTGCGGGTATCTCGTACAATTCACGGATTGATCCACCCCTAGCGCCCTCGGAGACCCGTTTGGCCAAATCTTCACAAGCCGATCCGCAGATCGATGACCGTCCCTTGCCCCAGGATTTCGAAACGGCGCTGGCCGAACTCGAATCGCTGGTAGCGGCCATGGAAGACGGCTCGTTGCCGCTGGAGCAGTCGCTGGCCGCCTACCGGCGCGGCGTGGCGCTCACGCGGGTCTGCCAGGAACGCTTGGCGCAGGCCGAACAGCAGGTCAAGGTCCTGGAGGGCGACTTGCTGCGTCCGCTGGACCCGGCGGCGCTGGATGACGAATAAGAACCCGATGAAGCAAATTCAACTCGCCTTCCCGGAATGGTTGCAAGGCCGTGTCCAGCACGTCGAAGACGTCCTGGACGATCTGCTCCCCCCGGCGGACGCGTTGCCCGCGCGGCTGCATGAAGCCATGCGCTACGCCGTGCTTGGCGGCGGCAAGCGGGTGCGCGCCGCGCTGGTCTACGCGGCGGGGCAGGCCTGCCCCGTCAGCGGCAGCGTGCTGGCAGTGCAGGCCTCGCTGGACCGCGCCGCCGCGGCGGTGGAACTGATCCACGCCTATTCGCTGGTGCATGACGATCTGCCCTGCATGGACGACGACACGCTGCGCCGCGGCCGTCCCACCACCCACGTGAAGTTCGACGAAGCCACCGCCATGCTGGCGGGCGATGCGCTGCAACCGCTGGCCTTCGATCTGCTGGCTTCCATGCCGATCGCGCCCGCGCTGATCGTGCAGGCCACTCAGTCGCTGGCGCGCGCCGCCGGCAGCCAGGGCATGGCCGGCGGCCAGGCCATTGACCTGTTCAGCGTCGGCCGCGCGCTGTCGCGCGACGAGCTGCAAACCATGCACAGCATGAAGACGGGCGCCATGCTGGCTTGCAGCGTGGCCCTGGGCGGCATCGTGGCGGGCGCCAGTTCGGCCTCGCGCCAGGCGCTGGACGCCTACGCGCAGGCGGTGGGCCTGGCCTTCCAGGTGGTCGACGACATCCTGGACGTGACCGCCGACAGCGCCAGCCTGGGCAAGACGCCGGGCAAGGACGCCGCCGAGAACAAGCCCACCTATGTATCGCTTCTGGGCCTGGACGGCGCGCGCGCGTTCGCCCAGGAACTGCGTGAGGACGCGCTGGCCGCCCTGGCTCCGCTGGGCGAGGCCGGATCGCGCCTGGCTGAACTGGCCGACTTCATCGTCCTACGAGACCGCTGAACCGGGACCAGCCCGGGCTGGAGGCAGGCCGGGCCAACGAACCACATAAAAGCATGACGACAGATTTACTGGACCGCATTCAATCCCCGGCTGACCTCAAGCGCCTGGATCGCCGCGAGCTGAAGAAGCTGGCCGACGAGCTGCGCGGCTTCGTGCTGGAATCGGTGTCCAAAACGGGCGGGCACCTGTCGTCCAACCTGGGCACGGTCGAGCTCACCCTGGCCCTGCATCAGGTGTTCGACACGCCGCATGACCGCATCGTCTGGGACGTAGGCCACCAGTCCTACCCGCACAAGATCCTGACTGGCCGCCGCGCCGGCATGGCCAAGCTGCGCCAGCAGGGCGGGATTTCGGGTTTCCCCAAGCGCAGTGAATCCGAGTACGACGCCTTCGGCACCGCGCATTCGTCCACTTCCATCTCGGCGGCGCTGGGCATGGCGGTGGCCTCGCGCAACGCCGGCGTGCAGCGCCAGCACATCGCCATCATCGGCGACGGCGCGATGTCGGCGGGTATGGCCTTCGAAGCCATGAACAATGCCGGCGTCACGCCCAACATCAACCTGCTGGTGATCCTGAACGACAACGACATGTCGATCTCGCCGCCAGTGGGGGCGCTGAACCGCTACCTGGCGCGCCTGATGTCGGGCCGCTTCTATGCGGCCGCCAAGAACGTCGGCCGCGCGGTGCTGCAACACGTGCCGCCGGTGCTGGAACTGGCGCGCCGCTTCGAAGAGCATGCCAAGGGCATGGTCACGCCGGCCACGCTGTTCGAGGAATTCGGCTTCAACTACGTCGGCCCGATCGACGGGCACGACCTGGACGCGCTGGTGCCCACGCTGCAGAACCTCAAGGCCCTGGAAGGCCTGCAGTTCCTGCACGTGGTCACCAAGAAGGGCCAGGGCTACAAGCTGGCCGAGGCCGACCCGGTGCTGTACCACGGTCCGGGCAAGTTCGATCCGGCCGTCGGCATCCAGCAATCGAAGGCGCCGGGCAAGCGCAGCTTCACGCAGGTGTTCGGCCAGTGGCTGTGCGACATGGCCGAACAGGATTCGCGCCTGGTCGCCATCACGCCCGCCATGCGCGAGGGCAGCGGGCTGGTGGAATTCGAAAAGCGCTTTCCGCAGCGCTACTTCGACGTGGGCATCGCCGAGCAGCACGCCGTGACGTTCGCCGCGGGCATCGCCTGCGAAGGCCAGAAGCCCGTGGTCGCGATCTACTCCACCTTCATGCAGCGCGGCTACGACCAGTTCATCCACGACGTGGCCCTGCAGAACCTGGACGTGACCTTCGCGCTGGACCGCGCCGGCCTGGTGGGCGCGGACGGCGCCACGCATGCGGGCAATTACGACATCGCCTTCCTGCGCTGCGTGCCCAACATGGTCGTGGCCACGCCCTCGGACGAAAACGAAACGCGGCTGCTGCTGTCGACCTGTTATCAGTATCCCGGCCCGGCGTCGGTGCGCTATCCGCGCGGCGCGGGCTGCGGCGCGGCTGAAGCGCCCGGCCTGGACACGGTCGAGCTCGGCCGCGGCGTGGTGCGCCGCGAGGGCCGCAAGATCGCCATCCTGGGTTTCGGCATGCTGCTTCAGGCCGCGTTGGGCGCGGCTGAAAAGCTGGATGCCACCGTGGCCGACATGCGCTTCGTCAAGCCCATCGACCGCGAACTGATCCTCGACCTGGCCAGCCGCCATGACGCCCTGGTTACGCTGGAAGACGCTTCCATCATGGGCGGCGCCGGCAGCGCCGTGCTGGAAACGCTGAGCGCGGCGGGGGTTGCGATCCCGGTCCTGCAACTGGGCCTGCCCGACGAGTTCATCGACCACGGCGAGCAGTCGGCGCTGTGGGCCGGCATCGGCCTGGACGCGGCGGGCATCGAAAGCGCGATCCGCGCCCGTTACGCCAATCTGCTGGGCTGAATCCGGCCCGATTCCGCGGGCAGGGGCCAGGCCACTGTCCGCGGCAATGAAACACACTGTTCCGGCCCCGCCAACCTACGGATAAAAGGGTTTTCCCTGGCGATCCGCGGACTATGGGCGATAATGGCCCCCTTCTCAAAGATTCCTAGGCCCGTGCGTTTTCACGACTGATTGCCTAGACAGGTAAGCCGAAATGAATTCTCCGATCGACCCCGCCATCGTGATGCCCGACGTCCAGAGTTCGGCGGACACCCGGCACATCCCGATTCAGCGCGTGGGCATCCGTGGCGTGCGCCACCCCATGTTGATTGAAAGCGGCGACGGCTCGCCCCAAGGCACCGTGGCCAACTGGACGCTCACGGTGGCGCTGCCGCCCGAAGAAAAAGGGACGCACATGTCCCGCTTCGTGGCCCTGCTGGAAAAGTACCGCAGCATCCCTATGACGCCGACCCTGTTCCGCGCCATGGCTGCCGACATGCTGCCGCTGCTGCATGCCGAGCGCGGCGACATCACCGCCGCCTTCCCGTACTTCATCAACAAGTCCGCCCCGATTTCCGGCGTGCAAAGCCTGTTGGACTACGAAGTGCAATGGATCGCCCGCGCCCAGGGCGACGAGGTCGAGTTCGAGTTGATCGTGCAGGTGCCCGTCACCAGCCTCTGTCCCTGCTCCAAGGCCATCTCCGAATACGGCGCGCACAACCAGCGCTCGCACGTCACGGTGTCGGCCATCCTGAATGCCGACATCGGCATGGACGGCGTCATCCGCCTGATCGAAGAAGAAGGCTCGTGCGAACTGTGGGGCCTGCTCAAGCGCCCGGACGAGAAGTACGTCACCGAGCGCGCCTACGACAATCCCAAGTTCGTCGAGGACCTGGTGCGCGACGTGGCTGCCCGCCTGAACGCGCATCCCGGCATCGCCCGCTACCGCGTGGAAGCCGAGAACTTCGAATCCATCCACAACCACTCGGCCTACGCCGTCGTGGAAGGCTGAGCTTTCCGTGAGCCATCCGGCGGCCAATGACTGGCCGCTCATCGCGGGGCTGCAGGAGTGGGAATCGCGGCTGGCCAGCAATCTGGCCGGCCGCGGCCGTTTTGGCGTGGCCCTTTACGAGTTCTTCCGCTTTGGCGTGAAGCAGGCCTGGGCCTGCCTGTTCGGCGGCCTGATGTGCGCGCTGCTGCTGGGCACGCACTGGTGGTATCCGAAAGACGCCGCGCTGGCCCGCTACGACTTCCTGACCCTGGCCGCGCTGGGCATCCAGGCGCTGCTGCTGGCGCTGCGCATGGAAACCTGGAGCGAAGCCCGCGTGATCCTGCTGTTCCATGTGGTGGGCACGGGCATGGAAGTGTTCAAGACCGCCGCGGGTTCGTGGATCTATCCCGAGGCCAGCGTGCTGCGCATCGGCGGCGTGCCGCTGTTCACGGGCTTCATGTACGCGGCGGTGGGCAGCTATCTCGCCCGCGTCTGGCGCCTGTTCGACTTCCGCTTCCGCGCGCATCCGCCGCTGGCGGCCTGCGTGGCGCTGTCGGTGCTGATCTACCTGAACTTCTTCGCGCACCACTACATCATGGATATCCGGTGGGCGCTGTTCGCGCTGACCGCCATCCTGTTCGCCCGCACCTGGGTGTATTTCCGCATTTGGCGAGTCTACCGCCGCATGCCGCTGCTGCTGGGTTTCGTGCTAGTGGCCCTGTTCATCTGGTTCGCCGAGAACATCGGCACCTTCGCCAACGCCTGGCGCTATCCAAACCAGTCGCAGGGCTGGCAACTCGTGTCCATCGCCAAGCTGGGCTCATGGTTCCTGCTGATGATCATCAGCTACGTGATGGTCGGCGTGGTCAACCGTCCCCAGGAAATCGATGTTGCCGATTTGCCTCGGCAGGCGGGGCAGGGCGATGGAAATAGTCCGTCCCTTATTTCCTGACCTGCCTCTGGCTTGCGTCTGACCGCTCAATCGGTGATAATCGAGAGCTTTCTTGCTCGACCGCCCATGGTTTTTGGGTAGCGGGCTGCCCCTTGCGGGCCACTGTTCAAGATGCATATTGCGATCCGCCCCTGATGGAAAGCGGGGGCGCAGGACGGTCGGCCAGCGAGACATCCTCAAGGAGTTTTACTCATGCGTCACTACGAAGTGGTGTTTATCGTTCACCCCGACCAAAGCGAGCAAGTGCCCGCCATGGTCGAGCGTTACCAAGCGCTGGTCACGGGCCAAGGCGGCTCGGTTCACCGCCTGGAAGACTGGGGTCGCCGTCAACTGGCCTACCCGATCCAGAAGCTCGTCAAGGCTCACTACGTCTGCCTGAACATCGAGTGCGGCCAAGCCACGCTGGATGAGCTGGAACACTCGTTCCGCTACAACGACGCCGTTCTGCGCCACCTGGTCATCAAGACCAAGAAGGCTCAAGCCACGCCCTCGATCATGATGAAGTCGGTCGAACGCGAAGAAGCCCGCAAGGCTTCGGCTGAAGCAGCAGCGCCGGCTCAGGCCGAGTAAGCAGGGCTCACGCAGAGCTCATCCCATGAAGTCCCCTCGGTGCCTGGCAGGATGAACAAGCTGGAACTCAGCGCCCGCGTTCTCGAATGCGAGCCTTTGCGCCACACTCCCGCCGGTTTGCCCGCACTGGAAATGGTGCTGGCGCACGAGTCCGAAGTCATCGAAGCAGGCCACCCGCGCCGCGTCGAACTGACTATCGCGGCCGTGGCACTGGGCGATCTGGCGTTGCTGCTGAAGGACACCGCGCTAGGGTCCGAATTGCTGGTGCAGGGGTTTCTGGCTCCCACCCGCAAGGACTCGGTGAAGGTCAAGCTGCATTTGCAGCAGGCACGCAGGATCAGCGGCAGCGCAGGGCGCGATCCGCTGGTGGCTTGAAGGGAATTGGGCAAGAGGCGCGATGAGCGCCTTCTGATTACGGATAGGTTATGGGGGTTTGGGCCCGTTTTGGGTAGAACCCGGCCCCCTCAAACAAAGAGGCACATATCATGGCTTTCTTCGGAAAACGCAAGGAAAAACGCAAATTCACGCAGCAGAACCCGCTCTTCAAGCGTCGTAAGTTCTGCCGCTTCACCGCTGCCGGCGTGGAAGAGATCGACTACAAGGATCTGGACACCCTGCGCGACTTCGTGCAAGAAAACGGCAAGATCATCCCGGCTCGCCTGACCGGCACCAAGGCAATCTACCAGCGTCAGCTGGACACCGCCATCAAGCGCGCGCGCTTCCTGGCCCTGTTGCCTTACACCGACAACCACAACTAATCCGGGGCACTGAAATGCAAGTTATTCTGCTCGAAAAAGTCGTCAACCTGGGTAACCTCGGCGAAGTCGTCCGCGTGCGTGATGGCTACGCTCGCAACTTCCTGATCCCCCAGCGCAAGGCCCGTCGCGCAACCGACGCCGCCCTGAAGGAATTCGAAGCGCGCCGCGCCGAACTGGAAAAGGCCCAGGCTGAAAAGCTGGCCGCCGCCCAGGCTCTGGGCGAGCGCGTCGCCGGCTTCCAGCTGAAGATCGTCCAGAAGGCTGGCGTCGACGGCCGTCTGTTCGGCTCGGTCACCAACGCCGACATCGCTGAAGGCCTGCGCAAGGCCGGCTTCGAAGCCGTGGAAAAGGCGCAAATCCGCCTGCCCAACGGCCAGCTGAAGTCGATCGGCGAGTTCCCGGCCCAGGTTGCCCTGCACGCCGACGTCCTGGTCGACGTGACGATCCTGGTCGAAGGCGAACTGTCCTAAGCCGGTACCCGCAGTAAAAAAGAAGCCGGCCCGCGCGCCGGCTTTTTTTCTTTTTGTCCATCGCGTATTGCGTGTAGTCTTCGGACTCCACGATCCAGGCCCCGCGCCGCATTCCTCAGAGGACGTCTTGACTCAGCCCCCCGTTCACCACAACGCGCCCCCCGGCCTGCGAGCCTGGTTGGATAGCGTGGATGCGTCGCGTGAACCTTCGGTGAGGGATGTGACGATAGATGGCGTGCGCTGCATCATCAAGCGCCGCCGTCCCGGCATCGGTCAGGGCGTGAGCTACGCGCTGCGCTATGTGCGCGCCCTGTTCCTGGGCGTGGGATGCAAGATTTTCCTCGGCGAGTTTCCACGTCCGGGCGTGTTGCTGCGCAACGGCCTGACGCACGAGTCGCAGCGCCTGGCGCAACTGCTCAAGGCCGGTTGCCGCGTGCCCGAGGTCTGGTGGCAGGAGCAAGGCCTGCTGGTGCTGGAATACGTGGGCGAAGACCTGGCCGACCTGATCCGCAACGAGGACACGACGTCCCGCTTGTGGCTGGCGCGCGCCGCGGCAGCAGATCTGGCCGCTTTCCATGCCCGCGGCATGTGGCATGGCGGCGCCCAGATCCGCAACATCACCCTGCAGGACGGCGAGCTGTGGCGCATCGATTTCGAAGAGAACATCGGTTCGACCCTGTCGCGCCCGCTGGCCCAGGCCTATGACCTGTTCCAGATGCTGGCCTCTCTGGTGTCTTTGCGTAAATTGCCGGACGACGTGGCCCGCACGCTGGGTAAACTGGCGTTCGAAGTCTATTTCGAAAGCAACCCCGACCCCGAGGTCCGAGCCCGCCTGACGCGCCTGGCGCGCGTGCTCTGCGGCATTGCCGCGCCCTTGCGCGTGGTGCTGGGCCGATTGCCCTCGCGCGATATCCAGGGATTCTTCCGCGTCGCGGACATCCTGCAGCCGTTACTATTGAAGTCATGAATACACCTGCCGACTCCCAGCTCGAATACCTGCGCGTTCCCCCCCATTCCATCGAGGCGGAACAGTCGGTTCTGGGCGGCCTGCTGCTGGACAACGCAGCCTGGGACCGCATCGCCGACGTGCTGGTCGAAGAGGATTTCTACCGGCACGACCACCGGCTTATCTGGCACCATATTGCCCGCCTGATCGGGCTGGCGCGCCCGGCGGACGTCATCACCGTCCACGAGTCGCTGGTCAGCGCCGGCAAGGCCGAGGATGCCGGCGGCCTGGCCTATTTGAACGCGCTGGCCCACAACACGCCGTCGGCCGCCAACATCCGCCGTTATGGCGAGATCGTGCGCGAGCGCGCCATGCTGCGCAAGCTGGTCGCGATCGCCGACGAGATCTCCGCGGCCGCCATGAGCCCGCAGGGCAAGGAAGCGCGCCAACTGCTGGACGAGGCCGAGTCCAAGGTGTTCCAGATCGCCCAGGAAGGCGCACGCGGCGCCGCGGGCTTCCAGGAAATCCAGCCGCTGCTGACGCAGGTGGTGGAGCGCATCGACGAGCTCTATCACCGCGAGAGTACCTCCGATGTGACCGGCGTGCCCACGGGCTTCACCGATCTGGACAAGATGACCTCGGGCATGCAGGGCGGCGACCTGATCATCGTGGCCGGCCGCCCGTCCATGGGCAAGACCTCGTTCTCGATGAACATCGGCGAACACGTCGCCATCGAGGAAGGGCTGCCGGTGGCGGTGTTCTCCATGGAAATGGGCGCGGTCCAGCTGGCCATGCGTATGCTGGGCTCCGTGGGCCTGCTGGACCAGCATCGCATGCGGACCGGCAAGCTGATCGCCGAGGACTGGCCACGCGTGACCCACGCAGTCCAGCTGATGCAGGACGCGCAGGTCTACATCGACGAATCGCCGGCGCTCAGCCCGATGGAAGTGCGGGCGCGCGCGCGCCGTCTGGCGCGCCAATGCGGCCAGCTCGGCCTGATCATCATCGACTACCTGCAGCTCATGTCGGGCAATGGCTCGGGCGAAAACCGGGCCACCGAAGTGTCGGAAATCAGCCGCTCGCTCAAGGGCCTGGCCAAGGAACTGAACTGCCCGCTGATCGCGCTGTCGCAGCTGAACCGAAGCCTGGAACAGCGTCCCAACAAGCGCCCCGTGATGAGCGACCTGCGCGAATCCGGCGCTATCGAACAGGACGCGGACGTGATCCTGTTCATCTACCGCGACGAAGTCTACAACCCCGATTCGCCGGACAAGGGCACCGCCGAGATCATCATCGGCAAGCAGCGTAACGGTCCCATTGGTTCCGTGCGTTTGACCTTCCAGGGCTCCAGTACGCGCTTCCTGAACTTCTCGGGCGCGCAGCCGCGCGACATGTACTGAACCTGTCCGGTCCAAGAAAAAACCGCGCCTCGGCGCGGTTTTGCATTGCAGCTGCGAACCCGCTTCAGGCTTGCGCCTCGGGACGCTTGCCGAAGCGCGCGGCCAGCACGCCGCACACCATCAGCTGGATCTGGTGGAACAGCATCAGCGGCAGCACGATCGCGCCCACGGCGTGGCCGGCGAACAGCACCTGCGCCATCGGAATGCCGCTGGCCAGGCTTTTCTTCGAGCCGCAGAACAGCAGCGTGATGCGGTCTTCGACATTGAAGCCGAACACGCGGCCGGCCAGGGCCGACAGACCCAGCGCCAGCGCCAGGATGACGGCGCAAGCCACCACCAGGCCCGCCAGCGCGGGGATCGGGGTCGAACTCCACAGGCCTTCGTTGATGGCTTCAGAAAACGCCGTGTAGACCACCAGCAGGATGGAGCCCTGGTCGACGAACTTCAGCATGGCCTTGCGCTTGTGCACCCAGGCGCCGATCCAGCGGCGGGCGAACTGGCCCAGCACGAAGGGCAACAGCAGTTGCAGCATGATCTTGCCGACGGCGTCGAACGAGATCGGCGCGCTGCCCGCGTTGGCGACCACCGTGCCCACCAGCAGCGGGGTGATGAAGATGCCGAGCAGGCTGGAGGCGGAGGCGCTGCACACGGCAGCCGGCACGTTGCCGCGCGCCATCGAGGTGAAGGCGATGGCCGATTGCACCGTGGCGGGCAGGCAGCACAGGAACAGGATGCCCAGATAGAGTTCGGGCGTGACCAGCGGTTCCAGCACCGGCTTGAGCGCCAGGCCCAGCAGCGGGAACATGAGGAAGGTCGCGGAGAAGATCGTGAGGTGCAGCTTCCAGTGCGTCAGGCCGGCGATGATGGCCTCGCGCGACAGGCGCGCGCCGTGCAGGAAGAACAGCAGGCCGACCGCGATGTTGGTGATCCAGCCGAACACCACCACGCCTTGCCCATGAGCGGGCACGATGCTGGCGATGATGACGGTGCAGATCAGGTAGAGGGTGAAGCGATCGGGAAGAAGGCGGGCAAGGCGTGACATGAGGGATGGAAGGGGGAGGGCGGACGGAAAGCGCCGCGGGCGCCGTAAACGGGCAGTATTGTAGTCCCCGGGACGTCTTGCTTCCTGACAGCCAGTTGTCAGCGCTGCAGGTCGTGGCAGCGCCGCAGCGCGGCGCTCAGGGCGTCATGGCCAGCGCCAGGTCGAACGCCGCGACCAGCGAGGCATGGTCGGCCAGGCCCTTGCCCGCGATGTCGAAGGCAGTGCCGTGGTCCACGCTGGTGCGCACGAAAGGCAGGCCTACCGTCACGTTCACGCCGTGGTCCAGGCCCAGGTACTTGACCGGAATGAGTCCCTGGTCGTGGTATTGCGCCACCACGATATCGAACTCGCCGCGCCGGGCGCGCATGAAGATCGTGTCGCCGGGCCAGGGCCCGCTCGCGTCTATGCCTTGCGCGCGGGCAGCGGCGATTGCGGGCTCGATGATGTCGATGTCTTCGCGGCCGAACTTGCCGCCTTCGCCCGCGTGCGGATTCAGGCCCGCGACCGCGACGCGCGGCTGGGCGATGCCCATCTGGCGGCAGGCCTGGTCGGCCAGCCGCATGGCAGTCAGTTCCGCCTGCGGCGTGATGCGCGGGATCACGTCGGCCAGCGCCACGTGTATGGTCACCAGCAGCACGCGCAACTCGTCGTTGGCCAGCATCATCGCGAAGTCTTGCGTATCCGAGCGTTCCGCGAGGATCTCGGTGTGGCCGGGATAGTCGATGCCGGCGGCATGCATGGATTTCTTGTTCAGCGGCGCGGTGACGATGGCGCGGATGCGGCCGGCCTGCGCGTCGTCGATGGCGGCGCAGACATAATCGTAGGCGCCGCGTCCCGCGGCCGCGCTGATCTGCCCCAGGGGCAGGTCGGCGGGCAGGGCGGGGCTGCAGGCGATGACGTTGATGTGGTCCGCGCCCGGCGCTGCCTGGCCGACGTCGGCGACCTCGACGATCTCCAGCCTTGCGCCCAGCTGGGCGGCGGCGCGGCGCAGCGCGCCCGCATCGCCATACACCACGCAAGGCGCGTTCAGGCCTTGCGCGTAGGCCTTGACGACGATTTCGGGACCGATGCCGGCGGCATCGCCCATGGTGATGCCTACGGGCAGGGAGGTGTTCACGATGCGGGGACTGAGGTTGTGTTGCGGATCTGGGTGGGCCGCCGCCTTACTTCGAGGAATTCTTGGGCGGCTCGATGACGCCGCATTCGAAGGTCACGGTGGCGCGCTTGGGGCCCAGGCCGGTCGCGTGGTTGGAGGTGATCTTGGGCTTGACCAGCTTGCGGTCGATCGACTGGCAATACTGTTCGGCCCGCAGCAGGGCCTGGTTCTTGATTTCCACCCAGGTCATCATCTGCGAGCCGGAGCTGTGGGTGACGCTGTAGGTGTCCTTGCCGGCGGGCGTGACCTCGCTCATGCTGGAACAGGCGGTCAGCAGGGCAAGCAATACGGCGGCGGGGGCAAGGCGTGCAAACATGAGGCGTCCTGGAATGGCGATTACCTCAATTACACCATCATTTCATGGTGCGGCCACGGCGCTGCGGCGATCGAGCTTGCGGCTCAGGACGATGGAAGTCTGGGTCTGCTTGACCCCGTCGATCAGGCCGATGCGGTCCAGCAGTTCGTCCAGCTGTTCGTGGGTTTCGCAGCGCAGGAAGATGAGGTAATCGTAGGGGCCGCTGACCGAGGAGACCTCCTCGACTTCGGGCATCTTCTCCAGTTCGCGTATTACCGCGGCGGGAGTCTTGGGCAGTACGCTGATGAAGCAATAGGCGCGCACCGCCGCTTCTTCCAGCAAGCGCCCCAGGCGCACGCCATAGCCCGCCACGATGTGCTCGCGTTCGAGCCGCGCAATGCGCGCCACCACCGTGGTACGGGCCAGGCCGAGCTTGCGCGCCAGGATGGCCGCGGGTTCGCGCGCATTGGCTTGCAGCAGGCTGAGCAGTTGCCGGTCGATGGCGTCGAGTCGTTCGTTCATACGGAAATGGGCGGCATGGAGCGAGAGGGCGCGAGTGCCGACGGTACAGGCCCGGGCCTGCCCGCGTCAATGCGCAGCCGGCCCTCGCACGCCAGCATGGCGCCAGGCGCTAGCCATCGGATTCGGGTGGAATGCCGCCTTGATAGATGCGCCCGTCGAACTCGAAGCGCGTGATGGTCTTGCGCGCAGCATCGAAGATGCGATCGCGGCTGGCATCGTCCAGGCCGTCGTGGTCGGCGAAGCTGAAGCGGCACAGATCGATGTCGCTATCGTAGAAGGCCGAATGCACATAGCGGCTGACATCGGCCTCGTGCGCGAAATGCGCGAATTCGCGCAACTGCTCCATTTCGTGGAAGGAGCCGTTACGGCTGACCAGCAACATGCCGAACTTGCGCTCTTCGTCGGCGACGGGTTCCGGCGCGGGCAGGGCGTCGGGATGCCGGGTGTCCTGATAATCGAAACGCGCGCCCAGGTCATGCATGGCGGCCAGCACGCGCTGCCATTGCGCTTCGTCCAAGGTGAGGCGGGCCGCCACGTAGAACAGGCGCTGGCGGCCCAGCGAGCGCGGTTCGGGGCCGCCGATGAAACTGTGCCAGGGAATGGCTGCGTCGAGTCCGGCCAGCTCCGCCATGCGCGCGTCGCTGTATCCCAGCCGGTCCTGCAGGCGCCGCATGGACTGGGCGTCCGGCGCAACGTAGTTCTGGATCGTCTTCATCGGAGGCCTCCGGTTGCACCGGATGCTCGCGGGCGCGCAGCCCTGGAGACGGAGCCGGTGACGTGCGCCGCCGTGCCTCTGCGGCTACGCTTCATGCTAGCGCGGCGCGCAGGGCTTGCCTAGCATGGGCCGGCGTGGCGCCGTGCTAGGATTTGCGCCGACTTCAATGCCAGGAGGCTTACACATGGACATCCAGGAACAAATCGCCGTCATCGTGCATACCATTTCGCATCAAGGCGGCCGCATCGATGCGCTGAATTCGACCGTGCTGTCGATGCTGCATCTGGCCAAGGCTTCTCCCGGCCTGCGCGAGGCCATCGAAGCCCAGCTCGAACAGAACTATTCCAGCCTGCTGGCCCGCTCCGAGAATCCGCAGTACGTGGCCGGTTTCGAGAGCGTGCGCGACATGATTCTGGGCGCCTTGAAATAGGCTGGCTTGCGGGTCCAGGCTTGCGGGAGTTACCCACAACTTCTGTGGACAAGCCTTGGGATAGTGCGGGCATAGATGTTCATTTTCCTTTAATTACAAAGGCTTGCATGGGGCGGTCAAAGCTGGCTCCATTTGCTCGCTGCGGCAGCGCTTGCTGCACGCTGCCGCAGGTCACGCAAGCCGGGTAATATGCGGCCCCATGCGGAATCAGTATTCATTGGAATGCCGGGGCGGATCGATCGCGATGCGCGTCTCGGAAGCAGCAAAGCTGGCGGCGTTCGACCCCGGCAAACTTTCCCCCGAGGCGCGCCAGAGCTGGGAGCGCATGGGGCATGGCTTCAAGGCCTGGCACGACTTCGACCAGCGCCACCCCATCCTGCGCCGCCTGGCGCGCTTGCCCCTGGTGGGCCGCTGGTACCGCAACGCGCGGCGCCGTTATGTGCTGCGCGCCAGCGGCAAGCTGGTGGTCTGAGCGCAGTTATTTGCGGCGCCTGCCCAGCAGGTGATAAGCCAGCCAGATGAGCACGCCGATCGCGATGGCCACGGCCAGCTTGGTCTCGACGCCGTGCAGGCGTCCCAGCATGGATTCGATCGTCTGGCCGAACAGATAGCCCAGGGTGCTGAAGCACACCGCCCAGATGGCGGCGGCGATGGCGTTGAGCACCAGGAAGCGCAGCGGCGGCACATTCGACACGCCCAGCGCCACTGGCCCCACCGTGCGCAGGCCGTACAGGAAACGCAGGCTCAGGATGAAGCCGTGCGGATAGCGGTCCACCGCGGCCAAGGCCTTTTCGAAAGCGGGCTTCTCGCGGATGCGCCGGACATAGCGATGATCGCGATAGCGGCGGCCCAGCAGGAACAGGGCCTGGTCCGCAAGGAATGAACCGGCGAACGCGCACAGCACCACATAGGGCAGGTGCAGCAGGTGCTGGTGTGCGAGGAAGCCGGCGAAAACGACCACGCTTTCGCCTTCGAGCAGCGTGCCGGCCAGCACCGCCCACAGGCCGTAGTCGACGATGAACTGGTGCAGGGCGGGATTCATCTGGGCCGCTCGCCCACGATGCGCGCGAGCGTTTGCAGCGCAGCGGTGATCTCGGGCGTGGTGCGTTGTCCGCAGCTGATGCGCAGGAAATGGTTGTAGCGTGTGCCATTGGAGAACATGGCGCCCGGCGCGACCCGTATGCCTTGCCGGAGCGCGGCTTCGAACACGTCCATGCCCGAGCGTCCGTCGGGCATCTCCACCCAAAGCAGCATGCCGCCCTGCGGCACGCTCAGGCGGGTGCCGGAAGGGAAGTGCGCAGCGATGGTCTCGGCCGTCTGGTCGCGCTGCATCTTCAGGTGCCGGCGCAGGCGCGACAGATGGCGGTCGTAGGCGCGCGAGCCCATGAACTCGGCCACGGCAATTTGCGCCAATGGTTCGTTGGGCCGGCTCTGGGCGAACTTCAGCATGGCGATGCGGGCCTTCCAGCGGCCGCCCAGCAGCCAGCCCAGGCGCATGCCTGGCGCCAGCGTCTTGTGCATGGACGAACAATAGATGACGTTGCCGGTCGCGTCCCAGGACTTGGCGGCGGCCAGCGGCGTGTCGTCGTCCGTCAGCGCGCCGTAGGTGTCGTCTTCGATCAGGGGCACCTGCTGGCGTTCGCACAGCGCAACCAGCCGCGCCTTTTCCGCGTCGGGCATGACGCAGCCCAGCGGGTTCTGGAAATTGGGCACCACCACCACGGCGCGGATGTTGCCGTGGGTCTGGAACGCCAGGTCCAGCGCTTCGATCGACAGGCCGTGCTGCGGGCTGGTGGGAATCTCCAGCGCCCGCATGCCCAGGCTTTCCAGGATCTGCAGCAGGCCGAAGTAGGCGGGCGATTCGACCGCAATCGTGTCGCCGGGCCGCGCCACCGCGCGCAGCGCCAGGTTCAGCGCTTCTATGCAGCCATGCGTGACGATGACGTCGTCCGGCGTGGCGTTGATGCCGTTTGCCAGTGCGCGGCGGGCGAGCACGGTGCGCAGGTCCGGATGCCCCTGCGGCGGAACCGGGCTGACCAGCACCTGCGGCGACTGGCGCAGAGCGCGGATCATGGCCTGCTTAAGTTCTTCCAGCGGATAGGCTTCGGGCACTGCCGCGGCCAGGGCGAAGTTGGCGCTGACCGGATGCGCTTCGCACTTGGCCACGAAGTCCGAGACCCGATCGTGGATGCCCACGTATTGCGCCGCGCCCAGTGCCTGGCGGATGTCCGGCTCGTCCACGGGCGGGATGGTGTTGCGGCGGGGCTTGAGCACGAAGTAGCCCGAGCGGGGCCGCGCTTCGATCAGGCCGTCGTCTTCCAGCTGGCGGCAGGCCTGCAAGGCCGTGGACAGGCTGACGTGGTGGGTGCGCACCAGCGTGCGGACCGAGGGCATGCGCTGGGCGGGCGCCAGCACGCCGGTCTGGATGGCGCGCCGGTAATGGTTGGCCAGGCGTAGATAGAGCGGTTGCGGATCCATGCGCCGATCATGCTCCCCGAGGTTGGTGTGAGACTAGGCACAGATTCAAGCAAAGTACACCATAACAGCGCGGAAATCGAGGATCTGCATCGGTACAGAAACCTCGGGGGTGTGACTGTTGCGCATAGCAGGGCGCGCGTAGTCTGTAGTTGTCCCACAGGAGACGACGATGATTGCGACTTACACCCCAGATGCCCAGGCCCGCCGGCTGGAACTTGCCGCCGGCGCCAGCCGGAAACTGGTCCTGCGCGCCGGCGCCACGCTGGTGTGCGTCAGCGGCAGCGTGCGGATCGAGGAACCCGTGAATGGCCCGGAAGCCGCGGGCGGACTGCCTCGCCCGGTATCGGTGCGCATTAATGCGGGTGAGGGGCATGGCCTGGGCTACGGCGGCGTGGCGCAGGTCACGGCCATCGGCCAGGCCGAGGTGATATGCCTGGACGTACCGGGCTATGCGCAGCGCTTTTTTCAGGCGGCGGCCGCATTTTTTCGGCTGGATTTAGCCAAAAACCGAAAAAATTCCCTCGGTGCGCTGCACAAGATTTCAAAATGATGTATGATTCACACATCAGACGCGGGGTGGAGCAGTCTGGCAGCTCGTCGGGCTCATAACCCGAAGGTCGTAGGTTCAAATCCTGCCCCCGCAACCAGTTTCAAGCAGAAGAAAGCCGCGATATTCATCGCGGCTTTTTTTCGTCTTGCGGCAGGATTTCCCGCGCCGCTTGCTCTGCGTCAAACCTTTGTTCCAGTCCGGACTTTCCCTGGTGTTCACGGCCGCACAGGCCCGCAGCCCTGCGCTACCATGGGTCACGCGCGCTAGGTTGCCGCACTCGAGGAGGGTCCATGGGAACAGCAAAATACGATCATCCCGGCTATGTCGCCGATACGGGCGCTGACGGCAAGTACCACGTGGGCATCTGGTGCCCCCACGGCTATCCCGCCCATATCCATATCGGCAGGCCCGCCGAACGTGGCGATCCCCAGGCGATGCTGCGCCTGCGCATACCGGACGGGGTGTTCCAGTCCTTGCCCGACGATCCTGAAACCCTTTGCCGCCGTGCGCTGGGCCAGGCGCTGGGTGCGGGCCTGTTGCCGTCCGTCTCGGTGGATGGCGAATACCAGGAACTGCGTTTCCAGATCGACGCCGAACCCTGGTCCGGCCCGATGCAGTCGGCCGCCCACGCCTGAATCCTGGCCGCGAGCCCAGGTTGAATTACCCACAGCAACTGTGGACAAGCCTTGGGATAGCCTCTGCGCATTTCGGGTTTTCCCTGCCAGAACAATGACTTGGTAACGCCGGTCAATAAACGCCCCACTGGGGCGTTTATTGCTTCCCTCCTGCACGACGGTCCGGCTATGCGACAATCTTTTCCCTCCCTGGCGTGCCCGCCCCTGTTTTGCCATTCCCTCCCGGTCCGTTCCCCATGCTTAGTGCTACGCGTATCCATTCCTGCGGCCTGAAGGCGCCGACGCCATGAGTCCAGCTGTCGCGCGCGTCGCCGTCATCGGCGGCGGTCCCGCCGGTCTGATGGCCGCCGAGCGCCTGAGCGCGCAAGGCGTGCAGGTGGATGTGTTCGATGCGATGCCATCGGTCGGCCGCAAGTTCCTGATGGCGGGGCGGGGCGGCCTGAATCTGACCCACAGCGAGCCGGCCGAGCCGTTCCTGGCGCGTTACGGCGACCGCGCGTCCCATGTCGCGCCTTGGCTGCAGGCGCTCGACGCGGACGGATTGCGGGAATGGACCCACGGACTGGGCATCCAGACCTTCGTGGGTTCGTCCGGCCGGGTTTTTCCCCAGGAGATGAAGGCGGCGCCCCTGTTACGGGCCTGGCTGGCCAGGCTGCGCGCCGGCGGCGTGCGCCTGCACATGCGGCACCGCTGGCTGGGATGGCCGGCGGGTTCCCGGCCTGGCCCGGGCGCGCTGCGCTTTGATACGCCCGAGGGCGAGCAGTGCTACGCGGCTGACGCCGTGGTGCTGGCGCTGGGCGGAGGCAGCTGGGCCAAATTGGGATCGGATGGCGCCTGGGTCGACGGCCTGCAAGCGCACGGCGTTACGGTCGCGCCGCTACGGCCGGCCAATTGCGGATTCGACGTGGCGTGGTCGGATCATTTTCGCGAACGCTATGCGGGACAGCCCGTGAAATCCGTGGCCATGGCCTGCGAAACCGCAGCCGGCGTGGCTCCCGCCCGTCAGGGAGAGTTCGTCGTGTCGGAAACCGGCATAGAAGGCAGCCTGGTGTATGCCCTGTCCGCGCCGCTGCGCGACCGTATCGATGCCCAAGGCCATGCCGTCGCCATGCTGGATCTGGCTCCGGACTGGTCGCAGGAGAAAGTGATGGCTGCCGTGACGCACCCGCGCGGCTCGCGGTCAATGTCCAGCCATCTGCAAAGCCGGTTGGGGCTGACCGGGGTCAAGGCGGGGTTGCTGCGCGAATGCGCCTCGGCGGAAGATTTCCGCGACCCCGAGCTGCTGGGCCTGCGCATCAAGGCCTTGCCGCTGCGTCTGCTGCGTGCGCGGCCTATCGACGAAGCGATCAGCACCGCAGGCGGCGTGTCGTTCGCCGCGCTGGATTCCGGCCTGATGCTGCGCGAAATCCCAGGCGTGTTCTGCGCAGGGGAAATGCTGGATTGGGAGGCGCCGACAGGCGGCTATCTGCTGACGGCCTGCATGGCGAGCGGCGTGGCCGCCGCGGCCGGAGCGATTGAATTCTTGCGATCGGGTGGGCGCGGCCAGGCGGATGCCTGAAGCCGCATGAGCTCAGGAGCCCGAGGAATAGGGCGCCAGGCCCAGCGGCGCGCGCGGCGCCAGATCGCCGACGACGTGGCCCACGACGGGTTCGCCCCCTTCCGGTTGCGTGACGATGCCGATGACGCGGGTAATCGCGCTGGCCGGAATGTCCGTGCCGTGCGCGGGATCCTGCACCAGTTGCCAGATGGTGGCTTCTTCGGGGACTGCGGTCTGTTCGGTCAGGTCGGAGCTGTCCAGGCAGCTGCGGGCAAAGGCCGACCAGTCCGATGCGTTGCAAGGCAAGCCGTGAGCGGTGGCCAGGCGGGCCAGGGCCAGCGGCGCGTCTGCCTGGCTGGCCGCATGCTGGGCGGCGGCTCCCAGGGAGACATCCAGCGACAGCAGGCGCAGGAACTCTACGACGTTGTCGGTATTCTTCATTGTGCGGTCTCCTGTGGTGACTGTTCTGGTTATGGCCCTGAGCCTGCAGGCAAGCCGGGCGGCGTTTCAGGCCGGGCCTTGGCCCAGCATCGATACCAATGACTTTTTCAGGCGTGCCGAAAAAATCGGTACCGTATGGGACACCCCATCGCGGTCGACGCCCTCTTTGAGTTCGACCGATTGGCCGAGGAAAATATCCGGTGCGGCGCCAATTTCGTTGTAGCGGGCCAGCAATTCGTTCACGTTCTGCTGCGCGTCGGCGAGCGTGCTGCTTTCAGCCAGCTTGCCAGCGGCATGCGCCTGCAAAATGCGATGGAGATCGTCGATGAAGAGCGCCAAAGCCGCCTGCCCGCGGCACTGCGGCTGTTCCCAGCCCCAGCCCTGGTGGGCCGAGCCGGCGCTTTGCGATGTGTGTTTCTTGGTCATGTCCGCATCCTAATCGATTGGCGCTAAATGCGCGACAGGCGAACGCAAGCCTTTCCAACGGCGTTTGATCCCGGCTCAGCCTCCCATAGGGGAGCCGCCGCGAGCCGATCCGGTCGATGCGCAAATGAGGGTCTTTGGGGTATGCTGGCTTCACTTTCCAAGCCCAGACAGGAGATGTCTATGAAGAACAAAGTCTTTCTCGTCATGTTGCTTTCGATCGCCGCGCTCTCGGCCGGTTGCAACACCGTAGCGGGGGCAGGCAAGGACATCCAGCGGGGCGGCGAGAAGATAGAGGGCGCCGCCACCAAGTAGGCCCGCGCCCTGCGCCGCAATCCGGCCTGGAAGCCGCGAGACATGCCTTGGCATCCCTCTCGCGGCTTTTTTGTTGGCGCGCTACGTAGAAAGGGGCTGCAAGCGGGAGGCGGTGCGAGGGCTTTCCCCCTGGCATAATTCGCGGAGTTGAATTCGATCGTGGGAAGTGTCATGCGCAAGTCTTTGTGGTTGGGAATGGCGTTTGCGGCCTTGTTGGCCGGCTGCGCGAGCAAAGGGGTCTACGAATCCGATGCCGTCGTCACGGAGACCTTCACCGTCAATACCAACTACGAAGCGGCTTTCCGCCGGGCCGGCGAGTACGTGCGCACCTGCCACGTGCAAGTGCAGCACGCCTATAACGTCGCCTATGCCTGGCGCCACGTGAAGGGCGAAAAGGGTGCGCCGGACGAAGTGCAGCTCTATAAGGTGACGGAACCCGCCAAGGTGCTGGAACTGATTGCCGCCGAAAGCGCCAGCCCCTCCACCGCCAAGGTAACCATCACGGTCTTGGGCGAAGGGCGTTGGGACGCTGCTGAAATCGCCGCTGCCCGCGCCTCCATCCAGAGCGCAACGCCGGTCTGCCGCAAGGGCGGCGAAGGCTGATCCATGGATGCCCGCGCCCAGCAGATCCGTGCTAGCGGCCTGTCGTTCTCGCTGCTGGCGGGGGCGTTCCGCTTCCTGGGCTGGCTCAATGGGGGCGCGGCGCTGGTCCTGACGGGGTTTTCGCTGGGCGTGGTCGGCGGCGATATCGCCGCGCCGGATCTGCAACTGCCGCTGGCGCTGCTGCTGGGCGGCCTGCTGGCCGCCTGCCTGGGAATTCTGTTTGCCTACCTGGCGCAGGTCAGCCTGTTGCGCCAGGGCTACACCGGACATCTGACGCGTGCCCACTGGCCCGCGCAGCTTCTGGCCATGGTTTGTTATCTGATCAGTGCGCTTGCCTTCTGCGCCGCCTGCTGGCTGGCGGCTGGACAGGCGGTCACGGATGCGCCTCAGACGACGACCGCCTATGCGAGGCGGTAGTTGCGGGTAAACCCGTGTGCGCAAAAGTGTTGGACTTGAATTTGTGTTGAGAATAATATGCGCAGTGCGTATATAAATCTCCTGTTCGGGGCCCGTCATGACCATTTCCCAGCAAGCCTTCCTGCGCGACGCCATGCGGCGCCTGAATCTCACCCGCGACGTGTTCGCGACCCGCATCGGCGTCAAACGCCGGGCGCTTGATACCTGGTTGCTGCCCGAGGGCTCGCAGGAATTCCGCGCCATGCCGGAAGTGGTGCAGCGCTTCGTGAGCGAAATCGTCCAGAACGGTGTTTTGCTGGAAAAATATACGCAAAGCGTACAAGAAGGTCCGCTGCGTGACCGCATCGCCGTGGAAGGCAAGCACCAGCTGCTGTCGGTGGACCAGTTCACCCGTGAATCGGTCGAGGACCTGTTCCGCGTGGCCGACATGATGCAGCCCATCGCCCGCCGTCAGAAAGTGTCGCGCGTGCTGGAAGGCGCGGTGCTGGGCAACCTGTTCTTCGAGGCCAGCACCCGTACCCGCGTGAGCTTCGGTTCGGCATTCTGCCGCCTGGGCGGCTCGGTCTGCGACACCACCGGCTTCACGTTCTCGTCCATGGCCAAGGGCG
The DNA here is from genome assembly GCF_902859965.1 of Achromobacter aegrifaciens. Lineage (NCBI taxonomy): Bacteria > Pseudomonadati > Pseudomonadota > Betaproteobacteria > Burkholderiales > Alcaligenaceae > Achromobacter > Achromobacter aegrifaciens. The sequence goes on from NZ_CADIKO010000003.1 coordinate 1,028,994, forward strand.
AGTCGATCTACGACACCAGCCGCGTCATGAGCGGCTACGTCGACGCCATGGTCATCCGCCATCCGGACCAGGGTTCCGTCGCGGAATTCGCGCGCGCCACCAACATCCCCGTGGTCAACGGCGGCGACGGCCCGGGGGAACACCCTAGCCAGGCCCTGCTGGACCTGTACACGATCCTGACCGAGTTCTCGCGCCTGGGCAAACTGCTGGACGGCGCGCACATCGCCATGGTCGGCGACCTGAAGTACGGCCGCACCGTGCACTCGCTCATCAAGCTGATGGCGCTGTACAAGAACGTGAAGTTCTCGCTGGTGTCGCCCAAGGGCCTGGAAATGCCGGCCTACATCATCGAGCAGGCCAGCCGCAACGGCAACATCATCGAGCAGAAGAGCACGCTGGCCGAAGGCCTGGCCGGCGCCGACGTGATCTACGCGACGCGCGTGCAGAAAGAGCGCTTCGCCAACGAAGAAAACGAAGGCTACACGCCGGATTTCCAGATCAGCCGCGCCATCATCGACGCCTACTGCGGCCCCGATACCATCGTGATGCACCCGCTGCCGCGCGACAGCCGTCCCGGCGCCAACGACCTGAGCGTGGACCTGAACCACGATCCGCGCCTGGCCATCTTCCGCCAGACCGACAACGGCATTCCCATCCGCATGGCGATCTTCGCAGTTCTGCTGGGCGTGGAGGGCCTGGTGCAGCACTCCTTGCGCGACGTGACCTGGCAGCATCCGTCGCACGTGGGTCCGGACGATTCCGCTTTCCACGGACTCGAATAAGCGCGCGGCGCCGGGTCGAATACCCCTTGGACTCCAGCCGCTACGCGGCCTGGAGCCGGGGTTTTCAAGCATAATCCGCGCTGGCTTTTTCTGTCGCGTGTCGTTTCCGGACACGCCGTAGGGCCTACGGACGGATTATCTATGTCTACTAGCAGTGTTGGCGTCGTGCCATCTTCCGATCGGCACGCCGGCGCATCCGGCCAGGCGTGCTACCTGAGCGCATCCGACGAGCAGGCCTGGATAGCGGTCTACCAGTCGGTTGACGCCTATACGCGCGGGCAGGTCGCCGCAGTGGTGGGCGACAGCCTGTCCGCCCTGGTCGACGCCTTTTATTCCACGCTGCTGGCCGACGCCGAAGCCGGCCCCCGCCTGTCCCACGACATCGTATCCAGCCGTTTGCACGCGGGCATGACCCGCTGGCTCAAGGGGCTGCTGTGCGTGCGCGACCAGGGCGACATCGCCGTCCTGATGGCTACGCAGAAAAAAGTGGGCGAGGTGCACGCCCGCGTCCACATTCCGATCCATCTGGTGATGGCGGGCGCCCGCATCCTGAAGAACGAGATCGCGCTGCGCCTGCGCGCCAGCGACCTGGACGGCATGGCCGCATCGGTCGCCACCCAGTACGTGTGCAATCTGTTCGACCTGGCGGTCGAGCAGATGAGCCGCGCCTTCATGCGCGACATCAGCCGCGGCGCCCGCAACGACGAGGCCTATCGCCTTTTCGCCCTGGGCCAGAACATTTCCACGGAACGCGAACGCCAGCGCGCCGCCTTGCTGGAATGGAGCCAGGCGGTGCTGATCGGCTTGCATTACCGTGCGCCAGGGCAAAGCCTGCCGCGGCTGGCGGCCTCGGAATTCGGGCTGTGGCTGCAGCACAAGGGCGGGGCGATGTTCGAAAGCGCTCCGGGCCTGCAGCAGATCACGGACGCCGTCGCGCAGTTGGACTCGGTAGTGCTGCCGCAATTGATGCGGGGCGAAGAACAGGGGCTCGCCGCCTCGATGCCGGACCACGTGCGCGAATTGCAGGAGCTGGTGGCGCGCATCAAGCATCTGCTCAACGGCCTGTTCGACATGGTGGCCGAAATCGAGAGCGGCAGCGATCCCCTGACCAATGTGCTGAACCGGCGCTTCCTGCCCTCGGTGGTCGGGCGCGAAATCTCGATCGCGCGGCGCCAGCGCAGCGCATTCTCCGTCCTGTTGCTGGACATCGACCATTTCAAGGCCATCAACGACCAGCACGGCCATTCGGGCGGCGACCAGGTGTTGCGCCAGTTTGCGGAAGTGCTGCACCAATCGTGCCGCTCCAGCGATTTCGTGTTCCGCTACGGCGGCGAGGAATTCCTCGTGGTGCTGGTGGATGCGCAGCAGGAGGCCGCGCTGGCGACGGCCGAGAAGCTGGGCGCGGAGATCCGCCGCCATGTGTTCAACATCCCCGAGGCGGGGCCGCTGCATATCACGGCCAGCATCGGCGTGGCGACCTTCGACGGCCACCCGGACTATGCCTATCTGATCGACCGCGCCGACCAGGCGCTCTACCAGGCCAAGCAGGCCGGCCGCGACCGCGCCGTGGCGGCCTGAGGCCCGGCGCGCGCATGAAAAAGGCCGCCCGGTCAGGGGCGGCCCGCGGTTTGCCTGGCGCCATGGCGCCCGCGGCTTACACCTTCTTTTCGCCGCCGAGCGCGTCGACCAGTTCGGCCATCATCTTGGCCAATTCGCCCGTCATCAGCATCATGTCGGAATCGAACTTCTCGTCGTCGTTGGCGGCCACGCCTTCGTTGCCTTCCTTCAGCACGTCCAGGGGCGCGACGCGCTTGACGTCCAGGCCTTCGGTCAGCACGAACGAAATGCGGTCGGCCCAGGTCATGGCCAGGCGGGTGCACTGCTTGCCCGACTGGATATGGCGGCGCACGTCATCGGCGTCGATCGAATGCTTGACGTAGCGGATCGCTGCGCCGCTTTCGCCCGACGAACGCAGCTCGGTGTCCTGGTCGATCGAGAAGTTGGCCGGAGCCTCGTCCTCGGCCAGCCAGCCGGTCATGGCCGAAGCCGGCGACTGCGCCACGTACAGGTTTTCGAGCGGGAACGGATCCACGCACTTGGCCAGGAGGCCGATGACTTCGTCGGCCTTGGCCGAGGCGGCCGCGTCGATCACCAGCCAATGGTTCTGCGGATCGATCCAGACGCGCGTGTCGCGGTACACGCTGAAGGCGCGCGGCAGGAGCTCGTCGGTGACGCGTTCCTTGATTTCCTTCATTTGCTTGCGGCCCGGCTTGTAGCCTTGCTGCTCTTCGATTTCCTGGGCGCGGGCCTTGGCGACCTGGTTCACCACGGTGCCAGGCAGCAGCTTCTTTTCGGCGCGCAGGCTCAGCAGGATCTGGCCGTTGACCACATGCGCCAGGCCGCCGTTCTCGCGCGGAGGAACCCAGCCCAGGCTTTGCATTTCGAGGTTGTTGCCGCTTTGGTAGGCATGCCGCGCGAGCGTTTCTTCAAGCTGGTCGCCGACCAGCGTCCACGGCGAGGAGAGGCGATAAATCTTGAGATTCTTGAACCACATGAGCGTCGGCCAAAAGGGTTGATTCTATACGACCCGGCCGCTTTGCCGAAGTGCGGCAATACCGCAGCGTGACGCGACACCTTCTGTCACTGACAGCGGCGGGCCGATGCGCTACTGTCCGCGCAGCAAGTCGAACTGGAGATAAAAAATGAAGATCATCGGCGCCATTCTGATCGTCCTGGGTATCGCCGCCCTGGCCTACAAGGGCTTCAACTACAAGTCCGAGGAGACCGTGCTGCAGATCGGTTCGGTGAAGGCCACCGCCGAGACCGAGAAGTCGGTGGCGATTCCGGCCTGGGCCGGCATTGCGGCCATCGTGGCCGGCGTGGTGGCGATCGGCGTCGGCATGCGCCGCTGACTGCGGGCTGTCTGCAAGATCCGCCGATGGCGACCGCAGGGTCGCCATTTTTGCGCGCGCAGGCAAAAAAAAGCGGCCCGGCTCATTGAGGGCCGGGCCGGTACGGGAGCACGCAATACCGCGTCATAAAAGGCTCGCGGGGAACGCGGTATCGGTGTCAGAACACTGGCCCTGCAATCGTCCGACAGGGGGATCAATCGTCGGTCAATCTGGCGCAAGGCCGTAATCTGAGCGCCCAGTCTAATGGCGCGGGTCTGACATGGTCCTGAAAGTGCGGACTCAATTGCGATGGAGCGACATAGGCGAATTCGGACAGGGCCTATCGTCGGCGACCTTGGTCTGGGACTGGGCTGATTTTCCGCCTCGGGTCGAAAAAATACACTTTTCTCTCGCTATCGAGGTTTGTCGATGCCGGTCTTCGGTACTCAGAACTCGTACTTTTCGGCGAGGTGATGCGTGATGCGAGGTGAAACATGAAGAAAGCAGTCCGGCTCCTGGCTGCGGCTGGCGCAATTGTCCTGTCGCACTTGTTTGCAAACGACAGCTCGGCGGCAATTTGTACGAATCCGTACGCGTTCACGCTTCAAGGTCCCGCTTCTATTGCCTTCGACCCTGCGCTTACTGTCGGCGCCACGCTTTGGAGCGGTTCTGTCAATGCATCCAGTGGCGGTAGCGGTGGCTGCAGTTCCGGTACGTTCAGGATTGATTTCGTGGGTTCGAAGACCTACCAGGGAAACAATCTCTACGATTCTGGGATTTCGGGGATCGGCTACAGGCTGAAGTTCACAAGCTCGGGATCTTGCACCAAAGTCTGGTGGCCGTCTTCGTGCACCGACTCATGGTCGGGCACGATGGGTACTCACAGCCTTCTGGTCGAACTGGTGAAGACCGGGCCGATCACAACCGGCGGAACGTTGAGCGGGATATTCGCGGAATGGAAGGTCGGCGCTGAACAGTACTTGCGCTACAGTTGGCGGGGCAGTGTCACCGTCAAGCCGGTGATCCCTACCTGCAAAGTCGCCACGCCGTCCATTCCCGTCCCGCTCGGCACCATTCCAGCCAGCAAGTTCTCTGGGGTGGGAAGCACTTCGAAGTCCGAGAGCTTCAACATCGCATTGCAGTGCTCGGGTGGCGACGCCGGCCGCACCACCGACATCCATCTGACCTTGACCGACCAGACTGCGCCTTCCAACCGCACGGCCGTGCTGTCGCTGACCTCGGGGTCAACGGCGCAGGGTTTAGGCATTCAGGTCAAGAGCGGGACGACGCTTATCAGCTATGGCCCCGACTCGGCTGCGCAGGACAACCCCAATCGTTGGTACGCGGGGGCGGCCGCCAATGGCACGTTCCTGATCCCGCTGTCGGCGAGCTACGTGCAAACCGGGGCCACGGTCAAGGGTGGATCGGCCAATGGCCGGGCGACGTTCACGATGAGCTATCCATAGCCCCCAATGCGCGCGCAAAAAAAAAGCTCCATAAGGAGCTTTTGAAAGGCCGGGCGGGCGCAGCAGTCCCGTCCGGCGGGGGATGGCCTTTTAAGCGTTGATGTCGTTGTCCTTGGATTCGCGCACGAACAGCGTGCCGATGACCAGGGTCATGACTGCAATGATGATCGGATACCACAAGCCGTCGTAGATGTTGCCGGTGGCGGCAACCACGGCGAAGGCGACCGGGGGCAGGAAGCCGCCGAACCAGCCGTTGCCGATGTGGTAAGGCAAGCTCATCGACGTGTAGCGGATGCGCGTCGGGAACATTTCCACCAGCATGGCGGCGATCGGGCCGTAGACCATGGTCACGTAGATCACCAGGATGGTCAGCAGCACCACGACCATGACGTTGTTGCTCTGGGCCGGATCAGCCTTGGCGGGGTAGCCGTGGCTGCGGATGGCGGTGGTGAGCGACTTGTCCAGTTCGGCGGCCTTGGCCTTGAAGTCGGCGGGCGCCAGGGCCTTGCCGTCGAACGAGGCGAACTCGTCGTTGCCGATCTTGACCTTGGCGACCGAGCCGGCCGGGGCCGCTTCGTTCTTGTAGTTCACGGAGTTGCGGGCCATGAACGACTTGACCACGTCGCAAGAGCTGGTGAACGAGGCGGTGCCCACGGGGTTGAACTGGAACGAGCAGGTGGCCGGGTCCGCGATCACGGTGACCGGCGCCGAAGCCTGGGCCTTTTCCAGCGCCGGGTTGGCGAAGTGCGTGATGCCCTGGAAGATCGGGAAGTACGTCGCCGCGGCGATCAGGCAGCCGGCCATGATGATGGGCTTGCGGCCGATCTTGTCGGACAGCGCGCCGAAGATCACGAAGAAGGGCGTGCCGATCAGGAGCGCGATCGCGATCATGATGTTGGCGGTGTTGGCGTCGACCTTCAGCGTCTGCGTCAGGAAGAACAGGGCGTAGAACTGGCCCGTGTACCAGACCACGGCCTGGCCGGCGGTCAAGCCCAGCAGCGCCAGGATCACGACCTTCAGGTTCTTCCACTGGCCGAACGATTCGGCGATCGGCGCCTTGGAACCCTTGCCTTCGTCCTTCATGCGCTGGAAGGTCGGCGATTCGTTCAACTGCAACCGGATCCACACCGAGATGCCCAGCAGGACGACCGAGATCAGGAACGGAATGCGCCAGCCCCAGGCCTTGAAGTCGTCTTCGCCCATGAACGTGCGGATGCCGAGGATGACCAGCAGCGACAGGAACAGGCCCAGGGTCGCGGTGGTCTGGATCCAGGACGTGTAGAAGCCACGGCGGCCATGCGGCGCGTGTTCGGCGACATAGGTCGCCGCGCCGCCGTATTCACCGCCCAGCGCCAGGCCTTGCAGCAGGCGCAGGACGATCAGGATGGCGGGAGCGGCCAGGCCGATGCTGGCGTAGCTGGGCAGCACGCCCACGAGGAACGTGGACAGGCCCATGATCACGATCGTGACCAGGAAGGTGTACTTGCGTCCGACCAGGTCGCCCAGTCGGCCGAACACCAGTGCGCCGAACGGACGCACGGCGAAACCGGCGGCGAACGCCAGCAGGGCGAAGATGAAGCCCGCGGTGGGGTTCACGCCCGAGAAGAAGTGTTGCGCGATGATGGCGGCTAGCGAGCCGTACAGGTAGAAGTCGTACCACTCGAAAACCGTGCCCAGCGACGACGCAAAGATGACGCGGCGTTCATCCTTGGTCATCGGGCGCGGATCCGCGGATGGACCGCGGCCTGCCATGGTTGTTGTGCTCATGATGTCTCCTCGGTTTTATGGCCGGCGGTGGTCCGCCGTGCTGCGCCCGCCGCCGGCGAGCCGACATTGAGCTATATGCAACATTGGGGGGTGAGGCTGACGAGGTTCTGACGGGATACTTACTTGAGTCTTAAAATTGAAACTGAAAGTAACTGCTCCCTGGGAGGCTAGGGATAGTCCTAGGAGACGTCGGAGAGGTCTGACAACTCGGCGTAAAGCGGAAAGATCACGCGAATCCGCATACCGGGGAGGTTCGAATACGTCGTGGGGTGATCGCTGATTTCGACGCTGGCCTGGTGCTTCTGGGCGATCTCCCGAACGATGGCCAGCCCCAGGCCGCTGCCGTCGGACTGGGTGCCCAGCACGCGGTAGAAGCGGTCGAACACCCGTTCGCGCTCTTCAGGCGGGATGCCGGGGCCGGAATCCTCTACCTCCAACACCGCATGCGCACCCAGGATCTGCGTGCGCACCGTGATGTGGCCGCCGCGCGGCGTGTAGCGCAGCGCGTTGTCCACCAGGTTGTTGAGCAGTTCGGCCAGCAGCAGCGGGTTGCCGTTGATCTCGACCGGGTGGTCCGAGCCTTCGAAGCCCAGGTCGGTACTCAGCGAGAGAGCCTGCGGCACCCAATGCATGGCCTGTTCGTAGGCGATGGCGTTGATGTCCGTGCGGGTCATGCCGATGGCGCTGGGGTTTTCGGCCCGGGCCAGCAACAGCAACTGGTTCACCAGGCGCGTGGCGCGCTCGGAACCGGTCACGAGCTGGCGCAGGCTGGACTGCATTTCCTCGGGGCTGGCGTCGCGCAGGGCCAGTTCGGCCTGGGTGCGCAGGCCGGCCAGCGGGGTTTTCAGCTGGTGCGCGGCGTCCGCGACGAAGCGGCGCTGCGCCTGCACGTTGGACGAAAGCCGGTCGAGCAGGTCGTTCATCGCGGCCACCAGGGGCGCGATCTCGGTGGGCGCGGCGCGCTCGTCGATGGGCGACAGGTCGTCGGGCCGGCGGGCCCGCAGGCGCTGCTGCAATGCATTCAAAGGTGCCACCCCGCGCGACAGCCCGAACCACACCAGCAGCACGGCGACAGGCAGCACCACGAACTGCGGAATGATCACGCCCTTGATGATGTCGTTGGCCAGCTGGGTGCGCTTTTCGACGGTCTCGGCCGCGATCAGCAGCGCCGGCTGGGTATCGGGCAGATGCAGGTCCACCCAGGTGAACGCCAGCCGGACCCCGAAGCCGCGCAAGGTCGCGTCCTCGTACTGCACTTCGCCGGGCCGGGGCTGGCCCACGGTGGAAGGCAGGGGCAGGGCGCGGTCGCCGCCCAGGTATTCGCCGCGGCTGCCCAGCGCCAGCCAGAACACGCTATCGGTCTCGTCCGCGTGCAGTACTTCCCGCGCGGTGTTGGTCATCTTCAGCACGGCCCGGCCGTCCTGCGCATGTACCTGCAGCGTCAGCACATGAAGATTATTGGCCAGCGCACGGTCGTAGGGCACGTTGGCGATGTTCTGCGCCACCACATAGGTGATGGCCACGCTCATCGGCCACAGCAGGAATAGCGGCGCCAGCATCCAGTCCAGGATTTCGCCCAGCAGGGAGCGCTGCGGCGGCGCGAAGCTGGGGCCCTTGGCCCCCGCCCGCATGACATCCAGTGCTTCCTGGTTCAGCGCTTCCGGCGGCGCCGCTTCAGCTTGCGAGGTACGCCGCACCCTGGTCCCGCTCAAGACAGTAGCCCAGGCCGCGCACGGTCACGATCTTCACGCCGCTGGGCTCCAGCTTCTTGCGCAGGCGATGGACGTAGACCTCGATGGCATTGGTGCTGACCTCTTCGCCCCATTCGCACAGGTGGTCGACCAGCTGGGTCTTGCTGACCATGCGGCCGCTGCGGGTCAGGAGGATCTCGAGCAGGCTGACTTCGCGCGCCGACAGGTCCAGGGTCTGGTCGTCGACCATGGCGACGCGGCCGGTCTGGTCGAACAGCAGGCGGCCATGCTTGATCATGGTGGCGCCGCCGCCCGCGCCGCGCCGGGTTAGGGCCCGCACGCGGGCCTCGAGCTCGGACAGCGCGAAAGGCTTGGCCATGTAGTCGTCGGCGCCCAGGTCCAGGCCCTTGACGCGCTGTTCGATGCTGTCGGCAGCCGTCAGGATGAGCACCGGCAGGGCGGAATTGCGGGCGCGCAGGCGGCGCAGCACTTCCAGTCCGGCCAGTTGCGGCAGGCCCAGGTCGAGGATGAGCAGGTCGAATGCCTGGGCCGCCAGCGCCGAGTCGGCCGCCAGTCCGTCGCGCACCGCATCCACGGCATAGCCGTTGTGGCGCAACGAACGGGACAGGCCGTCGGCCAGGATGCTGTCGTCTTCGGCGATCAGGATACGCATGGGCTACAGTGAGAAAAGGCCCCGCGGCGCAAAGGGGACAAAACGCCGGGTTCGTCTGGCATTCTGGCATAGGGCGCCATGCTTGCCACTCAGGGTATACGTGCAAAACACTGGCACACTGGTTTTATGTACAGTATAATCCGATGCCATAATCTGACCCGTTGCTCAAAGCACCCGCCTAACCCTGCGGCACTTCCCTAGACACCAGATACGTTACAGACAGGACTCTACATGGACGACAAAACCACCAAGGCCGCCGCATCGGAAAAGGCCAAGGCGCTTGCCGCCGCGCTTTCGCAGATCGAAAAGCAGTTCGGCAAGGGCTCGATCATGCGCTACGGCGACAACGAGGTGTCGCACGACATCCAGGTGGTTTCCACGGGCTCCCTGGGCCTGGACATCGCGCTGGGCGTCGGCGGCCTGCCGCGAGGCCGCGTGGTCGAAATCTACGGTCCGGAATCCTCGGGCAAGACCACGCTGACGCTGCAGGTGGTCGCTGAAATGCAAAAGCTGGGCGGCACCTGCGCCTTCGTCGACGCCGAACACGCGCTCGACGTGCAATACGCCTCCAAGCTGGGCGTGAACCTGGCCGACCTGCTGATCTCGCAGCCGGACACGGGTGAACAGGCGCTGGAAATCACCGACGCGCTGGTGCGCTCCGGCTCGGTCGACCTGATCGTGGTCGACTCGGTGGCCGCACTGGTCCCCAAGGCCGAAATCGAAGGCGAAATGGGCGATTCCCTGCCCGGCCTGCAAGCCCGCCTGATGAGCCAGGCGCTGCGCAAGCTCACCGCCACCATCAAGAAGACCAATTGCATGGTCATCTTCATCAACCAGATCCGCATGAAGATCGGCGTGATGTTCGGCAACCCCGAAACCACCACCGGCGGCAACGCGCTCAAGTTCTACGCCTCCGTGCGCCTGGACATCCGTCGCATCGGCTCCATCAAGAAGGGCGACGAGGTCGTCGGCAACGAAACCCGCGTCAAGGTCGTGAAGAACAAGGTCGCGCCGCCGTTCAAGCAGGCCGAATTCGACATCATGTATGGTGCCGGCATCTCGCGCGAAGGCGAAATCATCGACCTGGGCGTGGCCGCCAACGTGGTCGACAAGTCCGGTGCCTGGTACAGCTACAACGGCAACCGCATCGGCCAGGGCAAGGACAATGTCCGCGAGTACCTGAAAGAGCACAAGGAACTGGCCATCGAAATCGAGAACCGCGTTCGCGAAAACCAGGGCATCGTCAGCCGCGCGGCAGAATTCGTGCCCACCGCGGAAGATACCTCCGAAGAGTAATCGGATTGGTGGCGGGCCTGGCGCGGCGTAATTCAAGTTCGCCGCAAACGGACCGCCTATCGCGTCGGGGCAGCCCGAACAGTTGCGGCAGGCGCCAGGACGGGCCTGCCGTTATGCATACCAAGCAGGAAACGCATGAGCTGGAAATCGCCGCCCGCTTCAGCCGAGCGCCTACGCGCCAAGCTGGACGATGAATTCGAAACCGTGGCCAAGCCCCAGGGCTTGCGCCGCACTTCGGATGCGCGCCGCGATCAGGAAGCGGAATCCAGCGATGCGGCAGAGCAATGGAGCCGCAGCTCGGAAGCCGGCAATGTGCGCCGAGGCCGGCGCGCCGCCGCTGCCGAGGACGGCCCGGACGCGGACGGCCAGTCCGCCCGCAAGGGGCCATCGCTGAAGATGCGGGCCGTGGGCTATCTGTCGCGGCGCGAGCATGCCCGCGAAGAGTTGGCGCGCAAGCTTGCCGCCTACGCCGAGGACTCGGGCGAAGTCGAGGCCGTGCTGGATGCCCTGGAAAAAGAAGGCTGGCTGTCCACCGAACGTTTTGCGCAAAGCCTGGTGCACCGCCGCGCGTCGCGCCAGGGGGCGGCGCGCATCGTGCAGGAATTGCGGCAACATGGCGTGGACGACAACCAGGTCGCCGAATTGCGCGAACAACTGCGGGCCACCGAGTACGACCGCGCGCTGGAAGTCTGGAAGAAGCGCTTCAGCGCCAAGCCGGAAGACCGCGCGGCCTATGCCAAGCAGGCCCGCTTTCTGGCCAGCCGCGGGTTCGCGCATGACGTGATCCGCCGCATCCTGGGTGCAGGCGGCGACGAGGACTGAGCGCTACGCCCGAAGCGCCTGGCCTCTTACTTTGCCGACTTGATCCCCGACAGCGTCTTGAAGCAGACATCCCGGGTAATGGTCAGGAACTCATCGATGTACGACGCGTCCGTGTCTTCGCTGCGTACCGTCGCGTACAGCGTGCGCCATACGCCTTGCGGGCCCAGCCGGCACAGCCGCAGCCAACCCTGATTCATGTATTCCGTCAGCGCCCAGTTGGGCAGCGCGGCCACGCCGCGGTTGCTGGCTACCAGTTGCGCGATGATGGGAGTGAGTTCCGCGCGGCGGACGGCGGCCGGTTCCACGTCGGCGGGGTCGAGGAAGGCCGTGAAAATGTCCAGGCGCTGCTTGTCCACGGGATAGGTGATGAGCGTCTGGTCGGCCAATTGCTCCGGCATGACGAACTTGCTGCCTGCCAGCGGATTGGATTCCGACACGGCCAGCACCAGCTCGTACTTGAATAACGGCAGGTATTCCACCGCCTCGAGCGGCTGGGGATCTGACGTGATGACCAGGTCCAGGTCGCCGCGCACCAGAGCGGGCAGGGGGGCGAAGGAAAACGCCGCCGACAGGTCCAACGCCACGTCCGGCCATTGCACGCGGAAGGCATCCAGGGCCGGCATCAGCCACTGGAAGCAGGAATGGCAGTCGATGGCCAAATGCAGCCGGCCGGTGCGGCCCGCGGCCAGCCGCTGCAGGTCCCGTTCCGTCGCGCGGATGCGCGGCAGCACGTCATCCGCCAGCGCCAGCACCCGCAGTCCCGCCGTCGTCAGCCGAGCCGGCCGCGTGCGGCGGTTCAGCAACGGCGTGCCCAGCCGGGTTTCCAGGTCGCGCAACTGGTGCGACAGGGCCGACTGGGTCAGGTGCAGGCGCTCAGCGGCTTCCTGCAGGCTGCCGCCGTCGCGGATGGCGGAAAGCGTTTCAAGGTGGCGGATTTCAAGCATGGGTGACCGCAGGATTTGGGAATAAGCTCATATTCTATGAGATTTGCTCATTTTATGAATGTAGACATTGATTTTGATTCATTTTGATTTGGCCTCAGAATGGCTGTCACTTGAACAGATTTTGTCTAACGGTGGTGATCCATGACTACGATTCATAATTTGGGGTTCCCCCGCATCGGCGCCCAGCGTGAACTGAAGCGCGCAGTCGAAGCTTATTGGGCCGGCAGGCAAACCGCCGAGGAACTGGAACAGACGGGCCGCGAGCTGCGCGCCAGGCACTGGAAGCTGCAGGCCGCCGCCGGCCTGAAGTTCGTGCCGGTGGGCGACTTCGCCTGGTACGACCAGATCCTGGAATGGAGCACGCTGCTGGGCGCCGTGCCTGCCCGCTTCGGCCAGCACGACAACGAACCCGTCACGCTGGACACGCTGTTCCGCATGGGCCGTGGACGCGCGCCGTCGGGCAAGCCCGCCGCCGCCTGCGAAATGACCAAGTGGTTCGATACCAACTATCACTACATCGTGCCGGAACTGGCGCCGGGCCAGACCTTCCGCATCGCCCGCGAATCGCTGTTCGAACAGGTCCAGGAGGCGCAGGCCCAGGGGTACGCCGTGAAGCCCGTGATCCCCGGCCCGCTGACCTGGCTGTACCAAGGCAAGGGCGACGCCTTTGCCGCCGGCGCCGCCGATGAGGGCAAGCTGCAACTGCTGGCCGCGCTGCTGCCGGTCTACCAGGAAGTGCTGGCGCGCTTCGCAAAGCTGGGCGTGCAGTGGGTGCAGATCGATGAACCCATCCTGGCGCTGGATCTGCCGCAAGCCTGGCGCCGCGCGTTCAAGCAGGCCTACGACCAGCTGTCCTCCAGCCCGGTCAAGCTGTTGGTGGCCACCTACTTCGACGGCCTGAAGGACAACCTGCCGACCGCCCTGGGCCTGCCCGTGGCCGGCCTGCATGTGGATCTGGTCCGCGCACCCGAGCAACTGGCGGAAGTGGTTGCGGGCCTGGGCTCCGGGCAGGTGCTGTCCGCCGGCATCATCAACGGCCGCAACATCTGGCGCACCGACCTGGATTCGGCCATTGCCACGCTGACCCCGATCAAGCAGCAATTGGGCGACCGCCTGTGGCTGGCGCCGTCGTGCTCGCTGCTGCACGTGCCGGTGGACCTGGCGCATGAAACCGAGCTGGACGCGGAACTCAAGAGCTGGTTGTCGTTTGCCGCGCAGAAGCTCGAAGAACTGAGCCTGCTGGGCCGCGCCCTGGACGGCGCCACGCAAGCGGCCGCGCAGGAAGGCCTGGCCAGGCAGCGCGCCGCGCTCGCCGCCCGCCGCGCTTCGACCCGCATCCACAATCCGGCCGTCGCCCAGCGCATGGCCGGCGCTGCGGCCGTGTCGCGCGATCGCGCGCCGTTTGCCGGCCGCATCGCCCGCCAGCAGGAACAGCTGGGCTTGCCCGCCTACCCGACGACGACTATCGGCTCCTTCCCGCAGACCGCGGAAATCCGCGCCTTGCGCCGCGACTGGAAGTCGGGCGCGTTGACGGACTCGGGCTACGAGACCGCCATCCGCAAGGAGATCGAGGAAGTCATCCGCTTCCAGGAAAAGGTAGGCCTGGACGTGCTGGTGCACGGCGAACCCGAGCGCAACGACATGGTGGAGTACTTCGGCGAGCTGCTGGCCGGCTTCGCCTTCACCAAGAACGGCTGGGTTCAGAGCTATGGCTCGCGCTGCGTCAAACCGCCCGTCATTTTTGGCGACGTTGCGCGCCCGGCGCCGATGACGGTGGGCTGGTCGTCGTACGCGCAGTCGCTGACCGACAAGCCGGTCAAGGGCATGCTGACCGGGCCGGTCACCATCCTGCAATGGTCGTTCGTGCGCGACGACCAGCCGCGCGAGCAGACCTGCCGCCAATTGGCGCTGGCGCTGCGCGACGAGGTGGTGGACCTGGAAGCCGCCGGCATCAGCGTCATCCAGATCGACGAGCCCGCCATCCGCGAAGGCCTGCCGCTGCGCCGCGCCGATTGGCAGGCCTACCTGGACTGGGCCGTGGATTGCTTCCGCCTGTCGACCGCCGGCGTGCGCGACGAAACGCAGATCCACACCCATATGTGCTATTCGGAGTTCAACGACATCATCGAGTCCATCGCCGCCATGGACGCGGACGTGATCACGATCGAAACCTCGCGCTCCAACATGGAGCTGCTCAAGGCGTTCGAGGACTTCCGCTATCCGAACGATATCGGCCCCGGCGTGTACGACATCCATTCGCCGAACGTGCCCGAAGTGGACTGGATGGTCGGCCTGATGCAGAAGGCCGCGGCCCGCCTGCCCAAGGAGCGCCTGTGGGTCAATCCTGACTGCGGCCTGAAGACGCGCGCCTGGCCTGAAACCGAAGCTGCGCTGCTTGGCATGGTGCAGGCGGCCCGAGCCTTGCGCCAGGCGGCCTGAGCAAGCAGCTTGCCCTGACGCCGCCGGGATCCCAAGGGTCCGGCGCCAGCCCTGATCCGTGCATGTCGCGCGCGGAGCAGGGCTTTTTTCTCTGCAGCCGCAAGATCCTTCTGATGGCTGCAAGCCACAGGCTGCGCGCAGCGTGGATGTTTTTTTTCAAACTTGCTTGAACGAAATTCCGCGGCGGGGGTCAATACGCAAAAATCCCATTGCTGGATCCTTGTCGTTCCTATGATTCTCCAAGGCCCCTGTCGGCCCGACCTGCTGCTCGCAGAGACGCTGCCCGACATTCTGGAAGCCACGATCCGCCGGCATCCCGCCGCCGTCGCCATTCATTGGCTGGATCACACTCTCACCTACGACATGCTCGGCCAGCGCGCCGATCTGGCCGCGCATCATCTGATGCAGGCCGGCGTGCGGCCTGGCGATATCGTGGGCCTGTGCCTGCCGCGCGGCGCCGACCTGCTGGTGATGCAGGCGGCCATCGCGAAGGCGGGCGCGGCCTGGCTGCCGTTCGAGTCCGACACGCCGGCGGACCGCATGCTGGTCTGCCTGCAGGACGCGGGCGCTCGCGGGCTGATCGCGGGCGCCGAGGTCCGGCTGGACGGCATGGCCACCTGGACCACCTGGGCCTTGTCGGAGCCGGTCGAAGGCGCTTTGCGCAGGCGGGAAGGGCTGCTGCCCGAGCATCCCGCCTACGTCATCTACACCTCGGGCTCCACCGGCAAGCCCAAGGGCGTGCCTGTCAGCCATGCCAGCATCTGCCACTTCCTGCGCAGCGAAAACGCGGTGCTGGGCGTGCGCCACGAAGACAAGGTCTACCAGGGCTTCTCGGTAGCCTTCGACATGTCGTTCGAAGAGATCTGGATCAGCTATCTGGTCGGCGCGTCCCTGTGGGTGGCGCCCAAGATGCTGACCACGGACCCCGAAGGCCTGCCGGACGCGTTGGTGCGGGAAGGCATTACCGTGTTGCACGCCGTGCCGACCTTGCTGGCGCTGTTCGCGCGCGACGTGCCCGGATTGCGCATCGTCAACCTGGGCGGCGAGGTCTGTCCGGACTTCCTGGTGCCGCGCTGGGCCACGCCCGGCCGGCGCCTATTCAATACCTACGGCCCCACCGAGACCACGGTGTCCGCCAGCCTGGCCGAACTGCTGCCCGGCCAGCCCGTGACCATAGGCACGCCGCTGCCCAACTACGGCATGCTGGTGCGCGGCGAGGATGGCGCGGTGCTGCCGCAAGGGCAGGTGGGCGAGCTGTGCATCACAGGCCCCGGCGTGGCTGGCGGCTATCTGGGCAGGCCCGAGCTGACGGCCGAGAAATTCCTGGCCAATCCGCGTCCGGCCGGCGATCACGACACGCGCATGTACCGCAGCGGCGACCTGGCGCGCATCGACGAGCACGGGCAGATCCACTGCCTGGGCCGCAGCGACGATCAGGTCAAGGTGCGGGGGTTCCGGGTCGAACTCGGGGAAATCGAGGCCGCGCTTTACCGCCTGCCGGGCGTGGGCGCGGCCGCCGTGGTGCTGCGCGATCTCGCGGGCATCGAGCAGCTGGTGGCTTTCCTCAAGCCCGAGGGCGAGGCGCGGCTGGACCCGCATGCGATGCGCGCCGCGCTGGGCGCGGACCTGCCCGCCTACATGATTCCGGCGCGCTTCGAACTGGTGACCGATGTTCCCCGTTTGACCTCGGGCAAGATCGACCGCAAGGCGCTGAAGGCGCGCGAACTGGTGGCCGTGTCCGAGCCCGGCGGCGAAGACGACGAACCCGTCACGCCGGGCGAGCGGGCCTTGTTCGACGCCTTGCGTCCGCTGTTCCCGGGACAGCCGCTGCGGCTGGCCAGCGACTTCTTCCGCGACCTGGGCGGCCATTCGCTGCTGGCCGCGCGCCTGGTGTCGTCGCTGCGCAAGCATCCGCATTTTTCCGCGCTGACCATGCACGAGCTTTACCAGCATCCTGTGCTGGCGACGCTTGCGGCCCGGCTGGACGCGCTGGCTTCGGCCGAAAGCGACGCGGCCCGAGCGGCGGGCGTCGCCGGCATTGGCGCCGATCCCGCGCCCGCGCCCGAGTGGCGCCGCTGGACCTGCGGCCTGGCGCAGTTGGCGGCCTTGCCGCTGCTGATCGGCGTACGCATGCTGATCTGGCTGACGCCGTTCTTCACGTATCACTATTGGACGGGCGACGAAGGCGACTCGGTCTGGCGTGCGGTGGTCCTGTCCATCGCCAGCTATCTGGCCTGCAATCTGTTGAGCTTCGGCGTGGCCGTGGCCTGCAAGTGGGGCATTCTTGGCCGGCTCAAGCCCGGCAGCTATCCGATGTACGGCTGGCTGTTCTACCGCTGGTGGCTGGTGGACCGGGTGATGGACATTCCGCCCGCGCATCTGCTTGCGGGATCCCCGTTGCAGGTCTGGTACCTGCGGGCGCTGGGCGCGCACATCGGCCGCGACGCTGCCATCAGCCGGGTGTCCGTGCGTGCGCCCGATCTGCTGTCGGTGGGCAACGGCGTGAGCATCGGCGCGGCGGTCAACCTGGAGAATTTCTCGGTGCGCGGCGGCGAGTGGACGGTGGCGCCGATCACGTTGGCGGACAACACCTACATCGGTTCCTATTCGGTGCTGCAAGGCGACGTGGCGATGGGCGAGGGCGCACGGCTGGACGGACTGTCTGCGCTGGCGCAGGGCGCCCGCGTGCCTGCGGGCCAGATCTGGAGCGGGGCGCCAGCGCGCCACGATCCGCAGGCCCGCGCTCCCGAATTGCCGCCGCGGCCGCAACGCCACGGCATCTGGAGCCGGCTCGACTGCATGGCCTATGCGGCCGGCGGTACGCTGATCGCCGCGCTGTTCTTCATGCCGGTGTTCCCGAGCTTTGTGCTGATCGACTGGATCGACGCGCGCTGGCTGGACCTGATGGGCGCGCGAGTGCCCTGGCCTCAAGCCTTCCTGAGCTATCTGCTGCTGGCCTTGCCTGCCAGCGCATTGCTGTTGATGCTGACGGTGCTGGTATCGGCGTTGCTGCGATGGACGCTGTTGCCGCGTCTGGCCAGCGGCCGCTGGCCTGTATACGGCCAGATCTACCTGCGGCGCTGGTTGACGAACCAGATCCAGGAATCGAGCCTGAGCGTGCTGCACGGCCTGTACGCGTCGATCTACGCGGGCAACTGGTATCGCCTGCTGGGCGCGAAGGTCGGGCGCGGCACCGAAATTTCCACCGCCATGGGCGTGGTGCCCGACATGCTGACCCTCGGCCGAGACAGCTTCATCGCCGACGGCGTCATGCTGGGCGACGAGGAAATCGACGCCGGCTGGATGACCTTGCGGCCCACCGTCATCGGCAACCGCAGCTTCGTCGGCAACGGCGCCTATGTGCCGGACGGCTCGGTACTGCCCGACGACGTCCTGATCGGCGTGCAGAGCCGCGCGCCGGCCAATGCCCGCATGGCCAGCGGCCAGACCTGGCTGGGCAATCCGCCGCTGGCGCTGCCGGCTCGCGAACAGACCGCGGGCTTTCCGGCGCACCTGACTTTCCGCCCCAGCCTGGGGCGCAAGATCCTGCGCGGCGGCGTCGAGGGCATGCGCATGGTCCTGCCGCTGGCCGTGGTGATCGCGGTGGGCTATCTGACCGTGATGAAAGTCATCCCCATGGCCGCCCGCGAAGGCTTTGTCTCCGCTTTCGACGAGCTGATGCTGGCCGGCGTGTTGTACGGCGTCGGCGCGTTCCTGTTCCTGGTGGCGCTGAAATGGGCCTTGATCGGCCGCTACAAGCCGCGCGCCGAGCCCATGTGGACGCCGTTCGTCTGGAAGAGCGAAGCGGTCACCAGCCTGTATGAATCCATAGCGGTGCCCAACTTCTTCAACTTCCTGCGGGCCACGCCCTGGCTGCCGCTGGCCCTGCGCTGCATGGGCGCCCGCATCGGCAAGCGCGTCTTCATGGACACCACCGACATCACCGAGTACGACTGCGTGTCGATCGGCGACGACGCGGTGCTGCACGCCTGGTCCGGACCGCAGACCCATCTGTTCGAAGACCGCGTGATGAAGATCGGCATGGTCCGCATCGGCGATGCCGTCAACGTCGGGCCGCGCAGCACCATCCTGTATGACACTCGGGTCGAAGCGGGCGCGCGCCTGGGGCCGCTGACGCTGGTGCTCAAGGGCGAGGCCATTCCGGCGGGCCAGGCCTGGATCGGCAGTCCGGCCACGCCTTGGGAGCAGCGGTGATCGGACCCCGGAGGCTGACCGGGGAGGGCGCCCCGGTCGAATTGTGGCTGCTGCACCTGCCTGCCTCCCGCCACAGGCAACGGGAGGCAGCCCGGAATTGGCTGGCCACGGAATTGGCGCGGCGCGATCCGCAAGCCGCGCCCGGCTGGACGGAAACGTCCAAGGGTCCGCAAATGCCCGCAGGCGCGCGCTGGAACAGTTCCTTCTCTTACTATGGCCCCTATATTCTCTGCGGCCTGTCCCGGCTGGGCCTGCCGGGCGTGGACCTGACCGGCGCGCAGGCCTGGGCGGGCGATGCGGACGTGATCCGCCTCTATTGCGGCCCGCAGGCCGCCGCCGAACTGGCCGCCAGTCCGCCGGCCGCCCGGGCGGACGCCTTCGCCCGCGCCTGGAGCGCGCTGGAGGCGCGCCTGAAAGCCTGCCGGCGGGGACTGGAGGAATACTCCCCGGAGCGCGAGCGGCACCTGGCCGCTGCCCGCATCACCTGCCAGCTCCCGCACCAGGGCCTATGGGCGGCAGCCGCACTCTGCGGCGGCGCGTCAGGCGCCAGTCAGGGGGCTTGATCGCAGGCCGCCTGCGCTATACTTTGAAGGTTTTGTTGCCGCGCACCATGCGCAGGCATCTCGCCCCGCAGGCCCCCAGCATGCCCTTGCCACCGCCGGACTATCCTCGCCAACCATTGCACACGCGTTCCATACGCGTGCAGTCGTATGCGCGCGAAGACGGGCACTGGGACCTGGAAGCCGAGCTGATCGACGTCAAGGCGTACGATTTCCCCAAGCGCGACGGCGAGATGTTCAAGGCCGGACAACCCATCCACCACATGCATCTGCGCATCACCATCGACGAGAACTTCTCGATCGTGGCGGCGCAGGCCGTCTATGACGCCGCTCCCTACGGCGAGCATTGCATGGCCATCGAACCGGCTTACACTGATCTGATCGGAATGAACCTGCTCAAGGGGTTCCGCCGGCAGGTCAAGGAGCGGTTCGGGCACGTGGAGGGCTGTACGCACATGACCGAACTGTCGCAGGTGCTACCCACCGCGGCGGTGCAGACCATGGCCAACCGCCGGCGGCAGGAAAACAACCCGAACCGGCGTCCATTCCAACTGGACGGCTGCCACGCGCTAAGCACCAGCGGCCCGGTGGTGGCTGAGCACTATCCCAAGTGGTACACCGGGGGTAGCGCTGAGGCATCGGCCGATTCGTCCTCCGATTCACCTTCTTTTTCTCATACGTCCTGACAGGTAACACATGAAAATCCACGAGTATCAAGGCAAGGAACTGCTGAAGCAATTTGGCGTCCCCGTGCCGCGCGGGATTCCCGCTCTTTCCGTCGACGAGGCCGTGGCTGCCGCTGAAAAGCTGGGTGGACCGGTTTGGGTCGTCAAGGCACAAATTCACGCGGGCGGCCGCGGCAAGGGCGGCGGCGTGAAGCTGGCGCGCTCGCTGGACGACGTCCGCAAGCTGGCCTCGGAAATCCTGGGCATGCAGCTGATCACGCACCAGACCGGCCCGGAAGGCCAGAAGGTCCGCCGCCTGTACATCGAAGACGGCGCCGACATCCAGAAGGAATACTACGTGTCGCTGGTCACCGACCGCGCCACCCAGAAGGTTGCCTTCATCGCCTCCAGCGAAGGCGGCATGGACATCGAGGAAGTGGCCCACTCCACTCCCGAGAAGATCATCACCGAATACATCGACCCGCTGACCGGCCTGTCGGCCGAGCAAGCCACCAAGATCGCCAACGCGATCGGCCTGCCCGCTGACTCCACCGCCCAGGCCGTGGACGTGTTCCAGAAGCTCTACAAGTGCTACATGGACACCGACGCCTCCCTGGTCGAAATCAATCCGCTGAACCGCGACAGCAAGGGCAACATCATCGCCCTGGACGCCAAGTTCAACTTCGACTCCAACGCCCTGTTCCGTCACCCGGAAATCGTCGCCTACCGCGACCTGGACGAAGAAGATCCGGCTGAAATCGAAGCCAGCAAGTTCGACCTGGCCTACATCCAGCTCGACGGCAACATCGGCTGCCTGGTGAACGGCGCCGGCCTGGCCATGGCCACCATGGACACCATCAAGCTGTTCGGCGGCGAGCCGGCCAACTTCCTGGACGTCGGCGGCGGCGCCACGGCCGAGAAGGTCACGGAAGCCTTCAAGATCATGCTCAAGAACAAGGGCGTGAAGGCCATCCTGGTCAACATCTTCGGCGGCATCATGCGCTGCGACGTCATCGCCGAAGGCGTGATCGCTGCTTGCAAGGCCGTCAACCTGAACGTGCCGCTGGTCGTCCGCATGAAGGGCACCAACGAAGAACTCGGCAAGAAGATGCTGGCTGACTCCGGTCTGCCGATCATCAGCGCCGACACGATGGCCGAAGCCGCCACCCGCGTCGTAGCCGCCGTCAAGTAAAGAAAAATCCAAGGATTCACAAATGTCGATTCTGATCAACAAGGACACCAAGGTCATCACCCAGGGCATCACGGGCAAGACGGGCCAGTTCCACACCCGTATGTGCCGTGAGTACGCCAATGGCAAGGCCGCTTTCGTGGCCGGCGTGAACCCCAAGAAGGCGGGTGAAGACTTCGAAGGCGTGCCGATCTTCGCTTCGGTGAAGGACGCCAAGGCTGACACCGGCGCCACCGTGTCCGTCATTTACGTGCCGCCCGCGGGCGCCGCTGCCGCCATCTGGGAAGCCGTCGAGGCCGAACTGGATCTGGTGATCTGCATCACCGAAGGCATCCCGGTCCGTGACATGCTGGAAGTCAAGAACCGCATGAAGGCCAAGGGCAGCAAGACCCTGCTGCTGGGCCCGAACTGCCCGGGTCTGATCACCCCCGACGAAATCAAGATCGGCATCATGCCCGGTCACATCCACCGCAAGGGCCGCATCGGCATCGTCAGCCGTTCGGGCACCCTGACGTACGAAGCCGTGGCGCAAGTCACCGAGCTGGGCCTGGGTCAATCCAGCGCCGTCGGCATCGGTGGCGACCCCATCAACGGCCTGAAGCACGTCGACGTGCTGAAGATGTTCAATGACGATCCCGACACCGACGCCGTCATCATGATCGGCGAAATCGGCGGACCCGACGAAGTCAACGCTGCCGAGTGGGCCAAGGACAACATGAAGAAGCCGGTCGTCGGCTTCATCGCTGGTGTCACCGCTCCTCCCGGAAAGCGCATGGGCCACGCCGGCGCGCTGATCTCCGGCGGCGCCGACACTGCCGACGCCAAGCTGGAAGTCATGGAAGCCTGCGGCATCCGCACCACGCGCAACCCGTCCGAAATGGGCAAGCTGCTCAAGTCGGTGCTGTAAAAAGCGCCTGGCCGCGCGTCCGGACGCTGCTTGCGTCCGGCGCCCGCGGCCTGCTGGCGGAAGTCCCGCTTCCGGCGTCAAACCCCTGGCTCCCGGCAACTGGCATCCGCCCATCGAAGCCCGCTCCGGCGGGCTTTTTTTCGTCTTTTTTTCCGTAATCCTAGGGAAATCCCGCGTCCACGTCGCGGCCTGGCAAACATACGGAAAGCTGAACGAAACTATAATGAAAGAAATTCTGCACGTACCCAGCAAGAATGCCGTCGGGCTCGCACCAAGACGGCCAGTACGTTTTTTTTCGTCTTATTTCACCCATTCATTTGGTTTGTCCTAGGGGGATCACACCTAGGAAAGAGAGGCATGGAACTCAGTTCAGCGGCATTCTGGATAGCATTGCTCCAGATCATTTGGGTCAACATTCTGCTATCGGGCGACAACGCCGTGGTTATTGCGCTGGCGGCGCGTTCGCTGCCTCCGGCCCAACAGAAAAAAGCGATCGTGGTCGGCTCCGCCGCGGCGATCATCATGCGTATCGTGCTGACGCTGGTAGCGGCCAAGCTGCTCCTGCTGCCCTGGCTCAAGCTCATCGGCGCGCTGCTCCTGGTCTATATCGGCGTGACGCTGCTGTTGCCCGAGGGCGAGGAAGACGGGGCCGGCAAGACGCAAGGCAATCTGCTGACCGCAATCCGCACTATCATGATTGCCGACCTGGTCATGAGCCTGGACAATGTGGTGGCCGTTGCCGCCGCCGCCATGGGCGACACGACCTTGCTGGTGTTGGGTCTGGCCATCAGTATTCCGCTGGTCATCTTTGGCAGTACGCTGCTCCTGAAGGTCATCGAGCGCTTCCCGGTCATCGTCTGGGTGGGGGCGGCGCTGCTGGGTTTCATCGCGGGCGAACTGCTGGTGGGCGATCCGGCCTTGCAGGAACCGGTGGCGCGCATCGACGCTGCCCTGGGCGTGACGCAGCACAGTTTTGCGCTGATGACAGGCGCGTTGGGCGCGGTGCTGGTGCTGGCTATCGGCAAAGTTTTGCTGATGCGCCAGAAAGCTGACTGAAAGCTGAATTATACTAATACGTTGTACTGAATAAGCCCGCCGCGTCGCGCGCGGCGGGCTTTGCCGGACCGGGACCGGCCACTCTTTTCATAAATGCCTTCGGGGGTTCATAGTGCTTGAGTTTTTCCAGACGCTGAGTTGGACAGCGGTATTCCAGATCATCCTCATCGACATCCTGCTCGGCGGCGACAACGCCGTCGTGATCGCGCTGGCCTGCCGCAATCTGGCGCCCAAGCAGCGCATGCAAGGCATTCTGTGGGGTACCGCGGGCGCCATCATCCTGCGCGTGGTCCTGATCGCCTTCGCCCTGACGCTGTTGTCGATCCCCTTCCTGAAGGTCGTGGGCGGCCTGCTGCTGGTCTGGATCGGCGTCAAGCTGCTGATTCCCGAGGACGATGCCCATGGCAACATCAAGGGCGGCACATCCATCGCCGCCGCGATCAAGACCATCATCATCGCCGACTTCGTGATGAGCCTGGACAACGTGATCGCCATTGCCGGCGCGGCCCAGAACGCCCACGCCGACCACCAGATCGGCCTGGTCGCGTTCGGCCTGATCGTCAGCGTGCCCATCATCATCTGGGGCAGCACCCTGGTGCTCAAGCTCATCGACCGCTATCCGCTGGTCGTCACCTTCGGCGCGGCCTTGCTGGGCTGGATCGCCGGCGGCATGCTGATCACCGACGTGGTTGTCGAGCGTCAATTCGGCGTGCAGCCCACTGCGGTTAAAATCGGCGCAGAAATCATTGGCGCCTTGCTCGTTGTTGTCCTTGGACGGTGGCTGGCAAGCCGCAAAACCGCTTCCAAGGAATCAGCACATGAGTCTGCGTAGATCCACCGATCCCCAGCAATCCGAATCGGGCCTGAGCCTCCTTCAGGGCCTTTTCGTGCTGGCCATCCTCGGGGTGGTCGCGACGGTCATCGTCTCCAATTTCGTTTGATGCCGTCTCGTGTCTCTACCGCAACGCCTGGTCATCGCGACCCGCGCCAGCCGGCTTGCCCTGTGGCAAGCCGAGCATGTGCGCGACCGGCTGCGCACGCTGTACCCGGCGTGCGCGGTTGAGCTACTCACCCTGACGACCCGAGGCGATCAGATCCTCGACCGCACGCTCTCCAAGGTGGGCGGCAAGGGTCTCTTCGTCAAGGAACTCGAAAACGCGCTGCTCGACGGCCGCGCCGATCTGGCCGTGCACTCCTTGAAGGACGTGCCGGTCGATCTGCAGGCGCCGTTCGAGCTTTGCGCTGTCCTCGATCGCGCGGATCCGCGCGATGCCTTCGTCTCCAATACCCATGGCTCGCTGGCCGACCTGCCCGCGGGCGCCGTCGTCGGCACGTCCAGCCTGCGCCGCGAATCCCAGATCCGTGCGCGCTATCCCGAGCTGGTCGTGAAGCCGCTGCGCGGCAATCTCGATACGCGCCTGGGCAAGCTGGACAAGGGCGAATATGACGCCATCGTGCTGGCCGCTGCCGGCCTGGAGCGGCTGGGCCTGGGCTCGCGCATCCGCAGCCTGCTCGAACCGGAAGACAGCCTGCCGGCGGCCGGGCAGGGCGCCTTGGGCATCGAGATCCGCGACGACCGCGACGACATGCGCGCCTGGCTGGCCCCCTTGGTCAGCGCCGACACCACGTCCTGTGTGGTGGCCGAGCGCGCCGTGTCCCGCAAGCTGGGCGGATCCTGCCAGGTGCCCCTGGCGGCGTACGCTGAAATTGCCGGCGGCACCTTGTCGTTGCGCGCCTTGGTGGCGTCGCCCGACGGCGTGCGCATGGTCCATACGGCCCGCAGCGGCCCGGTGGCCGAGGCCCAGGCCATCGGCGAGGCCGCGGCGCAGGCGCTGCTGGACGCAGGCGCCCAGGACATCCTGCGCGAACTGCTGCAAGACCCGCCCAGGGCCGACTGATGGTCATGGCGTCCGCAGCCGCCGAACCGCCGCGGGTCGCCATCCTGACGCGGCCCGACGGCCGCAACGAGGCCCTGGCAGGCCGCCTGCAGAGCGCCGGCTGGACGCCCTGCATTCTTCCCGCCCTGGAAATCCAGGTTTTGCCGGCCGCGACCGGCGGGCCGCCGCGTCCGTCCGACTACGACATGGTCGTGTTCGTCAGCGGCAATGCGGCCAAGCTGTACCTGGAACAATGGGCGCAGGCGGACGGGCCGGCTCCCTGGCCGGCGGGCGTCATCGCCGCCACAGTCGGGCCGGCCAGTGCGCAGGCCTTGCGCCTGTCCCCCTGCTTTGGCGCGAATACAACAGTTTTGCATCCCCCTGAAAGCGCGCCCAGCCACGATTCCGAGGCGCTCTGGGCGGTTTTGCTGGGGCTGCCGCAAATGCCCGCGCGCGTGCTGCTGGTGCGCGGCACGCAGGGCCGCGACTGGCTTGGTGACAAGCTCGAGGCGCACGGCGCGGCCGTGACGCGCCATGCTGCCTACCTGCGGCGCCCCGCGAGCTGGGGCGCCGATCAGGTTGCCAGCCTGCGGCGCTGGGCGGACGCGGGCATTCCGGCCACTTGGCTGATCACCAGCGGCGAGGGCGCGGATGCGTTGCGGGCAGGTCTGGAGGCGGCTGGCCTGGCGGACTGGTGGGCGCGGTGCAGCTTTGTGCTGACGCATCCCTCCCTGGAGCGCCGGCTGCCACAGCCCTGTCATGAAGGCGGGGCGCGGCCGATGGTAAAAATCTGCTTGCCCAACGACGAGTCGATATTCCAGGCTTTTGTTGCTGCTTGATTCGTTGCATCGGACTGACACCGAATACAATCGCGTCATGACAGACAAGACTCCCGCTACCGATCCGGTCGTTCCGACGGCCGCCCCGGGTGCAAGCGCGCCCGCGTCGGCCCCGGCCGATTCCGTCAAGGCCCGCCCGGCCAAGCGCCGCAGTGGCCCGCTGGTCCCCGCCCTCATCATCCTGATCCTGTTGGCCGCCGGCCTGGGTTACGCCCTCTGGATGCAGCGCACCCAGTTCGTGTCCGCCGGCCGCGAGGTCGCCACGCGCCTCGAAACGCTGACCACCGATCTGGCGCAAGCCCGCAAGGACACCCGCGAGGCCCTGGCCCTGGCCCAAGCCCAGGCCGGCCGCGTCGGCGAACTTGAAGACACCGTGCGCGAAACCCAAAGCCAGTACAACGCCTTGCAGCTGGCTTGGCAGAACTTCAACGACAGCGCCAGCGACGAACTGCTTGCCAACGACGTCGAGCGCCTGTTGACCATCGCCAACCAGCAACTGCGGCTGGCCGGCAATGTCTCCAACGCGATCGTGGCGCTGGAAACGGCGCAATCGCGCCTGGCGCGCGCCGACCGCCCGCGCTTCTCCAGCCTGCAGCAAGCCATCAACGGCGACCTGGACCGCTTGCGCGCCGTGTCCACCGTGGATATCCCTGCCCAGTCGGCCCGCATCGACCGCCTCGTGGCGCTGATCGGCAAGGCGCCGCTGCTGGTGCCGGACGCTGCCGCCCCGGGTGTGGCGCCTGCCGGCGAAGCCGCGCCGGCGGCCGCACCCGCCCCCGCGGTCGATCCGCTGGCGGGCTTGCCGGCCGACGCGCCCTGGTGGCAGCGCTGGCGCGCCGAGATGGCCTCCTGGCCCGGCCGCGCCGGCTCCGCGCTGGCGCATGAACTGGGCGGCCTGATCACGATCCAGCGCGTGGACGAGCCGGCTGCCTTGCTGCTGTCGCCCGACCAGGCCGACCAGGTGCGCGGCACGCTGCGCCAACGCCTGCTGACGGCGCAACTGGCCATGCTGATGCGCCAGCCCGCCGTCTGGAAGAGCGAACTCGACAACGTCGGCGTCACGCTCGCCAAGTATTTCGACGGCCGGTCCCCCGACACCGTCGCGGCCCAGACCCTGGCACGCGAACTGGCGCAGACCGACATTGCCGTGCGCATGCCGGAAGTGGCCGACAGCCTGAACGCCGTGGCCGCGCTGCGCGCCGCGGGCTTCAAGACCAGCGGACAGGACTGAGGCTTATGCGTACCTGGTTCTGGACACTGCTGCTCGCCGTCGTCGCCGTCGCCCTAGCGGTGGTGCTGCGTTCGCACTCCGGCAACGTGCTGTTGCTGGTCTGGCCGTGGCGCATCAGCATGTCGCTGACGTTGGCGGTCCTGCTGATCGTCGCGGCCTTCATCGTGCTGTACGTGGGCCTGCGCCTGCTGGCGTGGCTGCTGGCCATTCCCGACCGCGTGCGGGCCTGGCGCGGCAAGCGCGCCCAGGCGCGCGACCACGAATTGCTGGAGCGCGGCTGGATCGGCCTGCTGGAAGGGCGTTACACCACCGCCGAAAAAGACCTGACCAAGCTGCTGGACCAGACCAAGGTCCAGACGCGCCGCGTGCTGGCGGCCTTGTCCGCCGCCCGCGCCACGCATGGCCTGGGCGAGTTCGACCGCCGCGACCGCCTGCTGGCGATCGCGCAGGAGCAAGCCGGCACGGATGCCGGCCTGATCGAAGCCACTGCCACCGTGTCGGCCGACATGTTGCTGGACCAGGGCCGCGCCGAGCGCGCGCTGGCCGTGCTGGAGCCGCTGGCCGACGGCGGCGCGCGCCATCTGCACACCATGCGCCTGCTGCTGCGTGCGCACACCGCCCTGCATCATGACGAACAGGTGTTCACGCTGGCGCGGGGCCTGGTGCGCCGCAATGCGCTGGCCCGTTCCGAAGCCGATCAATTGATCGACGCTTCGGGCGCGGCGCGGCTGCGCGCCGCCGCCGCAGGTGGCAGCGACGCCTGGCGCGCCATCTGGAAGGATCTCAAGGCCGAGGAGCGCCTCCTGCCGGAAATCGCGCTGGCGGGCGCGGCGGCGTTCGAGGCCGCCGGCGAAGCCAGCGAGGCCGCACGCGTGCTGGAAGCCGCAGTCGCCGTGAAGTTCAATCCCGCCCTGGTGGCGGCCTACGCCCGCTGCGAGGCCGAGCAGGTGTCGCGCCGGCTGGCCCGTGCCGAAACCTGGCTGCAACAGCGTCCCACCGATCCGGACCTGCTTACCGCGCTGGGCATGCTGTGCCTGAACGGCCAGCTCTGGGGCCAGGCCGAACGCTATCTGTTGCGCAGCCTGAGCCGCCGCAGCGATGCGCAGACGCATGCGCTGCTGGGCAGCCTGTACGACCGCCTGGACCGTCCCGCCGACGCAGTGCGCCACTGGCGCCTGGCAACGGCGGCCAGCATGGCGCTGCCGGTGCTGGCGGCGGATGCCGCCTTGCCGGCCGCGGACACCGGTTCGGATCCTTACCGCGTGGACGCCGAAGGCGGCTATGCGGTGGGCCTGTCCGACGTCGACAGCGACACCGAACTCGGCGGCGATTACCCCGCGCTGCCGCCGGCCGTGGCGGCGTCGGCCTCCGACTACGTGCTGGATCCGGACGCCCGCGAGAACAAAGAACAGCGCGAGCGTGCGCTGGCTCCCGAGGATGCCCCGCTGGCCGGCGGCGGCACCTCCGACATCGACGAGTACTTCGACAGCGCCCCCATCCCGGCGGCGGCTTTCGATGATCCCGTGCCCACGTACGCTCCGGCTACGCCCGCTGGGTCCAAGCCCGCGCCTGCCGCCGCGCCCGTGCCGGCTACCAAGCCGCCGTTCAAGGACGACGGCTCGATTTGAACAATCCTTCAGACACACAACAAGGTTGAATCATGAGTCTTGATCGCGTCTCCCCTGGCAAGAAGCTGCCGGAAGACTTCAACGTCATCATCGAAATCCCCATGAACGCCGACCCGGTGAAGTACGAGGTCGACAAGGACACGGGCGCGATTTTCGTTGACCGCTTCATGCTGACTGCCATGCACTATCCGTGCAACTACGGCTACATCCCGCAAACCCTGTCCGAAGACGGCGACCCCGCCGACGTGCTGGTGCTGACCCCGTTCCCGATCCAGATCGGCGCGGTCGTGCGCTGCCGCGCCATCGGCGTGCTGGAAATGGACGACGAGTCGGGCGGCGACGCCAAGCTGTTGGCCGTGCCGATCGAAAAGCTGTACCCCCCGTACCGCAACATCAAGTCCTACGAAGATCTGCCGGCGGAAGACATCTCCCGCATCCAGCATTTCTTCGAGCACTACAAGGACCTGGAAAAGGGCAAGTGGGTCAAGGTCAAGGGCTGGAAGGGCCTGGACGCCGCGCACGAGGAAATCGTCCGCAGCGCCGAGCGCTACAACAAGGCCTGATTACGGCTTCCTGGATTTGGCCGGCGCAGCGCCGCCGGCTGACGTCTTGATGCGGCGCGGCCGCGACGGCATGATGCCGATCGCCGCCGCGCCGTTGCTTTGCGGAGCCTGCAGATTGCGCGACACCTGCGCGGCCGCGATCTGGATGCGCGCCTGCAGTACCTCCAGCCGCTCGGCCGAGGTGCGCGCTTCCGCGGCGATGAACACCAGGCTGCCCACGACTTTCTGTTCGGCGCTGAAGATGGCCGAGCCTATGCCTATCAGCCCAGGGTCGACCTCGCCGTGCGACACGTAGACGCCGGCTGCGCGCAGGCGCTTGAGGTTGGCGCGGAATTCGTCCCAATCCTCCCCCAGCCCGGCTTCGCGGATTTCCGCGGCGTGCCACAGCATCAGGTTGCGCAGCTGGTACGGCGGCAGGTTGGCCAGGATGGGCTTGGCGGTGGCGCCATGGAACATGGTGTAGGGACGGCCGCGCGCGTAGCTCGATTCGATGGAATCATCGGTCCAGTAGCGGTCCACGCACATGACCTTGTCGCCGTAGTAGTTGCACAGCATCAGGTTGGTGTGCAGCTCGTCGCCGGTGGCCCGCATGACCTCGCGCGCCGCGCGCATCAGCGGATCGTGCTGGCGAAGATGGCGGTCCAGCTCGATGATGCGCGACCCCAGCACGTAGGCGCCGCCCGAGGTGGGTGCCAGCAGCCCGCTTTCGGTCAGCGACTTGAGGTAGCGGTAAGCCGTGGCGCGCGAGCAGTCCAGATGCGCCATGACGTCTTCCTGGAACGCGGCGGTGGTGTCGTCGCGAAAGAGGTCGAGGATGGACAACATGCGGTCTGGAGTGCTCATTGCGGGAGGGCGCGCCTAGTGAATGTGGAAGCCGCCATTGACGTCGACCACGATGCCGGTTGAGTAGGAGGACAGGTCCGAGGCCAGGAAAAGTATGGCCTGGGCGACTTCGGCGGGCGAGCCGAAACGCTGTAGCGGAATGCCCTGTTTGAGTTCTTGTTCCCAATTTTCGCCGAATTTTCCCAGCGTCATGTCCGTTTCGATGATGCCGGGCGCCACGCAATTGGCGCGCACCCCGCGCGGACCGAGCTCGCGCGCCAGCGCCTTGGTGAAGCTGATGACGCCGCCCTTGGATGCGGCGTAATGCGAGCCGCCCAGCAGGCCGCCGCCGCGCAAGGCGGCGGTGGAGCCCAGATTGACGATGGCCGGACGCCGCGCGCTTTGCAGCAATTCCGGCAGCGCCGCATGCGTGACGTTGTAGGTGCCGGTCAGGTTCACCTCCACCATGCGGCGGAACTCGTCCTCGGGCAGGTCCCAGATGCGCGTGGCCGCGACGATGCCGGCGTTGTTGACCAGCACGTCGATGCCGCCGAGCGCCTCGCGGGCGCGGGCAATCGCCGCCTCGCAGGAGGCCGAACGGGACACGTCGCAGTGCAGGTCGATGCGGCTCGCGGCCAGCGCCGCGCCGGCGCCTTCCGGATAGGCCTGATCCAACACCGCGACCGTGGCGCCCTGGGCGATGAAGAGCTCGACGATGGCGGCGCCTATGCCACGGGGGTTGGCGCCCCCGGTGACAATGGCGCGCTTGCCGGCCAGCAGTCCAAGCGCGCCGTCCATCACGATTTCACCAGCGGGCAGGCGCCGTCCTTGAGCGGACGGAAGGCCTGTTCGGCCGGAATCTTGCGCACCAGGTTGTAGTAGTCCCAGTCGCGCTTGGATTCCGAGGGCTTCTTGACCTGGAACAGATAGAGATCGCGCATGATGCGGCCGTCCTCGCGGATGCGGCCGTTCTCGGTCATGAAGTCGTTGATGGGCGTCTCATGCATCTTCTTCAGCACCGGCTCGGACGCGTCCGTGCCC
Organism: Achromobacter aegrifaciens; assembly: GCF_902859965.1. Lineage (NCBI taxonomy): Bacteria > Pseudomonadati > Pseudomonadota > Betaproteobacteria > Burkholderiales > Alcaligenaceae > Achromobacter > Achromobacter aegrifaciens. The sequence continues at coordinate 1,060,358 of NZ_CADIKO010000003.1, forward strand.
GCCGCCTTGACGGCGTTCAGGTAGTGCATGGCGGCGCTGTAGTTGCTGGCCTGGACCATGGACGGCATGCGGCCGGTGCGTTTGAAATAACGCTCGGACCATTGCCGCGACTTGTCGTCCAGGTCCCAGTAGAAGGGTTCCACCAGGTTCAGTCCCTGCGCGTATTCCAGCCCCACGCTGCGCACGTCCACGATGCTCATGAAGAGGGCGGCCACGCGCTGCTTGCTGCCCATGATGCCGAACTCGAACGCCTGCTTGATGCTGTTGATGGTGTCGCCGCTGCCGTTGGCCAGGCCGATCACCTGGGCCTTGGAGGCCTGCGCCTGCAGCAGGAACGAGGAGAAGTCCGCGCTGGCGATCGGGTGGCGCACGCTGCCTACGACCTGGCCACCCTTGGCCTTGACCACCGCCATGGCGTCGCGCTCCAGCGAATGGCCGAAGGCGTAATCGGAAGTGATGAAGTACCAGCTCTTGCCGCCGTCTTCCATGACGCCGTTGGCCACGCCGGTGGCATAGGCATAGGTGTCGTAGGTCCAGTGCATGCCGTTGGGCGAGCAGGCCTTGCCCGTCAGGTCGGCGGAGCCTGCGCTGGTGAAGATCACCACGCGCTTCATCTGGCGGGTCAGGTCCTGCACCGCCAGTGCGATCGCGGAGTTGGGCACGTCCAGGATCAGGTCCACCTTGTCATTCTCGTACCAGCGGCGCGCGGTCGCCACGCCGATGTCGACCTTGTTCTGGTGGTCGGCCGAGATCACTTCGATGGGCTTGCCCAGCACGGTGCCGCCGAAATCCTCGACGGCCATCTTCACGGCTTCCACGCCAAACTTGCCGGACAGGTCGGCCATCATGCCGGACTGGTCGCCGAGCACGCCGATCTTCACGACGTCATCGGATACCTGCGCCTGGGCCGATACGGACAGGGCGCCCAGCACGCAGGCGGCCAGGCTGTTCTTCAAACGGGTCTTCATGGGTATGTCTCCTCGGGGGCTAGTTTCTTTGCGCGCCGTCCTGTGCCGGACGGTCGCGCCGGGGCCGCTTACTCCAGCGTCTGGCCGGCGTAGGCGTCGATGAACATATTGGGTTTCAGGAAGAAGCTCAGCACCAAAGCGCCATTGGGCGCGCGCGCCACGTGCCGGTTGCCGCGCGGACGCCACACGTAGTCGCCAGCGCAGACCTCGCCTTCGGCGTCGACGATCGAGCCTTCCAGCACGAAGGTCTGTTCGACCTCCACGTGCTCATGCAGCGGCAGCTCGGTGCCGGGCTGCCAGCGGAACAGGGCGGTCAGCAAGCCGGTCTCCTTGTCCTGCATCAGCACCTTCATGTCTATGCCTTCCACTTGCGTCGGTTTCCACGGCAGATCGGCAACTTTGAGGAAGCGTGAAGCCAGGGGCGGCAAGGCGTTGACTGCGGGGCAGCCGGGAGTTTCCAGGGCCATGATGTCTCCTACCAGAACTCTTTATGAGAGATAAAGAAAAAATCTTGTTATTGAGTGTTTAAAAATAGTCGCGTATATTGAGATTTATGTCAATCATGTTTTCGCCTGGCGCAAGCATGCAGCGACACAGGCCGGGCCAAGAAATCCGGCGCATATAAGACCAAGGAGACAAGCTTGAAACACGACTATCTGGACCGCACGTTCGGTCTGGCGGGGCGCGTCGCGCTGGTGACGGGCGCAGCAAGGGGACTGGGCTACGCCATCGCGCGAGCATTGGGCCAGGCTGGCGCCCAGGTGGTAATCAACGATCTTTCCGGCGAGGCCTGCGCGGCCGCCTGCGAGCGCCTGGCGGCCGAAGGCATCAAGGCCCACGGGGCGCCTTTCGATGTCGCCGACGAAAAGGCCGTGGCCGATGCCGTCGCGCAACTGGATAACGCGGGGCTGGCGGTCGACGTACTGGTCAGCAATGCCGGCAACCAGAACCGCAAGCCCGTGGTGGAGATGAGCTCCGCCGAATGGCAGGCCTTGCAGAACGTGCACGTCAACGGCGCCTTCCATTGCGCGCGGGCCGTGCTGCCCGGCATGGGCAAGCGCGGCTTCGGCCGCATCGTGCTGATGTCGTCCGTGGCGGGGCAGGCCACCATGCCCAACATCGCCGCCTACGCCACGGCCAAGGGCGCGATCGCGGCCTTCACGCGCGCGCTGGCGGTCGAATACGGCGCCAGCGGCATCACCTGCAATGCGCTGGCGCCCGGTTTCGTGCGCACCGATTTCACGCAGGGGCTGCAGGACAATCCGCAGTTCCAGTCCTTCCTGGCCACGGCGGTGCCCGCCGGCCGCTGGGCCGCGCCGGAAGACATTGCACCCGCGGTGGTCTACCTGGCCTCGCCGGGCGCCGCGTTCGTCAACGGACACGTCCTGGCGATCGACGGCGGCCTGCTGGCCCGCATGTAGGAGCGCGCCCATGAACACCCCAGCGGTCCTGTCCGCCCAGGGATTGGTCAAGCGGTTCGGCGGCTTCAATGCCGTCGACGGCGTGTCCCTGTCCCTGCGTGAAGGCTCCATCCATGCCTTGATCGGCCCCAATGGCGCAGGCAAAACCACCTGCTTCAACCTGCTGACCAAGTTCCTCGCGCCCGACGCGGGCGTCATCCACTATCGCGGCCGCGACATCACGGCGCTGGCGCCCGAGCAGATCGCGCGCCTGGGCATCGTCCGCTCGTTCCAGATATCCGCCGTGTTCCTGGGCCTGACGGCGCTGCAGAACATGCGCGTGGCGCTGATGCGCCAGCACGGCGATGGCTGGCGCTTCTGGCGCAGCCGCAGCAGCATCGACCGCCTGAACGGCCGCGCCATGGAACTGCTGGACGCGGTCGGCCTCTCCGGCCTGGCGCACACCACCGCGGCGCTGCTGCCTTATGGACGCAAGCGCGCACTGGAAATCGCGATGACTCTGGCGCTGGAGCCGGAAATCATGTTGCTGGACGAGCCCATGGCGGGCCTGGGCCAGGAGGACGTGACCCGCATCGCCGCGCTGATCCGGCGCGCGTCCGCCAACCGCAGCATCCTGATGGTCGAACACAACCTGTCGGTAGTCGCGGATCTGTCCGACACCATCACGGTGCTGGCGCGCGGCGCGGTGCTGGCCGAGGGCGACTACGCCACCGTGTCGAGCGACGAGCGCGTCATCACGGCCTACATGGGCTCCGACGAGGAGGCGCACTGAGATGCTGGTTATCAAGGACCTCAACGCCTGGTACGGCGAATCCCACGTGCTGCACGGCGTGGACATGGAAGTCAGGCGCGGCGAACTCGTCACCATCCTGGGCCGCAACGGCGCGGGCAAGACCACCACGCTGCGCGCCATCATGGGCATCATGGACAAGCGGCGCGGTTCCATCCGCTTGAACGGCCAGGAGACCGTGGGCATGGCGGCGCACCGCATTCCGCGGTTGGGCGTGGTGTATTGCCCCGAAGAACGGGCCGTGTTCCGCAGCCTGGACGTGACCGAAAACCTGATGCTGCCGCCGCGCCTGGCCGATGGCGGCATGTCGCTGGACGAAATCTACACGTTGTTTCCCAACCTGCGCGAACGCAGCGCCAGTTCCGGCGGCAACCTGTCGGGCGGCGAACAGCAGATGCTGGCGATCGCGCGCATCCTGCGCACCGGCGCCCAGCTCATCCTGCTGGACGAACCCACCGAGGGCCTCGCGCCCGTCATCGTGCAGCAGATCGGGCATGCCATCCGCACCCTGAAGGAGCGGGGCTTCACCATCGTGCTGGTCGAGCAGAACTTCCGTTTCGCGACCAAGGTGGCTGACCGCCACTACGTCATGGAGCACGGCTGCGTGGTCGACCAGCTGTCGGCAGAAGAAGCGCGCAACGATCCCGAGCGGATCAAGCGCCGCCTGGGCGTCTGAGGGGAGAATCCACGTGTTCGAAATATTCGGCGTGCCGTCCACGGCACTATTCGGCCAACTGCTGCTCGGCCTGATCAACGGTTCGTTCTACGCACTGCTGTCGATCGGGCTGGCGGTGATCTTCGGCCTGTTGAACATCATCAACTTCGCCCATGGCGCGCAGTACACGGCGGGTGCATTCCTGGCCTGGATGCTGCTGAACTATCTGGGCGTGAACTACTGGGCAGCGCTGGTGCTGGTGCCGCTTATCATGGCCGTGTTCGCCATCGTGGTCGAGCGCCTGCTGATCTCGCGCACCTACCGCATGGATCACTTGTACGGGCTGTTGCTGACCTTTGGCATCGCGCTGCTGATCGAAGGCGGCCTGCGTCAGGCCTATGGCGTATCGGGGTTGCCCTACACGATACCCAAGGCGTTGTCTGGCGGCGTCAACCTGGGCTTCATGTTCCTGCCCTGGTATCGCGGCTGGGCGGTGGCGGTGTCGCTGGTGCTGTGCCTGGCCGTGTGGGTGCTGATCGAGAAGACCCGCGTGGGCGCGATGCTGCGCGCGGCCACCGAGAATCCGACGGTGGTGCGCTCCTTCGGCATCAACGTGCCGCTGCTCATCACGCTGACCTACGCGCTGGGCGTGGCGCTGGCGTCGGTGGCGGGCGTGATCGCCGCGCCGATCTACCAGGTCAGTCCGATGATGGGCTCCAACCTCGTGGTGGTGGTGTTCGCGGTGGTGGTGATCGGCGGCATGGGCTCCATCATGGGCGCCATCATCAGTGGTTTCGGGCTGGGCATCATCGAAGGCCTGACCAAGGTGTTCTATCCCGAGGCCGCCAACCTGGCGATCTTCATCATCATGGTGCTGGTGCTGCTGTGCAAGCCCGCGGGCCTGTTCGGCAAGCCGCTGCAGGTGCAGAACGTGCTGGCCGCCGAGGCCACGCGCGAGCCGGTGCAGCTGAGCCGCCGCGGCATGCGCGTGGCGATGGCGGCGCTGGCCGTGGCCGCCATCGCCGCGCCCTGGTTCATTTATCCGACCTTTCTGATGAAGGTGCTGTGCTTCGCGCTGTTTGCCGCGGCCTTCAATCTGCTGGTGGGCTACGTGGGCCTGCTGTCGTTCGGCCATGCCGCGTTCTTCGGCGCGGCCGCCTACGCGACAGGCATCGTGATGAAGCTGCTGAGCGCCACGCCCGAACTCGGCCTCCTGGCCGGGGTGCTGACGGGGGGGCTGCTGGGTCTGGCGTTTGGCGCCGTCGCGATCCGGCGCCAGGGCATCTACTTCGCGATGATCACGCTGGCGTTGTCGCAACTGGTCTATTTCATCGCGGTCCAGGCGGGCTTTACCGGCGGCGAGGACGGCCTGCAGAGTGTGCCGCGCGGCAAGCTGTTCGGCATCTTCGATCTTGAAGGCGTGATGCCGATGTATTACTTCACGTTGGCCGTGTTCGCGCTGGGCTATGCCTTTGTGCTGCGCGTGCTGAACTCGCCCTTTGGCGAGGTGATCCGTTCGGTGCGCGACAACGAGCAGCGCGCCCGCTCGCTGGGCTATTCCACCTCGCGCTACAAGCTGATGGCGTTCACGCTGTCGGCCTCGGTGGCGGGGCTGGCCGGCGGCCTGAAGGTGCTGGTGTTCGGCGTCGCGTCGTTGACGGACGTGCATTGGCACGCCAACGGCGAAGTGGTGCTGATGGCGCTGCTGGGCGGTATCGGCACGGTGTTCGGCCCGCTGGCCGGCGCGTTCACCTTCGTGTCGCTGCAGAACTACCTGGCGCCGCTGGGCTCCTGGGTGCTCATCGTCCAGGGCGCAATCTTCGTCCTCTGCGTCCTCCTGTTCCGCGACGGCATCATGGGATTGGTCTCGCGAGCCTGGCTGGCGCTTACCCGTACGAAAAAGGAATCCTGATGTACTTGCATGTCGTAATGCTGCAGCTGTCCGAGGCCGCCGACGCGCGCTTCCATGACCGCGTCCAGGGCTATTGCCAACGCATCCTGGCCGAATGCGAAGGCGTGGCGGGCTACGCCTTCCGGCCCAACGAAGCCAGCCGCTCGGACGGCCTGACCCACGCCGTGGTGGCGGCCTTTGCGGACAGCCCCGCGCATGACCGATACCAGGTCTCGCCCGCGCACCAGGAGATGAAGGCCTACATGGCCGGCTTCATCGAGCGCCTGGTGGTGTATGACGGGGAAATTCCTACGTTCAGCTGAATGGCCCGAACCGCGCCCGGGCTCCCGGAAAGGGATAAACTCGCGGATGACTTTTCATCGTCTGGCCGCCTGCAGGGCAGGCCGCCCGCGGTAGCGGGCGCCTCGCGGGGCTGGCTGTTTTCTATTGCCGGATTCCGGCCACGTATTCTTCATAGGTCGAGTGAACATGGACTACGTATTGCCCCCTCAGCCGCCCGTCGCGGTTCCCGTTGCCGGCAGCGCCGCGCTGTTTCCGGTGCGTCGCGTCTATTGCGTCGGCCGCAATTATGCCGAACACGCCAAGGAAATGGGCTTCACGGGCCGCGAGGATCCGTTCTTCTTCTGCAAGCCGGCCGACGCCGTGCTGAGCGTGGCCGACGGCGAAACCGGCAAGATGCCGTATCCGCCCAAGACCTCCAACCTGCACTACGAAATGGAATTGGTCGTGGTGCTGGGCAAGGGCGGCCGCGACATCCCGGTCGAACAGGCCAATGAGTGTGTGTGGGGCTATGCGCTGGGCCTGGACATGACCCGCCGCGACCTGCAAGGCGAAATGAAGAAGCAGGGCCGCCCCTGGGAAATCGGCAAGGCCTTCGACCTGTCCGCGCCGCTGGGTCCGATCCATCCGCGCAGCGTCGTCGGCACCCTGGAAAAGGGCGCCATCTGGCTGGACGTGAATGGCCAGCGCAAGCAGTCCAGCGACATTTCGCAGATGCTGTGGAACATTCCTGAGAGCATTTCCTACCTGTCCGGCCTGTTCGAACTGCAACCCGGCGACCTCATCTTCACCGGCACGCCCGAAGGCGTGGGCGCCGTGCTGCAAGGCGACGTGATCACCGGCGGCGTCGAAGGCCTGGGTGAACTGCGCGTCCAGATCGTTTAAAGTACGCCCCGGATCCGTTTTCACCACTTCAGGAGCGCCAGCATGCGCAGCAAGATCGTGCTGACCGCCTTCGTCGTGTTCGGCTTCGTTCTCGCCGGTTGCAACACCGTCGCGGGCATGGGCAAGGACATGTCGAAGGCAGGCAACGCCATTACCAACGCCGCCGACAAGTAATTGCCGGGGCGGTTTTGAGAAGGCCTGAGTTGGGAGTCACGCCCCGCTCAGGCCTTTGCACGTTCAGGCGCTAGGAAGCAAGGTGTGCTTCTGCGCCCGCTATGAAAATCCAGAGTGAGAAATCGAGTTGCTCGGGCCCGTAGGTGTCGATTCCCAGTGCGACGGCCTGGCGTAGCCGTGAATAGGACTTTCCATCGACCGAATCCAGCCATTTCTGAAGCTGGCGAGGTCTGGTGCGATCGACCGCTGACCTGGCCTGCCAGATATCCTTCACATGGCCAACGCAGAGGGCGGCCAGCAGCACGGCCAGGCGCACCGCGGCCGCTTCGCTGAAGCCCGCCCGATTCAGCTGTTCGAGCAATTCCTCGGTCGGCAGCAGGTTCCAGCTCATCAGCTCGGAATCGTCAAAGCGAAGATGTTCCGCCAAGCCCCCCATGGCGACGGCTGCGTCGACCAGGTGGGTCGCGTAGGTCCTGCATGCGTCTTGCCATGTGGCCGCGTGAGCGATGTCGGCGCTGCTGAAGCTGGCCGTCAGCGTGTCCTTCGCGACAAGCGCCAGCAGCGTCTGGCGATCTTTCACGTGATAGTTGAGCGCCTTCCGGTCCACATTGAGCGCATCCGCCAGTGCCTGCATCGACAATTTGTCGTGACCGATGCGCCTTGCCGCCCGCAAGATCCGGTCCAGATCAAGGCCGGCTCGTTCTCCTCTTCCGCGCTCAACTTCCCCTAAAACGTCTTTTTTCATCGTCTTTTCGGCGTGATGTTTGGTCAACAAGCAGGCCGCCTCAAGTCTGCTTGAGCGCGGAAAGCATGGCACATCCTGAGGAAAACCCTGCTTGACCTCAGTTGATCGTAACACTAACTTCAACGCCATATTCCCGGCCGGGAATAAGGCGTTGAAGAGGCGGGATGCTGATCAGAGGGTGCATGGATCGCTGCCAACAACGTCGTGACCAGCAGCAGGCTGCACGGAATGGAGGTGGTTCGCCCAGTGATCAACTTTCGACACCGGTCGGCATGAAATATCTCAATTGGCCCCAAGCTTGGAGCATCCGGGCCGGGCTATTGAGACGGCTGCGGACGCGCTATCGGGATGCCTCCCCTCCCTGAATTCTTGCATCGACCATGACCTATGCGTACATGCCCGATTGTTATGTCTAAACAATCCAGATTTTTCAGAGAACCAGCGAGAAATCCGGGATTGAAGGAGGCCGCGTGCCAAACCAGATCATCAATTCGCGCCAGGTCAAAGTGCCGGCGCACTCGATCGTGTCGATCTTTACCGCCATGGGGGCGATTGCATGGGACTGCAATGCCTCTGAATCCCGAACGGGGCTCGAGCGCGGAACCGTCGCTCAGCTACGGCCCTCATCCGAGGCCTCGGTCGCGGAATCCGCGCCGCCGCCTGCGTCTGATTTTGCGTCTCTTGAGCGCCTGATGGAGCAGGGCGCGCTGGTCCGGATTCCGTCGATTCGAGACACAGTGCTGCGGGATGCCGGCGGATTTCGTTCCGACCTGGCGCGGCACGGGATAGGTTTTCAGATAGTCAGCTTGAACTCCGCGGCTTACGACCTCAAAGGCGGAAACCCGAGGACGCATCGCAAGCAGTCGTACAACGGCCAGGTTCCCACCGTCGCGGAGACACAGCAGCTTGTCCTGACTTATGACCTGGGTCAGCACGGAAACGATCAAAGCCAATTGATTTTCAGCGCCATGACGGGGCACGCGAGCTGGGCGCCGAAGGGGCCTTCGGCGGACATTGCGCTGAGCCGGCTGGCGTACTTCACCACATTCAACAACCGTCAGTGGGAGTTGAAGGCAGGCTATCTCAGCAATGCCCTGGAGTTCGTGGGCTTGTACGTTGGCGGTTCGTTGGCGGTCGGCGCGCAAGGGATGAATGCCATCATTCCCTTTCAGGTCGGCCTGTCACGCCTGCCTTTCGCCACCCCGGGCGTAAACGTGACCTACAACGGCTCTGGCGGCTTCTACAACAAGACCGGAATTCAGCGCAGCATAAGCCCCTATGGAGCAGAGGCCGAAGAGTCGGAACATCAGCATGGGCTGAAGTGGAAAACGCCGGGAAGCGGGTGGTTGGCGATCAACGAAACCGGAGTGAAGCAGCAAGCAAGTCCCGACAACCCTTCGAGATGGTTTCGGATCGGGGGGATTTTCAATACGTCCGACTACGCCAGGTTCGATTCCCGCCAGCGCAGCTCGAACAACTACGCGCTCTATGCCGCGGGAGACCAGCAGATTTCGCGGCTGACGCCCAACTCCTCGTCTGCGCAGGGATGGTACGCCGGCCTTTCCTTGCACCTTGCTCCCGCGGATCAGAATCTGTACACCAAGTTCGTGGAGGCCAGGCTATATACGATAGGGACGTTTCCATCGCGACCCTATGACATGCTATCCGCCACGGTCACCTGGTCGGATTTCAGCGATACCGCGAAGGACGCGTTCGGCAAGCGGGGCGTGGACACGGCCAACTCGAGCAGTGCGGCCATGGTGTCCTACATGGCGCGCCTCTATCCCGGCGTCTATCTGAGCACGGGACTCAGCTACATCCGATCCCCGTCATTCGTGCCCGTGGACAACAATGCCTTGAATTTTCTGGTGGGGTTCAACATGTTCATGTAAGGGGGGCATTCTTCCCTTCCGCCCCATGGCCATCTTTACTATATGGGGACTGCCAAAAAAAACGCCCGATGAGATTCATCGGGCGTTCATTCCTTGGGCCGAGCCTGCGCTGGTCGCCTGCGGCAGGAGGCGCATGGGGGCGAGGCCTACAGCACATCTCCAGCATAGTCGGCCAGGCGCGAACGCTCGCCGCGCTGCAGGGTGACGTGCCCCGAATGCGGCCAGCCCTTGAAGCGGTCGACCACGAAGGTCAGGCCGGAACTGCCTTCGGTCAGGTAGGGCGTATCGATCTGGGCAATGTTGCCCAGGCAAATCACCTTGGTGCCCGGGCCCGCGCGCGTGACCAGCGTCTTCATCTGCTTGGGCGTCAGGTTCTGCGCCTCGTCGATGATCAGGTACTTGTTCAGGAAGGTGCGGCCGCGCATGAAGTTCAGGGACTTGACCTTGATGCGCGAACGGATCAGATCCATGGTGGCGGCGCGCCCCCAGTCCCCGTTGCCTTCGCCTTCACCCATGTTCAGGACGTCCAGGTTGTCTTCCAGGGCGCCCATCCAGGGCAGCATCTTCTCTTCTTCCGTACCCGGCAGGAAACCGATGTCTTCCCCGACCGGCACCGTGACGCGGGTCATGATGATTTCGGTGTAGCGCTTGGTTTCCAGCACCTGGGTGATGCCCGCGGCCAGCGCCAGCAGCGTCTTGCCCGTGCCCGCCTGACCCAGCAGCGACACGAAGTCGCACTCCGGATTCATCAGCAGGTTCATGGCGAAGTTCTGCTCGCGGTTGCGCGCGGTGATGCCCCAGACGTTGTTCTTGCCGTGGGTGTAGTCGCGCAGCGTGGCCAGCACCGCCATCTTGCCGCTGACCTCGCGCACCTGCGCGTACAGCGGCATCTGGCCTTCGAAGTAGACGAACTGGTTGACCACGAACTGCGAGCACAGCGGGCCATGGATGCGGTAGAAGGTGGTGCCGCCCTGTTGCCAGGATTCCACGTCCTTGCCGTGCTTGTTCCAGAAGTCCTCGGGCAGCTGCATCACGCCCGAGTACATCAGGTCCGAGTCCTCCATGACATGGTCGTTGAAGTAGTCTTCAGCGGCCATGCCCAGCGCGCGCGCCTTCAGGCGCATGTTGATGTCCTTGGACACCAGCACGACTTCGCGCTGCGGGTACTTTTCCTGCAGGGCACGCACGACGCCCAGGATCTGGTTGTCGGCCTTACCCATGGGCAGGTCGGACGGCAGCGTGCTGTGGATCGCGGTCGTCTGGAACATCAGGCGGCCGGTGGCGTCCTTGTTGCCCAGCTTGGTCAGCTCCAGGCCTTCGTCCAGCTGGGTCGCGTCCTGCACCAGCGCGTCCAGCGAACGGCTGACCTGGCGCGCGTTGCGCGCCACTTCCGACATGCCCTTCTTCTGATGGTCCAGCTCTTCGAGCGTCATCATCGGCAGGAAGATGTCGTGCTCTTCGAAGCGGAACAGGGAACTGGGATCGTGCAGCAGCACGTTGGTGTCCAGCACGAACAGCTTGCGCGGTTCGTTCTGGGCGCGGGCTTTGGTGCGCTTGGCGGGCGCCGGCTTGGCGCGGCGCGTTTCGGCGCGCGCAGCGGGAGCGGCTGGCGCCGGCGGCGGCACCTGGCGGGCGGGCGCGGGGATCTGCGCCTTGCGGGCCGGTGCGGCCAGGCCTTCAAGTTCGGGCTGGACGAGGAGCTCGTCTTCGTTGTCCTCGGCGAGGACTGCCTGGGTACTGGACCGCGCAGCGGCGGTCTTGGTGCTGCGGGCCTGCGCCCGGGCGGATTCGCCCGAGGGGAAGGTCAGGATGGCTGCGGGACGGGTGGGCAACTTCGGAAGCGGCATATTTGTCACTCTCCAGTGTGGGCCGGCTATAGCGCCTGACGGGTAAAACCTGTGCTGACGGCTAACCGATGCTCTTCGCTGCTTGCAGGACTTCCTTGGCGTGGCCCGGGACCTTCACCCCGCGCCACTCCTGCACCAGCACGCCATAGGCATCGATCAGGAAGGTGCTGCGCTCGATGCCGCGCACCTGCTTGCCGTACATGTTCTTCTGCTTGATGACGCCGAACAGATTGCAGACGGTTTCGTCGGCGTCGGAGATGAGAGGGAAGGGAAGCTCGTACTTGGCCTTGAAGTTCTCGTGCGATTTCAATGAATCGCGCGAGATGCCGATGACCACCGCGCTGGCCGCCAGGAATTCGGCGTGCAGGTCGCGGAAATCCTGGCTTTCGGTGGTGCAGCCAGGCGTGTTGTCCTTGGGATAGAAATACAGGATCACGGCGCGGCCCTGGCATTGCTCCAGGCTGATCGGACCTATGGTGCTTTCGGCGGTGAACAGCGGGGCGGGTTTGCCTATGGTCGGCGTCATTTCTGGGATTCTCCGTTGGGGGGGATGAGGGCCACGACCACGCGCCGGCCCTCCGCCATCAGGATGTTGTAGGTGCGCGAGGCGGCGTGCGTGTCCATGATCTCGACGCCGATGCCGGCCGCCAGCAGGGGGCGCAGCACCTCGGGGCGCAGGAACTGCTGGCGCGCGCCCGTGCCCACCAGCAGCACTTCCGGCGCATTCGCGGGGCGGCTGGGGCTGGCTTCCGGTTCGTCCAGAAAGTCCATGGGGTCGCGGACGGGCTCGGACAATCCGGCCGCCTGGCGCAAGAGAGTGGGGGTGATGTCGGCCGGCGACTCAACAGGCCAGTGGGTCACTTCGCCTTCGGGGCCGAACGCGACCGAGGAGGAAAAACGTACCTGGTTGACCTCGATATAGCCATCGCCATAGGCGGTGACGGTATTCAGAGCGGCCGTCGCAGGATCGGTATGCAGCTTCAATAAAAACTCCGGCTATATGGCCCGATAATAGCGCATCGGGATGACGCCATGTTGCAGGGTATCCACGAGAGAGACCCCTACGCCGCACTCGCTGCGCTCGCTTGCTGCCCCCAAGAGGGGGCGCGTTTTGCCTTGGGGCGGCCCGGCGGAGAACCGAGGCCCCCACGCCGCACTCGCTGCGCTCGCTTGCTGCCCCCGAGGGGGGGGGGTGCCTTGGGACGGCCCGGCGGCAAAACAGGGCTTCTTTGCCACGCGATTTCCCTCGGGCGGACCCTGAAATCGGCCCCTTTTTTTCCCCATTTGCCGCACAGCCCTCCTTGCGCTAGATTACAGGGTTTTGCTGCACTGCAATCCCTTGCCGGCGCAGCGTTTCGGACCCTTTTCCCCTTCGCGCATTCGCGCCCTGGTTTTTTCGCCCTTTTTATCGCCCCCTAAGGATTCCCATCATGAGGAAGTTCTCCCGCATCGAGCGTCTGCCCCCGTACGTTTTCAACATTACCGGCGAGCTCAAGATGGCGGCGCGTAGGCGTGGCGAAGACATCATCGACATGTCGATGGGCAACCCGGACGGCGCGACTCCCAAGCACATCGTCGACAAGATGGTGGAAGCGACGACCCGCCCGACCACGCACGGCTATTCCGTGTCCAAGGGCATTCCGCGCCTGCGCAAGGCGATCTGTGACTGGTACCAGCGCCGCTATGCGGTCGAGTTCGATCCGGATTCCGAAGCCATCGTCACCATCGGCTCCAAGGAAGGCCTGGCCCACCTGATGCTGGCCACGCTGGACCGCGGCGACACCGTGCTGGTACCCAACCCCAGCTATCCGATCCATATCTACGGCGCGGTCATCGCCGGCGCCAATATCCGTTCCGTGCGCATGACGCCGGGGGTGGACTTCTTCGAGGAACTGGAACGCGCCGTGCGCGAGTCCATCCCGAAGCCCAAGATGATGGTGCTGGGCTTTCCCAGCAACCCGACCGCGCAATGCGTGGACCTGTCGTTCTTCGAGCGCGTGGTGGCGCTGGCCAAGGAACACGACATCCTGGTCGTGCATGACCTGGCCTACGCCGATATCACCTTCGACGGCTACGTGGCGCCGTCCATCATGCAGGTGCCCGGCGCGCGCGATGTCGCCGTCGAGTTCTTCACGATGAGCAAGAGCTACAACATGGCGGGCTGGCGCATCGGCTACATGGTCGGCAACCGCGAGCTGGTCAACGCGCTCGCGCGCATCAAGAGCTATCACGACTACGGCACGTTCACGCCGATCCAGGTGGCGTCCATCGCCGCGCTGGACGGTCCGCAGGACTGCGTGAACGAAATCGTGGCGCAGTACCAAAGCCGCCGCGACGTGCTCGTGCGCGGCTTGCATGAAGCAGGTTGGAATGTGGAAATTCCCAAGGCGTCCATGTACATCTGGGCGCAGATCCCCGAACCCTACAGGGCGATGGGCTCTTTGGAATTTGCCAAGCGCGTCCTGTCGGATGCGAAGGTGGCCGTGTCCCCCGGGATCGGCTTTGGCGAGTATGGCGACGAATACGTGCGCTTCGCTTTGATCGAAAACGAGCAGCGCACCCGGCAAGCGGTGCGAGGCATCAAAGACATGTTCCGCAAGGACGGATTGCTGCGCTAGGCCCACCCCCGAAGCGCTGCGCGCTTCCCCCTCAAGGGGGCGCCGCAGCGGACCGGCAAAGCCGGCTCCGCGCGGCCCCGCGTGGCGCTGCCAAGTGTGGAGTCTTTCGTACAGCAGTTATGGAGAACCGAAAATGAATTCCCCTCAACGCCCGCCTGCAGAAGGCGCCGCGATGAAACCCATGAAAGTCGGCCTGCTCGGCCTGGGCGTGGTTGGCGGAGGCACCTGGTCGGTGCTGTCGCGCAATGCTGAAGAAATCGCACGCCGCGCCGGTCGCCGCATTGAAGTGACTCGCGCCGCCGTGCGCGACGTGGCCAAGGCGCGTGCGCGCGTGGGCGACGCCATCCTGGTCGACACCGATGTGCGCGCGCTGGTGCGCGATCCCGAAATCGACATCGTGGTCGAATTGATCGGCGGCGACACGCTGGCGCGCGAGCTGGTGCTGGAAGCCATCGCCAACGGCAAGCACGTCGTGACCGCCAACAAGGCGCTGCTGGCCAAGCACGGCAACGAGATCTTCGCCGCGGCCCATGAGCGCGGCGTGATGGTGACCTTCGAAGCGGCCGTCGCCGGCGGCATCCCCATCATCAAGGCGATCCGCGAAGGCCTGACCGCCAACCGCATCCAGTGGGTGGCTGGCATCATCAACGGCACCACCAACTTCATCCTGTCGGAAATGCGGTCGCGCGGCCTGCCGTTCGCCGACGTGCTGGCCGAGGCGCAGCGCCTGGGCTACGCCGAAGCCGACCCCACGTTCGATGTGGAAGGCGTGGACGCGGCGCACAAGCTGACCCTGCTGGCGTCGCTGGCCTTCGGCGTGCCGGTCCAGTTCGACCGCGCCTACATCGAAGGCATTTCGCAGCTGGCCGCCGAGGACATCGAGCATGCCGAACGCCTGGGCTACCGCATCAAGCTGCTGGGCGTCACCAAGCGCCGTCCGGACGGCATCGAACTGCGCGTGCATCCCGCGCTGGTGCCGGCCGAGCGCCTGCTGGCCAACGTCGAAGGCGCGATGAACGCCGTGCTGGTCAAGGGCGACGCCGTCGGCCCCACGCTGTACTACGGCCAGGGCGCGGGCGAAGAACCCACCGCCTCGGCCGTGGTGGCCGACCTGGTCGATGTGACCCGCCTGCACACCGCCGATCCGGGCAACCGCGTGCCGCACCTGGCGTTCCAGCCGGACGCCATGTCCGATACGCCGATCCTGCCGATCGAAGATGTCAGCACCTCGTACTACCTGCGCCTGCGCGTGGACGACCAGCCGGGCGTGCTGGCCGACATCGCCCGCATCCTGGCCGACCGTTCCATCTCCATCGGTTCGATGATCCAGCAGCCGTCGCACATCGGCGGCGCCGACATCATCTTCCTGACGCATGAAGCGGTTGAAGGCAACGTCAATCAGGCGATCGAGCGCATCGAAGCCCTGCCGTTCGTGCGCTCGAAAGTGACGCGCCTGCGCGTGGAAAATTTGCTATGAAATACATCTCCACCCGCGGCGGCATGACGCCGCTGCAGTTCTCGGACATCCTGCTGGAAGGCCTGGCGCCGGACGGCGGCTTGGCCGTGCCGGAGCAACTGCCCCAGGTTTCGGCGGAAACGCTGGAGTCCTGGCGCGGCCTGCCGTATGCCGACCTGGCGTTCGAAGTGCTGTCGCTGTTCGCCACCGACATTCCGGCCGACGACCTGCGCCGCTTGACGCGCGCGGCCTACAACCAGCAGACCTTCAACAGCGAGGACATCGTCCCGCTGCGTCCGCTGGACGGCGGCCTGTCGCTGCTGGGCCTGTCCGAAGGGCCGACGCTGGCCTTCAAGGACATGGCCATGCAGTTCCTGGGCCAGGTCTTCGAATACGTGCTGGCCAAGCGCGGCACCACCCTGAACATCGTGGGCGCCACCTCCGGCGACACGGGTTCGGCGGCGGAGTACGCCTTGCGCGGCAAGAAGGGCGTGGCGGTGTTCATGTTGTCGCCCCACGGCCGCATGAGCGCCTTCCAGCGCGCGCAGATGTATTCGCTGCAGGACGAGAACATCCACAACATCGCCGTGCGCGGCGTGTTCGACGAAGCCCAGGACATCGTCAAGGCCTTGGCCGGCGACCTCGAGTTCAAGAGCAAGTACCGCCTGGGCGCGGTCAACTCCATCAACTGGGCGCGCATCGCCGCCCAGGTGGTGTACTACTTCCACGGCTGGCTGCGCGCCACCAGCAAGGCCGGCGAGCAGGTTTCGTTCGCGGTGCCCTCGGGCAATTTCGGCAACATCCTGTCCGGCCACATCGCGCGCAGCATGGGCCTGCCGATCCGCCGCCTGGTGCTGGCCACGAACGAAAACAACGTGCTGGAAGAGTTCTTCCGCACGGGCGTCTATCGTCCGCGTCCCGCCGAGCAGACCTACGCCACCTCCAGCCCGTCCATGGACATTTCGCGCGCGTCGAATTTCGAGCGCTTCGTGTTCGACCTGGTCGGCCGCGACGCGGCGCGCGTCAAGGAACTGTGGGCCGGCATGGCGCGCGACGGGTCTTTCGATCTGTCCGCCCTGAAGCCGCAGTTCGAGGAACGCTATGGCTTCGTGTCGGGCGCAAGCACGCACGAAGACCGCCTCGCGACGATCCGTTCGGTCTACGACGAAACCGGCGTGCTGATCGATCCGCACACCGCCGATGGCGTCAAGGTCGCGCGTGAATTCGTCGAGCCCGGCGTGCCCATGCTGGTCCTGGAAACCGCCTTGCCGGCGAAGTTCTCGGAAACCATTGAAGAGGCCCTGGGCCGTCCGGCCACGCCGCCGGGCAACCTGGCCGATCTTGAATCCTTGCCGCAGCGCGTCGAACTCATGGATTGCGATGCGGGCGCCGTGCGCCGTTTCATCGAGGCGAACGCCAAGGTGTAAAGGCCGCTTGCGTCTTGTATGCGTGTGCAACCCCTCGCAGGCCGGGCCTTCGAGGGGTTTCTTTCATTTTGGCGGGTCAGCGGCTTTACCTTCGCATGCATTTTGACCACAACCCGTCACGAATGCGGGGACAGTGTCAGATACAGTGAATTCACGATTCACTTTCGGAGAACACGCCCATGAAACTGAAGACCATGACGCTCGCCCTGGCCGTGACCGGATTCGGAGTGCTGGCGGGATGCTCGTCTCCGTCGGTCATTCAGCAGCGGGATGGCAGCTCGACCGTGACGCCGGACAAGCCCGAGTACGACAAGGATTCGGGCATGTACGAATACGACAAGGACGGCAAGAAGGTCCAGATCAACAAGGACGACGTGAAGTCGATCGAACAGGTGAAGTGACCGCCGTTCCGATATGCTTGTCCATGCAAAAAGCCCCGGCCGCTCAAGGCGCCGGGGCTTTTTCGTTGGCGCAGGGCGCCCGCAGCGTTACTGCTTGGCTGCGTCTTCGGCGTGGTAGCGGCCGACGCGGTCGACTTCGTTCTTCGAGCCCAGGATCACGCTGACGCGCTGGTGCAGCTTGTCAGGCTGGATCTCCATGATGCGCTGCGTGCCGTTGATCGCGGCGCCGCCGGCCTGTTCGACCAGGAAGCTCATGGGGTTGGCTTCGTACATCAGGCGCAGCTTGCCGGCCTTGCCAGGTTCGCGGGCATCCCACGGGTACATGAAGATGCCGCCGCGGGTCAGGATGCGATGCACGTCGGCCACCATGGAGGCGATCCAGCGCATGTTGTAGTCCTTGCCCAGCGGACCGGTCGTGCCGGCCAGGCAATCGTCGACGTAGCGCTTGACCGGGGCAGCCCAGTGGCGCATGTTCGACATGTTGATGGCGAATTCCTTGGTGTCCTCCGGCACGCGGATGTTCTCGTGCGTCAGCACCCACGAGCCCATTTCGCGGTCCAGCGTGAAGCCCACCACGCCATTGCCGATGGTCAGCACCAGCATCGTCTGCGGACCATAGACGGCATAGCCGGCCACGACCTGCTTGTCGCCCGGTTGCAGGAAGTCCTGCTCGCACACCGGCGCGCCCGATACGTCATGCGGGGCGTGCAGCACCGAGAAGATGGTCCCGATGGAGACGTTGACGTCGATGTTCGAAGAGCCGTCCAGGGGATCGAACAGCAGCAGGTATTCGCCCTTGGGGTAGCGGTTCGGAATCAGATGGATGGTTTCCATCTCTTCCGAGGCCATGGCCGCCAGATGGCCGCCCCATTCATTGGCTTCGAGCAGGATTTCGTTGGACAGCACGTCCAGCTTCTTCTGCACTTCGCCCTGGACATTCTCGCTTTCCAGGCTGCCGAGGACGCCGCCGAGCGCGCCCTTGCTCACCGCATGGCTGATGGCCTTGCAAGCGCGCGCGACCACTTCGATGAGCAGCCGCACTTCCGGCGCGAGGGCTTGGGCGGAGCGCTGCTGCTCCACCAGGTATTGGGTCAGTGTTTTACGTTTCAAAGGAACCTCCTATGCTGCGAATTCTAAAGCCTTGGATACGATTTCCTGCACATTGCGCGACAGGCCTTCCTGTGCGCGCACCCGCTGCAGGGCGGCCTGCATAGGCGTGCGCAGGGCGGGCACGAAGCGTGCCCAGTTGTCCAGCGCGCGCGCAAGGCGGGCGGCAATCTCGGGGTTGAGGGCATCCAGCGCCAGCACCTGCTCGGCCCAGAAGGCGTAGCCGGTGCCATCGGGGTGATGCATGCCGCGGGCGTTGTTCAGGCAGAACTGGAAGATCAGCGAGCGCGCGCGGTTCGGGTTGCGCAAGGTGAACGCGGGGTGCTGCATCAGCTCGCGCGCGGTCTGCACGGTGGTCGAGCGGGCCGCAGCCTGCAGGGCGAACCACTTGTCCACCACCAGGGCGTTGTCGCGCCATTTGTCGTAGAAAGCGGCAAGCGCCTTGTGCGGGAAGTCGCCCTGGCCGAAATTGATCAGCGCGGACAGCGCCGCCATGCTGTCGGTCATGTTGCCGGCCTTCTCGTACTGCTGCTCGGCCAGGCGCTGGGCATCCGGTTCGCCCGCCGCCATCAGGTGGCTGAGCGCCAGGTTCTTCAAGGCGCGCCTGCCGGCCGGAACCGGCGCCGGACTGTATTCGCCCGGGGTCTGGTTGTCGTCGAATGCCTGGCGGAATTCGGCGGACAACTGGCGTCCCAGTTCGGCGCGCAGGAAGTCGCGCGCGACCGCGAGGGCCGGCGGGTCCACCTGCTGCATGCGTTCTGCCAGGGTCTTTTCGGACGGCAGGGCCAGGGCGCGGGCGCGATAGGCGGCGTCCAGCGCCGGATCGGTCAGCAACGCGCGCCAGGTCTCGATGAAGGCGGCGTCGGCATGCAGGGTCTTGCCGGCCTGGCGGGCCTCGGCCAGCGCCAGGATCTGGCGGGTGGCGAATTCCTGGCCGGCCTCCCAACGCGCGAAGGGATTGCCGTCGTGCGCCGACAGCAGGGCCAGTTCTTCGTTGGTCCAGTCGTAGTCCACGATGACCGGGGCCGAGAAGTCGCGCAATAGCGACGGCACGGGACGCTCGGCGATATCCTCGAATACCCATTGCTGGCTTTGCTGCGTCAGTTCCAGCAGCGCGGTGTCCAGGACCGCGCCAGCATGGCGCAGCGGCAGCGCGCGGCCGTCGCGGTCCAGCAAGCCGATGGCGAACGGGATGTGGAAGGGGGCCTTGACGTAGTCGGCGCCGGCCTTCTTCTCCACGCCGACCGGCGGGCATTCCTGGGTGAGCGTCACGGTGCAGCGGCGCGCGGCGGCGTCGTGGTCGAGCTTGACGGTCACGCGCGGCGTGCCGGCCTGGCGGTACCAGCGGCGGAACACGGACAGGTCGCGGTCCGGATGCTGGCGCACGTAGACGGATTCCATGGCGGCGACGAAGTCGTCGCAGGTCACGGCCTGGCCGTCATGGCGGCGGAAGTACTCGTCCATGCCGGCGCGAAAGCCTTCCTCGCCCAGCAGAGTGTGCTGCATGCGGATGACTTCGGCGCCTTTTTCGTACACGGTGGCCGTGTAGAAGTTGCCGATCTCCTGGTAACTTTCAGGCCGGATCGGATGGGCCATGGGACCGGCGTCTTCCGGAAACTGGGCGGCGCGCAACGCCACAACGTCGTCGATGCGCTTGACCGCGCGGGCGCTCGCGGCCTCGGCGGCATCCATGCCGTGGGCCATCATGTCGGCGCTGAATTCCTGGTCGCGAAAGACGGTCAGGCCTTCCTTCAGGCTCAGCTGGAACCAGTCGCGGCAGGTGACGCGGTTGCCGGTCCAGTTGTGGAAGTACTCGTGTCCGATGACGGATTCGATGCCTTCATAGTTGGCGTCCGTGGCCGTATCCGCATCCGCCAGCACGTAGGCGGCGTTGAAGATGTTCAAGCCCTTGTTTTCCATCGCGCCCATGTTGAAGTCATGGACGGCCACGATCATGAAACGGTCCAGGTCCAGCTCCAGGCCGAAGCGGCTTTCGTCCCAGCGCAGCGCGCGCACCAGCGAATCCAGCGCCCATTCGGTCTTGGATTCCGAGCCCGGGTCGCTGTAGACCTGCAGCAGCACGTCGCGGCCGCTGGACGTCTTCACGGTGGTTTCGCGGTGGGTGAGCTTGCCTGCCACCAGCGCGAACAGGTAGCAGGGCTTGGGGAAGGGATCTTCCCATTCGACTTCGTTGCGGCCGTCGGGCAACTGGCGCGTGGCCAGCAGGTTGCCGTTGGACAGCAGCACCGGATACTCGGGCTGGGCGCGCAAGGTCACGCGGTAGCGCGACATCACGTCGGGCCGGTCGGCGAACCAGGTGATGCGGCGAAAACCTTCGGCTTCGCATTGGGTGAAGAAGTTGCCGCCCGAGACGTACAGGCCCATCAGCGTGGAATTGGCCGACGGTTTGCATCGGCTGACGATTTCCACCGTGGCGGCGGGGGGCAGGCCGTAAAGGGCCAGGCTGTGTTCGGAAAGGCGGTAACTGTCGGCGGGCAGGGCCGTGCCATTCACGCCTACCGAGACGAGTTCCAGGTCTTCGCCGTCCAGGATCAGGGCGGCGTCGGCGCTGGCCCCGGCCTTGCGTTGCACTTGCATCGTGCAGCGCACTTCGGTCGCGTCCGGCGCGAGGTCGAAGGCGAGGGCGACTTCGGGAATGTCGTAGGGGTAGGGCTGGTAATCCTTGCGATATACGGTTACGGGCGTGTCTGTGCGCATGGGATTGCAGTCCTGTATGAACGAGGGTTCTATTGTAGTGGCTGGGCAAGACGCGCCGACCTGGGCCGTTTGGCGTACCGTAAACTTTTTGTAGCGGTCTGAGTCAAAGTCAGTATCATGGCGCCGTCGCGCGCCAGAGGGGTGTCAAATGTCGAGGTTGTCCATGTTCAATATGCGCCGCTGGGCCGGTCTGCTGGCCGTGGCGGGGGCGTTTGCCCTGACGGGTTGTGCCGCGCCCACGGTTTCCGCGCGGGTCACTTCCTTTCAGCAATGGCCCGCAGGCGTGGAGGGGCAAACCTACCAGTTCATTGCCGCCGACGCCTCGCAAAACAATAATCTCGAATATCAGTCCTATCAGGACATGGTGCGGGCCGGCATAGGCGCAACCGGCCTGGTCGAGGCCAAGCCTGGCGCCAAGGGTCGTTTCGACGTGTCGTTCAACTACGGCACCTCGCAGACCCAGATAATGGTGCAGCGTCCGTACGACCCATATTTCTACGGCGGCTACGGCTACGGAGGTTTCTACGGTCCGCGTCCGTGGGGAGCGGGATATGGCTACTGGGGGCCGGACTGGGTGGACGTGCCCATGGTCGTGCAGCGCAATACCCTCACCCTGCATATCTACGACACGCAGCGCAGCGGCGCCGAGGTATACCGTTCCAGCGCTTTCATATTGAGCGAGCGCGACGATTTCCTGCGTACCATGCCGTACCTGGTGCGCGCAATATTTGATAATTTTCCCGGGAATAATGGCGCGGAACGCGAAATCCGCTTCCCCGTGCAATGAAATCGGCGTGGCTTTTCGGTCCCGCCTTTAAATAAAATCGGCGCACCAAAATGGTGCGCCGATTTTTTTCTTACTGGCGAATAGGTTCTTATTCTTTGATAAGAAAACTGTCGCGGGTCGCGCCTGCGGCTTCTTCCGCGGCGAGCCAGCGGGGAGCCTTGCCACGGCCGCTCCACGTTTCCCCTGTTTGAGGATGGCGGTACTTGGGCGCAACGGCGCGTTTGGCGGCGTTGGCCGGACGGGCAGCGGCGCCAGCCTTGCGGCGGCCGCCGGTGGCGGCGCGGGCGGGTTTGCCGGCGCCATAGGCTGCGACGATTTCTTCAGGCGTGATGTCGTACTCGCGCATCGACGTGATGATCTGCGTGATCACGGGCTTGCGACGCTTGGTTTGCAGGACTTCAGCCTTCTTTTGTAGCTTGTTGATTTCCTTTTCGATCTTTGCTTGCAGTGCTGCGTAGGATTCTCGGGCCATGGTTTATTCCTGATTATGGAACTGCTGTAATCGCCGGCGAAGTTATTGTGTAATTGTTGTGCCTCGCATAATACAGAAGTTACGGCTTGACTTCCTGGTTTCTGAAGCAATTACTTTGTATCAAAAGAGTCCGATACCGTTTTCAGGCGCGCGAGTGCCCGCGACGAGCCAAGTATTGGGAAGGATATTCTCGAATTTGGGACAACTTGAAACAATAGGGGTATTGGTTCACGAGGCGGACGAATAGCCGCGCGTGCCCTTGCATCTGCTCGATTTGTCTCGCAAAGCGCGCAAATGCGGGGCTTCCAGGCTTGGCGCCTGCCTCGAGCAAGCGGTGTGCGAGGCGTTCCCAGAAGTCTGATGACGTGATGGCGGGAACGAATGAATTGTCTAGCAGTCTGATATTGGTCCAACCTGATCAGATGGGGTCCTCGCGCTGCGAGCCCTGCGAGCTGTTTGGCATATTTCATTTTGATGTCAGGTTGTATGACGAGTTTGGCCCGAGATGTCTGAATCCCTTTGCCTATATGCCAGGTGGCTGCAAATGCTCCATGGCGACCAGGAAAAAGGGGCGCATCGAACATCGTTTGAGCTCGTCAATTCAACTTGATATGTAATATTCCGGCCCCATGCATACCTCCGCAGATAATGCCCGCGGTATTTTTGGCCGCCGACGCGTACCTTCCGGAGATCCGTGGCTGGCGCCATGTCGCCGGGCCGCGCCAGCGTTACGATATGATCTCGAGTATCACCGCGAGCGCGCGCCAGCGCGCCGCCGTCTCCTGTACAGAGCCCCATGAAAATCATCGATCCCGCCATTGCTTCCCTCGCCACCGCCAAATCTCTGCTGCTCGACCCCTGGGGCCTGACCGAGGCGGACATGGCGCGCGCGCTGGGTGAGATCTTCACGCACAAGGTCGACTACGCCGATCTGTATTTCCAGTACACGCGCAGCGAGGGCTGGAGCCTGGAAGAGGGCATCGTCAAGACCGGCAGTTTTTCGATCAGCCAGGGTGTCGGGGTACGCGCCGTGAGCGGCGAGAAAACCGCCTTCGCCTATTCGGATTCGCTGTCGCCCGAAGCGCTGTTGTCGTCCGCGCACGCGGTTCGCGGCATTGCGCGCCGCGGCGCTGGCAAGGTAAAGGTGGCGGCGCAGGTCGAAGCCGAGATCGGCCGCAGCCTGTATGCCGATATCGATCCGGTTGCCACCTTGAGCGCTCCCGAGAAGGTCGCGCTGCTGGAACGCGTGGAGCGCATGGCGCGCGCGCGCGATCCGCACGTGATCCAGGTCATGGCGGGGCTGGGCGCCGAATATGACGTGGTGCTGGTGGCCGGCAGCGACGGCCGCCTGGCCGCCGACGTGCGTCCGCTGGTGCGCCTGTCGCTGACTGTCATTGCCGAACGCAATGGCCGCCGCGAAATGGGTCACGCGGGCGGCGGCGGCCGCCTGGGCCTGGCCTATTTCACGGACGAAATGCTGCAGGGTTATGTCGAGCGCGCGGTGCACGAGGCCATGGTGAACCTGGAAGCGCGTCCGGCGCCAGCGGGTGAAATGACCGTCGTGCTGGGTTCGGGCTGGCCCGGCATTCTGCTGCACGAGGCCGTCGGCCACGGGCTGGAAGGCGACTTCAACCGCAAGGGCTCCAGCGTGTTCTCCGGCCGCATCGGTGAGCGCGTGGCCTCAAAGGGCGTGACCGTGGTCGACGACGGCACGATCCCGGATCGCCGCGGCTCGCTCAATATCGACGACGAAGGCAATGCCACCCAGCGCAACGTGCTGATCGAGGACGGTATCCTGCGCGGCTACATGCAGGACACGCTGAACGCGCGCCTCATGAAGACCGCCGCCACCGGTAACGGCCGCCGCGAATCGTTCGCGCATCTGCCCATGCCGCGCATGACCAATACCTACATGCTGGCGGGCGACAAACCGGCCGAGGAAATCGTGTCTTCCGTCAAGCGCGGCTTGTACGCGGTCAACTTCGGCGGCGGCCAGGTCGACATCACCAACGGCAAGTTCGTGTTCTCGGCGTCCGAAGCCTACATGATCGAAAACGGCAAGGTGACCTATCCGGTCAAGGGCGCCACCCTGATCGGCAACGGTCCGGACGCCATGAACCGCGTCACCATGATCGGCAACGACCTGCAGCTGGATTCCGGCGTGGGCACTTGCGGCAAGGATGGCCAGAGCGTGCCCGTGGGCGTGGGCATGCCCACGGTCCGCATGGAAGGCCTGACCGTCGGCGGCACCGCCTGACTCAAAAACACGGATGACGGCTCGAAAAAATTGTGCTAGAGTCAATCCCCATGAAATTCGCGTCCCCCGCTTTTTATTTTTATTTTTATGGTTTTCTGAAGCCGCTGGCGGAGGAAGGGACGCGCTCAATCTGAAGTTTGGAAAGAATCCCCCCAAAAAAGCCGCCAGCGAACTGGCGGCTTTTTTTGCGCCGCCAGTTGAGGAAACCATCTCGGGAACATCCCCGCGGCGGGCAACCCAGGAGCAGTACCGTGTCACACAATACCGATGACCTTCGCATTCGAGAAATCAAAGAGCTGAACCCGCCCGCGCATGTCATGCGCGAGTTCGCCTGCACCAAGGAGGCGTCCGACACCGTGTTCGCCGCCCGCCAGGGGATGCACCGCATCCTGCACGGCATGGATGACCGGATGATCGTCGTGATCGGCCCTTGCTCCATCCATGACACCCGCGCGGCTATCGAATATGCGAAGCGCCTGAAGCCCGTGCGCGACCGGCTGAGCGCCGACCTGGAAATCGTGATGCGCGTGTACTTCGAGAAGCCACGCACCACCGTGGGCTGGAAGGGCCTGATCAACGATCCGGACCTGGACGGCAGCTTCGACATCAACAAGGGCGTGCGCGTCGCCCGTGAACTGCTGCTGGACATCAACAGCATGGGACTGCCGGCGGGTTGCGAGTTCCTGGACATGATTACGCCGCAGTACATCGCGGATCTGGTCTCCTGGGGGGCGATCGGGGCTCGGACGACGGAAAGCCAGGTGCATCGCGAGCTGGCATCGGGACTGTCGTGTCCGGTGGGGTTCAAGAACGGCACCGACGGCAATGTGAAGATCGCGGTCGACGCGATCAAGGCGGCGTCGCAGCCGCACCATTTCCTGTCGGTGACCAAGGGTGGGCATTCCGCCATCGTGTCGACGGCCGGCAACGAGGACTGCCACGTCATCCTGCGCGGCGGCAAGACGCCGAACTACGATGCGGCCAGCATCGAGGCGGCCTGCCAGGACATGTCCAAGGCCGGCCTGGCGCAGCGCATCATGATCGACGCCAGCCACGCCAACAGCAGCAAGAAGCCCGAGAACCAGCCGTTGGTCATCGAAGACGTGGCGCGTCAGATGGAAGCGGGCGACAGCCGCCTGGTGGGCGTCATGGTTGAAAGCCACCTGCTGGGCGGCCGCCAGGACATGGTGCCGGGTACGCCGCTGGTCTACGGCCAGAGCATCACCGACGGCTGCATCGACTGGGACGCCTCGGTCGCCGTGCTTGAACGCCTGGCCCATGCCGTGCGCGAACGCCGCCGCGTCGCCCTGACTTCCGGCAAATAAGCCCCTGGCAGCGCCGCGGATCGCCAAGGCCTGGCGGTTTGCGGCGCGGTGCGCGCGGCGGCGTAGAATAATCAGGTTAACGAACCCGAGATCACGCTGACCATGAACGCTCCCTTGCACGCAGAATCGTTGCGCCGCCCGGTGCCGGCCGCTTGTCTGGATGCCTTGCGCGCCCGCTTTGGCGACCGCCTGTCCGAATCCTCCGCCATGCGCGACCATCATGGCCGCGATGAATCTCCCTATCCGGCCATGCCGCCGGACGCCGTGGTCTTCGCGCACACGACCGAAGAAGTGGCCGAGATCGCCAAGCTGTGCAACGAGCATCGCGTGCCGCTGATTCCCTATGGCGCCGGCTCTTCGCTCGAAGGCCATATTCTGGCGATCCAGGGGGGCATCAGCCTGGACCTGTCGCAGATGAACAAGGTGTTGGCGGTCAACGCCGAGGATCTGACCGCCACCGTGCAGGCAGGCGTGCTGCGCAAGCAGCTCAACGAGGAAATCCGCGACACCGGCCTGTTCTTCCCGATCGATCCGGGCGCCGACGCGAGCCTGGGCGGCATGGCGGCCACGCGCGCTTCCGGCACCAACGCCGTGCGCTACGGCACCATGCGCGAGAACGTCATGTCGTTGACCGTGGTGACGGCGGACGGGCGCATCATCCGCACAGCGGGCCGCGCCCGCAAGTCCTCGGCCGGCTATGACCTGACGCGCATCTTCGTCGGCAGCGAAGGCACCCTGGGCATCATCACCGAAGTGACGGTGCGCCTGTATCCCCAGCCTGAAGCCGTGTCGGCCGCGGTCTGCAATTTCCCCACGCTGGATTCGGCGGTGCAGAGCGTGATCGAAATCATCCAGATGGGAGTGCCGGTCGCGCGCGTCGAGTTCATGGACGCGGCCAGCGTGCGCGCGGTGAACCTGCACAGCAAGCTGACCCTGCGCGAAACGCCGCTGCTGGTGTTCGAGTTCCACGGCAGTCCCGCCGGCGTGCAGGAGCAAGCCGAAACCGTGCAAGCGATCACGGCAGACCATGGCGGCATGGACTTCGAATGGGCAGAGCGTCCCGAAGACCGCAGCCGCCTGTGGACCGCGCGCCACAATGCCTACTTCGCCGGCCTGCAACTGCGCCCCGGCTGCCGCGCCAGCACTACCGACGTCTGCGTGCCGATCTCGCGCCTGGCCGATTGCGTGCGCGACACGGTCGAAGAACTCGACCGCGCCAGCTTCCCCTACACGATCGTGGGCCACGTCGGCGACGGCAACTTCCATGTGCTGATGCTGCTCGATGCGGACAGCGCCAAGGAATGGGAAGAATCCGAAACCATCAACCACAACCTGGTGCGCCGCGCGATCGCCGCCGACGGCACCTGCACGGGCGAGCACGGCGTGGGCCTGCACAAGATGCAGTTCATGGCCGAAGAGCATGGCGAGGACGCCCTGGATCTGATGCGCAGCCTGAAGCACGCGTTTGATCCGAACAACATTCTCAATCCTGGCAAGATCGTGTCCTGGTAAGCCTGCTTCGGCAGTGCAGCCGATATCCGAAGCCGACGGCGCGCCGTCGGCTTTTTTCTTGCCGTCCTCAGGCGCGAACGAGGAGGGCGGCTTTCGCGGTGCGGCAGGCGATTACGGCTGGTTACTTATCTGGCGTGCCATAGGTGCACGGATGCGGGTAAATCCCGGTCTGCTAGTGACGGGCGCTCGCGCTATTGTTGCGCTCATGAATTCATTGGTCGAAACCGGCCTGGCACAAGTGCAGGCGCCTTATTCCTTGCAGCAGCTCATCGAGGCGTTGTCGGCCGTGTTGCCCGCGCACTGCGTGTTGTTCCGCGAAGAAGATACGCGTCCCTACGAGTGCGACGGCCTTTCCCTGTATCGCGCGCTGCCTGCGGTCGTCGCCCTTCCAGAAACGGAAGAGCAGGTGCAGGCCGTCATGCGCATCTGCAAACGCCTGAATGCGCCCGTGGTCGCGCGCGGCGCCGGCACCGGCTTGTCCGGCGGCGCCATGCCGCATAGCCGCGGCGTGTTGCTCGGCTTGTCCAAATTCAATCGCATCAAGCACATAGACCTGGCCAGCGCCACGGCCATCGTGCAGCCGGGCGTACGCAATCTGGCGATCTCGGAGGCGGCTGCGCCTTACGGGCTGTATTACGCGCCTGATCCTTCCAGCCAGATAGCCTGTTCCATCGGCGGCAACGTGGCGGAGAATTCCGGCGGCGTGCATTGCCTGAAGTACGGACTGACCGTGCACAACGTGCTGCGCGTGCGGGTCGTGACGATCGATGGCGATGTGGTTGAACTGGGTTCCGAAGCGCCCGATGCGCCGGGCCTGGACTTGCTGTCCGTCTTCATCGGTTCGGAAGGCATGCTGGGCGTGGTCACGGAAGTGACGGTCAAGCTCATTCCCAAGCCGGCCTGCGCGCAGGTCGTCATGGCCAGTTTTTCCAGCGTGGAAGCAGCGGGCAATGCGGTCACGCAGGTGATCGCGGCCGGCATGATACCCGCGGGCCTGGAGATGATGGACCGCCGCGCGACCCACATGGTCGAACCCTTTGTGCGCGCCGGCTACGACATGGATGCGCAAGCCATCCTGCTGTGCGAATCCGACGGCACGCCTGAAGAGGTGGAGCACGAGATCGCGCGCATGGAGGCCGTGTTCCGCGAGGCCGGAGCCACGCGCTGCCAGGTCTCGTCATCAGAGGCCGAACGCCTGAAGTTCTGGGCCGGCCGCAAGAATGCCTTCCCGGCCGCGGGGCGCGTATCGCCCGATTACTATTGCATGGACGGCACGATACCGCGCCGCCATCTGGCGCGCGTGCTGGGCGCCATCGAACAGATGGAGGACGAATTCAGCCTGCGCTGCGCCAACGTCTTTCACGCAGGCGACGGCAACCTGCACCCGTTGATCCTGTTCGATTCAAACAAGCCGGACGAGGTGGAGCGCGCCGAGAAATTCGGCGCCGCCATACTCGAGCTGTGCGTGCAGGTAGGAGGGACCGTGACCGGAGAGCACGGTGTGGGTATGGAGAAAATAAATCAAATGTGCGTGCAATTCTCTCGCGAAGAACTCGACGCGTTCCTGGCGGTCAAGCGGGCCTTCGATCCGCCCTGCCTGCTCAATCCTGAAAAAGTCATCCCTACGCTGGCCCGCTGCGCCGAATACGGCAAGATGCACGTCCACGCGGGAGAGTTGCGCTTCCCCGATCTCGCCCGTTTCTAGGACCTGTCCTTATGGATTTCGTCCTGTCGGAATTGTGCGACCAGGTCATGACGGCCCGTGCCGGCCATAAACCCCTGTTTGTGATGGGCGGGGGCAGCAAGGCGTTCTATGGCAATTACCGCCCGGTGACGCCGCAGGACGGCCACTGCCTGCTGGACATGACTCCCTATCGCGGCATCGTCAGCTACCACCCGTCGGAGTTGGTGGTGACGGTGCGCGCGGGTACGCCGCTCGCCGAACTTGAAGCCGCGCTGGCCGAGAACGGACAGATGCTGGCCTTCGAGCCGCCGCATTTCTCGGCGTCCGCCACGGTGGGCGGATGTGTCGCGGCGGGGCTGTCAGGCCCGCGCCGCATGAGCGCCGGCGCGCTCAAGGACTTTGTCCTGGGCGCGCAACTGCTGGATTCGGAAGGCCGCATCCTCTCGTTCGGCGGCGAGGTCATGAAGAACGTGGCGGGCTATGACGTGTCGCGCCTGTTGGCCGGTTCGCATGGCATCTTCGGCGCCATACTCGAAGTCTCCCTCAAGGTCGTGCCGCGGCCGATGGAAGAGATCACCCTGGCGTTGCCCGCGACGCAGGCGCAGGCCTTGGCCAGCTTCGCCCTGTGGCGCGGCAAGCCGTTGCCGATCTCGGCCACCAGCTGGAGCGGTGACGAGGCGGGCGCCGAAGGCCAGATGGCCGTGCGCCTGTCGGGCGCGCCGCCCGCGATCGCCAGCGCCCGCCAACTGATAGGCGGCGCGCCGATGGCGCCCGAGGCCGCGCAGGCCTGGTGGCGGTCGCTGCGCGAGCAGACGCATTCCTTCTTCGCGCCGGGCCGGCCCTTGTGGCGCCTGGCGTTGCCGCCCACCGCCGCCGCGTTGGCGCTGGGGCCAACCTTGCTGGAATGGGGCGGAGGCCAGCGCTGGCTGTCGGGCGAGCAAGACGCCGCCGCGCTGCGCGAGACCGCAGAGCGGCTGGGCGGCCACGCCACGCTGTTCCGCACCGGGCAGGGCAAGCCGCCTGCCGACGGCGTATTCCATCCGCTGGCGCCCGGGATCGCCTCGATCACGCGCCGCCTCAAACAAGAGCTCGATCCGGCCGGCCTGTTCAATCCCGGCCGCCTGGTCCTGGATCTATAGGGCATCATGCAAACCAATCTTGCATCCTGGGCACGCGATACCGATCTGGGCAAGGAGGCCGACGCCATCCTGCGGCGGTGCGTGCACTGCGGTTTCTGCACCGCTACCTGTCCGACGTATCAGGTGCTGGGCGACGAGCTGGACAGCCCGCGTGGGCGCATTTATCTGATCAAGCAAGTGTTGGAGGGCGCCGAGCCCACGCAATCCACGCAGCAGCACCTGGACCGCTGCCTGACTTGTCGCAATTGCGAAACCACTTGTCCGTCCGGCGTCCAGTATGGCCATCTGGTGGATATCGGCCGCAAGATCGTGGAAGAGCGCGTGCCGCGCAGCTGGGCCGACAAGACCAAACGCGCCTTGTTGCGCAAGACCATGCTGTCGCCGCTGTTCGCGCCCGCGATGCGGCTGGGGCAGGCGGTGCGCGGCATGCTGCCGGAGGCGCTCAAGCGCAAGGTGCCGGAACGCCGCGCGGCGGGGCCGCTGCCGCAGGTGGCGGGCCATGCGCGGCAGGTGCTGATGCTGGCGGGATGTGTGCAGCCCGCCATGATGCCAACCATCGATGCGGCCACCATCCGCGTGCTGGACGCGGTGGGCATAGGCGCGCGCATCGCGCCCGGCGCCGGCTGTTGCGGCGCGGCCAGTTTCCACCTGGACGCGCAGGAAGAGGCCTTGGTGCAGATGCGCGCCAACGTCGATGCCTGGTGGCCGCTGCTGCAGGATGGCAAGGTCGAGGCCATCGTGATGAACGCGTCGGGCTGCGGCGCCATGGTCAAGGAGTATGCGCATCACCTGCGGCACGATCCGGCCTACGCGCAAAAGGCCGCGGACATCGTGGCGCTGGTGAAGGATGTGGCCGAGATCGTCGCGCCGCATGCGGCGCAATTGCGCGCGCGGCTGCCTGCGGGCACGCGCGCGGCATTCCATCCGCCATGCACGCTGCAGCATTGGCAGGGCCTGCGGCCGCTGTCGGAACAATTGCTGGCGGATCTGGGTTTTGCGTTGCAGCCGTTCGCCGACAAGCACTTGTGCTGCGGTTCGGCGGGCGCCTATTCGGTATTGAATCCAGAGATTGCGCTGGAACTGCGCGACCGCAAGCTGGGCGCGATCGCGGCGGGCGGACCGGACGTGATCCTGTCAGCCAACATCGGCTGCATCGGCCATTTGCAAAGCGGCACCGACACGCCGGTGCGGCATTGGATCGAAGTGGTTGACGAGCAATTGCGCCAGCCTGCGGGCCAGCGCGGCGCGTAGGCGCCGGACGCCTGGCGGCATCCGGCGCCGGGCGTCTTACTCCACGGCCTTGACCATGTCTTCAAGCACCTTCTTGGCGTCGCCGAAAACCATCATCGTGCGGTCCATGTAGAAGAGCTCATTGTCCAGGCCCGCGTAGCCCGATGCCATGGACCGCTTGTTCACGATCACGGTGCGGGCCTTGTAGGCTTCCAGGATGGGCATGCCGGCAATGGGCGACTTCGGGTCGTTCTTGGCGGCCGGGTTGACCACGTCGTTCGCGCCCAGCACCAGCACCACGTCGGTCTGGCCGAACTCGCTGTTGATGTCTTCCATTTCGAAGACCTGGTCGTAGGGCACCTCGGCCTCGGCCAGCAGCACGTTCATGTGGCCGGGCATGCGTCCCGCCACCGGGTGGATGGCGTACTTGACCGTCACGCCGCGCTCGGTGAGCTTTTCCGCCAGTTCCTTCAGCGCGTGCTGCGCGCGCGCCACCGCCAGGCCGTAGCCGGGAACGATGGTCACGCTTTCGGCGTTGGTCATCAGGAAGGCGGCGTCGTCGGGACTGCCCGACTTGACGCTGCGCTGCTGCGCATCGCCCGCCGCAGCGGCGCCGCCAGCCTGGCCGCCGAAGCCGCCCAGGATCACGTTGAAGAACGAACGGTTCATCGCCTTGCACATGATGTAGGACAGGATCGCGCCCGAGGAACCCACCAGCGAACCGGCGATGATCAGCATGGGGTTGTTCAGCGAGAAACCGATGCCGGCCGCCGCCCAGCCCGAGTAGCTGTTCAGCATGGACACCACCACCGGCATGTCGGCGCCGCCGATCGGGATGATGATCAGCACGCCCAGCACGAAGGCGATGAGCGTCATGATGATGAAGGGCGTCCATTCCTGCGTGAGCATGAACCAGATGCCGCAAGCCAGCATCAGCAGCGCCAGCGCCAGGTTCAGCATGTGCTGGCCCGAGAACACCACCGGCGCGCCCTGGAACAGGCGGAACTTGTACTTGCCCGACAGTTTGCCAAAGGCAATGACCGACCCCGAGAACGTGATGGCGCCGACGAAAGTGCCGATGAACAGCTCGAAGCGGTTGCCGGTGGGAATCGGCACGCCGACGGGCACGATGCCGAAGGCATGCGGCTCCGCCACCACGGCCACCGCGATGGCGACCGCCGCCAGGCCGATCATGCTGTGCATGAAGGCGACCAGCTCGGGCATCTTGGTCATCTCGACGCGCTTGGCCATCAGCGTGCCGATGGAGCCGCCAACCAGCAGGCCCAGCACGACCCAGCCCAGGCCGATGGTGGCGGCGCCGTCGCGCGCCAGGCCGACGATGAGCGCGGCCGTGGTCAGCACGGCGATCGCCATGCCGGCCATGCCGAACGCATTGCCGAGTCGCGACGTGGTCGGATGCGACAGGCCCTTGAGCGCCTGGATGAAGCAGACCGAGGCGATCAGGTACAGCAGGGTGACGAGGTTCAGCGAGATCATTTCGCTTCCTCCTTGCCCGCCTTGCGGTCCTTTTTCTTGAACATTTCCAGCATGCGCCGGGTCACGAGAAAGCCGCCGAACACGTTGACCGCGGCCAGCGCCACGGCGAAGACGCCCATGCCGCGCGCCAGTCCGCCTTCGGTCAGCGCGGCCGCCAGCATGGCGCCCACGATGATGATGGCGGAGATGGCGTTGGTGACTGCCATCAAGGGCGTGTGCAGGGCGGGGGTGACGTTCCACACGACGTGGTAGCCGACATAGATGGCCAGCACGAAGATGATGAGATTCATCAGGGTGGGGTTGATCGCTTCCATGCTGTTAGTTCCTCCGCGCCACGTTGCCGCCTTCGCACACCAGGCAGGCCGCGACGATCTCGTCGTCGCGCTGGATCGCCAGCGCGCCGTCCGCATTGATGATGAGCTTCAGGAAATCCTGGATGTTGCGCGCATACAGCGCCGAAGCGTCGGTCGCGACCAGGCCGGGCAGATTGGTCAGCCCGATGATCGTCACGCCATGCTTTTCCACCACCAGGCCTTTCTCGGACAACGGGCAATTGCCGCCGCGCTCGACCGCCAGGTCCACCAGCACCGAGCCCGGCTTCATGGCCGCGACGGTTTCCGCGGACACCAGTGTGGGGGCGGGGCGGCCGGGAATCAGCGCGGTGGTGATGACGATGTCGGCCTGCTTGCAGCGTTCGGACACGAGCGCGGCCTGCCGAGCCATCCAGGCGGGCGGCATGGGCCGGGCGTAGCCGCCCGTGCCTTGCGCGATCTCGCGTTCTTCGTCCGTTTCGAAAGGGACGTCGATGAACTTGGCGCCCAGCGATTCCACCTGTTCGCGCGCGGCGGGACGCACGTCCGAGGCTTCGACCACCGCGCCCAGCCGCTTGGCGGTGGCGATGGCCTGCAGCCCGGCCACGCCGGTGCCCAGCACGACGGCGCGGGCGGCCTTCAGCGTGCCCGCGGCGGTCATCATCATGGGTATCAGGCGGCCGTAGTGGTGCGCCGCCAGCAGCACGGCCTTGTAGCCGGCCAGGTTGGCCTGCGAGGACAGCACGTCCAGGCTTTGGGCCCGCGTGATGCGGGGCGCGGCTTCCAGCGCGAATCCGGTGAGTCCGGCGGCCGCGATCTGCTGGATGCCTTCGGCGTCGAAGGGATCCAGCATGCCGACCACGACGGCGCCGGATTTCATCTGGGGCAGTTCCGCGGCAGAAGGCGCGCGCACCTTCATGACGAGTTCTGCCCCCAACGCATCCTGGGCGCTGCCGAGCGTTGCGCCCGCTGCCTCATAGGCTTCGTCGAGATAGCGGGCGGCAGTGCCTGCCCCGCGCTCCACGATGACGGTGTGTTTTCCGCCTACGTACTTCTTGACGGTCTCCGGTGTTGCTGCGACACGAGTTTCCCCGTCTCGGGTTTCTTTTGGTATCCCGATGTGCATCTACGCCTCTCCTCATTAGTTGGCATCAGTTATACACGGGAAAGTGAAAGGAAAGGTGTCGCGCCCCTGGGAAGTGAGGGAGAAGAACCAAGGTTGCATCGGCCCGCTGATGCCCGGCGGCGGGCCGAAAAAAAGCCCCATGGCGAACCATGGGGCTGGGGTCTTGCAACCCAACTGCTCCGGCCAGTCTGACTTTTGCGCTGGCCGGCACCTGCGCGCAAACGTCCGGCGTCAAGCCGTTTGCGCGCGAGTCCAGGTGATCAGCGCGGCGGTGAGTTCGCGCAGATCGGCCTTCAGGCGGCCGTAGTTTTCGGAAGGACGCAGCGAAACTTCGTCCATGTAGAGTTTGCGGTTGATCTCGATCTGCAGACTGTGGCGGCCTTCTTCGGGGCGGCCGAAGGCGCGCACCAGCTCCACGCCCTTGTAGGGATCGTTGACTGTGACGTTGTAGCCGCGTTCGCGCAGCCAGGCGGCGATGAATTCGCGGAAGGCCGGGTCGCTGGTGCTGCCGTCGCGGTCGCCCAGTACGAAGTCGGGGTGGACCAGGCCCGGGCGGTCGGTGGCGTAGGCGCCGGCGACGCTGGGCATGGAGTGGCAGTTGATGTGCCAGACCTTGCCGAACTTCTTGTGGGCTGCGTCCAGCACCTGGCCCAGCGCGGCGTGGTAGGGCTTCCAGCAGGCGTCGATGCGGTGGCGCACTTCCGCGACCGTGAGCTTGCGGTTGTAGAGCGGCGTGCCGTCGTCCAGCATGCGCCAGATCAGGCCCTTGCCCAGCTTGACCTTGGGCGAGGCGTTGATGGCGTCGGGCCAGGCGGCGTCCAGCAGCAATTCGTCGATTTCGTCGGGCGAGCGGTTGGCGTCGATGTAGGCGCGCGGGAACGCGGCGGCAATCATCGGCACGCCCATTTCGATGGCGTCGCCCCACAGGTCGTCAACCCAGGTGTCCTCGGCGGTGCGCAATGCGCCAAAGTCCACCGCAGCCGCGAAATCGGGGGGGTAGGCGGTGCCGCTGTGCGGGGAGTCCAGCACGAGGGGAGCCGAGGAGTCCGAATCAGGATATTGCTGCGGGAGGTCGAGCCGGTAAGACAGGGGTTGGGTAATTCGCATAAGGGGGTGTTGCGTTCGTTAATCGGAGGTCCTCGCGCACCGGCGGGCGCGCGAGGACCGAAGATCGCTTAGTCGATCTTCACGTTGGCTTCTTTGGCGATGCGCTTGTTCTTGGCGATTTCAGCCGAGATCTGCGCCGCGAATTCGGCCGGAGTGTTGGCGGCCGGCGCGGCGCCCAGGGCTTCCAGGCGGGTCTTGACGTCGGCTTCGGCGCTGA
The DNA here is from genome assembly GCF_902859965.1 of Achromobacter aegrifaciens. NCBI lineage: Bacteria > Pseudomonadati > Pseudomonadota > Betaproteobacteria > Burkholderiales > Alcaligenaceae > Achromobacter > Achromobacter aegrifaciens. The sequence goes on from NZ_CADIKO010000003.1 coordinate 1,096,317, forward strand.
CCTTCTGCACGGCTGCGTTCAGCTTGTCCAGCACGGGCTGCGGCAGCTTGGCGGGAGCCACCAGGCCGAACCAGGACGCGTCGTTCACGGCCGGCAGGCCGGCTTCGGCGAACGTGGGCACGTCGGGCAGGGCGGCCACGCGCTTGGGCGAGGCCACGGCCATGGCGATCAGGCGGCCGGATTGCACGTGCGGCAGCGAGGAGGGCAGGTTGTCATACATGACGTCGACCTGGCCGGCCAGCGCGTCGTTCAGCGCCGGGCCCACGCCGCGGTACGGCACGTGCATCAGGTTGGTGCCCGAAGCCATCTTGAACAGTTCGCCCATCATGTGCGAGACCGAACCGTTGCCGGCCGACGCGTAGGTCAGCTTGCCCGGCTCGCTCTTGGCCAGCTTGATGAAGTCGGCGATGTTCTTGGCCTGGACCTTCGGGTTGATGGTCATGATGTTGGGCACGGCCGCCAGGTTCGAGATGGGCGTGAAGTCCTTCTCGCCATCGAACGGCAGGTTCGGGTAGATGGCCGGGTTGATGCCGTGGGTGCTCACGGTGGCGATGCCCAGGGTGTAGCCGTCCGGCGCGCTGCTGGCGACGAAGGCGCTGCCGATCGAACCGCCGGCGCCGCCGCGGTTTTCCACCACGACGGTCTGGCCCAGCTCCTTGCCCAGCTTGTCGGCGAACAGGCGACCGACGATGTCGGTGGTGCCGCCGGGCGGGAAGGGAACGATCAGGCGGATGGGCTTGGTCGGATACGCGTCTTCAGCGTGCGCGATACCCGAGGTCAGCGGCGCGGCGAGGGTCGCGGCGGCGACGCACAGGCCCAGTACTACGTTACGGCGTTGCATGGATTCCCCTAATGAATTGGAAAGCGGATGCGCAAAGGCAGACGCAAACGCAACGATTCTTTCCTGGCGGTCCGGTTTGCGCAAACGAAAGTTTCTCCGTAAGCTATGACTTTTTTTCATGCCTCTTTTCGCGGCGGCCCGGAACAGGGCCATTTTCGTTGCGCGGCCTGAAACAATTTGCGTACCTTATCCATGCGGCGATTCTGTCCCTCACTCACGGATCTCCAGGCGTTCGAAGTCGCCGCGAGACATAGCAGTTTCACGCGCGCGGCGCAGGAATTGTGTGTCACGCAGGGCGCGGTCAGTAAGCAGGTGAAACATCTGGAGGAGTTCGTCGGCATCGAACTATTCCTGCGAATCAGGCAAGGTCTGGTCCTGACCGAGGCCGGACGCAGTTACCTGACCAAGATCCAGGCCGGGCTGGGCCAGATCGAAGCCGCCACCGTGGAACTGATCGCGCACCAGGGGCAGGGCGGCACGCTCAACCTGACCTGTATGCCGACTTTCGGGGCGCGCTGGCTGATCCCGCGCCTGACCGCCTTCATGCGCCTGCGGCCGGACATCCATGTCGAATTCCTGCCTCACCGCCAGGGCTATGATTTCTCCACCCCTGAACTGGACGCTGCCGTGCGCTTCGGCGAAGGCATCTGGCCGGGCAGCGGGGCGGACTACATCGTCGGCCGCGAAATCCTGCCGGTCTGCAGCCCGCGCCTGATCCCGGGCGGCTGTGCGGCGCCCGCGGACCTGCTGGCCTATCCGCTGCTGCACCATACCTCGGCGCTGGAAGGCTGGCGCGACTGGTTCGAGCAGGCTGGATGCGATACCCGGCGCAGCCTGGAAGGCGCGCGCTTCGACCAGTACGCGCTGCTGTCGCAGGCGGCCGCGGCCGGCTTCGGCGTGGCGCTGATTCCGCGCTGCCTGATCGAGGACGAGCTGCGCGACGGCAAGCTGGCCGTCGCCATCCAGCTGCCGATACGGGCGCGCATGGGGTACTACCTGTGCTATCCGGAGCAGAAGGCCAACCTGCCCACCCTGCAGGCTTTCCGTACCTGGCTGATGGAAGTGTCGCGGGCGGCCGAGCCGCAGCCGCAGGAAGATGTACGGACCGATCTAAAATAGACCCATCATGAGTCAAAAACTTACCAAGAAAGGCCGCGTTGTCGTCGGCATGTCCGGCGGGGTCGATTCTTCGGTCACCGCCTGGCTGCTCAAGCAGCAAGGCTACGAGGTCGTCGGCCTGTTCATGAAGAACTGGGAAGACGACGACGATTCCGAATACTGTTCCACCCGCCAGGACCTGCTGGACGCCGCCAGCGTCGCGGATCTGGTCGGGGTCGAGTTCGAGTTCGTCAATTTCGCCGCCGAATACAAGGACCGCGTGTTCGCGGAGTTCCTGCGCGAGTACTCCGCGGGCCGCACGCCCAACCCGGACGTGCTGTGCAATGCCGAGATCAAGTTCAAGGCCTTCCTCGACCATGCCATGGCGCTGGGCGCCGAGCATATCGCCACCGGCCACTACGCGCGGGTGCGCGAGGTGCCGGCCGAAGGCGGCGGCACGCAGTTCCAGCTGCTCAAGGCGCTGGATGCGTCCAAGGACCAGAGCTACTTCCTGCACCGCCTGAATCAGGCGCAATTGTCGCGCACCATGTTCCCGCTGGGCGAGATCCATAAGACCGAGGTGCGGCGTATCGCGCACGAGATCGGCCTGCATAACGCCGCCAAGAAGGATTCCACGGGTATCTGCTTCATCGGCGAGCGGCCGTTCCGCGAGTTCCTGAATCGCTACCTGCCGACCGAGCCGGGTCCGATCATGACGCCGGAAGGTCAGAAGGTAGGCCGTCACGAAGGGCTGTCGTTCTATACGCTAGGCCAGCGCAAGGGCCTGGGCGTGGGCGGGGTGAAGGGGCGCCAGCGCGAGGACGGCACGGCCGAAGCCTGGTACGTGGCGCGCAAGGACCTGGAGCGCAATGTGCTCTACGTGGTGCAGGGGCATGACCATCCCTGGCTGCTGTCGGGCGAGCTGCGGGCGCAGGACGCGAGCTGGGTCGCCGGCCACGCGCCAGCCCCGGGCGCCTATGGCGCCAAGACGCGCTACCGCCAGGCCGATGCCGCGTGCAGTCTGGCTGGCGCTGCCGACGGCACCTTCAGCCTGAGCTTTACCGAACCGCAGTGGGCGGTCACGCCCGGACAGTCCGCCGTGCTTTACGATGGCGAGGTTTGCCTGGGCGGCGGCATCATCCTGTAGGTATGGGCGCCGCGCCGGCATTCGCCGCGTGACGTGCACGGATTTCAATCAAAGCCCCTCGGGCGCGGCCCTTGGGGCTTTGTTCATTACCAAGAAGAAAGAGGAGACAGTTGTGGATGTAACGATGGTGATTTGCCTGCTGGTGCTGGGCGGCGTGGTGGGTTTCGCCGCGGGCCTGCTGGGCATAGGCGGAGGCATGTTGCTGGTGCCTTTCCTGACGATGCTGTTCGCGTGGAAGGGCATGCCTGCCGACCTGGTGGTGCATGCCGCCATCGCCACGTCGATGACCTCGATCCTGTTCACTTCCATTTCCAGCGTGCGGGCGCACCAGCAGCGCGGCACGATCAAATGGAACATCGTCTGGGCGATGGCGCCGGGCATCATCATCGGCGGCCTCCTTTCGGGCGGCGCGGTCTTTGCCGCGCTCAGCACGCTGTGGCTGTCGCTGTTCTTCGCGCTGTTCGTCGGCTATTCCGGCTGGAGCATGCTGCAGAACAAGAAGCCCAAGCCCAGCCGCCAGATGCCGGGCGTGGTGGGCACCAGCGCGGCCGGCGCGGGCATCGGCTTTCTGTCCGGCCTGGTGGGCGCGGGCGGCGGTTTCCTGTCGGTGCCTTTCATGGTCTGGTGCAACGTGGCCCTGCACAACGCGGTGTCGACTTCGGCCGCGCTGGGCTTTCCCATCGCGCTGGCCAATAGCGTCGGTTACGTGGTGTCGGGCCTGAACTCGGGCGAGACACGTCCGGGAATGCTGGGCTACATCTACTGGCCGGCATTGATTGCGCTGGTGTGTACCAGCGTGCTGACGGCGCCTTTGGGTGCGCGCATGGCGCACCGCCTGCCGGTGCAGACCCTGAAGCGCGTATTCGCCTGCCTGCTGTTCGCGCTGGCCGCGTACATGCTGTTCAAGGCCTGGCAGACGTTCAACGCCTGAGCCAGGTAGGGCTGCGCCGATAGAAAGGCGCAGCTCACGCAAAAGCGCCGCCGATGCAGAAGCACAGGCGGCGCAGAGGCAAAGGCAGAACGGAAGCGCGGGCGGAGCAGGGGCGAGGCCAAGTAGAAGCCGGGCCGCACGGATCCGGCTCCGCCGGTCCGTAGCGGCGCCCCCTGGGGGGAGGCGCGCAGCGCCTCGGGGGGGGCTTATCCTGGAACGGTATCGATGAAGGACTGGCGCTGCGACAGCTTGTCGTACAGGCGGGCCAGGTTCTGGTGGTTGGTGCGCCAGTCGAGCGCGGCGAAGCGCAGGTCCAGATAGCCCAGCGCGCAGCCGACTGCGATGTCGGCCAGGCTGTAGTTGATGCCCATGCAGTGGGCGTTGTCGCCCAGGCTCTTGTTCATCGCGTCAAGGCTGGCATGGATCTTGGAATACTGGCGCTCGATCCATTCGGGGCTGCGCTGAGCCTCGGGACGCTGGTTTTCCTTGACGATGGTCACGCAGGCGTCCAGGAGGCCATCGGCGATGGCTTCCCAGCACTTGACCGCGGCGCGATCGCGCCCCGGCTGAGGAATCAGGCGGGCAACAGGGGACAGGGTGTCGACGTATTCGACGATGACGCGCGAATCGAAGAGGGCGCCGCCATCTTCCATGACCAGGCAAGGTACCTTGCCCAGCGGGTTGTACGTTTGGATCTGCGTGTCGGCGGACCAGACGTTTTCGAGTTCAAGCCGGTAGTCCAGCTTTTTCTCGGCCATGACGATACGCACTTTGCGCACGTAAGGACTGGTAAGCGAGCCGATCAGTTTCATGGAGTCACAAGCGGAGTCGGAAAGCGGCCGAAGTATAGCAGGCCGCATGACGGCAAGACGGCCAAAAGGCCGGAATCTTCGTCAGTTTGCCACAATGTTGCGCGCTTCCGGATGATAAAATCGCCCGATTCGCTCATTCCCCGCTTTTTCTCTTCCAGACCATGCAAATCGCCGATCAGCTCAGCCAACTCAACGCCCTTTCGCCACTGGATGGCCGGTACGCTTCCCGGGGCGACGCGCTGCGCGGCCTGCTCTCCGAAGCCGGTTTCATGGCGCACCGCGTCGAGGTCGAGGTGGCCTGGCTGGTCGCGCTGTCCGACGCCGGCCTGCCGGAGCTGCCCGCCTTCTCCGAAGCCGCCCGCGCCCGCCTGCAACAATTGGTGCGCGACTTCTCCGAGGCCGACGCCGCCCGCATCAAGGACATCGAACGCGTCACCAACCATGACGTCAAAGCCGTCGAGTACTGGCTGAAGGAAAAAGTGGCCGATGACGCCGAGCTGGCCCGCGCCGCCGAGTTCATCCACTTCGCCTGCACCTCCGAGGACATCAACAACACCTCGCACGCGCTGATGCTGACGCGCGCCCGCAACGAGGTCGTGGTGCCGCGCCTGCGCGAACTCGCCGCCAAGCTGAACGACATGGCGGTGGCCCAGGCCGATCAGCCCATGCTGTCGCGTACCCACGGCCAGCCCGCCAGCCCGACGACGCTGGGCAAGGAATTCGCCAACGTGGCCGCGCGCCTGAACCGCGCCATCGCCGCGGTCGAGGCCGTCGAACCGCTGGCCAAGCTGAACGGCGCCACCGGCAACTACAACGCGCACCTGTCGGCCTACCCCGAAATCGACTGGCCCGCCTTCAGCCAGCGCGTGCTGGCCGGCCTGGGCCTGACCCAGAACCGCCACACCATCCAGATCGAACCGCATGACTGGATGTCGGCCCTGTTCGACGCCATCACGCGCGCCAACATCATCGTGCTGGACCTGGATCGCGACGTCTGGGGTTACGTGGCGCTGGGCTATTTCAAGCAGCGCCTGAAGGAAGGCGAGGTCGGTTCCTCCACCATGCCGCACAAGGTCAACCCGATCGACTTCGAAAACTCCGAAGGCAACCTTGGCCTGGCCAACGCCGTGCTGCGCCACCTCGCGGACAAGCTGCCGATCTCCCGCTGGCAGCGCGACCTGACCGACTCCACCGTCCTGCGCAACCTGGGCGTGGGCCTGGGCTACTGCCTGGTGGCTTGGGATGCCTGCATGCGCGGCCTGGGCAAGCTTGAAGTCAACACCGTCGCCATCGACGCCGACATCGACGCCTGCTGGGAAGTGCTGGCCGAGCCGGTGCAGACCGTCATGCGCCGCTATGGCCTGCCGCAGCCGTACGAACAGCTCAAGGCCTTGACGCGCGGCAAGGGCATCACCGAGGAAGGCCTGCGAGAATTCATCCAGGGCCTGGCCCTGCCCGAAGAGCCCAAGGCGCGCCTGTTGGCGATGACCCCGCGCTCCTACATCGGGCTGGCCGCTGACTTGGCCCGGGCGGTATAGTCGCCTTGCCGCGCGCCCGGGGTGCGCGGCTTCTGTTGACCTTACGGGAGATTGCAATGAAGAAGTTGTCCACGCTCGCCGCGTTGGCCTGTATGACGGTTGGGCCCCTGCTGGCGACGAGCGCGTCCGCGCAGTTCGCCAAGCCCGAGGACGCCATCAAGTACCGCCAGTCGGCGCTGACGCTGATGGCTTCCCACTTCGGCCGCATGGCGCCGGTGGTCAAGGGCCAGCAGCCCTATGACGCCGCGCAGATCAAGGCCAATGTGGAAGTGCTGAAGACCTTGTCGGCCTTGCCGTGGACGGCTTTTGGCGCCGGAACCGAAGGCGGTGACGCGCGTCCTGAAGTCTGGAGCGACGCCGCGGGCTTCAAGCAGAAGCAGCAGGCCTTCCAGGACAATATCGTCAAGCTGTCGGCTGCTGCCGATGCCGGCGACCTGGACAAGCTGCGCGCTGCATTCGGCGACGTCGGCGCAAGCTGCAAGGCCTGTCACGACGCGTATCGCAAGAAGAAATAAAGCGCCTGCCGTCCGCGGACGGCATATGGACAAAGAGGCGCCAGCGTAACCGTTGGCGCTTTTTTTTATGGCGTTGCCGAGCGTGAGTCCCTGGGATTGCGCGTCGGTCCCGCGCAGGGGAGAGGGGATGAAATCCTTTGATGAACTGGTGGCAGAGGCCGACGCCGCCGATATCAGCGGGTGGGGCTTCGGCTGGCTGACGGGGCGCGCTTCCGAGGAGCGTCCGCCGTGGGGCTACGCCAGGCTGCTTGCGCAGCGCCTGGCCACAGTGCGGTCGGCGCTGGACCTGGATACGGGCGGCGGCGAAGTGCTGGACGAGGCTCCGTACTTTCCACCGACGATGTGCGCGACCGAAGCCTGGCCGGCCAATGCCAGGAAAGCGCATGAACGCCTGGCCGCTCGTGGCGTGCGGCTAGTGCAGACTGCGCCGGGCGCTGGCTTGCCGTTTGCCGATGCGTCGTTTGAGCTCGTGACGTCCAGGCATCCCGTGAGCCCGGATTGGGCAGAAGTCCGCCGGGTCCTCAGGCCGGGCGGGCATTACTTCGCCCAGCATGTGGGGCCGGCTTCGGCCTTCGAACTGATCGAGCATTTCCTGGGGCCTTTGCCAGCGGCGCGGCGCCAGCGCGATCCGCAGGATGAAGCGGCCGCCGCGGAGGCTGCGGGATTGACCGTGACGGACTTGCGCACGGCCCGCTGCCAGATGGTGTTCCATGACGTGGGCGCCGTGATCTGGATCCTGCGCAAGTGCGTGTGGTGGGTGCCCGATTTTTCGGTGGCGAAGTATCGCGATGCCCTGTTGGCGCTGCATGAGCGGATGCGCGGCGGAGAGCCGTTCGTGGCCCATTCGACGCGGCACTTGATCGAGGCGCGGCGTTGAGTGGGCCGCAGCGCTGTTTTCGCGCTGCGTGAGCCGTCAGGAAAAAGACATGTCGGCCGCGACTTCCAGCGACCGGATCCACAGTACCAGGACCGTGACACAGGCGCCCAGCACCAGCGCGCGCAGCCAGACAGCGAAACCGTCCTGCGTGGGGGGCGTGCCGGCGGGCACGTCCTTGGCATCGACCTTGCCGGTGATGATGGCGCGCACCAGGCGCTTGCGGCGCACCAGCGCGTACCAGAGCACAGCTGCAATATGAAGGGCGACCAGGGCCAGGATGACCCACTCGTTCAGCTTGTGCCAGGACGTCATGGCGGCGGAAATGGATTCGCTGACGTGGCCGAACAAGGGGCCCTGCGTCATGATGTCGTCGGTGGTGAACAGGCCGCTGAGCGCCTGGAAGCCGATGACCAGCAGCAGCGCCAGCACCGATAGCGCGCCCAGCGGGTTGTGGCCTGCGGGCGCCGCGGCGCCCTTCAGATAGCGGGCCACGGCCGCCGGGCCGCGCACGAAGTGCGAGAAGCGGGCGTAGCGCGGGCCGACGAATCCCCACAGCAGGCGAAACAGGATCAGGCCCAGCGCCGTACAGCCGAAGCGCACGTGCCAGTCCATGTACAGGCCGCCCAGCTTCACGCTGACGAACGCGCCGACGATGCAGACGACGAGCGCCCAATGGAAGAGGCGGGTGGGAAGGTCCCAGATGTGGACCGCGAGACGGTTGTTCTGCATGGTGGGATCGCCAGGGCTGTATTGCCGGGGACTTTATCACGCACAAATTGCCCCGTTGCTGGCGCAACGGGGCGGGGTACCGCTTCAGTGAGTGGCGCTGCGCACCGGTTCGATGCGATGCACGTGCTCATGGCGGAAGCGGATGCGCTGGCCGGGGGCCTTTTGCGCGGGTGCGCCGCAGGGCACGACTTCCGTCGTGTAGGTGGTCGTGCCGTCGATGGGCGCGTTGTAGATGACCGTGGCGCGGATTTCCGGGCCATTTGCGGGCTTCAGGTAAACGATGTCGCCGATATGGATCGGCATGTTGTCCAGCGTGGTATGGGCCGGGCGTCGGATCAGGTCCGAAGTCGTGAAACGAGTATTCATGGTGTTTGTTCTCTTGGTTTCTAGTTATGGGAAAAGCCGCGTCTGGTCGCGTGGCGTGCAGCATTCCTGCCGCGTGCCGCTGCCAGCCGTATCGAATCGGACAGGCGTGTCGTGACACTAACGCATATTTGCCGCCGTCCTTTTGCGCATTCTCATGTTTTGCGCGCACGGCCAGGCGGCGCAATGCTGTCCATCAGTCCGGGACAGCATCGTTTCGGGCTGCGCGATGCGCGAACATGCGCAAAGCATGCGTGCGGACGTACGCGGCCCGAGGGTTCGTGCAGGACAGGCAGGCCCTGCTGATTGCGGCGCGGTTATCGGTAATCGTCGCTTGCGCGTGTTGTAAGCGCCGCTGATTGTCTTGTTGCTTCTTGCCAAGCCGGACTGGCGGTTTGGTGAAGGCGTCTTGTTCCAGGCCGCAATCCGGATTTGCGGTTTTCGCAAATGGGACGGGATGCTTGGGCTTGGATGTTTTCGAGGGTCTGCTTCGGCGTCTGGGGAGGGGCTGATGTACAGGCCTCAGTGCCAGCGCCGTCGTTTATCACCGCGTTTTTTCGTATGGAATTTGGCGAAAACGGCAGAACTCAACCAGTAATATTACAGGCAGTTGATGCTTTTGGCAAGTGTTTTGTGGTAGGGAGGAGACTCCTCCCCCGTCCTTGGCCTTTAATGGGTTGCCGGGCGAGCCTGGCGCTGGGCTTCGATGATGAGGCCTTCCAGGCGCGGCGACATGCGCAGCGCCACTTGCGCGCTGGTCTGGCCGTCCGGCTGGTTTTCGGTTTCCAGGGCGAGTTCGATGCGCTCGTTGTCGAAGGCTTCGGGGGCGGCCTGGATCTCCACATAGCGGGCCAGCAAGGCGTCGACCGCCTTTTGCGCGTCGGCCAGCGCCTCGTCGGACAATTGCCCAGGGCTCAGGTACTGGTTGACCACCCGCGCCAGATCGGTCATGAAGAACAGCAGGGCGGCCGCGCCGCGGCAATCGGGATGGGCAAAGCCCCAGGTATCGGAGGTGGCGTTTTGAGTCATGTCTTGGGGCTGAGCTGTGTTGCAGGGCCGTAATGGCGGAAAACGCCATTTTATGGGATCGGACTACGGGCCCGCATCAGGCATACTGCCATGCCTATGATCAGACTCGCACGACCTTCAGACCTGGCCAGCCTGGCCGATATCGAACGCTCCGCCGCGCGGCGCTTCCTGGGCACGCACATGGCGTGGGCCGCCGGCGACGATACGGCGCCGCACGCCGAGCTGGCGCAGGCGCAGGCGGCCGGATTGCTTTGGATCGCAGAAGGCGAGGGCCAAGCCGCAGGCTTTGCGCTGACCCGGCCCATGGATGGCGATCTCTACCTGGCCGAAATGGCGGTAGCGCTGCCGTGGCAGGGGCGTGGCCTGGGCCGGGCGCTTCTGGCCGCCGTGTGTGCGCATGCCCGCAATGCCGGCTGCTACCGGTTCGTGGTGCTGACCACCGACCGCGAACTATCCTGGAACAGGCCGTTTTATCTGCGGCAAGGTTTCGTCGACGTCGCGACAGAGGAACTCTCGCCCGGGTTGCGGACGCGCCTGAGCCATGAGGCGGCCATGGGTTTTGATCCTGCCCGCCGCTGCGCCATGGCGTATCCCCTGGAGCCATGATGCGGGCGGCGCCCCCTGTGTCAACACGCTTCGATAGCAACAAAATCCGCCCGCTGGCAGCGTCGGAAAGCGCCTTCGGGATAATCTGCCGGAGGGCGGCCGCCCGGTTCGCGGGCGGCGCCGGTTTCGCGAACCCGCATGCAAGGAGGATGGGCATGGCATTGCTGCGAGCTTGCCTGCTGGGCCTGGCGATGGCATCGATGCTGTTTCTGTCGGCCTGCGTCAACAAGGAACCCCAGGAGCGGGCCGCCTTCATCCAGCTGCTGCAAAGCCGGATGAACAGCGCGTCGCTGCTGCCCATCGGCAGCCTGAGCGAACCTGAAAAGGAGGCCATCGGCGGCTATGCCGATGCCTATGAGGTCATCGCCGATTTTCAGGAAATCCTGACGCAGGCAGCGGCGTCCATGCGTGACGCGTCGGAAGCCGAGACCCTGCGTTCCGTGGCCGATATCGTGGAACGGCGGGACCGCCTGGAGGCCGCGCGCAAGACGCTGGCCGAGCAGGCAGCCGAGGTGCAGCGGGCCCAGGCCAAGGCGGATAAGGCGCGTGCGGCGCTGGCGCTCCCGGCCGATCTGGCGCCCGTCTACGACGGTGTTTATGACGAAGCCGTGACGGCGCCCGCGGCCGAGGTGTTGGATGCCGCGGCCGCCATGGACGCGGTGGCGCGCGATGCGCTGGGCGTGGCGGATTTCGTCGCCGCCCATGCGCAGGACATCCTGCTGACGGACGGGCAGGCGCGTGTCGCCACGCCCACGCTGCAGCAGGAGCTGAACCTGCGCCTGCAGGGATTGAACGCGCAGTCGGATGTTCTGGAGCACGCGCGCGCCGTCTTGCGCCAGGCTGCCGGGCAGCCGCAGGACGCCCGCTGAACGGCGCTTTGTACAATGCGGGTCTCGCGGCGTCAGCCGAGCCTGGGACGTAATATGAGCGAATCTTCCAGCATGCACTACAGAACCTTTCTGCTCCTGCTGGTGGTGGTCACCATCGCATTCGGCTGGTTGTTGTGGCCTTTCTACGGCGCTGTTTTCTGGGGCGCTGTCCTTGCCATCATCTTTGCGCCGCTGCAGCGCCGGCTGGTGGCGCGCATCGGCGGACGGCGCAACCTGGCCGCGCTGATCACCTTGCTGCTGGTGCTGCTGCTGGTGATCCTGCCGCTCATCGTCATCAGCGGATCGCTGGTGCGCGAAGGGGCGAACCTCTATCAGAGCGTCAAGTCCGGGCAGATCAACTTCGGCGACTATTTCCAGCAGGCCATGGCGGCTTTGCCGCCGTCGGTGCATGATCTGCTGTCGCGCTTCGACCTGGCCGACATACCGAGCCTGCAGGAAAAACTCAGCGCGGGCGCCATGCAGGCCAGCCAGTTCCTGGCGACCCAGGCCTTGAACATAGGGCAGGACACGTTCCAGTTCGTGATCAGCTTCGGCATCATGCTGTACCTGCTGTTCTTCCTGTTGCGCGACGGCCCGCAGCTATCGGCGCGGCTCAAGCGCGCCATGCCGCTGAGCGACACGCACAAGCAGCATCTGCTGCGCAAGTTCACCACCGTGGTGCGCGCCACCGTCAAGGGCAACGTCGCGGTGGCCGCGGCGCAGGGCGCGCTGGGCGGCATCATCTTCTCGATCCTGTCGATCCAGGGTGCGCTGCTGTGGGGCGTGATCATGGGCTTTCTGTCCTTGCTGCCGGCGATCGGCGCGGGGTTGATCTGGGCTCCGGTCGCGATCTACTTCCTGTTGACCGGGGCCACGATCAAAGGCGTCGTGCTGATCCTCTTCGGCGTGCTGGTCATCGGCATGGTGGACAACGTGCTGCGCCCCATTCTGGTTGGCAAGGACACCAAGATGCCGGACTATGTCGTGCTGATATCCACGCTGGGCGGCATGGCTTTGTTCGGCCTGAACGGCTTCGTGATCGGCCCCTTGATTGCCGCGCTGTTCATGGCAAGCTGGGATTTGTTTGCCCCGCCGGTGGAAGGATTCACGGACGACGCCGCAGACAAGTCGCGCGCCCGAAAGTAGGCGCGGCGGATCGCCCGCCAGTCCGTCCGTTGCAAGACGGGTGTATGGTGTAGCAGGCCGGCTTCCATCGGGGCCGGCCTGTCGTATCAACCTCGACTTTTCGGGAGCGCGTCGGACATGGAATGGAAACTGCATCGATCGGGCTGGATCGAAGAACGCAACTTCGACATCGAATTCGCCGAGACGCCCGACGGCTACCACGCCCGGGTGCGGGTCTTCGGATTCCCGGTGCTGGAAGACACCAAGCATGTGTTTCCCAATGAGGCGCTGGCTGAAAAAGGGGCGCTGACGCTGCTCAAGACCCAGTTCACCGGCACCCCGGATCTGGAAGACCGGTAGACGTACCCGGCGGCGCGCCTCTGTAGTAAATTGGGGACGCGCCAGTTACGCCACATCCGTCTTGACGCGGCGAGGGGATTCCCATGGCGCGGATTGTGCGATTGCGAACTTCTGCAATAATTTCTGACGTTCGTTCGTCCTCTGGCCGTGGGCCGAGCGGAGCGTATCGGGAGGCGCATGGGTCCAGAGGTGTGGTTTCGATCGGCAGGCCGACGTTTGCGGACGTCGCAAGGCGAGGCCCCCGTGGCTGACGCCGAGAGCCTGGCCGTCGCGCGGACGCGTCGGCCGCGCCGCTATTCCATGCGCACGGGCCTGCTCACACTCGTGTTCGCGTGTATCACGCCCGCGCTGGTCATGGCGTCCGTGGCGGTCTACGAAAGCTACGTCATCCAGAAAGAGCGGATCTTCCGCGACACGATATTCCTGGCGCGCAATCTCACCGCGATTCTCGACCGCGAACTCACCGGCGTGGAGGCCGGCCTGCAAATGCTGGCGTCGTCGCCAGATCTCGTCGCCGGCGATCTGGCCGGTTTTCATCGGCGGGCGCGTGAATCCGTGCGTTTCCAGATCATCGACAGCTATGTCCTGACCGACAAGGATGGCCGCCAGTTGATCAATACGTCCGTGCCGTTCGGCAACGCCTTGCCGCCGACCGGCGCGTCCGCCGAGCTGGCCCACGTTTTCCAGACGCGCACGGCGGTGCTGACGGGGCTGTTCACCAGCAGGGTCAATCAAGGCCCCCTGATTGCGCTGGGCGTGCCGGTGCTGCGCAACGGCGAGGTCGCATACAGCTTGAACGTTGGCATCCTGCCTGAACGCATCGGCAATCTGCTGGGCAGGCGCGCCCTGCCGGACGGCTGGGTGGCAGCCGTGCTGGACGACAGCGGCACGATCCTCGCGCGCACACGAGACACCTCGAAATTCGTGGGCCAGAAGGCCGTTCCCGAACTGGCGCGGGCGGTGCAGCAGGAAAGCGAGGGCTCGCTGGAAACCATTACCAAGGAAGGCACGCCCGTCTACACCGCCTTCAGCCGCTCGTCGTTATCCGGCTGGACGGTTGCCGCCGGCGCGCCGATGAGTCTGCTGACCACGGATCTTTACCGCTCCATCGCCTGGATTGCCCTGGGCACCTTGTTGGCCTTCGGCCTGGGCTTGCTGCTGGCCTTGCGGTTGGCCAGCCGCCTGACCTCGTCCGTGCAGAGCCTGGTCGCGCCGGCGCTGGCGCTGGGCAAGGGGCATGCGGTGACGGTGCCGGGTACGCGCGTCAAAGAGGTTGCGGAAGTGGGCGGCGCCCTGGTACAGGCCTCGCGCATGCTGACGCATGCCCAGCACCTGGCGCACTACGATCCGCTGACCGGCCTGTGCAACCGCGTGCTGTTCAACGAATTGGTGCTGCGCGAGCTGGCGGTGGCGCAGCGCAGCGGCGAATCCTTCGCCATCCTGGCGATCGATCTGGACGGCTTCAAGGCGGTCAACGACCTGCATGGCCACGCCGCCGGCGATGCCGTGCTGCAGGAAGCGGCGGAGCGCATGGCAGACGCGATCCGCGTGTCCGACGTGGCGGCGCGGCTTGGGGGCGATGAATTCGCGGTCCTGCTGCTGGGCGCGGACAAGGAAAACGCCGGGCATGTCGCGCAGGCGCTGGTCGAAAACCTGTCCCTGCCGTATCCCGACGTCACTGTCGCCGTGTCCGCCAGCGTGGGCATTGCCGTGTATCCGCAATCCGGCGTCACCGTGCGCGAATTGCTGGAGCGCGCGGACCGGGCGCTGTACAAGGCCAAGGGACAGGGCAAGCGCAGGGTGGAGGCGGATCAGTAGCTCCGCGCGCCTCAGGACTCGGAGAGCGGCGGCGCCAGGGCGGTCAGGACTTCGCCCGATTTCAGCCTGTACCGGTTCCGATCCAGCGGCAACACCAGCTCCCCCTCGGTGGTGCGGTGTATGTAGCGGGCCGCGTCAGGCCGGGCCGCGTCAGGCCGGGCCGCGCTAGGCCGGGCCGCGGCTGTTCCCGGCATTTCCGCCCGCAAGAACACCTCAATTCGGTAGAGCCGGCCCGATTCCGTGCTGGCCAGCACGTCGCTCAATCTGCGTGTGGATATGGTCATGCGGGGCTTGCTCCTTTTTCTGCATTGTTCTGGCGGGCATTCTGAATACGGGGGGGGGCTGGCTTCATTGCAAGGCGGAGCGCCGCCGCGGGACGTGCGGCTTTTCGCTAAACTGCCCGGCTTGACGCCCCAAGGCGGGCAATCGGAATCGGTAATGCAACTCTCCCTGAGCCGGAACACGGCGACTTCACTGGGCTTGCTGGCGGTGCTGCTATGGGGCACCGTGGTCGGCCTGATCCGCAGCGTCAGCGAAAGCTTTGGGCCGGTCGGCGGCGCCGCGCTCATTTACACGGCGGGTTCGGCGTTCCTGGTGCTGCTGCTGGGCTTTCCGAAGCTGCGGGCCTTTCCGCGTTCCTATCTCATCGTCGGTAGCCTGCTGTTCGTTGCCTACGAGATCTGCCTCTCGCTCTCCCTGGGATTCGCCGCCAATCGGGGGCAGGCGATCGAGCTGGGTATCGTCAACTATCTCTGGCCCTGCTTTACCGTGATTCTGGCCATGCTCATCAATGGCCAGCGCGCCAATGCGTGGGTAGTGCCCGGCATACTGCTGTCGCTTGCCGGCATCGTCTGGGTCCTGGGCGGATCCGGCGGGCTATCCTGGGAGCGCACCCTCGCCAACGTGTCCAGCAATCCCCTCAGTTATGGGCTGGCCTTCAGCGGCGCCGTGATCTGGGCCGTCTATTGCAACGTCACGACGCGATTCGCCGATGGCAAGAACGGCGTTGCCTTGTTCTTCATGCTGACCGCGCTTGCCCTGTGGATCAAGTACCTGTCGGGCGCCGAGCCTGCGTTGGCCTTCACGTGGCCCGCCACGCTGGAGCTGCTGGTGACCGGCGGCGCCATGGCAGCGGGCTATGCGCTGTGGAACGTAGGGATACTCAAAGGCAACCTGACCTTGCTGGCCACGGCGTCCTACTTCACCCCGGTCTTTTCAACATTCTTTGCCGCGGTGTGGCTGTCGACCCGCCTGACCGCGTCGTTCTGGCAGGGCGTGGCCATGGTGACCGCCGGGTCGCTGCTGTGCTGGGCCGCAACGCGCGGCAAAGCCGCCCGGGGCGCGTAGCCCCAGGCGCATGCATTGCAATGATGGAATTATTCGATCAGCACGGTCTGCGCGACCGCGTATCCGAGCGGAATCAACAAGAGTGAAGCAAACAAGGAACTGGTAATCGCCGCCGAGATTCTCAGCCAGGGTTCGGACCCTGCGCTTTGAACCGTTTGAATCACCAACGCGACGATACCCACAACCATCAAACAGCTGATAACCACTGCTACATAAGTCATGTTGTCTCCGTCCTCGCCTGATTAAAGGGATGCGGCTGCCGCTGAGCGGTCTAGATGTTTGTATTGATTGTGCGCCTGTATTGGCGCAACAGGCCCTAGGGTTTTCCTGACGCAATGCGCGGTTTGTGGTGTTTTTGCTGCGGGGTGTGCAGCATGAATTCATGTGCGGTCGCAGCATTCATGGCCGTGTCGCCAGCGCCGGGTTTGCGCCGGCGCGTCTTGCGCCGGCGCGTCTTGCGCTACGATGGCGGCGTCGAGTCACGTTAAAGGCCGCCCCATGCCGCAACTGCGCCCAGGCACGCGCGCCACGTTGCAAGTCAGGCAATTGATGCCGGGAGAATTCGCCTGGATCATCACCTTGTTTGATCCCGAATCCGGCAATGTGCGCAGCACCAATTATTCGCCCAGGCGTTATGCCAGCCAGGACGAAGCCTCCGCCGCGGGCAAGGCCGCCGTCGTTGAGTTCCTGGGCAGCGGCGGGCAGAAAGCCGCCGAACCGGCCAGGGAAGGCAAGAGCAAATCCTGACCCCGCCGGCTGCGCACGCCTGAAAGCCCTCGCACAGAGGGCTTTTTTGCATTCACGCGCAACGGGCCGGGAATGCGGTTTGCTGATGGGACTGGGCGGCGCGTCTGGCGTCGCTTTCAGGAGCAAGCCATGTCCCAGTCCATGCATCGCGAACCCGGCGGGGGCGACCCGCCCGAACCCGACGATCCCGCCTTTCCCAACAATCCGCCGCCGGACGACCCGCCGCTGGATCCGACGCGGCCGCGCAGAGATCCCGACGTCATCGATCCCGTGCAGCCGCCGCCGAATCCGCGCGCGCCCGGCACGATCGACCTGGCCTGAGCGCTGCGCGCAACGCGCAGGACATCATCCAAGGAGGCTTTATGCGTTCCATCTTGCTGTGGCTGTTGGGCGTGCCCATTCCCATCATCATCCTGCTGGCGCTTTTTTGGCATTGAACCGAGAGGTTTTCCGCCGCGGCGGTACGTATTCGAGCAGCCGCGATGAACCGTGAACAAGGAACAGATCCATGGAAAACGCAACTTCATTGAGCCAGCCCTATCCCGGCGGCGTACCGCCCAGGGAATCCGCCATCTCGGCCGTATCCTGGGCCGCGGTGATCGCCGGGGCGGTCATCGCCGCAGCCCTTTCCCTGGCATTGTTCGCTGGCGGCACCGGGCTGGGCTTTCTTTCTGTTTCACCCTGGAGCGGCGAGGGCGCGACCGCGCCTGCAATAGGCATCGGCCTCATCGTGTGGATGCTGGCCACGCAGATCGTTGCCTATGGCATCGGCGGCTACGTCGCGGGGCGGCTGCGCACCAAATGGGTCGACGTGCACTCTGACGAGGTTTACTTTCGCGACACAGCACACGGCTTTCTGGTGTGGGCGTTGAGCGCGGTCGTCAGCGCCGTGCTGCTGGGCGCTTCCATCGCGGCCTTGGCTTCGGGCGTCGCCAAGGCGGGCGCAGCCGTGGCGGCCGGCGCCGGCACGGCTGCGACGGCCGCCGCTGCCGCGGGCGGGAGCGAGGGAATGTCGCAGATGCAGGGCTACTTTTCAGACGCCTTGCTGCGCTCCGAACGGCCCGACGCCAGCGTCGACCGCAACGGCGCGAGAGTAGAGGTGGGCCGCATCATGGCGATGAGCGCGGCGCGCGGCTCGATGACGGGCGAGGACCGCGACTATGTCGTGAAGGTCGTGGCTGCGCAGACCGGCATGGAGCCGGCGGCGGCGCAGCGCCGCGTCGAGCAGGCCGTGCAGAACATGAAACAGGCTGCCGACGACGCCCGGCAAAAGGCCAAGGAGGCCGCAGACCAGGCCCGCAAGGCCGCGGCAGCATTCGCGCTGTGGGGCTTCGCCTCGATGCTGATCGGCGCCTTCGTGGCCAGTCTGGCGGCGACCTGGGGCGGGAGGCGGCGCGACGCGGTGCGGTTGCCCTGAAGATAGGGGGCTTCGAATGCGCCGAGATCGGGCGCCACAACGAAAAAGCCCGGAGCCACCAAAGTGGTTCCGGGCTTTGAATCTTGGTGGCGCATCCCTGATTCGAACAGGGGACCTGCGGATTATGATTCCGTCGCTCTAACCGGCTGAGCTAATGCGCCATTTCGATTAATCCCTGGATTGCGTCACATCTGTGTCGCAATCAGTGATCAACGA
This sequence comes from Achromobacter aegrifaciens, assembly GCF_902859965.1. Lineage (NCBI taxonomy): Bacteria > Pseudomonadati > Pseudomonadota > Betaproteobacteria > Burkholderiales > Alcaligenaceae > Achromobacter > Achromobacter aegrifaciens. The sequence continues at coordinate 1,114,702 of NZ_CADIKO010000003.1, forward strand.
AGAACGAAATTCTAGCACGAAATTTTTGATGCGTGCAAGCGATCAGCGATCAAATTTCAAAGAAACGCGTCAGGCGTCTCGCGCCAGCCTGATGCCCGAGAACTGCCAGCGGGCCTCGGGCGGGAAAAAATTGCGGTAGCTGGGGCGGATGTGGTCCCTGGGCGTGGCGCAGGAGCCGCCTCGCAGGACGTACTGGTTGCACATGAACTTGCCGTTGTATTCGCCTACCGCGCCGTTGTCGGGTTTGAAGCCGGGGTAGGCGTCGTAGGCGCTGGAGGTCCATTCCCAGGCGTCGCCGAATAGTTGCACGGGGCCGCCCGTGCCGTTGCGCGCAGGGGCCGGGCGCGTGTCCAGGTGGCCGTTCTCCAGCATGTTGGCGCGCCCGGCCAGCGCGCCTTCGGGCAGTTGGCGGGCGGCATGTTCCCATTCGGCTTCGCGCGGCAGCCGCACGCGCGCCCAGCGGGCGTAGGCATCGGCCTCGAAATAGCTGACGTGCGTGACCGGCGCCTGCAGTTCGAGTTCCTGCATGCCGCGCAGCGTGAAGATGCGCCAATCGTCGCGCTGTCCTTCCCAGTAGAGCGGCGCGCGCCAGCCCTCAGCGCAGACCATGTCCCAGCCCAGCGACAGCCAGAGTTCGGGCCGCTTGTAGCCGCCGTCCCGGATGAAGGCCAGGTACTCATGCTGGGTCACCAACCGGTCGGCCAGGTGGAACGGGGCCAGCAGCACGTCATGGGCCGGACCTTCGTTGTCGAATCCGAAGCCATTGCCGTCATGGCCGATGCGGGTGATGCCGCCGGCATAGCGCGTCCAGCCGGCGGGTGTGGAGGGCGGCAGTGCAGGCGGGCCGGGTGCGACGTAGGCCGGTTTGAGCGGGTTGGCCGACAGCATGTGCTTCAGGTCGGTCAGGATCAGCTCCTGGTGCTGCTGCTCATGATTCAGGCCCAGTTCCAACAAGGCGTCGAAGGCGGGATCGTTGCCGCCCAGCCGCGAGATCAGTTCATGCATCGCGCCGTCCACATGCCGGCGGTAGTGCTGCACTTCCGTCAGCGCGGGACGCGACAGCAGGCCGCGGCGCGGACGCGGATGCTTGGCGCCGACGGCGTTGTAGTAGGAGTTGAACAGCATGCGGTACTGCGGATGGAAGACCGCATAGGACGGGTGAAAGCGCGTCAGCAGAAAGGTCTCGAAGAACCAGGTGGTGTGGGCCAGATGCCATTTGACCGGGCTGCAGTCCGGCATGGATTGCACCTGGCAATCCTCGGGACTCAGCGGGGCGGCCAGGGCCGTGCTGGTCGAGCGCACCGCATCGTAGCGGTCGTGCTGGCCCGCCTGGCCGGCAGCGTAAGGTCCGGTGGCAGGGTGAGTCAGCAGGCACGCAGGTTCCATGGCGATCCTCCAGTGGCGTTGAGGGCAGGCCCGGGTTATGCGCGGGCGCTGAAAATCGAGAACCAGCCGCGGGAATCCGACCAGTGCGCGACGTCGCGGTAGCCGGCGCTTTGCAGCAGGTCGGCGAAGGCTTGGGGAGTGAACTTGTAGGAGTTTTCAGTGTGGATGCGTTCGCCGGCGCCGAACGCGCGCGCGCCTCCTGGCCACGCTACGCGCACTGCGCGCAACGCTTCCAGATGCATTTCGATGCGCGAGTCGGCGCTGTTGAACAGCGCCACATGGCGCCAGTCGTCCACGTCGAAATCGGCGTCCAGCACGCTGTTCACGTGCCGCAGCAGGTTCAGGTTGAAGGCCGCGGTCAGGTGCAGCGCATCGTCGTAGGCGGGCTCCAGCACTTGTTTGGGCTTGACGCGGTCCACGCCCACCAGCAAGCCGCCGCCCGCGCACTGTCCGCGGATTCGCCGCAGCATGGCGTGCGCGTCCGCGGGGCTGAGGTTGCCGATGCTGGAGCCGGGATAGAAGAACAGCCGCTGTTCGGCCGGAATGCTGGCCGGCAGAGCCAACGCGTGCGTGAAGTCCTGGCCGATGGCGGTGATTTGCAGGTCGGGGTAGGACAGCTGCAGGCGGCGCACTGCCGCTTGCAGGTAGTCGGCCGAGATGTCGATGGGCACGTAATGACGCGGACGCAGGCTGGGGAACAGGCGTTCAGCCTTGACGCAATCGCCCGCGCCCAGGTCGATCATCGAGAGCACCGGTCCGACGTGGCGCGCAATATCGGCGCCGTGGAGCTGGAAGATCTCGGACTCGCAGCGCGTCGGGTAGTACTCAGGGAGCTGCGTGATGGCGGTGAAGAGCGCCGAACCCAGCGCGTCATAGAGGAACTTGGGATCGATGTGCGCGTGGCGCGCCACCAAGCCTTCGTGCAGTTCAAGCTGCTCGGCGCTGGGAGGCTGCGACTCTTGCGCGATGAATTTCGGCGCGGCGGGGGCAAACAGTGCGGAAGGCGAAACCATGCGTCCTGTTCCTTTTCTGTCGTCGGGACGGCCCGTCGCCGGGGCGCCTCGGATGGGGCGGCTGGCGGTCGGGAGGCGCGGCGTTGGGAGGCTCAGACCAGGCGGTTCTGGCGCATTGCAAAAGTCTATTGTGGCCGTCAGGGCGGGGCCGGTGTCAAGCGCCAAGCCGCTGAATGCAATGGACTTTTACGAATTTGGAAGAGGCTTGCGAGGAGACCGGCCGCCGGGCGTCGCAGCGGATACACGCGATACTTTTGCTTGCGTTGAAATATCGGTTTACGGCTGGTTGCCAAAGCTCGGGCGGGGTCGGGCGATGGCGGTCACAATGGCATCTTGCGTTGCACAGGCACGTGAATGCGGCGTGTTGCATCGCATCAGGCGGCCCGACTCCGCGAGGCCCGACAATTACAAGGAGCGACCATGAACCGAAAGCATCAACGCGCCGAAATGGCCCTGCACCGTGAACGGGTGAGCGACAGCTTCCACGAATTGCTGGCGGGTACGGAAGACCTGCTGCGGTCGACGGCGTCGTATACGGGCTCCGAGATCGAGTCGGCGCGAGCTCGCCTGAAGCGCCAATTGGCCGACGCGCGCGAGTCCGCCGGCGATTGGGAGGGCGCGGCGCGGGAACGCGCGCGCCGCGCAACCGCCTATGCTGACGAGTACGTGCATGAACATGCCTGGAAGTCGGTGGGCGTAGCGGCGCTGGTGGGCGCCTTGCTAGGCTGCCTCCTGGCCTCGGGCGGCCGCCGCTAAGCCCTGACGCCATGAAGCCGCCCGGGGCTGCGCGCCGGTCGGGATTGCGGCGGGATTGGTGGCCGTGGATGGCCCGCGCACGCCGGCTCCTGTTGCCGCTGGTGTGCGCGGTCTTGCTTGCGGCCTGCGCCAGCGTTCCTGACTCGCAGGAGCGCCGCGCGCGCGCATCGCAGGCCAGTCTGTCGGCCGACGCGGCGTCAGACAGCTATCGCCGCGGGCAGGGCATCGCCGCCGATCCGCGGACTCCCAAGAGCGATTTTCTCGCGCGTCACCTTGCTGTCGAGCAGGCAGTCAGCGGCGCGCCATTGGTGGCCGGCAACCGTGTCCGGCTGCTGGCGGACGGCCCCAGCACCTACCGCGCCATGCTGCAGTCCATCGCGCAGGCCCGCCGGTACGTGCACATGGAAACCTATATCTTCGATGACGATGCCGAGGGTTCGCGCTTTGCCGAAGCCCTGATTGCGGCGCGCAACCGCGGCGCCGAAGTGTCCTTGATGGTCGACGCGGTCGGCACGATCAAGACGCCCGATGCCTTGTTCCAGCGCCTGCGCGATGCGGGCGTACAAGTCGCGATCTTCAATCCGGTCAACCCGGCGAGCGGCCGTGCGGGCTGGTCGCCGAACCAACGCAACCATCGCAAGGTGCTGGTCGTGGACGGCAAGGTCGGCTATCTGGGCGGCATCAACGTGAGCAGCGTCTACGAGTCCTCGCCAGGATCTGGATCAGGTTCGGGTTCGGGCTCGGGGTCGGGGTCGGGAAAGGGCGCCGGCAAAGCCGATTCACCGGCAGCCACAGACGCCAAGGCGGCGCCCTGGCGCGACACGCATCTGCGCATCGAAGGGCCCGCAGTGGCCCAGCTGGAGCAGGTCATCCGCGCGGGTTGGGAATCCCAGTCCAAGGAGCCGATCAAGGGGGGCGATTCACAGGTGGCGCCGCCCGTGGGTGCAACGACGGTGCGGATACTGGCCAATCAGCCGGACCGCAGCGATGGCTACACCGTCTACCTGACGCTGATGTCGGCGTTTGAAAGCGCGCAGGAATACATCCATATCACCATGGCGTACTTCGTGCCGGATCCCGCCTTCATCGAAGTCCTGACGGACGCGGCCCGGCGCGGCGTCGACGTGGCGCTGGTGTTGCCTGGCTTTAGCGACTCGTCGCTGGTGTTCCATGCGGGACGTTCGCACTATACGGACCTGCTGCGGGCCGGCGTGAAAATCTACGAGCGGCGCGATGCGCTCTTGCATGCCAAGACCGCGGTGGTGGACGGCGTGTGGTCCACGGTGGGGTCCAGCAATCTGGATTGGCGCAGCTTTGCGCTGAACTACGAAATCAATGCCGTAGTGCTGGGGCCTGAATTCGCGGCCGAAATGGAGGCGCTGTTCCAGCGCGATCTCGCCGAGTCGGTGCGGATCACGCCCGAGGCCTGGCAGGCCAGGGGCGTGGGTGACCGTTCGATGGAGTTCTTCTCGCGCATGTTCGAGCGCTGGCTGTAGCGCCCGGCGCCAGCCGGATCAGACCTGTGCGGCGGCCGGCGTGGCATGGGCGGCATGTTCTTGCGCCAATGCGGTTGTGATGTCGTGGGTAGGCTGGAACGAACTGGCCTGGGCCATGGCCCAGCCCGCGCGGAACACCTGGTGGCGGAATTCTCCGCGCAGCAGTTCGCCGGGCGCGAGTTCCGGGAACAGGGCCGACAGCAGCCGGATTTCGCTGGAGGAGATGCGGCGCGCGATATGGTGCGGGCGCAGCTGGCCGGGGTGGGTCAGGCCGGCCGCGGCAAGCAGTTCCGCCAGTGCATGCAGCGTGTTGCGGTGGAAATTCGCCACGCGCTGCGCCTTGTCCGGCACCACCAGCGCGCGCTGGCGCAGCGGGTCTTGGGTCGTGACGCCGGTGGGGCATTTGCCGGTGTGGCAGGCCTGGGCCTGGATGCAGCCGATGGCGAACATGAAGCCGCGCGCGGCGTTGCACCAGTCCGCGCCCATGGCCATGACGCGGGCCATGTCGAAAGCGGTGATGATCTTGCCGGACGCGCCCAGCTTGATGCGGTCGCGCAGGTTCACGCCGATCAGCGTGTTGTGGACCAGGCGCAGCGCCTCGCGCAGCGGCGTGCCGACGTGGTCGACGAACTCCACGGGCGCGGCGCCGGTGCCGCCCTCGGCCCCGTCCACCACGATGAAATCCGGCGTGATGCCGGTTTCCAGCATGGCCTTGACGATGGCGAACCACTCCCAAGGGTGGCCCACGCAGAACTTGAAGCCCACCGGCTTGCCGCCGGACAGTTCGCGCAGGCGCGCCACGAACTTCATCAGGCCGATGGGCGAATCGAAGGCGGAATGGGTGGCCGGCGAATTACAGTCCTGCCAGGCCACGACGCCGCGCGCTTCGGCGATCTCCGGCGTCACCTTGCCCGCGGGCAGGATGCCGCCATGGCCGGGTTTGGCGCCTTGCGACAGCTTGATCTCGATCATCTTGACCTGCGGCGTACAGGCATTCTTGACGAAGGCCTCTTCGGAGAAAGCGCCGTGTTCGTCGCGGCAGCCGAAGTAGCCAGAGCCGATGTTCCAGACCAGGCCGCCGCCCGGCTGGCGGTGATAGCGGCTGATGCCGCCTTCGCCGGTGTCGTGCGCGAAGTTGCCCTGGCGCGCACCTTCGTTCAGGGCCAGGACGGCGTTGGCCGACAAGGCGCCGAAGCTCATGGCCGACACGTTGAACGCGGACATGGAGTAGGGCTGCTTGCATTCGGGGCCGCCCACCGTGACGCGGAAGTCGATGTCGGGGATTTGCGACGGCGACATGGAATGGTTGATCCATTCGTAGCGATCGCCGTAGACGTCTTCCTGGGTGCCGAAGGGACGCTTGTCGATTTCGCGCTTGGCGCGCTGATAGACGATGGAGCGCTGCGCGCGCGAGAATGGCGCGGCCTGCGTGTCGTCTTCCAGGAAGTACTGGCGGATCTCGGGCCGGATGAATTCGAACAGGAACCGCAGATTGCCCAGGACCGGATAGTTGCGGCGGATGGCGTGGCGTGTCTGTGCCAGGTCATAGACGCCCAGCGCGGCCAGCAGCGTCAGCGGCACAGCCAGCCAAAGCCACCAGGGCGAGCTGGCCGCGGCCAGGGCGGCGGTGATTGCGGCGCCGATCAGGGTCAGTAAAAAAGCCGTGTAGCGGCCGAAAATCCAGCTCATGTCCATCTCCGTATTTCGGGATGGAGCAACCATACACCAGGAGCTGTCCCCCTGTGCCGGCGGACAGTCCTGGAATACTGTTTCTCAGCAGCTGGACGCCGCCGGGGTCTTTTCGACGGCGAGGCCGAAGGCCGGGCGCAGGCGCACGCCCAGGGCGCTGCCGGCGAAGGCGGCCGGCAGCCACAGCCAGGCGTGCAGGCTGCCCGACAGGATGCCGCTGAAATAGGCGCCGATATTGCAGCCGAAGGCCAGGCGCGAACCATAGCCCAGCAGCAGGCCGCCGATGACGGCGCCGGCCAGCGAGCGGGCCGGCACCTTCCAGATGGGGGCGAACTTGCCGGCGGCGCTGGCGGCGGCAAGCGCGCCCAGCATCAGGCCGATGTCCATGACGGTGGTGACGTCCTGGCGCAGCGGCGCGGCCAGCGAGGGCTGCTTGGCCCAGTAGGCCCAGGTGGCCACGTCGCCGCCGAAGGCGTCCAGGGTCTTGGCGCCCCACAGCGCAAAGGCGGAGGTGATGCCCCAGGGGCGGCCAGCCAGCGCCAGCGTGGCGAAGTTCAGCACTACCAGCGCCACGCCGCCCCAGATCAGCGGCCAGGGGCCTTGCAGCAGGGACGCCGGGCGCGCGGTACGCGAGGCGAACGAAATCACATGGCCGTGGCGGCGCTTCTCCAACGCCGTGGCTGCCCACGCGATCAGCGCGAACACGGCCAGGTTGATGGCCAGCGCGGGCGCCAGTCCCCAGGTCTTGATCAGCGAGGTCGGCGCCAGCGCCGGCAAGTTCGACCACCAGCCGAAGTTGGCGGTCGCAATGACCGAGCCGATGATGAAGAACAGCAGCGTGACCACCATGCGCGTGTTGCCGCCGCCGACTGCGAACAGCGTGCCCGAGGCGCAACCGCCGCCCAGCTGCATGCCGATGCCGAACAGGAAGGCGCCCAGCAGGACAGAGACTCCCGGGGGCGACACGAAGCCGCTGACGGGTTGGCCGAACAACGTGCCGGCTGCCAGGAAGGGGAAGAACAGCAGCACGCCTGCGGCCAGCATCAGCATCTGCGCGCGCAGCCCCGCGCCGCGGCGGTCGGACACGAACACGCGCCAGGCCTGCGTGAAGCCGAAGGAGGCGTGGTACAGGGTCACGCCCAGCAGCGCGCCGACGACCCACAGCGCGCCCTGGCGCCAACTGACGGTCTCATGCAGGTACAGGGCGCCTGCCAGCACCAGCAGCACGGCGATCCACAGCGGCTTGCGGTTGATCTGGATGGGCGGCAGGGCCGAGGTAGGCAGGGGGAGAGTCGAGGCGTTGGTGCTCATGGGCGAGTCCCGGGATCTTGATACGTAAGAAAGCAAAACGGGCGCGCGCAGGCACCCGTGTGATGCTTGAAAGTCTAAAGCGGTGGACGCTTGGATCAAACCACCAATTAATGCCTTTTATATAACCAAAAGCTATATAGGCGCTTATTGCAGGCGCCAAGCCAGGGCGGCCAGCGTCAGCAGCAGCACCGGCAGGGTCAGGACGATGCCTACCTTGAAGTAGTAGCCCCAGGTGATGCGCAGGCCCTTGCGCGCCAGCACGTGCAGCCACAGCAGCGTGGCCAGGCTGCCGATCGGCGTGATCTTGGGGCCCAGATCGCTGCCGATGATATTGGCGTAGATCATCGCGTCCTTCACCGCGCCGGTGGCGCTGGTGTCCGCAATCGACAACGCGCCCACCAGCACGGTGGGCAGGTTGTTCATGATGGACGACAGGAAGGCGGTGATCAGGCCCGTACCCATCGCCGCGCCCCAGACGCCATACTCGGCGCACCGGTCCAGCACTTGCGCCAGGTGCGCGGTCAGCCCGGCGTTGCGCAGGCCATACACCACCAGGTACATGCCCAGCGAGAACACCACGATGTGCCAGGGCGCCTCGCGCATGATGCGGCGCGTGCCGACGATGTGCTGTCGTCCCGCGATCAGCAGCAGGCCCAGCGCGCCGACGGCGGCGATGGCGCTGACCGGGATGCCCATGGGTTCCAGGATGAAAAAGCCCGCCAGCAGCAGGGTCAGCACGACCCAGCCGGCGCGGAACGTGGTCAGGTCGCGGATCGCGGAAGCGGGCGCGGGCAGTTGGCTCACGTCGTAGCGCGGCGGAATGCTGCGATGGAAGAACAGCAGCAGTACCGCCAGCGTGGACGCCACGGCCATCAGGTTTACCGGCAGCATCACCGATGCGTACTCGCCGAAGCCGATATTGAAGAAGTCGGCCGACACGATGTTGACCAGATTGGATACGATCAATGCGATGCTGCCCGTGTCCGCGATGAAGCCCGCGGCCATCACGAAGGCCAGCGAAGCGCCGGGGCCGAAGCCCAGCGCCACCAGCATTTCCATGACGATGGGCGTAAGGATCAGCGCCGCGCCGTCGTTGGCGAACAGCGCCGAAACCGCGGCGCCCAGCAGCACGATCAACACGAAAAGCAGCCGGCCGCGGCCGCCGCCCCAGCGCGCCACGTGCAGCGCCGACCATTCGAAAAAGCCGGCCTCATCCAGGATCAGGCTGGTGACGATGATGGCGATGAAGGTGGCGGTGGCGTTCCAGACGATGCGCCAGACGTCCGCGATGTCGGCCAGGTGAACCACGCCCGTGGCCAGGGCAAGCGCCGCGCCCAGCACGGCGCTCCAGCCTATCGACAGGCCCCTGGGCTGCCAGATGACCAGCGTGATGGTGAGTACGAAGATGGCGACGGCGAGCAGCATGATGAAGAACGATCAGGAAATCGGGTGTGCGCTGATCCAGGCGACCAGCAGGCTGACGGTCAGCACCGATGCGACGGTGGAAACCAGGATGGCGCGCGAGGTTACGCGGGCGTCGCGCCCGTACATCTGCGCCAGCATGAAGGGGCCGGTGCCGATGGGCAGCGCGCTCATCAGCACGGCGGTCCAGGCCCATACCGGCGGCATGGCGAAGACGTAGAACGCCAGCACCGCCGTGACGGCGGGCTGCAGCAGCAGCTTGCCGGCGACCAGGCGCATGACGCCGGGTCCCGAACTGGACGTTTCCGTCTGCGCCAGGAACAGGCCGATCGTGACCAGCGCGCAGGGACTGGCGGACGCGCCCAGCAAGGCCACGTAGCGGTCCACGCCTTCCGGCAGCGCCAGGCCGGTGAAGGCCCAGGCCAGGCCCAGCAGCGGAGCCGCCAGCAGGGGGTTGCGCAGCAGCGCGCGGCCGACCTTGAGCAGGGTCAAGGACAGATTGGGCGTCTGTTGGCGGTCGAACTCGATCAAGGCGATGGCAAAGCCGAACAGCACGCTTGCGGTGAGCAGGGTGGTGAAGGTGGCCGGCGCCATGCTGTCAGGGCCGAGCAACGCCAGGCACAGCGGAATGCCCATGTAGCCGGCGTTGGCGTAGGACGCGGCCAGCCCCTGGATGCCACGGTCGGTCAGCGCGCGCTGCGAGCCGCGCGCGCCGATAAACGAGGCGAGGAACGTGACGGCGATGCCGCCCGCGAAGGCGCCCACGAAACCCCAGTGCGCCATATGCGTCAGATCGACCTGCGTCATGGCGCGGAACAGCAGCGCGGGCAGCGACAGATACACGACGTAGCGGTTCAGCGCGTCGGTGGCGCCGGGACCCAGGATGCGCCAGCGGGCGGCGAGCCAGCCAGTCAGGATCAGCGCGAAGACCGGCAGGGCGGAGGTAACGACAGCGTTCATGGACAGGGACCTGGAGGGGCGCTCATTCTACTTGGCAGCGGTATGCGCCGTGCGCGTCACCAGCAGGATGCCGAGCGCTGCCAGGGCCATGCCCAGCCAGGCCAGCGCGGGAATGGCTTCGCCCAGGATGATCAGCGCAATGACGGCGGTGCAGGGCGGCACCAGGAAGAACAGCGCCGACACGCGGGAGGCCTCGCCATAGCGGATCATGGTCAGCAGCAAGGTGATCGCCACCAGCGAATTGCCCACGACCAGATAAGCCAGCGAAGCCAGCAGGGGCCCGGTCCATTCGATATGCATCGGCTCCAGCCAGTACGCCAGCGGCGCGGTGGCGATCAGGCCGACCGCGTACTGCACCATGTTGGACGTGACGGGATGCGTTTGCACGCCATAGCGTTTTTCATACAGCGTGCCGCCGGTGATGCAGAGCAGGGCGCTGATGGCGAACGCCAGGCCCAGCGGCGAGAGCACATCGATCGAAGCCTTGGCGATGATCACCAGCGCGGCGCCTGACACCCCCAGGCCCAGGCCTGCCCAGCGGCGGGCGTCGACTTTCTCGTGCGCGATCGCCGGCGCCAGCAGGCCGATCAGGATAGGTTGCAACGAGGTGATCAGCGCCACGCCGCCCGCCGACATGCCTTGCTTGAGAGACAAGTAGGTGAAACAGAAGTAGCCTGCCTGCAACAGCAGTCCGACCATCGCCAGATGGCCCCAGGCGCTGGCGCCGCGCGGCAGCGGCGGGCGCAGGAACAGCATGAAGGGCGCAAGTATCAGCACCACGCAGGCGTAGCGCAGCGCCAGGAACGTCATGGGGTCGGCATATGCCAGGCCCACTTTGAGCACGACGAAACCGCTGGACCAGAGAAGCAGGAAGAGCGCGGGCGCGGCTTTCAACCAGGCGGGGGGAGCGGCAGGCGGCATGTGGCGGAACATGGACGACATGGGCAAGCCGCGATCGTACCCCCTTTTGGCCATTGTTCATCCCTGCCAAAATGAGGTTTAGGATTCTTTTATTCATTTGCTGCACGCGAGGGATGGACATGTCGACCAACAAACAATCTACGGTGCGTATCGCCCTGGGCACCTGGGACCGCTTGCGCGACGACGCGTATTCGGTGCGCCATGAAGTGTTCGTCGTCGAACAGAAAGTGCCGCCCGAGGTCGAGCTGGACGACGATGACGCGGTGTCGGTCCACGCCGTGGCCTACGGCCCGGACGGCACGCCCATGGGCACGGGCCGGCTTCTGCCCGACGGCCACATCGGCCGCATGGCGGTCCACAAGAAGGCCCGCGGCATGGGCGTCGGCAGCCAGTTGCTGGACGCGCTGATCGAACAGGGCCATGGCGACGGCCATCGCATGCTGGTGCTGCACGCGCAGACGCATGCGGCAGGTTTCTACCAGGCCCATGGCTTCAATGTGGAAGGCGAGGAATTCGTCGAGGCCGGTATTCCGCACGTGGTCATGACCCGCATGCTGAAGTAGGGCGGGCCGCCCGGCTCAAAGCGTCTGCCTGCGGGCCGGGCAAATCAAATAGGCGGGATAAAGAAAAGGGCCGCAAGAAAAGGGCCACACAAAGAAAAAACCCCGGACGCTTACGCGTTCGGGGTTTTTTTGGCGCATCACGCAGGTACCTCGTGATGTAATAATTGGTGCCCAGGAGAGGACTCGAACCTCCACACCTTGCGGCACATGGACCTGAACCATGCGCGTCTACCAATTCCGCCACCTGGGCGCTGATGCTTTACTTGTCGCTTCGCTTTCGCGTTGTTTCTTGTTCAGCAGCAGAGGAATGAGATTATGCACACTTTTTTTGAAGTGTGCAAGTCATGTGGTTTTTTTTTCATATTTTTTTGCTGCCGGGCGCTTTCGAACTTTCGATATAGTGTCGCCCCATGTCCCGTACCCTCTGCACGCGTTGTCTGCGTCCTCTGTCGCACTGTCTGTGCGCGCTGATTCCCTCGCTTTCCTGCCGCACTCGCGTCGTGGTGTTGCAGCATCCGAGCGAGGCGCGCCATGCCTTGAACACAGCAAGGCTGGCGGTGCTGGGGCTGGCGGGCGCGCAACGCGTGGTGGGCGAATATTTTTCGGAAGAGGATTGGGCGCTGCCAGGCCATCTGCCTCGCCTGCTGTTTCCGGGCGAGGGCGCCGAGGTGTTGGCGCCGGGCTACGGGCAGGACCTGGGCGCGCCCATCAGATTGATCGTGCCTGACGGCACCTGGGGACATGCGCGCAAGCTGCTGCATATCAACCCGGCGCTGGCCGCCTTGCCGCGCGTGATGTTGCCCGCGGGGCTTTCCACGCGCTACCGGGTTCGTCACGCCGACGTGCCGGGCGCGCTGTCCACGATAGAGGCCGTGGCGCATGCCTTGAATGCGATTGAAGCGCCGACGAATTTCGATGCGCTGCTGCGGCCTTTCGAAGCGTTGATCGATGGCCAGATCGAAGGCATGGGCGCGGATCTGTACGCGCGGCATCATTTGAATCGCAAGGTGCCGTGGCGTTGAAACACGCAGTGGCGGGGCGCAAAGCAAAAGCCCCGGGAATCTTGCGATTTCCGGGGCTTTTTAGCCGTTGCCATCAAGACCGCCTTGCATGGTCTTGATTGAAATTCCGTGGTGCCCAGGAGAGGACTCGAACCTCCACACCTTGCGGCACATGGACCTGAACCATGCGCGTCTACCAATTCCGCCACCTGGGCACTGAGAGATACTGTCAGAAGTATGTGATACGCTGCCGCTCTAGTCGCATCGCTTCAGTTAAAACACATTAACTAAAACATGCGTCCAAAGTGCAGTTGGTTCTACAATAAGGTTTTTAAGCAACTTGCTTTTCAAACCCCGGCTGGGTTTTAAACTTCCCGGCCCTTCTGACCATTTTCTGCTTCAGTGTTCAGCCTTGGGCGAACCACAGAAGCTGCGCATTATATACGGAAATTTTAGCTTTGGCAAAACGATCGAATAACGAATCGAATAACAACAGATCAACACCCTTGCCCGAAGCGCCGCCGGACTTCGATCCTGATGTCCCGTCCCGTGAAGCCATCCTGAAAGCGCTGCGCGCCGCAGGCTCGCCGCTGTCTCCGGTGGAACTGGCCGAACGTATGGGCGTCGAGCGCGCCGCGACGATGGTGGGATTTGAGCGCCGCCTGGGCGCCATGGAGCGCGACGGCCAATTGATGCCCAACCGCAAGGGCGTGTTGCTGCTGGCCACCAAACTGGACTTCGTCGCCGGCAAGGTGCTGGGGCATCGCGACGGCTTCGGCTTCCTGTTGCGTGACGACGGCGGCCCGGACCTGTTCCTGTCGCCGCGCGAAATGCTCAAGGTGCTGCATGGCGACCGTGTGCTGGTCAAACCCACTGGCGAATACCGCGGCAAGCCGGAAGGCACCATCGTCGAAGTCATCGAGCGCCGCACCAACAAGCTGGTGGGGCGCTTCCTGCACGAGCATGGCCTGTCCATCGTCGTGCCCGAGGACCAGCGCATCAAGCATGACATCCTGATTCCGCCCAGCGACACCAACGGCGCCCAGCATGGGCAGGTGGTCGCGGTTGAAATCATGGAGCAGCCCACTCGCCACACGCAGCCGCTGGGCCGTGTGGCCGAGGTGCTGGGCGAGATCGACGATCCCGGCATGGAAATCGAGATCGCGGTGCGCAAGTTCGACGTGCCGGTCGATTTCTCGGAAGCCGCGCTCAAGCAGGCCGCACGCCTGCCGGACGTGGTCAGGAAGACCGATCTCAAGGACCGCGTCGACCTGCGCGACGTGCCGCTCATCACCATCGACGGCGAGGACGCGCGCGACTTCGACGACGCGGTGTACTGTGAGCCCGTGGAGCTGGGCGCGGGCCAGCGCAAGCGCCCGGGCTGGCGCCTGCTGGTGGCCATCGCCGACGTCAGCCACTATGTGCGTCCGGGTGACGCCCTGGACGACGACGCGATCGAACGCGGCACCAGCGTGTACTTTCCGCGCCGGGTCATCCCGATGCTGCCGGAGTCGTTGTCCAACGGCTTGTGTTCGCTGAACCCGGACGTCGACCGCCTGGTGCTGGTTTGCGACATGGTCATTCCGGCCAGCGGCGCCAAGGCTGGTACGGTTACGGCCTACCAGTTCTATAACGCGGTCATGCACTCGCATGCGCGCACCACCTATACGAACATCTGGGCCGCCCTGCAACAGCCCGGCGGTCCTGCCGCGCACGCCATGCGCAGCGTCATGCCCCAGGTCCAGCACCTGTATGAACTCTTTCAGCTGCTGGCGCAAGGGCGCAAGAAGCGCGGCGCCATCGACTTCGACACGGTCGAGACCAAGATCGTCTGCAATGAGCTCGGCCGTATCGAGCAAATCGTGCCGTCGGTGCGCAACGATGCCCACAAGCTGATTGAAGAGTGCATGCTGGCCGCCAATACCTGCGCGGCCGACTTCATGACCCGCAGCAAGCATCCCGGCCTGTACCGCATCCACGAAGGCCCCACGCCCGAACGCCTGCAGTCGCTGCGCGAATTCCTGCGCACCATGGGCCTGTCGCTGGGCGGCGGCGAGACGCCCACGGCCAAGGATTACGGCGACTTCCTGGATTCGGTGCGCGGACGCCCCGACTACCAGCTGTTGCAGACGATGTGCCTGCGCTCCATGCAGCAGGCGGTCTACAGCCCCGACAATATGGGCCACTTTGGCTTGTCCTATCCCGGCTACAGCCACTTCACCTCGCCCATCCGCCGCTATCCTGACCTGCTGACGCATCGTGTCATCAAGGCGTTGCTGGCCGGTCAGCGCTATGTGCCCAGCCTGGAAGACCAGCCTGTGGTGATCGGCCGCACGCAGCGCGAGCACGAACATGCCATCTGGGAAAAGATGGGCCTGGTGCTGTCCGCCAGCGAGCGCCGCGCCGACGAGGCGTCGCGCGACGTCGAAGCCTGGCTCAAGTGCTGGTTCGTCAAGGAGCGCGTGGGCGAGGACTTCAGCGGCACCGTTACCGGCGTCGCCAGCTTCGGCATCTTCGTCACGCTGGACACCCTGCACGTCGAAGGGCTGGTGCATGTTTCCGAACTGGGCGGCGAGTATTTCCAGTTCAACGACGCCCTGCACGAGTTGCGCGGCGAACGCACGGGCATGCGCTACCGCCTGACCGACAAGGTGCAGGTGCAGGTGTCGCGCGTGGACCTCGAAGCCCGCCGCATCGAGTTCCGCCTGGTGCAGGGCACGAGCTTCGACGCCTTGCGCAAGGCGTCGGCCCGCAGCCCGGACGAGCCCTCGCGCCGTGTCAAGAAGGCCGCGTCGCCCAAGCCCGCCGCCCTGAAGGGCCAGACCGCCAAGGAGCGCCGCGCCGAGGCCAAGAAGGCCAGCAAGCCGCCGCGGGCGCCCAAGGCATCCAAGCGCGCAGCGCCGGCCAAGAAGGCCGCGCACAAGCGCCACTGACACTTCCTTATGGCGAGGCCGTCGTATGGCGGCTGCGCCATAAGGGGTAACATTGCATCTATGGCCGGCTTGGTCCGGTGGCCCGCCCCGCTCTGGGGCGGGTATTCGTTTATCTAAAGGTATTGCATTTATGGCGTCGACCCAAGTCCTGGCCGGGTTTCACGCGGTTGTTGCGCGGCTGCGCCACGCGCCCGACTCGATCAAGGAAATCTATGTAGAGGCGTCGCGCCGCGACAAGCGGATGCAGACGTTCATCGAGCAGGCCGAAAAAGCGGGCTGCCGCCTGCATCCGGTCCCTATGGAGCGCCTGGACGGCCTGTCCCGCGGCACCCGCCATCAGGGCGTGGTGGCGCTGGCCGAAGAGCGCCAACTGGCGGTGGACGTGGATGAGGTACTCGATGTCATCGAAGGCCCGCCGCTGCTGTTGATCCTGGATGGCGTGACCGATCCCCACAACCTGGGCGCCTGCCTGCGTACCGCGGATGCCGCCGGCGTGCACGCCGTCATCGCGCCGCGCGACCGGGCCGTCGGCCTGAACGCAACCGTGCAGCGCGTGGCTTGCGGCGCGGCCGATACCGTGCCCTATCTGATGGTGACCAACCTGGCGCGCACCATGCGCAGCCTGAAGGACCGTGGCGTGTGGCTGGTGGGCACCGACGACCAGGCCACCGACAGCATGCATCAGATTGATGCGCGCCAGCCCATGGCCTGGGTCATGGGGGCGGAAGGCGAGGGCATGCGCCGCCTGACGCGGGAAACCTGCGATCAACTGGTGAACATCCCCATGCTGGGTTCGGTGGAAAGTCTGAACGTCAGCGTGGCCAGCGCCGTCTGCCTCTATGAAACCGTGCGCCAGCGCCGTTCCTGATTCATCCGTCTTACCTATCTTGTAGACCATATCCTCTTCGCGTCAGCCCATCATGCACCAGAACGGCTTTACCACCACGATCCTCCATTCCGACCGCAAGCAATCCGTCGAGCACGGAGCGGTGCACAAGCCCATGCATCCGTCCTCGGAGTTCGCCTACGAAGACGCCCGTGAGCTGGCCGCGGTCTTTCAGGGCAAGGCCGGCTTTACCTACGCCCGCCAAGGCACGCCCACCACCACCGCGCTGGAGGCCAAGGTCAACCAGATGGAAGGCGGCAAGGGCACGGTCAGCTTCGCGACCGGCATGGCGGCGCTGGCCGCCATCTTCACCACGCTGCTGCGCCGAGGCGACCATCTGGTGTCCAGCCAGTTCGTGTTTGGCAACACCAACAGCCTGCTGGGCACGCTGCTGGAACTGGGGGTGGAAATCACCTTCGTGGACGCGACGGATTCGGCGCAGGTGCGTGCGGCGATCCAGCCCAACACCCGCATGGTTTTCACCGAGACCATCGCCAATCCGGGCACGCAGGTTGCTGACCTGGCCGTGATTGGAGAAATCTGCCGCGAGAAGGGCCTGGTCTACGTGGTCGACAATACGCTGACCTCGCCCTGGATGTTCCGGCCTGTCTCGGTCGGGGCGTCCCTGGTGATGAACTCGCTGTCCAAGTACATCGGCGGCCATGGCAATGCGTTGGGCGGCGCCGTCACGGACACGGGGCTGTATGACTGGTCGAATTACGCGAACATCTACGAGGCCTATCGCAAGGGACCGTCCACCAGTTGGGGGCTCACGCAGGTCAAGAAGAAGGGCCTGCGCGACATGGGCGGGACCCTGGCAGCCGAGCCTGCGCACCGCATCGCGGTAGGCGCCGAGACCCTGGCCCTGCGCATGGCCAAGCACTGCGCCAACGCGTTGGCGCTGGCGCGCTTCCTTGAGGATCATCCGGGCGTGGCCAAGGTGCATTACCCCGGGCTGGCCAGCCATCCGCAGCATGCGCGCGCGGCGGCGTTGTTCGGCTCGCGCTTCGGCGGCCTGTTGGGCGTCGAACTGGCGGACGGGGTGGACTGCTTTGATTTCCTGAACCGCCTGCGCATCGTGCTGATGGCGACTCACCTGGGCGATACGCGCAGCCTGGCGCTGCCTGCCGCCCACACCATCTATTACGAGATGGGCGCCGAGCGCCGCAAGCAGATGGGCATCGCGGACAGTCTCATCCGCGTGTCCGTGGGCATCGAAGACGAGGCCGATCTGCTGTTTGATTTCGATCAGGCGCTCAACGGCTGCCTGCAGGGATAATGCGGCACGCGCGCGACCGGTGGCCGGGCGCGCCTGCAACGCAATCGGGATAGCGCCCATGCTCATACAGATCGCAGAAGTTTTCACGCCAGAAGAGGCGGCCGAGATCCGGCGCCGCCTGGACGCCGCCGATTGGGTCGACGGCAAGGTCACCGCCGGCTATCAGTCGGCCGAGGTCAAGCGCAATCGCCAACTGCCGGAGCAGCATCCCCTGGCGCAGGAGTTGGGCAACCTGATCCTGCAGCGCCTGGCGGCCAACAACCTGTTCATGTCGGCCGCGCTGCCGCGCAAGATCTTTCCGCCCTTGTTCAATCGCTATGAGGGCGGGGAGGCATTCGGCTATCACGTGGACAATGCGGTGCGCGGCATCGCCGGCACGGCTGAGCGCGTGCGCACGGACCTCTCGGCCACGCTGTTCTTTTCCGAGCCCGATTCCTACGATGGCGGCGAGCTGGTCATCGACGACACCTATGGTCCGCGCGCAGTGAAGCTGCCCGCAGGGCATATGGTGCTGTACCCGGGCACCAGCCTGCATAAGGTCAATCCGGTGACGCGGGGCGCGCGCGTATCGTCGTTTTTCTGGATGCAGAGCCTGGTGCGCGAAGACAGCCAGCGCGCACTGCTGCTGGACATGGATGTGGCCATACAGCGCTTGAATCAGGATGCCGCGGGGCATCCCTCCATCGTGCAACTCACCGGCATTTATCACAATTTGCTGCGTCGATGGGCCGATGTCTGACGCAAGTTAACGATCGCGTTCGAGGGTGTCGCGCAAACCCCGAAATGCGTGTTTCTGTTTATTGCGAAACGGTCTAAAAGCTAGTATTGACGCGGGTTGTGGTGAGGTTTTCGCTTGACAGCCGCGCCACGCCAAGGCCTAATACACGTCTGCGTCGCTGGTGATTTGAAGGCAATTTGCCATTGAATCCAGGCGGCGCAGCAGTTTAAAAGTTGTGCTTCGCAGCGCAAGAAAAAAGTTTATCCACTGTCTGTTCGTCGTTTGTCGGTTTTGCGTCTTCTGCGGCGTCCATCATGACGGCCATGAACTGCACTCCGGCAGACTCCATACCTTGTGAGGGGTACACCTGAATGAACAAAACCGAACTCATCGATCACATCGCCAGCAAGGCCGACATCTCCAAGGCCGCCGCTGGTCGCTCGCTCGACGCCCTGATCGGTGCCGTCAAGACCACCCTGAAGAAGGGCGGTACGGTTACGTTGGTTGGCTTTGGCACGTTCGCTGTGTCGGCTCGCGCCGCGCGCACCGGCCGTAATCCGCGCACTGGCGAAACCATCAAGATCAAGAAGGCCAAGGTGCCGAAGTTCCGTCCGGGCAAGGCCCTGAAGGACGCCGTCAACTAATGGACGGCGGGCGGGTCGCAGGCATTCAGGCCTGGCGATTTGCCCACAACTGCGCGGTCCGGTATACTCCGGCCCGCGTATTGCTTTTGAGTGCCCCGGTTGGCAGTTGCTTGTACGGATTTTTCGCGAATTTCGTCTTGAGGCTGCATCAAAATGGGTGCTTAGCTCAGTTGGTAGAGCGGCGCCCTTACAAGGCGTAGGTCACAGGTTCGACCCCTGTAGCACCCACCAAAAGCTCCGATATGCGCTCCACACAAAACCCGCACACGTCATGGTGGCGGGTTTTTTGTTTTGCGCGCGCCGCATCGCTCGTGCCGGTTGATCTCGCTCAGAAATGTAGGACGGGATCAGATGAAATAGGACGTGCGAATCATTCGCATTTAAGATATTATTGTGGGCTTGTACCGGTCAGCCGGCGTCGCCATCGCGTGTGCGTCTTTCCTGGCTGGCCGGATAAGTCAATGCACCCTGGCTGATTCATGCCTAGTTTTCAACGCGGTTGGAATTCTTCTTCGCGCTCTTCATTCGGTATACGCGCAGGCGCTGGCCTGACGGTCCTGGCGCTGCATGCGGCAGTGGTAGGCGCCATCTTCATGGCACCCGAGAATCGTCCTGAACTCGAAGAACCCGAAGCCATCATGGTGAGCGTGGTGGATGCGCCCATTCCCCAGATCGCCAAGGCCGAGCCCACTCCCGAGGAGCCGCAGCCGGTGACGGAAACGCCGCCCGAGCCGCCGGAGCCCGAGGTCGAGCCCGAACCGGAGCCTGAACTCAAGCCCGAGCCGGAACCTGAACCCGAACCGGAGCCGGTGGTTGAAAAGCCGCCGATGCCAGCGCCCAAACCCAAGCCCAAGCCGCCACCCAAGCCCAAACCCAAACCCGAGCCCAAGCAGGACGTCAAGGTCGAGCCCAAGCCGGAAGCGCCAAAGGCGCCGCCCAGTGGCGCGCCCGAAGGCACGCAGGCGCCGCAAGGGCCGCAGCAAGGGCCGCCGCCGGATCAGCCGGTGCTGGTATCCAGCATCGAATTCCAGGGCGCGCGCCCCATGCCCAATTACCCGATGGCATCGCGCCGCATGCGGGAAGAGGGCCGCGTGGTGGTGCTGGTCGAGATCAACACCCAGGGGCTGGTCGAGCGGGCAACCATCGATGCGTCCTCGGGCTTTCCGCGCCTGGACGAATCGGCGCTGGCAGCCGCCCGCAAGGGTCGTTTCAAACCGTATACCCGTAACGGCGTGGCCTATCCCGCCAAAGCCAAAATTCCGTTCGATTTCGTAATGAGGAACTGAGATGTCCAACGCACTGCATAGCGCCACCCTGGTGGCGCAGGCGACCACCAGCCCGGCAGCGCCGGCTGCCGCCGCCGCTGCGCCTGCCGCGGCTGCGGCCGCGCCCGCAGCTCAACAAGCCGCCTCGGCGGTCGGTGCCACGGCTCAGCAAGCCGCCGGCGCTGTCCAGCAATCGGCCGACGCGCTGCACGGCGCCGCCGCCGCGCTGCCCTCGGCGCTGCCTGCCGCGCCGGCCCCCGCCGCGGTCCCCGACATGGGCTTCATGCACTTCATCGCGCAAAGCGACTTCGTCGGCAAGGGCCTGTTCATCATCCTGATCCTGATGTCGCTTGTGACCTGGTACCTGATCCTGGTCAAGGTCGCGAGCAACGTCAGCATGCGCAAGCGCTCCGCGGACTTCCTGAACAAGTTCTGGAACGCCAGCTCGCTCGAACAGGTCGAAAACGAAATCGTCACGCATGGCGCGCGCGATCCGTTCTCGCACCTGGCCAGTCACGCCATGCATGCGCAGGCGCATCACAACAAGTTCGGCGCGACCAAGCTTGAAGAGTCGGGCAGCAACTCCGATTTCGTCACGCGCACCATGCGCAAGGTCATCGACGAAGAAACCGCGAAGCTGGAAAACGGCCTGACCGTGCTGGCTTCGGTGGGTTCGACGGCGCCGTTCGTGGGCCTGTTCGGCACGGTGTGGGGCGTGTACCATGCTCTGGTCGGCATCGGCCTGTCCGACGGCGTGACCATCAACCGCATCGCCGGTCCGGTGGGCGAAGCGCTGATCATGACGGGCCTGGGCCTGGCGGTCGCCATTCCCGCGGTGCTGGCCTACAACACCTTCGTGCGCAACAACCGCGTGTTCCTGTCGCGCCTGGATGCCTTTGCGCATGACTTGTTCGCGTTCCTGACCACCGGCCAGCAGGTCGCTCTGTCCGACGGCAAGGTGCGCGCCCTGCGCCGCCAGAACGGCAACGGCGCTGCGGCTCAACGCGGGAGCGAATAATGGCCTTTGGCAGCTTCGAGGGCAAGGGATCCGGAAGCCATACGGTTTCCGAGATCAATATGGTGCCCCTGATCGACGTGATGCTGGTGCTGCTGGTGATCTTCATCATCACCGCGCCGCTGCTGGCGCATTCGATCAAGATCAACATGCCCCAGGTGGCCGCCGAGCAGATCGAGGAAGAACCCAAGACCGTCGACCTGGCCATCGATGCCAGCGGGGCGCTGTTCTGGGACGAGAAGCCGGTCAATATCGATGACCTGCCCAACCGCTTCAAGTCGATCGCCGGCACCAAGCCGCAACCCGAGATCCGCATCCGCGCGGACCAGAACACGCGTTACGAGACCCTGGCCAAGGTCATGGCTTCGGCCCGCCGTTCGGGCATGACGCGCATCGGGTTCGTGACCACGCCTCCGTCCGGCGGCGTCGCCGGCTCAGCAGCGCCCGCTGCGGCCGGGGCCGCCCCGGCTCCGTCCGCACCTTGAACGCTTCCCGGCCCCGGGGCGCATTTCGCGCCCCGTTCCGGCCGGGATCGCGCTAGAATCGCCGCATGCGAGTTCTGGTAATCGAAGACGACACCACCCTGGGCCACGCGCTCCAGGAATTTCTGGCCGACCAAGGCTATGCGGTCGACTGGCTGACCGAGGGCGACCGGGTTCTGGGCGCCTTGGCGGGGCAGCCTTACGACCTCATGCTGCTCGACCTCAACCTTCCGGGCATGAGCGGGCTGGACGTGCTGCGGCAATTGCGCCAGGACGGCAACCAGGTTCCCGTGTTGATCCTCACCGCCCGCGATGGCATCGAGGACCGCGTCGCCGGCCTGGACGCCGGGGCGGACGACTACGTCACCAAACCTTTCGAACTGCCCGAGCTGGCGGCGCGCGTGCGCGCCTTCGGCCGGCGCCGCGCCGGCCAGGCGCAGCCCCTGATTGAAGTCGGCCCGCTGGTGTTCGACACCGTTGGCCGCGAAGTCCGCGCCAATGGCCAGCGCCTGTCGCTGTCGGTGCGCGAGCTTTCCGTGCTGGAAATGCTGATGGCCCGTGTCGGTCGCGTCGTGACCAAGCGCCAGATCGTGAACTCGCTGTCGGCCTGGGATGCCGATTTCAGCGAAAACGCCGTCGAAGTCTACGTGTACCGCCTGCGCAAGCGCCTGGAAGGCACTGGTGCCAGCATTCAAACGGTGCGCGGCTTTGGCTACATGCTGGATGTGGAAACGGCCTGACGGGCCGGCTGCGGCCGCGTCGCACCGGCCGCGCGCATCCATACGCCTAGGCGAGGGCATTGCGTCATGATGCAGGAACGCACTCCTACCGCTACTCCGGTTTCCCGCCCCTTGCTTCCCTCCCGTTCGCTGGCGCGGCATCTGGTCATCCGCCTGATGCCGCCGATCCTCCTGCTGGTCCTGTTGGACCTGGCGGCCACCTGGGTCATCACGCACAAGATCGACATGTCGCTCTGGATGCTGGAAGACTTCTTCTGGCTGATGGTGGTGGGGCAGGTCGCGTTGATCGCGCTGTTCACCTGGGTGGTGATGCAGGGCGTGCGTTCGGGGCTGCGGTCGGTCAACCACCTGTCCGAAGAGATCCGGCAACGCTCCATCGACGACATGCAGCCGCTGGAAGTGGCCGGCGTGCCGGTCGAAATCGAGCCACTGGTCACGCACACCAATGATCTGCTGCTGCGCCTGGATGCCTCGCTGGCGGCGCAGCGCCGCTTCATCGGCCATGCGGCGCACCAGCTGCGCACGCCTTTGTCGGGGTTGCGCCTGGAGTCGGAATTGATGCTGGCGCGCCCCTTGCCCGACGACGTGCGCGCGCGGGCCGAACGCATCAAGGCGGTGAGCGACCGCATGATCCGCCTGGGGCAGCAGTTGCTGGTTCTGGCGCGCGCCGATCCTAACGCCCGTCCGCAGGACAGCTTCGTGCGCATCGACCTTTGCGAATGGGTGCGGGCGAACGGCGCGGAATGGTTTCCGCGGGTGCGCGAGGCGCATTACGAGCTGGATCTGGTCGCGCCGGACGCGCCCATCTGGATCGACGCCGATCCCTTGCTGCTGGCCGAACTGCTGGGCAATCTCATCGACAACGCGCTGCGCTATGGCAACAAGACCGGCCGCATCACGCTGATCGTCGGCGCCAATCCGCCTTCGCTGACCGTGGAGGACGATGGGCCGGGCATTTCTCCCGATGAGCGCGAACGGGTGTTCGAGGCCTTCTACCGTTCTCCCACCGCGACCGCGGGCGGGTCGGGCCTGGGACTTGCCATCGTGCGGGAAATCGCGCACGCGCATGGCGCCTGGTGGAAACTCACCAGCCGTCCGGACTTTTCAGGAACACGGCTGTCCGTCGTGTTTCCCGGCCCCCGCAAGGGCGCCCAACTTACTCGTCAAGAACCTACATCATGAGCCAAGGTTCGGCCAGCGTTCCTTCGTCGTCCAACGGGCAAACACTCGGCGGGCACGCGCCATCGTCGCGGGCCGCCCTCATCATGGGGGCGCTGGGCGTGGTGTACGGCGATATCGGCACCAGTCCCTTGTATACGCTGCGGGCCTGTCTGACGGGACTGAGCGTGCACACCGACCTGGAGCCTGCCCACCTGCTGGGCGTGCTGTCCATCCTGTTCTGGATGCTGATGGTGGTGGTGTCGTTCAAGTACGTGACGCTGGTGCTGCGCGCCGACAACCGCGGCGAGGGCGGCACGCTGGCCTTGCTGGAACTGGCGGTGCGCGGGCGTGAAGGCAAGCTGCGCTGGGTGCTGATCGTGCTGGGAATTTTCGGCGCGGCGCTGTTCTACGGCGACAGCATGATCACGCCAGCCATTTCAGTGCTGTCGGCGCTCGAAGGGATAGGCATCGTGTCGCATCAGCTGGATGCCTGGGTCGTGCCGCTGTCGCTGGTGGTGCTGATTGCGCTGTTCGCGATCCAGTCGCACGGCACGGGCGCCATGGGCAAGCTGTTCGGTCCGGTGATGCTGGTGTGGTTCGGCACGCTGGCGGCGCTGGGCGGCTGGCAGATCTGGCAGACGCCGGAAGTGCTGCGGGCCTTGAATCCGATGTGGGGTTTGCGTTTCATCGTCGAGTTTCCGTGGATCAGTTTCGTGCTGCTGGGGGCGGTGGTGCTGGCCTTGACCGGCGCCGAGGCGCTGTATGCCGACATGGGCCACTTCGGCCGTCCGGCGATCCGCCGCGCCTGGTTCAGCATGGTGCTGCCGGCCCTGACGCTGTGCTATTTCGGCCAGGGCGCGCTGTTGTTGCGCGATCCGACCGCGATCCGCAATCCGTTCTTCATGATGGCGCCGGAATGGGGGCTGGCCCCGCTGGTGGCCTTGGCCACCATTGCGACCATCGTGGCGTCGCAGGCGGTGATTTCGGGCGCTTATTCGGTCACGCGCCAGGCGGTGCAGCTGGGCTTCTGGCCGCGCATGCAGATCCTGCATACGTCGGCCATCGAGAAGGGCCAGATCTATCTGCCGCAGGTCAATGCGCTGCTGCTGTGCGCGGTGCTGATCCTGGTCCTGCTGTTCCGCAATTCGGACAACCTGGCTGCCGCTTATGGCTTCGCGGTCACGGGGACGATGTTCACGACGTCGGTGCTGGCTTTCGCGGTGTTGCCGCGCGGTTCGACCGGCATCAAGCGTGTGCTGTGGATGGTGGCGCTGGGCCTGTTGCTGTTGTTCGATGTGCTGCTGTTCTCGGCCAACGTGTTCAAGATCCACGAGGGCGGCTGGCTGCCGCTGCTGGTGGCGATAGTGGTGTTCACGCTGATGATGACGTGGCGCCGCGGCCGCCGGCTGCTGTCGGAGATGCAGCAGCGGGACCGCCAGCCGCTCAAGGAATTCATGGCGCAGCTCGAAGAGTACCCGCCGTCGCGCGTGCCGGGCACGGCCATCTTCATGACGATGAACTCGGGCAATGTGCCGCCGGCGCTGCTGCACAACCTGAAGCACAACAAGGTGCTGCATGACCATGTGCTGTTCCTGACCATTCTGGTGGCGGACGTGCCCTATGTTTCGCCCGAGGAGCGCTTCTCCGTGACCAAGCTGTCGGCGTCCAGTTGGCAGGCGACGATCAACTACGGCTTCAAGGAAGATCCGGATGTGCCGGAGGCGCTGCGGCTGGTGGCCGAGGCGTATCCGGAGATCGATCTGGAGCCGATGCGGACTTCCTACTTCCTGTCGCGGCAGACGGTGGTGGCGGCGAAGAAGCCGGCACTGTGGCGCTGGCGGCGGGCGGTGTTTTCGTTCATGGCGCGGAACTCTACTCGGAGTACCAAGTTCTTCAAGATTCCGGCTAATCGGGTGGTGGAGATGGGGATGCAGGTGGAGCTTTAGGCTCTTGCTTGCTCCTTGGTGGTGATTTGCATTCTGTTGACGCCTGGGGCGGCGGGGGCCTGCCGCGCGCGGGGCAACGATTGCGGTCCGGAGCCTTCGCTCCGGACTTCCCCTTCGTCATCTTCGTCAAGGCCTTCGGCCTTTCCTTCAGATTCCCTCGGGCTTATCGACGCCTTGCGCGCGGCAGGCCCCCGCCGCCCCAGGCTGCGTCGGCTGAATGTGTCCCGTTGCTGGGGAGGGCGGTGTGCTTGGCGTTCTCGCCTAGGGTGGGGTGTGGTGGACGATCTTGCGGGGCTCGCCCCCGGCCGGCCGCGCAGGCGGCCTTTGGGGGCTTACGCGGTGTCTTGCGGTAGGTGATGACGCTGCGCGCTGGTCGTGACTGTCTTTAGTGGGCTCGCTCTCATCGAGGTTGGCGCCCGATCGCTCTTCGCCAAACAAAAAGCCCTTCGGCGTGCCGAAGGGCTTTCTGGTTTATGGCGTTGAAGAATTACTTCTTCTTGCCTTCGTCGCTCAGCTGCGGCAGCGAGCTGCCGGAGGAGGCGAGCAGGCCGGTCTTCACGTAGGTGAAGAGCTTGCCGCGGGTGTCGACGATGTCGAGGTTGCGCATGGTGAGCTGGCCAATGCGGTCCGCGGGCGTGAACGGGGCGTTTTCGACCTTTTCCATGGACAGGCGCTCGGGGGCGTAGGTCAGGTTGGGCGATTCCGTGTTCAGCAGCGAGTAGTCGTTGCCGCGGCGCAGTTCGATGGTGACTTCGCCGGTGACGGCGCGGGCGACCCAGCGTTGGGCGGCTTCGCGCAGCATGATGGCTTGCGGGTCGAACCAACGGCCCTGGTACAGCAGGCGGCCGAGTTTGCGGCCGCTTTCGCGGTACTGCTCGATGGTGTCTTCGTTGTGGATGCCGGTGACCAGGCGCTCGTAGGCGATGAACAGCAGGGCCAGGCCCGGGGCTTCGTAGATGCCGCGGCTCTTGGCTTCGATGATGCGGTTTTCGATCTGGTCGCTCATGCCCAGGCCGTGGCGGCCGCCGATGCGGTTGGCTTCGAGCATCAGTTCGACGGGGTCGCTGTATTCCACGCCATTCAGGGCGACCGGGTGGCCTTCCTCGAAGCGGACGGTGACTTCCTCGGCCTTGACGGCGACGTCGTCGCGCCAGAAGGCGACGCCCATGATGGGCTTGACGATGCGGATGCCGGAGTTCAGGTGCTCCAGGTCCTTGGCTTCGTGGGTGGCGCCCAGCAGGTTGGAGTCGGTGGAGTAGGCCTTTTCAGCCGACATCTTGTAGTCGAAGCCGGCCTGGCGCATGTACTCGGACATTTCCGAACGGCCGCCGAGCTCGTCGATGAAGCGCTGGTCCAGCCAGGGCTTGTAGATCTTCAAATCCGGGTTGGTCAGCAGGCCGTAGCGGTAGAAGCGCTCGATGTCGTTGCCCTTGAAGGTGCTGCCGTCGCCCCAGATGTTGACGTCGTCTTCCTTCATGGCGGCCACCAGCATCGTGCCGGTCACTGCGCGGCCGATCGGGGTGGTGTTGAAGTAGGTGATGCCGGCGGTCGAGATGTGGAACGCGCCCGATTGCAGGGCGGCGATGCCTTCGGCCACCATCTGCGCGCGGCAGTCGATCAGGCGGGCCTTTTCAGCGCCGTAGGCCATGGCCTTGCGCGGGATCTCGTCGTAGTCGGACTCGTCGGGCTGGCCCAGGTTCGCGGTGTAGGCGTAGGGGATGGCGCCGTTGTTGCGCATCCAGAGGAGCGCTGCGCTGGTGTCGAGGCCGCCGGAGAAGGCGATGCCGACCTTCTGGCCGGTGGGAAGGTTCGGGAGGATAGTGGTCATTGTTTGAAGTGAGACGCCAACAGGACTTGGACAGCAGACTTTGACAGCTGCTAGCCGCCAAACAAGAGAAACGGACGCTATTTTAACTCTTTTGCTGCGGTCGGGCCGCCGGGGCGAACAGGGCCGGCAGCTCCAGCTGGCGGATCAGGAGCGCGGTGGCGGCGGCCAGCCGGGTGGCGGGGCGGTGGCGGGCGCTGGCCAGCACCAGATCATTGGTGATGGTCGGGTCGACGATGTCGCACAACGACAGCTCATGTTCCGCCGCCGGGCCGCGTGCGGCCGAGCGCGGCAGGATGGCGTAGGCGTCGCCCTGGGCGGCCAGTTCGACGATGGTCTGGACGGCGTCCACCTCGACGGCGATGGTCAGACGCACGCCCTGGGCGCGGCACACGCTTTCGACCAGGGTGCGGATGGCGTTGGGCAGGCTGGGCACCACCAGCGGGTAGTCGCCCAGTTGCGCCACGGCGATGCGCGGGGGCAGGGGGGGCTGGTGGCCGGGCGCGGCCACCAGCACCAGGTCCTCGCGGAACAGCGATTCGTAGGCCAACTGGGGCGAGGGCGCGGGGTCGTAGAGCAGGGCCAGGTCGACGCGGCCGGCCAGCAGCCATTCGCGCACTTGGGCGCTGAGGCCTTCAGCAACGGCGATGGAGGCCTCGGGGAAGCTGCGGCGGAAGGCCTGCACCAGCGGGGGCGTGAGCACGCGCGCGATGCGGGGCGGCAGGCCGAC
This sequence comes from Achromobacter aegrifaciens, assembly GCF_902859965.1. Taxonomy (NCBI): domain Bacteria; kingdom Pseudomonadati; phylum Pseudomonadota; class Betaproteobacteria; order Burkholderiales; family Alcaligenaceae; genus Achromobacter; species Achromobacter aegrifaciens. The sequence goes on from NZ_CADIKO010000003.1 coordinate 1,142,844, forward strand.
CACGACCTTGCCCGTGGGCGTCTCGCGCAGGGTCTGCAGGTCCTCCTTGGCGCGTTCGGCCAGGGTCAGCAGGGCGCGGGCATGCTCCAGGAAGCGCAGGCCGGCTTCGGTGGGTTCGGCGCCGCGGCCGTTGCGGTAGAGCAGATGCTGGCCGAGCTCCAGTTCCAGCAGGCGGACCTGGCGGCTGAGCGTGGGTTGCGCCACGTCCAGCATTTCGGCCGCGCGCGAGAAGCTGCGTCTCTCGGCCACGCGCAGGAAGTATTCGATCTGCTTGAGGTCCATCGGATATTTGGAAAATCTATATCTGAAATCAAAGATATAGCATTGTTGGGCGGCGGGCAATCCGGGACCATGGCGTTTTCAACGCAGGAACCCGCCCGTGCCCGATTGCCGTCCTCCGCTAGCCGCGCCCTCCCGTCCCCGCCACGCCTTGCCGCCGGGCGCCTGCGATGCGCATTGCCACGTGTTCGGGCCGGCCGACGTGTTTCCGTACGCCGAGGGGCGCTCGTACACGCCGCCGGATGCGCCTTACCAGGCCATGGCGGCGCTGCACAGTCGCCTGGGTGTGGAGCGCGCGGTGGTGGTGCAGGCCAACTGCCATGGCTCGGACCACCGCGCCTTGCTGGACGCGCTGGCCCAAAGCGGCGGCCGCTATCGCGGCGTGGCCCTGCTGGGAGCGGATGCCACCGAGGCCGGCGTCAGGCAATTGCATGAGGGTGGCGTGTGCGCGGCCCGTTTCAACTTCGTGCCGCATTTGGGCGGCGCGCCGGATCCCGCTGTCTTTGACCGGGTCGTGGCGCTGATCGCGCCGTTGGGCTGGCATCTGTGCCTGCACCTGGACGGCGCGATGCTGCCGGAGCTGCTGCCGCGCCTGGCCGCGCTGCCGCTGCCCTTCGTGGTCGACCACATGGGGCGGTTGAAGGCGGGCGATGGCTTGGCGTCGCCTGCGATGCAGGCGCTGCTGGGGTTGGCGCAGGTGCCGCAGGCCTGGGTCAAGGTGTCGGGCATCGACCGCATCGCATCGGGCAAGCGGCCGTTCGCGGAGGGCCTGCCCTTTGTGCGCGCGCTGGCCGAGGCGTTGCCCGATCGCTGCCTGTGGGGCACGGACTGGCCGCATCCGAACGTGGCGGGCGATATGCCCGACGACGGCGAGCTGGTCGACCTGTTTTTTGAAGCTTGTCCCGATGCGGCCTTGCGCCAGCGCATCCTGGTGGACAACCCGGCGCGGCTGTACGGATTCGAGTAGGCGCGGCAAACGCCGCCGCCATCAGGCGGCGCGCGAACGACAAGAAAATTCCATTCAATCAGGAGACACCATGTTCAAGAAAATACTGTCCGCCGGCCTGCTGAGCCTGGCCGCCCTGGGATCCGCCCATGCCGATGGGCCGGTGCGCCTCATCATTGCCTTCCCGCCTGGCGGGCCGGTGGATCTGGTCGGCCGGGTGCTGGCCGAGCAATTGGGCAAGGAGCTCAAGCAGCAGGTCATCGTGGAGAACAAGGCCGGCGCCAACGGCAACATCGCCGCGGCCTACGTGGCCAAGGCGCCCGCCGACGGCTCGGTGCTGTTCCTGACCAGCGTGGGCGCGGTCGCGATCAGCCCGGCGCTGTACAAGGATCTGCCGTATGACCCCGTGCGCGATTTCGCGCCGGTGTCCAAGGTGGTCAACAACGCCACGGTGTTCGTGGTCAATCCGTCCAATCCGGCGGTCGACGCGGCGGACTTCGTCAAGAAGTCGCAGGCCGCCTCGCAATCGGTCGCGATCGGCTCGTCGGGCATCGGCAGCATTCCCCACCTGACCCTGGAAATGTTCGCCGATTCCAGCAAGGCGAACGTGATGCACGTGCCATACAAGGGCGCGGCGCCGGTCATCAATGACGTGATGGGCAACCAGGTGTCCGGCTTCTTCGGCGACGTGCCGGGCCTGATCGGCCATATCCAGGGCGGCAAGTTGAAGCCCCTGGGCATCGCCGCGCCGACCCGCCATCCGCTGCTGCCCGAGGTCAAGACCCTGGCGGAGCAGGGCATCGCCGGCGTGGAGTCCAACAACTGGTACGGCATCGTCGCGCCGGCCGCCACGCCGCCGGCCACGATCGACAAGCTCAACCAGGCCGTGCGCGCCGCGCTGAACACGGAAAGCGTGCGCGCCCGCCTGGAGAAGTTCGGGGCCCAGGCCGCTCCCGGCAGCCCGCAGGAACTGGCTGCCCTGATCGCGTCCGACCGCGAAAAGTGGACCTCGCTGATCCAGCGCAAGAACATCCGTCCGGAGTGAAGATGAACGCATGCAGAGTAGGGCTGGTGACGCCGGGCAGCCGCCCGGAACTGGCCGCGATCGAGGCGCGGATATCGGCTGCGCGGGGGCGCATCTCGCCGCTGTACCAGGTGCTGTTGAACAGTCCGGCCGTGGTCCAGGGCTGGGAAGCCATGCTGACCGCGATCCGCCTGAACACGGCGGTGCCGCCGCGTCTGCGCGAGCTGATCATCCTGCGCGTGGCGACCTTGAACAACGCACCGTACGAGTTCGAGGCGCATGTGCCGCACGCGCTGGCTGCCGGCATGCCGCAGGCGCTGGTGGACGCGTTGCGCGGCGGTCCGGCGCCGTCGGAACTGCAAGGCCTGGAAGCCGGCGAGGCCGAAGTGCTGGCGTTGACGGACGCCATGACGCGCGACATCGAGGTGCCGGACGCCGTGTTCGCGCCGCTGCGCGCGCGCTACGATGACACGCAGTTGGTGGAACTGGCGGCGACCGTGGGCGCGTACAACATGGTGTCGCGCTTCCTGGTGGCTTTGCGCGTAGGACATTAAAGGAGACTGGAGTGCAGGAAACCGTATTGCTGGTGTCGCTGGGCGAGCGCTTCGACGAGCCGCGCGCACGCGAACTTGAACAGACCTTGACCCAGGGATTGGAAGGCTTGTGCGCCGCCGCGTACGCCGCCGTGGAAGAGGACGAAACCTACGTCTATCTGCGCGGATCGGCGGCGGCTCTCCCCGAAGCGCAGGCGCGCCTGGCCGAGAGCTTCCCGGGCGCGCACAGCCGCGTGCTGCACCTGACGCTGGACCTGGCAGGCGCTTCGGCGGGGCAGGACGCGCCGTGGCATTACATCGTCGAAACCGACGTGCTGCCCGAGGCCGACGCCGACCTGAATGCCTGGTACGACCAGGAGCACCTGCCGGGCCTGGCATCGGTGCCTGGCACGGTGCGCGCCATGCGCTATGAGTGCCGCGACGAGTCGCCGCGCTATCTGGCCTGCTACGACCTGCACACGCGCGAAACCTTTGGCAGCCCGCCCTGGCTGGCGGTGCGCGCCAGCGACTGGAGCGGCCGTGTGCGTCCGTCGTTCCGCAATACGCGCCGGACCATGTTTAAGCGCATTCTGTAGGCCGGATGCAGAATGGCTGGGCAGGCACTGCCCGGCCCGCGTAACGAGAGCGCCGAGCCGGTTGTCGATTCGGTGCAAAATCTGTTTGGTAAATCTATTTTTTTCTATAAAAATCAATAATTTATAAGTTGACGCATAGAAACGAGCGCCGGAACATGCCGAGTTCCGCGCAGCCGGGAGTATCCCGGCGGTTCGTGCAAATGCGAGTCCCGCAACGAAGCAGGGTCTGAGCGCGGCGAAGTCCGCGCGTCCTTTGCTTGTCGGCCGTCAAGAGCAGGTTGGTGTTCGTCACCGCCTTCATCCCAGGGAGAAAACCATGTCGTTCAAGAATTTTTTCGCGCTCGCGAGCTGTGCCCTAGCAGTGACGTTGTCCGTTACCAATGTCACTGCTGCCGATCAGACTTACGTCGTCGGTGCAGGGGGTACCTACCGGCCCTTTGAGTTCGAAACGCCGAGCAAGGAACTGGTCGGCTTCGACATCGATATCATCAAGGCCATCGCCTACGCATCCGGCTTCAAGATCAAGCTGGTCAGCACGCCATGGGAAGGCATCTTCGCCACCCTGGGCCAGGGCGACCGCGACATCATCATCTCCGGCATTACCATCACTGAAAAGCGCGCCAAGATGGTCGACTTTTCGCTGCCCTATTTCCCGGCGGAGCAAGTCATCATCACTGGCGCCGACAATAAGGTTGCCGCACTGGCTGACCTGAAGACCTTGCAAGTCGGCGTGGTCAACTCAACAGCAGGCGACATCGTCATCTCTGAAGAGATCGGCAAGTCCAATACGGCCATTCACCGTTTCGACAATACGCCGCTGATGCTGGAAGAGCTGTATCGAGGCGGTATCGATGCCGCGATCGGCGATGTCGGCGTGATCAAGTTCTACATCAAGAGCCATCCTGAAAAGCAATTCAAGGTGGTCAACGACGCCAAGTTCACGCGCCAGTACTTCGGTATCGCCGTCAAGAAGGGCAACAGCGAACTGCAAGGCAAGATCAATACCGGTTTGAAGAAGATAGTTGCCGACGGCACCTACGCCAAGATCTACAAGGAATGGTTCGACCTCAACGTGCCGGCGCTGCCGCTGTAAGCCACGTACGGACCTTTTCATGCCCACGGTCTCGCCGCGGACCGTGAGCGAATTCATATCCGGATTCCATTCATGAATTCTCTCTTTCAATGGGAAATCATCGGCGAGTATCTGCCCTTGTTTGTCGAGGGCACGTGGATGACCATCAAGGTCGCGCTGATCTGTGTGATCACGGGGACGTGCTGGGGCCTGGCTTTGGGCGTAGGCCGCCTGGCGCAAGCGCGCCACGGTTTCTGGAAATACTTCCTGCGTCATATGGTGCAGTGGCCCGTACGCATCTACGTCAGTTTCGTGCGTGGCACGCCGCTGTTCGTGCAGATTCTGCTGATTCACTTCGCGCTGATGCCGCTGCTTATCAATCCCAGCGACGGTTTGATCCTGAGCGGCGATATCGCGCGTGAAGTTCGCTCGCAATACGGCGCGTTCACATCGGCGGTGCTGGCGATCACGCTCAATTCAGGCGCTTATGTGTCGGAGATTTTTCGCGCCGGCATCCAGTCGATCGATCGTGGCCAAAGTGAAGCGTCGCGCTCACTCGGCATGAGCTACATGAAGACGTTGCGCAAGGTGGTGCTGCCGCAGGCTTTCCGCCGCATGTTGCCGCCGCTGGGCAATAACGCCATTGCCATAGTCAAGGATTCCTCGTTGGCGTCGGCGATCGGCCTGGCGGAACTGGCGTATGCGGCACGCACGGTGTCCGGCGCCTATGCCCGCTACTGGGAACCGTATCTGACGATTTCGCTGATCTACTGGGGTATTACGCTGCTGTTGTCGGCGCTCGTCCGGCATCTTGAAACCCGCTATGGCAAAGGGGATGCACGGTGATACACGTCAGAAACCTGCAAAAGCAATTTGGCCAGGCTCATATCCTGCGTGGTATCGACTGCGATATCAAAGAGGGTGAAGTGGTCTGTATGATCGGTCCGTCCGGTTCCGGCAAGAGCACGTTTCTGCGGTGCCTCAACGGCCTGGAAGAAGCGAACGATGGCGAGATTATCGTCGACGGCGTCAAGGTCAATGACTCCAAGGTCGATCTGAACGCGCTGCGTTCCACCATGGGCATGGTGTTTCAGCGATTCAATCTGTTCCCGCACATGTCAGTGCTGGAAAACCTGATCATGGCGCCGGTTGAAGTCAAGAGAGCATCCCGTCGAGAAGCCGTGCTGTTGGCCGAAAGGCTGCTGCAGAAAGTCGGTCTGCTGGAAAAGATCGACGCTTTTCCAAATCAGTTGTCGGGCGGTCAGCAGCAGCGTGTGGCCATTGCGCGCGCGTTGGCGATGGAGCCGAAAGTCATGCTGTTTGATGAGCCGACCTCGGCGCTCGATCCCGAACTCGTCGGTGAGGTGCTGACGGTGATGAAGGCGCTGGCGCAAGAGGGCATGACCATGGTTGTGGTGACGCATGAAATGGGCTTTGCGCAGGAAGTGTCAGATCGAGTGTTGTTCATCGATCAGGGCGTAATCATGGAAGAGGGGCCGCCGCAGCAAGTGCTGGGTGAGCCGCGCCATGGACGTACTCGGGACTTCTTGCGCAAGGTTCTTTAATTGTCCAGGCGCCAATTGTTGCCGTTGTCCCGATGGTGGATGGGGGGCCTCTTCCCATCTGCCAGCCTGCCTTGAACGCAAGAAAGGCCTGCGCATCCGTCGGTGCGCAGGCCTTTCTTGCATGCGGTGGCCTTTTACTTGATCTGGCCCAGCAGCAGGAATTCCATCAGCGCCTTCTGCACGTGCAGGCGGTTTTCGGCTTCGTCCCAGACCACGCTTTGCGGGCCGTCGATGACTTCGCCGGTGACTTCCTCGCCGCGGTGAGCGGGCAGGCAGTGCATGAACACGGCCTGGGGATCGGCGGCGGCCATCATTTCGGCGTCCACGCACCAGTCGGCGAAAGCGGCGCGGCGCTCTTCGTTTTCGGCTTCATAGCCCATGCTGGTCCAGACGTCGGTGGTGACCAGGTGCGCGCCCTTGCAGGCTTCCATGGGATCCTTGAACTGGCGCAGCACCGTGGCGGGCGGCGTGCCGATGCGCGAGGCTTCGAGCTCGTACCCGGCCGGGGTGGACACATGCAGCGTGAAGCCCAGCATTTCCGCGGCTTGCAGCCAGGTGTAGGCCATGTTGTTGGCATCGCCCACCCAGGCCACCGTCTTGCCGGCGATGGGGCCGCGGTGCTCGATGTAGGTGAAGATGTCCGCCAGGATCTGGCAGGGGTGGAATTCGTTGGTCAGGCCGTTGATCACCGGCACGCGCGAGTGCGAGGCGAAGCGCTCAATGCGGGTCTGCTCGAACGTGCGGATCATGACGATGTCGACCATGCGCGAGATGACGCGCGCGGTGTCTTCGATGGGCTCGGAGCGGCCCAGCTGCGAATCGTTGGAGGTCAGGTTGATGACCGAACCTCCCATCTGGTACATGCCGGCCTCGAACGACACGCGGGTGCGCGTGCTGGCCTTTTCAAACACCATTGCCAGCGTGCGGTCGTGCAGCGGCATGTGGGGTTCGTAGCGTTTGAACTTGTCCTTGATCAGGCGCGCGCGGTCCAGCACGTAGGCGATCTCGGCGGACGAGAAGTCCTTGAACTGCAGGAAGTGCCGCAGCGGGCCGTTTTGAGTCGTGGGAGGTGTCATGGTGATGTCGCAGGTCATGGGGCCCGGCCAGGCTCATGGCCCGGGCGGGACGTTGATTTTATGGTGTTTCGGCCAGGAATTCCTGGATGAGCGGAACCAGGATGGCGACGATGCGGTCGGCTTCGTCGCGGTTGAGGATCAGTGGCGGCAGCATGCGGATCACGCGGTCGCGCGTGACGTTGATGAGCAGGCCGGCCTGCATGGCGCGCAGGGCCAGCACGCCGCAGGGGCGCGCCAGCTCGATGCCCAGCATCAGGCCGCGGCCGCGGATGTCGGTGACGCCCGCGACGCCGGCCAGCGCATCGGCCAGGGCGGCTTTCAGGTGATTGCCTACATCGTGGGCGTTGGCGAGCAGGTTTTCGGATTCCAGCGCATCCAGCACGGCCAGCCCGGCCGCACAGACCAGCGGGCCGCCGCCGAAGGTGGTGCCATGACTGCCTGGCGTGGATACGCCCGCGGCCGGGCCGGCGGCCAGCATGGCGCCGATGGGCACGCCGCCCGCCAGGCCCTTGGCCAGCGTCATGACGTCGGGGACGATATCGGCCCACTGGTGGGCGAACCATTTGCCGGTGCGGCCGATGCCGGACTGGACTTCGTCGATCATCAGCAGCCAGCCGCGCTCGGTGCACAGCCGGCGCACTTCCTGCAGATAGGCGATGTCGGAGGGGCGGATCCCGCCTTCGCCCTGCAGCACTTCCAGCAGCACCGCGGCCACGCGCGGCTCGGCGTCGCCGGCGGCGCGCACCGCGTCCACGCTGTTGTAGGGCACCTGGATGAAGCCCGAGGGCAGGGGCTCGAAGCCCTTGCGCGCCTTTTCGCTGCCCGTGGCCGCCAGCGTGGCCAGCGTGCGGCCATGCCAGGACGAATCCATCGTGATGATGTGGGCGTGCTTGTTACCGCGCTGGTACGCGTAATAACGCGCCAGCTTGATCGCGGCTTCGTTGGCCTCGGAGCCGCTGTTGTTGAATGCGACCTCCTGCATGCCCGACAGTTGCGTCAGACGAGCGGCCAACGCAGTCTGCTGCGGCACTTCGTAGATGTTCGAGGTATGGATGACGCGGGCGGCCTGCTCGCTGATGGCGGCCACCAGTTTCGGATGGGCGTGGCCCAGGCAGGACACCCCGATGCCGGCCAGCGCGTCCAGGTACTTGCGGCCTTCGGCGTCCCACAGCCAGACGCCCTGGCCGTGCGTGAACGATACCGGCAGCCGGGCGTAGATATTGGCCAGAGGCGAAGTCATCGCGGATCCTCCCGTGGATGAAGCGGATTGCGCCGGGACTCAGCCGGAGTCCCCGTGGGATGCCGCCGGGTTTGGCAGCGCCGGCAGCTCGTTTTCCCAGGCGAATCGCTTTTTGAAAGAGGGCAAAGGATCAATCATATACAATTCGCGGCGCAGGGCGCATGTTTGATCACGCCGAAGATCCGGCTTTCGTGAAGGGCGCGCTGTAGTGAAGAACTCATGGCAACTCGCGTCAGACAATTCGTAATTCATGGCGTTACCGAAAGCGGTAGCCGCTTTCGCCCCAGCGATTGGGCGGAACGGCTCGCCGGCGTAATGGCACAATTCCGGCCCGCCGGCTGTGCCGGTAACCACCTCACCTATTCGCCCTATGTGCTGCCCGTCGTGATCGACGGCGTGCGCGGGATCGTGGTCGATCTGCGTTTGCGCGATCTGGAACCGCTGGCGTACAAGTTCGTGGTGGATTTCGCTCGCGACAATAACCTCAAGACGGAAGAGCGCGAAATCTAGCCTCCCCAACCAAAAAAGCGCCCTCACCGGGCGCTTTTTCGTTGGGGGACGCCGCACGCCCCTAGGTGCCGTAGCGGTCCAGGATCTTGCGGATATCGCGCACGCCCTGGCCGTCCGCGGTCAGCAGCGCGCGCGCGGTCACCGATTCCAGGTGGTGCTCCAGCAGATGCAGCACGTGCTTCTCGTCGCGCGCGCGCAGGCCCGCCACGATCTCCATGTGCTCGCTGACCGCGCATTCGCTCGAGTGCGGCCGGCCGTAAAGCGCCAGGATCAGCGAGCAGCGCGACACGATCTCGTTCACGTAGCGCGCATACACCGCATTGCCCGACAGCTCCGCCATCAGGATATGGAACTCGCCTGACAGCCGGATGGACTCGTTGGCGCTGTTGCGCTTGCGGGCTTCCTCTTCCTGTGCCACGTGCTGTTCCAACCTGGCCAGTCCAGCCTCGGTGATGTGCTGCAACAGCCGGCGCGCCACGTCGCGTTCCAGGCAGCGGCGCGCCTCGAAGATGTCGTGCGCTTCTTCCAGGCTGGGGCGGGCCACCGCGGCGCCGCGGTTCGGCCGCAAATCCACCAATCCTTCGCTGAACAGGCGCGTCAGGACGCTGCGGACGATGGTCCGGCTGACGCCGAAACGTTCGCCGATGATGTCCTCGGGCAGCTTGTCGCCGGGCAGCAGAGCCTGCTCGATGATGGCTCTGCGCAAATTTTTGTATACGATTTCGTTGCGGCTGATGTCTTTCTTGGCAGACTCGTCGGCCGCCGGCGCGAGGGACTTCATCTTCTTGTTGGCTCCTATGCCTGCGCGCTTTTCTGGGTGTTGGAATGGTCTGGCAGGCGCTGCCGGCGCGCATTTTTCTCTGTGCTGGAAAGCATACTACACCCGGGGCTAAGGGTTAGCGATAGCTTGTTTGCGAGATTGTGCGGAGTACATTGGCGACATAAATCGTATACAAATTTTTATACAAAACTGATCCGATTGTTCTTTAATGGTTCGATTGTTTGTATACAAATTCACAAAGGCTGATCCATGTCCGCTGTACCGCAGGCCGCCGCAACCGAGCCGTCCCTTTCCGCGCCTTACCGCCTGCTGGTGGTCAATGGCAACACCACGTCCGAACTGACGACCAGCCTGGCCAGCCAGGCCGAGGCCTTTTACGGGGACATGGTCCGCATCCATGCGGTCACCGCCGGGTTCGGCCCCGCCTACATCGCCAGCCGCGCGGAGGCGGCCGTTGCCGCCCATGCCGTGCTGGACGTCGTGGAGCGCGCGACAGGCGAGGCGCCTGACGGCGGATTCGACGCCTGCCTGCTGGCCTGCTTTGGCGAACCCGGCATCGGCGCGGTGCGTGAACGCCTGGACGTGCCCGTGGTGGGCATGGCCGAGGCCTCCATCCTGAGCGCCATGCAGCGCGGCGACCGCTACGCCATCGTGACGGTGGGGCAGCGCTGGCCGGGCATGCTGCGCGAACAGATCCGCCAGTTGGGGCTGGAGTCCCGCTGCGCCGGCATCCTGGCCCTGCCGGGCAATGCCCTGGACTACGTGTCGCGTTCGGCCGAGTCGGCCTTGCACGTCAGCCGTGCGCTGGACGCCGCAGTGGCGCAGGGGGCGGACGTGGTGATCGTGGCGGGCGCCGCGCTGGCCGGCTACCTGCCCAGCCTGCCGCGCCTGCCGGCCGTGCCCATCATCGATTCCTATCGCGCCGCCCTGGCCCAGGTGCTGGCGCTGGCGTCCCTGGAGCGCGCGCAGCGGCTGTCGCTGATCGGCCAGGGCGCGCATTCCTAGTCTTTTCGTCTTACCCACCGCGCCGGGCTCGACCCCGGCGAGTTCAGACCGATACACAAGGGAGAGTTGCAGCCATGAAGACTTTGCTCAAGTGGACCGCGGGCGCCGTGATCGCGCTGTCGGCCATCACGGGGGCCAGCGCCGCCAACACGCTGAAGTGGGGCGCGGCGCGGGACCTGGATTCGCTGGACCCGTATTCCTACGGCAGCACCTTCAACCTGGCGTTCCTGAACCATGTGTATGAAGCGCTGATCCGCTATGACGACAAGTTCAACATCACGCCCGCGCTGGCGGAGTCCTGGGAGACGCCGTCGCCCACGGTGCTGCGCTTTCATTTGCGCAAGGGGGTGAAGTTCCACAATGGCGCGCCGTTCTCGGCGGACGATGTGGTGGCGTCGATGACGCGGGTTTCGGACGAAGCCTCGCCGCTGAAGGGCAACCTGCCGGCCTTCAAGGCGGTGCGCAAGGTCGATGACTACACCGTCGACATCGAAATGACGCATCCGTATCCGCTGATGCTCAACGACCTGACCAACATCTTCATCTTCAACCGCCAATGGCTGGTGGACAACAACAGCCTGAAGCCCACCGACGCCGCCAAGAAGATCGAAGGCTATGCCACGCATAACGCCAACGGCACCGGCCCCTTCAAGGTGGAGTCGTACCGCCCGGACACGCGCACCGTGCTGGTGGTCAACCCCGCCTGGTGGGACAAGCCGCGCCACAACCTGGACCGCATCGAATTCACGCCCATTGCGTCCGCGCCCACGCGGGTCGCGGCGTTGCTGTCGGGCGACATCAATTTCACCGAGAACGCGCCGCTGCAGGACCTGGACCGGCTGCGCGCGGCGTCCAACGTCAAGGTGCTGGCCTCGACCGAGCTGCGCACCTTGTACTTTGGCTTCAACCTGGGCGACAAGCTGGTCGGCTCCAACATCACCGACAAGAATCCGCTGAAGGACCTGAAGGTGCGCCAGGCGCTGTACATGGCGCTGTCGCCGGAGCTGATCCAGAAACGCGTGATGCGCGGCCTGTCGCGTACCACGGGCGCACTGGTGGCGCCGTCCATCCCGGGCTACGAGCCCAAGCAGGAAGAGCGCCTGCCGTTCGACGCCGCGCGCGCCAAGAAGCTGCTCGCCGAGGCCGGCTACCCGGACGGCTTCACGGTGTCGTTGCTCTGTTCGAACGACATGTTCGTCAACGAGGAGGAAATCTGCCAGGCCGCCGCCTCCATGTGGGCGCGCATCGGCGTGAAGGCCTCGCTGGCCAGCGGGCCGCGTTCCCTGCAGAACCCCAAGCGTTCGCGCGGCGAGTTCGATATCACCATCCACGGCTGGGCCAACGAGCCGCAGATCGACGCGCTGTCCATCCTTTTGCAGGTGATGCATAGCCGCAGCGGCCCGGCCGGCGTCTTCAACTGGGGCCAGTGGGGCGATCCGGCGCTGGACGCCAGGATCGACGCGGCCGCGGCCGAGATGGACCGTCCCAAGCGGGTGCAGATGATGGCCGACGTGCTGCAGACGCTGCATGACGACGCGCGCTTCCTGCCGCTGCACCAGCAGCCGATGGCCTGGGCCGTGGGCAAGAACGTGGGCGAGGTGCTGCAGATGCCGGACAACAAGGCGCGCCTGTGGACCGTGCGCATGCAGTAACGCCGCGGACCGCCGCCCGCCGGCGGTCCTGCGTATGACTAGGGTCTGAAGGGGAGCCGCACATGCTGGCATTCATAGTGAGACGGGTCTTCAACGCGGTCGGCGTCATGCTGGCGGTGGCGCTGATGGCCTTCGTGATTTTCCGGTTCGTCGGCGACCCCGTCGACATGATGCTCAACGAGCAGGCCTCGCAGACGCAGCGCGATGAATTGCGCGAACGCCTGGGTCTGAACGCCTCGGTGGGCATGCAGTTCGTGCACTTCGTGACCAACGCGGCGCAGGGCGAGTTCGGCATTTCCTACCGCAACCAGCAGGACGTATTTGCGCTGGTGGCCGAACGCTTCCCCGCCACGTTCGAACTGGTCCTGATGGCGACCCTGCTGTCGCTGGTCATCGGCGTGCCGCTGGGCGTGCTGACCGCCATCTACCGCAAGTCGCACCTGGCGCAGGCGCTGCAGTTCGTTTCCATCCTGGGCATATCGCTGCCCAGCTTCGTGGTCGGGATCATGCTGATCCTGATCTTCTCGGTGCAGCTGGGCTGGCTGCCGGGCTTTGGGCGCGGCGACACGGTGAAGATCGGCTGGTGGACCACCGGCCTGCTCACGCCCTCGGGCCGCGCCGCGCTGGTGCTGCCGTCCATCACGCTGGCGCTGTTCCAGATCACGCTCATCATGCGCCTGGTGCGGGCCGAGATGCTGGAGACGCTGCGCACCGAGTTCATCAAGTTCGCCCGCGCGCGCGGCCTGCCGGATCGCATCGTGCATTTCCGGCTGGCTCTGCGCAACTGCCTGATGCCGGTGATCACCGTGACCGGCATGCAGATCGGCAACCTGATCGCCTTCGCGCTGATTACCGAAACGGTCTTCCAGTGGCCCGGCATGGGGCTGCTGTTCATCCAATCGGTCATGTTCGTGGACATCCCCGTCATGGCCGCCTATCTGGTGATCGTGTCCTTCATTTTCGTGGCGCTGAACACGCTGGTGGACATGATGTACGGCGTGGTCGACCCGCGCCTGCGCAGCCAGCACGTCAAGGGAGGCGCCAATGCTCACTAAGCCATTTTCCGCAACGGGGCAGGGCCGGCTTGCCCGCTTCCTGCAGAGCGACCTCTGGTGGAGTTTGAGGCGGGACTATGTGGCCATGGGCGCGGGCATCGTGCTGCTGGCGGTGGTGCTGCTGGCCGTGTTCGCGCCCTGGATCGCGCCGCAGAATCCCTACGACCTGGCGCAGCTGGACCTGTTGAACGCGGAGCTGCCGCCTGTGTGGGAGGCCGGCTCGGACCCGCAGTTCCTGTTGGGCACGGACACGCAGGGCCGCGATGTCTGGTCCGCCATCCTGTACGGCTCGCGCATGTCGCTGGTGATCGGGTTGGCCACGGTGGTGCTGTCGCTGGCCATCGGCCTGCTGGTGGGGCTGGCGGCGGGCTATTTCGGCGGCTGGGTCGACAACGCGCTGATGCGCCTGGGTGACACGCTGCTGAGCATCCCGACGATCCTGGTCGCGATTTTGGTGACGGCGGTATTCCGCCAGCTGTTGCCGCCCGGCATGCGTGAAACGTTGTCGGCCGTGATCCTGATCCTGGCCATCTCCATGACCAACTGGGTGCAATACGCGCGTACGGTGCGGGCTTCGGCCCTGGTGGAGCGCGGCAAGGAATACGTGCAGGCGGCGCGCCTGATCCGCGTGAGTTCGCTGCGCATCATGCTGACGCACATCCTGCCCAACACGCTGACGCCGGTGATGGTGACGGCCACCCTGAACCTGGGCCTGGCGATCCTGATCGAGGCCACGCTCAGCTTCCTGGGCGTGGGCATGCCGCCCACCGAACCGTCGCTGGGCACGCTGATCCGCCTGGGCAACCAGTTCCTGTTTTCGGGGCAGTGGTGGGTGGTGGTGTTTCCCGCGCTGTACCTGAGCCTGATCGTGCTGGTGGTGAACCTGCTGGGCGACTGGCTGCGCGACGCCCTGAACCCCCGCCTGCGCTGAACGCAAACCGACAAGAGTAGAACCATGGAAAACGCAACGCTGTATACCCAAGTCCGCCCGGCCGGCGGCGAGATGACCTCGGTGCTGGTGCGCGACGGCCGCATCCAGGCGCTGGGCGGGCCGGCGCCCGCCGGCGTGCCGGTGGTGGACGGGGGCGGCGCGCTGATGCTGCCGGGCCTGATCGACGCCCACGCGCACCTGGACAAGACCATGTACGGCATGCCCTGGTACCGCAACGAGGTCGGCCCGCGCCTGATCGACAAGATCGAGAACGAGCGCGCCGAGAAGAAGCGCCTGGGCATCGATCCGTACCGCCAGTCGGCCCGCCAGTTGGTGATGTCGATCGGCGACGGCACCAGCCATATCCGCAGCCATGTGGACGTGGACACGGACATCGGACTGGGCGCGATCGAAGGCGTGATGCGCGCGCGCGAACAGTATCGCGACCAGATCGACGTGGAGATCGTCGCGTTCCCGCAGAGCGGGCTGCTGATCCGCCCGGGCACGCTGGAACTGATGGACGAGGCCTTGCGCATGGGCGCGGAAGTGGTGGGCGGGCTGGACCCGGCCAGCATGGACCGCGATCCCAAGGGCCATCTGGACGCCATCTTCGGGCTTGCACAGAGGCATGGAAAGCCCATCGACATCCATCTGCACGAAGCGGGCGAACTCGGCGCGTTCTCGATGCAGATGACCATAGACCGGGTGCTGGCGCTGGGCATGCAGGGCAAGGTCACGCTGTCGCATTCCTTCTGTCTGGGCATGCCCGACACGCAGGCGGTGCAGGCCCTGACGGAAGGTTTGCTGAAGGCCGGTGTGCACATCATGACCACGGGCTCGGCCTCGCGGCCGGTGCCCAATGTGGCGAAGCTGCACGCGGCCGGCGTCACGGTCTGCACGGGCAACGACGGCATGCGCGATACCTGGGGTCCCTACGGCAAGCCCGACATGCTGGAACGGACCATGCTGGTGGGCCTGCGCAACAACTTCCGTCGCGACGACGAGCTGGATCTGGCGCTGCACGTGGCGACCTACGGCAATGCGCAGGTCATGGGCCTGTCCGACTACGGTTTGGCGCCAGGCTGCCACGCCGACTTCGTGCTGGTGGACGCCGAGACGGTGGCCGAAGCGATCGTATCGCGCCCGCAACGCAAGCTGGTCGTCAAGGGCGGGCGCGTGGTCGCGCGCAACGGCCGGGCGCTGGCGGAGGCGCCGTGATGAGCGCGCCGCAAGGTCCCATCCTGCTGACCGCCCGCTGGGTGGTGGGCCACGAGAACGGCCGCCATTGCCTGTACGAGAACGGCGAGGTGGTGTTCGAGGGCGACCGCATCGTCTACGTCGGCCACCGCTACCCGGGGCAGGTCGCGCAGCGTCGCGACTATGGCCGGGCGCTGATCGGCCCGGGTTTCGTGGACCTGGATGCGCTGTCCGACCTGGACACGACCATCCTGGGCTTCGACAACTCGCCCGCCTGGAAGAAGGGCCGCATCTGGCCCGAGACCTACATGAAGCGGGGGCCGTACGAGATGTATACGGCGGCCGAACTTGCATTCCAGAAGCGCTACGCGTTTGCCCAGCTGATACGCAACGGCATCACGACGGCGCTGCCGATCGCGTCGCTGTTCTACCGGGTTTGGGGCGAGACCCGCGATGAATTCCTGTCTGCGGCCAATGCCGCCGGCGAGCTGGGCCTGCGCGTCTACCTGGGACCGGCCTATCGCAGCGGCCATACATATGTGGACGCCGGCGGCACGATCCGCTGTCATTACGACGAGGCGCGCGGCTTGGCGGGACTGGAGGCGGCCCTGGCCTTCTGCGACGAAATCGAAGGCCGTCATAGCGGCCGCGTGCGCGCCATGCTGTCGCCCGACCGCATCGAAACCTGCACGCCTGCGCTGTTGCGCGCATCGGCTGCGGCGGCGCGCGAGCGGAATATCCCGATCCGGCTGCATTGCTGCCAGTCGCGCCTGGAGTACGACCTGGTGCTGGAGCAGCATGGCATGAGCCCGCCGGAATGGCTGCAAAGCCTGGACTTCCTGTCCGAGCGCGCTTTGCTGCCGCATGGCACTTATGTGTCGGGTTCGCGCCATATCGAACGGCCCGGGCGCGACCTGGAGATCATCCGCGACGCCGGCGCCAGCATCGTGCATTGCCCGCTGGTGTCGGGGCGACATGGCGCCACGCTGGAATCGTTCGCGCGCTACCGCAAGCTGGGCGTGAACATCGGCATGGGTACGGACACCTGGCCGCCCGACATGGTCCTGAACATGCAGGTGGGCATGATGCTGTGCCGGGTGGCCGACGGCTCGACCGAGGCGGTCCGCTCCGAGGACTACTACGACGCCGCCACCGTGGGCGGGGCTGACGCCCTGGGCCGTCCGGACCTGGGCCGGCTGGCCGTGGGCGCCAAGGCCGACATCGTGGTGTTCGATTTTTCGCACGACCGCAACGGCCAGCTGATCGATCCCATTCAGACGCTGATGGTGAGCGGCAGCGGGCGCGACGTGTCGCAGGTCGTGATCGACGGCCGCTTCGTCATGGTGGACGGGCGGATCCCCGGCTTCGATGCGCGCCTGGCGCAAGAGCAGGCGCAGACGCAGTTCGACGGGCTGGTGGCCCGCTACCCTGACCGCACCTGGGGGCATCCGCCGGCCGAGCAGATTTTTTCCTCCAGCTATCCGCGTCCCGCAAGGAGTCCGTCATGATGGCCCTCGTTCCCAACTCCACGCAGCCGCCGGCCGCGGCCAACACCGCGCCGACCCTGTCGGTGCGCGGCCTGTCGGTCGAGTTCCCGACGCGCCACGGCGTCCTGGTCGCCACACGCGACATCAGTTTCGACATCCAGCCGGGCGAGATCCTGGGCATGGTCGGCGAATCCGGCGCCGGCAAGTCGCTGACCGGCATGGCGGTGATCGGCCTGCTGGAGCCGCCCGGGCGGCTGGGCGGCGGCGAGATCCACCTGGCGGGCAGGCGCATCGACAACCTGCCGCCCAAGGCGCGCCAGCGTTTGCGCGGCAAGGAAATCGGCGCGATCTTCCAGGATCCGCTGACCAGCCTGCATCCTCTGTTCACGGTGGGCGACCAGTTGGTCGAGACGATCCGCCACCATGACAAGGTGAGCGCCCAGGCCGCGCGCCAGCGGGCGCTGGAGCTGCTGCTGGCCGTGGGCATCCCGGCGGCGGACAAGCGCATCGATCACTATCCGCATCAGTTCTCCGGCGGCATGCGCCAGCGCGTGGTGATTGCGCTGGCCCTGGCGGCGCGGCCGGCGCTCATCATCGCCGACGAGCCCACCACGGCGCTGGACGTGTCGGTGCAGGCGCAGATCACGGCGCTGTTGCGGCGCTTGTGTCGCGAGCAGGGCACTTCGGTGCTATTGGTGACGCACGACATGGGCGTGATCGCCGAGACCGCGGACCGCGTGGCGGTGATGTATGCGGGGCGCATCGTCGAGATCGGACCGGTGCTGGACGTGCTGCGCCGCCCGGGCCATCCGTACACGCAGGGCCTGATGAATGCGATTCCCGGCCTGCGCCAGCGCGCTGCCCGGTTGAACCAGATCGACGGCGCCATGCCGCGCCTGCACGCCATGCCCGACGGCTGTGCTTTCCACCCGCGTTGCTCGATGGCGGGGCCGCGTTGCGGCCAGCAGCGCCCGCCGCTGGCCGCATCTCCGGCCGGCGCCACCGTCAGCGCCTGCTGGCTGCATCAAGGAGGAGTCGCCCATGCCGCTTAACGATGATGTGTTGTTGCGGGCCGATGACCTGGCCTGTTGGTTCGACGTGTCGCCGCCCTGGCTGGAACGCACGTTGTCGCGTCAGCCCGAGCAGACCTTGAAGGCGGTGGACGGGGTGTCGCTATCCGTGCCGCGCGGTACAACTTTGAGCATTGTGGGCGAATCGGGCTGCGGCAAGTCCACGCTGGCGAAGCTGCTGGTTGGGCTGGTGGCGCCGAAGCGCGGAACGCTGCGCTACGGGCGCAACCGCAAGGGTGGCGTGCTGCATCCGCAGATGATCTTCCAGGACCCCTACGCCAGCCTGAATCCGCGCTGGCGGGTGGGCAATATCGTGGCCGAACCGATCACGACGCTGGGCTTGCGAGCCACGCCGGCGGAAACGCGACGAAGGGTGGACGAGCTGCTGGAACTGGTTGGCCTGTCCGCCAGCGACGCCGGCCGCTTTCCGCACGAGTTTTCGGGCGGCCAGCGCCAGCGGATTTCGATCGCGCGGGCGCTGGCGACGGAGGCGGAATTCCTGGTGTGCGATGAACCGACCTCGGCGTTGGATGTGTCGGTGCAGGCGCAGATCCTGAACCTGATGGGGGATCTGCAGAAGGAGTTCGGGCTGACTTATGTGTTCATCAGCCACAACCTGTCGGTGGTGCGGCACGTGTCGGACAGCGTGGCGGTGATGTATCTGGGGCGCATCGTGGAGCAGGCGCCTGCGGATCAGCTGTTCGACTCGCCACAGCATCCGTATACGCGGATGCTGCTGGATACGATTCCGGACCTGGATGATCCGCGGCGGGATCGGGAGCCGATGGGGGGTGAGGTGCCTAATCCCATCTTGCCGCCGTCGGGGTGTACGTTTCATCCTCGGTGTTCGATGGCGCGGGAGCAGTGCAAGATGGAGGCGCCGGTGGTTGTCGGGGTGGGCGGGCGGCAGTTACGGTGTCATGCGGTGGCTTGGGATGTGGTGCGGGCCGCTTGATCGTTGTTTGCTTGTTGCGTCCTGGTTCTTAAGGCGCCAGCCGCGCCGTGGGCCTGGGGCGAGCGGGGCAACGATTGCGGTCCGGAGCGTTCGCTCCGGACTGCCCCGTCGTCATCTTCGTCACCGCCTTCGGCGGTTCCTTCAGATTCCCTCGGGCTTATCGACGCCCCGCTCGCCCCAGGCCCACGGCGCGGCTGGCTCCGGCGTTTGAAACTTGACGTCAATCGGGGGGGGGCGGTGTTCTTGGCGTTCTGGTCACGGGCGGTGAGAGATGGCGGGTCTTGCGGGGCCCGCCCCATGCCGGCCGCCCGGGCGGCCTCGTGGGGCTTACGCGGTGTCTTGCGATTTGCAATGACGCTGCGCACTGTTGGTGGTTGATTTCGGATGCCAATACACAGTGGGCCAACAATTGGCATTTCAACTCCGCCGCCAATGAGTACAGGTCGGCCAAATCGCCATGTCAACTCCGACGCCGGATGGGTGGCGCGCGCGAACGGATCTCGATGCGTGAACGGCTGCTCGCCGCGCGCCACCCATCACCGCCCACACCCCAGATGCAGGTGCCATTAGCAAACAGTTCCCCGTATTCGCGCAAGCGCAGACAGCCACGACGCCCATCAACACGTATGCTGCTTGCGGCCGCCCGCGCGGCCGCAAGCAGCGGGCAACGCAAGACTCGCCACCAACCACAGGTCTAGCAGCGCAACAGGCCAAGAATTCGGTAGCTCGCCGGCGCGGGCGCCTTGGCGGCGAGCAACCTCGATGCGCCCGAGGGAATCTGAAGGGAGGGCCGCAGGCCCGGACGAAGATGACGAAGGGGCAGTCCGGAGCGAAGGCTCCGGACCGCAATCGTGGGCGCTCGCCGCCAAGGCGCCCGCGCCGGCGAGCGGCCTACGAAGAAGCCCTGACGCCCGCCACTACAACAGAACCTGCAAACAGACCTACTTAGCGTAGACCAGATCCCGCAACCCCAGCGACAACCCCGGCCAATAAGTAATGACCATCAGGCAAACAATCACCACCCCCACAAACGGAATCAACGGCTTGATCAACCTCTCCAACGGCAACTTGGCCACCGCGCAAGCCGCGAAAAGATTCACGCCGAACGGCGGCGTAATCATCCCCAGCGCCAGGTTCACCACCATGATGATCCCGAAGTGCACCGGCTCCACGCCGAATTTCAGCGCCACCGGCAGCAGCAAGGGCGCCAGCACCACGATGGATGCCGAGGTTTCGATGAACATGCCGATCACGAACAGCGCCGCGTTCACGCCCATCAGGAAGGTGAACTTGGTGTCGAAGATCTGCGCCAGCCACACGCCCAGCGCGTCCGGGATGCCCGCGCGGTTGAGCAGGAAGCTGAAGATGCCGGCATTGGCGATCACGAACATGATCACCGCCGTCGACACCACCGACTTGTGCAGCGTGGCGGACAGCTGCTTGAAGCTCAGGCGGCGGTAGATGAACTTGCCCACCACCACGGCGTACATCACTGCCACGACCGAGGCTTCGGTTGGCGTGAAGATGCCGCCGTAGATGCCGCCCAGGATGATGACCGGCATCATCAGCGCCAGCCAGGCGTTCTTGAACGCAGGCCACAGCGGCAGGCGGCCTTCGCCGTCGCGCTTGCCCAGGTTGTTGCGCTTGGCGTAGAGCCAGACGTAGAGCATCAGCGCCACGCCGATCAGGATGCCCGGCATGACGCCGGCGATGAACAGTTCGCCGGTCGAGGTGTCGGTGGACACCGCGAACAGGATCATCGGGATCGAAGGCGGGATGATCACGCCCAGTTCCGCCGCGCTGGCCTGTAATGACGCCGCGAAGGGCGCCGGGTAGCCGTGCCGGATCATGGCGGGAATCAGGATCGCGCCCACCGCGAAGGTGGTGGCCACGCTGGAGCCGGCCACGGCGGCGAAGATCATGCAGGTCAGCACGCAGGTGCAGGCCAGGCCGCCCTGGATGCCGCCCACCACGCTCTTGGCGAACTCCACCATGCGTTCGGAGATGCCGCCGGCTTCCATCAGGTTGCCGGCCAGGATGAAGAAGGGGATGGCGACCAGCGGGTACTTGTCCAGCGCGGCGAAGAGTTGCTGGGCCACCACCACCCAGGGCAGGCCGGCAGCGCCGACTCCCGCCAGGCTGGCCAGGCCGATCGACACGGCGACCGGCACGGACAGCCCGAAGAAAATCAGCATCGAGACAATCATTAATTGGGACATGGCGATATCTGCTGCTTATGTTCTGTGGGGGGCGGCTCAGCCTTGCGCGTCGTTGCGCACAGGCACGTCGTCTTCTTCGCCGGCGCACCAGCGGGCCAGCACGGCGATGGCGGCCAGGGTGGCGCCCACGGGGATGGCCAGATAGATCCAGGAAATCGAAATGTCCAGGCTCGGCACGGTCTGGAAGCGCACGCGGTAGGTCATGTTGCCGCCAATCCAGGCCAGAAAGCCGAGGAATCCGGCGCAGATCAGGCCGATCACGGCTTCGAGCACGCGGCGGCGCGTGCCGCCCAGCAGGTTGCGCAGCAGTTCCACGCTGATCATGGCGCCGTGGCGAAAGGCCAGGGCCACGCCCAGCAGCACGGTCCAGATCAGGAGGGCGCGGGTCAGCACCTCGCTCCAGTCGGCCGGGGAGTGCAGCACGAAGCGCGCGATGACTTGGTAGAAGGCGGCGGCCGCGGCGGCCACCAGCAGCAGTTGGGCAAGGACCGAGACCAGTTTGAACAGGCCGCGGTCGAAGGCGCAGAGCAAACGCATGATGAATCCCGTTGGCGTTGTACGCAAAGGATGGGAACAAAAGCGGCGGGACCGGGATCCCGCCGCCAAGGGGATGCGCCCCGGATCGGGGCGACCCCTGCTTACTTGGTGTCGCGGATCGCGTCGATCAGCTTCTTGTCGAACTTCTTGTAGTACTCGGGGTAGGCGGGCTCGACGGCGGCGGCGAAGGCGGCGCGGTCCACTTCGGTCACCTGCATGCCTTCCTTCTTCAGTTGTTCGACGCCCGTCTTCTCGATGTTGTCCACGTAGGCGCGCATGGCCTGGGCGGATTCCTTGCCAGCCTTGTCGAAGTTGGCCTTGTCCGAGGCCGACAGGCCCTCGTACACGTTGGCCGACATCAGCACCAGGGCCGGGCCGTAGACGTGGCCGGTCAAGGACAGGTATTTCTGCATCTGCGACAGCTTGGCCGAGGTGATCACCGACAGCGGGTTCTCCTGGCCGTCGATGGTGCCTTGCTGCAGGGCGGTGGCGACTTCAGGCCAGGCCATGGGGGTCGGCAGGATGCCGATCTGGCGGAAGGCCGTGATGTGGATCGGGTTTTCCGTGGTCCGGATCTTCAGGCCCTTGGCGTCGGCCGGCGTCTTGACCGGGCGGACGTTGTTGGTCAGGTGGCGGAAGCCCTGTTCGCCCCAGGCCAGGGCGATGATGCCGCGGCTGGGGAACTTTGCCAGCATATCTTGTCCGATCTTGCTGTCGAGCACGTTGCGGGCGTGCGGCAGGTCGCGCAGCAGGAAGGGGATGTCGAACACGCCGGTTTCGGGAACAAAGTTCAGCGTGGCGCCGGTGGACACGATGGCCAGGTCGATGGTGCCGATCTGCAGGCCTTCGATCACTTCGCGTTCGCCGCCCAGCGCGCTGTTGGCGAATTGCTGTACCTTGTACTTCCCGCCCGTGGAGGCTTCGATGGACTTGGCCAGCGCGTCGGCGCCGGCGCCATAGTGCGAGGACGTGGACAGCGCGTAGGCCATCTTCAGGGTGTTCTGCGCCACGGCGGGCAGGGCGGTTGCGGCCGTGCAGGCGGCCAGTATCGTGGCGGCAAGCCAGGATTTACGCATCGTCTTCTCCAGGTTTTGAGTATCTTTATGGGTGGCTTAGCCTCCCGCCCCGGGATGATATCGGGATTCGGCCCCGATCTAGGCCGTTGGTTAACATTGTGGAATGATGGATTTCCCTGATACGTCACGGGCCAGGCGCCCAGGTTTTTGGTCCACCTTGCGCCAGGGCGCCAGGATGATGATGCGCGACGCCCGCGCCGGGGAACTGCGGCTGCTGGTGCTGGCGCTGGTCGTGGCGGTTGCCGCGGTGACCAGCGTCGGCTTCCTGGCGGACCGGGTCGGCCGGGCGCTGGAGCGCGACGCCGGGCAGATGCTGGGCGCCGACCTGGTGCTGGACGCCGACGAGCCGGTGCCAGCGGTCTTCATGGATCAGGCCCGCGAACGCGGTTTGGCCGTCTCCAGTACCTGGCAGTTTCCTTCCATGGTCGGAGCCGGAGACGGCACCCAACTGGCTGCGCTGAAGGCGGTGGAGCCGGGCTATCCGCTGCGCGGCGCCCTGCGCGTGGCGGGCGCACCGTTCGAACCCGATGCCCCGACTCGCGATATTCCGCCTGAAGGGGCGGTCTGGGTGGACGCCCAATTGCTGTCCCTGCTGAACCTGAAGGTGGGCGACACGCTGAACGTGGGTGACGCCCACCTGCGGGTGGACCGCGTCATTACCTATGAGCCGGACCGTGGCATGCAATTCGTCAACGTGGCGCCGCGGGTGCTGCTGCGCGCCAGCGATCTGCCCGCCACCGGCCTGATCGCGCCGGGCAGCCGCATCGGCTATGCCATGCTGGTTGCGGGCCAGCCCGACGCCGTGGCGGGCTACTCGACGTGGCTCAAGCAGAATCTGAAGCGCGGCCAGAAGGTTGCCACCCTGGAGTCCGGCCGGCCCGAAGTGCGCCGCACGCTGGACCGGGCGCAGCGCTTCCTGTCGCTGGTCGCGCTGCTGGCGGTGCTGATATCGGCCGTGGCCGTGGCCCTGGCCGCCGGCCGCTACATGACGCGCCACCGCGACGGCATCGCGGTCATGCGCTGCCTGGGGGCGGTGCAGTCGCAAGTGTCGCGCATGCTGACGCTGGAGTTCACCCTGGTCGGCCTGTTCTCGTCGGCCGCGGGCTGCCTGCTGGGTTATGCGGTGCATCAGGTGCTGGTCATGCTGCTGGGTTCGCTGATCGATACCAGCTTGCCTGCGCCCTCGGCCATCCCGGCCTTGCAGGGGCTGTTGACCGGCCTTTTGCTGTTGCTGGGTTTTGCCTTGCCGGCGCTGGCCCAGCTGCGCCACGTGCCGCCGGCCCGGGTGCTGCGCCGCGACGCCGACGCGCTCAGCGCGCGCAGCGCCCTGGGCTATGTCCTGGGGGCCGCGGGCTTCGCACTGCTGATCTGGTGGTTTGCCGGCGACGCCAAGCTGGGCGGCGTGGTGGCGGGCGGCTTCTTGGGAGCCTTCGCCGTGTTCGCGCTGGTGGCCTGGCTCTGCATCCTGGGCCTGGCACGCGTGCGCCGGCTGGCCGCCGGCCTGCCGGCGCTGCGTTTCGCGCTGGCTGGCGTAGTGCGCCGGCGCGCCGCCACCATCACCCAGGTGTGCGCTTTGGCGGTGGGCCTGATGGCGCTGTTGTTGCTGACCATGACGCGCACCGACCTGATCCAGGGCTGGCAGCGGACCTTGCCGCCGGACGCACCCAACCGTTTCCTCATCAATGTGCAGCCGGACCAGCGCCAGGCCGTGACCGACGCGCTCACCCGCGAAGGCCTGGGCCGCATCACGCTGGCGCCGATGGTGCGCGGGCGGCTGATCGCCATCAACGGCAAGCCCGTGGGGCCGGACGACTACGAGGAGCCCCGCGCCAAGCGGCTGGTGGACCGCGAGTTCAACCTGTCCTATGGCGACGAATTGCCGTCTTCCAACCGTATCGAGCAGGGCCGCTGGCTGGAGCCGGGCGCGTCCGAGGTGTCGCTGGAGTCAGGCCTGGCCAAGAGCCTGGGCCTGGCGCTGGGCGACAAGATGACCTTCGATGTGGCGGGGCAGCAGGTCGAGGCGGCAGTCACCAGCACCCGACGGGTCGATTGGGATACGATGCGCGTCAATTTTTTCGCCATCCTGACGCCCGCCGCGTTGGCCGACATGCCCCAGAGCTGGATCACGTCCTTCTACCTGCCGCCCGAAAAGGCCTCGGTCCTGCCCGCGCTGGTGCGCGAGTTCCCGAACCTGACGGTGTTCGACGTAGGCGCCATCCTGCAACAGCTGCAATCAGTACTGAACGAAGTGGGGAAGGCCGTTCAACTGTTGTTCCTGTTCACGCTGGCCGCCGGCGTGCTGGTGCTGTCCGCGGCGCTGACGGCCACGCGCGACGAGCGCATGCGCGAAGCCGCCGTGCTGCGCGCTCTGGGCGCCACCCGTAGCCAGCTGGCGCGCTCCCAGCGCATCGAGCTGTGGGCCGTGGGTGGCCTGGCTGGTCTGCTGGCAGCGGCCGGCGCCACCGCAATCGCTTGGGCTTTGTCAACGCAGGTCTTTGATTTCACTATTACTCTTAGCCTTTGGCCGTGGCTGGCGGGCATCGCCGCGGGCATGTTGGGCGCCTGGGCCGGCGGCGCCCTGGCCCTGCGCGGCGTGTTGCGCACGCCGCCCCTGGTCACCCTACGAGAAACCTGATGCCGACGCGCGTCCATACGATTACCGAACCCGTGGAAAACTCCAGCAGCATTTTTGACCTACTTGGCGGCGAGCCGGGCGTGCGCGCCCTGGTGGACCGCTTCTATGACCTAATGGACATGGAGCCCGACCTGAAGGAGCTGCGGGCGGCCCATGGTCCCAGCCTGGACCAGGCGCGCGACAAGCTGTTCTGGTTTCTTTGCGGTTACTTTGGCGGCCCGGACCACTATATAGAACGCTTCGGCCATCCCCGGCTGCGCGCCCGCCACCTGCCGTTCTCGATCGGTGAGGTCGAGCGCGACCAGTGGGTGACCTGCATTGGCCGGGCCATGGAAGACCAGGGGATCGAACCGGCCCTGGTCGAACGCCTGCTGCAGTCCTTCTACGGCGTAGCCGACTGGATGCGCAATCGTGAAGGCTGAAGGCGATTCCCGATCCGGTGAACGGCGCCAGGCCTGGTCCGGCCCCCTGGGCGGAGCCATGCTGAGCGATCCCTCGCGCCTGACAGAAGCCGGCCCGGACCTGTTCAACCCGGCGCACTATGGCGACCGGGCGCGGCCGGTGGATGCCGGCGGACGCCAGGCCGCCTGGTTCGTGCAGGGGGCGGGCTGGCAGGGCGTGCTGCGCCGCTACCGCCGCGGCGGGATGATCGCGCGCATCAGCCGCGACGCCTATCTCTGGAACGGCGAGGCCCGCACCCGCAGCTTTCGCGAATACCGCCTGCTGGCCGCCATGCGCGCCCAGGGCCTGGCGGTGCCTGCGCCGCTGGCCGCCGCCTATTGGCGGCAAGGTCCGATCTACCGCGCCGCCATCGTGGTCGAGCGCATTCCCGGCGTGCGGCCGCTGGCCCACGTGCTGGCCGAGCCGGTCTGGCAGGCGGCGGCCGAGGCCATCGTGCGCATGCACCGGGCGGGCGTCTGGCATGCAGACCTCAATGCCTTCAACATCCTGGTGGGCAGCGACGGTCGCATCTGGCTGATCGATTTCGACCGCGGCACGCAAGGTTCCCTGTCCGACCGCCAGCGCGAGGCCAACCTGGAACGCCTGCGCCGTTCGCTGCGCAAGGTTGCCGGGGAAGAGGGCGAGCGCTTCTGGCTGCGCCTGCGCGACAGCTACTGGACGGCCTGGGGCGTGGGGATCCAGCCCTGATCCCGGCGGGGGCGGCCAAATGCCGCCATCTGGCCCAAATCGCGCCAATCACCCGGCAAAGTTGGGCAGGTCCTCGCTAAAAAGCTTTATCATTTCGCCTTTTGGTACTCCTGTCACATACGGCATAACGCAAGGGGGCTGGTGATGAAACTACGGGCGGGTATGCGCTTGGCGCTTGGGGCGATGCTGGTCATGGCGGCCTCGTCGGCGGCGGTGGCGCAGAACAAGGTCGTCAACGTCTACAACTGGGCCGAATACACGGCTCCGGACACAATTCCCGGTTTTGAAAAGGAAACCGGCATCAAGGTCCGCTATGACGTCTACGACAGCAACGACACCCTGCAGGCCAAGTTGTTGGCCGGCAAGTCGGGTTATGACGTCGTTGTCCCGTCCACGCATTACGCCTCGCGCCAGATCGAAGCCGGCCTGTTCCAGAAGCTGGACAAGTCCAAGATCCCGAACTGGAAGTACCTGGATCCCGAAATCATGGCGCTGGTCGCCACCGTCGATCCCGGCAACGAATACGCCATTCCCTGGGGCTACGGCACCAATGGCCTGGGCTACAACGTCACCAAGGTCAAGCAGATCATGGGCGACGGCGTGGACCTGGCTAACTGGGACATGATCTTCAAGCCCGAGAACGCCGCCAAGCTGAAAGAGTGCGGCATCTCCATGCTGGACGAAGCCGCCCAGGTGTTCCCGGCCGTGCTGAAGTACCTGGGTAAGGATCCCAACAGCACCAACGCCGACGACTACAAGGCCGCGCTGGACGTGTTGATGAAGATCCGCCCGTACATCCGCCAGTTCAGCTCGTCGGGCTATATCGACGAGCTCGCCGTGGGAGACCTGTGCATGGTCTACGGCTTTTCCGGCGACGTGATGATCGCTCGCAAGCGCGCCCAGGACGCCAAGAAGTCCTATGAAGTGAACTACTTCATTCCGAAGGGCGGCGCGCCCGCGTGGTTCGACCTGATGGTCATCCCCAAGGATGCTCCGCATCCCGAAGAGGCGCTGGCCTTCATCAACTACATCGAAACGCCCAAGGTGCATGCGGCCATCACCAACACCATGTTCTATCCCAACGCCAACAAAGAGGCGCGGCAGTTCGTGGTCAAGGACGTGGCCGACAACCCCATGATCTACCCGCCGGCGGACGTCTCCAAGACCCTGTATGTGATCAAGGCGCTGCCCTTGAACATCCAACGCCTGCAAAACCGGATGTGGTCCGAGCTGAAGTCTGGAAGATAAGTCATCATGAGCGATAGCCGTTACTCGGCGCAGCATTCGGCCGATCCGGACGAGTTCGTCCGGATTTCCGATGTCGTAAAGATCTTCGGCGATGTGGTCGCCGTCCGTTCCGTCAATCTCTCGGTCAAGCGCAACGAGATCTTCGCCCTGCTCGGCAGTTCGGGCAGCGGCAAGTCCACCTTGCTGCGCATGCTGGCGGGCTTCGAGGAAGCCACCTCGGGCCAGATATTCCTGGACGGCGAAGACATCACGCACGTGCCGCCGTACCGCCGGCCCGTGAACATGATGTTCCAGTCCTACGCGCTGTTCCCGCACATGACGGTCGAGGCCAACGTGGCCTTCGGCCTGAAGCAGGAAGGCGTGGACCGGGCCGAGATCCATGACCGCGTGTTCGAAGCCCTGGACCTGGTCCAGATGGCCGGTTATTCGCGCCGCAAGCCCAACCAGCTGTCGGGCGGCCAGCAGCAGCGGGTGGCGCTGGCGCGCAGCCTGGTCAAGCGGCCCAAGCTGCTGCTGCTGGACGAACCCATGTCCGCCTTGGACAAGCAGATCCGCCAGAAGACCCAGATCGAACTCGTGAAGATCCTGGAGCAGGTCGGCGTGACCTGCATCATGGTCACGCACGACCAGGAAGAAGCCATGACCATGGCCCACCGCCTGGCCGTCATGACCGAAGGCCAGATCGTCCAATGCGGCACGCCGCAGGACGTCTACGCCTTTCCGAATTCCCGCTTCGTCGCCAGCTTCATCGGGTCGACCAACATGTTCACCGGCACCATCGTGGTCGATGAACCGGACCACGTCGCCATCGAGTGCGGCGAGCTGACCCGTCCGCTCTTCGTCAACCACGGCGTGAGCGAGCCGCTGGGCATGGAAGTGCACGTCTCCATCCGCCCTGAACGGCTGGTGGTGTCGCGCGAGCAGCCCGAAGCCGAATACAACTGGGCCCATGGCATGGTCAGCCACATGGCCTGGATGGGCAGCTACGCGCTCTATCAGATCCGCCTGGATTCCGGCAAGACGGTCGAGGCCAGCGTGCCCAGCCAGTTGCTGGCCCAGATGGACGCGCCCGGCATCGATGAAGAGATCTTCGTCAGCTGGGACGCCGACAGCGCCACGGTGCTGGCGTCATGATCCGCTTTTCGCCCCGCGACTGGTTGCCGTCGGGCCGGGCGCTGGCGGTGGTGCCGCCGTTCGCCTGGCTGGTGCTGTTCCTGCTGGTGCCGTTCCTGCTGGTCCTGAAGATCAGTTTCGCCGAACTGAAGTTCGGCATTCCGCCCTATACGTCCCTGGCGGAATTCAAGGACGAGGCGGTGCAGTTCAGCCTGCACCTGCGCGGCTACATCCTGCTGTTCACGGACAGCCTGTACTTCGCCACGTATCTGAATTCGGTGAAGATCGCCGCCATCACCACGCTCTTCTGCGTGCTGATCGGCTATCCCATCGCCTATTACATCGCGCGTTCGTCGCCGGCGGTGCGCAACCTGCTGCTTTTGGGTGTGATCCTGCCGTTCTGGACTTCGCTGCTCCTGCGCGTGTACGCCTGGGTCGGCATCCTGCGCAACGACGGGCTGCTCAACAACCTGCTGCAGGGCCTGGGCATCATTTCCAGTCCGCTGGAAATCTACCGCACCGACGTCGCCGTCTACATCGGCATGGTTTACGCCTACCTGCCATTCTTCATCCTGCCGCTGTACGCCACGCTGGTGAAGATGGACCTGCGCCTGCTGGAAGCCGCCTACGATCTGGGCGCCAAGCCCTGGCAGGCGTTCTGGCAGATCACGGTGCCGCTGTCGCGCCAGGGCGTGATTGCCGGCGCCATGCTGGTGTTCATCCCGGCGGTGGGCGAGTACGTGATCCCCGAAATGCTGGGCGGCGCCAACACGCTCATGATGGGCCGCGTGATGTGGAATGAGTTCTTCAACAACGCCGACTGGCCCATGGCTTCGGCCGTGACCTGCGTGATGGTGCTGTTGCTGCTGGTGCCGCTGGTGTACTTCCAATACAACCAGGTCAAGCAGCAGGAACAGGCGAACGGAGGCCGCAAATGAACGGGCCCAACAAGACTTTGCGCGCCGTCGTGCTGGGACTGGGGTACTTTTTCCTGTACGTGCCCATCATCAGCCTGATGGTGTTCTCGTTCAACGAGTCGCCCACCGTCACGTCCTGGACCGGTTTCTCGTTCCGCTGGTATCACTCGCTGTTCAACGACGACGCGCTGCTGCGCGCGGCCTGGCTGTCGTTCCGCATTGCCGCCATGACTGCCACCGCCGCCGTCATCATCGGCACCTGGGCCGGCTACGTGCTGGGGCGCATGGGGCGCTTCCGCGGCTTCGCCTTGTACGTGGGCATGCTCAGCGCGCCGCTGGTCATCCCCGAAGTGGTGCTGGGCATCTCGCTACTGCTGATGTTCGTGGAACTGCGCGGCAGCCTGGGCTGGCCCGCCGAAAACGGCATCTTCACGATCTGGGTCGGCCACGTGACCCTGTGCATGGCCTTTGTCGCGGTGGTCATCCAGACCCGCATCCGCGACCTGGACCGTTCGCTGGAAGAAGCCGCGCTGGACCTGGGCGCCACGCCCATGACCGTGTTCTTCAAGATCACGCTGCCGCTGATCGCGCCGGCGCTGGCCTCGGCCTGGCTGCTGTCCTTCACCCTGTCGCTGGACGACGTGGTGCTGGCCTCGTTCCTGTCCGGCCCCAGCTCCAGCACGTTGCCCATGGAAGTTTTCTCGCGCGTGCGCCTGGGCCTGAAACCCGAGATCAACGCGCTGGCGACCCTCTTCATCCTGGCGGTCGGCACTTGCGTGATCCTGGCCAACCGCATGCAATGGCGCAAGGAGTCCGAACCCAAATGAAGCAAACCACCCTGTATGGCCTGACCAAGTGCAGCACCTGCGTCAAGGCGCGCGACTGGCTGACGGCGCATGGCGTCGCCCACGGGTTCGTGGACTACCGCGACAACCCGGTGCCGGCCGCCACGCTGAAAGCCTGGGCTGACCAGGTCGGCGGCTGGGAAAAACTGGTCAACCGCACGTCCATGACCTGGCGCAACCTGCCCGAAGAGCGCAAGACGGCGCACACCGATGCGCAGTGGACCCAGTTGATCGCCGAGTATCCGGCATTGGTGCGCCGCCCGGTCACGGTCACGCCCGATGGCGAGGTGAGCGTTGGCTTCAGCGAAAAGCGCTACGGCGAACGTTTCGCCTGAGGCGCCGGCCCAGGCCGGCCTGGCGCCGGGCGCGTCCGGCCGGGCCTTGCCTGACGCCTTCTTCGACCGCGATGCCGCCCAGCTGGCGCGCGAGCTGCCGGGCAAGGTCATCCGCCACCGCGTGGGCGACCTGTGGCTGTCGGCCCGCATCATCGAGACCGAAGCCTATTACCTGGAAGAGAAGGGCAGCCATGCGTCGCTGGGGTACACCCATAAGCGGCGCGCGCTGTTCATGGACGGCGGTACGGTCTACATGTATTACGCCCGCGGCGGGGATTCGCTGAATTTCAGCGCGGGAGGGCCGGGCAATGCCGTGCTGATCAAATCCGCCTATCCCTGGACGGACGCGCTGTCCGGACCGCAAGCGCTGGCCCGCATGCTGGAGTTGAACCCCGATGCACAGGGGCGGCCGCGACCGGTCTCCGGCCTGTGCGCCGGCCAGACCCTGCTGTGCCGGGCGCTGGGCCTGAAAGTGCCGGACTGGGACGCACGCGGTTTCGACCCGCAGGCGCTGTATGTGGAGGATGTGGGGGAGTCGCCCGAAGCCCTGATCTGCACCACGCGCCTGGGCATTCCGCTGGGCCGGGACGAACACCTGCACTACCGTTTTGTGGACCCTGCTTACGCGGCCTTTTGCACGCGCAATCCCTTGCGCCGCGGACAGCGCGCCGGCCACGACTACGTATGGGTGGACCGCCAGGGCGTGGTGTTGCCAGAGGCGCCGCAGGCGTAACCGACCGGCCCGCGCCCCGGCCGCGTCTGCGCAGGGCGCGTCAGAACCCGCCGGTGGCAATACGTTCGGCCAGGGCCGCGCGCATGCGCACGTACTTGCGGTGGATGCGCCGGCTGTTCAGGCGCTTGCTCCAGGCATAGATCGGGATCAGCGGCAGGCCGCCGAAGCCGTCGATCAGGTACAAGCCCTGCTTGCCGTCGGCATTCAGGCCACAGGCGATGTTGCTGGCGGAGACATCGTGCAGAACCACGTGGGCATCGGCCAGATCCTGGAAGAATTCGTCCAGCTGCGCGCTGAGGGCGTCGTCGAGCTTGCCCTGCCTGGCCAGGTCCGTCACGGTGGGGGCGATGTTGCCGTCGGCGTCGCGGATTTTCTCGACGACCAGGCCCAAGCCCAGCGTGGTTTGGGCCACGCCGAGTATGCGCGCCATGGGCACCTGCCATACGCCCGAGGGGCGGGTGGTGGTGGTGACGTATTCGTAGATTTCGGTCAGGTAGACGCGGTACGCGCTTTCGCGCTGGTATTGCTTATACCAGCGCTTGAACGGGCGGGCCTCCAGATAAATCGCGCGGGCGCGCATGTCCATGACCTTGACGAGCAAGGACGGCATGTTGGGGTGCTGGAAGATGTGCCGGTCATGGCCGGAGGCGACCGGCGTGGCGGCGTTCAGGTCCAGCGGCCCGAAGATGGACTGGAAAGACGCCGCGGGCGTACAGAGAGAAGGATCTGCGGGGTTCAAGGGGAGATCAAGCCTGTTTGGATGCTCCCGAGTTTAATCCTTGAGCTGGAGCATGAGTCCGCCAGATGCCGAATCTCGGCCGGATTTACCGGGGAAGGCGTGGCCGGAGTCCTACAATCCCGGCTTTGGAGACGCATCTTTTGAACGACATACATCTGCTTTGGATCGCCGCGGGCGGCGCCGTTCTGGCCTTTTTGGCGGCCTTGCTGGCATGGCTGCGCCCGCCCGCGCAGGATGCCCGGCTCGATGCGCTGCTGGAAAGCCTGGAACGCACCGAGCGCGCGCTGCGCGCCGACATCGCGGAAGGGCAGCGCGGCCTGCGCAGCGAATTCGCGGACTCCACCCGCGCCCTGAGGGTGGAGCTGTCGCAGTCGCATGGCGATTTGCGCGCCGGGTTGTCGCGTGACGCCCAGGCCGCGCGCGCGGAGTCGGCGGAATCGCTGGCGCGCTTTGCGGCGGGCTTCTCCGAGCAACTGCAGGGCCTCATCCAGATCAACGAGCGGCGCCTGATGGAAGTGCGCGCCACGGTCGACCAGCGGCTGCAATCGTTGCAAACCGACAACAGCGCCAAGCTCGACGAAATGCGCCGCACCGTGGACGAAAAGCTCCACGCCACGCTGGAGCAGCGCCTGGGCGAGTCCTTCAAGCTGGTGTCGGACCGCCTGGAGGCCGTGCACAAGGGCCTGGGCGAAATGCAGGCCCTGGCGGCGGGCGTGGGCGACCTGAAGCGGGTGCTGACCAACGTCAAGTCGCGCGGCACCTGGGGCGAGGTGCAACTGGCCAGGCTGATCGAGGACAACATGACGCCGGACCAATACGCCAGCAACATCAAGCCCGTGCCGGGCAGCGATGCCGTGGTGGAGTTCGCCATCCGCCTGCCGGGGCGCGGCGATGGCGGCGAACCCGTCTGGCTGCCGATCGACGCCAAGTTTCCCAAGGAAGAGTACGAGCGCCTCATGGACGCGCAGGAAGCCGCCGACACCGAAGGCGTGAAGAACGCCGGCGCCGCGCTGGGCCGCGCGGTGGAACTGCAGGCGCGCCTGATCGCCGGCAAGTACGTGGCGCCGCCGCACACCACCGACTTCGCCATCATGTTCCTGCCTACCGAGAGCTTGTACGCGGAGGTGCTGCGCCGCCCGGGCCTGCTCGATAAGCTGCATGACCTGCGCGTCAACGTGGCCGGCCCCAGCAACCTGGCGGCATTGTTGAACAGCCTGCAGATGGGGTTTCGCACGCTGGCGATCGAACAGCGCTCGTCCGAGGTCTGGCAGGTGCTGCGCGCGGTCAAGACGGAATTCGGCAAGTTCGGTGAATCCCTGGCCAGCGTCAAGAAGACGCTGGACACCGCCAGCAACAAGATCGGCCAGACGGAAGTGCGCACCCGCGCCATGCTCAAGAACCTGAAAGCCGTCGAGGCGCTACCCGAAGCCGACGCCCGGCTCCTGCTCGGCACTGCGGACGAGGGCGACGCCGGGGACGACGACGAAGACCAGGCCGCAGGCCAGAACTGATCCGGCCGCGGCGGCATCGCAGGGGCGTGAGCTTGTTGCCCGCAGCGACTGCCGATATCCTGGCGTCAGCGGCAATCCGCCGTCAGTCACCTGGAGCATTGCAAGCATGAGCATCGCTGAACGCCATGATTCCTCCACCCTGGACGCGACGGCGCTGGGCGCTGATATCGCACAAGGGGTCACCACTGCGCTTGCTGCGATGCAGCAGGCGGTGGACCGGGTGGCGGCCCGCAATCCCTCGATCAACGCCGCCTGCGGCCTGCAGGCGGAAATCGGCCTGCGCCTGGCGCAGTCATTGGACGAGGAGCTGGGCGGCCTGTCGCAGGAACAGCGGTTGGCGCAATTGCAGAAACGGCCGTTCCTGGGCGTACCCACCTTGCTCAAGGACCTGGGCACGGCGGCGCTGGGCCTGCCCAGCGCCATGGGTTCGGTGCTGTACGGCCAGGTGGAATGGAACGTCGACGCCGAGATCGTCAAGCGCTACCGCCGCGCGGGCCTGATTCCGTTCGGTCGCACGACCAGCGCCGAATTGGGCCTGAGCCCCACCACCGAATCGCCGGTCTACGGGCCGGCCACCCAGAACCCCTGGAAGGCGGGCCATAGCGCGGGCGGGTCCAGCGGCGGCGCGGGCGCTGCGCTGGCCAGCGGCATGGTGCGCATCGCCCATGGCAGTGACGGCGGCGGGTCGATCCGCATTCCTTCGTCCTGCTGCGGCGTGCTGGGCCTGAAGCCTTCGCGCGGCTTGATGCCGCTGGGCCCGCTGAAGGGTGAAGGCTGGGGCGGCCTGGCCACCGAACACATGATGACCCTGTCGGTGCGCGACTGCGCCGCGTCGCTGGACATCAGCGCCGGCGCCGACGTGGGTGCGCCTTACGCCGCGCCGGCACTGCCGGCTGACTCCTACCGCGCCGTGGTGGCGCGCGTCGCTGCTGATCCGCAATCGGCCGCACGGCGTCGCATTGCCTTCGTCAACACGACCTACGAGGGCGAGGCCATCCATCCTGAAGTGGCGGCCGCCGTGGACGAGGCCGCGCAGCTTTTCGCGTCGCTGGGCCATGAACTCGTGCCTGCCGCGCCGCCGGTGGGATCCGAGGAGGTGCTGTCGCCGATGCTGCCGCTGATCGCGAGCGCGGCGGCCAACGCCATTGACGCCTTCGTGGCCGCGCGCGGCCGCCGCCTGGCCGCCGATGAATTGCAACCAACAACGCTGGGCGCGCGCGAATACGCCCGCGCCATCTCCGGCGCGCAGTACGTGGCCTGCGTCGATACCTGCCACGAGATCACGCGCCGGGTCGGCCGCTTCCTGGAACGCGACGGCGCGCAAGGCTACGACCTGTTCCTGAGCCCGGTGCTGGCGCAGCCGCCGGCGCCCATCGGCCGCTACGCCATGGACAACGCCGACTACCTGGCCTACCGTTTGGGCAAGAAGGGCGTCATCGGCTATTCGCCGTTTGCGCCCTTGGCCAATCTGACCGGCATGCCCGCCATCTCCATCCCCTTCGGCATGTCGTCCGACGGCCTGCCCATCGGCATCCAGCTGATGGGGCCGCTGGGCAGCGAGGCGCTGCTGCTGGAGCTGGCGGCGCAGGTCGAGGCGCTGCGGCCCTGGGCCCTGGTGGCGCCGATGGCCAGATAGGCCCGAAGGGGCTGACCGCGCCGCGGGCTGGCGGCGCATCAGTGGACCGATCCAGGGAGCAGCCATGTCATCGTTCGCGACACATACCGTATCCAACCAGGTGCCGCCCCTGGAGGACTACTCCTTGTACGAAACCGACCCGGCCTTGCGCGAGGCGGTGCGGCGCGAAGGCGCGCAAGCCTGGGAGCCGGACCTGGCGGCGCATGGCGCCTGGCTGGGCCGCGCGCAGACGCTGGAAGCCGGCGCGCAGGCCAACCGCTGCACGCCGCGCCTGGTCAGCTACGACCGCGGCGGCCACCGCATCGACCGCGTCGAATTCCATCCGTCCTGGAATCTGCTGATGGGCGGCATCATGGCGCGCGGCCTGCACAGCCGCGCCTGGGCGCAGCCCGAGCCGGGCGCGCAGGTGGCGCGGGCCGCGGCCTATGTCATGCAGGGGCAGGTCGAGGCGGGCAGCCTGTGTCCCACCACCATGACGTTTGCCGCGGTGCCGCTGTTGCAGCGTGAACCTGCGGGCGTCGTGGATTTCGGCGGGCAATGGCTGAACGCCCTGTATTCGCGGGAGTTCGACGGCGCCGACGCGCCGCTGGCCGCGAAGCGCTCGGCCCTGATCGGCATGGGCCTGACGGAGAAGCAGGGCGGCTCCGACCTGCGCGCCGTCACCACGCGCGCCACGCCAGTAGGCGCGCCCGGCCGCGGCCGCGCCTATTTGCTGGTCGGCCACAAATGGTTTTTCTCGGTGCCGCAGGCCGACGCGCATCTGGTGCTGGCGCAGACCGACGAAGGACTCAGTTGCTTTTTCGTGCCGCGCTGGATACCGGACGGACCGCGCAATGCCGTGCGCGTGCGCCGGCTGAAGGACAAGCTGGGCAACCGCAGCAACGCCAGCGCCGAGGTCGAATTCGAGGAAGCCTGGGGCGTCATGGTGGGCGAACCGGGCCGCGGCCTGGCCGTGCTGCTGGAGATGGCCGCCACCACCCGGCTGGATTGCGTGCTGGGCAGCGCGGCGCTGCTGCGGCAGGCGCTGGTGCAGTCGGCGCATCATGCGCGCCACCGTCACGCCTTCGGCAAGCCCTTGATCGAGCAGCCGCTGATGCGCAACGTGCTGGCCGACCTGGCGCTTGAAAGCGAGGCGGCCATGATGCTGGGCCTGCGGCTGGCGCGCGCCGTGGACGAGCGCGCCGACGCCGCGGCGCGGGCCCTGGTCCGCGTGGGCACGCCGGCCGCCAAGCTCTGGGTCTGCAAGCGCGCGATCGCCGCGGTGGCCGAATGCATGGAGGTCTGGGGCGGCAACGGCTACGTGGACGACGGCCCTATGCCCCGGCTTTACCGCGAAACCCCGGTCAATTCCATCTGGGAAGGCTCCGGCAACGTCATGGCGCTGGACGTATTGCGCGCCTTGCAGCGCGAGGCCGGAGCGCTGCCCGCGCTGGAGCGCGAGTTCGCGCAGGCGGCGGGGCAGTACCAGGACTTCGACGACGCGCTGGCGCGCTGGCGGACCTTGCTGGCTGATGGCGTCCAGGCCGAGTTCCAGGCTCGCCGCATCGCCGCCGGCCTGGCGCGCTTGTGGCAGGCTGCCTTGCTGATCCAGCATTCGCCTGCGCCGGTGGCGCAGGCTTTCGTCGCCAGCCGCCTGAACGCGGGCGGCGGCGTGTTCGGCGAACTGGCGGCGGGCGCGGATGTGCAGGCCATCCTGGCGCGGGCGTGGCCTGCTGCCGCATGCTAAATTTCCTGGCTTGACCAACCTTCCCGCATTTTTCGCCATGCTTTCCCAGCAAGAACTCAAGCAGCAAGCCGCCGACGCGGCCCTGGAATTCGTTGAACAGGTCGCAGGACCCGACGCCATCATCGGCGTGGGCACGGGCTCCACGGCGGATCTCTTCATCGACGGCCTGGCCCGTTTCAAGGGCCGGATCGGCGGCACGGTGGCCAGTTCCGAGCGCAGCGCCGCCCGGCTTGCCGGACACGGGCTGAAGGTGCTGGACCTGAACGACATCACGACGATGCCGATCTACGTCGACGGCGCCGACGAGATCGACGCCAACCTGCACATGATCAAGGGCGGCGGCGGCGCGCTGACGCGCGAGAAGATCGTGGCTTCGGTGGCCGAGCGCTTCATCTGCATCGCCGACGAGTCCAAGCTGGTGCAGACCATGGGCAAGTTCCCGCTGCCCGTCGAAGTCATCCCCATGGCGCGCGCATCCGTGGCGCGCGCCCTGGCGGCGCTGGGCGGTCAGCCCAAGCTGCGCGAGGGATTCGTCACCGATAACGGCAACGTCATCCTGGACGTGTCCGGCCTGTCCATCACCGACGCGCCGGGCCTGGAAGCTCGGGTCAACAATCTGGCGGGCGTAGTGACCTGCGGCCTGTTCGCGATCGCGGGCGCCGACGTGGCCCTGCTGGCCACGCAAAACGGCATCCGTCGGCTGGACCGCCGCGCCTGAGTCCGCTTGCCGACGCCTCCCGGCGTTGCCCCGGCCGGCCCGCCTTGTGGCCGCCGGGGTCCGTGTTCATAATCCTGTCACACTTGGGTCATAACCTTGCGGGTTGTGCAGGCCCATCTCGTAATATCCTTTTTTCAGGGCAGTGCAATGAGACCAAACACGCAGGGAGCCCGGATGTCGGAGCATACAAACAAGCAGTTCGATGCGGACCTCGAAAGCGTCCGTTCGCAGTTCCTGCAAATGGGCGGCCTTGTGGAAGCCATGATCCAGGAGGCCATCGACGCGCTCGCCAGCGGCGACATTTCGCTGGTCGAGAAAGTCCGTGAGCGTGAAAAGGAAGTCAACCGCCACGAAGTCGAAATCGACGAGAGCATCAGCCGCATCCTGGCGCGCCACCAGCCCACCGCCATCGACCTGCGCATGCTGATGGCCGTGTCCAAGATGCTGACCGACATGGAGCGTTCCGGCGATGAAGCCGAGAAGGTCGCCACCGTCGCGCGCCGCATCCACGAAGCCGAACTGCGCCACATCCCGGTGATCGAACTGCGCCACATGGCTGCCAATGTGCGCACCATGCTGCATCAGGCGCTGGACGCGTTCGCCCGCCTCGATCCCATCCAGGCCGCCGCCGTCGTGCGCAGCGACAAGGAAGTGGACAAGGAATGGAAGGGCGCGCTGCGCCACCTGATCACGTACATGATCGAAGATCCGCGCACCATCTCGCGCGCCATCGACATGATCTTCATCGCGCGCGCGCTGGAACGCATCGGCGACCACGCCAAGAACATGTCCGAGCGCGTGATCTACATGGTCAAGGGCGCCGACGTGCGCCATACCGGCGTGAAGAACACCGAGCGCCTGGCGCGCGGTGAAGAAGAAGACACGGAAGAGTAAGCGTCAGTCCAGGGGCAGCGTCGCCCCTGCCTGCAGGCGCGGGTCCGGCAGGCCGGCTTTGCCGGCGTCGATGCGGCCCGCCAGCCTGCGGCCGAATGCCGGCAAGGCAAGCGCGGTGATCTCCAGGTCGTACCATCCCTGGCAACCGCCGTAGGCAAGATCCAGCGAGCCGTCCGCTTGCACGTGCGCCATGGCGCACCAGCCGTCGCCCATGCGCGACTCCACTTTTACCGCCTGCGGCGTTTCGCCGCGATTGACGAGACGCAGGCTCAGGCCGGTCGCCGCCGGCATCACTTGCGCCTCCAGCGTGCCGGCATCGCGCGCATCGCCGCGGAAGTGCCGGTGCAGGCCGTCGGGGCCCAGCAGCCACAAGTCATAGGCGCCATCGGCGTGCAGGCGCCAGCCGTCGTCCAGCCGCGCGCCCGCGCTCACGGTATAGCGGCGCGGCGCGTGTTCCAGCGCGTGGCGGTCGTAGACATGCAGCACCGCGCCTGCGGCGCCGGGATTGCGCAGGGTCAGCCGGTAATGTCCGCCGTCGGCAGCCATGCGGCCTTGGACGTCCAGCGCGTACGGCAGGGCGCAAGCCTGGCGCAGGCCTTCGGCGTGCGCGCCGCGGGCGGCAGCGAAGTCGAAGGCCGAGGTCAGGTCGCCGGCGATCTCGCGCCGCCAGGCGCTGATATTGGGTTCCAGCACGCCAAATCGCGCTTCCAGGAAACGGATCACCGACGTGTGGTCGAACACCTGGGAATTGACCCAGCCGCCACGGCTCCAGGGCGAGACCACCAGCATCGGCACGCGCGGCCCCAGCCCGAACCCGCGCCCATGCAGTCCGGCAGGGTCGTCGGGCGTGGCGGCGCTGGGCCCATGGCGCACATCGTGGTATTCGCCGTCCAGCTCGACCGTGGAGAGGCCGCCCGATAGGCCGTCGGCCGCGCGGGCAGGCGGCGCAGGCGGCGGCATGTGGTCAAAGAAGCAGTCGTTCTCGTCGTAGGTGACGAAGAACACGCAGCGGCTCCAGACCTCGGGATTGCGGGTCAGGATGTCCAGCACGCGCTCCGTGTAGGCACCGCCCCTTGCCGGCGACGAGACCTCGGGGTGTTCGGAATCGGCCGTGGGCGCAATGATCCAGGACACCTGCGGCAGCGTGCCAGCGGCGACGTCGCGGGCCAACTGGTCCAGCGTGCACGTGGACAGGCCGCGGTCGCGCAGGGGCGCGTCGCCGGCCGCGCCCGCATGCTGCCGGCGGTACTGCTGGAAGCCGGCCAGCGGATTGTCGTGATAGTTGTCCGCCATGTCCTGGTAGATGCGCCAGTCCACGCCGGCGTCCTGCAGGCGTTCGGGATAGGTGGTCCAGGCATAGCCTTCGCTGGCGGGCCCCAGGCGGTCGAAGGTATTCACCAGGGCTGGGCCGCCCGCCAGGCCTTGCGGATCATTGGTGCCGGTCCAGAGGAACAGCCGGTTGGGATTGGTGCCGGCATGGATCGAACAATGATAGGCGTCGCACAGGGTGAAGGCGTTTGCCAGCGCGGTCTGGAACGGCACCTCCTCGCCACGGTAGGCGCCCATGCCCAGGCGGCTCTTGGCGGGCAGCCATTGGTCCATGCGGCCGTCGTTCCAGGCGCGCTGCGCGTCGTCCCAGGTGTGCGGCGTGATGTAGCCCACCTGTGCATCGCTGGCGTATTCGGCCTGCAGGGCATAGGGGCGGACTTGCGCCGCACCATCCGCCTGCGTCAGCACATTGCCCGTCAGCGTGGGGGCGGGATGCGGATCGGCGAAGCCGCGCACGCCGGGCAAGGTGCCGAAATAGTGGTCGAAAGAGCGGTTTTCCTGCATCAGGATCACCACGTGCTGCACGTCCTGCAGCGTGCCCGCGCGGCGGTCGGGCGCGATGCCGAGCGCGCGTTCGATGGGCGAGGAGGGGGACAGGCGCGATTCTTCTTTCATGACAGCGATGATACGGCCAGCAGTACTTGAATCTTAAGGCCGGCGCCAAGTCGGACGCTGGCGCCGGAAATGAACAGCCCCTCGCGGGCGAGGGGCTGCATCGGGTGGGCCGCCATCAGCTTGCGGCCGGAAAAGGCGCGGCCGGATCAGGCCGAGGGCGGAACGTAGCCCTGCGCTTCGACGGTGCCGTCTTCGAACAGGAAGCGCTCCATCTGTTCCTTCAGGTACTTGCGGGCGCGGGCGTCCGCAAGGTTCAGGCGGTTTTCATTGACCAGGCGCGTCTGGATGGCCTTCCATTCTTCCCAAGCTTCCTTGGAAATGCTCTGCCAGATCTTGGTGCCGAGTTCGCCGGGGTAGGGGGGGAAATCCAGCCCTTCGGCTTCACGCTTCAGTTTTACACAGTTGACGATACGGGCCATGGTTCGCTGCCGGAAGAAATGAGTAATCCTGCATTTTAACGGGCTTGGCGACCTGATGGCGCCAAGCCCCTGCGGACCCTGCGGGTAGCCCGGGTGTTACAGCTTCTTGATGAAGACCAGGCTGTTGCGCGAACGGTTGTAATTGTGCTGTTTCTCACGCGGCAGGTCGGCGATGCCGCCCTGCACGAAACCGCGCTTCATGAACCAGTGCGAGGTGCGCGTCGTCAGTACGAACAGGCGCTTGGCGCCGACGGCGCGCGCGCGCGATTCCATGTGGCGCAGCAGGATTTCGCCTTCGCCCGAACCCTGCCATTCCGGATGCACGATCAGGCAGGCCATTTCGGCCATCTGCTCTTCGGGGAAACTGTGCAGGGCCGCGCAGCCGTAGATGACGCCGTCGTGCTCCAGCACGGTGAAGTTTTCCACGTCGCGCTCGACCACGCTGCGCGGACGCGGCACCAGCGTGCCGTCGGCTTCCAGCGGTTCGATCAGGCTGAGGATGGCGCCGACGTCGTCGATCGTGGCGGCGCGCAGGTCGTCCAGCGTGTCTTCCACCACCATGGTGCCGACGCCGTCGTGGGTGAAGATTTCCAGCAGCACGCTGCCGTCCAGCGCGAACGGCAGCAGGTGGGCGCGGGCCACGCCGCGCTTGACCGCGAGCGAGGCGTACTGCAGGAAGGCGTGGGTCTCTTCGTCGAGTTCACCGCCGGCCAGCAGGGCGTCGGCGTCCACGC
Organism: Achromobacter aegrifaciens; assembly: GCF_902859965.1. Classification (NCBI taxonomy): domain Bacteria; kingdom Pseudomonadati; phylum Pseudomonadota; class Betaproteobacteria; order Burkholderiales; family Alcaligenaceae; genus Achromobacter; species Achromobacter aegrifaciens. Next base: position 1,184,946 of record NZ_CADIKO010000003.1, read on the forward strand.
GGGCGAGTTCAGTGTCCAGCGTGCCGTCGTCGTTCAGCACGCCCTGCGAGCTGGACAGGAAGATGAGTTTTTCAGCGCGCAGCGCCACCGCGACGCTGGTGGCCAGGTCTTCCATGGCCAGGTTGAACGCGTCGCCGGTGGGCGAGAAGCCCAGCGGCGACAACAGCACCACGGACGAGCCCTTTTCGATGGCGAACTTGAGCGCGTCGATGTCGATCTTGCGCACCTGGCCGGTGTGCTTGTAGTCCACCCCGTCCAGCACGCCGGTCGGGCGGGCGGTGACGAAGTTGCCGGAGATGACACGGATATGGGCGTGCGACATGGGCGTGTTCGGCAGCCCCTGGCTGAAGGCGGCCTCGATGTCCAGGCGGATTTCGCCGGCGGCTTCCTTGGCGCATTCCAGCGCGGCGGCGTCGGTGGGCGACAGGCCGCGGTCGAATTGCTGGGTAAAGCCCTTCAGGCGCAGCTGCTCATTGACCTGCGGACGCGAGCCGTGCACCAGCACCAGGCGGATGCCCAGCGAGGACAGCAGCGACAAGTCCTGCACCAGCGCGTTCAGCGCGCCGGCCTGCACCAGTTCACCGCCGAAAGCCACCACGAACGTCTTGCCTCGGAACGCATGCACATAAGGCGCCACTTCTCGGAACCATCGGACGAACTGGGCGGGTGCGAATTCTGGGGCTTCAAGGGCGGAGACGGTGTCTGGTTCCAGGTCGGGCATGATGGGCGGAAGGATTCCTGAGAGTAAGCAAAAACGCGGCGCCGTGCCGCGCCATAGCGCCGTCGGACGACGGCGTGGCGAAATTATATGACCGTCGCGCCCCGGCGCAGCCGGAAAAGAGTGCCAATTTGGTGCCGGATTTACCGGTTTGCGCCCGCGGCGCCGGCAGCGGGCTCGCGGAAATTTATAATGCCGGACTAACCGGACTAATCGTACATGCCTGAATCCTCCAGCCCGCGTGCGCCCAAGGCCGCGGACGCGGCGGCTCCGGCGGCAGCGGCAGACGCGCAGAACGCGCGCCGCGCGCCGCGCCCCGAGCGGCCCATACCCGTGGTGACCTACCCCGAAGACCTGCCCGTCAGCGCGCGGCGCCAGGAGATCGCGCGTGCCATCGCCAGCCACCAGGTGGTGATCGTCAGCGGCGAAACCGGGTCGGGCAAGACCACCCAGCTGCCCAAGATCTGCCTGGAGCTGGGCCGCGGCCGCCAGAAGATGATCGGCCACACCCAGCCGCGCCGCCTGGCCGCGACGTCGGTGGCCAAGCGCATCGCCGAAGAGCTGAACACCCCCATGGGCGAGGTCGTGGGCTACCAGGTGCGTTTCAACGACCGCACCGGCCCCAACGCGTCCATCAAGCTGATGACGGACGGCATCCTGCTGGCCGAATCGCAGCGCGATCCGCTCTTGCGCCGCTACGACACCATCATCATCGACGAGGCGCACGAGCGCAGCCTGAACATCGATTTCCTGCTGGGCTACCTGAAGCAGCTGCTGCCCCGCCGCCCGGATCTGAAGATCATCATCACCTCGGCGACCATCGACGCCGAGCGCTTCGCCCGGCACTTCGGCGCTTCCGAGGACCGGCCCGCGCCCGTCATCGAGGTGTCCGGCCGCCTGTACCCCGTCGAGGTCCGCTACCGTCCCGTGCGCGAGGAGCTCCCGGAAGACGAGGCCGCCCCGGCCAAGCCCGGCCGGGACCGCGAACGGATGTCGGGCGACGAGGAGCGCGACCTGATCGACGCCATCGTGGACGCGGTGGACGAGTGCGCGCGCCACGGCCCGGGCGACGTGCTGGTGTTCCTGCCTGGCGAGCGCGAGATCCGCGAATCCGCCGAGGCGCTGCGCAAGCGCCATCCGGCCGGCACCGAAGTCTTGCCGCTGTACGCGCGCCTGTCGCAGGCCGAGCAGGAGCAGATCTTCCATCCGCGCACCAATGCGCGGCGCATCGTGCTGGCCACCAACGTGGCGGAAACCTCGCTGACCGTGCCGGGCATCCGCTTCGTGGTCGACAGCGGGCTGGCGCGCATCAAGCGCTATTCCTGGCGCAACAAGGTCGAGCAGCTGCGCATCGAGCCGATCAGCCGCGCTTCGGCCAACCAGCGCGCCGGCCGTTGCGGCCGGGTCGGGCCGGGCGTCTGCATCCGGCTCTACGACGAGCTGGACTTCAACAACCGGGCGCCGTTCACGGACCCGGAAGTCCTGCGCTCGTCGCTGGCCTCGGTCATCCTGCGGATGAAGTCCCTGAAGCTGGACGACATCGAGCAGTTCCCCTTCGTCGAGGCGCCGCCCGGGCGCGCGGTGGCCGACGGCTACCATCTGCTGCAGGAACTGGGCGCGATCGAACTGGCGTCGGCCTCGGACGACGACACGGACGCTTCCCGTACCGGCTCGTCCTTCGTGCTGACGCGCACGGGACATGAACTGGCCAAGCTGCCGGTGGACCCGCGCATCGGCCGCATGATCCTGGCCGCGCGCGAACACCAGTGCCTGGCCGAGATGCTGATCATCGCCTCGGCCCTGTCGGTGCAGGACGCGCGCGATCGCCCCATGCAGGAACGCGAGGCGGCTGAAGCCGCGCACGCCAAGTTCGCCGACGACAAGTCCGAGTTCATCTCCTTCCTGAAGCTGTGGCGCTGGTACGGCGAGCAGGTGCAGCACAAGGCCTCGCAGCGCAAGCTGGTGGCCCTGCTGCGCCAGAACTTCCTGTCGCCGATCCGGCTGCGCGAATGGCACGACGTGCACACGCAGCTGGCCGCGCTGGTGGGCGAGCAGGGCTGGCGCCTGAACCAGACCGAGGCCACCTACGAGCAGCTGCACATGGCGCTGCTGTCGGGCCTGTTGGGCAATATCGGCTTCAAGAGCGACGAAGGCGGTCATTACCAGGGCGCGCGCGAGATCCGCTTCCATATCCACCCCGGTTCGCGGCTGGTGAAGAAGGCGGGGCGCTGGATCGTGGCGGCCGAACTGGTCGAGACCACGCGGCTGTACGCGCGTTGCGTGGCGCGCATCGATCCGGTGTGGCTGGAAAAAGTCGGCGCGCACCTGATCCGCAAGAACTGGTCCGATCCGCGTTGGGAAAAGAAGGCCGGGCAGGTGGTGGCCAATGAACGGGCCACGCTTTACGGGCTGACCATCTACACCGGCCGGCGCATCCAGTACGGCCGGGTCAATCCGACCCAGGCGCGCGAGCTGTTCATCCGTCAGGCATTGGTGCCGGGCGAGATCGACACGCGGCTGGCGTTCGTGGCGCACAACCGCAAGCTGATCGCAGGCATCGAAAAGCTGGAACATCAGACCCGCCGCCCGGACATCCTGGTCGACGACGAGCTGATCCACGCCTTTTACGACAGGCAACTGCCGGCCGACATTTCGCAGACGGCGACGCTGGAAAAGTGGGTGTCGGGGCTGGACAAGGCTGCCGCCGCCAAGCTGCTGCTGACGCGCGACGAACTGATGCGCCACGAGGCCGCGGGCGTCACGACCGATGTCTTTCCCAAGAAGGTGGAATGGCAGGGCGTGTCGATGGCGCTGGATTACCACTTCGAACCCGGTTCGCCGCGTGACGGTGTGACCCTGTCGGTGCCGCTGTTCGCGCTCAACCAGATCGATCCGGCGCGCTGCGAATGGCTGGTGCCCGGGATGCTGAAGGAAAAGGTGCACCTGCTCCTGAAGTCGCTGCCGCAGAAGCTGCGCCGCCACTGCGTGCCGCTGCCGGACTATGCCGCAGGCTTCTACGACCGCTGGTTCGAGCGCCAGGCCGACCCGCAGCAGGGGTTGGTCGATGCCATCATCGCCGACATGTGGGACCAGGTGCAGATCCGCCCAGCCGCGGCGGACTTCAAGCTGGAGACCCTGCCGGCCCACCTGTTCATGAACTTCCGGGTGGTGGATGAGCACGGCCGCATGCTGGCGGCCGGACGCAACCTGGCGCAACTGCGCGCCGAGTTCGGCAAGCAGGCGCAGGCCACGTTCCAGCAACTGGCGGCCAGCGACACCCAGGTGGCCCAGGCGCTGGCGCACGAGAACCTGACTTCCTGGTCCTTCGGCCCCTTGCCGGAGATCATGGAGATCAAGCGGCGCGGGCAGTCGGTGATCGGCTATCCGGCGCTGGTGGACCGCGGCGCGCATTGCGACCTGGACGTGTTCGACGATCCGGACGAAGCGCGCAAGCACCACCGCGCGGGCTTGCTCAGGCTGTTCCGGCTGGGCTTGCGCGAGCAGGTGAAGTTCCTGGAAAAGAACCTGGCGGACCTGACCAAGATCAGCATGCTCTACATGACGCTGGGGACGCAGGAAGAGCTGCGCGACCAGATCATCGACTGCGCGCTGGGGCAGGCTTGCCTGGCCGATCCCTGGCCGGTCAACGAGCAGCAGTTCGAGGCCCGGCGGGCCGAGGGCAAGGGCCGGCTGGGTCTTTTGGCGCAGGAAGTGGCGCGGCTGGCGGGGGCGGTGCTGACGGAATGGGCGGCAGTGCAGCGCAAGTTGCCGCAGGCCAAGCCGCATGCTGCGGCCTACGCGGACTTGCAGGCGCAGCTGGGGGCGTTGATGCCCAAATGGTTCATCCGCGATACGCCGTATGCGCAGCTTGCGCATTTTCCGCGGTATCTGAAGGCGGTTCTGGCTCGCATCGACAAGCTGCGGGCGGATCCGGCCAGGGATGCCAAGCTGGTGGCGGAGATGGCGCCTTTGCTGACGCAGTATCAGCGGGCGCGGTCGGCGCTGAAAGGGGCGCCGGATCCGCGGCTGGATGAGTTCCGGTGGCTGCTGGAGGAGCTGCGGGTGGCATTGTTTGCGCAGGAGTTGCGGACGCCTATGCCGGTTTCTGTGAAACGGTTGATGAAGAGCTGGGAGTCGCTTAAGCGTTGATTGCTATTGTGGTTTGTTTTATTTCTATTGTGATTGATCGTCGGGCGGGGTCTTCGTAGGCCGCCCGTCGGCGCGGACGGCATGGCGGCTCGCGCCCACGATTGCGGTCCGGAGCGTTCGCTCCGGACTACCCCGTCGTCATCGTCGTCACCGCCTGCGGCGGTTCCTTCCGATTCCCTCGGGCGCATCGAGGTTGCTCGCCGCCACGCCGCCCGCGCCGACGGGCTACGAGCGTCTTGGGGCGTCGCGATGTTGAAGCCGTGGGTGGGGAAGAGGTTTGCGGGGCCCGCCATTTTTGGCCGCCCGGGCGGCCAAAAATGGCATACGCGGTGTCTTGCGTTGTGGCGGTGGGCGCTTGCGCGATCTGGCTGACGGGGGGCGCCCGGATGTCCGGGCGCCTTTTCTTACAGGGCCAGGAAGCCCACGACCACCAGGGCGATCAGGCCGTACTTGGTGGCCTTGTAGACATTGCGGTTCCAGGCCTTGAAGGCCTTGCGCTTCTGGTCGATGACCCAGTGGGCGTGGGTCAGCTTGTTGATGGCGCCGGTCTGGTCGCCGCCGTCGTTGGGCGAGCTGGCGGCGGACATGACGACGCGGCCGAACCAGCGGTTGAAGGCTTCGGCCCAGCGCCACTTCAGCGGGCGCTCCACGTCGCAGAACAGGATGATGCGGTTCTGGTCGGTGTGGTTGTAGGCTTCGTGCACGTAGGTTTCGTCAAAAACCACGCTTTCGCCGTCGCGCCAGCTGTAGTGTTCGCCGTCGACGATGATGTGGCAGCCGTCGTCGTTCGGGGTGACCAGGCCCAGGTGGTAGCGCAGGGACCCGGCGAACGGGTCGCGGTGCGGGTTCAACTGCCCGCCCGGCGGCAGTTCGGCGAACATCGCGGCCTTGACCTTGGGCAGGGTCTTCAGGATGGCGACGGTCTTGGGGCAGAGTTCTTCGGCGGACGGGTGGCGCGCGTCGTACCACTTCAGGTAGAAACGCTTCCAGCCGTACTTGAAGAAGGAATTGAAGCCGATGTCGTTATGAGTGTCGGCGGCCTTGATGCGGCGCAGCTCGGCCATCTGTTGGGCTTCTTCGCGGATCGTTTCCCAGTTGTCGTCCAGCACCTTGAGTTCGGCGATTTCGCTGGTCGTCAGGTAGGGCGTGGTGGGAACCCGCGAGGTCAGCACCATGAAGGCGTTGACGGGGGCTAGCAGTACGGAATGGTCCAGCAATTGGCGGCCCAGCGGCAGCTTGACGCGGCCGCGGAAGTGCGCAAACAGGATGGCGCTCAGCCAGATCCCGGGAATTAGCCATTTCATAGGTGAATCTCGTGCGTAAATCTCATGTCAACAATGGAAGATGACGTGCAACGTGTATTGTTACACAGGCGCTTGCGTAGTCCTTTGCGCGAGCGCACAGGCCTCGGCTTGGACCGCATTGACTAGGTACAATTCCCTTTATGTCCGAAGAAGCCGTAACGACCCCGTCCCCATTTGTTCACCTGCGCGTACACTCCGAATTTTCGGTCGTGGACGGCATCGTGCGCATCCCCGACCTCATCAAGCGCGTGGCCAAGCTGGGCCAGCCCGCCGTCGCCTTGACGGATCTGTCGAACCTGTTCGGCCTGATCAAGTTCTACAAGGGCGCGCGCGGCGCCGGCATCAAGCCGATTGCCGGCTGCGATGTCTGGCTGTCCAACGACGACGACCCCGCCAAGCCTTTCCGCTTGCTGCTGCTGGTGCGCAACCACCAGGGCTACCTCAATCTTTGCGAACTGCTGACCAAAGCCTTCCTGACGAACCAGGGCAAGGGCCGCGCCGAGATCCGCCGCGAATGGCTGCAGGGGCAGGAGGGCCTGATTGCCCTGTCGGGCGGGCGCGGCGGCGACGTGGGCCAGGCGCTGGACGCGGGCAATGCCGTGTCGGCGCTGGCGCTGGCGCGCCAGTGGGCGCACCTGTTCCCGGGCAGCTACTACATCGAGTTGCAGCGCGCCGGCATGGACGGCGACGAAGCCTACACCCAGGCCGCCATGCGCCTGGCGAGCGAGGCCGGCCTGCCGGTGGTGGCGACGCATCCGGTGCAATTCCTGGACGAATTCGAATTCCAGGCGCATGAGGCCCGCGTCTGCATCGCCGAAGGCGAAATCCTGGCCAACCCGCGCCGCGTGCGCCGGTTCAGCAAGGAGCAATACCTGCTCAGCTCCGAGGAAATGGCGCGGCGCTTCGCCGACGTGCCCTCGGCGCTGGCCAACACGGTGGAAATCGCCAAACGCTGCAACCTCAGCCTGGTGCTGGGCAAGCCGCGCCTGCCCAATTTCCCCACGCCGGACGGCGTGAGCCTGGACGACTACCTGGTCCAGCTGTCGGAAGAGGGCCTGGAAAAGCGCATGGCGTTCCTGTTCCCGGACGAGGCCGAACGCCAGTCCAAGCGCGAGCAGTACTACGAACGCCTGCGCTGGGAATGCAAGACCATCATCCAGATGGGCTTCCCCGGCTACTTCCTGATCGTGCAGGACTTCATCAACTGGGGCAAGAACAACGGCGTGCCGGTGGGTCCGGGCCGGGGTTCCGGCGCGGGCTCGCTGGTGGCCTATGCCCTGGGCATTACCGACCTGGATCCGATCCGCTACGACTTGCTGTTCGAGCGCTTCCTGAATCCCGAGCGGGTCTCCATGCCCGACTTCGATATCGACTTCTGCCAGGACAACCGCGAACGGGTCATCGACTACGTCAAGGAAAAGTACGGCCGAGCCGCCGTGAGCCAGATCGCGACCTTCGGCACGCTGGGCGCCAAGGCCGTGGTGCGCGACGCCGGCCGGGTGCTGGACATGCCGTACATGTTCTGCGACGGCCTGTCCAAGCTGATCCCGTTCAATCCGATGGATCCCTGGTCGCTCGAACGCACCCTGAAGGACGAGCCCGCCTTCAAGGACCGCTACGAGCAGGAAGAGGAAGTGCGCGCGCTGGTGGACCTGGCGCAGCCGCTGGAAGGCCTGACCCGCAACATCGGCATGCACGCCGGCGGCGTGCTCATCGCGCCGGGCAAGCTTACTGACTTCTGCCCGCTGTATTGCCAGCCCGGCCAGGAAAACAGCGCGGTTTCGCAGTTCGACAAGGACGACGTCGAGGCCGCCGGCCTGGTGAAGTTCGACTTCCTGGGCCTGCGCAACCTGACCATCCTGGACTGGGCCGTGCGCTACGTGCGCCAGTTCAACGAGGACAAGCGCGACTTCGACGTCATGGCCCTGGCGCTGGACGATCCGGCCGCCTACAAGATCCTGTGCGACGCCAACACGACCGCCGTGTTCCAGCTGGAATCGCGCGGCATGAAGGAACTGCTGAAGAAGCTGCGGCCCAACACCTTCGAAGACATCATCGCCATGCTGGCCCTGTATCGACCGGGGCCGCTGGAATCGGGCATGGTGGACGACTTCGTCAACCGCAAGCACGGCCGCGCTGCAGTGGATTATTTCCACGACGACCTGGAGAACACCCTCAAGAGCACCTACGGGGTCATCGTCTACCAGGAACAGGTGATGCTGATCTCGCAGATCATCGGCGGCTACTCGCTGGGCGGCGCCGACCTGCTGCGGCGCGCCATGGGCAAGAAAAAGCCCGAGGAAATGGCCAAGCACCGCGAATTGTTCGAGCAGGGCGCCAAGGAAAAGGGCCACGATCCGGACCTGGCGGTCAAGCTGTTCGACCTGATGGAGAAGTTCGCGGGCTACGGCTTCAACAAGTCGCACTCGGCTGCGTACGCGCTGATCTCGTACCAGACGGCCTGGCTCAAGGCCTACCATCCGACCGAGTTCCTGGCCGCGACCATGTCCTCGGACATGGACGACACCGACAAGGTCCAGATCTTCTGCCGCGACGCCCAGGACAACGGCGTCGAAGTGCTGCCGCCTGACGTCAATTTCTCGGGCTATCGCTTCGAGCCGGTCGCCGACAAGCACACTGAAAAAGGCAGGCCGCCGCGCACCATGCGCTATGGCCTGGGCGCCGTCAAAGGCACGGGGCAGGGCGCGGTCGAGGAAATCCTGCGCGCGCGCAAGGAAGCCGGCCCGTTCCAGAACCTGTTCGACTTCTGCCGCCGCGTCAATAAGCACGCCGTCAACCGGCGCACCATCGAAGCCCTGATCAAGGCCGGCGCGTTCGATACCATCGAGCCCAACCGGGCCGCGATGCTGGCTTCGGTGCCCACCGCCATGGAAGCCGCCGAGCAGGCGGCCCGCAGCGCCAACCAGGCCTCGCTCTTCGGCGACGACAGCGGCGACGTAGTGGCGGGCGAACTGGCCAAGGTCGCACCTTGGGACCTGCACAAGAAGCTGACGGAAGAAAAGTCCGCGCTGGGCTATTACTACAGCGGCCACCTGTTCGACGCTTGGCGCGACGAAGTGCGTCGCATCGTGCCGATGCAGCTGGTGCGGGTCGAGCCGCAGCGCGACCTGCAATGGATGTGCGGCGTGCTGGCCAGCGTGCGCGTCATGATGACCCGCCGCGGCAAGATGGTTTTCGCGGTGCTGGACGACGGCACCGCGCAGGTGGAAATCTCGGTCTTCAACGAGCTCTACGAAAAGCACCGCAACCGCCTGCGCGAGGACCAGCTCGTCATCGTCCAGGGCAAGGTCAGCAATGACGACTACTCCGGCGGCATGCGCATCGTCGCGGAACAGCTCTACGACCTGCAGCTGGCGCGCGAAGCCCGGGCCAAGTCCCTGCGCGTCAAGCTCAATGGCAGCGCCGACGCGGCGCGCCTGAGGCAGATGCTGAATCCGTTCCGGGCCGAACCCGAAAACGGCATTCCCGGCGTGCCGGTCGATATCGTCTATACCAAGAATAATTTCCTGTGCACGGTCCGCCTGGGCGAGGAGTGGCGCGTCCGCATGGCCGACACGCTGCTCGCCAACCTGAATGAATGGACCAAGCCGGATGGCGTGGAGGTCACCTATTGATGCCGATGCGTATCGTTCACTCGGAAGCCGCAACCAGCTTTGGCGGCCAGGAAGGCCGGATTTTCAAGGAGATGACCGCCATGCGCGCGCGGGGCCATCACATGGAAGCCATCTGCCAACCCAAGGCGCTCTTGGCTGAACGCCTGTCGGATGCCGGTTTTCCCGTGCACACCCTGGAAATGGATGGCGCGGTGAATTACCTGAAGGGCATCGCCACCATCCGTGGCATCCTGCGCGAAGGGCGCTTCGACGTGCTCAATACCCACAGCCGGCGCGACACGGTCATCGCGGCCGCCGCCGGCCGTCTGGCGGGGACGCCGCTCATCGTGCGGACCCGGCACCTGTCCAACAAGGTAGGGTCGCTATGGTCCTACACCTGTCTGCCGCACAGGGTCACGACGGTCAGTGACCATGTGCGCCAACACCTCATCGACCGCGGCGTACCTGCCGGCAAGGTAGCCACCGTCTATTCCCCCATCGTGCTGCCGCCGCCCGTGGAACGCTCCACGTTGCGCGAAGAACTCGGCCTGGCCGATGACGACATCGTGGTCGGCTGCGTGGCCGTCATGCGCGCCACCAAGGGCCACAAGGACCTGATCGACGCGATCGCGCCGCTGATGGCCAGCCGGCCCAAGCTGCACCTGGTGTTCGTCGGCGGCGGTTCGCCGGTGTTCGAGCAGACCCAGGCCTATGTGGCCGAACTGGGCCTGCAGGACCGCATCCATCTGATGGGCATGCGGCGCGACGTGCCCAACCTGCTGGCCGGCTTCGATCTCTTCGCGCTGGCCACGCAGCAGGAAGCGTCCGGCACCGTCTACGTCGAGGCGCAGGCCAGCGGCCTGCCCGTCATCGGCACGGACGTGGGCGGCGTGTCGGAAATGTTCCGCGACGGCGAAACCGGCATCCTGGTGCCGCCCAAGAACCCCGAGGCGCTCACCGCCGCCCTGGTGCGCCTGATTGACGACGCCGGTTTGCGGCGGAGCATGGGCGAGGCCGGCCGCAAGATGGTCTGGGACGAGGGCGTGTTCTCGCCCGCCCGCCTGGCGGAAACCACCGAAGCCGTCTATGCCAAATGGCTGGCGGAGCGCGCGGGATGAATGCACCCAACGTTCCGGTGCTGATGTATCACCACGTCACGCCGGCCGGCGGCATGATCGCCGCCACGCCCGATGTGTTCGAGGCGCAGATCTCGCGCCTGGCCCGCGCCGGCTACCAGTCCTTGTCGGCCGATCAGTTCGCGGCCTACCTCGCCGGCGGCGCCGCGCCCGAACGCTCGGTGCTGATCACCTTCGACGACGGCTACCTGAACAACTGGGTGCATGCGCACCCGGTGCTGGCGCGCCACGGCATGCGCGCGGTGCTGTTCACGATCACCGGCTGGATCGGCGACGGGCCGGTGCGCCCGCATGCGGGCCAGGGCGTCCCCTTGCCCGCCACGCCCGACCACGACGCTTGCAAGCAACTGGTGGCGGCAGGCCGGACCGACGAGGCCATGTTGCGCTGGAGCGAGATCGAGGCCATGCAGGCGGCAGGCACGTTCGAATTCCATTCCCACACGCATACCCATACCCGCTGGGACAAGGTCTGCGGCACGGACGTCGACGCCAAGCGCGCCCGCATCGCCCAGGAATTGCAGGATTCCCGCGAGACGCTGACAAGCCGCCTCGGCTCGGTCAGCGACCACCTCTGCTGGCCGCAAGGCTATTTCGACGCGGACTACGTGGCCGCGGCGCGGGCCGCCGGGTTCCGGCACTTGTACACTACCGACCCTTTCGGCCAGAACACCCCCGGCGCGGACCCCGAACACATCTATCGTTTCGCGGTGCGCAACCAGGGCGGCTCCTGGCTGAACCGGCGCATCTGGCTGTCGCGCGATCCCTTCTGGGGGCCGCGCTTTCATGCCTGGAAAGCCTGGAAAAAGCGTCTCAGGAATCGCGGATGAAGCTATCTGTCATCATCATCACCAAGAACGAGGCGGCCAACATCGCCGCCTGCCTCAAGTCCGTGGCGTTCGCCGATGAATTCATCGTGGTGGACTCGGGCAGCACCGACGGCACCGTCGAAGTCGCGCGCGCCCTGGGTGCGAGGGTTGAAGTCACCCCGGACTGGCCCGGCTTCGGGCCGCAGAAGAACCGCGCGCTGGATCTGGCCACGGGCGACTGGGTGCTGTCCATCGACGCCGACGAGCGCGTCACGCCGGAACTGGCCCAGGAAATCCAGGAAGCGCTGCGCGCGCCGCGCGCCGATGCCTACGAGATCGCGCGCCTGTCGAATTTCTGCGGCCGCGACATCCGCCACAGCGGCTGGTGGCCCGATTACGTGCTGCGCCTGTTCAAGCGCGGCACGGCGCGGTTCAACGACGTGGCCGTGCATGAACGCGTGGTGCCGGCCAATGGCAAGCCGCTGCAGATGCGCGGTTATTTCCACCACTATCCCTACGACAACCTGGATGCGCTGATCACCAAGGTCAACCGCTATTCGTCCGATGCCGCCGCCATGATGTACGCCAAGGGCCGGCGCACCTCGGTCTTCGGCGCGCTGGGCCATGGCTTCTGGACCTTTGTGCGGATCTACCTGATCCGGCGCGGCTTCCTGGACGGCAAGCACGGCCTGGTGCTGGCCGTCGTCGCCTCGGCCGGCAGCTTCTTCCGCTATTCGAAGCTGATGTTCCTGGCCGAGAAGAAGAAGTGAAGATCCTCTACACCAACTTCCACGGCGGCAACGGCGGCGGACACGTCACCTACATCATCAATCTGGCCAAGGCCCTGTCCAAGGACCACCAGATCACGATCGCGGCGCCGGCCACCAGCCGCCTGTACCGCTACGCCAAAGCGATTCCGGGCGTGACGGTGGAGGACATGCAATACACCACGCGGCCTTCGTCCTGGTTCAAGGACCGCGCGCAGTTGCGCCGGCTGATCAAGGCCGGCGGTTTCGACATCATCCACGCCAACGGCTCGGCCGACCACAAGCAGGTCATGCTGGCCACGCTGGGCATGCGCCGCCGCCCGCGCATCGTCTTCACCAAGCACAACGACCATCCGCTGGCGAGCCTCGGCCACAAGTTGCGGGTGGCGCTGGCCACCGACCATGCCATCGCGGTCAGCGACTACGTCCATGGCCTGATGCAGCAGTCGCCGTATGGCAAGCGTCCCATCACCACCATCCGCCACGGCATCGACACCAATTTCTTCGCGCCGCCGCCGCCAGAAAGCCTGGACAAGCTGCGCGCCATCTTCTTCGGGCCCGACTGGCAGGGCAAGCTGCTGCTGGGCAGCGCGGGCGGCACCGACTACGACAAGGGCTGGCTGGACCTGGTGGCAGCGGTCGCCGCCTTGCCGCCCGAGGACCGCTCGCGCGTGCTGCTGATGGTGGCGGGCGATCCGCCCAACGAAGCCAAGCTTGCCCGGGTGCGCGAGTTGGGCATGATCGACCAGGTCCGTTTCCCCGGCTTGCTGGATGACGTGCGGGCGGCGCTGGCGTCCTGCCATGCGGGTTTCGTGCTGTCCTACCGCGAAGCCCTGTCGTTCGCCTGCCGCGAGATCATGGGTTTGGGATTGCCCGCCCTGGTCAGCGACGCGGGCGGACTGCCCGAGAACGTCACCGATGGCGTCGACGGCTGGATCGTGCCCGCGCGCGACGTGCCCGCCATCACGGCCAAGCTGCGTTTCATGCTGGACCATCCCGATGCCGTGCGCGCCATGGGCGCCCAGGCACGGGAAACCAGCCTGCGGGACTTCAATCTGGAACGTTTCGCCGCCGCCACACTGGACGTATACCGACGCGCGCTGGGATAAGGCCGGGCTTTATAATCTGTCCCTATGTCTATCCCCATACTCATGTACCACCAGATCGGCGAGCCCAATCCCAAGGGCACGCCGTTTCGCGGGCTGACGGTGCACCCCGACAGCTTTGCCCGGCAGATGCGCTGGATGCGCAGGCTGGGCTATCGCGGCCTGTCCATGCGCGACGTCATGCCCTATGTCCGTGGCGAACGCCAGGGCAAGGTATTCGGCATTACGTTCGACGACGGCTATCGCAACGTGCACCACAACGCCATGCCGGTGCTGAACGAACTGGGTTTTACCGCCACCAACTATTTCGTGGCGCACCAGTTCGATGGCGGCAATGTGTGGGATCTGGAAAAGGGTATTCCGTTTTCGGCGTTGATGACCGTGAACGAAATGCGGGAATGGGCGCAGGCCGGCCACGAAGTCGGCTCGCACACGCTGGACCATGTGCACCTGCCCCAGATGTCGCCCGACGAGGCCCGCCGCCAGATCGTCCAGTCCAAGGACGAGCTGGAACAGGCGCTGGGGGCGCCGGTCACCGCCTTCTGCTATCCCTATGGCGACCACGGTCCCGAACACCGCGCCATGGCGCGCGAAGCCGGCTACGACAACGCCACGCTGACCCAGCGCGGCCTGGCCGCGGCCTCGGATGATCCCTACGGGCTGCCGCGGGTCACGGTGTCGCGCTCCACCAACATCATCCGCTTCCTGCAGAAGTGCCTGACCCGGTATGAAGACTCCCGCCGGCGCGGTTGAACGGCGGCTGCGCATCGCGCTGCTGGTCGACCGCTTCGGCAATCGCTTTGGCGGCGCCGAAGCCTACGGCGTGGAACTGATGCGGGTGCTCGGACAGCGCCATGACGTATCCATCGTGGCGCGCGACTTCGACAGCGACCTGCCGTTTCCCTTCCTGCCCGTGCGTTTTCCTGGCTGGCTGCCCAGCTGGATGCGCGTGCTGTACTTCGCCTGGCGCGCCGACCGGCTGACCCGCGGCCGCTATGACATCGTGCATTCCCACATGAATGGCTGGGCCGGCGAAATCCAGGTCATGCACGTGACGCCGGTGCGCTACAACCGGCTGACCCGCGTCAAGCCGTTGCAGCGCCTGACCGCTTGGCTCTCCCCACGGCTGGCCACCTATCTGCTGCTGGAAAAGCTGCGCGTGCGCCAGGCGCCCGCAAGGCGCGTGGTGGCGGTGTCAGGACTGATCATGGACCAGCTGCACCGCAGCTACGGTCCACAGCTGCCGGTGGACATTATCGCGCCCGGGGTCAAGCTGCCGACCGCGGCGCAAATGGAAGGCCGCGAGGCCACCCGCGCCAGCCTGGGCTGGGGCGCGGATACCATCGGCTGTCTGCTGGTCGCCCGCAATCCCTTGCGCAAGGGATTGCCGGCGCTATTGGACGCGCTGGCGCAACTGCCGCCGCAGTACCGGCTGCTGGTCGTGGGCGCGGACGAACCTACCCGCGAACGTGTGCGCGCGGCAGGCGCCATCGCCAGCCGCGTCACCCTGATCGATCCCACGCCCGACGTCGCCCGCTACTTCAGCGCCGCCGACATCTACGCGCATCCGACGCTGAACGACAGCTACGGCATGGCACCGCTGGAAGCCATGTCGCACGGACTGCCGGTCGTGGTGAGTTCGCCCGCTTACTGCGGCTTCGCGCAGTACCTCTCGGCGGGCAAGGACGCGCTCATCCTGCAGGACCCGCGCGACGGCGCCCAACTGGCGCAGGCGCTGGAACGGCTGGGCTCCGAACCCGCGTTGCGGGCGGCACTGGCCGAACGCGGCCTTGAGATTGCGCGCGAGCAAAGCTGGGAAACGGTGGCGGCGCGCTACGAGGCGCTGTACCGCCAGGTGCTGCAGGAACGCAGCTGAGAGCTGGATCGAGCTGGCGCGTGGCCCGCCTCAATAGCCGGGCGCCGTCGCCTGTTCGAGTTCACCCAGCCAGTGGATCGCGTGGTCGCGGTCGGCGCCGCACATCTCGGCCTGAGGCTGCAGCCCGCCGCAGAAATCCGGGCGCGACGGCTGGCCGAAAATCGCGCAGCGCATGTCAGGCAGCAGCTGGATACAGGGTACGCCAGCGGGTTTGCCCTGCGGCATGCCGGGTATAGGCCGGGTGATTGACGGCGCGATGCAACAGGCGCCGCAGCCGGGCCTGCATTCCAGCGCGGCCACGGCCGTCGAGGTCAGACCCATCCGCGCAGCCAGTAGACGAACAGGCCGGCGTACTCCTTGATAATGGAGCGACTCGCATCGAACGTACGCTGGTCCGGAAGCCACAGCGCTAGCGAACCGTCCGTGGGCTCCACGATCTGCGGTGGCGCGGGGGCGGCTATCGCCTCCACGCCCTGCTTGGAAAAGGCCGCCATCGCGCGCGGCATATGCAACGCGGAAGTCACCAGCAGCACCTTGCCGATGCCGCGCGCCTTGAGTTGATCCTCGGTCAAGGCCGCGTTCTCATACGTGGTGCGGCTGGAGTTTTCCAGGATGAGCGCCGTGTCCGGCACGCCCTGCTGGCGGATGGCGTGCGCCATGCCGCGGGCTTCGCTGACGTCGCCTTCCAGCGCGCCGCCCGACAGCAGCACCTTGGGAGCGCGTCCGGCCAGATAAAGCTGCGCCGCCGTGTCGACCCGGACCACGGCGGTTTCCTTGTCATACGGCAGGAACCAGTTGGCGCGCCCGTTGGCGGTGTTGCCGCCCAGCACCACGATGGCGTCGGCGGTCGGGGATTCCGCTGGCGGCAGATGCGGATAACGGTGTTCCAACGCGCCGCCGGCCCAGATCGACGTCGCGGGTAGAGACCAGGCCAGCGACCACAAAAGACCGGCGACGATGAGCGAACCGCCGGTCTTGCGGAACCGGAACAGACCCAACACCAGTCCGATGGCTACCAGGGTCAGGCTCAAGTTGTAAGGAATGATCAGATTTGTGAGATAGCTGGACAAGGGCATCTTGAAAAAAATCCTGATTACTACGTCTCGTCCAGCAGGAGGCGGGCTTGCTGTTCCACCTCCTCGCCGGACGGCCATGCATGCTCCGTGCCTACGCAGACGGCGCGTGGCGACCACGGGCCGGTGCGTCCCGGACGCGTGACGCCGAACAGCGTCAGTTCGCTGGCGTTGGCGGCTGCGGCGACGTGCGAGACACCAGAATCGTTACAAATCACCAGCGCCGCCCGCGCCGTCAACGCTGCGAATGCGCCCAGGGACAGGGGAGGCAGCAGCAGCGCCGTAGGGGCATTGCGCCGCGCCTCCTCGGTTTCGGCCGGAGGAGGGCACATTACCACGGTATGACCGCGGGCCTGCAAGGCCCGGGTTAGTGTATCGAATCCCGGCCACACCTTGATCTTGCCCTTGTGCAGGCCCGTGGCCGTCGGCGCGATCAGCACGAAACGTTGGCCTGCCAGCCCGGCGGCTTCCAGCGCCAGATCGGCGGCGCTCTGGTGGGCGGACGTCAGCGGCAGGTCCAGGGTGGGACCGGGTTCGGCCGGGCCGCTGGGCAGGCCCCAGCGGGTCAGGGCTTCGCGGGTCAGGTGATGCCAGGACTGGACCGCGTGCAGCGTGTCGCTGGGTTTGGCAAAGGGCCAGCGCAACAGGAAGCTGCGGCCGTCGTCGCGATAGCCGGCCGACGGCAGTCCGGCCAGACGGAATACCAGCGCGCTGGACAGCGAGTCCGGCAGCAGCAATCCGCGGGCGCGGCGCCCCTGGGCGCCCAGGCTGCGCCGGTGGGCGCTGACCGTCGCTCGGTCCGGCCCGACCTTGCCGCGCATGGGGATGAAATCCTGCTTGGCCACGCCGTCCAGCAGGTCGCGGGCCCAGGGGCGGGCGCAGATCACCAGGGGCAGGCCGCTGGCGTGCAAGGCGCGCAGGCTGGGCAGGCTCATGCAAACATCGCCCACCCAATTGGGTAACCGGACGTACAAGCAGCTGATATCGGACATGGAAGGGCGCTGGGCGCGTTAAGGCTGAAGGGGACATGGCCCGGGCGGCGACTTGTCGCGCAGCCGGTACAATTCTGGCCACAATTGTATAAAAGCGAGTGATTCCTTTGAATTCTGCCGCACGCAACGCGCCCGCGAGTTCCCAACCTGTCAAAGCCGAACTCTGGAGTCGGATCTACAGCCGCGTGGGCTCCTACTGGAAGGGATTGTTGCTTGCCGTCCTGCTGATGGCCGGCGCGGCCGCCACGCAGCCCGTCCTGGCAGTCATCATGAAGCCCTTGCTGGACGGCGGCTTTTCGGGCGCCAAGCCATACTACGTCTGGGCGTTGCCGCTGGCGGTGGTCGGCCTGATCCTGCTGCGCGGCATCTGCAACTTCTTCAGCGATTACCTGCTGGCCTGGGTCGCCAACAACGTCCTGCTGGGCATGCGCAAGGATATGTTCGAGCGCCTTCTGGGCCTGCCCGACGCCGACTTCAAGCAGGGCGACACCGGCCGCCTGCTCAATCGCTTCACCATCGATGCCGGCAACGTCACCGGCTACGCCACCGACGTCATCACCGTGCTGGTGCGTGAAACCCTGGTCGTCGTCGCGCTGATCTGCGTGCTGCTGTACATGTCCTGGGTGCTGACGCTGATCATCCTGATCATGCTGCCGGTGTCGGTGCTGATCTCGCGCTTCTTCATCAAGCGCCTGCGCCGCATCAATCGCGAAACCGTCAACATGAACGCCGAACTGACCCGCGTGGTCGGCGAAGGCATCGACGGCCAGCGCGTCATCAAGCTGTTCGACGGCTATGAAGTCGAACGCGGCCGTTTCGATTTCGTCAGCCGCCGCCTGCGCCGCTTCGCCATGCGCACGGCCACGGCGGACGCCGCCCTGACGCCGCTGACCCAGGTCTGCATTTCCATCTCGGTGGGCGCGGTCATCGCCGTGGCGCTCAGCCAGGCCAACCACGGCGCCTTGACCGTGGGCAGCTTCGCGTCCTTCATGGCGGCGCTTGCCCAGATTTTCGACCCCATCAAGCGCCTGACCAACGTCGCCGCCCGCATGCAGAAGATGCTGGTGTCGGCCGAAAGCGTGTTCACGCTGATCGACCAAGTACCCGAAAACGATACCGGCACCAAGGAACTGGCCGAGCCCGTGCGCGGCAAGGTGGAATTCCGCAGCGTCTCGCATCGGTTCCCCGATGCCGACCGCGATACCGTCAATGGCATTTCCTTCACAGTGGAACCCGGCCAGACCGTGGCCCTGGTAGGACGCTCGGGCAGCGGCAAGACCACTCTGGTCAACATGCTGCCGCGCTTCGTGCTGGCCGATAGCGGCTCCATCCTGGTGGACGACACGCCGATCGACGAACTGACGCTGCGCAGCCTGCGCTCGCACCTGTCGCTGGTGAGTCAGGACGTGGTGCTGTTCGACGACACCATCGCAGCCAACGTCGGCTACGGCGCGCTGGGCAAGTCGAGCGAACAGAAGGTGCGCGATGCGCTGGCGGCCGCCAATCTGCTGGAGTTCGTCGAAGGCTTGCCGCAAGGGCTCAATACGCCGGTGGGCGAAAACGCCGCCCGCCTGTCCGGCGGCCAGCGCCAGCGCCTTGCGATCGCCCGCGCGCTGATCAAGAACGCGCCCATCCTGATCCTGGACGAAGCCACTTCCGCACTCGACAACGAATCCGAGCGTCAGGTCCAGGCCTCGCTGGAGCGCCTGATGAAGGGCCGGACCACGCTGGTCATCGCCCACCGCCTGTCCACCGTGCAAAACGCCGACCGCATCATCGTGCTGGATGCCGGCAAGATCGTCGAGCAAGGCCCGCACGCCGAGCTGCTGGCCGCCAACGGCCTGTACGCCTCGCTCTACAAGATGCAATTCCGCGACGATTGATCCAGTCAACCGCTTGTCCCGGGCGGTTGTTCGTTCCTGTCGCATTTCCGGATTGCCAAGCGCCCGGATTGCCGGAAAATGGAGCCGGGCCTGCCGGCAGGCCCGGCTCCCGCCCGCTGCGGGCGGAGCGGCGCCCCGAGGCGCTTTGGTCCGCCGTGCATCTGGAGCGTCCCATGTCCCTGCCTGCCGAAGGCAATCAGCTAGTCAATGTCGTCGTCCTGCTGGGGGCTGCGGTCGTCGCGGTTCCGCTGTTCAAGCGCCTGGGGTTGGGGTCCGTCCTGGGATACCTGGCCGCCGGCCTGGTGATCGGGCCCTTCGGCCTCGGCTTGTTCTCCGATCCCAAATCCATCCTGCACGTAGCCGAATTGGGCGTGGTGATGTTCCTGTTCATCATCGGCCTGGAAATGCAGCCCTCCCGGTTGTGGAAGCTGCGCGGCGAGATCTTCGGCCTGGGCGTCGCGCAGGTGCTGGCCTGCGGCGGGCTGCTGACGGCGGTGGGCCTGCTGGCGGGGCTGTCGGGCCCGGCGGCTTTCATGGCCGCGATGGGCTTCGTGCTGTCGTCCACGGCCATCGTCATGCAGATACTGGGCGAGCGCGGCGACACCGCCAGTGCGCAGGGCCAGCGCATCGTCTCGATCCTGCTGCTGGAAGACCTGGCCATCGTGCCGCTGCTGGCCCTGGCCACCCTGCTGGCGCCGGCCGACACTTCCAGCCGTGGCGATCCGTGGATTCAGTCGGCCATCGCGGTGGCCTGCATCCTCGCATTGCTGGCCGCCGGCCGCTGGCTGCTCAATCCGCTGTTCCGGTTATTGGCCGCCGCACATGCGCGCGAGGTCATGACGGCCGCCGCATTGCTGGTGGTGCTGGGCGCGGCGCTGCTGATGGAACTGGGCGGCCTGTCCATGGCGATGGGCGCTTTCCTCGCGGGCGTGCTGCTGTCCGAGTCCACCTTCCGCCATCAGTTGGAAGCCGAAGTCGAGCCGTTCCGCGGCATATTGCTGGGCCTGTTCTTCCTGGGCGTGGGCATGTCGCTGGACCTGTCGGCGGTGGCGCGCGAATGGCCGCTGATCCTGGCCGCGGTGGTGGTGTTCATGCTGGTGAAATCGGTGGGCGTGTACGTGGTGGCGCGAGTGCTGCGCGCGACCCACGCCGAGGCCATGACGCGCGCGGCCCTGTTGGCGCAGGGCGGTGAATTCGCCTTCGTCCTGTACGGGGCGGCCGCCGCCGCCGGCATCTTCGATGCCCACACGGGCGCCGTGCTGACTGCGGTCGTCATCATTTCCATGGCGCTCACGCCCTTGTGCGTGCTGGCGTTGCGCTGGCTCCTGCCCAAGCCGCAGCCCTCAATGGAAGACGTGGATGTGGCCAAGGATCTGGAGGGCTGTGCGCTCATCGTGGGCTTTGGCCGTTTCGGCCAGATCGTGACCCAGGCGATGCTGGCCCGCGAGCTGACGGTCTCCATCCTGGATACCGACACCGATGCGATCCGGGCAGCGGCCAAATGGGGCGTCAAGGTCTATTACGGCGACGGCACGCGCATCGACATGCTGCGCACCGCCGGCGCGGAAAATGCCTGCGCCATCCTGATCTGCATCGACGATCCGAAGGCGGTCAACCACATGGTCAAGCTGATCAAGGCCGAATTCCCGCTGGTGCGGGTGGTGGTGCGCGCCTATGACCGCATCCATTCGTTGGCGCTGGCCAAGGAAGGGGTCGACTATCAGGTGCGCGAAACCCTGGAGTCGGCGCTGGCCTTCGGCGAGGCCGCGCTGCGCGTGATCGGAGTGCCTCCTGATGAAGCCGCCGAGGTGGTGCAGGATGTGCGCCGGCGCGACACCGAGCGTTTCGACCTGGAGGTGGCGGGCGGTCTGTTCGCCGGCCGCTCGTTGCTTTACGGCAATATGACCAGCGCCCCGGACGGCCGCAACGACCAGCCCGACCGGGAAACCGAGAGGGCGGCCAGCCCGATCGCGTAACCGACTATTTCCATATCGTTGCATTACTTTTCGCATCATGTCATGCGCAGGCGCTGGCGGCTGAGGTAGATTTATCCGCACTGACTCTTCATCCACGACGAGCATTTGCCAGGGGGCTGCCATGCTGCAATCGGATCGGATTTCCACGACGCCGCACGCTGTTGGAGTAGAACTGGCCCGGCGGCAGGCCCGGACCCTGCGCTGCGGATTTTCGGCGGGCTCGATGCGCCAGCTGGTGTCGCATACGGGCGGAGCGGGCCCGGCATGGTCCATCGGCGCGCACCGCGAAGCCGACAGGGCCAGAGGCGCCAAGGCCTTTCCCTTCCGCATTGCGGCGGTCGCGGCGACTTGAGGAAGCCGTCGCGCAGAAGGCGCCATGCGGGCGTTGCTCGGGTTTTTTTAGGGGCGGATCTTGCGCGGCATGTCCGGCGGCGGCATCATCTGCGGCGTAAATCTCTGCCGGAGTGATCCGCGTCCCCCGGACGTCCCCGGCGTAGGAGCGCCGTATTGAAGTCTCGCGGGTTTGTGCAACGCGCCCTGTATGCGTTGGGGGTGCTCGTCGCAATCGGCATCTGCGCGGCCGCGGTCGCGCTGCTCTGGATCGACCGCCGCGCCACCTGGGAGGCCGCCCACGCTTCGGCGCGCAACATTACCGGCGTGCTTTCCGCGGACATCAGCCGCACCCTGCATGTCTACGACCTGTCGCTACAGGGCATGGCCGAACGCCTGCGCGAACCGGGCCTGGCTCAGCTGGCTCCTGAAACCCAGCGCCGTTTCCTGTTCGACCGGCCATCCACCGCCGAATACCTGGGCGCCGTCGTGGTGCTGGATAAGAACGGCGATATCCGTTACCACTCCGGGGACCTGGACACGCCGGATGTGAGTTTCGCCGACCGGGATTTCTTCCAGGTGCACCGCGATGCCGATGACGTCGGCATGTATGTCAGCAAGCCCTATCGCAGCCGCCTGCGCGGTGGCGACGAGAGCATCGCCGTCAGCCGGCGCCTTTCCAATCCGGACGGCAGCTTCGCCGGCGTGGTGGGCGGTTCGCTGCGCCTGGCGTATTTCCGCGACCGCTTTGCCGAGCTGTCGATCGGCGAGCGCGACGAGATCAGCGTCTTCCGCAACGACGGTCTGGTGCTGCTGCGCGCCCCATATTCCCGGAGCGACCTGGGCAGCGACATCGGCATGGCGCTGGATTTCCAGCAGTTCCTGATCCGCCGCGAAGGCTCGTTCGTTGGGGAGCTGTCGCCGGACGGCGTGAACCGCTACTACACCTTCGCCAGCATCGAGGACACGCCGCTCATCATCGACGTGGCCATGGACGTGGATGAGCTGATGGAGCCCTGGGACCGCCGCGCGTTCTTCATCATCCCCGTGACCACGGCGCTGCTGCTGTCGGTCGTGGCGCTGATTGTGCTGTTCAGGCGCGAGATGACCCTGCGCAAGGCGGTCGAGACGCAGCTGGCTATACAGGCGCGCACGGATGGGCTCACTGGCCTGGCCAACCGGCGCGCGTTCGACGAAGCGCTGGAACGCGAATGGCAGAATGCGCGCCGCGAGCGCGTGCCGCTGTCGCTGCTGTTCCTGGATGCCGACCATTTCAAGCGCTACAACGACCGCTACGGCCATCAGCAGGGAGATCAACTGCTGGCGGCGCTGGCGCGAGTGCTCAAGAAAAAGGCCCGGCGACCCCGCGATCTGGCGGCGCGCTATGGCGGCGAGGAATTCGTCGTGTTGCTGCCCAATACCAGCCGCCAACGCGCCGCGGAGATTGCGGAAGGCATCAGGCGGGCGGTTGCCGCCCTGAAGGTGCCGCATGCAGACGCCGCCGCCGGTATCGTCACCATCAGCGTCGGGGTCGCGACGGCGGTGCCGCAGGCCGACGACGCGGTCGCCAGCCTGGTAGAGGCGGCTGATGCGGCCGTCTACCAGGCCAAGGAGTCCGGCCGCAATCGCGTGGCAGTGGCCGGGACCTGAGCTGGCGCCGCATTAAAAAACCCCGCCGCGCTTATCGCGCGGCGGGGTTTTTTTTAAGCGCTGCGTGGCTTAGCGGCCGACCATGACGGCCTGCATGCGCGTTTGCGCCTGCTGCACGTTCTTGGCTTGCGCGTTCAGTTCCTGCAGCAGCTTGTTCAGCTCGGTCTGCACGGCGGGATCCTGGACCTTGACGATGGGACCGGAAATATCGATCTGCGCGGCGTGCGCGGCGACGTAATCGGCGATCTTCAGGCTGCTGTCGAAGGTCGCGTTCAGCTGCGGCAGCACGTCGCGGAAGGTGTCGGCCGGCAGGCTCACGGTCTTCTCGTAGGCCTTGTCGTACACCGCCTTCAGGTCTTCCGGCTGCTTGAGCTGAGCGCGCGCGGCGTCAGCCTTGGCCTGCTGTTCCTTCAGCGCCACGCCCATTTCATTGAGCGAGGCTTGCACGGCCTTGAGGTCGTCGCGACGCGTCACGATATCGTTCAGCGAACGCATGGAGCCCTTCTGCATGATGCCCGACAAAGGCTTCACCGAAGCATCCATGCCCGCATTGAAGTCGGTGATCACCGCATATTGCGCGGCGTAGTCGCCGAAGGACTTCTTCTCTTCATCCGTCAACTGCGGGACGCGCACGCCGGGCTTGTCGACGATGCGGGTCTGCAGGAACTGCGTGAACGCGGCACGCTGTTCGGGTTCCTTGTTGCCGCAAGCGGCCAGCATCAACGGCAGCGCTGCGGCCAATACCAGGAACGGACGGAAAAGGGACTTCATCGCATCGAACTCCTAAAAGCGAAAGAAAGAAATTTTCAGGGTATACCCTGAAGGCGCCCGCAGCTTATCGGGTCGTCCTCGTTGCCGCCATCGCTTTCAGAATTGTTTGCAATCGAATCTTTAAGACACAAAATTCACACATAATGAAGTGAAGTTGCGTCCGCCACCTGTTACGCGTGCGCGCGCGTTTCCGTGTTTCCGCTATTCCTGGACGGCGATTTCCCGCAATGCCGCAGTCAGCAGTTCCGCGGACCTCGACAGCGAGCGGCCCGCGCGCCGCAGGATCCCGATGTGCCGATATAGCGGCGGGCTGCTGATCGAAACGCAACGCAGGCGGTTGGTATCGCCTTCGCGGGCAGCCAATTCAGAAAGAATGGCGACGCCCAGTCCCTGTGCCGCCATCGCCAGCACGGTCGAGTTGTAGACGACCTCATAGGCCGCCGGCAGCGAGATTTTCAACTTGTCGGCCGCCGCCTCGATGTGCGTGCGGATGCTGCTCTCCCGCACCGGCAATATCAACGGATGCTCGGCCAGATCCTTGAGCGTCACGGTGTCCGGCGCAGCCCAGGGATAGTCATGCGCCATGTAGGCGCAAAAGCGGTCGGTCACCAGTTCCTCCCAGACCAGCTCCTGATCGCGCTTGATCGGACTGCCGATCCCAAAATCGACCTCGCCGCTGCGGGTCATGTCGTTGACGCGCGAGGCCACGGTGTCCCGCACGCAGACGGTGATCCGCGGGTAGTCGCGGTTCAGCCTGTGGATCGCTTGCGGCAACAGGCCGGCGGCCAGGGAGGGCAGCACGGCAACGGTCACCGTGCCGCGTTCACGATCGCTGGTGTCGCGGGCCTGGGTCACCAGGTCTTCGATTTCAGCCACCAGTTTCTCGATGCGCGGATAGAGCTCCTGGCCCCGTGGCGTCAGGCTGACGCTGCGGTGGTTGCGGTCGAACAGCCGCGTACGCAGATGGGACTCGAGCTGCTGGATCTGTATGGTCAGCGCCGACTGGGAAATATTCAGTTCGTGAGCCGTCCTGGTGAAGTTGCCTAAACGCGCGATCGTGAGGAAAGCGCGTAACTGCTTGAGATCACTCAACATTATCGAAACTCCGGTTCAAGGCGCGAGGGCTCGGCGATCGTTTTTTTTGAAAAGAATGTTCCGTTATTTGAATTTTACGAATCGCATGCCGCTGAGTATATTTCCTATCGAACGCCTGGCTCAAAAAGGCGGCAAATAAATAAATGAGACAAAGAGGGAGGGCTCCGCATGGCCGGGTATTGTGCCTCACACCAGAGGCTTCAATCGCTGCAGCGAATAATGGATTCGATAAATGCTGCGGCTGAAAAGTGCGCCGGACTGTTTCTTATAGGAATGGTCCTGGCTATTTCAATTTCTGTATTTGTACGGCTGCTTTACACCTACACCGGCATTCCATTTTCCACGCCCTGGGCGGAAGAACTGGGCCGTTTCATGATGGTCGGCAGCGTCTTCATTGGCGGCGCGGTCGCGACTTACCGCCTGCGCCTGATCGGCGTCGACGCCTTCATCGGCATGGTGCCGGAGTCGGTCGCGCGCTGGCTGCGTGTTGTTGCCCATATCCTGACCTTGATGCTGGCCGTGCTGCTGGCCTGGAAGTCGATCAGATTGATCGAACTCGGCATGAGGCAGACCTCGCCCGCGATGGAAATGCCCATGGCGTACATCTATGTGTTCATGTTCATCGGTTGCGTGCTGATGAGCCTGAATACCTTCGCGCACGTCATCAAGGAATTGATGAGCGTTGAAGCATCGCAGCAGGGCGGCGAGACGGAAAGAGCCGCCGCCGCCATGCAAAATAGTGAAGGAGGGGCGCTGTGATCCCGGTCCTGTTTTTATCGTTTACGGCGATCCTGATAATCGGCGCGCCCATCGTCACCGCGCTGGGCATGTCCGCCGCGTTCGCCCTGCAGGCGGGCGACCGTTCGCTGCTGATCGTGGCGCAGATGGCGTTCCAGTCGCTCGATTCGTTCAGCCTGATGGCCGTGCCATTCTTCATCCTGGCCGGGCATCTGATGTCCTCGGGCGGCGTCGCTGCCAGGCTGGTGCAACTGGCCAATGCCTTCGTCGGCTGGATCCGCGGCGGGCTGGGCGCGGTCGCGGTGCTGACCTCGCTGCTGTTTGCGACGGTTTCCGGCTCCTCGTCCGCAACGACCGCCGCGATCGGCTCCGTGCTGATCCCGGAAATGGAAAAGAAGGGCTACCCCAGGTCGTTCGCGGCTTCCATTGCCGCATCCTCCGGCGAGCTGGGGGCGATCATCCCGCCCTCGATTCCCATGATCGTGTATGCCCTGACGGCGAACGTGTCGGTCGGCTCGCTGTTTCTCGCGGGCATCCTGCCGGGTCTGCTGATCACCGTGTCGCTGATCCTCACGGTCTGCCTGGTTGCCCGTTTCCAGGGCTTTGACGAAGTCACTGCGGTGAGCTTCACCGCATGGCTGAAGGGTGTGCTGGTCGCCCTGAAGGACGCGACGCTGGCGCTGATGATGCCGGTAATCATCCTGGGCGGGATCTACGGCGGCTTGTTTACCGCGACCGAGGCCTCCTGCATCGCCGTGCTGTACGGGCTTGCGCTCGGGCTGTTCGTCTACAAGGAAATTACGGTCAAGGATCTGCTCGGCATTTTCGCGCGCTCCGCGGTGATGTCCTCCATCATCCTGCTGATCGTGGCGTTCGCGGCCGTGTTCGCCTACCTGCTGACGATCAATCAGGTGCCGCAGCAGGTCGCCGCGATGCTCGGCTCGGTGACGACTAATCCGATCGTGTTCCTGTTGCTGGTGAACGTCATGCTGTTCCTGGTCGGCATGTTCATCGAGGCGCTGGCGGCGATCCTGATTATCGTGCCCATCCTGGCGCCCATCAGCGTGGCTTTCGGCATCGATCCCATCCACTTCGGCATGATCGTCATCACCAACCTGGCGGTCGGCATGGTGACGCCTCCGGTCGGTGTGAACCTGTTCGTGGTGTGTGAAGTCGCCCAATTGAAAATGCACCAGTTGGCGAAGTATCTGGTCATCTTCCTCGCCGTCCTGGTGCTCGACGTCCTGATTATTTCTTACGTGCCCGCCATTAGTACCTTTTTCTTATAAAAACTAGATCGGCTGCCCGAGGACAGTGTCTTCCGGGCGGCTGGAAAACCGAGGAGATGGAAGTGAAGCTATTCAAGAAGATGTTTGGCGCCGGCGTCCTGAGCGCCCTCATGTTTTCTGCGCCGTCGCACGCGTTGAACATGGACGTCGGGCATACGCTCACGACGGACAGCCCTTTTCACGTGGGAGCGCAGAAATTCGCCGAAGTGCTGAAGGCGAAATCGAACGGGAAGATCACGATTTCCGTGTTCCCGCATTCGCAGCTGGGCGGCGAACTGACCATGATCCAGGGCGCGGTAGCGGGTGCTACCGACCTGGTCATCACGGGCCAGCCGACACTGAATGGCATCGTCAAGGAATTCCTGGTCTTTGATTCGCCGTTCCTGTTCGACAGCGTCGAGCAGGCCAATCAGATCCTCAACGGGCCGGCCGGCGACAAATTCATGGAAGTCCTGCCCAAATACGGCCTGGTTGGCTTGGGCTGGTTTTCGGCGATCGAACGCAACGTCTTCGGCAACCGGCCCGTCAATTCGGCCGAAGACCTGAAAGGCATGAAGATCCGCGTCATCCAGTCGCCGGGTTATGTGGAAAGCTACAAGGCCCTGGGGGCGCAAGCCACTCCCATGGCGTACTCGGAGCTGTATCTGGCCCTGCAACAGAAAGTGCTCGATGGCGGCGAGACGACGCCGGACCAGTTCGTCTCGGATAAATTCATCGAAGTCTCCAAGTACTTCAACATGACGCACGTGAACATCCATCCGGCGCTGCTGCTCATGTCCAAGGACCGCTGGGACCGCTTCTCGCCCGCGGAACAGAAAATGATCAAGGAGTCGGCGGACGAGGCCATGGCCTACGCGCGCGACTATTACAAGAAGGTCTACGACGAGGGTATGAAAACGATGCAGGCAAGGGGTGTGTCCATTGTCTATCCCAGCAATCTCGATTCGCTGGTGCAGGCCACGCGGCCGGTCGTGAAAAAGCTCGTCGGCGAAGCCCCCAACGGGCAGGCGCTCTACGACGCCGTGATCGCCGCCAAGCAGAAGCAGTAACCGGCGCAAACGGCATCGGCCCCGGCGCTTTCATACTCAAGAGAAACTGGACAGATTGATGACACCCTTCAACCAACCCGAAAACCTGCGCGTGCTGATTACCGGAGCGGCCGGCAACATCGGCCTTTGCCTGCGTACTCACTTGCGCGGCCGCTATGCCTTGCTGCGCCTGGCTGACATTGCGCCGCAGGAACCGGCGCAAGCCGGCGAGGAAATCTGCACGATGGACGTCCGGGACATCGAGTCCCTGGAACGCTGCATGGAGGGTATTGATTGCGTCATCCATCTGGCCGGCATACCCGGCGCCGATGTCTGGGAAAAAATCCTGCCGATGAATATCGAGGGCTGCTACAACGTATTCGAGGCGGCCCGGCGCCAGAACGTGCGCCGGGTGGTGTTCGCCAGCTCGAACCACGCTATCGGCTATCACCGCCGGGAAAAATTCCTCGATGACACCGTGCAGCCCCGTCCCGACTCGCTGTATGGCGTCTCGAAGGTGTTCGGCGAGGGCCTGGGCCGGATGTATGCCGACAAGTACGGCATGTCTGTCGCCTGCCTGCGGATCGGGACGTTTCGTACGCCCGACCGCCCGAGCGAGGCCCGCCAGCTGTTGACCTGGATCAGCCACCGCGACATGGCGCAACTGGCAGCGCGCTGCGTCGAGCATGCGTCCTACCATTTCACGGTGGTCTACGGGGTGTCGAACAACCTGCGCAACCGCTGGGACAATTCCAACGCGAAATTCCTGGGCTACGCGCCGCAGGACGATTCCGAAGTGTTCGCCCCGGAAATCCTGGCTCAGAACATCCCCGAGGATCCCATCGCGGCCCAGTTCCACGGGGGCTTTTATTGCCCCCTGGAATTCGTCGGGACCACGGACAGGATTTCCTGAAATCAGACCAGGATGATGTCGTACTGCTCTTGAGAGTACGCGCCTTCCACTTCCAGCGAAATGCGCTTGCCCACGAAGTCGCCCAGCATCGCCAGATGCTGGCTTTCTTCTTCCAGGAACAGGTCAACCACCTCTTGCGAGGCGAGGATGCGGAATTCCTTGGGATTGAATTGCCGCGCCTCGCGCAGGATCTCGCGCAGGATTTCATAGCAGACGGTACGCGGCGTACGCACATTGCCGCGCGCCTCGCACATGGGGCAGGGCTCGCATAGCTGATGCGCCAGCGAGTCGCGGGTGCGCTTGCGCGTCATTTCCACCAGCCCCAGTTGTGTAAAGCCGTTGACCGTCATGCGGGTGCGGTCGCGCGACAGCGCCTTCTTCAGTTCGGCCAACACCGTTTCGCGGTGCTCCTGTTCCTCCATGTCGATGAAGTCCAGGATGACGATGCCGCCCAGGTTGCGCAGCCGCAGCTGGCGCGCAATGGCCTGGGCCGCTTCCAGGTTGGTCTTGAAGATGGTGTCGTCGAAATTGCGGCCGCCCACGAAGCCGCCGGTATTGACGTCGACCGTGGTCAGCGCCTCGGTCTGGTCGATGATGAGATAGCCGCCCGACTTCAGGTCCACTCGTCGAGAGAGCGCCCGGGCAATCTCATCGTCCACATTGGCGGTGTCGAACAGGGGGCGCTCCCCGCTGTAGTGCTGGATGCGGCCCACGACCGAGGGCGTATAGATGCGCGCCCATTCCAGCATCGCGGCACTGGTCGTGCGGGAATCCACAAGAATGGTTCCGGTGTTCGGGCCCACCATGTCGCGCAGCACGCGCTGCGCCAGGGTCAGATCCTGGTGCAGCAGGGCGGGGGCCGGCTGGGTGCGCGCCGCCGCCTGGACGCTGGTCCACAATTTACGCAGATACTCCAGATCGGCCGTCAGCTCCTCGTCATTGGCGCCTTCGGCCTGCGTGCGGACGATGAAGCCGCCTTTTTCCTCTGCCGGCATCAAGGCTTGCAGGCGTTCGCGTAGCTGGATGCGTTCGGATTCGTCGTCGATCTTCTGCGAAATGCCGATATGCGGATCGTGCGGCAGGTAAACCAGCATCCGGCCCGCCATGCTGATCTGGGTGGAAAGTCGTGCGCCCTTGGTGCCCAGGGGATCCTTGACCACCTGAACCATGATGGTCTGTCCCTCGAACAGCAGCTTTTCGATCGGGGTGGGAGTCAGCCCCTGGCTTCTTTCGCCCCGGTTCTCGCGCAGGTCTGCGATGTGGATGAAAGCCGCGCGCTCCAGTCCGATATCGATGAAAGCGCTCTGCATGCCCGGCAGTACACGGACGACCCGCCCCAGATAGATATTGCCGACATGGCCCCGCTGGATGCTGCGTTCTACGTGCAGCTCCTGTACCGACCCTTGTTCCACCAGCGCAACGCGGGTTTCGAAGGGGGTGACATTGATCAGGATATCTTCGCTCAGGGCGATGGCTGGGGGCATAGCGTGTTCGTCTCCAGTAAGGTGCGGCGTACAGGCGAATAGTAAACGTAGGGCAAGGCGGACAAGACAACTATCTATATGGGGCAACCGCGGGAATCACCACTATATATAGGGGAGGGGACCGGGGCAGCCGCTGAACAAGCAGGGGGATCGGCCTTTTTGCGCCACGCGAAAAAACTGTGCTATAGTCTCGCTCCTTCGCAGTTCGGACAGTTTTGAACCGCGAAGCCAAGCAAGCACAACAGGTCGGGCAAGAGGATTCGAGCCAGGTCTGCCGCAAAGCAGTCAGAAATGAATGCCCCGCGGTTATTGCAAGGATTGCAGCAAGTTAGGCAAAAGCCAGTTGCACAATCTGCAAAAATCGTGTTATAGTCTTGGGCTTGGCAGTTGCCGAAAAATTAGGGTTAACCCTGATATTTCGATAGCTGCTAAGA